>JAXLYC010000004.1:0-301115 GCA_046351635.1 Nannocystaceae bacterium | reverse complement strand
CAACACCCCATCACCCACGATTCCCCCGCGATCCCACGACCTTCTCCCCCCGCCTCCCGATGGTTCTTCCGGGATCCGTGTGGAATTCGCAAGTTCGAAGGCCTGATTGTGTAGTTCGTCGGTGGTCCTATCGATTGGCGTAGTGGTTGGGGTCTCGGGTAGCGTGATGGGGTGCAAGACCGAGACCTGTACGCGAAGCTGCTGGGCATCACGTCGCCGTGGGGCGTGGAAGACGTCGAGCTCGACATGAAGGCGCGCGAGGTGGTCGTGCGCGTGGCGGTGGTCGAGGACGAGGCGCTGAAGTGCCCGCAGTGCTTCCGGCCGTGCGGGCGGCACGACACGCGCGAGCGGCGATGGAGGCACCTCGACACCATGCAGATGAAGACGATCCTCGCGGCGAAGGTGCCGCGGGTCAAGTGCGATGAGCACGGTGTCCACCAAGTTCGCGTGCCGTGGGCCGAGCCCGGCTCGCGGTTCACCGCGCTGTTCGAGGCGCTCGTGATCGACTGGCTGAAGGAGGCAAGCGTCTCGGGCGTGGCTCGGTTGCTGCGGCTGAGCTGGGACGAGGTCAACGGCGTGATGGAGCGCGCGGTTCGGCGGGGGCTCGCGCGACGCAAGCTCGAGGTCGTCGCACGCATCGGCGTCGACGAGACGTCCTTCGCGAAGGGGCACGAGTACGTGACGGTCGTGAACGATCTGGACGAGGGGCGCGTGCTGTACGTGGCGGACGGACGGGGCAAGGATGCTCTGGGCGGCTTCTACCGCCAGTTCTCCGAGGCGCAGCTGGAGCAGGTATGCGTCGTGGCGATGGACATGCACGCACCGTACATCATCGCGACACACGAAGCCGTCCCGCGCGCCGAGACGAAGATCGCATTCGACAAGTTCCACGTCGCGAAGCATCTCGGCGATGCTGTCGACCGAGTGCGGCGGGCGGAGACGAAGGAGCTGCGCGGTGAAGGCGATGACCGGCTCGTAGGCACGCGCTACCACTGGCTCATGAACCCGAACGAGATGTCGGACGGTCGTTGGGAGGCCTTCGAATCGCTGCGCACGAGCACGCTGAAGACTGCACGGGCGTGGGCGTTGAAGGAAGAGGCGATGGCGCTGTGGAGCCCGAAGCTTGGAAGCTGGTTGCGCGACGCGTGGGCATCCTGGTACGCGTGGGCGATCCGCTCGCGGCTGGAACCGATGAAGAAGGCGGCTCGCACGATCAAGGATCACCTCGCCGGCATCCTCGTCGCCATCCGCAAGAAGGTGACCAACGCGAAGGCGGAGGGGACGAACGCCACCATCCAGTGGGTCAAGTACAAGGCCAGGGGTTTCCGTAACCGTGACCGCTTCCGCACTGCCATCTACTTCCATTGCGGCGGCCTCGACCTCTACCCGAGCGGCGCTACGCCATGATTCTCAACCCACCCGAAACCCGGAAGCGCCTGTTTGTTTCCTCATTGCTCCCATTGATCCTCCCTCTCTCCCCTCTTCTCGATTACGTCCAGATGGCCATGGAACTCGCGCGCTTGCGTCACTCTCGAGCGGACACAGATGCGGCATCCCGAAGTCGGTCTCTCATTCGCGCGCGGACGGATGCGCGTAATTCGTCTGTCGGGGTATCGCTTGGAACGAAGGTAACGGTTTCATAACCCCGCTGCGTACCCCCTCGCGTGGCTTCGACGTAGCCTGTGGACACGACTTGCAGCGTCGAGTTATCCCCGAACGCCTCGTCAAAGAAGATGTCGGCGATGTTCTTCAGGCTGTCTCCACGCGAGAGCTCCTGGTCGCGAAGCAGCAGGCATGGGTACGAGGAGCAGTCGACGACGACATCGCTGATTCCGTTGAGCTCGAGCCACTGCTTTGCGACGGGTGAAAACACCTGCGGAAAAAGTGCAGCAGGGATTGCCGACGGCCAAGCAGGTGCAGAACCTCTTGGGGATTCGTTGGTCCCAAGGATCGGGCTCTCGCGCAGTGCCGCCCGCTGCGACTCGATCTCTTCGAGTTGCTTCCAAAGGTGGCGACACTCTACTCTGGCAACGCCCGCGTGCGTGAGTTTCGCTGCACGGGACCGGACCGTCGTTTCAACAGGTTCGGCGGCCAGCGCAGCTGGGGAAGGCAGGGTCGGGAAGATGAAGACGCGAGCGCCCCAAGAAACGGCCGCTGAGCCGACGAAGATCAACAGCAGGCGGACAACGTGTGCTTGCCGAGGCACTTTCGTTCTCACCCAGGCTCTTGCGTCGTGTCTACAGAATGCGCGTGCGCGGACGATCGCTCGCGGACTCGCTCGCGAATCTCTTCTGCAGTAGTGTCTCCGGGCCCTATTCTCGGAACAACGGATACTACATATGCTGCCGGGCCATCGACCTTTGTGTCCAGGAGGCGCATGTAGCCGTATTCCTCGGCTTCGTTTCCGACCACAGTCTGTATCCGCCTACGAACTTCACGAAAGGCGTCCTCCGTGGCGCCCTCCGGGAGGAGTGCGACGCACGGAAATTCGGTGCAATCAAAGGTGGCCGGCTCGAGTTCGCGCTCTTCGAGCGTCGTCGCCACGACGTCGCGGAAGGTCCGAGCACTGAGGCTGGGGCTGACCTTCTCGGGCCAACGGACGGCGCCTGCAGAGGGGAGTTTCCCCAAGAGAGACTTGAGGCTGTCGGCCTGCCTGCGAAGCATCACAAGCCGAGACTCTTGCTGCTCGACGCGGTCCTGTATCGCGGAACAACTCGCATCTAGTTCATGGTGCCCGACGGTCGATGGATCGAGGCGCGACATCGGAGGAGGGGCCGACGCGCTCAGTTCGCCGGACGAGACTCCCGGCAGAAGCAAGGACGTCGCTCCGCCCATCGCGATCGTGGCGGCCACAGCGAGCCAGGCTCTCGACGGGTGCTCTGTGCTCGATGGCGTCATCCTGACTCCTGACGCGGTCCTGGCGACCGCCGCAGCTCGCCAACTATGCGAGGCTTGGGCCGACGCTTGCCACGAGCTTCAATTTGTCGGGCCTGGTTGAGCAAAGCAAGTGACAATTGCCGTGGCCAGTACCGGCCTTGCTCGCGTACGCTCACCGATCGCTTGGCCACCGTGGCCACTGGCTGGCGCCGAAGCGCCGAAGCGACCTCCGCATGCCCGTGCCTTGGGCCGCCGTCGCCGCCATCATCCTGCGCGTCGCACTGCAGGGTACCGGATGCGGCGGGCGCCAGGTGACCCCAGGTGACCCCGGCTCAGCGCCGGCGCCGACGCAGCCCCAGCAGGGCTAGTGCCCACCACGCCAGGGGTGCGCGGCCGCCTGCGTCGGTGCGGCACGAGCAGCCGTCGGTGCCGCCGTCGACGTTGCCGTCGCTGCTGCCCTCGCTGCTGTCGCCTGCGCTCGCGCCGGTGGTGCCGCCCGAGCCCTCGCCGCCCGAGGAACCGCCGCCGCCGGAGGACTCGCCGCCGGTGCTGCTGTCTGCGACGCCGGTCGTGCCCTCGGCGCCGCCGCTGCTGCTGCCCTCGGAGCCGCCGCTGCCCTCGCTGGTGCCTGCGCCTTCGCAGGCGTCGCCGATGCCGTCGTCGTCGGCGTCGGCCTGATCGGCGTTCGCGTCGTCGGGGCAGTTGTCGATGTCGCCGCAGACGCCGTCGGCGTCGGCGTCGTCCTGGGGGTCGTCGGGGCAGCTGTCGCAGTCGTCGCCGATGTCGTCGCCGTCGGCGTCGGTCTGGCGCCCATTGGCCAGCGCCGGGCAGTTGTCCTGCGAGTCGCAGACACCGTCGCCGTCGCCGTCGGCGTCGTCGGCGTCGAACGGACACGGATCGCACGCATCGCCGACGCCGTCGAAGTCGCTCTCGGCCTGGTTGGGGTTGGCGACGTCGGGGCAGTTGTCGCAGGCGTCGGCGCGGCCGTCCCCGTCGCTGTCGGCTTGATCGGGGTTCGCGAACAGCACGCAGTTGTCGCAGAGGTCGCCGACACCGTCGTCGTCGGCGTCGGCCTGATCTGCGTTGGCCAGCACCGAGCAGTTGTCGCACGCGTCGCCGGGGCCGTCGCCGTCGCCGTCCTGTTGGCCGGGGTTGCTCGCGAAGGGGCAGTTGTCGACGTCGCCGCAGAGCAGGTCGCCGTCGGGATCGTTGAGCAGATCGCCGGGACAGGTGTCGCAGACGTCGCCGAGGCCGTCACCGTCTTGGTCCTGCTGGCCGACGTTGGCGTCGTCGGGGCAGTTGTCGCAGGCATCGCCGAGCGAGTCGTCGTCGACGTCGAGCTGGTCGAGGTTGTCGACGAGGTCGCAGTTGTCGCAGGCGTTGCCGAAGCCGTCGAAGTCCTGGTCGAGCTGGTTGGGGTTCGACAGGCCCAGGCAGTTGTCGCAGACGTCGCCCGCGCCGTCGCCGTCCTCGTCTTCCTGGCCGATGTTGGGCACGAGGTCGCAGTTGTCGTCGACGTCGAGGATGCCGTCGTCGTCGTCGTCGGGGTCGAGGCTGGGCACGTAGATCGCGATGCGCAGCGCGGTGATCTCGGTGGTGCCGAACGCGGGGCACGAGTTCTTGCCGAAGCCCTCGGCGTAGAAGGCCTCGTAGCCCGGATCGGAGCTGTTGCCGCCCGAGTAGAGGATCGCGTCGTTGGCCGCGTTGGCGGTGAAGATGTCGTCGCAGGTGGCGCTGCCCAGGGGCGTGAAGCAGGAACAGAAGCTGCCGCCGTTGGGGAACCAGCCGAAGGTGGTGCCGTTGGAGCCGTCGCAGGTGCCGGCGTGGCCCAGCAGGCCGACGCCCTCGGGGCTGTCGCTGTCGTAGCCCAACACGCTGTTGCCCCACGGGCACAGCTGTGGATCGAACAGGTGACCGCCCATGATCAGATCGCCGGTGGCGTCGTCGAACACGCGCAGCCACATGTCGCCGGCGTTGAACTCGATGCAGTTGTTGTCCCAGCTCTCGCTGACGTCGTCCGCGGCGGTGTTGATGAAGCCGGCGCACTGGTCGTAGCCGACCGGTGGCATCGCGTCGACGAAGGTCGCTGCGACGTTGAGCGTCGTGCCCACGGGGTTGCAGTCCGTGGGGTCACCGTTGGTGCACAGCGCGTGGGCGGCCTGCGGCGCGAGCAGGGCCAGCAGCGCCAAGGTCGGCGCGACGACGCAGAGGGGACGGGGGACCAGGCCAAGGCGCATGATGGACGATGCTACCGCAGCATCGCCGTGCCTGGGTCGCCGCGTCGCTTCACGCCGGCGGCAACACCTGCTCGATCGCGCCCACCAACGCCGCGTCGTCGGGCTCGACCTCGGGCTCGAAGCGCGCGACCACCCGGCCGCTGGGGTCGACCAGGAACTTGGTGAAGTTCCACTTCACCGCGCCGCGGATACCCTCGCCGGTCTGCTCGGTCAGCGCCTTGTACAGCGGCGCGACCTGCGGACCGGTCGCGTGGAGCTTGTCGAACATCGGGAACTCGACCGCGAACTTCTGGTCGACGAACTCGCGGATCTGCTCCGGCGTGCCCGGCTCCTGGTGGCCGAAATCGTCCGATGGGAACGCCAGCACCTCGAGCCCGCGTGCGCGGTACTTCGCGTACAGCTGCTGCAGCCCGGCGTACTGCGGGGTGTAGCCGCACTCGGACGCGGTGTTGACCAGCAAGAGCGCCTTGCCGCGGTACTCCGACAGCCGCTTGGGCTTGCCGTCGAGCGTGGTGACCTCGTGGTCGATGACGGTGTCGTTGGGTGTGAAGCGGCCCGCGGCCTTGGCCGTGGCCGACGGCGCCGCCGCGGTGGCGGCGGGGGCGGTCGCGCCGGTGGTCTTGCCCTCGCAGCCGCCCAGGGTCCCGAGGGCCGTCGCGAGCGAGGTGGACAGCAGGACGCGTGCGATGGAGCGAGTCATCGCGCGCGAGTATCGGCGACGGTGCGCGTCGACGCCAGGGACGGCGGCCGCGCTTGTCGCCGCGGCGCAGGCCCTGCTATGCCGGAGTGCGCCAGCGTGAGCACGAGATTCCAGGCGGCCCGCGGCCGCGAGGGCGCCGGCGGCCGCGCGCGCGCGGGTCTGCTCGCGGCATCGCTGGCGCGCGCGCTGGCTCCGCCGGGGCTCGCAGGGGATGCCGCGACCACGCCGGCGCCGGCGCTGGCGTTGGACCTCGAGTGGAACGCGCCGCCGCAGTGCCCCGCGGGCGATGCGGTGCAGCGATCGATCGCGGCGCTGCTGGCCCGGCGCGTCGATCTCGATCCGACCGGCTCGCTGCACGTGCGCGCCGACGTGCAAGCGAGCGCCGATGGTTTCGCGGTCGAGCTGGCGCTCGACGACGACACCCACGCCGAGCAGCGCAGCCTCCAGGCACCGCGCTGCGACGCGCTCGCCGACGCGGTCGCGCTCGTGGTCGCGACCAGCGTCGATCCGCGCCAGGTCGCAGCCACGCTGTCGCAGGTGCGCGACCAGCCGCGGCCGGCGGCGTCGATCCCGGCGCGGCGTGGCGATGCGGTCCTCGACGAGCCGCCGCCGAGCGAGCCCGCGCCGTCGCCGACGCCTCTGCGCCCGCGCGCGCGACTGCCGGTGCACGCCGAGCTCGGCGTCGCCGGCGGACTCGCGGCGGGCCTGCTGCCCAAGCCCGCGGGGTGGCTGCAGGGCGACCTGTTGCTGGTGCTCGGGCGCGCGGGCATCGGCGTGCACGCGGGCCACGCCTTCGCGCGCACGGGCGAGGGCGATCCCAGCGCGCGCGTGCGCTCGACCCAGTTCGGCCTGCGCGGCTGCTGGGTGCCGCGGCGCGGCGCGGTCGCGGTGCCGCTGTGCGGCGTCGGTGAGCTGGGAGCCATGGCCGCGAGCGGTCGCGGCGCGATGGTGGCTGCGACCCACCAGAGCTCGATCTACCTGGGCGTGGGCCTGGGCGCACGGGTGCAGTGGTCGCCGCATCCGCGCATCGCCCTGTTCGCCGGGCTCGACGCCCTGATCGCTGCCCGTCGGCCGCGCTTCCACGTCGCCGCCGGCGCCGAGATCGTGCCGGTGTTCGAGGCCGCGCCGGCGGCGGTCCGGCTGGTCGGCGGCGCCGCGCTGCGGCTGGGCGGGATCACACGCGCGCGGCGGTGACGGATCGGCGGCGCCGTGGTGCAGTGGACTCCGCGAGCCCGACGTGCTGACCGCGACCGCCCCGAGCCTGGCCCCCGCCCGGATCCCCGCCGTGCCCTCGATGGCGGCGCTGTACCAGCAGCACTTCGATCGGCTGTGGTGGGTCGTGCGCAGCGCCGGCGTCTCCGACGACGCGATCGAGGACGTGGTCCACGACGTGTTCGTCGCGCTGCACCACCGCCTGGCCGGCTACGACGGCCGTGTGCCGCTCGATCGTTGGCTCGTCGGCGTGGCGCGCAACGCCGCGTTCAGCCACCGCCGCGGTGGCGCACGCCGGCGACTGCGACTCGCTGCGCTGGCGATCGAGCCGGCCGCCGCGGCGACGCAGCCCGACGAGCGGCTCGCGGCCCAGCGCGCCTGGGCGCAGCTCGCTGGCTTCCTCGCGGGCCTGTCGGACGAGCAACGCGAGGTGTTCGTGCGCATCGAGCTCGGCGGTGAGTCGGCGCCTGCGCTCGCCGAGGCGCTCGACGTCAAGCTCAACACCGTCTACGCGCGCCTGCGTCTGGCGCGGGGCAAGCTCGAGCAGTGGCTCGCGGCCGGTGGTCACGACCCCGCCGTGGTCGCCCGCGCGGCGCGAGGGGGCGCGGCCGAGCCCGAGCGACGCACGGCACTGTGGCTCGCGATCGCTGGTGCTGCGCGCGGGCCCGCGATCGCGGCCACGGTCGCCACCTCCAAGCTCGCATGGTTGCTCGCGCCGGTGATCGCGGTGGGCATCGGCGCGGGCGTGGTCGCGTCGCGCGAGGACACCGCGGGATCGCGCGAGCCGACCCCGGCGCGCGCGCACCTCGACGCGCCGCCGCCCGCGTCGCCGTCCGCCGCCGTCGCTGCGCCCAGCGTGTTGCCGCCGCCCGCCGCTGCGGCGGCGTGGTGTCCCCGCAGCCGCCGGGTCCATCGCGCCCCGACCCGGTGCGCGCGCCGAGCCGCAGCGGCGCCGGTGCGACGACGGCCGCGACCGTGCCCGACGACGCCGAGCGGTTGTGGCTCGAGCAGGCCCACGACGCCATCGCGCGCGGTGAGCTCGATGCAGCGCTGTCGCTGCTCGATCGCCACGCGTCGCGCTTTCCGCCAGCGCGCTCGCACCCGAGCGCGCGGTGCTGCGGGTCGACGTGTTGTGCCGCGCGGGCCGGGTCGCGGCCGCGCGCGAGGCCGCGGCGCCGTGGCGGGCGCGCGCCGATCTGCCGCGGGTCGCGGCGCGGATCGACGCGCGACTGGGGCGTGGCTGCGACGGCGGTTGAAGCTCAGTCCGTCGGCGCGGCCGCGCGCGAGCGCGCGAGCGCGTCCCTGGCGTCTTGCGTGAGCTTCGAGTCCGGGCCCACGGTGCGCTCGAAGATCTCGACCGCCTGCTGCAAGGTCTCGGTCGCAGCTGCGAGCTCGCCCTTGTCGCGCAGGAGCGCCGCGAGCGTCACCAGGGTCTCGGCGCGTTCGCTGCTGATCTCGCCGTAGGCCACGCGCTCGATCGCGTCGACGCGGCGGACGTGCTCGAGTGCGTCGTCGATGCGCCCCAGCGCGCGCTCGGTCTCGGCGAGATTGAACAACGCTGCGGCGCGGGTGGGATGGTCCTCGCCCAGGGCCGCGGCGATGGCCCGCTCACCGCGCGCGAGCCATTCGAGCGACTCCAGGGCACGGCCGGACTCACGCAGCGCGTTGCCGATGTTGATCAGCGGAAAGGCGCGCTCGGGGTTGCCCACGCGCATGAGCTGCTCGCGGGTCTGCAGCACCGCGCGGTGTTCCGCGATCGCCTCGGCGTAGCGCCCCAGGTGGCGGTAGGCCGTGCCCATGCGCTCACGGATGTCGGCGATGACCAGCGGGTCCGCGCCGTGTTCGGTCGCGGTCGCCAGCGCGCGCGCCAGCGGCGGCAGTGCGTCGGCGGGGCGGCCGTCGCTCGAGGCCAGCCGCGCACGCGTGACGTCGAGTCGGATCCCCGGCTCGGTGCCGATGCCGTCGCCGACCTCGAGCTCGGCGAGCTCGAGCCACAACGCCGCGAGCGTCGCGTTGACGTTCGACTGCGACGACGCCAGCCGGATCGCGGCATCGAAGGCGACCATGCGGTGCTTGCTCGCGCGCCCCAGGCGGTAGGCGTGCTGCAGGTGCTGGCGCGCTGCGGGATGATCTCCGGCCGCGACCGCGGCGTGGCCGCGGCGCGCCTCGATCTCGGCGCGCAGCGGCGCGTAGCCCAGTCGGTCGGCTTCCTGCGCCAGCGCGTCCAGCAGCGTCCGCGCCGCGTTGCCGTCGCCGCCCTCGATGATCACTCGGGCGCGCGCGAGTCGGACCTGCAGCTGCTCGACCTCGTCGGCGATCTCCGCCGGGGGTGGCTCGACGTCCGCGAGCACGAACACCGGGTCGGTGCAGTTCTCGGGCCGCGGCAGCGCGAGCGCCTGCGCCTGCGCGCGGGCGCTGCCGGTGGCGCCGCGCTCGATCGCGACCTCGACCATCGCCCGTAGCGTGCGACGCTGGCCTGCGAGACAGATCCGCTGGCGGTCGAGCAAGGCCTCGCCCTGGACCCCGCGCACGCGCGTGTCCTCGCAGACCTGCGTGGCCGCGTTGATCCAACGGTCGCGCCACGCGTCGGCATCGCGGAACCATGCCGGCGCGTCGTCGTCGCCCGCGGCCGCGATCACGGTCGCCCGCAGCTGGTCGTTCCAGTCCTCGTCGATCTCCGCGGCGATGCCGCTGCACGGCGGTGCCGCGTCACCGGGCAGGGCGTAGCGCAGCGAGAAGCCGGCGGTGAGCAACGCTGGCGCCCACCACCACCGCGTGGGCCGGCGCACCCGCTCGAGCGCGCGCAGCAGCGCGTCCGTGTCCTCGAACCGATCTGCCGGTCGCAGCGCGAGCCCGCGCTCGAGCACGGCCCGCAGCGCGCGACCGATCCGCCGATCCGCGAGCGCCGAGGGATCGATGCCCCCGCCCGGTTGCATCCGCGGCCGCGCGCCCAGCAGGCACTCGGCCAGCGAGAGGCACAGCGCATACTGATCGGTGCGGCCGTCGAGCTCCGCGCCCGCGAGCTGCTCGGGGGCCATGTACGCGGGCGTGCCGGCCATCGCATCGAGGTCGCCCTGGGCGACCGAGACCGCCAGGCCGAAGTCGAGCACGCGCACACGACCGCTGGCGTCGATCATGACGTTGTCGGGCTTGAAGTCGCGGTGGATCACGCCCATGGCGTGGGCGGCAGCGAGGCCGCGCCCGGCCTGCACGAACGCGTCGATGCGCTCGGCCACGCTGCGCGGCTGCTGGGCCCACTGCCGCAGCGTCTGACCCTCGACGAACTCCATCGCGAGGTACCAGCGCCCCTGGTCCTCGCCGGCCTCGAGCACGACCACGATGCCGGGGTGCGAGAGCTTGGCCAGCACCTGCGCCTCGTGCAGCAAGCGACGCTGGCGCTCGCGGTCGGCGGCGAACTCGGGGAACAGCAGCTTGACCGCGACGTTGCGATCGAGCTGCTCGTCGTAGGCGAGCAGCACCACGCCCATGCCGCCGGCGCCCAGGCGTCGCAGCACCACGAAGCGTCCGACGCGGGCCGGCAGGTCCTCGCTGCCGCGACTGCGCACCCCGGTCTGCGTCGCCGCCAGCGTCGCGGCGACGCCGGTCTGGGCCAGCTCGACCGGCGCCTCGGGCACGATGCGACGCTAGCACTGTCGCCCGCGCGTGCGCAGCCGCGCAGCTGCCTGCGGCCACGCCCGCCGCGGCTGCGGTCGGGCGCTCGACCCAGCAGGCAAACCCGGCCGTGCGCACGGCCGGACCCGCATCGGGACTGCCGCGGGCCGCTGCGGCGTGGTGTGATTGTACCGGCCCCTCATGATCGAACTTGCTCCGCGGCGGTCGACCAGCACGATGATCCATCCTCATTATTGTGGCGCACGCGCGCGGGCGCTCGGCGTGGCATCGTGGCTCGCCGCGTGCGGCGGCGCGGCTGCGCCCACGCCGGCGGAGACGTCGGCCGCGCCGATCGCCAGCGCGAACGAACCATCGCCGGTCCTGCCCCCGTCGCCGACGTCGGCGGGTGCGACCGCACCAGCCACCGCAGCACCGCCGGCCCCTGCGGTCGCGACGGCACCGGTCGCGCCGCCCGCGGTCGCGACGCCCGCGGTCGCGCCGACAGCCCCCGAGCCGCCGCCGGGACCGCCACCGACGCCGCAGGAGCTGCACGACTTGGTGGCCCGCGGCAAGCAGCGGCTTGCCGACATCGAGGCGCGCCTCGCCGCGGGCACGCTCGAGGGCAGCGACGCGAGCAGCGAGATCGGCGAGCTCGAGACGGCCACGCTCGAGATGATGCTGCGCGTGACCGAGGATGCCCCGGAACTCGACGCGCTCGAGGACGCGATCGGAGCCGCCGCCGACCGCATCGTCGCGAGCGAAGCCGCGGCCGAGCGTCGTGCGGCCGATCCGATCGGCACCACCGAGGCGCCGATCATGCCGGTGGTGCCATGGTCGCCCGCGCCGCGCACGGTCGAGTGGGCACCGCAGGCGGCCCCGGCCGCGGTGGTGCAGTTCGAGCCGCAGGTCGACGCCGGTCTCATCGGCCGCGCCGGTACGCAGTGGCTCACCCTGGGGCCCGACGGCGCGCTCACGCCGGTGAGCTTCGATCGCGAGCCCGCGGCCGCGTTGCAGGGGCGCTGGCCGGACGACGTGTGGTTCGTCGAGATGCGCGAGCGCAAGTACGACGAATTCCCGGTCCACGAGCTGCGCCTGGTGAAGCTGCGCGGCGGCGATCGCTGGGTGCCGCAGGCCCGCGGCCGGGAGCAGTGGTGGCACCCCGGCACCATGGACGAGGACGAGCCGCACATGAGCACGTTCAGCGGCATGCTGGTGTATCCCGACAGTCTCGAGCGCATCGATCGCATCGCCGGTCGCACCGACGCGCCGCGGCTGTTCAAGGTCCGCGGCAAGCCGTACGACTTCGTCGAGACCCACAAGGGCAAGCTCTACATCTTCTCGGACGACGACGCGGGCACCTACGCCCAGGGCGAATGTTGGGACGACGAGTGCGTCGTGTCGACCTCCAAGCGTTTGCCCGCGGGCACCTGGCGCTTCGGTGCCCGCGTCGCGCGCGGCAAGTTCAGCGTCAGCGTGGTCGCGAGCTCCGCCGGCGAGACCTACATGCTCAACAACATCGGCAAGCACGGCGACTGGCGGCTCGAGACGCTGCCGCGCGGCGAGACCTTGGTGGGCATGTGGCCCAGCGACGACGGCAGCCTGTGGACGTTCAACGGCAGCGCGCTGCGCTGGCGCGACACCGACGGCAAGTGGCACGAGGTCGCGCCGCCCGACGGCTTCACGATCCGCTCGGTCGCCATGTCGGGCGATCGACAGCGGGTGTGGCTGTCGGGCGAGCAGGGCGGCTCGCCCGCGCTGGTCAACGCGCCGGCGAACCAGCCCAAGCCGTGAATGCGGCGGGGCTGGGGACCTGGTCGCGCGCGCCGCTCAGCGCCGCTGCACCAGCTCGACGATGGCCTTCGCCACGCCGATCGCCGAGGCCGGGTTCTGTCCCGTGACCAGTCGCTCGTCGACGACGACGTTGGCCGCCCACTTCGGTCCCGGCACGTGCTGCGCGCCCTTGGCCACCAGCGCGTCCGCGAGCAGGAACGGCACGACCTCGGCCAGCCCGACCGCGCGCTCCTCCTCGTTGGTGAACGCGGCGACGCGCTTGCCCGCGACCAGCGGGCGGCCATCGGGGAGCTCGATGCCGAGCAGACCCGCGGGACCATGGCACACCGCGGCCACGACCCCGCCGCGCTGGTAGACCCGCGAGGCGATCGCGGCGAGTTCGCGGGCGTCGCGGAAGTCCCACATGGTGCCGTGGCCGCCGGCGAAGAACACCGCGTCGTAGCGCGCGGCATCGAGGTCCGCCGGCGCGGCGGTGGTCTGCAGCGCGCGCATGAGCGCCGCGTCGTCGAGCCCGCGAGCGTTGACCGGGTCCTTGCGGTCGACGCCGTCGAGCGGGACCGCGCCGCCGCGGACCGAGACGAAGTCGACGGTCGCGCCGGCCGCCAGCAGCTCGTAGTAGGGGTGGGTGATCTCCGCCAGGAACGCGCCGGTGGGCTTGCCGGTGGCCTCGATGGTGGCGTGGCTGGTGAGCACGAAGAGGATGCGGGGCGACGTCGTGTTGGTCATGTCCCAGGTGTGGCCTCGGATCGGCCTCGGCGGTAGTGCATGGACGGCACCAATGGTTGTACTGTCGACGTACAAATGGCCAAGCCCCGGGCGAGCCTCGAGACCCTCGAGGTGTTCTGCAGGACCGTCGAGCTGGGCTCGTTCACCGCGGCCGCGCGCGCGCTCGGGCTCACGCCGCAGGCGGCCAGCCGCGCCGTGACGCGGCTCGAGGCCAGCCTCGGCGTCGCGCTGCTGCGCCGCAGCACGCGGTTGGTGCGACCCACCGAAGCTGGCCGCAGCTTCCACGAACGCTGCCGCGCGGGCTTGTCGATGATCGCCGACGCCAGCGCGGCGCTCGCCGGCGGCGACGGGGCCCGCGGCGTGGTGCGCATCAGCATGCCGACCACCTTCGGGCACTTCCGGCTGTTGCCGGCGCTCGCCGAGCTACGCCGCGAGCACCCCGGGCTGCGCATCGAGGCCCACGTCTCGAACCACAACGTCGACTTCGTGCGCGAGGGATTCGACCTCGCGGTGCGCCTGGGCGAGATCGATCGCGCGACCTTCGTCGCGCGCAGCCTCGGCGAATTCCCGCTGGGCCTGTTCGCGAGCCCGCGCTACCTCGCGCGCGCCGGGACCCCGCGCAGCGTCGACGAACTCGTCGCTCACGAGGCCATCTTGTTCCGGCTGCCCAGCACGGGACGCGTGCTGCCGTGGGAGCTCGCTGGCGGTCGCCAGCTGCGACCGCCCGCGGCGTGGTCGTGCGCAGAGGACTTCCTCGCCTGCATCACGCTCGCGCGCGCGGGCGCTGGCATCGTGCAGGCCTACCGCTTCCTGGTCGAACGCGAGCTGGCCCGCCGCGAGCTGGTCGAGGTCCTGCCGCAGTTGGGCGGCCAGACCCGCCGCTTCTCGTTGGTCTACCCCAAGGGCGCTGCGGTCAGCCGCGCGGTGCGGGTGGTCGTCGATCACGTGCTCGCGCACGTGCGTGTGCCTCGCGGTTGAGCGACCTGGTCACCACTGCGCGGGGCAGTGGCCGCCCTCGGCGAGCCAGTCGTCGACGAACGCGGCGCGCTCGGGCAGAAACGCGTGCAGCCGCTCCAGCGCGGTCTCGTGGTCGGCCTGGGAGTAGGGCCGGTTGGGGTCGTCGGCGAGCGCGTCGGCGATCTGCGTCGCCCACTCGTCGATGCTCGCGGACATCGCGTCGGGCGAGTAGGCCATGCGCGCGGCGGTCAGCGCCTCGACGAAGCGATCGCACCACACCGGATCGGCGAGCACCATCTGCACGATCGCCTCCTTGCCCCAACCCCCGTGCTCGTGGGTGATGGGGTCGGCCCAGGCGCTGTCGGGCCACAGCAGCGAGCCGTCGCCGTAGGCGGAGTCGCCGAAGGAGATGTCGAGGTCGTAGGGCAGGTACACGAACCCGCGCGAGGGATGATCGTACAGGTAGTAGTTGATCTCCACGCCGGCCCAGTAGTTGTCCATCGCCGGCAGCATCGCCTCGGCGGCCCACTCGGCCACGGCCTGGTCGAGGTCGATCAGCGCGTCGAGCTCCTCGATGGTCGATGCGGCATGCAGCGCGTCGAGGCGGCTGGTGTCCGGCATGTCCTCGTTGGTCACGAGATCGGTGCCGCCCTGGTAGAGGTTGCCGTCGGGCTCCTCGAAGTTGCGCTCGAGGTACTCGCGATCGATGCGCTCGAGGTTGGCGTACAGCCCGTAGTACTCCCCGTTGAGCACGAGTCGGGCGTTGTTGACGCACGAGTACGGCAACCCCAGCGACTCGAACAGCGGGAACGCCAGCCGCTCGTGCAACATCGTGTGGTCGTACCAGGGCGCGTCGAGCACGATCTTGCGCAGGCCGTGGAAGCGAGCGTCGGGATCGATCTCGTTGAACGAGATCACGAACTGGTACTTGTCGCAGCTCCAGGTCCAGTTGCCCTTGAGCCGGGCCATCGCCGCGACGGTCTCGGCACCGTAGGTGAACTCGACCGGGCGATAGTTCTGGATCCCATCCTGGCAGTCGGACTGCATTCCCGCGAGCTCCTGCGGCGTGATCGTCAGCTCGAAGCTCGGCACCAGATCCTGGGCGTAGAGATCGTTGCACGGCTTGGGCCACGAGGCCTGGCCGCCGGTGGTGTCGCTGCCGCTGCTGCCCCCGTCGCTGGTGCCGGTGCTGGTGCCGGTGCCGGTGGTGCCGGTGGCGTCGGCGAGCGTGGTCGAGCCGCTGCCGGTGTCCGGATCGACCGTGCTGCCGTCGGCCGCCGTGGTCGAGGTGGTCGCGCTGCTGCCCGAGCTGGTCTCACCCTTGCCGCCGCCGGCCGATTCGTCGGCGCACGCCATCACGAAGCCGAGCAGCAACACAGGGGACGTTCGATGCACGCGATCACGGTACGCACGGCGCCCAACCCTGTCAAACCACCGCGCGCTCGAGCCCGACGCCGCGCGCGCGTCCTCAATCGCGCATGCTCGTCGTGCGCGCCGGGCCGCTCGCGCTGACGCGCGCGGACAACGAACGAATCGAACCCGGGACGCGATCGCCATGGCACCGCTGTCGCGATGCGTGCTCGCGATCACCGACGCCCCATGGCCGCACCCGACCGCGCTTGGCCCCGGCGCCGCACCGGTGTCAGAGTCGATGTCTTGGACCCTGGCTTACCCATGAACAAACCCACCTCGTCCACCCTGGTTCGTTCCCTGCTCACCCTCGCCGTGGCTGCGTCCGGCTGCGTGTTCACTGCCGACGATGCCGGCGACCCCTCCGGCCACGATTCGCGCTTCGCGGCGTGCCGCGGCGATCTCGACGACGAGGAGGTCGACGAGGCCGTGCGCATCGTCGACAGCTACGCCTACAGCGTCCACGAGATGATCGCGTGCGGCATGCTCAACGTGCAGCTGTGCATGGGCGTCACCTCGGGCGTCATCGAGGCGATGATCGCGGGTCGTGCGGACGCCACCCCCGACGGCTGGAGCTTCGAGGACGGCGTCTACCGCACCGCGGGCAACGGCGCGACCATGGAGACGCGCTTCTACCTCGCGGTCGACACCGGCTTCGGCAAGGCTGGCGACCGCATCGAGCCGAACCTGTTCCTGGTGGACAGCTACCTCGTCGATGCCGTGCTCGCGATCGACCTCAGCGACGGCAGCACCGAGATCCGCTACAGCGAGCACGGGCCGCTGGTCGAGCTCATGGGCTTCGGGCCCAACCCGCCCAACCCGCTGCCGGTGGACGCCGGCGACCTCGACGATCTGCGCGCGCGCCTGGGCGCGATCGACTTCGACGCACGCATCTCGGTCGACGATCTCCAGCCGGCGGCGACGGTGGCCTACCACGCCGACGTGCCGCGGATGGGCGCGAGCGCGCTGCTGGGCGGCGAAGACATGCGCTACGAACTCGTCAGCGCCGACGCGCAGCGCGGCGATCTCGGCCAGACCCTCGTCGTCGACGACTGGGACCTCGCGTTCCTGCAGCACGGCGTGCTCGACGGCGACGTCGCGTTCCACGTCGACGGTGGGCCGCTCGCGTACGCGGGTGAGCTGAGCTGGCAGCAGAGCGCCTACCCCGACGCGCCGCAGCTACGCTGCCCGCAGTGACCGGCGTCGCGGGCCCGCCGGGCCGCCGGCCGCGTCCGCGCGGCTCAGCCCGGCGGGTCGAGGAACTCGGTGAGGTCGCCGCCGCCGATCTCGTAAAACGAGTTCTGGTTCCAGCCGCCGACCCAGAAATGGTTGAGCGCGCCGAAGCCGAAGCCCTCGACCGGCACACCGGTGTTCTCGGCGTAGGTGAACAGGTTCTCCTGCACCCAGCCCTGGATCGGATCGTGGCGGTACTGCCCGATGAAGTTGCTGGTCATGTCCGAGACGTAGACGTACGGGATGCCAGTCTCGGGATCGGTGACCACGTCCATGCCGTCCATGTGATCGCCCGCCAGCACCGGGAACTGGAAGGCGTAGCCCCAGGTCATGGTCTCGTCGTCGTACTGGAACACGCGACGGGCGGTCTCGTTGCCCGAGTACCACACCTCGTTGACGTCGTCGTAGCCGAGGAACGCCAGGTAGCCGTAGGTCAGCGAGCCGATCCACGCCGACTTGGGCGCGACCGGCGAGGTCGTGCCGGTCGCGAGATCGTAGGCGGTGATCTGATTGGGGCCGGCCCAGTAGATGGTCGTGGCGGTCGCGTACAGCTCCATCTGGTGCGGCACCGCGCCGTCGTTGGCGATGGGGAACGACTGCGCCAGCGTGAACATCCGCTCCTCGATCGGACCGGGTTCGTCGGTCGAGTCGGGGTGCTGGTGCGGCTCGAGCTTGCCGTCGCCATCGGAGTCGAGCAGGGTCACGTCGTAGCCCGCGATGGTCAGCTGATTGCCGGCGTAGGCGGTGAACCACACGCGGTTGCCGTAGCTGTCGACGTCCGAGATGGTGTTGAAGCCGTCGGCCACCGGCGACAGCGTCGAGTACAGGAAGTACACGCCGGTGGGATCGGTGCCGCCCAGCGGGTGCAGCACCGAGCAGCCGTGCACGCTGACGTCGCAGTACTCGTTCGCGGTCGGCTCGCAGACCTCGACCTCTTCCCAGTACGGTACGCCCTGGGTGTTGCACGACATGACGCGCGGGCCCTTGCAGGACCACTGGCCCGCGGTGCACGCCACGCAGCCCTGGCCCTCGACGCAGACCTCGGGCGTGCAGGTGATCGAGTCCGACGTGCCGCCGTTGCCGTCGCACTCGAGCGCGGTGTTGCCGTCGCAATAGAGGCCCGCGGCCTTGCCCTCGCAGTAGGAGCCGTCGCCGAGATCGAACTTCGGCGAGGGCTCGCCAGCCGACGAGCCATCGTCGGCGCCGCCGCTGCCGCTGCTGCTGCCCAGCGCGCCACTTTCACCGCCGCTTTCGCCGGCCGACGCCGTTGCGGTCGAGATCCCGCTGGCGGCGGACGTGCCGCTGTTGCGCGCGTCCTCGCCCCCGCCGCAACCTGCGAGAAGGAGCGTGGCCAGGGACACGTTTCGGACTGCGACCGACGCGGTCGAGGGTCCGGAAGCTCGCGCCTGCGCGCGCGGCCGAGCGGGGGATCTGCGGGGCTCGTGCATCCTGCCCAGTACGACACCGGATCCCAGCGGCTTTGCCGGGACCATCGCGCAGGCGAGCTCAGGTGTCGTGGATCGCGACCCCGAACACCAGCACCAGCTCGGGCGCGTCGTCGGGCACCGGCGAGAGGATGCGCCAGGCCTGCGCCACGTGCACGTCGTACTCGCGCGAGGTCCCGATGCGCAAGGCGGCTTGCTGACCGTCGAAGAAGGTCGCGGTCGATCCTGCGGGGAACTCGCTCGACTCGAACTGCAGCGCGAGCCGCCGCGTCATGGTCTCGCCGTCTTGCTCGACCGGGCAGTCGCTCTGCACCACCGTGACCACGAGCTCTGGCTCCCACGGTGGATCCGACAGCGGGTTGCCGCCGTCGGCACCGGCGACGAGCAGGCGCCCGTCGCCGTCGCGGATCGCCAGGCCGCGGCGCTGGTCGAGGCCCACCGGCGTGACGAGTGTGACGTCGAGGGCTTGGCCCACGCTCAGCGCCGCGGCGGGGAAGTCGAGCGTGAGCGTGCCCGCGATCGCCGTGCCGTCCACGGTGCAGTCGAGCGCGAATGCCTCGCTGGTGACCATGCACGCCAGCTCGTTGCGGCCCTCGGCCAGCGGATCGCCGCTGGGCGTGAACGCGTAGCTCAACGCCTGCGGCATGCCGCTTTGCGCCTCGCAGGTCTCGGCGGTGCCGCCGGTCTCGGTCGCGCCGACGCTCGCGCTGCCGTCGCTGCTGGCGTCGCTGCCGGCGTCACCGCTGCTCGCAGCAGCGGACGAGGAGCCATCGTCGATCTCGCCGACCTCGGCGC
This sequence comes from Nannocystaceae bacterium, assembly GCA_046351635.1. Taxonomy (GTDB): domain Bacteria; phylum Myxococcota_A; class Polyangia; order Nannocystales; family Nannocystaceae; genus Xiheibacterium. The sequence goes on along the minus strand of JAXLYC010000004.1, from coordinate 282,120 downwards.
TGGGGGCGTGGCAGGCGAGGCACAGGCTCAAGGGGAGGGCGCAGCGCGCCGCGCGGGGGGGCAGCATCGTCATGTCCTCTCGTGCACCGCGGGGGCTCGGTTCCGTCACAGCGCGCCGAAGGCCGCCATCACACGGTCGTCGCTCGCACCGTCACAGGTGTACTCGCTCTCGATCGACAGCCAGCTCTCACCCGCGTGGATGGAGTAGCCCTCGATCGTGTCGCTCTGTCGCGGCAGCACCACGGTCGCCTGTTCGACCGCATCGTGGTGGACCATCAGCCCTGCGGGCTCGCCCAGCTCGAAGCAGGTGCCCTGGTCCGGCGGGCAGTGCCCGCCCTCGAGCTCGAGCCGCAACGGCGCGAAGAAATCCACGAGCGTGCCCGCGCCCGGCAGGTTCGGCACCGCGTGTTCGGCCTCCACTGCAGCGACGCGCAAGACGTCGTCCTGTCGCAGCGTGAACCATAGACCCCAGGTCTCGCCCGCGGCGGTGACGAGGTCATAGGTCACCGCGGTGTCGACGACCAGGACCTCGCTGAGGTGGACCACGGCGTTGCCCAGCACGATCGTGACCACGACCGCCTCGCCGCCGTCGTCGCAGGACAGCACCGCGGTGTCCTCGGTCGCATCGCCGCTGACGGCGGTGACGGTGCACGGCAGCGTCCAGCGGCCGCCCTCGCCCGTGACGATGCCGTCGACGGTTGCGCTGACGTCGGCGACCACCGGCGAGGGGCACGCGGCGTAGTCCCAGAAGTCGGGCCCCGGGAAGCTACCGCTCGAGTCGCCGCCGCCGGGGCCGGAGCCGCCGCCGGTGCCCTCGCCGCCGCCGCTGGAACCATCGCCGGTGCCCACGACCCGCCCGAGCCGCCACCGGAGCCGTCGCCCCCGAGCGAGCCCACCAGGCGACTCGGGGCCGAGCACGCCGCGGTCAACCCGAGTGCGATCGCACCCACCCGCATCATCTCATCATGCCATGCCATGGCCTGCGCTGCACCGCCCGCGCGGGGATCCGTCACCGCGGCGCGCCGAAATCCGTGATCGGGGCGGTTTCGACCGCAGCCGGTGCCGCGGGGCTCGTCAGTCGACCTCGGCCTGCGGCACGAGGATCGTCGCGGACAACGGCGGCAAGGTCAGCTCGAGCACGCCGCCGTCGCCGACGGTGAACGAGTCGTGGTCGGCCCCGAGCACGTCGACCAGCACGGTGCCCGCGGGCGCCGTCACGACCATGTCGCGCGTCTCGGTGCGGGTGGTGCTGGCCTTGGTCGCGTGGGTGTTGAACACCACCACCGCGTACGAGCCGCCGCCGTCGCCGCCCAGGCGCTCGAACGCGAAGATGCCGGCGTCGGCCTCGTCCGCGATCGCGGCGGTCGACCACAGCACCTGCAGGCCGCCGCGCCGCAGCGAGCGGTACTTCGCGCGCAGGCCCGCGAGCTTCTGCACCCACGCAAAGGTCGGGTGCGTGACGTCGAAGCCGGTGTCCCACAGCCGCTCGCGGTTGGCCGGGTCGTTGCCGCCGTCCAGGCCCTGCTCGGTGCCGTAGTAGATGCACGGCACGCCCTGGGCGGTGAACTGGAACGCGATGGCGTTGTGCAGCAACGCGCGCTGGGTCTGCGGGTCGCGGTCGCGCACGTTGTAGAGGAAGCGCGGCACGTCGTGGTTGTCGAGGAAGTTGATCGGCATGTCACGCGGCGCGACGCCGATGCCATCCTCGTTGGGGCTGTCGCCCCAGTTGGTCGCGCGCGCGGTCCACAGCGCCTCGATGCGATCGGTCGACTGCGACTGCTGGAACACGTCGCGCACGGCCTGGAAGTGCTGCGAGAAGTAGAACACGCTGTCGAGCTGATCGCCGCGCAGCGGCACGCCGTCGGTGACGCACTCGGCCTCGGCCGCGAGCTGCTCCTCGTCGCTGGGATCGACCGGGCCGGGGCGGCCCAGGGCCTGCGCGAGGTCGCCCGGACCGAGGATGTCGTGCTTGGTGAAGCTGCCCAGCAGCGCGTCGCGACCGTCGAAGACCTCACCGAACATGAGAAAGTTGTGCTTGCCGCGCTCGGCCAGCCGCGCGCGCACGCGCTGGGTGAAGAAGCGCCAGAACTCGTATTCGACGTGCTTGACCGTGTCGATGCGGAAGCCGTCGATGTCGGTCTGCTCGACCCAGGTCACGAACACGTCGACCAGTAGCTGCTTGACGTCACAGCGCGCAGTCGCGAGGTCCTTGAGCCCGCCGGGGAAGTCGCCGTGCAGCAGCTGGTCGGGATCGTCGAAGTCGAAGGTGCGGCCCTTGCGGTTGTACGCCGCGGGGTCGCGCAGCAGCGCGGGGTTGGGCGGGATGTGCCCGGTCGCGGGGTCGTACTGGAACACGATCGGTGCGGGCCCGGCCTCGCCCAGGGAGGTGAACGCCTGCACGCCGCGAGGATCGAAGTCCGGGTCGTACTCGGTGTAGTGGCGCGTCGGGTTCATCGGCGAGCCATTGCCCTGGAAGTTGATGTCGGGCGCGCCGTTGAGGTTGAGGTCGTAGTAGAAGGCCTGGCCGACGTGGTTGGTGACGATGTCGACCACGATCTTCATGTCGCGCGCATGCGCGTCGTCGACCAGGGCGCGCAGCTCCGTGAGATCGCCGAAGTGCGCGTTGAGCTGCAGCAGGTCCTGGGCCCAGTAGCCGTGGTAGCCGTCGACGTTGGCGTCGGTCTCGACGTTGCGGATGATGGGCGAGATCCACAGCGTGGTCACGCCCAGCTGCTGCAGGTAGTCGAGCCGCTGTCGCAGCCCGCGCCAGTCGCCGCCCTGGTAGCGCGCGAGGTCGTCGTAGCGCACGCCGAAGTCGTTGCTGACGTCGCCGTTGGCGAAGCGATCGACCAGCACCTGGTAGATGACCTCGTCGCGCCAGTCGTCGACGTGGGTCTGCAGCGCCAGCGGTTGCTCGGCGTCGCCGAAGTCCATGCAGCCGCTGCCGACGCCGGCGGCGAGGCCGAGCGTGGCGAGGATGCGCGAGCGCGTCGGGTGCGTGTGCGTCATGGCTAGTCGCGGAAGTAGCTGGTCGAGCCGAACCACCACTCGGCCCCGAGACCGAAGAAGTGATCGACCTTGCGGATGGCGTAGATGTCGTCGGCGGGGTAGAGCCGGCGCGCGCCGGCGTCCCGCATGGTGAGCAGGTAGATGACGCGGATGTGCGGGCGCGCGTAGTTGCCCCGGCCCGCGGGCGTCAGGAACGGCACCAGGCCGATGCGACCGAGCTGGCCGAACTGCGGCTTGTTGCTGCCGTCGGGCTGGCGCAGCAGCACGCCGCGGCGCTGGGCCTGGTACGAGCCCTCGAGCGACAGGCCCGCGATCTTGCCGAACCACACCGTCGGGCGCAAAAGCACGATGCCCTCGCCGAGGTCGTCGACGTCGAGGCCGGGGCTGGCGTTGCGGAACGACCGCACGTACGAGCCCAGCAGCAGGCCGAAGGGGCCGACCTCGTAATTGCCCGAGAGCGCGCCGATGATCTCGCGCGCGCCCTTGCTGGTGCGGTCGGGTGCGAGGCGCGACGGCGCGTTGAACTCGCCGTAGGCCGCGAGGCCGCCGGCGTAGCGGAACACCAGGTTGAGGTGGGTGCTGCGCTTGCCGGTGAACAGGCCCAGCTGCGTGCCCACGAGGAAACCGACGTCGTCGGGCAGGCTCTCGTACTGCTGGGTCTCGCGTTCGCGCTGCGCCTTGGGCATGTAGTGGAGCTCGCCGTAGACCACCGGCTTGATGCCGCCCTGCTTGCCGAGCGCGAAGATGTGGCTGAGCTTGATGCTCGAGATCGACTTCTGTCGATCGGTGATGCGGACGTTCTGCGAGCCGATCTGGCCCAGCGGCCGCGGCCTGGCCACGTCCTGGCCGAAGAGCCCGTTGTCGGGCTGGTTCACGCCAGTGTGCAGCTTGAGCACGAGGTTGGGGATGAACTCGTAGCTGAGGCCGCCGCCGAGGGTGTTGAGGTTGTCGAGCGGCCAGAAGTTGAGCACGTAGATGTCGTCGCCGCGGTACATCCGCGAGCCGGCCCAGACCTTGAGGTGCTTGGCGCCGAGCCCCGACTCCTCGATGTAGAGGTTGCGCATCGCGAGCTTGGCCGCGAACACCCCGTTGTAGTGGAACATCGGGTTGGCGACCGCCGCGGTCGCGACGATGCGGGTGTAGGAGTCGGTCTCCTCCCAGTAGTCCTCGCGGCGCAGCTCGAGCTCGGCGTAATTGGACTCGTCCAGGCGCGAGCCGAACGAGACGATGTCGCCGTCGCGGCCGGCGCGGCCGCGGTGGTCGCCGCCGGCGACGACGCGGCCATACGAGCCGAAGTGGAAGCCCTCGGCGTAGTCGGGCGTGCGGTTGTCGGTCGAGTCGCCGAGCTGGCCTGGGCGCGCGCGTGCGCGGCCGCTCGGGCGTCGTCGACGGTGGCGGTCGTGCGCGGTGGTGTCGTGGCGGGCGCGGCGCTCGCTGTCGCCTCGGAGAGTCGCTTCAGCTCGGCCTCGAGTGCGCCTCGACGCGGCGCTCGAGCGCCTCGGTGCGCGCGGGGTCGTCGCCGTCGTCGCCGTCGTCGCCGCTGCTCGGCGGCGTCGGATCGACCGGTGGCGTGGACTCGGACGTGGTGGGCTCGGCCGGCGTGTCGGGCTCCGCGTGGGCGAGCCCGGCGTGCGACGTGATCGCGAGTGCGACTGCCGGAGCGAGCGCGGCGTGGCGGAGTCGGTGCTGCGGGGGCATCACGGGCCGGGCGGACTGTACCCGAATCCGCCGACGGGTCGGTCTGCGGCCGCGTCGTCGCGTCCACGCTGCCGCGGCCGCCCGTCAACGCGGTTGCGGCGGCGACAACCACGCACGCGCCACGGCAGGCCGCCAACCGGGTTGACGCGCACGGCAAGGACAGCGGCTCGAGGGAACCCGCGGCGGTGGCACGGCGTGTGTAGATGCGGAAGGGCGCGCTGGCCGACTGGATGGCCGCGCGAGGGAGACTCCGATGCTGTCGTTGCGCCGAACCGGCGCAGCCATGGGCCTGTGCGCTGCCGCGGGCATGGTTGCGTGTATCGATCATCCGCTCAAACCCGTCGACTACGACACCGAGGGCGTGGGATCCGGCAGCACGCCGATCTCCATCGTGCGTGACGTCGACATCCTCTTCGTCATCGACAACTCGGGATCGATGGCCGAGGAACAGGCCACGCTCGCGCGGAACTTCGAGCGCTTCGTCGCCGCGCTCGAGGACAGTCCGGTCAAGCCGAACTACCGCATCGCCATCACCACCACCGACAGCGGTCACGGCGTCTACTGTGGCGACACCGGCCCCGAGCGCGGGCGGCTGCAGGCGACCAGCTGCCTCGAGCGCGCGCAGGAGTTCGTGTTCCCCGACGAGAGCGGCACCATCGACGCGTTCGCCGACGCGTGCGAGGCCATCTGCGATCAGCCGGGCCTGACCACGGTGCCGACCGCGACCCTGGTCGAGCCGGCGCAGATGCGTTCGCGGCCGTGGATCGAGAACAACGGCGGCGTGACCAACCTGCCGCAGGGCGTGACCCCGACCGACGCGTTCGAGTGCTTCGGGCCCCAGGGCATCGCCGGCTGCGGCTTCGAGTCGCCGCTCGAGTCCATGCGCCTGGCGCTGGTGCGCTCGTTCGAGGACGACGAGCCCGGCTACGGTTTCCTGCGCCCGGGCGCCTATCTCGCGGTGGTGTTCGTGACCGACGAGGAGGACTGCTCCGCGCGGCAGGGCGACGCCTACGACGACGTCTGGCGCCCCGACGGCGACCACGTGTTCTGGAGCGAGCAGAACGCCGACGCGCCCGCACCGACCTCGGAGGTGTGCTGGTTCGCGGGCGTGTCGTGCTCGGGCGGGCCCGGCGTGTACGACGACTGCGAGCCCGCGGATCTCGGCGTCGACGGCAACCCGACCGACCCCGCGCACTCGGTGCTCTACGGCGTGCAGCAGTACATCGACTTCCTGCAGGACGTCGAGGCCGAGAAGCGCCAGCTCAACCCCGCCGCGGAGGTGCTGGTCGCGGTGCTCGGCGGCGTGCCGCAGAACTACGCCGACGGCGGCGCGGAGATCCAGTACGCGGACGGCGTGGGCGCCGACGCCGACTACCAGCGGCGGCACGGCATCGGCCCCGGCTGCAAGAGCGCCGCGGGCCTGGCGGTGCCGCCGGTGCGGCTGCGACAGTTCGCCGAGGCCTTCGCGCTGTCGCCCGCGGTCGAAGATCGCAACCTGTACTCCGTCTGCGCCGACGACTACTCGCCCGCGCTCGAACAGATCGCGCAGACCTTGATCACGGTGCTCGAGCCGGCGTGCATGCCGGTGTGCGTCGCCGATCTCGATCCGACCACCGCCACGCTCGAGCCGCAGTGCAGCATCGTCGAGACCTACACCGACCTGTCGGGGGTCGATCACGAGGTCGCGGTCGAGCCCTGTGGCGGCACCGCGACCGCGCCCGAGTTCCCCGCAGGCGGCGACGTCTGCTACCGCCTGCGCAGCGACGCCAGCGGTGGCGACGAGGATCCCAGCGACGACCTCGACCCCAAGTGCATCGCACAGGGCTACAACCTGCAGTTCGAGGTGCTGCGCACGCCGCAGGGCGAACGCCCCGCGGGCTCGGCGATCCAGGCCGACTGCATCGTGTCGCAGACGCCCGAGCAGGATTGCGCGCCGCCGGCGTGAGCCCGCGTGCGGCGGGGGCCTGCTACGCTTCGCGGCGTCGCATGGCCCTCGCCGAACTCGACTGGCTCGCCGCGCTCCGCTGCCCCCGCTGCCTCGGCGGCCTGCTGCCGGGCGAGCCGCTGCGCTGCGACACCTGTGGCGTGGGCTACCCCAGCGTCGGCGGCATCCCGGTGCTGATCGAGCACGCCTACGACGCGATCGATCAGTGGCGCTTCCGCCTGGGCGAGTTCCGCCACACCATGGAGAGCACGCGCGCGCGCATCGTCGTCGATCTCGCGACCAAGCCGCTGCACGCCAGCACACGCGCCCGGCTGCAGCGGCTGGCCGAGTCGCTCGAGCGCCACCGCGATCTCGTGACCGCACACTTCGCCGCCGCCGGTATCGTGCCGGCCAAGCGCACCGTGCCGGAGTCACCCGGTGTCCCGGGCGAGGGCTCGGTCACGTCGTACTTCCACCAGGTCCACCGCGACTGGGGCTGGGACGCCGAGGGCTCGCAGGAGAACCACCGCGCGCTCGAGGTCGTTGCGAGCGTGCTCGCGCCGCCGTTGGGTCGCACGCTGGTGATCGGCGCCGGTGCGTGTCGCCTCGCCAGCGACCTGCACCGCGCCGGCGGTGCGAGCGTGACGTTCGCCATCGACATCAACCCGCTGCCGCTGTTGCTGGCAAGCCGCGTGCTCACGGGTGAGCGCGTGCCCCTGCTCGAGCTGCCGCTTGGACCGATCGACCTCGCCCACGTCTGTGTCGAGCGCGAGCTCGTCGCACCCGCAGCGCTGCCGCCGGGGTTCGTGCCGCTGTTCGCCGACGCGTTCGCGCCACCGTTCGCCGACGGCAGCTTCGACACGGTCGTGACGCCGTGGTTCATCGACGAGGTGCCCAGCGATCTCGCGACCTACCTGCCGGTGGTGCACCGGTTGTTGCGACCGGGCGGGCAGTGGATCGATCACGGCCCGCTCATCTACCACCCCAACCACACCGAGCTGCCCGCGCGCTATCCCAGCGACGAGCTGTTCGCCCTGGTCGAGTCCGCGGGCTTCCGCATCGCCGAGCGACGAATGGATCGCATGGTCTACATGCAGTCGCCCGCGTGCACCCGCGGTCGCATCGAGGCGGTGTTCACGTTCCGCGCCCACCGTGGCGATGCCCCGGCGCAACCCGTCGCGGTGGCCGAGCAGCCCGCGTGGCTGCGCGACCCGGACCTGCCGATCCCGCGCTTCGCCGGGCTCGCGGGCTACCGCCCACCGCATGCCTTCTTCGCCGCGGTGGTGGCTGCCATCGACGGCCAGCGCAGCGCGCGGGCCATCGCGCAGTCGATCGTCGACAGCCACCGCGTGCCGCAACAGGCCGCGCTGCCGGGGGTCCAGGCGTGCCTCGCGGAGGTCTGGCGCGCGTGCGGTACGAGCGACGCCGCGACGCGGGAATGAAGCCGCGGCAAGGCGCGTCGCCGTGGCGCCGCGGAGGCACCGCGGCGTTCGAGCCGCGGCCATCGGGGCCGTGAGCGATCGCCGGCGCTGCGCGTGCGATCGTCGGGAACCTGCACGAAGCGTTCGTGTCGAACGCGGCCCGAGGGGACGAGATCGACATGGCACTTTCGCTTGCGTGCATGACGTTTGCGCCGCTGTTGTTCGCGGCGCCGGCCAAGGCCTCCGACGTGCGTCCGCTGCGCAAGCTGAGGTTGTACGAGACCGGTGTCGGCTACTTCGAGCGACGCGGCGGGGTCTCGCCGGGCGCGCGGCTGGGCCTGCCGCTGCCGGCGGCGCACCTCGACGACGCGCTCAAGACCTTGGTCGTGCTCGACATCGGCGGCGGCGCCAAGGTGCAGGGGCTCGAGTTCGCCTCGGCGGTGAGCGAGAGCGGTGCGCGGGCGATGGCCGGGCTGCCGCTCGCCGAGGAGGGCGAGCTCGACTACGCCGCGGTGCTCGCAGCGCTCGAGGGCTCCGAGGTCGAGGCCGAGATCGGGCGCTCGCGCGTGCGCGGTCGGCTGGTGCGGGTCGAGGGTCCGTTCTCACCGCCGGCGCCGGCCCAGGGCGAGCCGCCGACGCCGCCGCGCGAGCCGTGGCACGCGCTCACGATCCTCGACGACGACGGTGCGCTGCATCGCGTGCGCACCGACGAGCTCGCGGCCCTGCGCGCGAAGGACGAGGGCGTGCGCTCGCGGCTCGCGGTCGCGGCCGAGGCCCTGTCCGAGCACAGCGCTCGCGCGCCCCATCCGTTGTCGGTCCGCGTGACCTCGGCCGGGCAGTTGGGCCTGGGTTACATCGCCGAGTCGCCGGTGTGGCGAACGACCTACCGCGTGGTCCTGCCGGCGCAGGGCAGCGAAGGGCGCCTGCAGGCGTGGGCGCTGGTGCACAACGACACCGACGAAGACTGGCGCGGCGTCTCGCTCGAGCTGGCCAACGGCCGACCGCAGTCCTTTCTGTATCCCCTCGCTGCGCCGCGCTACGCCCGGCGCGAGCTCGCCGGGCCGGAGGATCCGCTCTCGACCGTGCCGCAGCTGGCCAACACAACCGCCGACGAACTCTACGGTGACGCCTTCGGCGTCGGGGGCATGGGACTCTCGGGCGTGGGCCAAGGCGGCGGCGGCAGCGGTGAGGGCACCATCGGCCTGGGCCGCGTCGGCGTGATCGGCCATGGCGGTGGCGCCGGCACCGGCGCGCTCGCGGGCGAGGCCATCGGTGATCTCGCGGAGCTGTCGCAGGCCGAGGGCCACGAGAGCGGCAGCCTGTTCGTCTACCGCGTGTCGGAGCCCTTGCAGCTCGACGCGCACCACTCGGCGCTCGTGCCCATCGTCGATGCCGCGGTCGAGGCGGAGTCGATCACATGGTTCGACGCCGCCAGCGGCGAGGCCAGCACCGGCGCACGCGTGCTCAACTCGACCACGCAGACCCTGCCGGCGGGCGTGGTCTCGTTCTTCGGCGACGGTGCGTTCATCGGCGAGGCCGCGCTGCAGCGGCTCAAGCCGCGCGAGCGCCAGTTCGTCGCCTTCGGCGTCGAGCAGGACGTCGAGCTCGTCCGCGAGGTCACGCCGCAGACCCGCTCGACCGGCGGTGTGCGCATGCACGAGGGCAACCTGGTCGAGCTGGTGCGCGTGCGCAGCCAGCACACGCTGCGGCTGGAGAACCGCAGCGGCCGCGATCGCCGGGTCTACGTCGGTCTCGACGTGCCGCGCAACGCCCGGATCACCGCGCCCGAGGGCGTCGTGCTCGACTTCGACGAGGACAGCGGCACGCCGCTGGCGATCGTGTCCGTGCCGCGCACCGGCGAGCTCGACACCGAGCTTGCGATCGAGACCTCGGAGTCGGAGCCCGCGCCTGCGCTCGATGCGGTGCGCCTGCGCCGGCTCGCGGCCGCAACGAGCCTGCCCGAGGCCACGCGCGAGCGCCTGACGCGAGCGGCCGCCCACGCGCTCGCGCTCGCGAGCGCCGAGTCGACCCTGGCCGAGCTCGGCGCGGCGCTGCAGCAGGGCGACGACGAGCTCGAGCGCCTGCGAGCGGACCTCGCCGCGGTCGGCAGCGCGCGGCTGCGCACGCGCGCGGCCAAGTCGATCGCGCGCGAGCTGCTCACGCTCGAACGGAGCCAGCGCGAGCGGCGGGAGGCCGTGCGCACCGCCGCTCGTGCGCGCGACGACGCGCGCGACGCGGCCATGGCCGAGCTCGCGCGGCTGTGATCGCCACGTGGGGCCCGGCCCCGGCAGCGCGGCTCAACCCAGCACTTCGGTCAGCGGCGTCGACGATTGCGGCGCGCCGCCGCCGATCGAGTCGGCGGTGTCGTCGAACGCCTGCAGGCACGTCAGCAGCACGTCGCTGGTGTTGCCCGTCGCGTTGGGGTTGGGGTGGCTGTTGTTCCACGGCGTCGCCTGGTAGTGGATGCCGGGATACGCGAGGTAGTTGCGACCGTGGCCGGCCAAGATGATGGGCTGGCGGTTGATCGAGTGGGTGTTGCCGGTGGAGCAGTCGGTGCTCGCGTAGACGATGGTCGAATCGAGCAGGTTGCCGCCGGTGACCTCTTCGGTGTTCATGAGCACCTGCAGGACCTGCGACAGCTTCTCCATGCAGTACACCAGGCCGATCTTGTAGTTCGGGTCCTCGGGGCCGTTGTGGCTCGAGGAGTGGTGCATGTTGGTGGCGTTGATCTCATCGAACACCGTCGACGAGACGAACTTCTTGAACAGGAACGACGCCACCCGCGTGACGTCGCAGGCGAACGCGTAGGCGATGAGCTCGGCGTGGGCCTGGACCACGGAGCTGATGGGCTCCTCGCCGCCCGTGTCGGTGTTGTCCTCGGTCGGCTCGCCTGGGAGCTGACACGACGGCGGCATGGCGTTGATCTTGGTCTGCAGCTCGTCGATGCCGGTCAGGTGCGCGTCGAGGCGCTGGCGGTCGATCGTGCCCAGCCGCATCTTGAGCCGCGCGACGTCCTCCTTGACCGCGTCGAGCACGTGGGTGCGCTCGCTGCGGTCGTCGACCTCGGGCGTGAAGTTGCCGAAGAGGTAGTCGAACACGTCGCGGGGGTTGGCCTGGGGGATCTGCGGCGTCAGGTTGCCGGGCGTGCCGCGGTGCGAGATCGCGGTCACGGTCGTGCCGCCGTCGCCGTCGGTGCTCTCGCGCTTGGACACGCGCACCTGCACCGAGCGGACCACGGTCTGGTCGCCGATGCGGTCGGCGATCACTTGATCGATCGTCGGGCCGCCGGCGTCGGTCGAGAGGCCGCCTTGGTACACGAAGGAGTAACCGTTGAACACGGTCATGCCCTCGTGGTGCGTGATCTGGTCCTCGCACAGGTTGCGCAGGCCGGTCACGAGGTTGATGTAGTCCTTGACCGGCGCGAGCGGCATCATCTGCTCGGACAGGTCCCAGTTGGCGCCGGTCTGGGTCGGCTCGAAGCGCTCGATGTTGACGCCGTCGGCCCAGTAGTACATCAGGAAGCGCAGCGGCAGGTCGCCGCCACCGGCGAAGGCGTCGCCGTGGGAGTTGAGCATCGCCTCGAGGATCGGCAGGCCCACCGCAAGGGAGGCGCCGCCCCGCAGCATGGTTCGTCGACTGAGCGTAAACCGGTTCATGGGGGGCTCCTACTTGGGCTCGTCGACCAGCTGGAAGAGGGACGTGGTGGGGAACTCGACCAACAGGTTCTGCACGCTGTAGCCGTTGTCCGCGAAGGTCGCGTCGAGTGCCGCGATGGCACCGGCTTCGCCGCCGGTCTCCTTGTGTCCCAGCTCGCCGCGGATGAGGTTCTTGATGAAGCAGGCGGTGGTGCGCGGGTCGGCAGCGATCAGCGCCGCGAGATCCTGCGCGTTGTTCCACTCGCCGAAGTCGGCGATCTCGCCCTGGCCCGAAAGCGGCAGGCCGTTGGGCTCGACCGTGCGATAGGCTCCGATCGCGTCGTAGAACTCGAACGCGAAGCCGATCGGGTCGGTCTGCCCGTGGCAGCCGTTGCACGAGGGTTCGGTCATGTGCATGAGCAGCAGCTCGCGCAGGGTCAGATCGTCGGGCAACGGCGGCAGCGTCGGGTCGACGCCCTGCGGTGGCGGCGGGATGTCCTGGCACAGCACCGACTGCTGCACGAAGCGGCCGCGCTTGGTCGGCGAGGTGCGCAGCGAGCTGGCCTGGTGGGTCAGGAAGCTGGCCTGCGACAGGTAGCCGGCGCGCAGCTGGTTGTCGGGCCACTGCACCCGCACGAAGGTCTCGCCCTGGCCCGGCGGCGTCATGCCGTACAGCGTCGCGAGGCGATCGTTGATGTACGTGTAGTCCGCGGTGAAGAGCTCGCGGTAGTCCGCATCGCTGTCCCACACGATGTCGTGGACCAGCAGCAGGCTCTCCTGCCGCATGGCCAGCGCGAGATCGGTGTCGAACAACGGGAACAGCTCGGCGTTCTTCGCGTCGGTCGTCAGGTTGCGCAGGCGCAGGTACTCGTCCATGAAGCCGGCCAGCGCGGTGCGGGCCTGATCCGAGGCGACCATGGCCTGGGCCTGGGCGCGGATGGCATCGTTGCTGTCCAGGCCGTTGGCCTCGGCCAGATCGAGCAGCGCCGCGTCGGGGCCGCGGCCGAGCAGGAAGATCGACATGCGGGTGGCCAGCTCGTACTGGTCGAGCTTGCGGTAGCCGCTGTCCGCGTCCGGCTCGCCGACCTCCACCAGGTAGAGGAAGCTCGGCATCTGCAGGATCGTCATCAGCTGGTACTTGAGGCCGGCGTTGAAGTCGCCCTCGCCCCAGTCCATGCCGTGGGTGCCGACCTCGGCCAGCAGATCGATCTCGGTCTGCTCGAGCGGGCGACGGAACGCCAGCCGCCCGAAGTTGGTCGCGACCTCGACGTAGCACGCCGCCGTGGGGCTGCTGCCGACGCACGGCGCGATCTCGATGAGCCGCGCCGGGTTCGCGACCGCCGCCTCCGCGATCGACTCCGCCGAATTCTCGTAGCCCTCGACCGCGACGCCGTCGAGCGACAGGATCGCGGCGCCCACGGCGTCGAAGCCTTCTTGCGGCACGTCCGCCGGAGGATCCGCGGCGGCGGCCGCGTCGGCGCCGAGCAGCAGATCGATGGTCGCGATGTACTCGCGCGCGACCATGCGGCGCAGGCCGCCGGGGACCGGCATGAGCGCGTCGCCCTCGGTGTCGCCGCTGTCGGCCGAGGAATCGGTCGCGGTCGTGTCGGCCGACGTGCCGTCGGTGGCGGTCATGCTGTCCGAGCCCGACATGCTGTCGGTCCCGTCGGCGCTGCCCGAGCCATGGGCGTCGTCGTGCTTGCAGCCGGCGCCGCCGAACAGCGCCGTGGCGCACAAGCCCAACGCGAGGCGACGCGCGCGGGGTGAGAGAAGCGGTCTCGGGGTCCTGCGCATCACGGCGACTCCAAAGCGGAGGGGTCCATCGATGTTCGCGGCCGGGGGAGGACAGGCCGTGCGCATCGATGGCAAGCTAGGTGAGCATCCTTCGTTTGTGTGGCGAAGGAAAGACGAGATTGCTGGTGCGTGTGCGGGCGGTCGCAGCACGCGTGGTGAGCCGGTGCACAGGACGCACGCACGATCATCGACGTTGCACCGGGCGTTGGTTTGGTTTCCGCCTGCACGCCCGACACGCGCGCGCGAGGGTGGAGCACGCGGCTGCGACGCGGACAAACCCGCGCCCGCGCGAGTCCTGCGGGTGGTCCGCGCGCGCGCAGTCACGTCGTGGGCCGCAAGAAAGCCCTTGACGCTAAATCTACCCGCGGGTAGATAAGAGGGCGATGGTGCGCAGTGCCGGCTTCTTCCTCGTGTTCGTGATCCCCGTGCTCGTGGTGCTGGGCGCGATCGGCGGCTCGTGGGCCGCGGGCGCCGCGATCGCGTTCGTGTTCGCGGTGGTGCCTGCAGCCGATGCGATCGTCGGTCGAGATCGCCGCAACCCCGGCCAAGCCGCGCCGCCGGCGTGGCTGCGCGCATGGTTCGACGTGCCGCTGTTCGCGTGGGTCGTGGTGCAGCTCGCGGTGCAGCTGTGGCTGGTCGCGCGCGTCGCCGTGTCGCCGCGGATCGGTGCGGACGAGGTCCTCGCGATCGTCTCGCTGGGTCTGATGACCGGCGGCATCGGCATCACCGTGGCGCACGAGCTCATGCACCGCAGCCAGCGACTGCCGCGCGCGCTGGCCGAGGTGCTGATGTCCTCCGTCGGCTACGGTCACTTCTGCATCGAGCACGTGCACGGCCACCACCGCAACGTCGCGACCCCGGCCGACCCGGCGAGCTCGCGCCTGGGCGAGGGCCTGTGGTCGTTCCTGCCGCGGACGCTCGTGGGTGGCTGGCGCAGCGCGTGGGGCATCGAGCGCCAGCGGCTGGCGCGCGAGGGCCACGGACCGCTGCACCCGGGCAACCGCATGCTGCGCTACGCCGCGACCGCGATCGCGATCGCGAGCGCCTTCGCGATCGCTCTGGGACCGATCGGCGCGCTCGCCTGGGCGGCGCAGGCGGCGGTCGCGGTGCTGATGCTCGAGATCGTGAACTACGTCGAGCACTACGGGCTGCAGCGCGAGCGCGGCGGCGACGGTCGCTTCGAGCGGGTGCAGCCGTGGCACTCGTGGAACGCGAGCTTGTGCGTGAGCAACTGGTTGCTGTTCAACCTGCAGCGCCACTCCGATCACCACTTCCTCGCGAGTCGGCCTTACTGGGCGCTGCGCCACTACGAGGACGTGCCGCAGCTGCCCGCGGGCTACGCGACCATGGTCCTGCTCGCGTCGTGCCGCCGCTGTGGCGTCGCGTGATGGATCCGCGCGTGGCGGCGGCGCGCTCGGCCCCGGCGCGGCCGCAGCCGCAGGCCGCGTGATCGGCCGGCCGCGGCGTGACCGGACGACCGAGGCCAGCGCACCCGCGCTACCATCGGCCTCGCGTACGCTGCTCGCGCGCGCCAACCCTGCCTGCGCGCTCGCGCCGTGCTCGCGACGCCCGCGCTGTCGGGCTGCGCCGACGCCCGGCCGCGCCGCCGGCGTGGCCGCGAGGGGTAGTCCGTGGCGCGGCGCCGCGGCGCGAGGCAGCGGCACTGGTGGTGGTCGGCGCGTGGGACGACTGGCGCGAGCCCACCGCGATGGCGCGGCTGAACCCGAGCCGCCGTGGCAGCCCTCGCGCGGCTGCACCTGCGCCTGCGAGTACGGCTACCTCGTGGTCGAGGCCGGCCACGCGGGCTCGATCGTACCCAGGGCCCGGCTTCCGCGACAGCGACGGGCTCGAGGTCTCGTGGCTGGTGGTCGAAGACTGTCTGCGACCCCGGGTCGTGCTCGAGGGTGACGCAGACGAACGGATCGCACGGCTCGATGTCCGCGCGCGATGCGGCGCCGCGATCACCCACCTCGACGTGCGCGTCGACGGCACCGCGCAGCCGCGCGCCGCCGTGGCACCCGACGACGACGCAGCGACGCTGTCGCTGCCGACACTGCCGCGGGGCCGTCACACACTCGAGGTCGCGGCGGTCGACGAGGATGGCCGCGTGGGGCCGGCCGCGCGCAGCGTGGTGTGGACCGACCCGCTCGCGGAGCGACTCGAGGACGCGATCTTCTACCAGGTGCTCGTCGACCGCTTCCGCGGCGACGGCGGTGCGCCGTTGCTGCCACCGGCCGATCCCGGTGCGCGTGCCGGCGGCACCCTCGACGGCGTGCGCGCGGCGATCGACAGCGGGTGGTTCGAGGCCATGGGCGTGTCGACGCTGTGGCTGTCGCCGGTGTACCTGGGCCCCGACGACGCGCGGCCGGGCCGCGACGACGATCATCTCTACAGCGGCTACCACGGCTACTGGCCGGTCGACACGCGCCGGGTCGATCCGCGCCTGGGCGGCGAAGCCGCCCTGCGCGCAGTGATCACCGCGGCCCACGGGCGAGGCCTGGGCGTGTGGCTCGATCTCGTGCCCAACCACTACGACCAGACCAATCCGCGCGTGGCCGCGCACGACGGCGAGGGATGGTTCAACCACCGCGAGCCGCCGTGCATCTGCGGCGCGAGCGACTGCCCGTGGTCGACCGAGATCGAGACCTGCTGGTTCGCGCCGTACCTGCCCGACGTGCGCCTGCAGCAGCCCGACGCCCTGGCCGCCGCCATCGACGATGCGGGCCACTGGGTCGACGCGTTCGGCATCGACGGCTTCCGCGTCGACGCGGTGCCGATGATGCCGCGCGCGGCCACGCGTCGCATCTACCACGGCGTGCGCACGCGCGGCCGCACGCCGGCCGGGCCCGGCTTCGTCGGCGAGGTCTTCACGGGTGCGGGTGCAGCCGGCATCGCGGCGCTGCGCTACCACCTCGGGCCCGATGGCCTCGACAGCGCGTTCGACTTCCCGACCATGTGGGCCCTGCGCGCGGTGCTGGCGGGCGAGGCCGGCTTCGACGATCTGGTCGCTTCGATGCAGGCGCAGGACCAGGCGCTGGCGGGCTCGGGCAGCGTGCTCGCGCGCATGCTCGGCAACCACGACACCACCCGCATCGCGACCGCGCTCGCAGGTCAGGAACATCACGACGCGTGGACCGATCCCGCGCCGGCGATCGCGTCGACCGACACGTTCGCGCGGCTGCGCTTGGGCTTCGCGCTGTTGCTGACCTTGCCGGGCACGCCCGTGATCTACTATGGCGACGAGCTGGGCCTCGCCGGCGCGGCCGATCCGGACAACCGTCGCGTGATGCCGGCCGACGACGCCGTCGGCGACGCCGCGACCGCGCTGCGGCAGGACGTGGCGCGCTTGGGTCGACTGCGGCGCTGTGCCGCGGTGCTGCGACGGGGGCGATGGCGCTCGCTCGGCGCCACCGCCGACGCCATCGCGTTCGTGCGCGAGCTCGACGGCGAAGCCAGCGTGCTCGTGGTCGCGTCCACCGCCACGGTCGCGACCACACGCACGGTGCCGGCCGCGGTGCAGCCGGGATGGTATAAGGACGCGATGTCCGAGACCCGCATCGAGGTCACCACCGCGGGCGCGACCGTGGAGTTGCCGCCACTGGGGCTCGTGGTGCTGCTGCCGGAGACCCATGACTGCGCCTGAGCCCCGGATGCGGATCGCGCTCGCGCTGCTGCTCGCGGCGGCGTGCGGCAAGGACGAGCTGCACTCGGCGAGCTCGCTCGAGCCGCCCGACACCGACGGCTTCGATCCGAGCGATGGCTTTGCCTCGGTCGGCAGCTACAGCTCGAGCGTCGGCTCGGCCACGAGCGCGGACTCCGGCGACGAGAGCGGCACGACCGGCCCGACCGAGTGCGAGCCGCAGAACAAGCGCTGCGCCCACGAGTTCGCCCTCGCCGACATGGGCTACGCCAGCGTCGAGGTCTTCGGCGACTTCGCCAGCGACGGCTGGGACGTCGGCGTGCCGCTGAGCAAGGACGGCGACAGCTGGCGCGCGAGCGTGCCGGTGCCGTTCGAGCAGCAGGTGCTCTACAAGTTCCGCACCGACGGCACCACCTGGATGCCCGATCCCGCCAACCCCGAGATGATGCCCGACGGGCAGGGCGGGCAGAACTCGGTGCTGCAGCCGATCACGTGCGAGGACTACACCTGCGAGCCGGACGTGGTCGGCACGTTCGACTGGCGCGACAGCGTGATCTACTTCGTGTTCGTCGACCGCTTCGAGAACGGCGATCCCAGCAACGACGGCGGCATCGGCGTGCCCATGGCGGCGGACTTCCAGGGCGGCGACTGGGCCGGCGTGACCGCGCGCATCGACGACGGCTACTTCGAGGACCTCGGCGTGAACACGCTGTGGCTCACGGTGCCGCTCGACAACACCGACGACTCGGGCATGGGCTCCGACGGCCACGAGTACTCGGCCTACCATGGCTACTGGCCCGCTCGCGTGGACCAGACCGAGGGCCACTTCGGCACGCTCGCGGAGCTGCAGCAGCTGGTCGACACCGCCCACGAGCACGGGCTCAAGGTGTTGTTCGACTACGCCATGAACCACGTCCACATCAGCTCGCCGGTGTACGCGGATCACCCGGAGTGGTTCTGGCCCAACGACAACGGCCAGGGCGGCGACTGCGTGTGCGGCTCGGGCTGCAGCTGGGACGGCGACCAGGCCCGGCGCTGCTGGTTCACGCCGTACCTGCCCGACTACGACTTCACCGACGCGGGCGCGCGCATGTTCTCGATCGACAACGCGCTGCAGTGGGTCGCCGACACCGGCGTCGACGGCTTCCGTCTCGACGCGGTCAAGCACATCGAGGACCAGTGGCTGCTCGATCTGCGCGCGCGGGTGCTGGCCGAGGTCGAGCCCGAGAGCGGCGAGCACTTCTACATGGTCGGCGAGACCTTCACCGGCGATCAGGGGCTCATCGCGCACTACGTCGGCGCGGACATGCTCGACGGCCAGTTCGACTTCCCGCTGCGCATGCAGCTGGCGCGCAACGTGCTGATGCGCGCCGGCACCATGCAAGAGCTCGCCAGCTTCATGGACGGCAACGACGAGTACTACGGCGCCGCCATCATGAGCACGTTCATCGGCAACCACGACATCCCGCGCGCGATCCACCTCGCCCAGGACACGCCGGTGTGGAACGACCAGTGGGCCGACGGCAAGGACCGCGCGTGGTCGAACCAGCCGGGGCTGCCGACCGGCAACTCCGCGTTCGAGCGACTGGCCAACGCGTTCGCGATCCTCATGACCACCAAGGGCGCGCCGCTGGTGTACTACGGCGACGAGTACGGCATGGCCGGCGCCGGGGACCCCGACAATCGCCGCGCGATGCAGTGGCAGGGCTACAGCGCCGGGCAGATGCTGCTGCACGACCGGCTGCAGCGCCTGATCGCGATCCGGGCAGCCCACCCCGCGACGCGCCGCGGCACGCGGGACACCATCGCCGCGGACGCCGACACCTTCGCCTATCACGTGAGCTACGGCGGCGACGAGCTGTGGGTGCTGGTCAACCGCAGCGACGTGGCCCACAGCATCGGTGGCGTGCCGGCGGAAATGTTGGTGGACGAGATCACCGACGAGTCGCTGATGGGCCCCAGCATCGACGTGCCGCCGCGGTCCACGCGCGTGCTCGCGCGGCCCTGAGCCCGGCGGCGTCGCACGGCTTGCGGCCGCGCCGGCGCGACGCGGGGAACAATGCCCCGCGTGCGGGCGGGCGTTCCGCTGTACCTTCGCGCCGGTCGGTGCGCGGTGACGTGCCGGCGGAGCACGACGGTCCATGGGATTGATGCAGGAGTTCAAGGAGTTCGCGATCAAGGGCAACGTCGTCGACATGGCCGTCGGCGTCATCATCGGCGGCGCGTTCGGCAAGATCGTCGCCTCCGCGGTGGAGGATGTGATCATGCCGCCCTTGGGCCTGATGCTCGGCGGCGTCGACTTCAGTCAGCTCGCGATCCAGCTCAAGGCCGCGGTCGGCGACAAGCCGGCGGTGATGCTCAAGTGGGGCAAGTTCCTGCAGATGTGCATCGACTTCACCATCATGGCCTTCGCGGTGTTCATGATGGTGCGCGCGATGAACCGGCTCAAGAAGCCGGCCCCGGCCGCGCCGCCCCCGGGCCCGACCAAGGACCAGGAGCTGCTCACCGAGATCCGCGACCTGCTCAAGAAATCCTGATGCGGCTGTAATCCCGCGCGCGCTCGCGTGACTCAGGCCCCCGACGTGAGGGCGGCCCGTCAGCGCGAGCGGCTGCGTGCGCGCCGGAAACGGTGCGCGATCCCGTGCATCACGGCGCTGGGCGTGGTCCTGACCGCGGCCCCGCAGGCCCACGCCGGCAACTTCCCACCCGTGGCGCAGGCCTCGGCCTCGGGTCTCGAGGTGCTCGTCGGCGAGGTGGTGCAGTTCGACGGCAGCGCGAGCTTCGACCCCGACGACGGACCCGGCGCACTGGGCTTCACGTGGGACTTCGGCGACGGTGCGACCGCGACCGAGGTCGCGCCGACGCACGCGTTCGACAGCCTCGGTCTGCACAGCGTGACCCTCGCGGTCGACGACGGGCTCGCGACCACGCTGGCGTTCGTCGACGTGGTCGTGGTCGCGCCGCCGACCGCGACGCCGCCACGCCACAGCGGCCCCATCGCGCTGGCGCCCGACGAGTCGCGGCTCGCGGTCGCGAACACCGACGCCGGCACCGTCGCGCTGGTGTCGCTGCCCGAAGGCGACGTGACCGAGATCGCCGTGGGCGCCGCGCCGCGCACGGTCGCGTTCACCGACGACGGCGCCACGGTGTGGGTCGCGTGCGCCGGTGATCGTCGGCTGTGGCGCGTCGACGTTGCGGCCGCGCAGGCCGCCGCCGACGTGGCGCTGCCGGCCGCGCCCGCGGCCGCGCTCGCGCTGGCCGATGGTCGCGTGCTTGCGACGCTGCCGGCCGTCGCAGCGCTGCAAGCGATCGGCGGCGACGGGCCCGAGACGGTCGCGCTCGCGGGCGAGCCCCACGCGATCGCGGTCGATGCCGCGGGCACGCGCGCATGGGTCACGCACTTTCTCACCCGCGGTGAGGCCGGCACCGTGAGCGTGGTCGATCTCGCGAGCATGGCGCGCGTCGCCGAGGTCGCGCTGCCCGAGGATCCCGGGCCCGACACCGCGTCGTCGGGCCGCGGCTTCCCCAACCTGCTGCACACCGCCGCGATCACGCCCGCGGGCGACGCGGTGTGGATCGGCGGGCTCAAATCGAACACCTCGCGCGGCAGCTTCGTCGACGGCAACCCGCTCACGCCCCGCAACCGCGTGCGCGGGGCGATGTTCCGCGTCGACCCGCTCGGGGACGTCGAAGACGGCCTGCGTCGGCTCGACACCAACGACGCCGACAGCGTCGCTGCGATCGGGTTCTCGCCCCGCGGCCGCTACGCCTACCTGGTGCACCAGGGCGCCGGGCGCTTGTCGGTCTACGACCTGCCCAAGGCCGCGACGGTCATGCCGGGCGACGGCAGCACCGCTTCGTTCGAGACCCGCATCGACCTCGGCCACGCGCCCAACGGCATCGTCGTGAGCGCCGACGGCAGCCGTGCCTACGTGCGCAACGAGCTCTCGCGCGACGTCGCGGTGATCGATCTGAGCGTGCCCGCGCAGGCCAGCGTGCTCACCTCGATCGTCGTCGCCGGCGAGACGCTGTCACCGGAGCTGCTGCTGGGCAAGCAGATGTTCCATCGCTCGCGTGCACCCGAGCACGCCGATCAGAACTACATCGCCTGCGCCTCGTGCCACCCCGATGGCGGCAGCGACGGGCGCACGTGGGACTTCACCCAGGCCGGCGAGGGCCTGCGCAACACCGTCGATCTGCGCGGCCGCGGTGGCACCGACCACGGCCCGGTGCACTGGAGCGCCAACTTCGACGAGATCCAGGACTTCGAGAACGACATCGTCAACGCCTTCGGCGGCAGCGGCCTCGCCCACGACGGCCTGCCGCCCAACCCGCCGCTCGACCCGGCGCCAAACGCCGGCCGCAGCGCGGAGCTCGACGCGCTGGCGGCGTGGGTCGGCGCGCTCACGGTCGCGCCGCGCTCGCCCTTCCGCGAGCCCGACGGCAGCCTCGGTGAGGCCGCGTTGCGCGGCAAGGCGCTGTTCTTCGACGAGACCGTCGCGTGCGCCAGCTGCCACGTCCCGCCGCGGTTCACCGACAGCAGCCTCGACGCCGACCCGTTCGTGCTGCACGACGTCGGCACGCTGCTGCCCAGCTCCGGCGGGCGCCTGGGCGGCGTGCTCGAGGGCATCGACACACCCACGGTCGTAGGCGTGTGGGCCAGCCCGCCGTACCTGCACGACGGCCGCGCCGCCGATCTGCGCGCGGTGCTGACCGAGCACAACCGCGGCGATCGCCACGGTGTGACCTCGCAGCTGTCGCCCGAGGACATCGACGATCTGGTGGCGTTCCTGCGCGCGCTGCAAGGCGACGCCGACGAGCTGCCCGCGCCGCCGCCGGGCGACGACACCACCGGCGGTGGCAGCAGCGACGGCGGCGGCTCGACCACCGCGGCCGACGGCGGCACCAGCACGGACACCACCGCCGGCAGCAGCGGCGACGCCGGTGCGACCGCCGGCGACGACAGCCACGGCGGCTGCGGCTGCCACACCCGTGCACGCGCGCCCGCGTGGACGTTGCTGCTGCTCGGCCTCGCGCTGCCGTGCGTGCGGCGAACCCGGAGACGATCATGAACCGCCACTGCCTGCATCGCACCTCGCTGTCGCTGTCGCTGTCGCTTGCGCCCGCGCTCGCCCACGCCGCGCCGTGGCCGGGACTCGAGGATCGCAGCGACGCCCTGGGGACCGACGACTTCGCGTTCAACGGCTCCCACCCGGACATGATCAACTCGAACGAGAACTACTACGACGGCGACATGGCCGACTTCGATCTCGACGGTTGGCCCGATCGTGCCCTGGGTGCCCGCTACGGCCTGCTGCTCAACACCGGCGAGGGCCGCATGACTGCGCTGCCGGGCTACACCGGCTTCCTGCTGCGCGGCATGCCCGGGGCCTCGGGCTGGGGCGAGGACGGCTTCCAGTGGGCCGACGTCGACAACGATCTCGATCCCGACTGCATCTCGGGCGGCAACGGCGAGCCGCTGGTGCTGCAGACCAACCGCGGCGGCCGCTTCTCGACCAGCTGGCAGCTGTCGCGCTCGGCGCTCAACATCGTCAACACCGACGTCGAGGGCGACGGCGACGTCGACCTCGCGGTCGCGCACGCGTTCTGCTCCAACACCGACTGCGGTGGGCCGGTGCAGTTCAGCCTGCTCGTCAACGACGGCAGCGGCACCATGAGCGAGGAGTCGGCCGCGCGCGGCTTCCCCGTCGGCTCGACCGACTTCGTCGTCGGCGTGGTCTCGGGCGACTTCGACGGTGACGACGACTACGATCTCGTGATCGAGCACGGCCTCGCCGGCGGTCAGGAGGGCAGCACCGGCTCGGCCGAGCTCGCGCGCAACGACGGCAGCGGCCACTACACGCTCGAGCCGCTGCCGCTGCCGACGACGTGCTCGGGCTTCGGCAGCTCGATGACCGCCGGCGATCTCGACGGCGACGGCGATCTCGATCTGGTCTCGGCGCGTTGCGGCTCGAGCTTCACCGGCGGCGACGCGACCGTGCGCCACGCGATCGGCATCAACGACGGCAACGGCGGCTTCGCCAACGAGTCCGACGCGCGCTTCGACGCCGCCGAGTGGGACGGCGGCGGCTCGCTGCAGGGTGGCAACGCCGCGATCGGCGACCTCGACTACGACGGCGATCTCGACTTCCTCGCGCTGTCGACCGCGGACCAGGGCGGCGACCACCACCTGCAGATCTACCTCAACGACGGCGCCGGCAACCTGTCGTACTCGGGCATGCACTCGCAGCGGTTCGTGTCGGGCGGCGCGGCGCTGGGCGCCGACATCGAGGTCACGGATCTCGACAAGGACGGTGCCATCGACGTGTGGGTCGGCATCGGTGGCGATCGCGTGCACGAGTTCTTCAACCTGTACACCGCCGCCGATGGCCAGCCAGCCGACGTGCCCCGCGGGCTGACGGTCGTCGACAGCAGCGCGTCGTCGGTGACGCTGGCGTGGGACCTGCCGGTGCAGGCGACCGCGGCCGGGCACTACCGCGTGTACCGCTCGAGCTCGCCGGGGCTGTTCGACCGCGACCGGGTGCTTCTGGCCGTGATCGGCCAGCACCACGGCGACGAGGCCTTCGCCGCGCCGCTGTCCGCCGGCGCCAGCGACTTCGTGCTGGGCAACCCCGCCGCCAGCATCGCCGGCGACACCGTGCAGTTCGTCGACGACACCGTGCTGCCGGGCGCGATCTACCAGTACAGCGTCGCGATGGTCGGCAGCTCCAACACCGAGTCGATCCACGCGCCCGAGGTCACCGCCATCGTGCCCGGCGGTGGCGGCGGTGCCGACGTCGATCCACCCGAGATCGTGATCGTCTCGCCGACCGAGCAGGACTGGTACCCGTACCCGCGCGTGGTCGTGCAGTACGCCGACGGCGGCAGCGGTGTCGACCCCGACAGCGTGCGCGTGCGCTTCGACCACGACCTCGGCGACCCCGCTGCGGGCGGACGCGCGGCCGACCAGGACATCTCGGATCTGGCGTACCGCCGCGACGGCGGCGCGTTCGTGGCGGCGCTGCCCGAGGGCTTCGACCTGCCCGGCGGCGCGTTCGTGACGATGACCGTCACGGTCGCCGATCTCGACGGCAACGAGGCCACGGCCCAGCGCCAGTTTCTCACCACCCACGTCGCCGGGCAGGCGCCGAGCGCCGATTTCACGGCCTCGGCGCTGGCCGGCGCCGCGCCGTTCCCGGTCGACTTCGACGCCTCCGGCAGCGGCGACCCCGACGGCAAGCTCGTGCGCTACGAGTGGTACTTCGGCGATGGCACCACGGCGCTCGGTCGCGTGGTCACGCACGAGTTCCTCGCCGGTGGCAGCTTCGACGTCACGCTGCTGGTGCGCGACAACGACGGCAGCATCGCCATCGCCACGCAGCAGGTCGACGTCGAGGGCGAGCCGCCGCCGTGTTCGATCGGGCAGGTGCAGCCGTGCTACGACGGTGCCGACGGTACGCAGGACATCGGCGTCTGCGTCGGCGGCACGCAGCAGTGCGGGCCCGCGGGCTGGGGCGAGTGCATCGACCAGGTCGTGCCGGTCGCGGAGCTGTGCGACGACGGCGTCGACAACGACTGCGACGGTGCGCTCGACGGCGTCGACGACGACTGCGGCGGTGCCGGCGACAGCGGTGCGGACGGCAGCGGCAGCGACGGCGGCGGCGACTCGGCCGCGGACACGGCCGGTGGGAGCTCGGACGACGGCGGCAGCAGCGACGGCGGCGCGGCCGCGGACGGCGACGCGAACGGTTGCGGCTGCAACCACCGCGGCACGGTGTCGGGCGTGCCGTGGCTGGTGCTGGTGCTGGCGTGGCCGCGACGTCGACGGTGCATCCGCGACGGCCGCGCGTGAGCGCGTGGATCGATCGCGGCGGCAGCGGCGGGGCGTGACGGCTGCGACGGCCCCGGGCTACGATCGCGCCCGCGCGTGGGCAACCCCCCGACTCCGGCCAGCGACGACACCCCCTTCGCGGACTCGACGTTGCCGGCGAGCAGCGGCCGCGCGGGCTTGCCCGCGCGGGCGGGGCGATTCGTGCTCACGCGCGAGCTCGGTCGTGGCGGCATGGGCGTCGTGTGGGCCGCGTACGATCCCGAGCTCGATCGACGCGTCGCAATCAAGTTCCTCAACCGCGATCCCGGTGAGGCCGGCGCGCGCGCCGAGGCGCGGTTCGTGCGAGAGGCCCGCTCGCTCGCGCGGCTCAACCACGTCAACGTCGCGCAGATCTACGACGTCGGGCTGCAAGACGGCCGCGTGTGGCTCGCGATGGAGTTCGTCGAGGGCCAGTCGTTCACGGCGTTGCTGCGGCGACGCGAGCGGTGGAACGTGTGGCTGCCGCGGATGATCGCCGCCGGCCGCGGGCTCGCGGCGGCCCACGCAGCTGGCCTGGTCCACCGCGACTTCAAGCCCGGCAACGTCATGCTCGCCCGCGACGGTCGCGTGGTCGTGCTCGACTTCGGGCTCGCGCTCGCGCGTGATCGCGAGCTCGAGCGGGTCAGCTCCGCCGAGGTGCCGCAGGTCTCGACCACGGCGCCCGCGTCGGCGCTCGCCGCCGCCAGCGTCGACGACGGCGCCATCGTGGGCACGCCGGCGTACATGGCACCGGAGCAGTTCAGCCACGGCGGCGTCGATGCGCGCGCCGACCAGTTCGCCTTCGCGGTGACGCTGTTCGAGGCGCTGTACCGCACGGCACCGTTTCCCCGCGGGTCCACGCCCGAGATCGCCGCGGCGGTGACGAGCGGCATCGTGCGCGCCCGGCCGTCGCGCACGTCGGTGCCGTTGTCGCTCGACCGGGTGTTGCGGCGGGCGCTGGCGGTGGATCCGAGCCAGCGCTACGCGAGCATGGATGCGCTGCTGGGCGCGCTCGACCGCTACACGCCCGCGAGCCGCCGGCGCCGCGCGGTACAGATCGTCGCCGGTGTGACCGTCCTGGGCGGCGTGGCCACGGCGGCGTTGCGGCCCCGCGTCGCCGACCCGTGCGAGAGCCGGGCGGCGGTGGTGCGTGCGTCGTGGGATCCACCCGCGCGCGCGCAGGTCGATCGCGCCCTGCGCGACGCGGGTCTGGGCGAGGACGGCGTCGCGTCGATCGTCGCGACGTCTCGACGAGCGCAGCGACGCGCTGCAGCAGGCGGTCTCGCCCGCGTGCGAGGCGCGCGCGCGGCCGGTGGCGGTGCAATCGTGGCGGGACCGCGGCTGCGCTGCGTCGATCGTGCTGCCGCGCAGCTGCAGCACACGGTGCAGCGGCTGCGTCACGCCGACGAACGCATCGCCCGCGAGGCGGTCGCGGCGACCCACCACCTGCCCTCGGCCGAGCGCTGCGCCGAGCAGAGCGCCCCGGTGGGCGACGACTCCGCGCTACGTCAGCGCATCGACGCCGACGGGCGGCTGGCGGCGATCGAGACGCTGCAGCGCTTCGGCGAGCTGCAACCGGCCCACGACGCGGCCGCGGCGCTGTCGGCCGAGGTCGAGCGCGAGCCCGAGTCGGGCCTGCACGCCGAGGTCGACGCGGTGCTGGGCGACGTGCTCGAGTCGCTCGGTCGGCCCGAGGAGGCCCGTGCCATCGCCATGCGCGGGTTGCTGCGTGCGGAGAGCTGGGGTGACGACGCGCTGGTCGGCCGACTCGCCGCCGACCTGGCGTGGATCGACAGCGAGCGGCTGGGCCGGCTCGAGTCGGCCGAGGTCAGGGCGCAGCTGGGCTTCGCCGCGCTGCGCCGCGCCGGTGGCGACGTGGGTGCCGAGCTGCGCCTGCACGGTGCGCTCGCGGCGGTCCGTCAGCTGCAGCTGCGCTTCGATGACGCCATCGACGAGCAGCAGCGCGCGCTCGAACTCGCGATGCGCACCTGGGGCGCCGACGATCGCACCACGGTCGCACCGCGGCTCAACCTCGCCAACGTGCAGTGGTACTCGGGGCGCTGGACCGAGGCGCGCGACAACTTCGAGCGGGTCGTCGAGCTGTCGACGCGGATCAACGGCCCCGATCACGCGCTGACCCTGGGTGCGATGGCCAGCCTCGCGGGGCTGTACCACGGCGTGGGCGCGCGCGACGAGGTCGAACCCATCGCGCTCGATCTGCTCGCACGGCAAGAACGCACGCTCGGCCCCGATCACCCCGATCTGGTCGGCATCCTGGTGACCCTGGCCCACCTCGCGGATGCCGACGGTGCGCACGCCCGGGGCGCGGCGCACCTGCGGCGCGCGGTGACGTTGCTCGAGCGCAGCGGTGAGCAGGGCCTGCGGCCGGTCGTGGTCGAGACCTACCTCGTGGGCATGCTGCATCGCGTGGGCGACGTCGAGGCCGCGCGCGGCCACCTCGCGCACGCGCGTGGGCAGGCCACCGGCCCCGCGCTGGTCGAGCTGCAGTTGGTCGAGCTGCAGCTGCGGTGGGCCGACGAGGGCGTCTCGGCCGCGCGCGAGCTCGTGGCGGGGCTCGAGCCGCTGGTGTTGCCCGAGGACGTCAGCGTGCGCACCGAGCTCGCGCTGGTCGAGGCCGCGGCCGGCGATGCGACCGTAGCCGCGGCACTGCTGCCGCGTCTGCTCGAGCAGGCGCAGTCGAACCGTGCGAGTGCGCCCGGTCGAGCGCTCGAGTCCTGCGCCGACGCGCTGGCGCTGGCGCACGCGCTGGCGCTGCACGGCGGCGCAGGCGACTGCACCGACGTGCTCCTGGCCGCACGCGCGCAGCCGATGTACCTGCGACGGGGCGTCCGCATCGCGCTGCTCGATCGCGCCTTGCTCGCGCGCGCCGCCGGGCAACAGGACCAGGCCCTCGCGCTCTTGCGCGAGGGCCGCGGCCGCGCGACCGGCGATCTCCACGACGCGAACCTACGCCGCGCAGGTGCAGCTCGAGCTCGCCCGCACGCTCGGGCAAGGTGGCGCCGACGAGGCCGCGGCGGCGCTCGGCCCGCCCGGGCGGTCTTCGCGGTGCAGGGCTGCGCACGATCGCACTGCTGCGCGAGACCGATGCGCGCCTGGCCGCGCTCGCACGCTGACATGGGGCGCGAGGCTTCCTCGATGCAAGCGTGAGCGCGGGCGGCTCGACGCGGACGCAGGCCTGGCCGGTCGCGCCATCGTGCTTGGGCGCTGCTGCTGCTGCCGCGATGACGCGCGGCGGCCTGGCATCGCGGATGTGACACGGCCTCGTTCGTGATGGGTGTCACCCCTCGCGGCAGCGTGCACGCGCCGTCACAGCCACGTGGACCTGCGTCGACCGAAGCGATGGCAACTGCTTCGACCTCCACGTGTTCTCGTCCGCGACATCGTGCTGCGCATCCGACCGCCGCTGGCCTGGTGCTGTGTGCCTTCGGTTCACCCGAATCGTGCATCGACGTGTTCGAGAAGGACATCGCGACTCCGGCCAAGGGCAGCTGGGAAGACCCGATCATCGTGACGCGCGACAACCTCGGTGTGGTCGGCGAGCCTCGGTATCACCACTGCCGGGGTCAAGGCCGACGCCGAGGGCGAGTTCCTCACCGGCGGCACGTGGTCGAACCTCTCGGGACACGTGACCATCGAGGAGATCCGCGAGCACTACTGGCCGTTCGTGCGTCACTCGACGCCGGTGCTCCCGGCCGCGGACTTCACCAGCCCCGGCGCGGCGGACTACGGCGTGCGCGCGGCGACCCTGGTGCACGGCAACTACTACGCCATGAGCGTCGAGGCCCGAACCGACGACGGCGAGGTGTTCGAACCCGGACCGCGCTACGCCAAGCTTGCCGACGACGTGCTGGTCGTGCCGGTGGTGCTGGGCGTGTGGTTCGATCCCTACGATCCCGGCATCCCGGTTGTCGACGCGGTCTACGGCGGTCGCAACATGTTCGACTTCAGTCCGCTGTGGGTCGACGACCAGGCCGCGCCGCTGGCCTACTACACCTCGGCGAGCGAGAAGGTCACGCCGTTGCACCTGACCAGTCCCAACCCGCTGTGGGCCTCGGACATCGACGCGCCCGATCCGTACTGGGTCGCCGACATGGCGCCCGATCGCTTCGAGACCCCACCGGACGAGATCTGGACGCAGTGCGGCATCCAGTTCCAGGTCGTGGCCTACTTCGTCGCGCCGTATCCATCCGGTTGGACGAATCCCTGCAGCACCAACGAGCTCAACTTCGGCGACCCCGAACAGGCGCTCGCGGCGGAGTTTGCGGCCGCGTCGGATCCGATCGCACCCTACATCGACGAGTTGGCCCCGCTGTTCGTCTCCTACGGCGACCTCTCGGAGTGCAGCAGTGACCTGCTGGGCGGCTTCGTCGGCAGCACGCCGGGGCAAGGGCGCTTCATCGAGGTCGACTACGGTCGGCCCTCGGGGACGACCGCGCACGAGCTGGGCCACGCGCTGGGGCTCGATCACGTCGACGCCGACGTCGGCAAGCACAACCTGATGCTGCCGTACGTCGGCAGCGATCACGAGGCGCTCACCGACGCGCAGTGCGAGCAGGCGCGCGTGCGCGCGTCGTCGTTCTCGCTGCGCTACGACACGTTCAACTGGCAGACCGGACGGACCTACTCCGAGACCGTGCCCGAGCCACCCAAGGGCGATGCGCCGCAGGAGGATCCGACGATCGAGGAGCAGCCCGGCGGTTGCTGCCTGGTGGGCGACGACGCGATGCTGGTCGACGGCGCCTGTGACAAGCCGCTGCCCGACGATGCCTGCGCCATGGTCTGCTGCGAGAACGGCAACACCGTGATGACGCGCTACGCATGCGAGCAACTCGGTGCGCCCGAGGTCGAGTGCACCGGCCCGAAGTGACGCGTGCACGACCACCGGCCCGCCGCGGCCGGCTTCAGCTGCGCGCGAAGCCGGGCCAGCGCAGGCCCGACACGAACGTCAGCGGCAGGGTCGCGTCCGGCGGCAGGTGTGCGAGCGGCTCGTTGGCTTCGACCGCGTCGGCGACCGCTTCGCAGACCTCGTGCGCGCGGGCGAAGCCCAGGCCCAGCGCATCGCACAACCACGCGATGGCCTGGTCCTCGGCGCGTTGGATCTCGAGATCGGCGTAGGCGACCGCAACCGCGAATGCCAGCACCTCCACGCGTTCGTCGTCGGTGCCGAGCATGGCGCCCACACGACCCAGCGCCGCACGGAAGTCGGCGTCTTGGCGCAGGCGTTCGGTCGAGCGCGCGATCGCTGCGGTCGCGCGCTCGCTGTCGCCGGCGAAGCGCAGCGCGGCGATGTACTCGAGCTCTGCGTGCGACGCGAGACCGTCGCTGTAGGCGAAGGCGACCATCGCGTCGAGCACCGCGTCGGGCGGGGTACTCGCCACGCGGAACCGCGACAGCGCGTGGGTGAGGTCGCTGAGGGGATCGTCGACGCTCATCGTGGTCTCCTGCCCGGCCGGGGCCGCGCGCCGATCCTACAACGATGCGTGCGCGGTGGGCGGGGCGCGGCGCCGCGACGTCACTCGGGGCAGCAGTAGCTCACGGGGTCGGTCGGCTGCGGCATCACGCCGCCGGTCGCCGGGCACATCAGCTCGAAGTCGAGCCAGACCGAGACGCCGGGGTTGAGCGAGCAGAACTCGCCGATGTTGCTGGTCTTCCCGGAGCAGCCCGAGTCGGAGTAGAGCGTGACCTCGGCGCTCGCACACGCCTCGCCGAGCGCGGGCAGGCACGTGTCGCACGTGGGGCAGGTGATGGTCGCCTCGGTCATCGTGACGATCATGCGTGGCAAGCCCGGGATGCTGCAGCCCTCGGCGATGCCGGGCTTGCGCAGGCACGGTCCGACCGCGCCGCCGGGGACCGGCACGCAGCTGCCCTCCACGCCCGCGCACACGCGGTGGCTCCCGTCGTAGCTGACCAAGGGCGGCGTCGCGGTCGGCGAGCTGCAGTCGTTGTCGCCCGGCATCTGGCTGCTGCGGGCCTTCGACGACGTCTCCAGATCGTAGCACTCGAAGTCGAACACGCCCATGTTGCCGATCGCGCTGCTGCAGCTCTCGTCGCCGGCGTCGAAGAACTCGACGTCGCAGCTGCCCAGGCAGCCGCACTCGCACGGGGCCGGCACGGGCTCGACGGCGACGATGGCCGGTGTGTCGCCGGCGAGCTCGGGCGGACACGCCGGCGCGTCGCCGGGCAGGAGCACGTAGGGCTCCATCCCAGCCCGCGACGATCGGCGGCGCCGGGACCGAGCCGCCGGGACACTCCTCACCGGTGGTGGGCGCAGTGTCGCTGGTCTCGCTGCTCGCGCTGCCGCTGTCGGCTGCCGTGGACGTGGCCGTGGTGGTCGCGCTGGTGCCGGCGCTGCTCGAGCCGCTGCCGCTCGATCCGCCGCCGCTGGCGTCGCTGCCGTCACCGCCGCCGTCCTGCCCGCCGTGTTCACTGAAGCACGAGATCGCGAACAGCGAGAGCAGGACACCGACCAGGCGCATCCCGGCATCGTAGCATGGCCGCGATCGCGCTCACCAGCTGTACTGCGGCACCGCGGTCGCCTCATGGTAGCAGTCCCACTCGATCTGGCTGCCGGACGCGGCGCGGGTGACCTCGACCAGCTTGGTGTCGTCGGGGGCGTTGGTCTTGTCGTCTTCACCCATGCTGCCGCAGTGCCAGTGGAACACGTCGTCCTTCACGCGCACGGGCACGCCGCCGTCACCCTTGAGCACGTTGACGGTGCCGCCGCCCTTGGCCTCGACGAACAGGTTGGTCTGGCCGCAGGCGTCCTGCTCGGTCGACAGGAACGTGGTCGTCGTGGGGCGCGCGGCGGCCGAGGGCTCGAGCGTGAAATCGAGCTGGTACTTGCCGCCGCCGCCCGACAACGTGACCCGGGCCGTCTTGTTGGTCGACGACACCAGCGACGACGAGGTGTTGGCCGGCGTCTTGACGAAGAGCTTGCCGCCCTTGACGCCGACCTCGACCGCGCCCATCAGCTCGTCGCCGGCGCCCATCATCTGGTTGGCCAGCTTGGTCATCTCGCCGCTGAGCTCGTCCGCCGAGATGGTGGTGGTCTCCGCGCCCTCGGCGTAGTCCGCGATCATGCGCTCGACCAGGCCGGTGACCGCGAGCGTGAACGCCTGCACCAAGGCTCCGAGCGCGGCGTTGTCCTGCTCGCCCAGCAACACGCCGAAGACCGCGCGATCGCTCGGCGCGAGGCTGCCCTCGAACACGATCGCCTCGAAGCGCTCGGCCGAGTGCGATCCCATCTCCCAGAAGTCGCGGGAGATCTGCGGTCGCACGGTGCGACGGATGAGCAGGGTCTCGGCACCGGCGACCCGCGTCATCCCGGCGAGCGCGAAGTAGATCTCGTCCTCGGTGTTGCCCGGACCCTCGCTGCTGTCGCCGGTCTGCAGCACCGTGACCTTCATGCGCAGCCGCAGCGGGATCGCGATGTTGCTCACGTCGATCGGGATGGGCTTGGTGATGGTCGGCGCGCCGACGGCGGCGAGCGGCATCGCGCTGGGGCTGGCGACGAAGGCGGCGAGGGCGGTGGAGAGGATGCGTGCGAACATGGCGGGTCTCGCCCGGTCAGAGTCGGCCGACCCGGGCTTGTGACGCGCGGCCGCCGATTCAGCGATCGAAGCGGATCTTCAGGCCCAGACCCGGCAGCGCCAACATGGCCTCGGCGTTGCCTCGCGCGTCGTCGAGCGGGTCGTGGGTGTGGGCCGTGCGGCGCAGGTGCTTGAAGCTCGCGCCGCTGTCGCGCACCAGTCCCTTGTACAGCGACCCCAGGTTGGTCGAGCTGTGGCCGAACGGGTTCGTCCCGACGAAGTGGTGCAGGTACCAGTTCACGAACTGCCAGTCGAAGCCGTTGTTGTCCGAGACGAAGCGCGGGCGGCCAGCCAGGCCCGCCAACCACTGCACGAACGCGTCCATGGCCTGCGCCGGCTCGGGGAACGCGAGGGTCTGCTCGCGCGAGAATCCCGAGACCGCCAGGGCCTGCGGCACGAAGCGCTCGCTGATGGGTCGCAGCTGTGCGCGGAAACAGCGGTCGAGCGCGGGCTCGACCACGATCGCACCCAGCGCGATCATCGAGTAGTCGCCCGGGATGGGCCCGTCCGCTTCGATGTCGACCATGATCCACGGCATGACGCGGTCGTCCTAGTCGACGTGGCGTCGACGCACCAGCGCGAGCGCAGTGGTGTAGCCGTGCAAGAAGGTGTGCGCACGGACGCCGCCGATGGGGCCGAGCTCGCCGTTGCCGAAGAAACCCCCGACCGGCACGTCGCCCAGGTGCTCGCGGATGCACCGCAGGTCGAAGTCCGGCTCGCCGTAGAGCCCGACACCGCGGCCCAGGCACGAGAAGCTCAGCACGCCCGCCGGGCGCGGTCCCGCGGCGGCATGGCGCTGCAGGTGCGCGCGCAGATCGTCGGCCGAGGCCCGTGCGTCGCGGACATGGAACTGCACCACGGTGCCCACGCGCACGCGGGCGGCGACCGCGAGCCCGCCGCTGCGCGCGTCGAGCCCGACGATGTTGCGCACGAGGAAGTCGCCGGTGCCGTAGCGCTCGTGGCCGGGCTCGCCCACGATGCCCACGAACAACGCGCCGCGCATGGCCTCGCGATCGGCGGGGCCGCTGCGCTCGTAGAGATCCTGCAACACCCGCGCGGCCGAGCGGCCGTCGAGCTGCAGCGCGAGGTTGTCCTCGGCGCGGGTCACGAACATCGGCTCGCCGACCGCGCGGCAGCCCTGCGCGACCAGGCTGTCGACCACGAGGTTGCCCCCCAGCGCGAGCCCGACCACGCCGTCGCGCATGCACGCGCCGGTGGCGAACAGCGCGACCTCGCCCGGGCGCGTGCCGCCCGAGGCGACCGCGCCGATCTTCGTGGCGTCGGGGTAGGTGACGTCGAAGCTGTGCAGCAGCGCAGCGATGTCGCAGCCGAACGGCTCGGGCATGAGCAGCACCGCCTCGGTCTCCGACGGCAACAGCCCCACGCGCTCGGTCCACGAGGGCGCGTCCGGGTCGCGGTCGCGCAGCGCTGCCGCACCGCAGTGGAACGGCCGCACCGAGACCGCCGGCAGCATCGCGCCGATCAGGGCCAGCGCCGGCGTCCGCTCGCGCTCGTGCGAACCACCGATGACACCGCCGGCGGAACATCCGACGACCACCGGCGTGCCACAGCGGCGAGCGACGGCCTCGGGCAGTCGATCGAAGTGTTCGCGATGGTGGGGCGAGACGAACGCAAGCACGATGTCGGGGGGCGATCCCCCGAGACCGGTCTCGAGCGCGGACGCGGTCTGCTCGAGCGCGTCCGCGAAGCTGGACGCATCGCTGCTCTGGGACACCCACTGCATCGCGGCGGCTCGCAGTATGGCGCGCGGCGGCGGCGGACGTCGAGCGCAGCGATGGCGCGGCCGCGCGCGGCCGCGCGCGAACCGGGGCGCCGCCCCACACCCGTGGTAGGCTGCGTGGGTTGGGTTGGCGCTGGCGAGGCGCCCGGAGGTCTCGTATGTGTGAAGCTCGGTGGTTCGGGGTCCTGTTCCCGTGTCTGTTCCTCGCGGCGTGCACGAGCCGCGTGCCCACCGGTGGCGACGCCGACGGCTCGGGCGGCGCGGACTCGGGCAGCAGCAGCGGGGGCGGTAGCGTCGAAGGCGGCAGCGTCGACGCGACCGGCGGCGAGGGCGGTGGCGCGGTGACATTGCCGGCGAACGACGCGGTCGACATCCTCTTCGTCGTCGACAACTCGGGCTCGATGGGGCCGGCGCAGGGGCGACTCGCGCAGGCGATGCCGACGTTGCTCGGGGCCCTGGCCGACCCCGATCGTCCCGCCGATCTGCGGCTGGGCTTCACCACCACCGACAACGGCAACCCGTGGTGCGGGGCGACCACGCCCGAGGCCGGCGCGCTGGTGCTCCAGAGCTGTCGCGAGCGACCGGGGCAGTTCGTGTTCGAGGGCCAGCCGCCGGTCGATGCGACCGCGGTGGCGTGCAACGACGTGTGCACGCTCGACTCGCTCG
The DNA here is from genome assembly GCA_046351635.1 of Nannocystaceae bacterium. Taxonomy (GTDB): domain Bacteria; phylum Myxococcota_A; class Polyangia; order Nannocystales; family Nannocystaceae; genus Xiheibacterium. The sequence goes on along the minus strand of JAXLYC010000004.1, from coordinate 247,133 downwards.
CGATCACGCCGACGACCACCGCGTACGACCCGACGCCGCGCGAGCGACCCTGGCTCGAGCAGACCGCCGGCGTCGCCAACGTGCAGGGCGACCTGGCCCAGGCGGCCGCGTGCGCGGCACCGCAGGGCATCGCGGGTTGCGGCTTCGAGTCCCACCTCGAGTCGATGTACAAGGCGATGCTGCGCTCGCAGAGCGCCCAGGACCCCGCGTATGGCTTCCTGCGCGCGGGCGCCGTGCTCGCGCTGGTGGTCGTCAGCGACGAGGTCGACTGCTCCTACGTCGACACGTACCAGGAGATCTTCTTGCCCGAGTCGATGGGCGGCACGACCGTCTTCTGGTCGGATCCCGACGCAGCCGCGCCGAGCTCGGCGGTGTGCTGGAACGCGGGCGTGCTGTGCGAGGGCGACGGTGCGCCCTACGACGGCTGCGTGTCGAGCAACAAGGACACCAGCGGCAACGTCGACGTGGCCGACGGCGCGGCGGTGCTGCAGCCGCTGTCGCGCTACGTCGACTTCGTGCAGCAGCTCGAGGAGCTCTCCGCCCAGCTGCGGCCGGGCGCGGAGGTGATCGTGAGCGAGATCGTCGGGGTGCCGCCGGGCTACGACGACGGCTCGGCCGAGATCATCTACGCCAACTCGGTCGACCCCGCCGAACAGATCGACTTCGGCATCGCGGCGGGCTGCGCCGACGAGTCCGCGCTACCCAACCCCATCCGCGGGCGTCCGCCGGTGCGCGAGCGCGAGTTCGCCGAGTCCTTCGCGGTCGGTGGCGCGCGCAACCTGCACTCGATCTGCGAGTCCAGCTACGACGGCGCGATGCAGGCGATCGCGGACGCGGTGCGCGGACAGCTGTCCAACGGCTGCGTGCCGGTGTGCGTCGCGGACTCGGACCCGACCACCGAGGGGCTCGACCCGCTGTGCACGGTGGTACAACAGGCACCCGATCTCGGCGGCGGTTCGGTCGTCGAGACCGAGGTGCCGCCGTGCGAGGGTGACGTCGTGCCCGACGGCGCCGACCTCTGCTACCAGACGCGCTCCGGCGACGCGCTCGCGCCGGCGTGCGCCGACGACGGCTGGAACCTGCAGCTGCTGCTGCACCGCCGCGCGGGTCTGCCCGCACCCGAAGGCGCGGTGCTGGCGGTGACCTGCCAGCTGTCGGCCAACCAGGCGATCGACTGTCCCGGCCTGCCCTGAACCCGCGGCCGTGCAGCGCCGTGCCGCATGGTTGCGGCGCGGGTCGCCGCGGGGAACACTCGTGCCGTGCACGGCGCGGCGCGGCAGCTCGGGATCCTCGCGTTCGCGCTCGCGGGCTGCGCCGACGACCCGACGCCCGCCGATGGCGCGGACACCACCGCGAGCACCGGTGCCGGCGGCAGCAGCAGCAGCAGCAGCACCGGCCTCGCGTCGTCGAGCAGCTCGAGCGGTGCACAGGACGAGTCGTCGGGCGCGGCGCCGGGATCGTCGAGCAGCGACGGCGGCAGCGACAGCACCGGTGCACCGGCGTGTACGCTGAGCGACAGCGGGCCGGTGGTCGCGTCGGCCGACGGGCAGATCATCGAACGGCTGCACATCGTCTCCACCGACGGCCCCGCCATCGCCGTCGATGGTTTCGCGAACGTGGTGATCCGCGACGTGTGGATCGAGCACGCCGGCGGTCCCGGAATCGCGCTCAGCGGCGCCGACGATGCCGTGATCGAGCGGGTCGCGATCGAGCACACTGGTGCGCCCGTGCAGGGCGCGAACCCCAGCGACGAGCTGGTCAACCTGTCGTGCTTCGGCTCGGCGCGGCTGCAGGCCACCGAGCTGCGGCTGCTGCGGGGCTCGAGCGGCGCCTACCTGCTCGAGTGCCCGGACGCGACGTTGTCGCGCATCGAAGGCCACGACTTCCGCGGCCCGTTCCCGCGCGGGCAGCTGGCGCAGTTCGACAAGAGCGATCGCGCGGTGCTGCAGGACTTCTCGGTCGTCAACCCGCCGGGCTCGTGGCCCGAAGACAACGTCAACGTGTACCAGTCCGACGATGTCGAGATCCGTCGCGGTCTGATCGACGGCAACAACTCGCCCTCGGGGGTCGGGGTCATCTTCGACGGTGGCATGGCGCTGGGCCTGGTCGAGGACGTCGACGCCATCCGCATGGGCAACGGCTGCTTCTCCGACTACGCCGGCAGCGACGGCGTGGTCTTCCGCCGCACGCGCTGCCGCGAGAACATCTGCGAGGACCAGGGCCGCGGGCCGCCGCTGTCCAACGCGCTGATGTGGGCGGGTAGCCCGGACTTCACGCAGATCCGGCTCGAGGACTCGCACCACTTCGCGTCGTGCAACGGCAACCTGGTGTGGCCGCAGGAGTCCTTCGCGGTGCTCGAGCTCGACGAGCAGGACTTCACCCTGCGCGACGCCATCGTCGCGGAGCTCTGCTGGCAGTGAGCGTGCAGCCGGCCCCGGGCGGCCACACCCGCGCCATCGTCGTCATGCTGGTCGCGGTGGGCGTGTTCGCGCTGATGGACGCGGGCCTCAAGCTGCTCGTGCCGCACTATCCGCCGCTGCAGATCGCCGCGCTGCGCGGCGCGGCGGCGCTGCCGTTCGTGGCGGTGTGGGTGCTGCCGCGCGCGACGGTGCGCACGATGCTGCGCGTACGCTGGCCGTTGCACCTGCTGCGCGGCGCGCTGAGCACGACCATGATGGGCAGCTTCGTGTTCGCGCTCGACACCATGCCGCTGGCGACGGCCTACACCGTGTTCTTCGTGGGGCCGATCCTGGTCGGGGCGTTGTCGGCCCCGCTGCTGGGCGAGCGGCCCACGGCACGGGCGTGGATCGCCATCGCGCTCGGCATCGCGGGCGTGTTGGTGGTGTTGCGCCCCAGCGGCGAAGGGCTCTTCACTGCCGCGGGTGCGGCGATGATCGTGGCCGCCGCGTGCTATGCGTTGTCGGCGATCACCGTGCGCGTGTTGGCGCGCAGCGACGGCACCGGGGCAATGGTGTGGTGGTTGACCGTGCTGCTGACGCTCGCCGCCGGCGCGCTCGCGTGGCCGGGGTGGGTGCCGATCGCCGCGGCGCACGTGCCGATCATCGTCGGCGTCGGTGCGGCGGGGGCGTTGGGGCAGTGGGCCATGACCCGCGCGTTCGCCATGGGTCCGCCGGCGACCATCGCTGCGCTCGAGTACACCGCGCTGGCCTGGGGCGTGGGCCTGGACCTCGCGCTGTGGCACGTGTGGCCCGACCTGCCGACCGTGCTCGGGGCCCTGGTCATCGTCGGCAGCGGCCTGCTGTTGCTGCGGCGCTGAGCGTCAGCCGGCGCCGGGCGGCTGCAGCCGCTGCAGCGCGGCGCGGATCGGCTCGGGCATTGCGACCGCGCGGCGGTGCACGCGATCGACGAACACGTGCACGAAGGTGCCGCTGGCGGCGGCGCGATCGTCGACCGCGTCGAAGATCGCGATGCCCCACGTCACCGCGCGCTGGCCCAGGCGATCGACGCGCACGCCGGCGCGGATCGGCTCGGGGTAGGCCAGCGGTCGGCGGTAGCGGCAGTGCGACTCGACCACCAGGGCGATCACGGCCGAGCTCGCCGGATCGAGCCCGCCCTCGCGGATGAGCACGAGGTTCGCGGCGGTGTCGAAGTAGCTGTAGTAGATCGCGTTGTTGACGTGGCCGTAGACGTCGTTGTCGCTCCATCGCGTCGCGATGGGGACCACGTAGGGGTAGCGGTCGATGGTATCGAGGGTGTCGTCCATGGGCGCTTCGGGGCGGCGCGTCACCAGTAGCGTAGCGCCGCGGTGAACAGTTGCTCGAGCGTCGCGTGGTCGAGCGGGCACGGGGCGTTGTCGAGCAGTCGCGCCTGCGGTGCGGTCGCGGTCGCGAGCGCGGCGACGTCGTCCGCGCCGTAGCCGATACCACCGAGGCCGTTGGGCAGCGACAGCGCGCGCATGAGCTCGACCAGACGCTGCGACAGCAGCTCGCCCGCGTCGGCCGGGCCCGCGTCGCGCACGTCGGCGCCGAGCCACGCGGCGGCCTGCAGGTGGCGCTGCGGATCGGTCGCCGCGCTGTGGCGGAACACTGCCGGCGCGCTCACGATCACCGCGATGCCGTGCGGCACCATCGCGCCGGCGGGGTAGCCCGCGCAGTGGTAGTCGCGCACGCGGCCCGCGACGGCGTAGGCCATGCCGTGGGGCCCGTGCACGCCGGCATTGCCGAACGCGACCCCGGCCAGGCTCGCGGCCCACGCGAGCTGCTCACGCGCGTCGTCGGCCTCGGGCTCGCACACGCCGTCGACGAGGTGGCGGCCGAGGATCTGCAGCGCCGCGGCGCAGCCGAGGTCGCTCCAGGGATTGCGGCCCTGCGACAGCGGTCGCGCGGTCGGTCGGGCCGGGGCCGCGCGCGCGGTGAACGGCCGCGCGGTGAAGGACTCGAGCGCGTGCGACAGCACGTCCATGCCGCTGGCGGCGACGACCTGCCGCGGCAGCGTGCGGGTGCACTCCGGATCCACCAGGGCTTCGCTGGGTCGCAGCCACGGCGAGGCGACTCCGGTCTTGACCTCGTGCGCGAGCAGATCGAACACCGCGATGCCGGTGACCTCGCTGCCGGTGCCGCAGGTGGTCGGGCAGGCCAGGTGCGGTGCGAGCGGTCCCGGCACCGCGAGCGCGTCACCCCATGGCGCTGCGACGAAGCGGGAGAGCGTGCCGCCGTGCTCGGCCAGCAGGTTGGCGAGCTTGCAGGTGTCGATCACCGAGCCGCCGCCGAGCGAGACGTAGCCGTCGGGTTGCACGTCGCGGGCGAAGCGGGCCGCCTCGGCGATCGACGTGTCGGTCGGCTCGATCTCGACCTCGTCGAAGGTCACGACCTCGAGGCCCGCGCGACGCAGGCTCTCGTGCGCGCGGGCGTGGTGCGGCAGGCGGTGGATCGTGCGATCGGTGAACAGCGCGACCCGCCGCAGGCCCACGGCCGCCGCGCGCTCGCCGAGCTCTTCGAGGCAGTCGCGGCCGAAGGTCAGCCGCGCTGCATCGATGGTGAACGCGGTCTCGCGGCCGGCGTCGCGCAGCTCCTGGTGGCGGCAGACCATGCGCCCGCCATGGTACGTCAGTCGCCGTGGCCGGCGCTGTGGCTGACGCCGCCCCGGCCCCCGCGCTCCCACGGGAACGTCGGGCGCTTGCGCGAGCCCGGCGCGAGCTCGTCCATGGTGCGCGCATCGAACACGCGCCCGCCCACCACGGTGTAGCGCACGTTCTCGCTCCTGCGGATGTCCGACAGCACGTCGCCCTCGATCACGATGAGATCGGCGAGCTTGCCGACCTCGATCGAACCGAGGTCGCGGTCGAGTCCGAGGTAGTGCGCGCCCGCCAGCGTGCCCGCGCGCAGGGCCTCGTGCGGCGTCATGCCGCCCTGCACGAAGCTCCACAGCTCCCAGTGCGCCGCCAGGCCCTCGCGCTGGCCGTGGGCGCCCAGCTGGATCTCGACGCCCGCATCGAGCAGCTGCTTGCACAGCTTGGCGATGTCGATGTGGTTCCAGTCGCCGCGGCTGGCCAGGGGCCGCCGCCGCGCCCGCGCGTCGATGCTGCGCGGATCGACGAATCGACGCAGGCGCTCGTGGTCGAACACGTTGGTGTGCGCGTACCAGTAGTTCTCGCCCCACAACCCGCCGTAGCCGACGACGATGGTCGGCGTGTAGCCGACCTCGGTGCCCGACCACAGCTGCGCGACGTCGCGGTAGCCCTTGGCCAGGGGCGTGGCGTGCTCGATGCCGGTGTGGCCGTCGACCACCATGGTCATGTTGTGTTGGAACAGCGAGCCGCCCTCGGGCACCACCATCATGCCCAGCTCGCGCGCGGCCGCGATCACCTGCTGCCGCTGGTTGCGTCGCGGCTGGTTGTAGCTCTTCACGCTGAAGGCGCCGACCGCCTTCATCCGCCGCAGGTGCGCGCGCGCGTCGTCGAGGCTGTCGATGACGGCGCGGAACGGCGCCTTCGCGCCATAGAGGATCGTGCCGGTGGAGAAGATGCGCGGCGCGGTGATGAGGCCGGCGCGCTGCATCTCGGCCGCGGCGAAGATCTCGGCGGTGTCGTTGGACGGATCGTGGGTCGTGGTCACGCCGAACGCGAGCTCGGCGTAGTGCAGGGGATTGTCCTGCGGCGTGACGCCGTGGCCGGCCTGGGGCCCGTGGGCGTGCACGTCGACCAGGCCCGGCGCGAGCGTCATGCCACGCACGTCGAACTGCTTGGCGCCGGCGGGGATCGTGACCTCACCGCGGCGGCCGACCGCGACGATGCGATCGCCGTCGACCACGACGACGCCGTCGTCGATCACCTGATCACCCTTCATCGTGACCAGCTTGGCGCCGACGAAGGCGAGCTTGCCCTTGGGCGCCCAGGTGTCGACGTCGAAGCCGATGTCGAGCCCGCGCGCCGGCGGCTCGGGCAGGGTCTCGGGTGCGCCCTCGACGAACACGAACGCCTGCTTCAGCTCGCGTGTGAACAGCTCCGGTCCGAGGGTCCAGTGCAGCCGCGTCGAGTCACCCGACCAGTGCAGGTACTCGGCGGCGTCCTTGCTCACGCGCGCGACCGGCAGGCCGTCGGCCTTGGGCCCGACGTCGATGGGCTTGTCGCCGGTGGCCGGCAGCGGCGTGATGTAGGCGTTGAAGCCCTCGCGGAAGGCCAGCCAGCGGCCGTCGGGCGAGACCGCGAGCTCGGTCGCCATCTCGCTGCGCGCGTGGGTCCGCGGCTCGACGCGGTGACGCGGCCGCGGGCCGGCGCCCTGCGGCGGCATCGCGATGGATCGCAGCACGACCTTGCTGCCGTCCTTGCCGCCGTCGACGTCGACGAAGAACACCCGATCGGAGCCGGCGCCGAAGTGCGCCGCGCGACCGTGCAGGCTGACGAGCGACGCGACCCCGCCCGCGATCGGCAGCGCGAACAGGCCGCGCTCGTGCGACCAGCGCTGCGACAGCACGCCGCCACCGCTGTCGCGGCGCGCGACCACGGTCTTGCCGTCGGGCGCGAAGGTCGGCTCGACCCAGTGACCGGGCTCGCGCGAGATCGTGCGACCGCGGCCGCCGCTGCGCGGCACCACGCGCACCGAGCCGAGGGTGTCGTCGCGCCATGCGGTGTAGACCACCTGACGACCGTCGCGCGAGAACGACGGCTCGAACTCGAACACGTCGTCGTCGCGCGTGAGTCGCCGGGCCTTGCCGCTGGGCAGCTCGCGGATCCACACGTGGCCCAGGGCCTGGAACACCACCGCCTTGCCGTCGGGCGCGACCTCGACGTCGCGCAGCATCTTGGTGTGGAAGCGATCGGGCGCGACCTCGATGGGGAACCGCAGCGCCTCGCGCACGGTGCGGGTCGACTTCACGTGGAAGGGGATGTCGCTGCGCTTGGCGCTCGCGACGTCGACCCGCCGCAGCTTGCCGCCGGCCCAGTACACGATCGCGCGGTCGTCGGGCGTCCACGCGAACGCCGGGTAGACGCCGTGGATGGCCCAGGTCTCCTGCATGTCGCGATCGAGGCCGTAGTCGATCACCCGCTCGGCGCCGCTTTGCAGATCGTGCACCACCAACACGGTGTGCAGGCCGTCGCGGCGCACGTACGCCAGCGACGCGCCGTCGTGCGAGGGCGTCGGCCGCACCGCGCCGCCGGGGCCGTCGAGGATGGTGTCGATGTCACCGAGCTCGCGGTCGAACCGACGGATCGAGTAGATGCCGCCGTGGGGGTCCTTGTTGTACTCGAAGCTCGCGCCCGGGGTCATGTCCTGGCTGAACCAGACGTAGCGACCGTCGGGCGAGAACGCGGGCTCGCCCACGTCCTTCTGGTCGCCGGGCTTCTCGGTGAGCTGCACGCCCTTGCCGCCGGCGGCGTGGAACAGCCACAGCTCGCCGCTGCCGAGGCTGCGCTCGGCGGTGAAGTGCTTGCGCGCGACGATGTACTTGCCGTCGGGGCTCCACGCCGGACTGTTGAGCAGGCGGAAGTCCTCCTTGGTCACCTGCACGGGCGTGCGCGCGTCCGCGGCCGCGCGTGCGGGGTTGGGCACCACCCAGATGTTGTCGGCGCCGTCGCGATCGCTGGTGAACGCGATGAAGCGGCCGTCGGGCGAGTAGCGCGGCTGCATGTCCCACGCGATGCCCTCGGTCAGCGCAGTGGCCTCGCCGCCGCCGATCGGCACGGTGTAGAGATCACCCAGCAGATCGAACACCACGGTCTTGCCGTCGGGGCTGACGTCGAGGCTCATCCACGTGCCCTCGTCGGTGTCGATCGCGACCTGCTTCGCCGGGCCGGTCGGCTGCTCGACGTCCCACTTGGGCGGCTCGGGCTCGCCGGGCTTGCGCGGCGGCTCGCTCGCCGGCGTGCTCGCGAGCTGCAGGCCGTCGTCGTCGTGGGTCTGCGCCTGGGCCTGCGCGTCGCCAGGTGGCGGCGTGGTGCCGGCGCGGCGGGTGCAGCCGGCGGGTGCGCACGCCAGCGTGACACAGGCGAGCACGACGAAGACGCGGTGGCGACGAAGCGGACGCGAGGCCATGGACGGCCCCGGTGTACCATGGCCGCCAGCGATGGAGAGCCTGCGCAGCGCGATCGAGCGGCTCGACCAGTGGGTGTGGAAGTCGGGCATCGAAGCGGGCGGCGAGACCATTCCGTTCCTCGTTCTGGCGTTGCTGGGCACGGGCGCGTTCCTGACGCTGCGGCTGGGCTTCGTCCAGCTGCGGCGCTTCGGCCACGGCGTGCGCGTCGCGACCGGCCGCTACGACGACCCAGACCACCCCGGCGATGTTTCACACTTCCAGGCGCTCTCGACCGCGCTGTCCGCCACGGTCGGCATCGGCAACATCGCGGGGGTCGCGATCGCGATCCACTGGGGTGGTCCGGGCGCGCTGTTCTGGATGTGGATGACCGCGCTGGTCGGAATGGCGACGAAGTACGCCGAGGTCGTGCTGGCGCTGCGCTACCGCGATCTCGGTCGTGAGCGCGCCGGGACCCAGGGCACGGTCGCGGGCGGTCCGATGTACGCCATCGCCCGGGGGCTGCCGACGCGGTTGCAGCCGCTGGCCTACGTGTTCGCGATCATGCTCGGGACCACGGCGATGCTGACGGGCAACGGCGTGCAGGCCAACACCATCGCCGACACCTTCGCGAGCACGCTGTCGCTGCCGCACTGGGCCATCGGCCTGGGCACCGCCGCGATCGTCGGCGCGGTGGTGCTCGGTGGCATCGGTCGCATCGCGCGGGTCTCGGCCGTGCTCGCGCCAGCGATGGCGATCCTCTACGTCGTCGCGGGCATGACGGTGCTGGCGCTGCACGTCGATCGCGTGGGCCCTGCGTTGGCGCTGGTGGTGCGCGAGGCGTTCTCGCCGACCGCAGGTGTCGCGGGCACTGGTGCGGGCGCGCTGGTGGTCACGATGATGTGGGGTGTGCGACGCGGGCTGTTCTCCAACGAGGCCGGCCAGGGCTCCGCGCCCATCGCCCACGCCGCGGCCAAGACCGACGAGCCCTGCTCCGAGGGCAGCGTCGCGCTGCTCGAGCCCTTCATCGACACCATCGTGATCTGCACGATCACCGCGCTGGTCGTGATCGTCACCGGGGCCTGGCACGCGCGCACACCGACCGAGCTGCCGCTGGGCGGCGGCGACCTGTCGTGGGTCCGGCGCGACGACGACGGCGTGCCGCGTCGGGTCGAGCCGCCCGCGCGCGTGCAGGTCGACCAAGGCGTGGTCGAGGGCGAGGTCGAGCTCGCGTGGCACGACGCGCCGGTCGATCGCGTCTTCGTCGACGCCGCGCTGGCGCATCCGTTCAGCGGCACGATCGAGCCCGCGACGCGGCGCGCGATCGATGCCGCGGGCGAGCCGGTGCAGCTGCACGGCGCCGCGGCCGAGAGCGGCGCCCCGCTCACGATGATGGCGTTCCGCCGCGGGCTCGCGCCGATCGCGGACGTCGGGCACCACCTCGTGCTCGTCAGCGTGCTGCTCTTCGGCATCTCGACCGCGATCTCGTGGTGCTACTACGGCGAACGCTGCGCGCTGTTCGTCGGAGGCCCGAAGGTTGTGCAGCCTTACAGAGCGGTCTACGTCGGGATGCACTTCGTCGGCGCGGTGCTGCCACTGCCGGTGGCGTGGACCCTCGGCGACGCGATGCTGGGCGTGGCCATGCTGCCGAATCTGCTGGCGCTGTGGCTGCTCTCCGGTCAGGTGGCGGCGCTGACGCGGAGCTACTTCGCGCGGCGCCCGTGGCTCGCGATCGCACATGCGCGCGGCGCGGCCGGTCCGGAAGCGAAGGTCCGATCCGACGTCTCGTGAACCGGGGGTCCGCAACGCGCAACCCTTAGATAGGGCAGGGTGCGGCCGCACGGGCGCACGGCAGGGAACCATGGCACGTCGTCTGGCAACGCATCGTCTCTCCGCGCTCTTCGCACTGGGCTGGGTCACCTTCGGCTGCGCCAAGGGTGGCGAGGGCAACCAGGGCACCAGCGTCGGCTTCACCAGCGTGGGCATGACCGCGACCGAGGGCGACACCGACGGCGACACCGACGGCGGCTTCGACAGCTCGGGTGGCTCGGTCAGCGACACCGCGGACGAGGGCACCACCGGCGTGGCCGCCTGCGGCGAAGAGGAGTTCCAGTGCGGCGACGGCGAGTGCATCCCGGCTGCACGCGTGTGCAACGGCGAGCCCGACTGCGGAGACAAGACCGACGAGGCCCCGCTCAACGCCTCGTGCCAGGCCGAGGGCTGCAACCTCGTCACCGAGTTCACGTGCAAGGACTGGACGTGCATCCCGATGGTGCGCCGCTGCGACGGCAACGCCGACTGCCCCGATGGCAGCGACGAGCCGCCACAGAACCCGCTGTGCGACGCGATGGGTTGCGGCCCGACCGAGTTCAAGTGCGGCGACGGTGACTGCATCCCCAGCGTGCGCGTGTGCAACGGCATGGCCGACTGCGGCGACTCGTCCGACGAGAACGCGCAGCTGTGCGCCAACGGCAACCACCCCGGTGGTGGCGGCGGTGGCGGTGGCGGTGGCAACCCCGGCGGCGGTCAGGGCGGCTGCGTGCCGCTGCTGACGTTCGAGTGCAGCGATCACTCGTGCATCCCGGCGTGGTGGGAGTGCGACGGCGAAGAGGACTGCGACAGCGGCAACGACGAGGCCCACTGCGACGGCAACGCCACCTGCGACGAGGGCGAGATGCCGTGCGACAGCGGTCAGTGCATCCCGGCCAACTGGTTCTGCGACGGCGTCGAGGACTGCAACGACAGCTCGGACGAGCCCGAAGGCATGAGCTGCGGCGCGGCCGGCTGCGAGGCCGACGAGTTCACGTGCACCGACGGTAAGTGCATCCAGAGCGCGTGGAACTGCGACGGCATCGTCGACTGCGCCGACGGCTCGGACGAGCCCGACGGCACCTGCATGCCGCAGTCGTGCGACGCCGGCGAGTGGCAGTGCGACAACGGCCAGTGCATCCAGGACAACTGGTACTGCGACACCATCACCGACTGCGCGGACGGTTCCGACGAGCTCGACGAGGGTTGTGGCGCCGGCACCACCTGCGAGTTCGGCGAGTGGGCGTGCGAGGACGGCCAGTGCATCCCCGGCAACTACTACTGCGACACCATCGTCGACTGCGACGACGGCTCGGACGAGTCGGATCCCAGCTGCATGGGTGGCGGGGGCACCTGCGGCGGCGACGAGTGGACCTGCGACGACGGGCAGTGCATCCCCGGCAACTACTACTGCGACACCATCGTCGACTGCGACGACGGTTCGGACGAGTCGGACCCGAGCTGCCAGCCCCCGGGTTGCGACGCGGGCCAGTGGACCTGCGACAGCGGCGAGTGCATTCCGGACAACTACTACTGCGACGGCGTGGTCGACTGCGGCGATCAGTCCGACGAGTCCGATCCGAGCTGCCAGCCCGCGGGCTGCGACGCCGGCCAGTGGCAGTGCGAAAGCGGCGAGTGCATCCCGGACAACTACTACTGCGACGGCTACACCGACTGCGGTGACGCCTCGGACGAGCCCGACGCCAGCTGCGGTGGGCAGCAGGGTTGCGGCCTCGACGAGTGGACCTGCGACAGCGGCGAGTGCATCCCGGGCAACTACTACTGCGACGGCTACTACGACTGCGGCGACGGCTCCGACGAGGCCGGCCCCGGCTGCGGCCAGCAGCAAGGCTGCGACTTCAGCGAGTTCACCTGCGGCAGCGGCGAGTGCATCCCGGGCGACTACTACTGCGACGGGTACTACGACTGCGGCGACGGCTCGGACGAGTTCTGCTGACGACGTCGCGGGCCCGCCGGGCCGGGGCCGCGGCCCCGCGGTCCTTCGGCGGCCCGCGGGGTCCCAGGCGCGGGCGCAAGCCCCGGGCGGCACGGCCGAAGGGCTTGCGCGCAGCCGTGCCGGCGCGGCGGCCAGGCTTCGACTATGCTGATCGGCACGCGCCGCCGTTCGCGGTGCGATGTGGATGGCTTGGACGATGCGACGGACGTGGACGATCTCGATGGTGTGCGCGGCGATGGCCGTGGTGGCGAGCTGCTATGACGACGAGCCGGCAGGCGTGCCGCTCGAGCGGGCCGAGGCCACGCTCGATCGCGCGTTCTGCCAGCGCATCGAGGCGTGCGAGTGCCCCGCGAGCGTGTACGCCAGCATCGACGATTGCACCGACGAGGTCGGTGTCATGGTCGACAACCTCATGGAGACCCAGCAGCGCACCGGGCTCGCGTACGACCCGTCGTGCTTCGGCGAGTACGTCGCGGCGCTCGACGAGCGCGGCTGCGGCGGCCGTAGCCAGCCCGAGGCCGGCTGCACGCGGCCGTGCAAGCCGCTGCACGGCGATCTGCGCCCGGGCGCGCAGTGCACCCGCGCCGACGGCTTCGACGACTGCGCCCAGGGCCTGGTCTGCGAGTACGTCTGCGAGGTGGAGCCGTGTCTCGAGCGCTGCGTCGATCCGTGCCTCGACACCGGGCAGGACGACTGCGGTGGGCATCGCTGCGGCGCTGCCGAGGTCTGCTTCTACGACGAGGGCGGCGCCCGCTGCGTGACGCGCCCGAGCGCGGGCATGCCGTGCGTGCAGGGGGTCTGCGCGGACGACTCGCAGTGCGAGTTCGATCCCAACACCGGCGAGGCGCTCTGCGTGGCGCGCCGCGAGCTGGGCGAGCCGTGCACCGGGCACCGCTTCTGCGCCAGCGGCTACTGCCCTGCGGGCTTCTGCGCCGCCGTGCCGGGGCTGCACGACGACTGTGCGGGCGCGCGCGTGTGCCAGGCCCCGTACGTGTGCGACGTCGACAGCAACACCTGCGAGCCGCCGCCGCCGGCGATCTGCCAGGAGTACTTCGGCGAGGGCGTCGGCTGACCGATCGGTTGAATCGCGTGCGCGCGTGGGCGCGGACGGTCGTGGCGCGATGCCGGCCCCGCGCGCGGGGCCCTCGGCTACAACCGACGCGAACATGTCCGCGCGTCGCATCGGTGTCTTCGGCTGGGGTCTGGTCGCGCCAGGGGCGCGCGACGTCGACACCTTCGCCGAGGTCATGGCGCGGCCGGACAGCTGGCTGTCGCGCTTCGAGGGCTTCGGCCCGTCCAACTTCCTCGTGGGCGAGCCCGCGTTCGACTTCGCCGACTACAAGGCCTGGATCGACGAGCGCTTCCCGCCCAGCCGCTTCCCGCTGATCGATCGCAAGTTCGGCGGACCGACCAAGTTCGGCATCGGCGCGTTCGTGCAGGCGCTGCGACAGAACCCCGGCATCGAGGCCGAGCTGCAGGCGCTGCGGGAGCAGGCCCAGGTCATCGTCGGCGGCGGCTTGTCGGACCTGCCGACCTACGACGAGATCGGCCGTTCGCTCGAGCGGACGCAGCGGCGGTGGAATCGCTTCTGGGCCCAGCCGGAGCGCAACGCGGCGCTGCGCGAGCACCTCGCGGGCAGCATCGCAGCGGACGCGCCGCCCGATCCCGCTGCGGTGCCGGAGCTCGATCGCGACGCCGCCGAGGAGACGTGGTGGGCGTTCTGGGCCCGGCGATCGGATCGCCTGGCGGTCTACCTCGACGCGCTGCGCGAGATCGAAGGCGTCGATCTCGAGGGCGAGGTCGAGTCGGCCAAGGCCGCGGTCATCAAGCACAAGCAGCGGGCGTTGCGGGCGCTGCGGGCCAGCTGGGGCGCACCCGAGGCGCCGTGGGAAGAGGTCTCGCCCTCGGCGCTGTGGAACATCGGTTCGAGCGCATCGTCGCAGATCTCGATGCTGGGGCAGATCCGCGGCATGTGCTTCGCGCCGTTCGCCGCGTGCTCGACCTTCGGCTTCGCGCTCAAGCTCGGGCTCGAGGCCATCCGTCGCGGCGAGGCCAAGCTCGTGGTCGTCGGCGCCGCCGACCCTGCGCCCAACCCCATCGCGTCGGCGCGTTCTACAACGCGCGCGTGCTCTCCCACGACGGCACGGTGTCCAAGCCGCTCACCGGCATGCGCGGCACCCACGTCGCCGGCGGCGCGACCATCTGGATCCTCGGCGATCTCGAGCACTACCTCGCCAAGGGCTGGCGCCCGTTGGGGCTCGAGCCGATCGCGGTCGGGATCACCGCCGACGCCGACCACATCATCACGCCGTCGAAGGACGGCGCGACCGCGGCCATCCGCCTGGCCCTGCGCGACGCGGGCATCGCCGCCGACGCGCTGGTCGAGCTCGACATGCACGCGACCGGCACGCCGGGTGACCACAACGAGATCGCGCTGCTGCGCGACGTGCTGCCCGCGAGCTGCCGCTTCAGCGCGCGCAAGGGCAGCTTCGGCCACGGCATGGGTGCGGGCGGCGGCTGGGAGCTCACCGCGCAGTACCTCGGTCACGCCACGGGTCGCGACTTTCCCACCACCATCGCGCCGCACGAGCTGCACCCGGAGATCCGCAAGCTGCACGAGCGCTTCGTGTTCCGCGACGGCGGCGAGGTCGCGCCGGGCTACGTCGGCAAGCTCTCGATGGGCGTCGGTGGTCTCAACGCCTGCGTGATCTCGCGGCCCTACGGTCGCTGATCGCGGACGGCACAGTCGGGCTCGGGTGCGAAGACCTCGCCGGGCTCGGGCAAGAACGGCGCCGGGCACAGCACCGCCACCAGCGGGCGCTCGGCGAAACGACGCGGCACCGCGACGCGGACACCGTCGCTGCTGGCGCGGCCGCGCCACAGCACCGCCGCGACGGTGGCTTCGCCGCCGCCATCGGTGTCGCCGCCGGCCGCCATCTCGTCGAGCGCGTAGACCCCGAGCCAACCGTCGCCGACCGGCGTGGTCACGATCGCGGCGTCCCGCTGGGTGCGCTCGAGCTCGAGCTCCAGCGCGTCGGCGTCGTTGTACTCCTGCGCGACGCTGGTGTACGCGCTGGCCATGTGGCTCGACTCCGCCGGGGCCTCGCGCGCCGCCTGCGGTGCCGGCCACAACGCCGAGCCCACGCCCAGCACCAGACCCGCCGCGAGCGCGACCGCGGCGGTGGCGGTCAGGTACGCGACCGTGGCGCTGCCGGTGCTGCTGCGGGCGGCCGCGGCGAGGATCGGGGGCGTGAGCGACAGCGATCGATCGCACACCACCGCAAGCCGACCGCGGCAGCGCTCGCAGTGTTCGACATGGATCTCGATGCCGTGACGTTGGCCAGGGTCGAGCTCGCCGACGTCGTAGCGATCGAGCGACAGCATGGTCAGATGGCCGTCGCGCGCGAACAGGTCGCGGTGCTGCTCGTTCATGGGGCTCCCTTGGTCGCCGCCTCTGCGGCCTTGCGGATGCGTTCGATGCGGTTGCCGACGGTGCGCTCGGAGCAGCCGACGATGCGGGCGATCTCCGCGTGCGTCATCCCGTCGATGAAGTAGTAGATACCGGTCTCGGCCAGCTCGTCGTCGAGGCCGCCCCACAGCTCGGTCAGCAGCGCGACGGTCTCTTGATCGGCGCCGGCCGAGTCGGCCTGCCACAGCGCGCCGGCGTGCTGCTGCCACAGCTGCGCCCGGCGACCGCGATCGCGCAGGCGGTTGAGGCAGTGGTTGGTGGTCACGCGGTACAGCCAGGTCGTGGGGCTCGCGTCGGCGCGGAAGTCCGCGAGCCGCTCGAGCACCTTGACGAAGACCTCGTGGACGACCTCGGTGGCGTCGCCGGCCGGCTCGAAGCGGCGGACCCACCGATGGACGCGCCCGGCGTGCTCGGCGTAGAGCCGGGCGACCTCGGGCTGGGAGACCTGCATCGGGGACTTGGACACGTGGGCCTGGGCTGGCCGCAACGACCGCGGCGGACACCCGCGCGATCTGCCTCACCGATTCTGCCGCCGCGATGGCCTGCACGCCCGCGCAACCTCGTCGGAAGCGGCCCAACGCCCTTGCCGGAGCCGGAAACCCCGGCGGCTCCGGGCGTCTGAGTTCGCGCGCAACCATGCTCGAGCGCCACACGACCGCCGCGGCCGCCCCCACGCCCGTGCGTCAAATCGCGGGCTGGCACCTGCTCGAGCGCATCGGTCAGGGCGGCATGGCCGAGGTCTGGCTCGGGGCGCCGGCCTCGCCGGGCGCGGGCGCGCAAACCGTGGCGATCAAGCTGCAGGCCCAGCGCCTGGTCGGCGACGAGCGGTTCGGGCGCATGTTCCGGCGCGAGGCCGAGATCGGCCAGCTGCTGTGCCATCGCAACATCGTGCGCGTGCTCGCCGAAGGCGAGCAGCACGGTCGCGGCTACCTCGTGATGGAGCACGTCGAGGGCACGACCTTGGCGAAGCTGCAGCCGGCGCTCGCGCGCGTACCCGACGAGACCCTGCGCATCCAACTCGCGGTGCACGTCGCGGTGCAGCTGCTCGAGGCGCTCGCGTACGCCCACGGCGTCGGCGCGGACGCGGGGCACCCGCTGGGCATCGTGCATCGCGACGTGTCGCCCCACAACGTGCTCGTCAGCCTCGCGGGCGAGGTCAAGCTGGCGGACTGGGGCGTGTCGCACCTGGCGCGCGCAGCGATGATGGCGAGCGCGACGCGGTGCCTGCTGGGCAAGCCGCGGTACATGGCGCCCGATCACCTCGGCGGGCGACACCGCGATCGCAGGGTCGATCTGTATGCCGTCGGTGCGGTGTTGCAGGAGCTGCTCGACGGCACGCCGTTTCGCGGCGACGTGCCCACCGCGGAGGTCCTGCCCGACGCGATCGCCGGCGTGCGACCGCCGTTGCAGCGCCCGGTGCCCGAGGCCATCGCGCGGGCGCTCGACGATCTGCTCGCGCCCGATCCCGATCGCCGCACGCCCAGCGCCGATGCGGCGCTGCAGGCCCTGCGACGTTGGCCCGGCACCCGCGACATGCGCGAGGTGTTGGCGCGCCTCGTCCGTGGCGCCAGCGGCCCGCGCCGTCCGATGCGGCAGGCGCCGACGCAGCGGCTCTCGCCGACGCAACCCGCGTGGCTGCAGCCGTGCGACGACGACGACGTCACGCGGCTGTTCGCCGCCCGAGCCAAGGATCTGCCCGCGACGCGCGTGTTCCTGCCGGCCCATCGCGGACCCGCGACCACGCCGCCGACCGCTTGCAGTTGCATGCGCCGACACCCGCGACGGTGCCGGCCGCGACCGCGTTGTTCGTGCCGGCATGGCGCGCGCCTGCGCGTGCGCGCCCGCGTCGTCGCCGTCGCGGGCTCGCGCTGACAGCCGCGATCGTCGCGGTCATCAGCGCGGTGTCGGTCGCGAGCGGGGCGGTGCTGGCTGCAGCGGTGACCGTGGCCCAAGACGCTCCGTGAGCGCGCCGAGGAAATAGCACGCCACGCGTCGCAGTACCGCCGCGAGGCCGATGCCCGAGCTGCCGCAGGTGATCGAGACCCCACGCCTGCGTTTGCGTCGCTTCCTGTGGCGCGATGCTAAAGACGTGCTGGCCTATGCGCGCGATCCCGAGTGGGCGCGGCACCTGCCGGTGCCGATGCCGTACGGTCTCGCGGATGCCGAGGCGTTCGTGCAGCGCCAGGCCGCGCTCGACTGGCACACGCGCTTCGGTTGGGCCATCACCACAGACGACGATCGCGTGGTCGGTGGCATCGATCTGACGTGCGACGCGCCGTGGCGCGCGAGCGTGGGCTTCGCCATCGCCACGCGCCTGCGTGGTCGCGGACTCGTGCCCGAGGCCGCCGCGGCGGTGATCGACGCCGCGTTCGCGGCCGACACGGAGCTGTACCGCGTGTTCGCGTTCACCGACGTGCGCAACACCGCGTCGCAGTCGGTCCTGCGCAAGCTCGGCATGGTCCACGAGGGCGTGCTGCGGGCCCACGTGCTGCATCGCGACGAGCTGGTCGACGTGGTCTACGCCGGCGTGCTGCGGCCGGCATGGTTGGCGCGGGCGCGGCGACCGTTGGCGCTGTGCAAGGGTGCGCCGCGTTTGGGCTGGGATCGACGTTCGCGCGGCGCGTCCGCGCTACTCGCAGCTGCCGACCGGCGCGCACCTCGAAGCGCGATGCCGGCGTAGCCCTTGCCGTCGTGGGTTGCACGCAGGCCGATCGCGACCTGGTTCTCCGGGCACGCGACCTCGCTCTGCCAGCCACCTTCGGGACACTGCGGGCGCCGGCGAACTTCGAGTGGTCGAGCGACTCGCCGGTGTAGGCGCCGCGCGTGATCGTGCGCCCGTCCGTCCTTGCCCAGGGTGCCGGGGAACAGCTGCAGTCCGCGCAGCTTGGGCGCCTTGACCTCGAGTCGATGCAGGCACGCGCGGCCACGATCACGTCGGTGCCTTCGACGCCGACGGTGTGGTGGCGTCCTGGTGCCGCAGCCACCGAGCTGCATCACCGCCTGCGCGAACTCGGCCAGCTTGGTCGATGCCGGCAGCGGCATGAAGCCCAGCAGCATGCGGCACGGGCCAGCCTTGGTCTCCTCGACCATGATCGAGTGCAGCGCGTACGCGGCGTCGGGCCCGGCGATGCGGCTGCCGTCGCGCTGGGTCTTCGCGCGAGCGTCGTGGTGCTTGCCCGTGGCCTTGCCCGACAGCGCGGTGACCGAGAACGGCCCCACGCCGCACACCTTCGCGGCCGCGACCAGCGGCGGCAGCGCGATCAGGCCAGCGAGCAGGGCGGACCCCTCACGAACCCAACGAAGCGATGCGAACCCAAGGAAGCGCGAGCCATGGCGATCGCGGACGGTATCACGGGCCCTCGCCGCGACGCTGGAGCGATCGCCCGATCGCGGCGCGACCGGGCTCACGGCCGGACTCGCGCCCGGACATGGCCCGGATGCGGCGCGGCTGACCGGCCGGCACGAAGCGCGCACGCGCGAGCGGGCATCAGGGCGGGCCTGCGCCCGCGCCCGGCGCGGCTGCGCGCGGATTTGCCTTTCAACTTGGGTGTAACATCGTTCTGTGCGTCCGCCGTCTCCCGGCCGCGCGCCCTCGTCATGTCCGCTCCCGTTCGCATCGCATCGCTCGCGCTCCTCCTGTGCTCGCTGGGCGGCTGCAACCGCAGCGCTGCCAACGAGCAGCAGGCCGCGGCGACCGAGGAGGCGGTGCGCTCGCTGCCGACGGTCGCGGTCGAGTCGCGCGACATGCCGCGCGAGCTGCTGCTGACCGGCACCCTGGTCGCCGACAAGCAGTCGGATCTCGCCGCGAACGCGTCGGGTCGCGTGCTGTCGACCCACGTCGAGCGCGGTCAGAAGGTCGCCGCGGGCGAGGTCGTCGCGCGGCTCGACGCGCGCCTGGCCAAGTTCTCGGCCAAGGCTGCCGCGGCGCAGTCGAAGGTCGCCAAGGCCCAGCTCGATCTCGCGGCGCTCGAGTGCGATCGCGCGGGCAAGCTGCTGGCCTCGGGCACCATCTCGCAGGCCGAGTACGACAAGACCATGTCCGCTTGCGCGACCTCGCGGTCGTCGGTGTCGGCGGCGGAGTCGAACGCCGCACTCGCTTCGGTGCAAGCGGGTGACTCGGTGGTCAAGGCGCCCTTCGCTGGCATCGTCGGCGAGCGCTTCGTCGACGTCGGCGAGTACGTGCAGCCGCCCACCCGCGTGATCTCGCTGTTTTCGATCGACCCCATCCGCGTGTCGATCGCGGTGCCCGAGGCCGAGGTCGGCCACGTGTCGCTGGGCCAGCGGGTCGACTTCACCACCCACGCGGTCGGTGAGCGCAGCTTCGAGGCCGAGGTGAAGTACCTCAGCCCGGCGCTGCGCGAGAGCACCCGCGACCTGCTGGTGGAGGCACTGGCGCCCAACGCCGACGGCGTGCTGCGTCCGGGCATGTTCGTGACGGTGCGCGTCGGTGTCGGCGACGAGCCGCGACTGGTCGTGCCCGAGACCGCCGTGGTCACGCGCAACGGTCGCTCGCTGGTGTTCGCCCTGCGCGGTGGCCGTGCCATCGAGCAGGTCGTGCGCCTGGGGGCGCGCAAGGACGGCAAGGTCTCGGTGCTCTCGGGCCTGCTGGCCGAGGACAAGGTCGTGGCCGAGCCGCCCGCCGATCTCGTGGACGGAACCAAGCTCGAGTAGGAGAGCGCCATGCAGTGGCTCGCAGAAGTCTGCATCCGACGCCCGATCTTCGCGTCGGTGCTCATCTTGTTGATCTGCGTGGTCGGTGGCGTCGCCTACGGCCGACTCGGCGTCGATCGCTTCCCCAAGATCGACTTTCCCACCGTGGTCGTGACCACGCGCCTGCCCGGCGCCGCGCCCGAGGACGTCGAGAGCGAGATCACCGACCGGGTGGAGCGGGCGGTCAACACCGCCAGTGGCATCGAGGAGCTGCGCTCGGCCTCGGCCGAGGGTGTGTCGCAGGTCTTCATCATGTTCAAGCTCGAGAAGGGCGTGGACATCGCTGCACAGGAGGTCCGCGATCGCGTCAACACCGTGATGGCCGAGCTGCCCACCGGGGTCGAGCCACCGGTGGTGACCAAGGTCGATCCGGACGCGCAGCCGATCATCTATCTCTCGGTGTCGGGCGAGGGCCGCTCGATGCGCGACATCACCGCGTTCGCGGATCAACGGGTGCGGCGCGAGCTCGAGAGCCTCTCGGGCGTGGGCCAAGTCCGCGTGATCGGCGGGCAGGAGCGCCAGGTCAACATCTGGCTCGACCCGGTGCTGATGCGCGCCTACGGCATCACCGCGCCCGAGGTCGCGCGCGTGGTCGGCAACGAGAACCTGACCATGCCCGGTGGTCGCATCGACACCGGCCCCGACTTCCTGACCCTGCGCATCCACGGCCGCGTGACCGCGCCCGATCAGCTCGAGGGCGTGGTCATCCGCCAGGGCGGTGGCCGCACCGTGCGACTGCGCGACATCGGTCGGGTCGAGGACGGCGTCGAGGAGGTCGAGACCGCGGCGCTGTGGAACGGCGCGCCCGCGGTGGTGCTCGCCATCCGCAAGCAGTCGGGTGAGAACACCGTCGCGGTCGTCGACGCCGTCAAGGCCAAGGTCGACGAGATGGGCGCGGAGCTGCCACCGGGTTACCGCGTCGAGGTCCTGCGCGACGAGTCGGAGACCATCCGCACCAGCAGCCACGCGGTGACCGAGCACCTCATCGTCGGCGCCGGCCTGGCGGCGCTGGTGGTGCTGGTGTTCCTGGGCAACCTCCGCAGCACCGTGATCGCCGCGGTCGCGATCCCGACCTCGGTGATCGGCACCTTCGCGCTGATGTGGCTGCAGGGCTTCACGCTGAACACCATGACGCTGCTGGCGTTGGCGCTGTCGGTCGGCATCGTCATCGACGACGCCATCGTGGTGCTCGAGAACGTGTTCAAGCACGTCGAGGAGCGCGGCACACCGCCGATGCAGGCCGCGGTCGAGGGCACCAAGGAGATCGGCCTCGCGGTGCTCGCGACCACGCTGTCGCTCATCGCGGTGTTCCTGCCGGTCGCGTTCGTCGCCGGCATCCCCGGTCGCTTCCTCGCCAGCTTCGGCATGACGATGGTCTCGGCCATCGCGGTGTCGCTGATCGTCAGCTTCTCGCTCACGCCGATGATGGCCTCGCGCTGGCTGCGGGCGGTGCCGCGGGGCACCCACCGCCGCAAGAGCTGGCTCGAGCGCCTGGTCGACGTGTTCTATCGCCCGCTCGAGCGCGCCTACATGGTCGTGCTGCGCTTCTGCATGCGCCAGCGCTGGGTCGTGGTGCTGGCGTCGGTCGGCGCGCTCGCGACCATGCCGACGCTCGCGGGTCAGGCCAAGAAGGGCTTCATTCCGATCAACGACGAGGCCCGCTTCGAGGTACTGGTGCGCGCGCCCGAGGGCAGCAGCCTGCTGTCCACGCAAGTCATCGGCGAGCGCGTCGCCCGCGAGATCCGCGAGCTCACCTGGGTCGAGGGCACCCTGGTCACCATCGGTGACGACGAGCAGCGCACGCCCAACGTCGCGCGCATCTACGTGCGCCTGACCGACCCCAAGAACCGCGACCTGACGCAGGAGCAGATCAAGGACGTCGTGCGCAACGACATCCTCTCGGAGCTACCCTCGGAGCTGCGCGTCAGCGTCTCGGACGTGGCCGCGATCTCGGGCGGCGGCTTCGCGGCCGCGCGCGTGCAGTACGCGCTGTTCGGGCCCGACCTCGCGGTGCTTTCGCAGATCAACGACCGAGTGCTCGCGCGCATGCGCGAGGTCCCCGGCGCGGTCGACGTCGACTCGTCGCTGGTGGTGGGCAAGCCCGAGATCGGCGTGTACGTCGATCGCGACCTCGCCGCGGACCTGGGTGTGCGCGTGGCCGATGTCGCGACCGTGCTGCAGATGCTGGTCGGCGGCCAGAAGGTCTCGAGCTACCCCGAGAACGGCGAGCAGTACGAGGTGCGCCTGCGCGCCGAGGAACGCTACCGCATGGACGAGAGCGGCGTGCGGCTCATGAGCGTGCCGTCGAGCCTGCAGGGCTCTGTGCCGCTGTCCGACGTGGTCGAGCTGCACGAGGGCCGCGGGCCCTCGGTCATCAACCACTTCTCGCGTCGCCGCCAGGTGACGTTCTACGCCAACCCCGCGCCCGGCTTCAGCGAGGGTGCGATCGGCGACGAGATGAAGCGGATCATCGAGGAGGAGATGCCCAAGGCCGGCTACACGTTGTTGCCGGTGGGCGGCGCGAAGCTGATGAAGGAGACCGCGGAGAGCTTCGTCTTCGGCCTGGGTCTCGCTTTCGTGTTCATGTACCTCGTGCTCGCGGCGCAGTTCGAGTCGTGGCTGCACCCGGTCACGATCCTGCTGTCGCTGCCGCTGACGCTGCCGTTCGCCATCGCCTCGGTGGTCATGTTCGACCAGGCGCTCGACCTGTTCTCGGCCCTGGGCATCTTCGTGCTCTTCGGCGTGGTCAAGAAGAACGCCATCTTGCAGGTCGATCACACCAACGCGCTGCGGCGCGAGGGCAAGCCCCGGCTCGAGGCCATCCTGCAGGCGAACAAGGACCGCCTGCGGCCCATCCTCATGACCACGTTCGCGTTCGTCGCCGGCATGATCCCGCTGGTGACCAGCCGCGGCATCGGGGCCGGCTTCTCCAACGCGACCGCGGGCGTGGTCGTCGGCGGTCAGACGCTGTCGCTGCTGCTCACCCTGGTCGCGGTGCCGGTCGCGTACTCGTTCTTCGACGACATTGCGCAGTTCTTCGGCCGCATCGTCGGCTGGCTGCGTCGCCGCTTCGGCGACGAGACCCAGCTGCCGCAGCCGCCGGAGTCGGCCGAGTCCACGCCGGTCAACCTGCCGCCGGCGGAGTGACGCTCACTCGCAGGTCTGCAACATGATGTTGCAGGTCTGATCGGGTGGGCAGTCGTCGGGTCCGTTGCAGGGCGTGTGGCCGGCGACGCTCAGCGGCGTCTGCTCGTGCGAGCGCACCACGAACTCGACGCAGCCCGGTGCGATGTCGACCGAGTCGGCGGTCTGCAGGTAGTAGTCCGCGGCGGGGAAGCCCGACACGCCGAAGTCGAGGAACTGGGTCACCAGCGCGGCGCTGATCTCGAGCGAGCCGTCGTCGTCACCGTCGCACACCAGCTGCACCGGCGTCAGGCCGTGCTGGTCGACGCTGAGCACCAGGTGCAGCCGCGCGTGGGCGCTGCCGCTGGGCGTCCACTCGACCGTCACCGGCATGCCGCTGCTCAACATCAGCTCGACCGCGGTCGGCGCGACCATGTCGACGCCGAAGCCATACAGCGTGACCGCCTCGTAGTCGCCGCCGGCGGCGTCGAGGCGCACGGCGGCCTCGGGCTCGAACGCGGGGTTGGGCAGGCTGGTGTCGTAGTACGCGTACGTCGGCGGCGTCGGGTCGACGCTGACCGGTTGCAGCAGCCCATCGACGGAGACCACGCCGACGTCGTGGTTGGCCGGGTAGGGGATGCACATGCCGTCGAAGTCGCAGGTCTCGCCGGCGGTGCAGGTCGGATCGCAGAAGGGGTTGTTGCGCCGCAGCAGCACGCACTCGCCGTCCTGACCCACCTGCTCGAGCACCGAGATCGGCACCACGCCGTCGGCGACCGAGCCGGCGAACGCGGAGTACGCCGCCTCCATCCCGACCTGGAAGCTGCCGACCTTGGTCGCGAGCTCGCAAGGCCCGCGCAGCTCGACCTCGCCGCCTGTCGAGCTGCTGCCACCGGAGCTGTCGGCCGCGCTCGTGCTCGTGCCGCCGCTGGTGTCCTCGCTGCCGCTGCCCATGGTCGTGGTCGCGGTCACGTCGGTGGTCGAGGCCGTGCTCGACGACCCGGTGCTGCCACCGCTGCTCTCGCTGCCCGAGGTGGTGCCGGTGCCGCCGCCGTCGCCGGGGCAGCCGCACAGCACCACCGCGGCGGTCAGCAGGCCCGCGATGCGAGCAGGACGAAGATCCGTGGGACGAGCTGGGCAATCGTGCATGGAACGCGCTGCGAGGCATGGATGGTCGCGGCCCGCGCCGACCTTCACCGCGGCCCCGGAACCGCCGCGATCGTGGCCCGCCGCGGTCACGGTGGTGTCTGCACGCAGAACACGAACAGGCCCTCGCGCGAGTCCGACACCAGCACCTTGCCCGAGGGCAGGTGCATGTCGATCTCGAGCGCGCCGTTCCAGTCGCCCATCGGCGCGTCGGGCCACGTCGGCATGCGCAGGGCCTCGAACGGCGCGGTCGGATCGTGGATGTCGAGCAGCACGAAGCCGGCCTCGTACCACGCGGCGTAGACGTAGTTGCCGCGCACGATGGCGTTGTGCGGGATGACGTCGTCGCCCAGGGAGAACGTCGACACGAACGTCGGCAGCGCCGGGTCCGACACGTCGTAGATCCAAACGTCGCCGACGTGGAACTCGTCGAGGCCCAGGAAGTACTGGCCGCTGGGATCGAGCACGCCGCTGTGGGCGTAGATGCCCGGCTCGACCCCGGTCACGCCCAGCACCGCGGGCGCGGTGAGATCGGAGATGTCGACGATGTCCCAGTGCTGGGTGTAGCCGCCGGCGACGAACAGGCGATCGCCGACCGCGAGCGCGTCGTGGCAGTCGTTGCCGACGTAGCTGCCGACCAGGGTGGGGTTGGTCGGGTCGTCGAGCGTCAGGAAGCGGCACGCACCGAAGCCGCTGTTGAGGTAGAGCACGTCGTCGAACACGTCGATGGTGTGGATCTGATCGGTGAACTCGGGCCGCTCGGACACCAAGGCCGGCGCGGTCGGATCCGAGACGTCGACCACGCGCAGCATCGCGAGCGAGCCGCCCGGTCCCTGGCCGCCGACGTACACGGTGGTGCCGACCCCCGCGAGGGCGCGCCCGGGCACGTTGCCGGGCAGCGCGAGGTAGCCGACCTCGACCAGCGGCACCTCGGTCACGTCCACGATCGACAGGCCGTAGGTGTTGGCGTGGGCGGCGTACTCGCGCTCGCCGACGACGAAGCCCCACGCCGCGCCATAGCGGTCGCCGTAGATGTCGTAGCTGGGCGGCGCGTGGACGTCGAGCGTGCCGCAGTCCTGCGCCATGGGCTCGGTGATGGGCATGCCCATGTCGGGCTGCTGCAGCGTGGTCGCGCCGCTGCTGCCGGCGGTGTCCTCGTGGGCGCCGCTGCTGCCGCTGCCGTCGCTGCCGGCCGCGGCGGTCGTGGTGCCGACCGTGGTCGACGCGGTCGTGATCGATCCGCCGCCGCCGCCGGTGCTGCTGCCGCTGCTGCTGCCGCTGCCGTCGCCAGCGTCGCCGGCGGCACCGGTGTAGCAGGCGCACAGCAGCACCGCGGGCCATGGGGTCACCCGGGCGCGACGGCGACGATCCTCGTGGGGTGCGCGGGCCGGCATCGCTGCCCATGGTCGCACGCAGCGCGGTCGCTGCCGCGTCCGCCTCTCGCCGCGAGCCGCGGCAGCCCGTCGTTGCGCGCCCTCAGGCCGGCGGCGCGGTGCCCATGCTACGGTGACGAGGTCCGCGCGCGCGGTCGTGCATGGATCGTGGCACCCCAACCATTGCGGTGATGCTCGCGGCCGCGGGTTTCGCGGCCGCGGCACTGGTGGTGCTGCCACGACGCGCCGCGGCCGGGGACGGCGCGACCGCGGACGGTCGTGCAGTGGCCCGACGACGTACCGTGCCTGCTCGAGGTCGATCGCACGCGGGATGCGGTCGTGGTGTTGCCGTACACGATCGCGCTCGAGGATCCGCCCGCGGGCGAGGACATCACCGACGACGAGGTCGCCGACGGTCGTCGGCAGCAGTTTCTCGCGTTCGCGGCCGACATCGACCCGCGGCTGGCGTTGCCGGAGTGGATCACCGACGCCGACGTGCAGGCCGCCGCGGCCAAGGGCCTCGTCGATCCGGCGACGGTGCAGCCGCAGGCGGTGCTCGAGCACGTGCCGGCGCTGGCCGACGTGCTGGTGCGCATCGACGCCGACGATGCGCGGCGACCCATCACCTTCGCGGTCGCCGATGCCGGCGCGGCGTGGGACACCAGCGGCATCGCGGCCGGCACCTACGTCGTGCGCGCGTACACCTGGGATCCGCGGCCCAGCGCCTGGGCGCTGCCGCGGCGAGGCGCCGTGCGGGTGTTCGATGCGCTCGACGACCCTGCGTTGGTGCCCGCGCTGGCGGTGTCGATCGAACCCGCGGTGCTGCACCGTGACGAGCTCGGCATGATCCATGGCTGCCTCGCCGCGCCGGCCGGGACCACGTTGTCGGCGGCGTGGGCAGATTTCACCGACGTCGACGGCGGCTTCACCGAGTTCGCCGAGGGCATCGTCGCCGCGGACGGCGTGATCGCCATCGAATTCACGCCGCCCGAGGCGCTGTGGGGCGGCTTCGGCGTGCTGCGCGTGCGCGCGACCGATCCCCAGGGCCTGGTCTACGACGCGTTCGTGCCCGATCGCGTGACCGTGCTCGCCACCGACGCGCCGCCCGACTGCGAGACCGCGTTCGTCGATGGCTGCGGCAGCTCGTCGAGCAGCGCCGGTGGTAGCGACGAGCGCGGTGACGCCGACACCACCGGCACGGCCGCGGGCACGAGCTCGGGCGCGGCGGGTTCGTCGAGCAGCACCAGTGCGGCCGCGCCCGCGGACGACGGCGCAGCCGCGCACGGTTGTGGCTGCAGCGCGGCGCGATCGTGCGGCGGCACGGGGATGGCGCTGCTGCTGATCGCGTCGCGACGGCGACGGACGCGGGGCATCGCAGCACGGCCGCTCGGTTTTTGGCATGCTCGGCGGCCGTGACGACGTTCATCGGTCGCTCGCTCGTCCTCGCCACACTCTCGCTCGTGCCGCTCGCGTGCGCGTCGGCATCGCTGTCGCGGAGCACAACCCCGACGGTCTGGCGAGGATCCTCATCGGCGAGGAATCCCGCATCGCACGCAGCTGCGCCGAGCTCGAGGCCGGGGTCGCGTCTGCGCCGACCGCCGCGGCCGCGCTGGCCGAGGAGCGCCGCCGCGACGCGTGTCGGCTCGCGGCGGTGCTCGAGCCGTCGCAGCGCGAGGGCTGCACGCTCGAGTCGGCCACCGCCGCGATCGACGGCGCCCTCGCGAAGGATCCGCCGGCGTGGCTGTCGCTGACGCTGACGTCGTCGGGCGCGCTGCGGACGGGCAAGTTCGACGCCGCGGCGTTCTCGTCGCGCTTCGACTTCTCGCGCGTGCTCGCGCGCAAGCTGGCCGAGGTCGGCGACCGCGCGGCGAGCTACTCGCAGCAGATCAGCCAGAGCTTCGGTCGCTTCGCCGGCGCGGTGCAGCTGGGCGTCGATCTGCTGGTGGCCGAGGCCACCGCGCGCTCGCTCGAGCGCCTGCTCGACCAACCCGCGGTGCGGGCGTTGGCCGAGCCGACCGAGCTCGCGCGGCTGTCGTGCCGCCAGCTCGACGACGGCCAGTCGCGGCCGCTGGTCTCCCGCCGCATCCTCAAGCGATCGATCCTGCGACTCGATCCGCCCAGCGAGATCGGCTCGCCGGGCCAGCTGTGCGCGGCGGCGGTGCGACCGGCCAGCTGCGACAAGCTCGTCGGTTCGACCACCGGCGCCGCGGCGGTCGCAAAGGTCGACGCCGCCTGTCGCGAGACCAAGCACCGCGGCACCTGCGACTACCTGTGGTTCCTGGTCGCGAGCAAGCAGGCCACGCCGTTGGCACAGCTGTGCCGCGCCGAACAGCACGCGCCCGGCTGCGAGACCCTGGCGAAGCAGCGCCGCTCGTCGCAGACCGAGGACGACGTGTGTCGCGACGCCGGCTTGCCGCACGAGCGCTCGCGCTGCCGCGGCGTCGTGCGCTACTTCGCCGCGCGCAACCTGTGGCACGGTAACGCGGCCGAGAACGTGTGCTGGGCCAACCCCAGCCGCTGCAGCCGCATCAAACGCAAGATCCTGCCCGAGCTGCCGCCGGCGCAGCCGGTCACGCCGCAGCTGGTCGCGTCCGCACCGCCGGCTGGGCCGGCGCCGGATCTCGCGCTGTGCCTCGCGGGCGCGCAGCAGATCTGCGGCGAGCGGTGCCCGCCGGGCGCGAGCCAGTGCGACGACGCGCTGGCGTGCATCGCATCTGCGTGCGAGGCGGTCGCGACCCGATCGATCGCGGCGGATGCCGATCCGGCCCAGGCGATCGAGCGGCTGCGGGCGACCGTGGCCGCGGATCTGAGCATCGGTGTGGCCCGGCGCGTGGATCTGGTGCCGCTGTCGCGCGGGGTCGACGAGCTCGCGCGGGCGCAGTCGACCATCGCCGGCGGCGTCGCGCGGCTGCCCGGCGAGCTGGGCAACGCGCTGCGGGCGATCGTGCCCGAGCTGGGCCGGGGCAAGGATGCCGAGACCCTGCGCAAGCTCGAGACCATGCTCGCGCAGCTCGAGGCCAAGCAGGCCCGCGCGGACGAGCTGGCGCAGCGGCGCCGCGCCCTGGCCGAGCGCATGGAGTTGGTGGCGCGCGCGGCCGGCTTCACCGTGCGCGCGACCGAGGCGGGCGTCTCGATCGTGCTGTCCAACGTGTTGTTCGAGGACGCGGCCTCGGATCTGACCACCGACGCCCGCGGGCAGGTGTGCAAGGTCGCCGAGGCGCTCGCCAGCCGCGACGTCGCGGCGCTGCTGGGGCCCGACTACCGCCTCGACATCGTCGGCTACTCGTCGCCGACCGCGATCGTGACCTCGCGGCGCAAGGACGACAGCAACATGTTGCTCTCGCTCGATCGCGCCTACGCGGCCTACGACTGGCTCACCGAGAACCCCGACAAGGCCGAGAGCAAGTGCGCTGGTCACCGCTGCCGCGACACGCGTTCGTGCAGCGCAGTCGTGCCCCAGCACCGCGTGCAGGTCACCGGTCGCGGCTACAACGACGACGCGGTCGGCGGCGCCGACGTCCTGCGCCGCGTCGAGATCCACGTCGAGATCCCCGAAACCGAGTGAGCCCGCAGCCGCGGGCGCCCACGGCGTCCTCGTCGGTGCGATGATGGTCCGCGGTGACGTCGCCGTCCGACTCCGGGTCCGACGCCTCGCACACCGCTGCGACCCAGGTCGACGGCGGCGCGCCGACGCCGTGGCTGCGGACCGAGCCCGCGCCCGGCCCCGCGCCCGGTGATCGCATCGGGCGCTACGTCGTGGTCGAGACGGTGGGGCGCGGCGGCATGGGCGTGGTGTTGCGCGCCTACGATCCGCGGTTGCGTCGCGAGGTCGCGCTCAAGCTGCTGCGCGAGGGCGGCGACGCGGACGCGCGCGCGCGGATGCTGCGAGAGGCCCAGGCCATGGCGCGGCTGTCCCATCCCAACATCGTGCGGGTGCACGACGTCGACATGTTCGACGGCCAGCCGTTCATCGCCATGGATCTGGTCGAGGGCGAGAGCCTGCACGACTGGCTGGCGCAGCAGCCGCGCGGGCTCGACGAGGTGCTGGCGGCCTTCCGCGACGCCGGCGCGGGCCTGGCCGCGGCCCACGCGGCGGGTCTGGTCCACCGCGACGACAAGCCGCGCAACCTGCTGCGCGATCGCGACGGCCGCGTGCGCGTGACCGACTTCGGCATCGCGCGGGCGCAGGCCGAGCCGGCCGGGCGTGAACCGGCCGCGCGCGCGGGCGAGCTCGACGCGGAACACACCGCGGCGGGCGTCATCGTCGGCACGCCGCCGTACATGGCGCCCGAGCAACACGCGGGCGCGACGGCCGATGCACGCAGCGATCAGTTCGCGTTCTGCGTCGCGCTGTGGGAGGCGCTCGCGGGCACGCGGCCGTTCGCGGGCGCGGACACCCACACGCTGCTGGCGGCCAAGCGCGCGCTGCAGCTGCAGCCGCTGCCGCGCTCGGGCGCCATCGGGCCGCAGCTGCGCGCGGTGCTGCGGCGGGGCCTGCAGCCCGATCCGCGGGAGCGCTTCGAGGACATGGGCGCGCTGGTGCGCGCCTGCAGCGGGCGCGCACGGCCGTGCGACGCCGCGGTCGTCTGCGCCTGTGGTTCGCGCTCGCGGGCGTCGCAGCTGCGGCGGGGCTGGTGGTGCGCCTGCATGCGCGGTCGGTCCGCAGCGACTGTGAGCAGCGCGCGGCCGCAGCCGATCCGTGGTCCGATCGCGGCGCGCAGATCGAAGCCGCCTGGCGCGCGACCGGGCTCGACTACGCGGCGGCGACGGCCCAGCGGGTGGTGCCCTGGCTGGCCGAGCGCGCGGCGCAGCTGCGCGAGTCGAGCGCGGCGCTGTGCATCGCGCACGAGCTCGATCACAGCCTGGCCGAGGCGCGCGCGAGCGCGGGCCAGTGGTGCCTCGACGAACACCGCGATCAGCTGGTGGCGGTGCTCGAGCGACTCGAGCGCGCCGAGCCGCTGGCGGTGCAGCGCGCGGTCCTGGCGGTGACCGAGCTGCCCGAGGCCCAGGTGTGCCTCGATGCCGCGCGGCTGCAGCACGTCAGTGCACCGCCGCCGGATCAACGCGAGGCGATCGCGGCCGCGCGCAGCGAGCTGGCGACCGCGCGCGCGTCGATGGCCGCGGGCGACTTCAACCACGCCCGCGAGGGCGCCGCGCGGGTGGTCGAGCACGCGCGCGGGTTGTCGTGGGCGCCGCTGCAGGCCCAGGCCGAGCTGCTGTTGGGTCAAGCGACGACCGAGCTCGGTGACGCGGCGGCGGCCGAAGAAGCCCTGCGCCGCGCCTACGAGACCGCGGCGGTCGCGGGACTGCGCGAGCTCGCGTTCAAGGCCGCGGTCTCGCTCGCGACCGTCGGCAGCCGCCTGCCGCGTCACGACGCCAGCGCCCGCATCTGGGCCCGCGTCGCCGCGATCGAGCTGGCGCATCTACCCGACGACAGCGGGCTGCGGCAGGCCGAGGTCGAGATCGCCGAGGCCGACGTCGCGTCCGCGGCCGGCGACGTCGCGGGCGCGCGGGCCCACGACGAGCGCGCGCTGGCGCTGCGCGAGCAGGCGGTCGGCGGCGAGAACCTGCTGGTCGCGGGCGTGCAGCAGTCGCTCGCGAACCTCGAGTTCCGGGCCGGCAACCACACCGTCGCGCGCATGTACTACGAGCGCGTGCTCGCGACCCGGCTCGCCGTGCTCGGGCCGCAGCTCCCGTGGACCGCGGTGTCGATGTTCAACCTCGCGGCGCTGGAGTTCTCCACCGGCGGCTACGCCCGCGCACGCAGCCTGTTGGAGTCGGCGCTGCAGGTGCGGCAGCGGGCCTTCGGGGACGATGCGCCCGCGACCCTCGACGTGCTGCTCAACCTCGCCAACGTCGACTGGGCCGAGGGTGCCTACGATCGCGCCGAGGCGACGCTGCGGCACATCGTCGAGGTCCGCGAGCGCATCTCGGGCCGCGATGATCCCGACACCGCCGCAGCGCTTCACAACCTCGCCGCGGTGCTGGCCGAGCGCGGAGACTTCGCCGGCGCGCGGCCGCTGCTCGAGCGCGCCATCGCCGGCTACGAGCATGCGCTGGGCCCCGACCGCGTCGAGATCGCGGCGTCGCTGTCCAACCTCGGCGACGCGCTGCGCGAAGCCGGCGAACTCGACGCGGCCAGGTCCACGTTCGAGCGCGCGCTGGCGCTGTGGCACGCCGCCGACATGGACCAGCACCTCGACACCGCGCACGCCCTGGTCGGGCTCGCGCGCACCGGCCCGGCTGCAGCGGCGCTCCGACGAGGCGGTGACGCTGGCCGAGCGCGCGGTGCAGGTGCGCGAGCGCGGCCAGGCGCCGGCGGAGGATCTCGCGGTTGCGCGGCTGGTGCTGGGACAGGCGCTGGACGACGCGGGTCGCGAGCCCGCGCGCGCGCGGGCGTCGATCGATCAGGCGGCGGCGGTGCTGCGCGGACATCGACCGCCGCGCATCCGCGAGCTGGCCGAGCTCGACGCTTGGCTCGCGCGGCACGGGCCCGCGCCGCTGTAAGCCGCCGGCGACGGCGCCGTTGTGCCGCGGTGGGTGGCGATGGCGTGGGCCGCACGACGGTCGCGACGCTGTTCTGTGTGGCGGTGGCGACGTGGGGCTGTGGTCGCTCGTCGGTGTTGCCATACGGCGCCGAGGGCGGCTGGGGCGGCTCGGGCGATCGGCCGGGCGCGCACGACGACGATGGCGACGATGACGGTGCCGGAGGCAGTCATGCGCAGCAGTGCCGCGAGGTCGACTTCCTGTTCGTGATCGAGAACTCGCCGACGATGGCGACGTACCAGCAGAACGTCGCGCACAACGTCGGGGTCTTCGTCGACGGCATCCAGGAGGTCGTCGACACCATCGAGACCGTCCACGTCGGCGTGATCACGGCCGAGCCCTACCGTCCCAACGTCACCGGTTGCGACCAGCTCGGCGGCCTCGTCGTGCGCACGGGCGATGATCACACGCGCTACGAGTGCGGGCCCTACGCCCAGGGCCACAACTACATGACCGCGCGCGACAACCTCGAGCTGGCCTTCCCGTGCGCGGCGATGGTCGGCACCCAAGGGTCGGACCACGACGCGCCGATGGCCGCCGCGTTGGCGGCCGTGTCACCGCCGCTGACCGACCCGGGGCAGTGCAACGAGGGCTTCCTCGGCAAGGACGCGCTGCTGGTGCTCGTGATCGTGAGCGACTCGTATCCCAACTCGACCGAGCTGCCGGGCGACATCGATCCATACTTCGCCGGCACGTCGATCGTCGAGCGTGTGGGCGGCTTCGACGACGTCGTGGTGGTGCTGATCTCGAGCACCGAGGCCACGCCGTGCCTCAACCCGCTCAACCCCGCGCTCGCCGACTTCGCGCACCTCTTCTACAACTACTACGAGGGCTCGATCTGCGAGCGCGACTATCGTCGCGTGTTCGAGCCCGCGGTCGAGGTCGTGAAGGCGGCGTGCCCCGCCGGCCGCGAGGACGACGAGGACTGAGGCCGTCCGCAGCCGCGTGTCAGCCGAGATCGCCGTGGTAGGCCGCGAGGAACACCGCCTCGAGCTCGGCGTGCGATGCCGGCCGCGGGTTGCCGCCCATGCTCGGGTCGGCCGCGGCCTGCGGCACCAGCTGCCGCAGCAGCTCGGGCGTGATGCCCGGTTGGCCCTGCAGCGTGTGCGGCAGCCCGAGCTCGGCGCGCAGCCGCAGCATCCACTGCATCACCGCGTCGAAGCCGTCGCCGCCGGTGCGCGGCAGATCGAGCAACCGCGCCAGCCGCTCCATCTTCTGTGTGATGTGCTCGCGGTTGAACACCATCACGTAGGGCAAGAAGATCGCGTTGGCGGTGCCGTGGTGCAGGCCGGTCGCGCCACCGAGCGGGTGCGACAGCGCGTGGACCAGGCCCAGGCCCTTCTGGAACGCGGTCGCGCCCATGGCCGAGGCCGCGAGCATGTGCGTGCGCGCGGTGCCGTCGTGGCCGTGGCGGAACGCGAGCGGCAGGTTGTCGTGGATGAGCCGCAGGCCCTCGAGCGCGACGCCGTCGGCGAAGGGATGGTAGCCGGGCGCGCACAGGGCCTCGAAGCAGTGGGCGAGGGCGTCCATGCCGGTGGCGGCGGTGAGCCCCGGCGGCAGGCCGAAGGTCAGCTCGGGATCCGCGATCACCAGCGCGGGCTGCATCTTGGCGTGGAAGATGATCTTCTTGCCGTGATCGCGCGGGTCGACGATCACCGAGGCGCGCCCGACCTCGGAGCCGGTGCCGGCGGTGGTCGGCACCGCGATCGAGGGCACGATCTTGGCCGGGTCGGCGCGCTTCCAGTTGTCGCCGACGTCCTCGTAGTCGAACACGGTGCCGGGGTTGCGAGCGAGCAGCGCGATGCACTTGCCCGCGTCCATCGCCGAGCCTCCGCCGACGAGCACGATGCCGTCGTGGTTGCCGCTGCGGAACGCGGCGAGGCCGGACTCGACGTTGGCCTCGGTGGGGTTGGCATCGACGTCGGCCCACACCGCGGCCTCCATCGCGGCGGCGCGCAGGGACTTCAGCACCGAGTCGAACCACGGCAGCTTGGCGACGCCGGGATCGGTGACGACCAAGGGCCGCCGCCAGCCGAAGCCCGCGCACGCCTCGGGCAGCTCGGCGATGCGACCGCAGCCGATGCGGTAC
The DNA here is from genome assembly GCA_046351635.1 of Nannocystaceae bacterium. Taxonomy (GTDB): domain Bacteria; phylum Myxococcota_A; class Polyangia; order Nannocystales; family Nannocystaceae; genus Xiheibacterium. Next base: position 212,442 of record JAXLYC010000004.1, on the reverse strand, counting down.
GCCGTGGGGTAGTTCGAGTTTCCGCGGGGGGTGGCGAGCGTGTTCATCACGGTTCGAGGGCCGCGGGGATTATGGCCGAGCTCGGGCGCGCCGCGCGAGGGGGCGAGGATGACACCCCGCTTGGCCTGCGCTAGCCTGCCGGGCGATGGTGGACCTGCGCGCAGTCGCCCTCGCCCGGTCCCACCCGGAGGTCTCCATGCGCTCGCTCCGCTTCGCCGTCCTCGTGTCCGTACCGGTGCTCGCCGCGTGTGGTCGCTCGTTCGAGATCCTCGGCGGTGACGAGGGCGGCTCGTCGACCAGCGGCGGCAGCGAGGGCGATGCCTCGGTCGGCGTCGACACGACGCTGACGACCACCACGGCGTCGACCGACGCGAGCGCGACCGCGGCGAGCACCGCCGCGACCTCCGACGTCACCGGCGAGGTCACGACCGATCCGACGGTGGACCCGACCGGGCTCGACACCGGCGGCACCACCGGCGGCGCCACGGGTTGTTGCGAACCCCACGACCTGGCCGGCTGCGAGAACGACGCGGTGGCGCAGTGCGTGTGCGCGTCGGCGCCCGAGTGTTGCCTGTTCGAGTGGTCGCAGACCTGCGTCGAGATCGCGGCCAACGCCTGCGACGGCTGCGGTGGCACCGACGGCGGTTCGAGCGACGGCGGCACGACCGGCACGCCGGTCGGCTGCGACGAGACGGTGCAGATCGAGCTCGCCGCGACCGACGCGACGCTCGACGGCGCGTGGGCCATCACGATGTCGCAGCTGGGCGAAGGCGAGGTCGCCGCGATCCCGATGGGCCAGCAGGGCAACGGCACCGTGACCTGGGACGTCGACGTCCCCTGCGACGACAGCTGGCACATCTGGGTGCGCGGCATCGACTACGGCTCGGAGGATTCCTTCTACGCCCGCCTCGACGGCGAGCCCGAGCCTGCGCCGATCTTCGAGGTCGGCTGCGACTTCGGCGGCATGGGCTACGTGTGGCGCGAGCTCAACTGGCGCGACCCCGACAACGGCGGCCCCTGCGACTACGTCGAGGACCCGTGGATCGCGGACTGGGCCGCGGGCGTGCATCAGTTCCAGCTGGAGTTCAGGGAGTCGATCGCGGTGGCACGGATCATCGTGACGAACGTCGACGCGTTCGTGCCGAACTGACGCGGGCGCCGCGACGCCGTCAGTCCAGCCACACGTCCCATCGCGGCGCGCGCACCTGCAGCGCTCCGCCCTCGACCGTGTACTCGCACTGCCCGCCGTCGGCTTGCTCGATGAGCCACGCGTCGATCGGCCCGAACACCCGCGCGAGCTCGTCGGCGTTGCAGGTGGGCAGGTATCGTCGCATGACCCGCGGGTCGTAGTAGCGGAACAGCACGATGCGGCCGTCGGGCAGCGTCACGCGGTTGAGCGTGGCGAGGTGCTCGGCGACGGTGTCGAGCGACGCGGCGCTGGCGAGCAGCATGCCCCACGCGAGGCCGCGGCCCTGGGTCGCGAGCAGCTCGCCGAGGCGTTCGTGGGTCGACAGGCGCACGAGGTGGGGCGCGACCGCGACGAGCTCGGCCGGCAGGTCGACGCCGTACAGGCACACCGCGCGGCCGCCCGGTGCGGCGAGCTCGGTCGCGATCCTCGGATCACGCGCGGGATCGGCGAGCAGGAATCGCCGCGCCGACGAGGCCAGCGCCGTCGCCTGCTTCGCGTCTGCGAGCGCGCGGCGGATGATGCCGTTGATCGTGCGCTTGGACTGCGACAACCCGACGGGCAGCGTAGCGGGCCACGCGGCGGTTTGCTAGCGTGACGCTGCCATGCCTTGGTGGGTGCACGACGGCAATGCGGTCATCGAGCTGCGGCCCGAGCTCGGCGGTGGTCGGGGCGAGGGCGAGCCGATGTCCGAGCGCGAGCTCGAGCTGCTGCTGTCACGCATCGCCAACGATGCGTGGGGCCGATCGACCCTGCGCAGCGTCTACTTCGATCTGATCGCCTTCGGTCAGGGCGGCAGCGTCAGCGACGACCTCGTGCTCGCCGAGGTGCTCGACGCCGCCGCGCGCGGCACCCTGCGGGGCTATCGCACCGAAGCGCCGCGCACCGTCACCGGCGGCGGCGGTGGAGCTGGCGCTGCACTGGCCGACCTGGCCGAGGCCACCGCGCTGTCGAGCCTCGCAGCCACGCCCGCGGCGCCGCCGCTGCCCGCGGCGGTGCGGCACCAGATCGACATCCTCGCGCGGGCGTCCGAGCAGGGCGCGGCGTTCTGCGAGGAGTGCGAGTGCGCCGACGAGGGCGCATCGGTGTGAGCGACGAGAACATCCCGCGGCCGGGGACGATGCTGGCGCTGCGGGAGCCGCAGCTGGACGGCATGCTCGCGGCGCAGACGCGCGAGCACGTGCAGGAGGCCGTCGCGCACGTGCGGCAGTGCTTCCCCGATCATGCCGCGGCGCTCGGTGCCCAGGGCACGCGCGCGTGGGCCGAGCACGCGTTGGCGCGCGCGGCCCACCACGGCCTGGTCGAGCTGCCCGACGCGCTCGCGTATCTCGAGGTGATGTGCACCCTCGGACGGGACTTCGACGTCGATCCGAAGTACCCGTGGGCTGCGGCGATCCTGCGCGACCCGGCGATCCTCCACCCGAGCTCGCGCGCCGAGGAGCTCGTGCACACGACGCTGCAGTTCCTCGAGCAGCTGTTGGAGCAGCCCCAAGGCGCAGCGGAGCCGCGGTGATCCTCGAGATCTCGCTGGGCGCGACCGTGATCGTCGTGCCGGTGGTGGCCGCCGCGGTTGCACTGCACCGCGCCCGCGAGCGGCGCCAGGGCCGTGCGCGACCGCTCTTGCTGTTGCCGTGCCAGGCCGCCGGTGAGCTGCACGTGCGGGTTTGGTCGGGGCCGCAGGCGAACGCGGTGCGACTGCCGGGGGTCAAGGTCGTCGTGGTCGAGACCGGGCTGTACGCGTACAGCCCCCACGGTGGCGGCGACGTCGTGCTGCGCGTGCGACCGGGGCAGTACAACCTGCGCGCCGAGCCGTGCGGTTGGTGTCTGCCGCGCGCGCCCTCGGGGCCCCACGCGGTGGTGGCCGGCGGCGTCGCGCAGGCGGATCTCGAGCTCGACGACGCGCGCTTCCACATCCACGTCGATGCCGATCGCGACGGTGTCGTCGACGCAGCCACCGCGCCGGTGCAGGCGTGGACCTGGGGCCCCGCCGGTCAGGGCGCCGTGATCCCGTGCAACAGCGACGCCGACGGCGATCCGAACACAGGGATGGTCCGCGCCGCGCGGGTGTTCGGTCAGCCGGCGGCGCCCGCCGATGCGGCGCCCGATCTCGCCGACGATCGCGTCAACGGGGCCAACGACGTCGACGATCTCGCGCCGCTGGAGCTGCGTCGCGCCTTCGGGGTCGCGCTGCCGGCGAGCTGGACCACCGAGCTGCGCGTGCTCGCCGGTGCGGCCGCGGTGCGCGTGTTCCAGCCGCGCAGCGCCGTCGGAGCGCGCGTGCTCGGTGCCGGGGCCGGTGCCGCGCCGCTGTTGACTGCCCTGCCGCTGCCGTCCGCCACCATCGGCGTCGCGACCACGCTCGACTTCGGCATCGAGGCCACGCAGCACGCGGGCCACGGCTTCGACGGCGCGGTCCAGATCGAGCTGACGATGCGCAGGCCGGCCGAGGGCTTTGCGTCGAGCTTCCGCGCACCGGTGCAGCACCGCGAGCTCGTGCACATGCGCGGCACCGTGGATGGTCAGCCATCACCTCGATCCCGCGATCGCGGTCCACGTCGCCGACGTGCTGTGGGCCCACGGCGGCACCAATGCCGCGTTCCGGCTGGCGCTCGGTGCCCTCACCGTGGCCGCCGGCGCCGGCGCACCGATCGTGCCGCCGGCGCAGACCGACGACGCGTGGATGCAGGACTGCATCGAGATCGGCTACAGCACGGTGCCCCGCGCTGCGCCGCCGCCGCTGCCGGTGGCGCCGGTCGCCGCACTCGCGCCGCCGCCGGTGGTGGTGGCGTTGCCGCCGGCGCACTGGCCCCATCCGCCACCGATGCCGCGCCGCCGCTGCCGCCGCTCGCCGTGGTCGTGCCCGGTCCGCTGCCGGCGTGTCGGCGACCGTGCACGTCGCGGCGGTCGTCGCCAACCTGCCGCGCAGCGGTGCGCTGGCGGAGTACGCCGACTCGCTCGTCGCACCGGATTTCGGCGAGCTCGTCGGGCTCGGCCACAACGCCCACAGCGCGAGCTTCGGCGGCAACATCGAGGCCACGCCGCCGGCGCGTCACCCCACCAGCGGCAAGGCCTACCCGTGGGGTCGGATCTACTTCAGCGAGGACGGCCGGGCGAGACCCTGCCGCCCGAGCTGCGCGGGCTGTTGGTCTCGCAGATCGTGCAACCCCACCTCGAGCTCGACGCGACATGGCTGATCGTCAACCACGTCGACGAGATCATCTCGTTCGTGCCGCGGGCCTCGGCCGATCCGCTGCGCGCGTTCGCGTTGCTCATCGCGAGCCCCCGGCGGGCGCATCGAGCTCTGTGGAGTGCCCACCAGGCGGGCCACGGCGGCGCGACGATGCTGACGGGGCGCCACTTCGGCCCCGCCGCGGCACAGCTCACGGTCGACGAGTACCTCGGGCAGGGCGGCAACCTCTCTGCCGGGCTGCTGGGCGCGAACCTCTTCCTGCGCGCCTCGGCGGTCCCGCCCACCGCCGCCGACTACCTGCAGTGGAACAACACCTGCCAGGCGCGGCTCGACGCGGTGCTGGCCGCGCTCGCGGCGGAGATCGAGATCCCGCAGGTCATCGAGATCCCGATGTTGTTCATGCCCGTCGACGAGCTGCCCAGCGGCACGCAGCTGTTCTGCGCGGCGACACCGGGCTCGGTCAACATGCTCGTGCTCAACGGACACTGCATCATCCCCGATCCCTTCGGCCCGATGCTGCCCGCCGGCGATCTGTTCCAGGCCTGCATGCGCAACGAGCTCGAGGCGCTGGGCCTCACGGTCAATTTCATCGACGACTGGGACTATCACAGTCAGGTGGGCGACGTGCACTGCGCGACCAACACGCGCCGCATACCCCAACAGGGCCGGGTCGCGTGGTGGGGGTACGTGCCATGACGCAGCCCGGTGATCCCGAGATCGAGCAGTGCTTCGCCGAGGCGCTGGCACAGCGCGGGCCGGCCTACCGTGCGAGCGAGTCGCGGCTGCGCGGCTTCGGTGCGCGCGCGCTGCCGGAGCTCGCACGCCACGAGTCGGGTCCGGACCCGCACGCGCGCCTGCTCGCGCGGGTGCTGCGGCGCTGGATCGCGGGCGAGCCCGAGTTCGACGCCGCGCTCGCCAGCTTCGCCGACGAGGTCGCCGCGGTCCGCGGCACCCCCATCGGCGCACCGGTGCCGCTGGCCGTGGCGCAGCACCTGCGGCGTCGCTTCGCCGACCGCGTCGCCGAGCTGCTGGCGCTGCGCCTTTGCAGAGATCGCGACGCGCCGCGATGGCAGCGCTACGCGATCACCTTCTACCTGGGCGTCGTGCGACCGGCCGGGGTCACCGACGCGCTGCTGAGCGCCGCGCTGGAGTGCGACGACGAGGTCCTGCGCGCGGACATGGCCAAGGCGGCCAAGGACGTCGGCGACCCCGATCTCGGTGCTGCGATCGCCCGCGCGCGGGCGCAGTGCGCCGCGCGCGGGCAGGTGCTGCCGCCGGTGCTCGAGGCGCTCGCGCGATCGTGACGCGCGCGCGTCTGCGTCACCGCGCCGGCATCCGCGTCACGCGGCTCCACGTCATGTCGGTGCCGGCCTCGCAGTCGTGCAGGTGGTCCGGGTCGGGGTTGTCCCAGCCGCCCGAGATGTCGCGCGTCTGGTAGCCCACGAACGCGGCGCCGCTGGGCGTGAGCGCGAGCGACGGGCTGTGCAGAAACCACGCGCCCACGTCGCAGTTCTCCCACAGGAAGATTTCGTCGGGGTCCATGTCGCCGCCGGCCTCGACCTCGTCCACGGTCCACTCGGCTTGCGCGGTCTCGCAGTGCTGCTCGTCGCAGCGCGCCAGGCCGATGCTGTAGTCGTGGGTGTAGACGAAGCGCGGGTGATCGTTGCCGTCGATCGCCAGGTCCAGGCCCGCGCCGATTCCGTCGCCCTCGGCCAGGATCACGCCGTGCCACGACTCGGTCGACTCGCAGTCGTCGTCGCAGGCCATGTACGTGACGTTGCGGTGGCCGTCGGTGTCGTCGGCGGCGAGCAGCAGCAGTCGCGGCGCGCCGGTGCTGGTCAGGTCCAGCGCGATCGCGGGGTCGATCGTGACCGCGTCGAGCGAGCTCGAGAACGCCTTGGCCAGGCTGCTGCCGTGCCAGTTGTCACCGTCGTCGCAGCCGTCGTCGCAGCGCAGGTACGCGCCGACGTCCTGGGTCGACTCGCCCTGGGCCTGCGGCAGCACATGCGCGACCGTGGCGAGGTGGGCGACGCCGTGGGCGTCGAAGCGCAGCTGGCTGCTCTGCCAGATCTGATCGACCAACCGCGAGCGACGCCACTGCGCCGGATCCTCGCACGCGTCGTCGCACGCGAGCCAGTCGGTCGCGGGCGGCTTCTGGCCGATGCCGAGGTACGCGACGCTGGTGTGGATGAGCGCGCGCGGGCGGCCCTGCGGATCGAGCGCGAAGCTCTCACCGGTGACGTCCTGGTTGCCGTCGTGCTGCACGATGACGGCCTGCGACCACGAGGCGGGCTCGTCGCAGTCGTCGTCGCACGCGGCATAGATCACATCGAACGCGGTCGCGAGCAGCACGCGCGGGCGGCCGTGGTCGTCGAGCGCGAGCATCGCGTGGTCGACCGTGTGCTCCGTGTCGAAGCGCACGACCGCGACGTCGTCGGTGCCGTCGCAGCCCTCGCCGCAGTACGCGTAGTAGGCGCGGCCGCCGGCGTAGGCGGGGTAGACCGCATGCATCGCCCCGCGGGCGTCGGCCTCGACGGTCGGTGCGGCGGTGTTGTCGGGCTCCGCGGTCGGCAGCCAGAAGCGGTCGTCGGCGTGGGCCGGGGAGGCGCCGCCGTCGTCGGCGGGCACGTCGCCGTCGCTGCCGCCGCCGGGATCGCAGGCGGACAGGGCCAGCGTGGCGAGCAGGGCGAGGCGGGGTTCATCGAAGCAGTCATCGCCGCGTGGGCGGGTGCCCGCGGCTGCGTCCGTCAGCGCGAAGCCGTGCGCATTCGCAGCCCCGAGATGCGCGGGCAGGCCGCTCGTCGAGCGAAGGCCGACGGGGCCGCCGCCATGCAGCGGGTTCGTCCGCGGTCCGTCGGCTGCCGGGCTCACGCAAGCCGCGCGAGCACCAGCGCGAGCGCGGCCGGCAGCGCCTGCACCACCAGGATGCTGCGCTTGGTCGTCACGCCGCCGTAGAGCCCGACCACGAGCACGAACACCAGCAGCAGCTGCACCGCAGAGGCGTCGCCGCGCACGAGCGACCAGGCCAGCGCGCCCGCGAGCGCGCCGTTGTAGACGCCCTGGTTCGCCGCGAGCACGCGCGTGGCCTCGGCCTGCTCCGCGCTCTGACCGAAGCGACGACGGATCCCCGGCGAGGTCCACAGGAACGTCTCCACGACCATGAAGAGCGCGTGGAGCACCGCGACCACCCAGGCGACGACCGTCGACAGCATCGCCGGCGATTTTTGAACGGTCGCTCAAGCATCGTCAAGCCCGGGCAGCCCGACCGCGTGCAGCGTGCGATCGGCCAGGGATCGCAGGGCTGCCGGGGTCGCGCCGGCGCGGGCCTGCACGTGGATGGCGATGACGCCGCTGCCGACCACGGCCGCCCGCGCCGCGGCGTGCGGGCCCTCGCCCAGGCAGCGCGCGAAGAACTGCTCCATCGCCCGCAGCAGCCGCGCGGCCACGAACCGCCGCGTGGCCGGGTCGAGGTTGGGGCCCTCGACCGCGGTGTTCACCAGCAGCAACCCCGCGGTCGACGACCCGGCGACACGATCGCGCGCAGCCACGCGGCGATCGCCTGCGGGCCCGTGGCCGTCGCGCCGGGCAGCGCGCGGGCCTGGCTCGCGAGGTAGCGCTCGAGCGCGGCGCGGAAGCAGCCGTGCTTGCTGCCGAACGCGGCGTAGAAGCTGCCCGGCTGCACGCCCATGGCGTCGCACAGCTCGCGCACCGAGGTGGCGGCGTAGCCCCGGCGCCAGAACAGCGCCATCGCGGTCGCGGTCGCGGCGTCGAGGTCGAACTGTCGTGCGCGCGCCATCGCCCACTGCCTGCGGGCCGAGCGCCCGCCGGGGCCGTCGCTCGTGGCCCCGCGCCCAGACCGTAGCACGGCGGTCGCCGCGAGAAATCGTCGCCCGCCACCGATCGACCCGGGCGAGGTCGTCACACGTCGGGCATGGACAGACTGTGGCTTGGTGATGGTGGCGCGATGGCGCGGCGGTTGGGGTTGGGGCTGGGGCTGGGCGCCGGTGCGCTCGCGCTCGGGTGCGTCGCGGGGCAGGCCGACAGCGCAGAGCCCACCAGCGACAGCAGCGTCGACTACGACGATCACATCGTCGGTGAGCTCGCGTGCCCCGAACCGGGCAATCCCAACGCGACCGCCGAGGAGCTCGCGCTCAACCTCGACGCCGACGTCCAGCTCGCCGCCGATCTGCTCGGTGTGCTCGGCGGCAAGGGCGATCCCAACGTGATGGTCTCGCCGTACTCACTGCGCACCGCGTTCGGCCAGGTCTACGCCGGCACTGTGGGTACCTCGCGCGAGGAGATCGCGGCGGTGCTCGGCTTCGACACCCTCGGTGAGCGCACCCACGACGTGCTCGGCGACGTGCAGGCGACGCTGATGTCGCGCAACGAGGACGCCACCGACGTCGAGCCCGAGCTCGTGCTCGCGCCGGCCAACCGCACGTACATCGACGTCGGCATCGCCGACGGCGTGGTGCCGGCGTGGAAGCAGCGCATCCAGGACGCCTACGGCGTGTGCTTCGAGACCTTCGACATGAACGCAGACCTCGAGGCCACCAGGCGCCACGTCAACCACTGGGTCGCGGAGCAGACCCACGAGCTCATCCCCAATCTCGTGAAGTACCTGCCCGAACACGTCGACATGATCGTGGTCAACGCGCTCTACATGAAGGCCTCGTGGGCCACGCCGTTCGACGAGGCCGGCACCCGCCCGGGCGAGTTCACCACCTTCGCCGGCGGCAAGACCCAGGTCGAGTTCATGCACGGTGGCGTGGTGCCGGGAAAGTACGCCAGCGGCGACGGCTGGGAGGCCGTGGCGCTGCCGTACACCGACCCGCGGCTCGAGCTGGTCGTGATCCTGCCGGCGCCGGGCTCCGCCGTCGCGTTCGAGGCGGGCCTGTCGGGCGCGACCCTGACCGACGCGTTCGATGGCCTGGCCCACACCAACCTCGACCTGACGCTGCCGAAGTTCGACATCCGCATCACCAACGCGCTCAGCGAGCCGTTGCAGGCGCTGGGGATGCACGCACCGTTTGCCAACGGCGAGGACTTCTCCGGCATCGCGCCGGGCATGCAACCGATCTTCGAGGTCTTCCACGACGTGTCGATGATCGTCGACGAGAAGGGCACCGAGGCCGCGGCTGCCACCGCGATCGTGTTCGGCGAGGACGGCGGCGAGGAACCCTACGCCGAGTTCACCGTCCGCGTCGATCGAGCCTTCTACCTCGCGCTGCGTGACACCGAGGCGCATAGCGTGCTCTTCTTCGCGCGCGTAGGTGATCCCAGCGCGGCGCAGTAGCGGCTGCTATGCTGAGCTGCCGGTGGACGACGAAGCCGAGCTGCTCGCGGCCTGGCGTGGCGGGGACCGGAACGCAGGGTCGCGGCTCATCGCCGCGCGCGGTCGCGAGATCACCTGGTTCTTCCGCAACAAGGTCTTCCACGAGGACGCCGTGGCCGACCTGGTGAGCCAGACCTTCCTGCGCGCGGTCGCGGCCAAGACCACGTTCGCGGGCGCGACCAGCTTCCGCCGCTTCGTCTACGCCATCGCCCACAATGTGCTGCGCGAGTACCTGCGCGCGCGCAGCAAGCGGGCGCGCGAGGAGCTCGACTTCGGCACCGTCTGCGTCAGCGAGCTCGAGCCGCGCTCGCTCAGCTCGCTACACAGCGACAAGCGCGAGCTGCAGGCGGTGCTCGAGGCCCTGCGCGAGGTCCCGGTCGACGACCAGATCGTGCTCGAGCTCAAGTACCTCGAGGGCCTGTCCGGCAGCGAGCTGGCGGATGCGTTGGGGATCCCCGAGGGCACCGTCCGCGGTCGCATCGCCCGCGGGTTGCAGCGCCTGCGCGAGCGCGTCGCCACGCGGCTCGAGCAGCAGGGGCTGGCCACCGCCGCGCCGACGCTCGAGACCCTCGCGCTGTGGGCCGAGGAGGTCCGCGCGCGCGTGCGCGGGCGGGGCGAGCCGGCATGAACGACGAGATCACCGCGCCACCGCCGTGGCAGCTCGCCGACGCGCTGGTGCTGGCGCAGGTCGAGGCCACGCTGTTGGGCGAGGCCGCGCCGGTGCGTCTGGGCCGCTACCGCATCGAGCGTGACCTCGGGGCCGGCGGCATGGGTCGGCTGGTGCTGGCGTTCGATCCGGACCTGCAGCGTCACGTCGCGCTCAAGCTCGTCGCGCCGCCGCTGGCCAGCTCGGCCGAGGCGCGACGCCGCATCGTCGCGGAGGCCCGTGCGATGGCGCGCCTCTCGGAGCCCCACGTCGCGCAGGTCTACGAGGTCGGCGAGCTCGACGGCCAGGTGTTCGTGGCGATGGAGTTCGTCGACGGCCACGATCTGCGGCAGTGGCTCGCGGCCGCGCCGCGGCGGTGGTCGCAGGTCCTCGCGCTGTTCCTGCAGGCCGGCGCGGGGCTGGCCGCGGCGCACGACGTCGGCATCACGCACCGCGACTTCAAGCCCGAGAACGTGATGGTGGACCAGCACGGGCGCGCGCGCGTGATCGACTTCGGCCTCGCCGGCGCGGCCGCGGATCCGCGGGCCGAACCGGCGGCCGGCGGCGTCGGGCTCACGCGCACCGGCGCGTTCGTGGGCACGCCCGGCTACATGCCGCCGGAGCAGTGGGACGGCGAGCTCGTCGACGCGCGTGCGGATCAGTTCGCCTTCTGCGTCGCCTTGTTCGAGGCCCTGGTCGGCGCGCGGCCGTTCGACGCCGCCACGCCCGAGCGCCTGCGCGAGGCCCTGCGCGGCGGCCCGACACCGGCGTGGCCGCGCGCGGTGCCGCGATGGATCCTCGCGCCGCTGCTGCGCGGGCTGCAGGCCGAACCGGCGGCGCGGTGGTCCGATCTGCGGGCCTTGCTGCGCGCGCTGGATCCCGGGCGTCGACGTCGGCGCACGACCGCGGTGGCGACGATGGGCGCGGGCGCGGGCTTGCTCGCGCTCGCCGCCTTTGCGGCGCACGATCCCTGCCGCGACGCGGGTGCGGCGATCAGCTCTGCCTGGGATGCGCAGCAGCGCGCGAGCGTGCGCGCGGCCGCCCGCGCGGCCGATGCCGGCTGGGGCGATCGCAGCGGCGCGGCGGTGGTCGAGCGGCCTCGACGCCGCGACCGCGGCGTGGTCGGAGGTCGCGCGCAGCGTGTGCCAGGCCGAACGCGCCGACGATCGTGCGCGCACGGCCGCGCGCGGATGCCTCGCGCACGCCGGGGCGCAGCTGCGCGCGACCATCGACGAGTCCCGCGAACCCAGCGCGTCGCTGTGGCTCGGCGCGGCTGCGCGCGCGGAGCTGTTGCCCGATGCCCACGGCTGCGCCGAGCCGCCGCGACTGACGGCGTGGTCGGTGTCGACCGATGCACTCGCACCGATCGACGCCGCGCTGCGCCAGGGCGAGGCCGCGCTCGGCGAGGGCTCGGTCCGTGGCGAGCCGGAGTCGCTGCGCACCGCGCCCGATCGCGCGCGCGCGGCCGCGGCTGCGGCGATCCGTGCGGCCGAGCAGCTCGAGCACGAGCCGTCCTTGGCGCGCGCGCTGCTGCTCGCCGGTCGCATCGAGCTGGTCGAGGGCGAGCACGCGCGGGCAGAGCCGCTGTTGCGCCGCGGCCTCGCGCTGGCGCGCCGCGCCGACGATGCCGCGCTGGGCGCGGCGCTGGCGGCCGAGCTGGTCCACGTGATCTCGCGCGAGCGGGAGCGCTTCGACGAGGCCGAGGATCTCGCGCGCGAAGCCCTGGGTAGCATCATCGCGCGCGGTCGCCCGCCGCTGCTGCTGGCGCGGTTGTCGGCGCACCGCGCCTCCGCGATGGCGCGCGCCGACACCGTCGATCACGACGGCGCCGTCGCGTTGCACGAGGAGGTCGCGGCCCTGCTCGAGGGCGCCGTGGGCCCGCAGCATCCCGCCAGCATCGTCGAGCAGGGCAACCTCGGGGTCGCGCAGAGCCACGCCGGGCAGCACGAGCGCGCGCGCACGACCCTGGCGGCCGCGATCGAGGCCGCCAGCGCGGCCTTGGGCGCGGAGCACCCGCGCACGGCCGCGCTGCACGGCGCCTGGGGCCTGGCGCAGATGCGTGCCGGTGCGCTCGAGCCGGCCGAGCACGCGCCGCGGCGTTCGTTGCAGCTGCGCGCGGCGGTGCTGGCCGACGATCACCCCCAGCTCGACGACGCGCGCTACAACCTCGCGCTGGTGCTGCGGCGCCGCGGCCAGCACGCCGAGGCCGCGGCTCTGCTCGCGCAGGGGCTCGCGCACGTGCGAGCCCGCCGCGATCGCGACGACCCGCTGCTGGGCCCGTGGTGGGTCGCGCTGGCCGAGTCGCAGCTCGAGCAGGGCGACACCGTGGCGGCGCAGGCCTCGTTCGACGCGGCGCTGCGGTTGTTCGAGCGCGGCGGTGCGAGCGGACGCGACTACGCCCGCGTACGCCGGGGCCGCGCGCCGCGGTCGGCGAGGACCTGCGGGCGCCTGGCGGCTCGCGCAGCAGGCCCGCGCCGACGCGCTCGATGCAGGCGCCACCGCGATGGTCGCGTCGATCGATGCATGGCTCGCCGGGCTCGCGGCCCCGGCCGACCCGTGAACCCGCGACCGCGTCACTCGATCGCGCCGGCCCGGCGGCGCGAGCTCGTAGCTGTCCGCGGCGCGCACGAACACGCCGTGGACCGAATCCACGACCTCGCCGACGCTGCGTTGGCCGAGCATGCCGGGCACGAAGCGATCGTCCACGCGCACGGCGTGCTCGAGCACGAACTCGCCGGTGCACGGCGCCGCGTCGGTCACGACCACGTCCTGCACCCGCACCAGCACGCCCTCGTAGGGGCGCCGAGCCCGAGCCGGGCGCCAGCGTGTCGGGCTCCACCGGCGTGGGTGCCGGCGGCGTCGCGGTGCTGGCGCACGATGTCGCCGGGCGCCTGCAGCACCAGCGCGACGAAGCCCTGCGCCGTCGCGACCGTGCCGACGAGGTCGGCGCGATCGCCTGGCACGAGCCGTTGCGCGGGATCGAAGGACTCGCGCGACCACGCGCAGGCCCGACCACGCACCGCCGGCGGGATCCTGCACGAACAGCTCGCGTCCCGGCAGCACCTCGCTGCTCGACGACGGCGTCACCGCGACGACGCCGGTGATCGCGACGACGTCGCCATCGCGCGCCAGGCCCTGCTGCAGCTCGCCGATCGTCAACGGCAGCGGCATGTCGTCGCCCATGCCCAGGCCGGTGTCCTCGCCGCCCTCGTCGCCGCTGCCGCCGTCGCCGCGGTTCCAACCGCCGCTCTCGCACTGCACCGACTCGCCGCCGTCGCCGTCGCCGTCGCCGTCGTCGGCCGGCGCGGTGCAACCGGTGAGCACGGCGATGCTGGTGAGAAACGCGCAGCCGGTCCGCGCGTCGCGCCTCGGCCGCGCGCCCGACCACGCCAGCGGCCGCACCACCCGACCGAACGCACGCACCACCGAAACCACCCCTTCAGGGTAGCGCCCGCGCGCGCCGGATCAACCCCTGGCCCGAGACGGCCACGTGCCCGGGCGCAGCGTGCCGCGATCCCCACGGTGGATGTGCCTCGCCTATGCTGACATCGGATGCTCGACGTCACGGTCGCTGCCTCCGTCGGCGAAGCGACCGACGTGTCCTCGGCCCGCGACGCGGCGGACTGGGACCCCGGGGCCACCCTCGGTCGCTACGTGCTGCTCGGCCGCATCGGCTCGGGCGCGATGGGGGTGGTGTACGCCGCCTACGATCCCGAGCTGGACCGCAAGGTCGCGATCAAGTGCGTCGCAGCGCGGGAGGCGACCGCAGGCGATCGCACGCGGCTGGTCCGCGAGGCCCAGGCGTTGGCCAAGCTCTCGCATCCCAACGCGGTGGCCGTGCACGACGCAGGCACCCGTGACGACGCGGTATGGCTGGCGATGGAGTACGTCGAGGGCCTGACCCTCGATCGCTGGCTCGGCGCGCGCGCGCGCACCACCGCCGAGATCCTCGAGGTGTTGCAGGCGATCGCGCAGGGGCTCGCGGCGGCCCATCGTGCCGGGATCGTGCACCGCGATGTGAAGCCGGCCAACGTGATGCTGGGCGACGACGGCCGCGTGCGCGTGATGGACTTCGGCCTCGCGCGGGCGTTCGACAGCGCGGATCCGCCTGCGGAGGCCCCGGAGAGCAGCTCGCCCAGCGCCCTGTCTCGCTCGGCGACCCGGGTCGGCGCGAGACCCGGCACGCCGGCCTACATGGCGCCGGAGCAGCACGCCGGCGGCACCGCCGACGCGCGCAGCGATCAGTTCGCATTCTGCGTCACCGCCTGGGAGGCGCTCTACGGCGAGCGCCCCTTCGCCGGCGACTCGGTCGTCGAGATCGCCACCAACGTCTTGCACGCCACGCTGCGAGAGCCGTCCACCGGCGTCGCGGTGCCACGATGGGTGCGGCGGGTGCTCGAGCGCGGTCTGGCGCGCGAACCGGACCAGCGCTGGCCGTCGATGTCGGCGCTGACCGAAGCCATCGCCGCGGGTGAGCGCGCGACGCGGCGCAACCGGTGGTTCGCGATGGCAGCCGCCCTCGGGGCGATCGCGATCGGCGGCGCGTCGCTCCACGCGGTCTCGCAGCGAGCCGCGCGTGCGGCCTGCCGCGAGCGCGGTGCCGCGATCGACGAGGTGTGGCGGCCCGAGATCGCCGAGCAGGTGCGTGAGCGCCTGCGCGGCAGCGGGGTCACCTTCGCTCAGACCACGGCCGACCACGTCACGCCGTGGCTCGACGACTACGCGGTGCGCTGGCGTGACGCGGTGTCATCGGCCTGCACCAGCGATCGCGCCCGTCCGGTCGAGCCCGCGATCGCGCAGGCGCAGCAGTGGTGCTTCGCGCAGCGCCGCGATCAGCTCGCGAGCGTGGTCGAACCCCTGCTCGAGCCCGACGTGATGCGGATCCAGGCCGCGCTCGACGCGGTCAGCGGGCTGGATCCGATCGAGATGTGCTCCGACGAGGCCCATCTGAGCCGCATCCCGGTGCCTCCGGTCGAGCACCGCGACGCGATCGCTGCGCTCACGCGCGAGTGCGCCCGACTCGACAACGCGCCCGGCAACGACGACACCGAGCAGCGCGCGCGCGGTGTGCTGGCGCAGGCGGAGGCGATCGGCTGGCCGCCACTGGTCGCCCGCGCCCGCGCGAGCGTCGGCGCGGTGCTGCGCCACCGCTCGGACTCGGCTGCCGCCGAGGCGGCGTACGAGCCGGCGTTCTTCACGGCGGCGGCGGCGGGCGACTACGTCCTGGCGACGCAGATCGCGGTGGTGCTGACCGACATCGTCGGCGACGACCTCGCCCGGCCGGACGAGGGCATGCGGTGGTCGAGGTTGGGCGATCTCATGCGCGCGTTCGTGCCCGACCCGACGCGCGCGCTGGTCAGTTCCGGCCTTGCCGCCCGCGGTGTGGTGTCGTTGCGCAAAGGCGACTTCGCGCAGGCCCGCGCCGACCTCGAACAATCGATCGCCGTGCTCGAAGCTGCGGTGCCCGGCCACCCTGCGATCGCCCGGCGACGCGCCAACCTGGCCATCGCGCTCGCGCAGCAGGGCCTGGTCGAAGAGGCCGCGGAGGCCTTCGACGCCGCACGCCTCGCGCTCATCGAGTCGCGCGGCGCCGACCATCCCGCCATCGGACAGATCCTGCACAACCGCGCCAACCTCGAGCTGCAGCGACACCGCTACGAGGCCGCGCAGGCGACGTTCGAAGAAGCGCTCGCGCTGCGCCAGGCCGCGCTCGGGCCCGACCACCTCGAGGTCGCACAGACCCTGGCCGGGTTGGCCACGCTCTACATGTCCCAGGGGCAGAGCGAGCGGGCCCGCGATGCCTACGAGCGCGCGCTCGCAGTGAAGCGGCGCTGGCTCGGCGACGAGCATCCCGACCTCGCGGGCACGATGCACAACCTCGCGATCCTCCACAAGCGCGGCAATGATCGCGCGACGGCGCTCGCGCTGCACCGGCAAGCGCTGGAGATCGAACGGCAACACCAGAGTGAAGCCCACCCATCGCTCGCGCGGAGCCTGGTCGTCTATGGCGAGACGTTGACGTACTTCGCGGAGTACGACCTGGCCCGCGCCGCGTTCGCCGAGTCGATCGCGATCGCAGAGCGCAGCTTCGGCGCGCGACACCACGAACTCGCCGCCGCGTTGCGCGACATGGTGAAGCTCGAGCTCCTGCAGGGACATCCGGACGCCGCGCTGGCCGCGGCCGAGCGCGCCAACGGGCTCGAGCGGTTGGACCGCCTGGGCCCGAGCGTCGTCGCCGAGACCCGGCTGACGCTGGCCGAAGCGACCCTGGCCGCGCGCGGGGACGCAGCGGCCGCGAACGCCATCGTCCGCGATGCGCTGCTCGTGCTGCGTGGGGCCGAGCCCACCGCACGCGAGATCGCGCGGCTCGAGCAGTGGCTCGGGGAGCACGGCGGCTGACCGGCCGGTGTCGCGCGGGCGACCCTGGGGCGCCGCCCGCGGGTCCACGTGCGGCCGCGGCGGCTCACACGTCGTAGTCGTACGTGACGGTGTAGTCGACGCAATCGACCGCCGCGTCCGAGAACACCTGGATCGAGATGTTCGCGCTTTCGTCCCCGGTCATGCCGCAGTTCATCGTGAGGTCGACGCCGCCCAGCTGGCAGCAGCCGAGCTCGCCGTTGCCGGGATCGACCGGGTCCGCGTCGCCGCAGTCGATCTCGTTGACGCCCTGATCGCACGCGAAGAACACGCAGACCGTGAGCGCGGCGTCGTCGACCGCGACCGAGATCACCGGGTCGGTGTTGCCGCAGGTCATGTCGTCGACGTACGCGCCGTGCAACGCGAACCAGTCCTGGTCGGCCATGTCGACGATGGTGCCGCTGAACATCGCCGCACCCTCGTCGCAGGCCTGCTCGCCCAGGTCGCTGGCGCTGGCCTCGTCTTCGTTGTCGCCGTCGCTGTCGACGCAGGCGCCGCCGGTCGTGGTCGAGCCACCGTCGGTGGTCGCGGCCGTGCCCGAGCCGCTGTCGGCCGCGGTCGTGCCCGTGGTCGCGTCGGTGGTGGTCGCGTCGGTGGTCGCGCTGTCGGTCGCGCTGGCGGAGGCCGAGGCGGAGTCGGTCATGGTGGCGGAGGCGCTGGCGCTCGCGGAGGCCGAGGCCGACGCGCTGGCGGAGTCGGTCATGGTGGCGGAGGCGCTGGCGCTGGCGCTGACCGTCACGCTGACGTCGGTTGCGGTGCCGGTGCTACCGGAGCCGCTGCCGGAGCTCTCGTCGTGGACGGCCTCGTCGACGGGGCCGCAGGCGAGCAGGATCGAGACGGACATCGAGCAAGCGAAGCGCATGGGAGATCTCCAGGCTCGCACGCTATCACGCCCGGCCCCAGGCCGGTAGCGGCGGAACACGGTCTTTGGGGGCGGGAGCGCCGACGGGGGCGCGTGTGGGCCGCGTGGGCGCTCAGATGATCTCGAAGTAGCGCGCGAGGTCCCAGTCCGCGACGTGCCTGCGGAACTGTCGGTCCTCCCAGTGGCGCGTCGCTGCGAAGTGGTCGACGAACGCGTCGCCGAACATCGATCGCGCCGCGGCGCTGCGCTCGAACGCGAGCGTCGCGTCGCGCAGGGTCGTGGGCAGCGGCGTGCTGTGGGGCCCGCGCGCGTCGTAGGCGTTGCCGCGCACGACCTCGGGCAGCTCGAGCCGTTCCTCGATGCCGCGCAGACCCGTGGCCAGCGCGGCGCTCAGCGCCAGGTACGGGTTCGCGTCGGCCGGACCGATGCGGTACTCGCTGCGCTGCGCCTTGGGCCCACCTGGGATCACCCGGATCGCGGTGGTGCGGTTCTCGACGCCCCAGTTGCTCGATGTCGGCGCCCATACCCCCGGCACCATGCGGCGGTAGGCGTTGATGGTGGCGCACACCATCGGCAACACCTCCGGCATGTACGCGACCTGACCAGCCACGAAGTGCCGCATCAGCGTCGACATACCGTACTCGCCGTGGGGATCGTAGAAGGTGTTGGTGCCGGTGTCGCGATCGACCAGCGAGATGTGGATGTGGCCGCTCTGGCCCGGCACATCCGCGCTCCACTTGGCCATGAACGTGGCCATGAGCTTGCGCCGCTGCGCCAGCACCTTGGTGAAGGTCTTGAACAGCGCGCCCTTGTCGGCGGCGCGCAGGGCCTCGTCGACGCCGATCGCGGCCTCGAGCACGCCCGGACCGGTCTCGGTGTGCAGGCCCTCGATGGCGCAGTCCATCCGCGCCATGGTGTCGAGCAGCTCGTGGTAGATCTCCGCGTGTACCGTCGAGCGCAGCACCGAGTAGCCGAACATGCCGGGCGTGAACGGCTCGAGGTTGCGGTAGCCCTTGGCGCGCACCGACTGCGGCGTCTCGTTGAACAGGAAGAACTCGTACTCGAGCGCCGCCATCGGCACCAGGCCCAGGGCGTGCGCGCGCGCGACCTGTCGCTGCAACAACGTGCGCGGACAGACCGCAGCGTAGTCCCCGGCGAAGTTGCCGATCACGATCGCGGTCTTGTCCTCGCACGCGAGGTGCCGCAGGGTCGACAGGTCCAGCGTCACCGGTGCGTCGCGGTAGCCGGTATGCCAGCCCGACACCTGCAGGTTGTCGAGCAGGGCGTCGGCACTGTCCCAGCCCAGCACGACGTCGCAGAAGCCGAAGCCCTTGTCGACCACGCCGAGGAACTTCTCGCGGTCGACGTACTTGCCGCGCAAGATCCCGTCGATGTCGAACGCGCCGATCTTGTGGCGCACGATTCCGTGCTCGTCGAGCCAGGCACGCAGGGTCTCGAGGTCGTTCACGCCGCGCATGATCGCCTCCTCACCACGACACGCGCAGGTGGTAGTTCTTGGGCCGCGTGACCTGGGCGAAGCCCAGCTTCGACAGCGACACGCCGTGGCCCGAGTCCTTCACGCCGGTCCAGGGCATGCCGGGATCGAGGTAGTCGCAGCGGTTGAGGAACACCGTGCCGGCCTCGACCGCGGTGGCCAGGGCCGCGCCGCGGTCGATGTCACGGGTCCAGATCGACGCGGTCAGGCCATAGCGCGAGTCGTTCATCAGCCGCACGCCCTCGTCGGCGTCGCGGATGCGCATGATGCCGATACTGGGGCCGAAGGTCTCCTCGCGCATCAGCGTCATCGAGTGGTCGACGTGGTCGAACACCTGCGGTGCGAGGTAGCACGGCGACAGCTCGGGCACCGCGAAGTGGCCCTCGGCGATCAATGCCCGGGCGCCGCGCGCGACCGCGTCGTGGTTCTGTGCCCGCACGGTCTCGACCGCGGCCGCGCTGACCATGGGCCCGAGGTTCGTGCCCTCACGCATGGGATCGCCGAGCACGTACTTCTTGGTCAGCTCGACATAGGCCTCGACGAAGCGGTCGTGGATCGACTCGTGCACGTAGATCCGTTCGATGCCGCAACACGACTGGCCGCAGTTGTAGAACGCGCCGTCGACGAGGTTGTCCACGGTGTAGTCGAAGTCGCAGTCGGGCAGCACCAGCGCCGGGTCCTTGCCACCGAGCTCGAGCCCGACGCCGACGAAGTTGTCCTGCGCGACCGCGCGGTAGACCTCGTGGCCGCCGCGGACCGAGCCGGTGAACGAGACGTAGCCGAATCGCCGCGTCGCGATCAGCTGCGCCGCGGTCGGGTGGTCGACCGGCAGGGCCTGGACCAGGCCCGCGGGCGCGCCCGCGGCGAGGAAGGCTTGCTCGAACTGATCGGCGACCAGCGCGGTCTGGTGCGCGTGCTTGATGAGCACCGCGTTGCCCGCGAGCACCGCGGGCACGACCACGTTCACCGCGATCAGCAGCGGGTAGTTCCACGCCGCGATGTCGAGCACCAACCCGACCGGCTCGCGGCGGATGTAGCGGCGCAGGCCGGCCTTGTCCGGCAGCACGTCGTCGGCCAAGGCGGCCTCGGCGAGGCTGCACAGGTGCTCGACGCGCTCGCACATCGAACGCTCGAATTCGCCGCGGGCCTGGCCCAGCGGCTTGCCCATCATGCGGGTGATCTGCTCGCTGTACTCGGGCAGTCGCGATCGGTAGCCGTCGAGCATGCGCCGGCACAGCGCCACGCGCTCCGACAGCGGCGTCTGTGCCCAGCTGCGCTGGACCGTCTCGGCGAGCTCGAGCCGCGCGAGCGCGGTCTCGAACCCGAGCTCGGCGTAGCCGTAGGCCACGCGGCCGTCGATGGGACTGAGGATGTCGGGCATCGCACGCGAAGGTACCGCGACCGGCGCGCGCGCGCGCGGCCGCGGGCTGTCACATCGTGACGCAGCGCCGTCGACCTTCGCGAGCCCGCCATGCAACGTTTTCGCCGTGACAGCCTGCTGCTTGGAGTCGCCCTCACCCTCGTCGCAGCCACGCCTGCCGCCTTTGCGGCGGGCACCGGTGGGCCCAAGGCGCCCGCCACCCGGGCCCCGCCCGCGAAGGTCCAGCCGCCGGTGGCGAAGCCGCAGCGGCCCACGGCCTACCCGGTGCTGACGCCCGCCGCGAACGCCGGGGAGGCACCGAAGATCGACCTGGGCAAGCTCCCGCCCAACGAGCGCCTGCGCGCGGCGCCGGTGGGGCGCAGCCCGCAGATGCAGGCGGTGGTGCTCGCGGCGCTGCGACGGTTCGTCTCCGGCGGCGCGAAGGGCAACGCCATCGACGAGGCGGTCGCCAAGGCGCTGTCGCGTCACCCCAAGGCCAAGGTCATCGCGCGCCGCATCGTGCAACGCATCGATCGTCTGCCGCCGCCGCAGCGCGCCAAGCTCATCGGCAAGGGCGGGGTCACCGAGCTCGACGGCAAGACCCTCGCGGCCGCGGCTGCGATGGCGGGGTTGGTCTACACCGGCGTGGGTGAGCCGCCTGCGGACGTGTTGCCGGCCGAGGACGTGCCGCCGCCGGCGAGCTACCACCTCGCGGTCTCGGGCGTCGCGCCGCTCGAGCTCGGCGACGGCGATGCCGACGGCGACGAGCTGGTGGTGATGACCAGCTTCGTGCACCAGGGCGGGACCATGTTCGAGGTCGACACCGCGAGCGTGCCCGACAGCGGCAGCCTCGACGGGGTCCAGCTCGGCGATCCCAAGCCGTTCGACGCCCAGGTCTACGACGGTTGGGCCAAGGTCGGGCTGCTGGTGTCCGCGGTCGCGGAGGCCGATGGCGACGCGAGCGTCATCCGCGAGGACTACGCGCTGATGCTCTCGCTGGCCCAGGCGCTGGCCGAGCAGCTGTCGGGCAACGCCGATCCCATCGAGACGAAGATGGCCCACTTCGCGTTCGCGCTCGACTACACCATCGGTTTGCTCGCGATCGCGAACCCAGGCAAGTGGCCGCAGGGATCGGTCACCAAGACCATGCTGAGCGGCCCGACCTCGCTGCACGAGCTGTACTCGTTGCCCGCTGCCAGCGACGGCACGGTGCCGTGGAAGCTGGCGCACGACCACGATCTGCCGCAGGGCCACTACAAGGTCTACTTCGACGTGCCCGCGCCGCCCCTCGATCGCCCGACCGTGGTGGTCAAGATCAACCGCTACGAGTCGCTCGACCCGGAGGCCAGCGGCGACGATCTCATGCTGCGCGTGGGCATCGGCAACCAGTACGCCGACAGCGATCTGCCGGCCGACAAGAACGTGCACACCAAGACCTGGACCATCAAGCGCGACCTCGCGCCCAACGCGACCAAGACCCAGGTGTGGTTGATGGCCGACGAGTTCGACGACGCGCCGGCCTACGGCTGGATCACCAACGGTTGGGGCGCGTCGCAGTGCGGCGACTGGAACGACGGCAAGTGGTACCCCGACTGTCCCGACATCATCACGGCGCTGGACATCGACCCGACGCCGGCCAGCGGCGAGGGATGGTTCTACGACCCGGCGAACAGCGCGAGCTTCGAGATCGACCTCGGATCCGGCGCCATCACCGGCACGGTGAGCGGACAGCTGGGCGAGCCCATCGTGCTGCAGGGCGAGATGCCGGGCTACCGCGCCAAGATCAAGCTGACCATCTCCGTGGTGCCCTGAACCGCCCGGGCGTGCGCGGCGGTGACCGCCGCCCGCGCGCCGCGGTGCCGCGGTATGCTGCGGCCCCGCGGCCATGCGCAAGTGGAGCCTGTCCGACCTCGCGCTCTCGCGCCCCGTGACCGTGGGCATGGCCCTGGTCGCGCTGGTGCTGCTGGGCATCATCGGGCTGTCGCGCATGCCGTTGTCGTTCCTGCCCAGTCAGCAGGCGGCGCGGGCGTTCGTGCGCGTCGACATCGCGCGCACCAGCCCCGAGGTGCTCGAGCGCGAGCTCATCCGTCCGCTCGAGGAGGCGGTCGCGGGCCTGCGCGGTGTGGCGCGCATGCAGGTCGGCTCGGGCGGCTGGGGCGTGCGCATGAACCTCGAGTTCCAGCCGGGCGAGGACGCCGACGCGCGCAAGCTCGAGCTGCGCGATCGCATCGATCGCGTGCGCGGTGAACTGCCCGAGTTCGTCACCAACATCGAGATCGGCAGCTACACCAGCGCCGACGACCCGATCATGGAGGTGCGGCTGTCGTCGGGCACCGACCTGTCGCAGGACTACTACCTGATCGAGGAGCGCATCGTGCGGCCGCTCGAGCGGATCGACGGTGTGGCGCGCGTGGCCCTCGACGGCGTCTCGCCCCACGAGCTCGAGGTCGCGGTCGACTTGCGCGCGGTCGATCGCGCGGGGGTCTCGCTCTCGGAGCTCGGCGCCGCGGTCCGCGACGCGCGGCAAGGCCACAGCATGGGGGTGCTGCGGCAGCCCGACCGCGACGCGGGCGTGCGCAGCCCCTCGGAGCTGGCCGAGCCCGGGCGCTTCGCCGCGTTGCCCCTGCGTCGCGGTGCGGACGCGGCCGCTGCAGTGGCTGCGGCCCAGCCCGCGGACCAGGCGACCGCGGCAGCCGCGGCCGACGATGCTGCGGGATCGATCGCAGCGCCCGTGGCGGCGCCGGCGGTGGGCACCGCGGGTGTGATCGACACCGCCGGCGAAGCCGAGGCCCGCTTCGCGCAGCTCGGCGAGGTCGCACGCGTGCGCGTGCACCCGGAGGAGAACCGCAACGGCAAGCGCCTCAACGGCCGCAAGGCCGTGAACCTCGAGATCTTCGCGGCCGCGGGCGCCAGCGTCGTCGACGTGACCCAGTCCGTGCGCGCCACCATCGCGCAGCTGCAGGCCGACCCCGCCCTCGACGGCATCGAGGTGCTGGTCGTGCGCGACCAGGGCCAGATCATCCTCAAGACCCTGACCGACCTGCGCGACAGCGGCATCTACGGCAGCGTGCTCGCGATCGCGGTGCTGTTCCTGTTCCTGCACCGCCTGCGGACCACGCTGGCGGCCGCGGTCAGCGTGCCGTTGTCGGTGCTCGCGGCCGGCGCGGTGCTGTTCCTGCGCGGCGAGGAGCTCAACTGCATCGTGCTGCTGGGCCTGGTGCTCGGTGTCGGCATGCTCATCGACAACGCGGTCGTGATCGTCGAGGCCATCTCCGCGCACGCGCGGCGGGGCAAGTCGGCGATGGACGCCGCCCGCGACGGCGCGCGCGAGGTCGGCTTCGCGACCATGGCCTCGACGCTGTCGACCGTGATCGTCTTCGTGCCGCTGGTGGTCAACGACCCCACCGACGAGATGAGCACGTACCTGCGGCCGCTGGGCGTGACGCTGGCCATCGGCCTGGTCGCGAGCCTGTTCGTGTCGCAGACCTCGGTGCCGCTGCTGCTGGGCCGGCTGGTGCGGCCGGCGGCGACGCAGACGCGGCATCCGGTCCTCGACGCGGTCGCAGCGGCGTACGCGTGGGTCATCGCGCGGACCCTGCGGTGGCCGCGGTTGACCCTGCTGCTGGGCGTGGCCCTGGCCGCCAGCGCGGTGTGGCCGTCGATGCGGCTCGAGGTCAAGCTCGGCCGCGCCGACATCAAGCCCGACCACCTGCCGATCCGGCTCGAGTTCACCGGCAGCCGCAACTTCGCGGCGATCGAGCACCACGTGATCGTGCTCGAGGAATCGCTACTGGCGCTGGCGGACGAGCTCGACATCGAGTCGGTGTCGTGTTCGTACGGCGACCACCGCAGCGCCTGTCGCGTGTACCCCCGCGTCGCGTTCCAGAGCGAGCACGAGCTGGCCGCGTTCGAGACCCGCGTGCGGCAGACGCTGCCGGAACAGATCGGCGTCCGCTACCGCATCAACGAGTCGGAGTTCAACTGGCGCGAGAACACCGACCGCAACATCGTCGAGTTCGCCATCAAGGGCGACAACATGGCCACGCTGATGGACCTGGCGCAGCAGGTCGCACAGCACCTCGAGCGCAACCTCGCCAAGGGCGACGCCAGCGCGCCCGAGGCCGGTGGCTACGACGTCATCACCACGCCGTACACCGACGGTGCGCGCGAGCTGCACGTGGTGCTCGACGGCGAGCACCTGCAGGCCCTGGGGCTGTCGTCCGACGAGGTCGCCAACCGCGTGTCGTTGGCCTTCCAGGGCATGCCGCTGGGCCGCGTCCGCGGCGAGCGAGGCGAGCTGCGCCTGCGCATGTCTGCGGCGGGCGAGGGCGAGAAGGGCCCGAGCATCGACGACGTCCGCAACCTGCGGCTGCCGCTGCCGCGCGGCGGCGAGATCCCGCTGGGCGCGGTCGCACAGCTCGAGCTCGAGCGGCGACCGTGGTGGATCCAGCGCGTCGATCGCCAGACCGAGGTCCGCATCCAGGTGCGCTTCCTCGACCCCGATCCCAAGGCCAACTTCGGGCTGGTGTCCGAGGCCATGTCGAGCTTCGTGTTCCCGCCGGGCTACTCCTGGGGTCGCGGCACGCAGTGGTGGCGCCAGCCCGAGGCCAAGACCGACATGCTGGTCAACCTCGCGCTGTGCCTGCTGCTCGTCTACGCCGTGATGGCGTCGCTGTTCGAGAGCTACCTGCAACCCGCCGGCATCCTGCTGACGTGCCTGCTGGGCTCGTTCGGCGCGCCGTGGGCGCTGTGGTTCACGCAGACCACGGTCGATGCGACCGCGATCGTCGGCGGCTTCATCCTCATCGGCGTGGTCGTGAACAACGGCATCATGCTGGTCGATCGCGCGATCCAGCTGCGTGCGCTCGGGCTGCCGCGCGACCGCGCGTTGCAGGAGGCCGGCCGCGATCGCCTGCGCCCGATCCTCATGACCGTGACGACCACGATCCTGGGCCTGGTGCCCATGCTCATCCACCACCCCACGCTCGCAGGGGTCTACTACCACGCGATCGCGATCGTGGTCGCGGGCGGTCTGCTCACCAGCACCCTCATCACGCTGGTGTTCCTGCCCGCGGCGTACGTGGCGATCGAGGACAGTGCGCTGGCGGTCCGTCGCGGCTGGCGCTGGGGTCGGGGGCGATCGCGGTGACCGGCACGGCGGTGGCGATGACCGAGGTGCGGCTCGACAAGTGGCTGTGGGCCGCGCGCTGCTTCAAGACCCGCAGCATCGCCGCGGACGCGTGCGACGCGGGGCACGTCAAGCTCAACGGGCAGTCGGCGAAGCCGGCCAAGAGCGTGCGTGTCGGCGATCGCGTCGAGGCGCGCACCGAGGGCGGGCTGCGCGTGTTCGAGGTGATCGCGCTGGCCGAACGTCGCGGCCCCGCGGAGCAGGCGCGCACGTTGTATGTGGATCACTCGCCTCCACCGCCCCCGCGCGAGGTCCCCGCGGTCACCCGCGAGCGCGGCGCGGGTCGCCCCAGCAAGCGAGAGCACCGACAGATCGAGAAGCTGCGCGGACGTTGAGTCCACGGGCCGGGCGCGCGGCGCGGCCGCGACGTCGCGCGCACTTGGCCGAAAGCTCCGACATGTCGCGGCTAGGCAAGCCCGCGCGACGCTGGCAGGCTTGATCGACGCGTGCCCATCGCACGCCCGCGCGCATGACGAGACCCTCGCCAGCGACCGACGACGACGGACAGCGGACGATCCTGCACGTCGGCCCCGCGCCGGTGCCCCGGCCCGAGGGGCGCCGCCCGCCGCCGCCGCCGCCTCCGCGCCCCGCTGCGGCGCCGGAGCCCGGTGCGCCCGTGCGCGTCGACGGCGGTGCCCGCAACGCGACACAGCCGCTCGATCTGCTCGAGGTCACCGTCGGCGCGGTGCTGACCGGCACGCGCTACCGCATCGTGCGCCTGCTCGGGGACGGCGGCATGGGCACGGTCTACGAGGCCGAGCACGTCGACATCGAGCGCCGCGTCGCGCTGAAGATCCTGCGGCCCGAGTACACCCGCACGCCCGAGATCGTCGAGCAGTTCCGCCGTGAGGCCCGCGCGGCGAGCAAGGTCGGCTCCGAGCACATCGTGCAGGTGTTCGACTTCGCCGAGCTGCCCGGCCGCTTCGTGATGTTCACCATGGAGCTGGTCGAGGGCCCGACCCTGCGCAAGGAGATGCGCACGGGCCCGATCCCGCAGGCCCGGGCCATCGCGCTGCTGCGGCAGATCTGCAAGGGGCTCGACGCCGCGCACCAAGCCGGCGTCGTGCATCGTGACGTCAAGCCCGAGAACATCGTGATCGAGCATCGTCGCGGTCGCGCCGACGCGGTCAAGCTACTCGACTTCGGTATCGCCGCGATGATGGGCGAGGACCTGCGGCCGCTGTCGGCCGGCACACCGCACTACCTCGCGCCCGAGCTCGTGACCGGCGCGAGCTTCGATCGCCGCGCCGACGTCTACGCGGTCGGCTGCACCGCGTACGAGATGCTGACCGGGCGGCCGCCGTTCGCTGCCGACGCGACCGAGGTCGAGGACGTGCTCGGCAGCCACCTCGCCGACACCGCCGAGCGCCCTAGCGTGGTGCGACCCGATCTCGGCATCTCGCCCGCGCTCGACCGCGTGATCATGCGCTGTCTCGCGAAGCTGCCGTCGAATCGCTTCCGCAACATGGTCGAGCTCGAGGCGGCCCTGTGCGCGGCGCAGATCGATGCCGGGTTGCAGACCAGCTGGGACGACCTGCCGCTGCCCGACTCGGTCGATCCCGAGCTGCGCGAGCGGCTGCTGCGCGAGATGCCCGACATGCACGCGCCGATCGAGCGGCGTCGTCGCGGTTGGGTCGTGCCGACCCTGGCGCTGCTGTGTCTCGCGCTGGCCGGCACCGCGACCTACGTGTGGCTGGCGCGTGGCCGCAGCGCGCCCACGCGTAGCCAGGCCGGACCCAGCGAGGTGGATCAGCTGGTCGCGGACGCGCGTGCCGCCGGCGCGCGCTCGGCCTACGTCGTGCCCACGCCGGAGGACCCCACCGGCGCAACCGCGTTCGCGAAGGTGCGCGAGCTCGAGGCCATCGGCGACGAGTCCGCGACCGAGGCGGCACAGGCCCTGCGCATGGAGTTCGCCGCGACCCTGACGCGACTGGGCGACTCGTACTGGGAGCGCGACGGCGGACACGTGTTCGCGGTCGAGTACTATCGCCAGGCGCTGGTGTTCGATCGCGCGGCATCACGCGCGCGCGCGCGGGCCGAGCTCGACGACGACGCGCAGCTCGAGCAGCTGTCGCGCAAGGCCGAGGCCATCGAGTTCACCGCGCAGGAGATCGCGGCCGCGAGTCCACCGGCGGAGGCCCGCCGCGAGGGCCGTCGCGCCGGCGCCGAGGGGCCCGTGGCGCAGACGCCGGCCCCGGTCGTGCTGCCGCCCGCGGCCGCGGGCGACGACGCCGAGGTCGCGCCGCTGCCACCGCGGCCGACCCAGGCCGGCTCCGACGAGCAGGCCGGCGCGGCCGACCTGGCCAAGAGCGCGAAGAAGTTGCTCGGCGCGGGCCTGCGCAAGGACGCCGAGGAAATGTTCCTGCGCGCGTTGACCTACGATCCCAACAACGCGGCCTCGCTCGCGGAGATGTACGCGATCGAGGCCGCGCGCGGCGACTACACCGACGCGCTCGAGTACGCCGAGCGCCTCGTCGCCAACGCGCCACAGGTGGCCGAGCACCACATGCGCGTGGGCGAGGCCGAGATGAAGCTCGGCGAGTACGCCGACGCGCGGCGGGCGTTCGAGCGCGCGGCGGGCCTGGGGGCCAAGGCTGCTGCGGGCAAGCTCGCCAAGCTCGACGAGCTCTCGCCGCGCCCGGCCGCTGCGCCGGCCGCTGCCGATGCGCCGGCCGACGACGCGGCGCCGTCGGAGCCGTCCGAGCCCGCGGCCAAGGCGGAGCCCGAGGGCCAGGCCGCGGCCGAGGACGACGAGCCGCCGGCCTGATCACGACATCGCTGTCGCGCGGTGCGACAGCGATGCCGCGACCGCGATCGCGATGCGGCGGCGACGAGCCGACGTCGCTGCGGTTGCGCCCGCTGTGGTGACCGTCACTGTCGCATCCACACGACAGCACGCTATGCTGGGTCCATGCTTTGTCGTGCACAACGGTTCGATCGACGCGCGCGCACGAGCGTGCGTCGACGTGCCGCAGGATGGACCTCGGTGGTGGTGTTGGGCGCGGCCGCACTGCTCGGTGGCTGCGGCGACGCGGCGTCGAGCGCGAGCGCCATCGGCGAGCTGGGCAACGGCACCTTCGAGTACCGCTGCATCGACGTCAACGACCCCGTCTGCCGCGAGTCGCTGTTGGCCACCGACTTCCCCGACTGCCTGCTGGTCGGCGGCCGCTTCGACGTCGACTACACCCTGCGCGACACCGACGAGATCGACGACTGGGACTACGAGTTCCTCTACGTGCGCACGGCCAGCGAGAATTTCATCGCCGGCAACGATGTCTTCGTCGCCATGCGCACCGGCAACGCCGCGCTGCTGGCCTATGCCGACGAGACCGTGGTCGACATCCTCCACCTCGACTTGATCACGCCGACGACGATGTCGCTCGAGGTCGTGGGTGACCCGTCGGCGCCGGTGGATGCGATCCAGATCGAAGAGGGCCGCACCGTCGAGTTGCGCGGCCTCGGCGGGGGCAGCTCGGCCACCTGCAGCCAGCCCGGCGGCTCGATCCCGTTGACCGCGGAGAGCAGCGATTCGGCGATCGTCAGCACCAGCGTGGTCGCGACCGCGGTGTTGCTCGGCGAGGCCGTGGGCAGCGCAACCGTCACGATCCGCATGGGCGAGCTGTCGCAGACGGTCAACGTCGAGGTGACGCCGGCCTCGTCGACGGCCACGGACAGCGACACCGACGGCAGCGGCACCGCGGGCAGCTCGACCACCGCGGCCGACTCCGGCAGCGGCACCGATGCCAGCAGTGGCAGCGACGCGAGCAGCAGCGGCGGCAGCGATTCCGGCACCAGCGGAGGTGGCAGCAGCGGTGGCGGTTCGGGCGGCAGCAGCGGCGGCAGCAGCACGGGGGGGATCTGACGATGCGACCGCTGGCAACCATCGCGCCGTTGGTCGCGGCCCTGGCCGCGACCGCCTGCCAACCGCACTACGCCGGGTTCGAGCTGCGCTACGTCGTCGGCGAGGGCGAGCTCGAGGGCGTCACCTCGAGATCACCGAGGGGCAGGCCGTGGTCGTGCAGATCCGGCCGGTCTCGGACAACCCCTACGAGGACTACGAGAGCTTCGATCTGGTGGAGCTCGAGTCGTATCAGGAGTCGATCCTGAAGGTCGCGCCCTCGACCAAGGCCGACGAGTTCGTGCTCATCGGCGCACAGGTCGGAAAGACCAACCTGCGGGTCTCGGTCAACGGACGCGAGGAGGACACGCTCGAAGCTGCGGTGCTCGAGCAGCCGGAGGTGGGCCAGTGACGATCGCGACGGCATGGATCACCGCATGTGCCCTGGCGATGCAGCCGGCCGCGGCCACGCCTGCGCCCGCAGCCGCGCCGCCGCTGCAGCCACGCCCGCGCCCGCGACCGAGGTCGCGCCCGCCGCGACGCCGCCCGCGACCGCACCGGCGACGGAGCCGGCGCCCGCGGCTGCGAGCTGGGATCAGGTCACGACCGCACCCGCGAGCGTGCCGCCGCCGCCGTCGATCCGTCGCAGGTGCCGCCCCCACCACCGCCTCGCCCGGCCCGCACCGCGCGCGACGGCGCTGCGATCGGCCTGCTCACCGGCGGCGGTGTGGCGATGGGCCTGGGCCTGACGTCGATCGTGCTGATCGCCGGTCCCGCGGCGCTCGCGAAGCGCGTCGCCAAGGGCCGCGCCGACGACGACAACAGCATCGGCAGTTCGGTGCGAGCGGCGCGCTACCGCCGGGCTCGCAACGCGGACGACACCATGGAAGGTGCGTTCTGGACCGGCGTCGGGCTGCTCGGTGCGGGCGTGCTGATGCTCGCGGTCGGTGCCGGGCTCAAGGCCTCCGGTCGCAGCCGCGCCGCGGCTCGGCTTTCGCCCTCGGCCGGCGGCATGGCCGTGCGCTTCTGATCGGAGTCTCCAGGGAGCAAGCTCCGCTTTCTCCCCGTCGCGCCGGCGAAGCCGCCGCGCCTGCCCTGCTTGCGGTCGCTGTCGCGACGAGCCTGTCAGCATTCGCGGTCAGGCCCTGAGCCCGCCGACGCGGGCTTGCACGACGCGGAAGCGGGATCAGTCGCCGCACCCCCGCCCGCGGTTCGGTCCACGCCGCGGGTTTGTGCGGCCCCGCATGCAGGGGCCGCCGGCCAGGCCCGGAGGCTGAAGCGGCTCTGTGGTGGTCCCGTCGATGGCTGCCGAGCGCGAACGAATCGCGCGGGTGCTCGGAGGCTGGCGATGTCGTGGATTTCGGTTCGGCGCGCATGCGTGCGCGCGACGTTGGTGAACCTGGTGCTGTGTGCCTGCGGACGCGATCGCGATCACGGCGACGAGGGAGCGTCGACTGGGAGCTCGGAGAGCAGCGGGAGCTCGCAGGACAGTGGTGGGGTGGAGTCGAGCTGTATCGACGAGGAGCTGGGTGAGTCCGTCGGCGCCGCGTTGGCGCGCGGCACGACGGCGGCCGCGGGACGCGACATCGCGGTGGCCTGCGGCGACGGCGAGGACGTGGTCTATGGATGGACCGCGCCCCACGCCGGGCGTTGGGTCGCGGATCTCGCCGGCTCGAGCTACGACACGGCGCTGGCGGTGCTCGACGCCGACTGCGGCGGACTCGAGCGCGCGTGCAACGACGATACCTCGGGCAGCAAGCAGTCGCGTGCGGTGTTCGACGCCACCGCGGGGCAGCAGTTCGCCATCGTCGTGACCGGCAACCACGGCGCCAGCGGGGCCTACGTCCTGGGCATCTCCGAGTTCACCGTCGACCCGTCGGCGTGCGTCGACGTCGAGCTCGCGAGCAAGCTGGGCCAGGGCGTCGCGCTGGGCACCACCGACGACCGCGGCGACGACGTCGAGCCCTCGTGCGCGCCCTCGGGCAACGATGTGGTGCACGAGTGGACCGCGCCGCACGATGGCACCTTTGCGTTCTCGGCGCCCGACGGCAACGTCGCGATCGCGTTGCTCGACGCCAGCTGCGACGGGGACGAGCTGGCCTGCGCCGCGCCACTCGAGGCGGCCGTCGGCGCGACCGCGGCGTTGACCGAGGGCGAGCACGTGCTCGTCGTGGTCGACAGCGGCGCGGTCGCGGCGAACTACCGGCTCGACATCCGCGAGCTGTCCAGCGGCTGCTTCGACGGCGATCTCGGCTCGGCCACCGGTGTGGGCGTCGCGGTCGGCACGACCGTGGGCGCGGGCGACGACGTACCGGCGCAGGCCTGCGGCGGCGGCGGCGAGGAGGTGGTATGGCGCTGGACCGCGCCGACGAGCGGCAGCTTCAGCTTCGATCTCTCGGGCTCGAGCTTCGACACCGTCCTCACGGTGCAGCAGGGCGATTGCGGCGGCGCGACCCTGGGCTGCAACGACGACGGCATCGGCAGCGCTTCGGCGGTGACGGTCGATCTGCTGGCGGGCCAGTCGGTCGCGATCGTCATCGACAGCTACTCGCTGTACGGCGGCAACTACATGCTCAACATCGCCAGCGCCGCTGGCTCGAACAGCTGCGTCGACATCGAGCTCGGGACCAGCGGCGGCCCGCTGGTGGGCACGACCGCGGGCGCGAGCGACGAGCTGTGGCCCAGCTGTGCCGGCGTGCCCAGCGGCGACGTCGAGATCGAGTGGACGGCGCCGTACAGCGGCGACTTCACGGCCACACTGACGGCGGCACCGGGCACGGTGCTGGCGCTGTACAGCGACTGCAGCGGCATCGAGTACGGTTGCGCCGCCGATGTGCTCGGCACCGGTGTCACGCAACTGGCATTGTACGCCGCTGCGGGCGAGACCTGGATCCTCGCGGTCGACGGCAACGGCACCACGGGGCCGTTCGATCTGACCATCGAGTAGGCCTGCTAGCGCGCGGGGCCGAGCGCCTTGCGCTTGGCCTCGCTGAGGCGCTTGCGCGCGGCCTTGCGGCGCTTGCGGGCCTCCGAGCGGGTCTCGCCGGGCAACATCTCGCGGATCTTCACCGAGCCGAACCACACGCGGCCGCCGATGTGGATGCGCGCGTCGGTCGGCGCACCGGGCTCGACCGCGTCGTCCTGATCGACCTCGGCGAACACGACGCTGCAGTCGATGTCGATGGGCAAGCCCGGCGGCACGATCACCTCGACCTCGCCCATGAACACGTCCATGGCGAAGTGGGTCGTGCCGGGCGCGAGCCTGGCTTCGCGCAGGTCGAGCCGCACGGTCGCGAAGACCGAACGCACCAGGTTCTCGCGCGCGGGCGTCCACGGCCCGGTGCGCTTGGTCTCCGAGAACCACGCGGCGATGCGCTGGCTCGGCTGGACCTCGGCCGCGCTCGCGGTCGCGACCGGCACCAGCGCAGCGTCTGCAGGCGCGCTGCCGTGGGTCGGCGCGGCGAGGTCCGCGACCAGGGCGTCGATCTCCGACAACGTCGCGGCGCGCTCGAGCGCGTCGAGCCGTTGCTCGAGCTCGTCGCCATCGATCAGATCGGCCGCGTAGCCCTCGCCCAGGCGCAGCCGCGCCAGCGATCGCGCGCGGTCGAGCGCCACCAGGTTGGTCGACCCTTGGGCCATGCGCGGCCTAGTGTGCCGGATCCCGCGCGTGGTAGCGTGCCGCCCATGCAAGTGTTCGTCACGGGCGCCACCGGCTTCATCGGCGGCCGCCTCGCCCGCGCGCTGCTCGCGGCGGGCCACCGGGTGCGCGCGCTGGTGCGGGATCCGGCTGCGGCGCAGCCATTGGCGCAGGCCGGCGTGGAGCTGCACCAAGGCGACATCCGCGATCGCGGCACCGTGCGCGAGGCCATGCGCGGCGCGGAGCGGGTCGTGCATGCCGCGGCGTGGTACCGCATCGGCAGCGACGACGCGGCCCAGGCCCACGACATCAACGTGGTCGGCACGCGCAACGTGCTCGAGATCATGCGCGAGCTCGCGGTGCCGCGCGGGGTCTACACCAGCAGCATCGCGGTGTACGGCGACACCCAGGGCCGCACGGTCGACGAGGCCACGCCGATCACCGGTCCGTGGAACAGCACCTACGAGCGGACCAAGGCGCTGGCCCACACCGAGGTCGCGCTGCCGATGATGGCCGAGGGCTTGCCGCTCGTGACGCTGTTGCCCGGGGTCGTGTACGGACCCGGCGATCGCAGCCCCATCCGCGACTCCTTGGTGCAGCTGCTGCAGAAGCGTCTGCCGGTCGCGCCGCGCAACACCACCTACTGCTGGGCCCACGTCGACGACACCGCGGCGGTGCACGTGCGTGCGCTCGAGCAGGGGCGCACCGGCGAGTGCTACATCGTCGCGGGACCGGTGTGCGAGCTGCTGCGGGTGTACGAGCTCGCCGCGGCCCAGGCCGGCGTGCCCGCGCCGCGGCTGCACCCCAGCGGCAAGACCCTGCGGACGCTCGCGCGGGCCTCGGACGCGCTCGCGCGCTTCGTGCCGCACCTGCCCGCGGCCTACCGCGGCGAGTCGCTGCGCAGTGTCGCGGAGACCACGTCGATCGCCAGCAGTGCCAAGGCCCAGCGTGAGCTGGCCTGGCAGCCGCGCGGCTCGAGCTGGGCCTGCGCGAGACCATCGAGCACGAGCTCGCGCAGCTGCGCGGCTGAGCCGCGCAGGCGCGGCCGCGATCAGTCGGACTCGTGTGCCGCGGCCTCGAAGATGCCCTGCGCCATGAGGCTGGTGCTGGCCTGCGCGCGTGCGCGGTAGATCCGTGATCGCGCCTGGGCAATCGCGGCGTCGTCGGGCGCGGCCAGCCACGCCGACTCGATCAGGTGGCACGCGAGCGCGTGCTCGCCCGCCTCGGCCAGCGCGGTCGCGCGGTCGCACAGCCGCGCGGCACCGCCGGCCAGCGCCGCGAGCTCGCGCGCGAGCGCCCGCGCGGGCGCGGGCTTGAGGTGCGCGGGGTTGCCGTCGTACCAGCCACCGTAGAGCCGCCAGAGATTGCGCACGATGAACTCGGGCTCGTCGTACACCGGCCGCAGGTACGGACGCGCGAGCAGGGCCTCGGGCAGCTTCACCGACGCGATGACGTCGTCCAGCCGCGCACCGGCGTTCATTGCCGCGAGGGTCTGCTCGTGCAATGTCTCGAGCAGCGCGGCCGCGTCGCCCAGCGCGAGCGCGACGCGGTCCTCGCCGAGGATCGGCGGGCCGTGGCCGGGACACAGCACCGCGGGTCGCAGCGCCGCCATCTCGCGCAGCGCCCGGGCCCACTCGATGGGGTAGCGCTGGACCTTCTGCGGGTTGCCGCAGTTGGGCGCGGCCCAGATGAACAGATCGCCGGTCGCGAGCACGCGCCGCGCCGGCAGCCACACCCACGCGTGATCGTCGGTCTCGCCGCGCGCGTGGTGCAGCTCGATGCGCTCGCCGTCGAGCTCGAGCACGTGGGTCTGCGAGAACGTGCGGTCGGGGTAGCGGAACTCACCCGGGAACAGCGGCGCGGGCAGGCGGAACTGCCGCATGTTCACGTGGCCGTTGTAGCCCTGGGTCATGCGATAGCGATCGAAGCGCTGTGCGACCGCCTCGTGCGCGAGCACGTAGGGCGCGGCCACGCCCGCGGGCCTGGCCTCGGCCTCGTACGCGCCGAAGCCGAACACGTGATCGACGTGGCCGTGGGTGTAGATCGCAGCGTGCAGCGGCTGGCTGCTCCAGCCGCGCACGGCCTCGCGCACCCGCGGGGCCAACAGTGGGCTGCCGACGTCGACCAAGATCAGGCCGCGACCGGTCTCGATCGCGGTGACGTTGGCGAAGCTGCCGACGAAGGCGACGCCGGGTGCGACCTCGTCGATGCCGACGAAGCCGCCGACCAGCGCGTGGGCCGAGCGCATGACGTGCTCGGTCGACGCGACCCCTTGCCACATGCGTTCCGCGAGATCGAGTACCGCACCCATGGTGACCCCCGAGCCGCCGCGCCGTGGTTCACGGCAGCGCCGCGAACACGTCGTCGCAGCTGGCAGCGTCGCTCAACCGTAGCAGCTCGAAGCTGCCGCCGTCGATGATGAACTGCGGCAAGTTGGCGTCGAGCGTCGAGGTCTGGCCGTCGGTGCAGCTTCCTCCACCGACCGTGGCGCAGCCGACGTTGTGGTTCTCCATCGTGATGCTGGCCGCGCCGCTGGCCTCGTCGCACGTGTCGACCACGCCGTCGAACTCGAGGATGGTTCGCGAGACCAGGTACAGCTGCTGCGCGCGCGCGTTGCTGTTGAGGATGTCGATGCGCGGGTAGGCATAGTTGCCGCCGGTCTTGGCCACCGCGGTGACCCCGGGGGCGCCGTCGCCGTCGTGGTCTGCGGTCGCGAGCGCGTGCCAGTCCGACGGCCACGCGTCGTTGAGTGGGTCGGCCATCTCGCCGCCGAGCACGACCGCGCCGCGCTCGAGGTGGAGCGTCGCGCCCGGGTCCATGCTCGAGATCGCCGCGGTCGCGTCGATGGTCGGCATCGACGCGCTGCCCCAGATCGCGTCGGGGAACATGGTGCCGTAGGTCTCGTTGCCGGCGAGCAGCCCGGTCTGGAAGTCGGGCAGCGCGATGCGACAGACGCGGCCGCTGACCGCGACGTCGCCCCCGCTCGCGTCGAGGTCGGCGAGCAACCAGATGTCGATGGCACCGCCGCCCTCGAGCACGGCGATGCCGGCCTCCCAGCTGACATCGACGGTCAGACGGATCGCGGCGGTCATGTCGAAGTCGCAGGCACCCCCGGCGGTCGTGGGATCGTTGGTGGGATCGTTGGTGGTGTGGTCGTCGCCGCCGCTGGAGTCCGCGCTGGGATCGACGCTGGTCTCACCCGAACCGCCGTCGCCGTCGTCGCCGCCGGTGCCGGCCTCGCCGCTGGCGCTGCTCGGTCCGCTGCCGACCGTGGTCGCCACCGTCGCGGCCTGGCCGTCGTCCTCGCTCGAGCACGCGAGCCCGAGCGACGATGCGAGAAAGAGGATGGAACTGCCTCGCCCTGCGTTGCGCATGGTCAGCGGCAGGAGCAGCGCGCGTGCCAATGCCAATGCATGCGAGCGACACTGCCGGGTTCACGGCGCGTTGCCTCGCCTTGCTGCGGGTTCGCGGTCGCGCCCACGGAGCACCTGGGTCTGAGCGAACTGCACAGTGTTGAGCAACCCGCTCAGTGCGAGCGCGCGCGGTCTCGCAATCGCGACGTGGGCGGCGCAAATCGGCTCGACAACCTCGCGCGACCGACGTCATGATGACGCCGTGGATCGCATGCGCCGGGTTTCGCTGTCGTGCTCGCTGGTGCTGGCATCGTTCGCGGCGTGCAGCGCCGAGGACGTCGTGCCGCGTCCGCGGTTGGAGATCCTGATCGACGATCACGGAGTGCCGCACATCTACGGCGCGAGCGACGAGGACGCGTTCTACGGCGCTGGCTACCAGATGGCGCGCGACCGC
Organism: Nannocystaceae bacterium; assembly: GCA_046351635.1. Lineage (GTDB taxonomy): Bacteria > Myxococcota_A > Polyangia > Nannocystales > Nannocystaceae > Xiheibacterium. Next base: position 175,481 of record JAXLYC010000004.1, on the reverse strand, counting down.
CTGTTCCACATGGAGATGACGCGGCGGCGCGCCTACGGCCGTCAGGCCGAGGTGCTGGGACAGCCCGCGGTCGAGGACGACGAGCTCGCGCGCATCTTCGACTGGCCCGGCTGGGCCGCCAAGCACACCGCGCTGATGCAGAGCGACAACCCCGAGACCTACGCGGTGCTGCAGTCGTGGTCCGCCGGTGTCAACGCCCGCATCGACGAGGTCCGTCGCGGCGACGCGCCGCGACCGTTCGGGCTCGATGCCGATCACTACGACTTCGTGCCCGAGCCGTGGACGCCGCAGGACGTGCTGACCATCGCGACGATGACCGGCTTCGGCAACGACCTGTCGTTCGACCGCGAGGTCTTCGCCGCGATCGCGTACAAGCTCGCGGCCGATGCGATGGCATCGATCGAGCTGCTGCGACCGATCCGCAACGTCTTCACCACCGGTGGCGTCGCCATGGTCCGGGCGGCCCCGCCCGCGCCGCGGCGGCCGCAGCCACCCGCGGCGGTGGACGCGGTCGCGATGGCCCGCGAGCTCGAGCAGAGCCTCGCCGGCCTCGCGCGGCTGCGGCGACTACGGGGGCTGGGCAGCAACAACTGGGTCGTCGCCGGCGAGCACACCGAGGACGGCCGGCCGCTGCTCGCCGGGGATCCGCACCTCAACTTCGATCCGCCGGGCGTGTTCTACGCCCAGCACATCAACAGCAAGGACCAGGGCGGCACCATCGACGCAGCCGGGTTCTCGTTCGTGGGTACGCCGGGCATCTCCGTGGGTCAGACCGATCGCATCGAGGACGCCGACGACCGCCTTCGCCGACGTCATGGACGTGTGGACCGTGGCGCTGCCCGACGACGACCACGTCTCGACGGTGGCATGGACGTGCCCGTGGTCCACCGCGAGGAGATCATCGTCGTGCGCGGCGCGAACGATCCGGTGGGCGAGGGCACCGCGCGGTCGCTCGCGCTGGTGGACGTGCCCGGCTACGGCGTGCTGCTGCCGACCGATCTCGTACCGCTGCCGCTGGGCGACGCCGGCGACCGCCTGTTGATGAACTGGACCGGGTTCCGCGCCAACGCGTTCGAGGGCCTGCTCGACTTCAACAAGGCCGAGTCGATCGACGAGTTCGACACCGCGGTCGATCGCTGGAACGGCAACTTCAACTTCGTCGCGATCGATGCCGGCGGCATCACGTACCGCGTCGGCACCAAGGTCCCGGTGCGCGACCTCGGCGGCGGCCGCACGCCGCACCTGGTGCTCGACGGCGACGACCCCGGGTCGCTGTGGACCGACGCGCGGCTGCCCCCGGCGCAGCTGCCCCACGGCCGCGGCGAGGGCCGCGGCTTCATCGCGACCGCCAACAACGATCCCTTCGGCTTCGTCGCCAACGGCCGCGTCGACGACGACCCGTGGTACTTCGGCGCCTACTTCGATCCGGGTTGGCGTGCCGATCGCATCGAGTCACGCCTGCGCGAGCTGACCGCCACCGGCGGCCTCGCGGTCGCGGACATGCAGACGCTGCAGTTCGATGCGCACAGCGCCCTCGGCGACGACCTGCTGCCGCTGCTGTTCGCCGCGCACGAGCGCATCGGCAGCGACCCGGCGCTGGCCGAGCTCGCGCGGCCCGAGCTCGACACCCTGGTCGCGGCGCTGCGCGACTGGGATCGGCAGATGCGGCGAGACTCGGGGCCCGCGCTGGTGATGCACGCGTATGCCTACTTCGTCACCCGTCGCACGCTCGAGGACGACCTGCCGCTGTTGTTCCTGCAGGCGCTGGCGCTGCAGCCCTCCTTCATCATGAAGCTGGCGACCATGGCGCTGCGCGGCGACTACCCCGAGGGCGACCGCGTGTTGCAGGAGGGACGCGACGTCATCTTGCTGTCCGCGTTGGGCGACGTCGCCGAGCTGCTGCTGGCGCGCTACGGCACCGTCGATCCGACCGCCTACCGCCTGTCCGATGCTCGCTTCGCGGACCTCGACGGTGCCACCGGAACCGGCATCGATCGCGGTCGCCACGCGGTCGACGGCGGCGAGAGCTCGATCAACGTCGCCGCCGACAGCACGTTCTTCGACGCGCAAGGCGGCGTGCTCGAGCAGTGGACCACGCCGCACGGGCCCATCTTCCGCATCAGCGCCGGCTTCGACGGCGGCGACACGCCGCAGCTGTGGTTCGAGATGCCGCTGGGCAACGTCGCCGAACCCGCGAGCGCGCACTACGAGGACATGATGCCGGGCTGGCTCGACGGCAAGCCCACGCGCATGCTGTTCCAGCGCCACGAGGTCGAGCAGGCGACACAGGAGCGCTACCAGCTGCTCGACGAGGAGCCCTGAGCGCAAGCCGTCCCAGCCGCCTCGACACCCCGCGAGCCGGGCGACATACTCGATCACGGGGTGATGCGGGAACACCGTCGCACCGGTCTGGCTTCCGTCCTGCTCGCGATGGTCGAGGTGCTCGCGCCCGCGGCGTGCGGCCACGACGGCGGGGCCGGGGATGCACCTGCGCCGGTCGAGCACACCGCGAGCACACTGCCCGAGAACGGGGACGACGGCGACGGCACGTTCCTCATCCCGGCGGATGTCGGCCCCGGCGTGTTCGAGTGCGATCCGTGGCTGCAAGACTGCGACGAGGGCAGCAAGTGCATGCCCTGGGCGAACGACGGCGGCGGCTCGTGGAACGCGACCCGCTGCAGCGAGGTCATCGACACGCCCGATCGCGTGGGTGAGAGCTGCGAGGTCTTCGGCACAGCGGTCGGTGGCGTCGACTCCTGCGACTACGGCAGCATGTGCTACTACGTCGATCAGCAGACCGGCTACGGCATCTGCGTGCCGCTGTGCACCGGTGGGCCCGACGCACCCCAGTGCGACGAGGGCAGCGTGTGCTCGATCGCCAACGACGGCGTGCTGACGCTGTGTCGTCGTCGCTGCGACCCGCTGGTCCAAGACTGCGAGGGCCTCGCGAGCTGCTTGCCCGCGGCCGGCAGCGATGGTTTCGCGTGCCTGCTCGACGCGTCCCACGGCGAGGGCGGCACCGGCACGCCGTGCGAGTTCGTCAACGCGTGCGCCCCGGGGCGCTTCTGTGCCGACCGTTCGACCGTGCCCGGCTGCGACGGCACGCTCGGTTGTTGCTCGCAGTTCTGCGATCTGGGCGCGAGCGACCCCGACGACGACTGCACGCTCGACGGCCAGGCCTGTGTGCCGTGGTACGCCGATGGCGAGGCGCCGGCCGAGTCTGCGAACGTCGGCGCATGCGCCTTGCCGTTGTGACGCAACCGTCGGACCATGGAGCTGGCAGCCATGGCGTGGTTCAAACCCAAGCGACGCGACGACAGCACTCCCGGCACCGCCCCGACCGCCCCCGCGAGCGAGACGCCGACCGAGTCGGTGCAGATCGAGGTGCAGCTCGAGTCGGACGACGCCGTGCCGGCGGCGAGTCGTGCCGCGGCCGCCGAACCCGTGCCCGCTGTCGGGCGCAGCGCTTCGGCGGGCGCGTCGGCCTCGGTCAGCGCGTCGGCCTCGACCAGCAGCGCGGCCGCGAGCGCGTCGGGCAGCCAGGACGAGGGCACGCGGCTGTCGGAGGACACCACGGTGATCGGTGACATCGCGACCGCCTCGAACCTGCGGATCGACGGCCGCGTCGAGGGCGACATCGAGTCCGGCGCGACCGTGCACGTCGGCGGCGACGGTGCGGTGGTCGGGGCCGTGCACGCGGTCCGCATCGCCGTCGACGAGGGCGGCGCGGTCGAGGGCGCCGTGACCGTGGACGACGCTGCCATCGGCGGGCTCGTGCGTGGCCGCGTCACCGCCAATGGCAGGCTCGCGATCCGGCCCAGCGGCCGCGTCTTCGGCGACGTGTCGGCCGCCGCCATGCAGATCGACGACGGCGCGACGCTGCAAGGCCGCTGCACGATGTTGCGCCGCGGCTGAGTCTTCCGGGAGGAAGCTCCGCTTCGTCAGGCTCTGAGTCGCGGCGCGGCGCCTCAACAGGCCGCGTTGCAGCACAGCACAGCGCGCAGCACCATCGCGCACGGGCGTTCGACCGGGTCGGTGTGACTGCTGTCGAGCCCGTCGTAGAACGTGTCGGGATCGAGGTGGTAGATGATGTCGGCGACGCCGAAGTCGACCCACTCGCCGTCGGCGAACATGCCGCTGCCGTCGGTCCAGTCGACGCAGCGACCACCAGGTCCGGGTGCCGAGGGCACGCCGTCGATCGACTCGATGGTCTCGCGGTGGATCCACGCCGAGGTGTTGATGAGGCCGTCGAGCTCGCCGGCATCCTGGGCCATCCGCACCTCGGCGTACTCGCACACGTGATCGGCACCGATGCTCGCGCAGGCGGCGTTGCCACCTTGGAGCCCCATCTGTCCCTGGTAGACCCACGGCACACCGATGCCATCGACCTTGCCGGCGTAGATGCCGTCACAGCCGCCGGATCCCGAGCTGCCGTCCGCCGCGGTGCCGCTGTCGTCGCTACCACCGCTGCCGCCGCCGCTGCCGTCCGACGAGCCGCCGCCACCGCTGCTGCCCTCGGTCGCAGCGGCGCACATGCACGCGCCGGGGATGCCGTTGGCGTCGCACTGCAGCGTGCTCGCGCTCTGGTCGGGGCACGTGCACGCGACCACCGTGTTGGGCGTGCAGCTGGCACCGAAGCCATCATCGCCGCCGCCGCCCTCGACCGAGCAGGCGAGCGCAGCGCCGAGCAGGAGCGACAGTGCCCGCAACATCATGCGATGGCACCACGGTAGCACGGCCGGCTTCACGACGGGTCGGCGGCGCGGGCGTGCGCGGTGCACAGGTGCGCGGCGTAGCTCGCGAGCCAGCGGCACTCCTGGTCGTCGGTGACCTCCTGCAGCGCGAGGTTCAGGACCGTCAGCGCGGCCGAGGCCACCAGGCTCACGAGCAACGGTTCCGCTGCGGCGTCGTCGGGGCCGCTGATGCCGGCGAGCGCGCGCGCGACCAGGGCGTGGCGCTGGTCGAGCACGACCGCCTCGTCGCGCCAGCGTGCGACCAATCGTCCGTCGAGGGGCTCGAGCTCGATGCGTTCGAGGTGCACGTCGGCGAGCGCAGGCTGATCGCGATCGCGCAGGATTCGGCAGCTCGGTGGCGATGCGCCTGGTGCAAGATGCGCGCTTCTCGGGTCGGTGATCACCGGCGGTAGCCCAGCGGCGACCGAGCCCGCGGTCCCGCCGGGTCCGTCGTCGCGCGGCGGCGCGGCCTCGACCGGCCACGTCGGCGCGGGCCGCTCGGCGCGGGCGCGTTCGCCCTGGCCAAGGGCACATCGGGTGGGCTGCCGGCGGCACTGCGTCGCCATCGTCGTCGTCGGCGACCGGCGCCTCCGCCGGGTTCCACAGCCCCAAGCCCGCGAGCTCGGGCGGCGCCGCGTGCGCAAGGCGGCGGTCCACGAGATCGCGCGACCGTTGTCGGCAGCAGCGGCAGCTCCTGCAGGTCGCGGAAGAGTCGGCGCGGCGTGTGGTGGCCGGGCCATCGTTGCTTGGCCTGACGATCGCGCCCAGTCGCAGCAGCAAGGCGGCGCAGCGGCGCCGCGCGGGGATCGTCGGCGACCAGCGGACGTTTGCGCCGCCGACCAGCTGGCCGTGCCAGGCAGCGCCGCGGCCTGATGTACTTGCGAGGCGTGCGCGACAGCTCGCAGCCGCTCCAGTCGTCGCGATCGCGACGCCATCGCCCTCGAGCGCGCCCTCGACCGGAACAGGCCGAGCGCCGACGACGACAGCGTAGTGCCCGCCGCGGCCGAGCACGATCGCGGCGGCCGTCGTCCGCGCGGGCTGATCCACAGCGTCCCGGACGAAGCCGTGCGCATCGATCGGCATCGTCGCGAGCGCGTCGGCCGGCACCGAGGGCAGCGCCGGCGCCGACCGCATCGCCAGCTCGAGGCGTTGCGCCAGGCGCTGGCGATGGGCGCTCGGCGTCGTCGATGGTGCTCGAACAGCGCCGCCAGCACCTGCGGCCTTCGGTACAATGCGCGGCGGACCAGGCCAGTCGTCGGCGAGCAGCGGCAGGTACTCCACCGGCAGTTCGCCGCCGTCGCGCACGCGGGCGTAGCTCGACCAGGCGCGCCGCTCTTCGCGCCGGCGAACAGCGGTGCGGCCGCGACCGTGGTCACCGCCGAGGCCAGCGCGCCGTCGTCGAGCCGGCCGCGCACGATCACCGACGCGAGCAGGCGCTCCGGCGATGCCCAGCGGCGTACCGGCGGCGTCAGGCGCCCAGTCCTCGACTGGTGCGCCGCGAGGCGCGGGCGTCGTCGCACGCCACGCGCAGGCGACGGAGGTCCTCGACGTCGAGGGCCTGGAAATCGCGCTCCTTGCCGAGATCGTCGCTGTCGATCACGCCGATCCACGGCGTACCCACCACCGGGTCCGCGGTGGCGACGGTTCGCCGGCGCGTGCACGCGAGCACGACCCCCGGGCCCGAGTCCGGCGCGCGCGTGGGGATGCCGAGCACGCCGCGCAGCCCCCTCGGTCTCGACCTCGACGCGGACCAGCGTGCCCGGGCAGATCGAGCCGCTCGAGCTGCGGCCGCGCGTCGAACTCGCGTCGTCGCGCCGCGCGTGCGAGCTCGGGACCCGCGTTGCGCAGGCGCGAGCCCAACCACCCCCGCAGCGAAGCCAGTGCCGCCGACGACAACATCGCCACGCGGCCGGCGTCGTCGGTGATGGGTTCGTCGACGACGTACGGCCACGTACCTGCTCGGCCGCGATCGCGCGACTGCGCTGTCGAGCGCGAGCATGCTGCCGTCGGTCGCCGGGATGATCGGGAGCCCGAGCAGGCCGGCAGCGTGTTCGGCACAGGCGACCGCCTGCAGGCTGCGCGGCTCGGCCGCGCGGCTGCGCTTGCCCGCGATGGTGAGCGCGTCGGCCAGCGGCAGCACCGACGCCGCCAGCGCGCGGGTCAGGGCAGTGTCGACCAGACCCGGCGGGAACTCGTCGTGCAGGCGCAGCAGCTCGCGGTAGCGGAACCGTCGCGCGCGTTCGTCGACGTCGCGGCCCATCGCGATCCAGGCCTGCAGGTACTCGGGGTGCGGGAACGCGGCCGCGAGCGCATCGAGCACGACCGGGGCCAACGCCGGTGTGATCTCGGCGCCCGCACCGGCCATGCGCTCGCACAGCAACTCGACGCCGTGGGCCAGGGCGCGATAGACCGCGACGCGGCCCTGCGATGTGACGCGATCCCACGACGGCGCGACGTGGGCCTCGCCCAGCTCGAACACCGCGACGACGTCGCCCAGGCCACAGGGCGGGCGCTCGCGCGCGAGCTCGCGGCCCAGCACCTGCACCGAGATGTCGGCGCGCAGGACCCCGGCGCGGGCCTGCAGCACGCCGATCTCGCCGCGGATGCCGTCGGCTGCGAACGCGACCGGTCCCAGGGCGCAGACCGCGTCGATGCGGGTCTTCGCTGCCGCGGTGCCGAGCAGGCGGTCGCGCGCGAGCCACTGCTCGAACTCGCGGCCGACCCGCTGCAGTGCACGGCCGCCGAACAAGCCTTCGAGCAGCTCGAGCCGACGTTCACCCGCGCGCACCACCGGCACCGGCGTCGAGCTCAGCTTCGGTCGGCCCTTTGCGATCACGCGGATGGTGCTGTGCTCACGCGATGCCGCCACGATGGCGCGCAGATCCAGCGGCGCGCCGGCGCCGTCCTCGAACAGCGGCAGCGCCATCAGCGGGTGCTCGCTGTCGGGGCTCAGCTCGATCTCGGGGCGCAGCGCCCACGGCGTGCCGCGGCTGGCCAGCAGCGCCAACGCACGCTCGTCGCGGATGCCCAGCGAACGCAGGACCTGTCGTAGCACCGGCGTGCAGTTCATGACCCGGACGAACTCGAACAGGGCCTCGAGCTCGACCGCCTCCTCGCCGTGCGCGAGCCACTGTTGCGCCATCTGTTGGCCCGCGCTGGCCAATGCCACGAGCACCGCATGGACCGCGAGCTCGAAGGTGGCGTCGCGCGCGACGTCGTCGAACAGGTCTGTCGCGCGGAAGTTCGCGGCCACGACCGCGTGGACCGCCAGCCCCGGCAGCTCGATGGGGATCTGCACCAACATGCAGCCCTCGAGCAGGACGCGGATCCACGACTGCCCGCCGTGCAGGCCCACGCACCATCCCAACTCGCCGGTGATGGAGTCGCCGGTGATTGCGACGCGCGTGCCGTAGTCACCCTGGGGCAGGTGCAGTGGGTGGGGTCGGCTCGACAGCGCGGCGCGGTTGCGTTCGGCAGTGACGCCGCGACGGATGATCGCGGTGCGCTCGGTCGCGGCGTCGCCGAACAACAGCTTCAGGTGCTCGAGCGCAGTCGCGTCGAGCAGCGGCACGGCGCCGTGACGACGCAACACCGGCTCGGGGAACGCCGCGCTACCGATCAGCTCGGCGAGGCCCTCGGCCCGCGCGAACGGCACCTTGCCGCCGCTGTCGACCACCGCGGCGCTCGTGCGGCGCGTGCCGTCGATGCAGGGCCACAGCGGCAGCGCGAGGCAGGCCGCGGCCGGGTCGGCGTCGACGGCCCCGCCGGCGCGCCGGTGCGCACCGACCCGCCGGCACAGCAGTCGCCGCAGCGGTGTGGACAGCGGCTCCGTGCTCGCGGCGAGGGTGCGTGCCATCTCGCCCAGGGCGCGATCGCGGGCCTCGGCGACCGCCTGCAGCAGCCGCGCGTAGGCGTCGTCCTGCACCACGTCGGCCATGGACGCGTCGGTGCGCAGATGCGACGCATCGATCCACGCGTGCACGCACTCGAGCTCGTCGCTGGCGTGGACGTGGGTCGTGAGCCACACATGGTGCCGCACGATCTCGACGCGCCCGGATCCACCGCGCGGATCGAGGCACAGCCGACCGATGGTGCGCCCCTCGAGCACGACCGGCTGCACCCACGCCAGGCCCACGGGGAACACCCACCGCGGCACGGCCTCGCCGTTGAGGGTGATCGCGAGCTCGGCCAGGCCGCAGCGCGTCGACAGCAGCAGCTGCTCGCGCACGACCTCGTTGCCGAGCGAGAAGAAGCGCAGGATCAGGCCCGGACGGAAGCGCTCGCGCACGGTCACGCGCACGCCCGGCGCGATCGCTGCATCTCGCGTGATGGCGTCGGGCCGCTCGTTGCGCTGCTCGAGCCGCACGCCCGGTTGACCATCGAGACCGCCGGCCTCGAGCACGAGCTTGCGGGGGTTGAGCGCCATCGCGGCGTTGAGCGCGAGTGCCAGCTCGCGCAGCCCCGGGCGCGGCGCGACGTCGGCGAACAGCAGCGCGTACAGCTCCTGGATTTCCTCGACCGTGAACGGCGTGGCGTCGCTGTCGAGCGTCACGCTGCTGCTGTCGATCTCGGCTGCGATGTGGGTCGCGCCGCGCTGGGCCAGGGCCTGCACCAACAGCAGCACGTAGCGATGCGGGTCGGCGAGCTGGAACTGACGCAGCTTCTCGCGCGCCTTCTCGGTGTCGAGCGTGAAGCCGCCGGCGGCGGTCGCGGTGCCCTCGCCGCGCAGCGCGGCGATCATGCGTTCGAGTTCGGCCACCGGTGCCCCATCACGGCTTCGAGCATGCGCGTGTCGGTCGCGTCGTCGAGCCCACGACCGATCCGCAGCGACTTGGCGAGGAAGTAGCCCGCGACCTCGGGCTCACGGGCTGCCAGGATGAGGAACTCCTTCACCGCCGGGTGCGCGAGGTTCACGACCAGGGCGTTGCGGCGCTCGAGCAAGCCCGCGCGCAGGCGATCGAGATCGTCGAGCCCCGTCATCGCGCCGGGCTCGGCTTGTGCGATCGCGACGCGGTCGGCGATGGCCGATTCGGCGTAGTCGAACCGCGCCGCGGCGACGCCCGAGAGCTTGGCGCCGGCGGCCGCGAGCATCGTGGCGGTGGCGTCGCGCAGCGCCGGCCACGACGCCGGCCAAGCGCCCGCGGGCACGAGCTCGGGCATGCACCAGTGATCGCGCACGACCACGTGCTCGGCCTTGGGCGCGACCGCCACCAGCAGCTCGAAGCGCGCGCCCTCGCGGCGATCCTCGACGACCGCGTAGCCCTCGGCCTCGAGCGCGTCGGTCAGCCGCGAGCGCGCACCGGCGTAGGCAACGAAGCCACGCTTGGCCCGGCGGCGCAGCTCCGCGAGCGGCAGCGCGGTGCCCCCCGGCGAGCGAGCGATCACGGCCTGCGCGTGTTCGGCTCGCTCGAGCGCACCCCGGCGCGCGTGCCAGCACGCGACCCGGCACAAAACCTCGCGCTCGAGCGGGTTGGTTGCACCGGGCAGTGCGTCGAACACCGCCCGCGCCAGCGGCCCGGCCGCGATCGTGAGCACCTGCGCCAGCGCGCGGTGGTAGCTCTCGTCTTGGATCACCGCGTCGCGCGTGAGCGTGTGCTCGAGCCGCGGCGAGCTGATCTTGAACCACAGCCCCTCGAGCGCCGCCGTGTTGGGGCCGCACTCGTGACTCTCGAACAGCGTCAGCCCGTTGTTGTAGTAGCCCTGGAAGCTCGACAGGTCCTGGCGGTGTCCGACCACGACGTGGGCGAGGCCGTCGCGGGCCTCGACCTGACACACCGCGTCGGGCAGCGCGAAGGCCTCGCGGATCGAGCGGCCGGCGAAGCGGACCTCGGCGTGGACGTGGCGGCACCAGTGCCGCAGGGAGCGCTCGCAGCCCTGGCGGATCTCGTCGAGCTCGGCGCGCGTGCCGTGCTTGAGCAGCTTGATCTTCGTACCGTCCACCGGCTGCGCCAGCGCCAGCAACTCGTAGCTGCGGTCGCGACGGAAGATCACGCGCCAGCTCTCGCCCGCGCGCGAGGTGTCGACGACCACGAGCTCGGGGTCGAGCGCGAAGACCGAGACGAAGCCGATGCCGAACTTGCCGATCTTGGTGTGGTCGCCTTCCTTCGAGGACGAGAACAGACGCGTGAGCTTCTTCTCGATGACCTCGCGCGTCATGCCCTCGCCGTAGTCGTCGACGCGCACCTCGACCACGCCGGCATCGTCGCCCTCCGCGGTGTAGCGGACGTCGATGTCGATCTCCTGGCTGCCGGCATCGATCGCGTTTTGGACCAGCTCTCGCACGAATGCGAAGGGGTCCGAGAACTGGTGCACCAGCTCGTCCAGCGCAGCGCGAACGGTCGGGGCGGCGGGGGCGGTCACACGGACGGAGGGGATTCGAGCTTAACAGAGGAAAGGTGGTGCCGGCGCGATCTCACGCGCAAGCAGCATCGGCCGGGGTCGGACGTGCCTGCCGACGCATCACCGCGGGAAATGGCCGGTCGCGACACCTGGTACGGTGGGCCATGTCCAAATCCAGCAACAAGTGGGTGGCGGTGGCCGTGCTCGGCGCCGCAGGCATCGGTGCCTGGCAGCTGGGACAGCGGCTGTGGGGATCCGATTCCGCAGACGCCAGCTCGGCGCGTCACGCGGTGAACCAGGTGTGGATCGAACGGCTCCCGACCGACCAGCGCGACATGATCAGCCACTTCTTGCTGATCAAGCACCCGCAGGGCCGCATCGGTGGCGTCGGCAAGTCGTCGCAGTGGCGCCACTTCGTCGAGCTGTTCCAGTGGGGCCTCGAGGGCGAGCGACTCAGCGTGTACCTGCCGCAGGAGCAGCAGAAGGCCCAGCTGCGGGTGCGCACCTGGGAGTGCGACGGCGAGGCGCCCGATCCGTTCGAGCTGTGCCTCGAGCTGAGCTCGGGCAAGCGCTCGGTGACGATGTACAGCCGCAAGGACTGGGTCATCGAGCCCAAGGATGTCGCCGGTTCACTCGCGGCGATCGCCGAGGACACCCCCGAGCTCGCGAGCACCCTCGCTGCGTTCGAGCCCGAGGCCGTGCCGGCCGAGCTCGCCGCGGACGCCGAGTCCTGGCGCAGCGTCGAGCTGCTCGACCGCTGAGTCCCCGGCGTGGGGCCCAGCGGCAGGCCGCCGGGGGGGACGACCTTGCAGCTCGCCGTACTCGCGCTGGGCTCGTGGGCGTGCGGCGATTCCCCGCCGCCGGTCGGCGAGGGCGGCACCACGTCGAGCACCGGCGGCGCGAGCAGCTCGAGCACCGGCGCTGGATCGAGCGGCGGTGGGGACGAACCGGCACGACCGGTGTGGCCGACAGTGGCAGCAGCGGTGAGACCGGCGAGGGTCCGGGGCCCGAGGCCGCGCCGCTGTGTGCCGGAGGGCTGCCGCTGAGCTACGAGCGCGCCGATGTCGGCGATCCGCTCGACGCCGACGCGCTCGCGCTCGCGACCACGCACTATCTCGATCTGCTCGACCAGGTGCGGTACTTCGGGCTCGCACGCGAGCGCGTGCACGGATGGCCGCAGAGCGACCCCGAAGGACGCTACTGGTTCGGCAGCTGGTGGAGCGGTGTCACCGTGGTGAAGCAGGGCGGCGCGGTGACCTACCGCCACGAGGATCACGGCGCCGACAACAACGGCCTGCGCACCGGGCCCCTGCTCGAGGGCGTGTGCTACGCCGCCGCGCTGTGGCAGCGACCCGCCGATCTCGCGCTGGCGCGCACGATGGCGCGAGGCATGGTCGCGTGGATCCGTGCGATGGAGCGCATGCCCGACGACCCCGACGGTCCGATGCTGTGCCGTGCGTTCTACCCCGAGTCGATCACCTCGACCGACGACGGTCGCACCATCGCGATCGACTACTCGCTGAACCGGCCCGGCGTCGACGCGGATCCCAGCGAGTACGTGCACGTGCCGTCGAACCCCGCGTGGGGAGACGTGTGGATCAAGAACAAGCGCTCGAAGGACGACATCGGCCACATGTTGCGGGCGGTCGCGCAGACCTCGGCGTGTATGTCGCTCGAGTCCGAGCCCGAGCTCGCGGCCGACTTCGCCGAGCTGCGCGCGCGCTACGCCGCGTGGTCACGCCGCGTCGAGGACGACGGCTGGCGCATCGCCACGCTCGACAAGGACGGCGCGCGCTGGCTGCCCGACGATCTGCTGGCGTACTTCGTCGACGCCGAGTGCACCGCGAAGCTCGCCATCCGCTTGCTCGGCCGTTTCGACGCCGGCGAGCTCGACTGCGGCAACGGCATCGGTCCGCTCGATCCCGCCATCATCGCGGCCAACGATCACAACGGCAACATCTTGCGCAGCTTCCACGAGGCCGCCGCCAACAACGCGCTGCTGTCGGGCCAGAACGCGCTGGCGCAGCAGCTCATCGATGGCATCGTGGTGCGACTCGACCAGGCCGTGGACGGCTTCGAGGGCGTGGGTGATCCGGTGCCGCACCTGGGCGAAGCCGATCTGGTCGACATGCTGGCCCACGCGGCGGCGCTGGGTGTGCCGCTGACCTCGCGCGAGGTGCGGTGGTTGCACGCACGCATCGAGACCGCCTTGGCCAGCTATGCCGACCCTGCGCTGCAGCCGATGCTGCACGTGTTCGATCGCGCCACGCCCGACGGCGAATACGGCTTCGAGCCCGGTGGTTCGGGCATCAACTTCGTCAGCCTCGCGGCGCTGCTCGGGACCTGCGCATCGCCGTGCGCCAATCCCAGCGGGCGGCCGGTGCTCGACTGCGACATGGTCGCCGCGCGCGCGCCCGCGGAGTGACCGCGGCGCCGGGGCCGACTTCGCCACAAGGAGACGACGCCATGATGCCACTTCTCGCCGTGCTGCTGTTCGTCGCGACGGTGCTCGGACTCACCGGTGTTCGCGTGCTCCGGGAGTACGAGCGCGCAGTAGTCTTCCGTCTGGGCCGTGCCCGCAAGCACCTCGCCGGCCCGGGCGTCGTGTTCATGTTGCCGCTGGGCATCGACCGCGCGCGCACGGTCGACACGCGTACGCGCGTGGTGCAGATCCCACCGCAGGAGGTCATCACCCAGGACCACATCTCGATCATGGTCGACGCGGTCGTGTACGTCACCGTGGAATCGCCGATGCACGCGGTGCTCGAGGTCGAGCAATACATGCCCGCGACGCTGCAGCTCGCAGCCACGACCATGCGCGCGGTGATCGGCCGCATGGACCTCGACGAGATCCTCGCCCACCGTGACCGCGTCAACGACGAGGTCCGTAGCATCCTCGACAGCCGCACGGAACAGTGGGGCGTGGAGATCTCCGCGGTCGAGCTCAAGGACATCGTGCTACCGCAGGAGATGAAGCGCGCGCTGGCGCGTCAGGCCGAGGCGGAGCGCGAGCGCCGTGCCAAGGTGATCGCGGCCGAGGGCGAGGTCCAGGCCGCGGCCAAGCTGTCCGAGGCCGCCGACATCATGGCGCGCAACCCCGCGTCGCTGCAGCTGCGCATGTACCAGACCATCGCGGAGATCGCGAGCGAGCCGGCGTCGAAGATCGTCGTGCCGCTGCCGATCGAGTTGATGCAGGGGCTCGGCAACCGCGGCGGCGCGGTGACGGTCGAGCAGGTCGCCGCGATCGCGCAGCAGGTGGTCGCCGCGGCGAGTCCGGCCTCGCTGCCGCCGCCGGCATCGACCGCGACCCTGGCCGCGGCGACGCCACCGCGGGTCTTGCCCGAACGGACCGGCGGCGACAACGGCGGCTCGCGCGACGGCGACGGCCGCTGATGCGCGCGCGGCGGTGGTAGCATCGGTGGTCGGCGCGAGGTTGCGCCGCGGAGGTCGGTACGATGCGGTGGCGTTGGTTGGTGGTGTCGATGGCGGTGGCGGCGTGCGGCGGCGATGACGGTGGCGCGACGGCGGGCGAGGGCGGTTCCAGCAGCGAGGGCTCGAGTTCGGCGAGCGGCACCTCGGCCACGAGCACGACGGCGACGACGACCGAGACGACGACCGCGTCGACCTCGGTCTCGACGAGCTCGACCGAGGGCTCGAGCAGCAGCGGCGACACGGTCGCGGACAGCAGCTCGAGCAGCAGCGCGACCGGGTCCGGCAGCGACAGCAGCAGCTCGGGGGGCGGCAGCACGAGCGGCGGCAGCACGAGCGGCGGCAGCAGCTCCGGGGGCACCGACACCGGCGTGGTGCCCAGCGGCAACTACTGCGTCCTGACCTGCAGCGAGGACGGCGACTGCTGCGACGGCGAGGCGACGTGCCTCGAGCAGCTCGGCACCTATCCCTACGCCTGGAGCTGCGACGCCGGGACGTGCGCGTGGCAGGGCTGCAGCAACGACGCGGAGTGCACCTTCGGCGGCATCTTGCCGCTGTGGATCTGTGTCGACTTCGGTGATGTCGACGTGTGCCAGCCCGGTTGCGTCGCCGACTCCGACTGCGACGATCAGTTCCTCGCCGGCTGGACCTGCACCGGCGCTGGTGGCACCTACTGCGAGCCGCCGACCTGCGTCTCCGACGAGGACTGCACCCAGGGCCTCGTCTGTGACGTCGACACCGGCCTCTGCGCTGCCCCGGGCTGTGCCAACGACGAGGAGTGCAACGGCTTCGGTGTCTGCGATCCAGAAAGCGGTGCCTGCGTCTGCATGCAGGACGACGACTGCGGCCCCGGCTACGCGTGCGTCGCCTTGTAGACACCGATGCGCTCGTGCAGCCGCGCCGACAACACCGGGCACGCGCTGCCGAGCTCGCCGAGGATGACGACCGCCTCGTCGCTGTAGCGTTGGATCCGCTCGCGCGTCCAGTGGTGCGGTGGCTCGCGCAGGTTGTGGCAGCGGTCCGCGAGCTTCACCATCCAGATCTCGAGCGGTTGCTCGCGGATGCGCCGCAGGCTGTCGCGCATCTGCGCGTCCTTGTCGCCGACCGCGGGGTCCTTCGACAAGGCCGCGACCCCGGCCGCGACCTCCGCACCGAAGCGCGCCGCGACTGCGTCGATGCCGACGGCGGTGTCCTCGACGACGTCGTGCAGCAGTGCGCAGCGAACCGCGAGGTCGGGACGCGCCACGTCGGAGCGTTGTGCGATCGCGTGGCACACCTCCATCGCCACCGCCGCGGGTAAGATGTACGGCAGCTCGCTGCCGGGCAGCCGCTGCCCGTGATGCGCCTGCGCTGCGAACTCCCACGCCTGCAACCATGCCTCGGGTGACCACGCCGCCATCGCGGTCGCGATCTCCGGCCGCGGCCACTCGCGCGCGCCAGCCCTGCTGCGACACCGTGCGCGACGGGGCGCAGCAGGGCCGCCTGGTCACTTCGCCGCGTCGCCCGACTTCGCGTCGGCGGCTGCGGGCTCGCCGGCCTTGGCATCGCCGGCCTTGGCATCGCCGGCCTTGGCATCGGCCGCGGGCTCGCCCGCCTTGGCATCACCAGCGGGCTCCCCCGGCTTCGCGTCACCCGCGGGCTCGCCGGGCTTCGCGTCGTTGGCTTGGCGTCGTTCGGCTGCGTCGGTCGGCTTGGTGTCGCCGGCCTTGCCCTCGCCGGCCTTGTTCTCCCCGGCTTGGTCTCGCCCTTGGCCTGGGTCTGGGCTCTTCCTTCTTCGGCTCGCACGCGGCGAGCGGCAAGCTGGTGAAGAGCGCGGCGACGATGAACTTGCGAACCTCGAGCTTCATGGCTTCGAACCTCCCTGGTCGATTCCAAGTCTGGTTCGTGCGCCGCGCCGACGCCGTCATCGCGCGGCGGAGCGTTCGTCATCGATCGATCGCGCGGACCTAGCGATCCGTCATGGGATCGTGGGCCTCAGCTCGCGCCGCTGCGCATGAGCACCGCAGGCACCGTGCGCAGGAGGATCTGCAGGTCCAGCCACAGCGACCAACGGTCGATGTAGTCGAGATCCAGCTGCATCCACGCCGAGAAGTCGACCGCGTTGCGGCCCGAGACCTGCCACATGCCGGTGATGCCCGGTCGCACCGACAGGCGTCGACGCTGCCACGCCTCGTACTTCGCGACCTCGGCCGGCAGCGGCGGGCGCGGGCCGACCAGGCTCATGTCGCCCAGCAGCACGTTGAAGAACTGCGGCAGCTCGTCGATGCTGGTCTTGCGGATGAAGCGACCCACGCGGGTGATGCGGGGGTCGTGCTTGATCTTGAACACCGGCCCGTCCATCTCGTTGAGGTGCATCAGCGCTGCCTGCTTGGCTTCCGCGTCGATGCACATCGAGCGGAACTTGAGCATGACGAACTTGCGGCCGTTGCGACCCGAGCGCACCTGCTTGAACAGGATGGGGCCCTTGGACTCGAGTCGGATCGCGATGGCGGTTGCGATCATGACCGGCGAGAGCACCAGGATCGCCGCCAGGGCGCCGACCACGTCGAGCATGCGCTTGGCCAGCAGGCGGCCCTGGCCCGTGGGTACGCGCGAGACCCCGATCATCGGCAGGTCGAAACCGGTCACGTGCGCGAGCTCGACCTTGCCCGACGACGGCACCATGCCCTGCATGGTCACGAGCACGTCGACACCGCGGGTGTCGCAGGCCTGCAGCGCCGACTCGAACACCGCGAGATCGGTGCCCGGGGCCGCGAACACGACCTCGTCGACGACCTCGGTGTCGAGCAGCGATGCCAGCTGCGCGAGCTCGCCGCGCCGCGGCTCGGCCAGCTCACTGCAGTGCTCGCCGGGCACGCACACGTGACCGACGAAGCGGTTGTTCCACGCCGCGCGCTCGCGCAGCGAGCGGGCGAACGCCACCGCCGCGTCACCGCAGCCCACCACCAGCACGCGGTGATCATCCACGCGCTTGCTGCGACGAATGAGCCACATCAAGCCGACGCGGCCGAGGCTGAGCACCGCCAGCTGCACCAGACCCAGCAGCACCACGAAGCTGCGCGAAAGGAAGCCCCACTTGAACCAGAACGATGCGACCACGAGCAGCGCCAGCGACAACGCGATCGCCCGCAGGTGTCGCAGCGCAATGGTCCACGGGCGCAGGCGGAAGTCGTGGGCCTTCGCGGCGTACAGCGTCACCGCCCACACCGACAGCATCACGAGCAGCACGCGCGAATAGGGCTCCTCGCCGCCGCTGACGGACAGATCGGCGAGGAAGGCCGGCAGTCCGAACGCGTCCGCCTTGGCCCGCAGCCACACGGCCAGCAGGAACGCGAGCACGGACAGCACGACGTCGGCGACGAGGAGCAGCTGGCGGAAGAGCGCGGTCTGGTGGCGGGTCACGGGCAGGCGTCCGGGCGAAAGGGCAGGGGGCGCGAGTACACGGGGCGTGCCAGCCGGAATCGCTGGGAATCGCGTGGGCCGTTGCCCGCGGCCGCTCCGGCGTTCGTGGCAAGGCATGTAGCCATGGCCACCGAAGACGCATCGGGTGGACGGCGCTGCCCGTGTTCGTGACGGGCGCCGTGCCCGCAGGCTACGACGCGCGCACCAGGATGGGACGGGTGTGCTCGTCCTCGATTGCACCCTCGACGTCCCCGCAGCAGACCACCGCGTTGCGGCCGGCGGCCTTCGCCTCGTACAGGGCCGCATCGGCGGCTGCGAGCAGCTCGCCACGCCCGGCCGGGCCGATGGTCGGGTGACGCAACGCGGAGAGATCCGCGACCCCGAACGACAGCGACAGCGCGCGCGGAGCCAGGGGATTGACGCGGGCGAGCGTGCGGCGGATGCGTTCGCACACGAGCTTGGCGCCCTGGGCGTCGGCGCCCGTCAGCAGCACGGCGAACTCGTCGCCGCCGAGCCGGACCGCCACGTCACTGGGGCGGATCGCGCCCTCGATCGCGGCCGCCACCGCCTGCAGCGCGCGGTCGCCGGCATCGTGGCCGAGCTCGTCGTTGATGGGTTTGAAGCGGTCCAGATCGATGGCGACCAGGGCGATGGCCTCGCCGGTGCGGGCCGCCCGGGCCAGCGCCTGATCGAGCTGTGGTTCGAAACCACGGCGGTTCCACAGCCCGGTGAGCGGATCGGTGGCGGCCTCCTCGCGCAGGCGCGCGACCTCTTGCTCGCGCGCGTAGATCGACGCCGTGATCGCCAGGACGTGCTCGACGTAGGCGACGGCCGAGGCGTTGCGCGAGGCGTCGATGCCGACCTCGAGCCGGTGCGAGCCGCCGTTGCCGTCGTCGACGTGCAGGTGCACGTCACCGGCGATGCCGCCGTCGAGCTCGGCCCAGCGGACCTCGGGCAGAAGCCCCAGGCCGGCGACGGCGCGGTGCAGCACCGCTGAGGCCGAGTCGGCGGTCGCGAGAAAGTGCATCAGCCGCACGAACGCGAAGCCGTCGGCGGGGGCGTGCGCGCGCGGGGGCAGGGACGTGAGATCGTTCGCGGTCGCCAGAGCCATGTCGCTCCCAGCCACCTAGCAACGGCGATGCCATGGACCCGCCGACGCGCGCGGGCAACTTGCGGCAGTTCTCGCCTTCGGCCCGTCGCGGACGCGAAATCGTTGTGCCGCCGGCCCGTTTTGGTAACGTCCATGGCGCCATGCGACCGTTCTCCACGCCCACCAAGGCCGCCCTGCCGCTCCTGCTGGGACTCGCCACCGCAGTCTCCCTCCCTGGCTGCAAGCGCGAGGGGCGGGACAAGTCGACGGCGTCCGAGTGGATCGACCATCCCTCCAGCGGCACCAAGAGCGGCAACACGATCACGATCGCGCCGCTGGGCGTGAAGTTCCAGGTGCCCGAGACGCTGTACGTCTACAAGTCCTGCGGCGAGGCCGCCCACTCGCCCGAGGGCGACCACGGCTGGATCCCCGTCATCACCTGCCGCTCGACCAACGCCGACGCGTTCGGCGGCGGCGGCGACGAGGAGGGCAGCGAGGATCCCTTCGCGAGTGAGGACGCAGAGGAGGCCTCGGGCGTGGACGAGATCGCGATCACGTTCTACGTGACGCACAAGACCCGACCGCTCGACGAGCGCTCGGTGACCTGGTTCGAGAGCCAGTACAAGCAGGCCGGCCTGGTCGTGGACGAGATCAGCTACCAACACGACTTCCAGAAGAAGTCCGGCATCTACGCCAAGCTCCACGTCGGCGACGAGGGCTCGGGCGCGCCGCACACGGAGATCGTGCAGTTCATGTTCCCGCGCAACGACGTCGTGTTCATCGCGCGCATGGAGTACCCCTTCGGCGAGAAGCGCAGCGTCGATCAGGACTGGAAGTACATCCTGTGGAACTTCGAGCTGCAGTGATCGCGGCGGGCGACTAGTCCGTGCGCATCGCGCTCAAGATCACGCTCGCGCTCACGCTGTGGACCATCGGCGTGCTCGCGGTGACCTCCGAGCGCGAGCTCGATCACGAGTTCTCCTTGATCGAAGAGGACCTCGCCGAGGCCCTGGAGCTGATGGGCCGCGCGCTCGCGCCGGTGCTGGAGGACGCGTGGGTGCGCGACGGCCCGCAGCGCGTAGAGAGCCTGACGCGGGCGGCGTACTCGAGCGAGCAAGCGGTGCACCTGCGCTGGTACTCGCCGGGCAACAGCCCCGCGGAAGGGTCCGAGCTCGCCGCCGCGCACGCGCGTGCCCTGGCCGGCGAGGTCCAGACCCTGCGCTGGCCCGACGAGGGCGAGCCCGCCGCGATCGTGACCTACGTGCCGCTGCACCACAAAGACGGCAGCGTCGCGACCATCGAGCTGCGGCGCTCCCTCGACGTGCGCCGTGCGTTCGCCGAGCGCACGTACCGGCAGCTGTGGCTCACCGCCGCAGTGATCGGCGTGTGCTCGGCGCTGATGGCCGTCGGACTCGGCTGGCTGCTGGTGGGGCAGCGCGTCGGTCGCATGGTCGGGTTGCTCCGCGCGGTCGGGCGCGGCGAGAAGGCGCGACCGCTGCCGACGCGCGCGCACGACGAGCTGTCCGAGCTGACCGTCGCGATGAACCAGATGGTCGAGGACCTCGAAGACGCCCGCGCGCGCAGCGAACGCGAGTCGGCCGAGCGCGAGCGGCTGACGCAGGAGCTGCGGCACACCGATCGGCTCGCGACCATCGGCGCGCTGATGTCGAGGCTGGCACATGAGCTCGGTACGCCGCTCAACGTCATCGCCGCGCGCACCAAACTGGTCGCGCGTGGGCAGGTCGACGGTCCGGCCGCGGTCGAGAACGCCCGCATCGCGGCGGAGCAGACCGACCGCATCACCGCGATCGTGCGCAGCTTCCTCGACTTCTCCCGGCGCTCGCGCGAGTCGCAGCGCGTCGGGCCCGCCGCGGCCGTGGTCGAGCACATCGAGGCGTTGCTCGGCGGGCTCGCGCGCGAGCGCCATGTCGAGCTGGTGGTCGGCACGCGCACCGAGGCGAACATCCGCGGCGACCTGTTGCTGCTGCAGCAGGCGGTCACGAACCTCGTGGTCAACGCACTGGACGTGTCGCCGCCGCAGGCGCGGGTGACGGTCGACGTGACCGCGGTGGAGGTCGAGCCGCCGCCGGGCATCGGTCGCCCAGGGCGCTATGTCTGCATCACCGTCGGCGATCGCGGCCCGGGGATCGACCCCAAGGTGCTGCCGCACCTGTTCGAGCCGTTCTTCACCACCAAGGACCCGGGCAAGGGCACCGGCTTGGGCCTGTCGATCGCGTCGGGGATCGTCCACGAGCACCACGGCTGGATCGCGGTGTCCTCGGGCGAGGGCAAGGGTACGCAGTTCATGCTACACCTGCCGATCGCCGATGCCGAATCGTGACCATGCCCCGATCCGCGTGCTCGCGGTCGACGACGACCCGCGCTTCTGCGAGCTGATCTCCGACACGCTCACCGGTTGCTCGGTCGCGACCGTCCACAACGAGACCGACGCGCTCTCGCGGGTGCAGATGTTCGACTTCGACGTGGTCCTCACCGACGTGAACATCGGTGGCATCGGAGGCATCGCGGTGTGCCAGCGGATCGCGGAGATCGATCCCGACGCCGGTGGTCGTGATCACGGGCTTCGGCAGCATCGACACCGCGGTCGCGGCCATGCGCGCCGGTGCCTGCGACTTCGTGACAAACCGGTCGAGATCGACTCGCTGCGCTTCACCATCCAGCGTGCCGCCGGCGTGCGTGCGCTGCGACGAGAGGTGAACGTGCTGCGCGAGCGTGTGCACGCGCAGCGCTCGACAGACATCCTCGGCGACAGTGTGCCCACGCGTCGGTTGCTCGAACGCGTCGCACGCATGGCCGAGTCCGAAGCGCCGGTGTTGATCCGCGGCGAGAGTGGCACCGGCAAGGAGCTGGTCGGCAGGGCCATCCACGCCCAGTCCAAGCACGCCGCGGCGCCGCTGGTGACGGTGAACCTCGCGACGCTGCCGGCGGGCACCGCCGAGACCGAGTTGTTCGGCAGCGCCGCGGCTGCGGGCGAGCCGATCCCCGGCGCGTTCGAGCGCGCGGGTGAGGGCACGGTGTTGCTCGACGAGATCGGCGAGCTGCCGCTGGAGCTGCAGCCGCGACTGCTGCGCCTGCTCGAGGCGGGCCTGGTGCGGCGTGCGGGCAGTGACCTCGATGTGCCGGTTCGCGCCCGCGTGATCGCGACGACCAGCCGCGACCTCGACGCCGCGGTCGAGGCTGGGTCGTTTCGCGCCGACCTGCTGCTCCGCGCGAGCGTGCTCGACCTCTCGGTGCCGCCGCTGCGGGCGCGCGGCCGCGACATCTTGCTGCTCGCGCAGCACTTCCTGCTCCGCTTCGCGGCCGAAGCGGGCAAGGACGTGCGATCGATCGCGCCCGAGCTGGCGCAGCGCCTGGTGGATTACCCCTGGCCGGGCAACGTACGAGAGCTCCGCAACACGATGGAGCGCGCCGTCACGCTCGCGCGCGGCCCGCGGCTCGAGCTGGGCGACGCGCCCGAGCGCATCCGCAACTACGCGCGCAGCGACGTGCTCGTCGTCGCCCACGATCCGAGCGAGCTCGTGCCGCTCGACGTGGTCGAGCAGCGCTACATCTTGCGCGTGCTCGAGGCCGTGGGTGAGAACAAGACCCTCGCGGCCAAGGTGCTCGGGCTCGGGCGGAAAACCCTCTACCGAAAGCTCGAGCGCTACGGCGTCATCGAGCGCACCGAGCGCAAGCCTGGTGCGGTGGATTCCCTCGACGATGATGCGAGCGACGAGTCAGTCTGACTCGCCAGCGCCAGGTTCGCGCGCAGTGCGAGACGCGCGTCGAGTCAGCCTGACACAGCGCCATCGATAGCGGTCGTGATGTCGAGTGGATCCACGCGCCCGAAGTCGCGAGTCTCTTCATGGGACCACGGGCCGAGCGCCCGGCGACGTCGTCGATGGCACACACGAGCTCGCGTTTCTCCGGCTACGACCTCAAGGCGGACATCACCTCAGGGTTTCTCGTCTTCCTCATCGCGCTGCCGTTGTCGCTGGGCATCGCGATGGCTAGCGGGTTTCCACCGATCGCGGGCGTGCTGACCGCGATCGTCGGCGGCACCGTCACGAGTTTCCTCGGCAGCGCGCGCCTGACGATCAAAGGTCCTGCCGCGGGCCTGATCGTGATCGTCATCGGCGCGGTCACCGAGCTCTCCGAGGGTGATCCCCTCATCGGCTACCAGCGCACGCTCGCCGTGGGTGTCGTGGCCGGGGTGATCCAGATCGGCCTGGCGGTCGCGCGGCTGGGCTTCATCGGTTCGATCATGCCGCCGGCGGTGGTGCACGGCATGTTGGCCGCCATCGGCGTCATCATCATCTCGAAACAGGCGCACACCCTCGTGGGTGTCGCGCCGGCCACAACGCCGCTTCCGCTCTTGGGGAAATCCTCACAGCCTCGCGAACCTCAATCCCGCCGTGTTCTCATCGGCGCGCTCGCGCTGGCGGTGCTGTTCGGCATGCCGTTTGCGCCGGAGCCAAGGTGATCAAGAGGATCCCCGCACCTGGTCGTGCTGCTGGTCGCGATCCCGCTGGCTGAGCTTCGGCCGCCGCCGAGCACAGCTACAGCTTCGCGGGCTCGAGCTACACCGTGGGGCCAAGCTGCTCAAGTACGGCTGCAGCCTGGTCAAGGCGGTGACGCTGCCGGATAGTGCGCGTCGAGGTCCGTCGCTCAAGTACATCGCGCCCTGTTCGTGATGGTCGGCTCGATCGAGGTGCTGCTGTCGGCCAGCGCCGTCGATGCGCTCGACCCGGCACGACGTGCCAGCGACATGGACAAGGACCTGCTCGCGGTCGGCATCAACCGCCGTTGGCGGCGATTCCTCGGCGGCCGCCGCCGATGATCTCCGAGATCGTGCGCAGCAAGGCCAACATCGACAACGGCGCGACCAGCCCATCGCCGCTTCTCCCACGGCGTTCTTGGTGCTCTTCGTGGTGCTGCTGCGGGCCTGCTGCAGATGATCCCGCTGGCCGGCGATGCTCATCTTCACGGGCACGCTGGTTGGCATCACCGCGAGTTCGCCCACGCGCTGCACGTGGGCCGCGAACAGCTCTGCGGTCTTCTCGTCACCTTTCCGCCGATCACCGTGGGCGAGATCTGCTCGGCGTGTTCCGCGAGTTCGTCCTCACCGTGGTGATCCACGTCATGCGCCAGCGCACCGATCGCGCGCCTGTTCCAAGTCCGACATCGTCGAGGATCGTCCGCGGCGACACCGTGGTCTACGCCCTGCGCCTTCTGTACGGTCTTCACCAACCTGCGCGGGTTGACCCGGCGACTCGACGGCTGGGTGACGACGTGCGTCACGTGGAGATCGACTTCAACTGGTGCCGCGTGGTCGATCCGCAAGTCGATCGAGCTGATCAGCAGTGGCCCGATCGTGACCTTGAAGCTGATCGGTCTCGAGCGGCTGCGGTCGGCGTCGTCCCGCGCACGCGGAGAGGTGGCTGGCGGCGTGACCGCTGGCGCGCTATGAAGCGCGTCGCGGGTGCGCCGACGGACACTTCCCGCTCGCGCACGCGATCGGCCACGTCGCACTTACCTGCCGCAGGTCCGCATCGAGCTGTTCATCCCTGCAACACCCTGCACGCGTTCGAGACGCTGCCGTTCCACGACGGTGTCGCCGCGGCGCAACGCGTGCTCGGTGGCAAGGGCTACCTCGCCGAGGCGCAGTACCGCGAGGCCTACGCCCGCGGGCGTATCGACGACCGCGACCTCGAGCTCGCGATCGACTACCGCGGCGTGTTCGCCGAGGCCCAGGGCGACGGCACCGACGCGCTGGCCGAGCGTCGCGCGATTCTCCGCGCGGCGATGCTGCACGACCTCGACCCCGAGCCGGCCGCGCTGGTCCACTGGCAGCTGGTCGAGGAACTCGCGTTCACCGAGCCCGGCGACGCCGAGCGCTGGCCCGCCTGCGTCGCCGCGGTGCGGCGCATCGGCGGTGAGGCGCGCGCGGACGCGATCGCGCTGGGACGCGAGCTGATCGCGTCGCTGGGCCAACGATCCCATCGCGATCTGGTGCTCGCGCTCGTCGGCGTCGACGTCTGCGACCGCGTCGATCGCTGGATCATCCGCGTGTGCGCGGCGCAGCTCGACGAGGGCCTGGCGGCCCAGACCCACGCGCCGCGGCGCTTCGGGCTCTACGAGGGCTGGCGCCGCTTCCAGCGCCCGGGCCACGGTGTGCTCGCGGGGCTGCCGTCGAACGCGGTGCTGCCGGAGCAGCCGCTCGACGCCGTCGCGATGGCGCTCGCGGCCCTCGGCGTACCGCCCGAGCGCGTCGAGGCCTACGTCACGCGCGTGCTGCAGCACCTGCCCGGCTGGGGCGGGATGATCCACTGGCGCGAGACGCATCCGGAGTATCGCCCCGAGCTGCCGCCGGTCGCGGTGGTGGACTACCTCGCGCTGCGGTTGCTGGGCGAGTGGTCGGAGCTGGCCACGATCGTGCGCCGACAGTGGCGCTGCGAGGTCGGCGGGATGATCGAACTGTTGCGCGAACGTCCGGGCGAGGTGGGCCTTCGCGCGGCGTTGTGGAGCGGCCTGCTCGACGACGGCGCCGCCCGTGCGGCCCGGCGGCTGCTGCGGCCGCAGCTGCGCACCGACGAGGCGGCGTGCCGCAGTCTGCTCGAGCGATCGGTGTCGACGGGCGACGGCGCCACGCAGGTGCGCGCGTGGCAGCTGCATCGACTGTGTCGCGCGCTGCGGATCCACGCCGACGAGCTGCACTCGACGCCGACGCCGCGGCTGGCGCGTCTGCTCACCATCCTCGACGAGTACGGTCCGACGGTGCGACTGCCGATCTGGCAGGAGGCCTACGAGATCCACTATCGCGATCAGGTGCTCGAGGCGCTGCACGAGACCCGCAGCCACCGCCAGCCGCTGACCGGGCGACGCGTCTTCGCGATCGTGACCTGCATCGACGATCGCGAGGAGGGCTTCCGCCGCCACCTCGAAGAGATCGAGCCCCGCGCCGAGACCTTCGGCTCGGGTGGGTTCTTCGGCATCCCGATCTCGTTCCGCGGTCGCAACGAGGACGAGTTCAGCGCGCTGTGCCCCCTGGGCGTGGTGCCGATGCACCGCGTGCTCGAGGTCCCGTGCGACGACGCGCGTCTGCGGGCGCGGCGGTTCGATCGCGGTCGCGCGGCCGCACGACGCTGGCGTGGTCACTGGCGCGGCATCCTCGGTCACGGCGGCGCCTCGCTGCTGGGCGCCTACGCGGTCGGATTCTTCGCGTGGCTGTGGCTGCTGGGGCAGCTGGTGTTCCCGCGGCAGTTCGAGCGGGTGCGCAAGGCCGTGCGCCGCGCGCTCATGCCCGAGCACCCGACCGTGTTCATCACCGACGAGGACTGCAGCGAACCCGCCCATGCCATCGCCGGCTTCAGCTTGCGCGAGCAGGTCGAGCGCATCAACGGCACGCTCAACAACATCGGCATGACGTCGAACTTCTCGCGCATCGTCGCGATCGTGGGCCATGGTTCGGCGTCGACCAACAACCCCCATCTTTCGGCCTACGACTGTGGCGCCTGCGGTGGTCGACACGGCGGGCCCAACTCGCGGCTGTTCTGCCTGATGGCGAACTCGCCGGCGGTCCGTGCGGGCCTGCGGGGCATGGGCATCGACATTCCCGACGACACCTGGTTCGTCGGCGGCGAGCACAACACCGCTGCCGACGAGGTCTCGTGGTCCGATCTCGACCGTCTGCCGGACGGCCACCGCGAGGACTTCCGCCACCTGGCCGAGGTCATCGAGGAGGCGCTGGTGCGCTCGGCCCACGAGCGCAGCCGCAAGTTCGAGCACGCGCCGCCCGACGGCAGCCCCCAGGCCATGCGCAAGCACGTGCAGACCCGCACGCTCGATCCCAGTCAGGCGCGGCCCGAGCTCAACCACGCGACCAACGCAGTGGCGGTGTTCGGCCGCCGCGGCTTGACCCGCGGCAGCTTCTTCGATCGTCGGATGTTCCTGGTCTCCTACGACCCCGCGATCGACCCCGAGGGTCGCATCCTCGAGCGGCTGCTGATGGCGTTGGGCCCGGTCGGTGCGGGCATCAACCTCGAGTACTACTTCTCGCGCTGTGATCCACAGATCTACGGCGCCGGCACCAAGCTGCCGCACAACGTCGTCGGCCTCATCGGCGTGATGGACGGCGGCAGCAGCGATCTCCGCACCGGCCTGCCCACGCAGATGACCGAGGTGCACGAGCCCGTGCGGCTGCTGCTCGTGCTCGAGAACACGCCCGAGATCGTCGCGGCCATCGCCGGGCGACAGCCGGTGATCCGCACCCTGGTCGAGAATGCGTGGGTGCTGGTCAGCACGGTCGATCCCGAGGACGGCCGCACGCACGTGTACGTGCCGGGCCGCGGCTTCGTGCCGTGGCATCCCCGCGGCCAGATCATGCCGGTCGTGCACAACTCGGCGGCCTGGTACCACGGCCACGCGGACTTCCTGCCACCGGCACGCATCGCGCCACCGCGGCGGATCGCGAGCGGCACATGAGCGGGATGATGTTGGCGGTCGGCGGCGGCACGACCGCGCTCTCGGTCGGTCGCGGCGAGCCCTGGCTGGAGTGGCTGGTGTTCGCGATGCCAACGCTGCCGCTGCTGCTCACCGCGTGGTTCGGCCTGGCCATCGCCGCGGGCGTGCGCCTGCGCGAGCGGACCATCGCGCGGGCGACCATCGGGTGCGTCGCGACGATCTCGGTGATCTCGCTGGTGGTGCTGGCCCAGACGCTGCTGCTGCAGCAGCCCCTGCGCATCGTGATGTTGCGGTGGCTGTTCGTGCCCGACCACGAGATCGACATCGCGTTCTGGCTCGATCCGCTCTCGGCCGTGATGGCCGCCATGACCACGACGATCGGCTTCGTGGTCGCGTGGTTCTCGGTCGCGTACCTGCACCGCGAACCCGGCTTCCAGCGCTACTTCATGCTGGTGAACCTGTTCCTCACCGGCATGCTGGTGCTGGTGCTGGGCGACGGCTTCACGCTGTTGTTCCTCGGCTGGGAGTGGGTCGGGCTGTGCTCGGCGCTGCTCATCGGGTTCTTCCACGAACGCAACGCACCGGTGCGGGCAGGCGCCCGCGCGTTCATCACCAATCGCTTCGGTGACTTCGGCTTGCTGGCGGCGTCGCTGTTCGCCGCCCACGAGTTCGGCGGTGATGGTTGGGCCGCGATGATGACGCACGCCGAGGGCGTGTCGACCCAGTCGGCGACCGTGATCGGCCTGTGCCTGTGGGTCGCGGCGATGAGCAAGTCGGCGCAGCTGCCGTTCTCGAGCTGGATGGCCCACGCGGTCGAGGGACCGACCACGTCGACCGGCTTGTTCTACGGCGCGATCATGGCCCATGCGGGCGTGTACCTGATGCTGCGTACGGGCCCGCTGGTGCAGCACTCGACCATCGCGATGCTGGCGATGCTGGTCGTCGGCGGCGCGACCTTGATCTACGCCGCCGCGGTCGGTGGCGCGCAGCCCGACGCCAAGGGCTCCATCATCTACTCGACCATCGCCCAGCTCGGCGGCATGTTCGCCGCCTGTGGCCTGGGCGCGTGGCACCTGGTGGTGGTGTTGATGCTGCTGCACGCCGGCCTGCGTGCGGTGCAGTTCCTGTTCGCGCCGTCGATCATCGTGCAGACCCGCGCGGCCCAGCACAGCGCCGCGATCGAGGAGCCCGCGCCGTCGCAGGGGCGGGTGGTGCACAGCGGCCTCATCGGCGTCGCGCTGCTGGTCGCGGCGTGGGGTGCCTTCGGCCTGTCGGGGGTCTCGTGGTGGTACGGGCCCTCGGGTGATCGAGGGTCTTCGGCGAGCACGTCGACCTGGCGCTGTTGGTCGCGGCGGGTATCTCGATCGTCGCGATCACCTACGTCGGCCTGCGCCGACCCGAGCGCCGCGATCCCAACGGCCTCGCGGCGCGCCTGCACGCCCGGGCGCTGCATCGCTTCGACCTCGACGGCTTCGAGCATCGCATCGCGGTCGCACCGTTGCTGCGGCTGGCCGAGGTGCTCAAGCGCTTCGACGACGGCCAACGCGACCGCGTGCGCGCGTTCGTGGTCGCGGCGCTGGTCGTCGCGGCCTTCCTCGGGCTCGACTCCTTCGACGTCGAGATCGGCCGGGTGCTGTCGTTCCACGTGATCGACCGTCACGACGCGAGCCGGGTGCCATGGCTGTCGGCGTTGTGGCTGACGCCGCTGCTCACGGCGGTGGTGGTGGCGCGGATCCACGACGCCAGCTGGGCGCGGGTGTTCGCCCGCGGCGGCGCGGCGCTCACGTTGGCGCTGTCGATCGCGGTGGTGCGGCGCTTCCGGCCCGAGCTCGACGGCCTGCAGTTCGTCGAGACCCTGCCGGGCCAGCTGGTGGGCCTGAGCTACCACCTCGGTGTCGATGGCATCAGCGCCACGCTGGTGTTCCTGCAGGCGTTGGTCGTCACGCTGTTGCTGGTGGCCCTGGGGCGTCGCACGCGGCGCTCGGCGCTGGTCTCGTTGCTGACGTTGCACGCGGTGGGCCTGCTGGGCCTGGTCAGCGTCAACCTGCTGGTGGTCGCGCTGGTGACGATGCTGAGGGTGCTGCCCGCGGCGCTGCTCATCGGCCACAGCGCGCCCGAGGCCGGCGCGCGCGTGTCCACCAAGTGGTTCGTGCGCCCGATGCTGGTGTCCACCGTGTTGCTGCTGGCGGTGGTGCTGGCGATGGGCACGGCCACGGGATCCTTCGACTTCGAGCGCATCGCCGAGCACGGGCTCGACCAGAACACCCAAGCGCTCGCGTTCGTGCCGTTCATGATCGCGGTCGCCATCCGCCTGCCGCTGGTGCCGTTCCACGGCTGGCTCATCCGGCTGATCGAGGGCTCGCCGGCCCTGGCCGCGGTGCCCATCGCGCTCGCGCCCGCGGGTCACTACCTGTTCCTGCGCATCGGACTCGAGCTGCTGGGCGACGCGGTCGGACGCCACACCGTGGTGCTCGCGAGCCTCGCGGTCGCGAGCATGCTGTACTGCGTGCTCGTGGGCCTGGCCCAGGCGAGCCTGCGCTCGTCGCTGGCGTACTTCCAGCTCGCGATCAGCAGCAGCCTGCTGGTCGGCGTCGCCTCGGCCGATCCCATGGGACCGACCGCGGGTCTGCTCAATGCCTGCAACCTCGCAATCGCCGGCACCGGGCTGCTCGTCATCGCGGACATCGTGCATGCGCGCGTCGGCACCACCGACTTCGCCGCGCTCGGTGGCCTGGTCCGCACTGCACCGACCTTGACGGGGCTGTTCCTGGTGATCTCGCTGGCCTACGCCGGATTCCCCGGCACCTTGGGCTTCGTCGCCGAGCACCTCGCGAGCCACGGCGCGTTCGATGCCCACCCCGCGGTCGCCATGACCATGCTCGCGGCGGTCAACCTCGCGAGCGTGGTGCTGTGGTGGAGCTTCGCGCGCGCGTGCCTGGGGCCGTGGCGACAGCCGCACCTGGCGAAGTTCGCGGACCTGCTGGCGCGCGAGCGCGTGGTGCTGCTGGCCATCGCGGTGATCGTCATCGGTGCGGGCTGGTGGCTCGAGCCGTGGGTCGCCATGGTCGCGCCGACGCTGTCGGCCCACGTGCCGCACCCGTGAGGTGCGCGGTACCATCGTCGGCGTGACCCCCGTCTATATCGATCACAACGCCACCACCCCGGTGCACCCACTGGTGCGCGACGCGATGCTGCCGTGGCTCGGCGAGGCCTTCGGCAATCCCGCGTCGGCCCATGCACCCGGCCGCGCCGCCGCGGCGGCGCTGGCCCGCGCGCGCGCCGAGGTCGCGGCGCTGGTCGGCGCGGAGCCCGACGAGGTCGTGTTCACCAGCGGCGGCACCGAGTCGGACAACCTCGCGGTGTTGGGCGCACGGCTGCCGCGGCCGCGCATCGTTGCGACCGCAGTCGAGCATCCGGCGGTGGAGGCCGCGCTGGTGGTGCGCGAGCGCCAGGGCGTCGCGGTCGAGCGGCTCGCGGTCGATGGCGACGCCCGCGTGGAGCTCGGGCGCGCCGAGGTGGTGCTGCGCACGCCCGCGGGCTTGCTCACCGTCATGCTGGCGCAGAACGAGACCGGCACGCTGCAGCCGGTCGCGGAGCTGGCCGCGATGGCGCGCGCGGCCGCAGCCGACGTCATCGTGCACTGCGACGCGGCCCAGGCCGTGGGCAAGATCGGGGTCGACATGCGCGCGCTCGGGGTCGATCTGCTCACCATCGTGGGCCACAAGTTCTACGCACCTGCGGGCATCGGTGCGCTGGTCGTGCGCCGCGGCACGCCGCTTGTCGCGACCAACTTCGGCGGTGGGCAGCAGCGCGGCCTGCGATCGGGCACCGAGCCCGTCGCGCTCGCGGTCGCGCTGGGCGCGGCGTGTCGCGTGGCCGCGTCCGATCTCGAGCAGGAGTCGGCGCGTCAGCTCGGCCTGCGCGAGCGCTTGTAGCAGCAGCTGCGCGCCGGCATCGACGGCATCGTGCGGACCGCTGCCGCGGCGCCGACGTTGCCGGGCACGCTGCACGTGCGCGTGCCGGGCCGCGATGGGGCTGCGATCCTCGCCGCGGCCGACGCGGTCGCGGCGTCGACCAGTTCCGCGTGTCATGCCGGCGACGGTGGTCATGGTGTGGTGACCGGTGTGCTCGCGGCCATGGGTGTGCCGCTGGCCGAGGCCACCGGCGCGCTGCGGCTGTCGCTCGGTCGCAGCACGACCGCGGCGGACATCGACCGCGCCGCGGCGGCGCTCGTGGCCGCGTGCCGCGGCCGGGCGCGCGTCTGACCCGCCCGCGGGCGATGGCGCTGCGGCTGTGGCACGATGGTGCTGGCCTCGGCCATGCCCAAGACGACCGTCACGATCGAGCGCCGCTTCGACGCACCGGCGCCCTTGGTGTGGGCACTGCTCGGCGACAGCAACCGCTTCGATCGCGCGGTCGGTCTGGGCTTCGCATCGTACCGTTGGGAGATGATCGACGGTCGGCGCGAGCACGTCGCACGGGCCAAGCAGAGCGGCCTCACGATGGAGTGGATCGAGCCGCCCTACCAGTGGATCGAGGGCCGCCTGCTCGACGGCACGCGCTACTTCACCAAGGGCCCGCTGGGCAGCGGCGGCATGCGGGTCGAAGTGGAACCCGACGGCGCGGCGTCGATCGCCCGCGTGACGGTGTGGGGCAACTCGCCGCACTGGTACATGTGGCCGGCCAAGCCGATCGTCACGGCACAGATCCGCCGCGGTGCCACGCGGTACCTCGACGCCGTGACGACCGCGCTGCGTGACGCCGCGCGGACGCTGCCGCCGAGCACGCCACCGGCGGAGATCGCCGCGCGGTTGCTCGAGGCCAACACCGATCCGACCGCGCGCGGTGGCTCCACGCCCATGAATCCGGTCGAGTTCGAGCGCCGCGCCGGGCGGCTGCGGGCGCTGGGACTGCCCGGTGACGCGAGCGAGCGCTTGATCGCGTGGATCCACGATCAGCCCGACGAGGACGTGGCGCAGATCCAACCCTTCGTACGCGCGCGCGCGTGGGGCCTCGACCGCCGCGAGGTCCTGCGCACGTTCCTGCATGCGACCCGCGCGGGCCTGGTCGACCTCGCGTGGCAGATCAACTGCCCGGTGTGTCGCGTCTCGGCCGCGGTCGCGACCTCGCTCGAGGGCGTCGGTCGGCAGGTGCACTGCGAAGCCTGCAACATCCGCTACGACGTCGACTTCGCCCGCAGCGTCGAGGCGGTGTTCCGCTGCAACCCCGCGGTCCGGCCGGTGACGCCGTCGGTGTTCTGCGCGGCGAGCCCGTCGCTGCGGCCGCACGTGCTCGCCCAGCTGCGGCTCGAGCCCGGCGCGACGCGGCGCTGCGAGCTGCCGCTGACGAGCGGCTCGCTGATCGTGCGCACGCTCGGGCCCGAACGCTCGGCCGAGGTCGAGGCCGAGGTGCCGCCGGCGACTCTGACCGTGACGGTCGCGCCCGGGCGCGTCGAGCTGCAGCCGCAGGGGCACAGTGCGTCGGGTGTCACGGAGCTGGTGTTGTGCTCGCAGCTGGCCGAGCCGTGCCACGTGTTGGTCGAGCGCGGCGCGTGGGCCAGCGATGCGGTGCTGGGCAGCGCGATCGCGACGCTGCCCGAGTTCATGGAGCTGTTCGCGACCGACGCGCCCGCGGCGGGGCTCGAGCTGTCGGTCGGGCGGTTGGTGCTGCTGTTCAGCGATCTGACCGGCTCGACCGCCTTGTACGAGCGCGTCGGCGATGCGCGGGCCTTCGCGATCGTGCAGGAACACTTCCGCGCCATGGCCGAGATCGCGACCGCGCGCGAGGGTACCGTCGTCAAGACCATGGGCGACGCCGTCATGGCGACCTTCTCGCGCCTCGAAGACGCGACCGCGGCTGCGCTCGAGATGGTCGCCGCGACCGAGTCCGCCCACGGTGAGCAAGGCGTCGGCGTGAAGCTCGGCATCCACGAGGGGCCGTGCCTCGCGGTGCGAGCGAACGACCGGCTCGATTTCTTCGGCACGACGGTGAACCTCGCGGCGCGGTTGCAGGCGCAGGCCCAGGCGTCGGAGCTGGTGATGGTGCGCGAGAACGCCGAGCACCCCGCGGTCGCGCGACTGCTCGCCGATCGGCCCGCGCGCCGCTTTCGCGCCGCGCTCAAGGGCATCGCGGCGGAGCAGGAGCTCGTGGGCTTCGCGCTTGCGCCCACCGCAGACGCTGCGCCGGCGCGCGAGCGTGCGGCCGGCGCTCGAACCTGATACGCTGCCCACCGCTCGACATGGCACCGATCGACGAGACGAGGCTGCAGCGCGTGCTCGGGCGCTTCCCGTGGAAGCGCCGCAAGCCGCGGCCGGGTGCGCTCGGCGTGCCGCCGGTCTCGCTGCGCACGCGCGACGGCGAGCAGCTGTGGGCCGATCCGCTCGAGCTGGCGGAGTTCTCCGATCCGGGTCCGGCGTTGCTGTGCATCGCGCTGTCGGGCGACCCGACCTCGCGCGCGCTGGTGCGGAGCCTCGTGCAACACCACGCGCGTTCGCGCGGCGTGGAGCTGCCCGACGCGGTGCCGGAGATCACGCGCGCTGGCGTGGCCGTGCTCGACGCGCTGCTCGGTCAGTCGGGTCTCGATCCCGCGGCCGAGGTCGGCAGCCACGGCATCCGCGAGCTCGTCACCGCGACCTGGGCCATCGCCGCGGCCGAAGTGCTGCGCGCAGCCTGACGCGGCGTCAGAGCGCGAGCAGGCTCGGCAGGTAGGCCTCCGGCGCGCAGGCCCATGAGTTCGAGGCAGGTGGCCGCGACCCAGCCGAGGTTCGCCGCGGCCGCGGCGTCGTCGCGCCGGGTCGCGGGCCGTGCGTATGTCGCCCGCGATGGCGAACGGCACCGGAGTTGGCAGGCTGTGGCTGGTGCGGGGCCGCTCGCTGCCGTCCTTCGGTCGAGCATCTGGTCGGCGTTGCCGTGGTCCACGGTCACGACCACGATGCCGCCCAGGCGCTGGACCGCGGCGATCACCCGTGCCACGCACAAGATCGACGACCTCCACCGCCATCCGCGCGGCCTCGAGCACGCGGTGTGACCGACCATGTCGCCGTTGGCGTAGTTGACCCTCGGTCGAGTACTCGCGCGTCATCGCGTCGATCAGCGCGTCGGTGACCTCGGCCGCCTTCATCCACGGGCGTTGTTCGAACGGCAACGTGTCGGAGCGGATCTCGATGTAGCGCTCGAGCGCGTCGTCGAAGCGGCCCGAGCGGTTGCCGTTCCAGAAGTAGGTCACGTGGCCGTACTTCTGCGTCTCGGCGATCGCCAGCTGGCGCTTGCCCGCGCGCGCCAACAGCTCGCCCATGGTGTCGTCGATCGCGGGCGGCTCGACCAGGAAGCGCGACGGCACCTGCTCGTCGCCGTCGTACTGCATCATGCCGCAGTAGAACACCGCCGGGCAGCGGCCGCGGTCGAACGCGTCGGTACTCGCGCTCGAACGCCTTGCTGATCTCCAGCGCACGGTCGCCGCGGAAGTTGAACAGCACCACCGCCGCGCCGTCGCGGATGGGTCCGACCGGACCTTGGCCCTCGTCGATCACGAAGGCGTCGAGGTACTGGTCGTCGACGCCGAGCTCGGCGTACATGGTCTCGACCGCCGCGCGGGCGCTCGCCGAAGCGTCGCGCGTCGCCGTGCACGTGGCAGGCCAGCCGCGCGACCATGGCCCAGTCGGCCTCGTAGCGGTCATGGTCACGCGCATGCGACCCCGCCGCTGGCGATGCGTGCGTCGCAGCCCTGGTGCACGCAGGCTCGCCTCGAGGCGTGTCGAGGTAACCCAGGCCGAGCAGGCGAGCACATCGCGGCCGTCGAGCAGCACGTGCGCGCGGGGTCGCGACGCCCTCGGATGCGGCGCGGCGCAACAGCGCGAGCAGGTGATCGATGTGGCTGTGGACGTTGCCGTCCAGGAACAGGCCCAGCAGGTGCAGCGCCTCGCCGGAGCGCCGCACGTGCGCGATGGCGTCGCGCCAGCGCGCGCCTTCGAACAGCGCACCCGAGGCGATAGCGTTGCTCACGAGCTTGGCACCTTGATCGAAGATGCGCCCGGCCCCGAGCGCATTGTAGCCGACCTCGCTGTTGCCCATGTCCGCGTCGCTGGGCATGCCGACCGCGCGGCCGTGGGCCAGCAGCGTGCGATACGACGGCAGCTGCCGCGGCCGACAGCGTCACGGCGCGAACAGCTGCAACCGCGTCGCCGCGGTCGGCCCTGCCGACGCCGATGCCGTCCATGACGATGCACACGAGCAGGACCGCGGGGGCCGCGGCGGTAGAGTGGGGCGTCAACGCGATGCTCATGCTCAGAACATGTAGTGATAGCCGACGATGATCTCGACCATCATGTCGAAGGGGTTGGTGTCCGGCCGCGCGTCGGGTTGCTCGGGGTCGGGGCGCGCGACCACTTGCTTGCGCGAGAAGTACTTGTGCAGCGCCGCACCGATGATGATCGACGAGTTGTTGCGCACGGGCACGCCCAGGTGGCCGCCCGCGCGGATGTCGCCGAGGTGTCCGAGGATGTCCTGCTCGTCGCTGACGAGGCCCCAGCGGGCGCACCAGCGTCGACACGCCGAGCCCGGCCGCGACGCCGATCTCGGCGAAGATCGGGCCCATCAGCAGCTGGAACGATGGCCCCAGCGCGAAGTCGCTGTGGCCCAGCGCAGCGAAGCGACGCGCGCGGCCGCCGGCCGGCGTCGGCACCGACCAGCGCTCGAGGTAGCGCGTGTGGCCCAGCTGCAGCTCGCCGCCGATCCGCAGCGGTCCCAGGCGCAGGGCGTGCACCCGCAGCTGCAGGCCAGCGCCGAAGCCGACCGGTTGCATGACCTGGGCGCCCCCGACCAGCAAGACTGATCACCAGGGTGCCGCGGCGAGGCTGAAGA
Organism: Nannocystaceae bacterium; assembly: GCA_046351635.1. Lineage (GTDB taxonomy): Bacteria > Myxococcota_A > Polyangia > Nannocystales > Nannocystaceae > Xiheibacterium. Next base: position 139,166 of record JAXLYC010000004.1, on the reverse strand, counting down.
CCGGACCGCGGCTGCACCGGGATCGCGTCGTTGCCCGACGGCGCAGACTGCCGCGCGTGCCTGGCGGCACCGCGCTCGCGAACTCTCGCAGCGGCGGCGGTGCGGCCGAGGTGCGCTCGCGGGCGGTGCTGCGGCCGTGCGCCGCGGTGCCGGCGGCGGTGCGCTCCCCGGCGCCACGCAGGGCGGCGGCAGCGTGACCGCGCTGCCATCGCTCGCGGGCATCGGTCGCAGGCGCACTCGCGTCGGTCGCGGGCGCGCCGCGAGCGCGAGCGCCGTGCGCAGGCGGCAGAGCACGGCCGAACGATAGCAGCGAGAGTCGACCGTCGCGCGCCGTTTTGCGATGCTGAGCGCGATGACGAGCCGTGATCGGCCCACGAGTTCGCCGCCGTGCGGCGACGACGGAACGTTCGTCCCCGCGTGCGCGCTCACGCGCCGCGGCTTCGTCGGCGGCTCCGCCACCGCCGTGACCACGATCCTGGTCGGCTGCGGGCCCTCGGCGATGAGGCCCAAGCCGGTGCCGGCGGTCAAGGACAACGTCGTCGAGATCGATGTCAGCAAGATCCCGGAGCTGGCCACGCCCGGCGGCATGATCGCGGCTCAACCCGCGGGCATGCGCAAGCCGTTGATCGTCATGCGGCTCGAGGACGCCCGCTTCCGCGTGCTGTCGTCGAGGTGCCCCCACCTGGGCTGCACCGTGCGGTGGGACAACGAGGCCCAGTCGCTGAAGTGCCCGTGCCACGGCTCGCGCTTCTCCGACGACGGCAAGGTCACCAAGGGTCCGGCCAAGACGTCGCTGCGCGAGTACCCCAACCAGTTCACCGGCAATCACCTGCAGATCGCAGTGCGCGACGACTGATGCCCGTCGCAGGCCGCCACAGCATGATCGAGCTCCACGGCTGTCCGCGCGAGTTGCTCGACGATCTCGAGGCCGTGCGCGCGGCGATGCACGCCGCCGTCGCGGTCGCGCGCGGGACCCTGCTGGGCGAGTGCAACCACCGCTTCTCGCCGCACGGCGTCACCGTCGTGGGGTTGCTCGCCGAGTCGCACATCTCGGTGCACACATGGCCCGAGCACGGCTACGCCGCGGCGGACGTGTTCACCTGCGGCGAGCACGGCGAGCCCGCCGCGGGCTGTCTGCAGCTGGCGCAGTCGCTGCGGGCGCAGCGCTGGGAGCTGCGCACGGTCGAGCGCGGTCGACCCGGCGCGCTCGCGCATCCGCTCGAACGCGAGCCGCCCGCGGAGCCATGAGATGAGCGCGAGCTCGACGGTGCGCGTGGAGATCCGCAAGGACGCGGGCCGCATCGGCCCGACCACCGGGCCGTGGCTGCGACGCACCCAGATCGCGCGCTTCCTCGGCGTGCCCGATCCCCACGGTCTCGCGCACGTCGTCGATCGCCACGGCGAGACCCTGGGCTGGGGCCTGGTCTCGGCGGTGTCGAGCATCACCGTACGCATGCTGTCGTTCGAGCGCGAGCGCGTGCCCGACGACTGGCTCGAGCAGCGGCTCGCGGTCGCCTTCGCGGCGCGCGGGCGCGCCGGACTCGAACAGCGCGGCACCACCGGCTATCGCGTGGTCAACAGCGAGGGCGACGGGCTGCCAGGCCTGGTCATCGACCGCTACCGCGACGCGCTGGTGGTGCAGCTCGGCACCGCGCCGATGGCCGCGCGCGAGGCCGAGCTGCGCGCGTGGCTCGAGCACGTGTGGTCCGGGCCCGTCCACGTCATCGTGCCGGAGTCGAGCGCGCGCCACGAGGGCCTCGCGCCGACCGAGCGCGGCGAGGGTGGCGGCGTGCTGGGCTCGACGAGGACGGTCTCGCGTTCGAGGTCGCGGCCCCACCGGCGCAGAAGACCGGCGCGTACTTCGACCAACGCGACAACCGTCGCTTCGTCGCCGCGCTCGCCCGCGCGGACGGCCGTGCGGTGCTCGACATCGGTTGTCACGTCGGGGGCTTCGCGCTGCACGCTCGACGTGCGGGCGTCGAGGTCGTCGCGCTCGATCGATCTGCAGTCGCGCTGGCGCACGCTCGCGCCAATGCCGAGCGCAACGGCCTGGGCGACATCCACTTCGTCGAAGCCGACATGTTCGAGCCCCTGCGCGACCCCGCGTTGGCGGGCCCGTTCGGCACCATCGTCTTCGATCCGCCCAAGCTCGCGGCGCGTCGCGGCGACGTCGACCAGGCGCTCGGCGCAGCGTCGTGCAGTCGCGGGCCTGGCCTGCCCTGGCGGGCGGACACCTGGTCGTGTGCAGCTGCAGCCATCACCTCGCGCGCGAGCACCTCGATCGCATCGTGTGCTTCGCCGGCGGTCGTTGAGCCCGCGTGGCCGCGCTCGGTGCCGGGCGGGATCATCCGGTCGCGCCGTGTCACCGCGAAGGCGAGTACCTGCGCGTGAACGTCTACCGTCGCGACGCGTGAGAGGTTGTCAGCGCATGCTGACGGCCTCTCGTCGCGACAGCGACCGGAAGGAGAAAGGACCCGCGACGGCTCTGCCGGCGCCGGAAGAGGAAGCGGAGCTTCCGCTTCAAACCTGAGTCGTCAGGCCGTGGCCGCGGCGATGTGCTCTTCGCGGATCGAGATGCGATACACGCTGTTCTCGGTCTCGACGTACAGCACGTTCGACTCGGAGGTCGCGAGCACACGCCGCACCGCGGTGGTGACAATACGCCGACCGTTGGGGTCGCGGAAAATCACCATGCCGCGTCCGACCACGGGTTCGGACAGGAGGTAGCCCTCGTAGATGCGACCGACCGTGGACGTCAGGCCCGACTGGTCCCGCGACGTCCGGATCTTGGTGGCGACAGCGAGAGCACCCTACCGGCTAGCTTATCCCCGGCAGTGCGGGGCGCCACCGTCCACGCGTCGCCGGCCGCGCCGGCGCGACGGCGGGTCGGTGGTCGCGGCGCGCCGACGTACTGATGACGCAGCGCCGCGCGATTGGTGCCAGTCTTGCTTGGGCGCCCGATGGCGAGGGCCCGCCCTCAGGGGAAACGGCCGGATGGCCCATCGAGCTCGCCGACCTCGGACTCCAGCACCCAGCCGGCGATGCCGCCCGGCATCACCTGGCGCCCACCCTGAGGGTGCGATCCACGATGCGCACCTCACTGCCGCCTTGGATCGCGAACTCGACGGTGCGGTGCGATCCGGGGCCTTCGCGCGCCTCGATGCGATTGCCCAGCACCACCGCCCGCGGCGCCGTGCGATCGGCGCGAAGCGAGAGCGCGTGCAAGGTCGCCGTCAGCACCCAAACCCCGCCCAACGACCACAGCAGCGCACGTTGCAACGGCGCCGCGGCGGTCGATCGCGACACCGCGCAGCGCGTTGAAGCGGCCCCAGGCAGGCCGAGCACAGCGCCACGAAACCGCTCACGAGCGAAACCCAACCGACCCCCGGGGCACGCAAGGTCTCGACGACGAGATCCCACCACGACTGCGGGCTGTCGATGATCGCGTTGGTCGTCGCCGCGCGCAGCTCGGCGCGCCGGCGGACGATCGCGAGGTTGGTGCGGGCGGCCTCGACCAGCTGCGCCGTGGGGTTGCCGCGGAAGTCGAGCGCCTGACGCAGGTGGAAGGTCGCGCGCCCCAGCTCGCCCTGCTGTGCGTAGGCGGTACCGAGATCGTACGAGCAAGCTGCTGGGCTGCTTGCCCCAGCAGCGCGCTTCTCGTAGTGGGTCGCGGCCTCCGACCAGCGCCCGGCCGCGGCCTCGCGATTGGCGGACGAGAACGCATCGTCCACGGCGTCGGCATGAACCACATGGGGGGTCAGCGCCACCAAGAGGATGGCGAGGGAGCAGCGCGCCCCGGGTGTGGCGCGCGTTCATGCGGGCCCCGCGACAGCGACGAGCGCTCGACCAAGGCCAGCGCATCGTCGAGCGTGGCGCGGCGTTCGTCGGCGCTGCCGCGCTGCGCAGCGAAGCGCGCGGCGTCGCAACGCTCGAGCAACGCCTCGAGCGAGCGCACGTCCTCGGGCCGCACCTTGCGCTCGGCCAGCAGACGCAGCAGCGCCGGCCGCGGCAGGCCCGTGGCCTCGGCGCCGGCGCGCGCGACCGCCAGCTCGTGTAGCAGGCTCGCGATCGCGGCGTGGAAGCCCTCGCCGGTGTCGACCGCCGCGGTCGCGGCGTCGATGCGCTCGCGCTGGATCCGCCGCGCGGTCGCACGTCGGCGCGCGGCCTCGTCCGGACCGAAGCGCCGCCACGCGGCGGTGCCGCCCCAGACCGCCACGAACAGCGCCGGGATCGCGCCGGTGGCCCAGCCCCAGCGGCCCGGCGTCATCCATCGCGTCGGTGGAGCCTCGCGCGGCAGCCCAGCGGCCTCGACGATCGGCGCGAACGACTCGAGCCCGGGCTCGGGCGCGGCGTCGCTGGTCGCGGGCGTGGGCGTGGGCGGCTCGACGCTGCCCTCGACCTCGACCTGCAGCGGTTCGCTGCGTGCGATCTCGTAGCGCGCGGTGCTGGGGTCGAAGAAGTGCAGCTCGATCGCAGGCAGCTCGAGCGTGCCGCCGCGCTCGGGGATCACCAGCAGCGCGTAGGTCCGTCGGCCGCGCACGCGGTCGACCGCCTGCACCTGCGTGTCGACCTTGGGGTCGTAGCGCCGCGCGCCCCGGAGCTCGGGCCACGGGCCTGGATCGATCAGCGCGATGTTGCCCTCGCCCGCGATCTCGATGGTCCAGGTGAAGGGCTGCCCGGCCTTGACCGCCGTGCGATCGACCTTGGCTTTCACCGCGAACGTGCCGACGTTGTTGGGCGAGAAGCCCTTGGGCTGGCCCTCGGCCGGCAGCGGCTTGACCACGATCGACACCGCCGCGCCGCGGTCGCGTCGCCGTCGCCCGATCGTGATCTCGGGCGCGCCGACCACCAGGGTGCCGGCCTTCTGGGGGAACAGCGCGCGGCGCATGCCCGGTCGCACGCGGTAGACCACACCGCCGACCTCCTCGACCGTGCCTTCGCCCTCGGGCAGATCGTGGGTGTAGAAGTCGGCGAAGTTCGGCGGAGTGCGCAGCGCGACCGTCGACAGCAGCGAGCGCTCGTAGACGTCGAGGCGGTACTCGATCTGCTCGCCGACCCAGGCCTCGGTCTTGTCGGTCGCGGCCCACACGAACACGTCGCCGTCGGGCTGGGTCGGCTTGCCCGTGGTCGGGCGCGCCGGCGTCGCCGCGGCAGCCTCGGCTCCGGTCACGACGATCTCCACCACGTTGGAGACGACCTTCTTGCCGCCGTCGTCGACCGTGAAGGACAGCGCGTGGGTTCCCGGCTTGAGCGCGATGGCGGTGATCGACATCGAGCTGTGCATCGTGCGGCTCGAGCCGCCGCCGCCGAGCGTGATCTGGAAGCCGGTGCCGCCGCGGAAGCTCTGCGTGACCTCGAAGGCGTCGGCCAGGCCCGCGGGCAGCTCCGGATCCGGAACGCTGCCGCTGCCCTCGCGGCGGACCTCGAGCTCGAGCTCGAGCTCGTCACCGACGCGCAGCTCGGTGGCGTTGACGCTCAGCTGCGCCACGAGCCCGTCGGCCCGCGCGACGCCGGGTACGGCGACGGCCGCGGCGATGGCTCCGAGCACGAAGCAGCGACGATCGCGGCGCATGGTCACCAGTCCTTGATCGGGGTGGTGTTGCGCCCCCGCGGGCGGTCGAGCAGGTAGCGATCTTGCTCGTCGAGCTGGTCGAGCGCGCGCTGCAGGTCGGAACGCTCGAGCGGCTGCGCCGGCGCGGCCGGTGCGTCGTCTTGCTTGGAGTCGTCTTGCTTGGAGTCGTCCTGCTTGGAGTCGTCCTGCTTGGAGTCGTCCTGCTTGGAGTCGTCCTGCTTGGAGTCGTCCTGCTTGGAGTCGTCTTGCTTGGAGTCGTCTTGCTTGGAGTCGTCCTGCTTGGACTCGTCGGGCTTGCCGGTCTCGGAGCCGCCGGTCTCGGAGCCGCCGCCGTCGTCGGAGCCACCGGTCTCGGAGCCGCCGCTGTCGTCGGAGCCGCCGCTGTCGTCGGAGCCGCCGCTGTCGTCCGAGCTGCCCTGGTCCTGCTTCTCCTCGTCCTTCTTCTTCTGCTCCTCGTCGGCCTTGCGCTTGCGCTGCAGCGCGATCTCGAGGTTCCACTTGGCGTTGTCGTGGTCGGGCCGCGCCTGCAGGCACTCGATGTAGCGCAAGATGGCGTCGTCGTAAGCCTCGGCGGTCAGCGCGAGGTTGCCCAGCTCGTACAGCGCGCTCGCGCGCACGGCCGCGTCCTCGGCCTCGCTCGCCCGCGTGAACGCGGTGGTCGCGGCCTCGGTGTCACCCTTGGCCAGCAGCGCCAGGCCGCGGTCGAAGGCCAGCTCCGGTCGCTCGCCCAGCCGCTCGATCGCGCGATCGAACGCGGCGAGGGCGTCGTCGTGCTTGCCGGCCTCGTAGGCGTCGATGCCGGCTTCGACGTCGGGATCGACGCTCGCGAGCTTGTCCGCGAGCCAACCCGCGAGCACCAGCGCCACCAGGCTGCGGCCGACCATCACGTCGCCACCCTCCGGCGCCGCTCCGGCAGCAGCAGCGCGATCGACAGCAGCAGCACCGCCGGGATCACGAAGAACATGTAGCCTTCGTCGCGCAGGATCTCGATGGTCACGTCGCGACGCGATCGCGACAGGCCCTCGAGCTGCTCGCGCACGGCATCGAGCCCGAACGTGTCGGGGTCGACGTGCACGAAGCGGCCGCCGGTGAGCTTGGCGATCTCCTCGAGCAGCGCGACGTCGATGCGCGTCATCACGACGTTGCCCTGCTCGTCGGTGACGTAGCCGTCGGGTTGGCCCTGGTCGTCGAACTTCTGCACCGGTTCGCCCGACTTCGAGCCGATGCCGACGGTGTACACGCGCACGCCCAGGCGCGCGGCCTCCTTGGCGACCTCGAGCGGACGACTCTCGGTGTCCTCGCCGTCGGTGAGCAGGACGATGGCCTGGTCGTTCTCCGCCGGCGGGACCGATTGCGGATCGAGCTTGGTCGGCTCGCCGTCCTCGCCCGAGGTCACGACGTCGTCGGCATCTCCGCGCCGCGCATCGACCAGGAACGTCAGCCCCAGCGTGAGCGCGCGACCGATGGCGGTGCCACCGGGCTTCTCGCTGCGCGGGTCCGCGGCCTGCAGATAGGTCTTGAGCAGGCGGATGTCGGCCGTGACCGGGAAGCCGCGTGCGGCGCCGGCGAACACGACCACGCCGACGCGATCGCCACGGCGGGCCGCGTCGTCGAGGAATCGCGCGAGCTCGGCCTCGAGCCGTTCGCTGCGCGACGGGTACACGTCCGCCGCCAGCATCGACTTGCTGTAGTCGACCGCAAGCACCACGTCCAGGCCACTGGCGGGCACGACGTTGGCCTTGCCGCCGTACTGCGGCCGCATCAGCGCGGCGCCCAGGCACGCCAGCGCCGCGGTGGCGCACACCGCCTGCAGCACGCGGTTGCGCGTGTGCACCGACGACAACAGCCGCGCGACCAGCGGCGCCTGGCCCAGGGCCGCGCGCGCGCGGCCACGCTGCCGCGCGGCCCACAGCAGCGCTGCGATCGCCAGCGGCACCGCGAGCAGCGACCACCACCAGTCGAGCCGACCCCAGTCGACGGCGTCGAGCGTGCCGACGGTGATGTCGGCCTCGGGCTCGACCCACGACCACATTGCGATCCGTGCGTGCGTCACGGGAACCTCCGCAGCCGCGTGCTCCGCAGCACGAGGTCGGCGAGCAGCAGCAACAACGCCGGCCACAGCAGCCACGCGAACAGCTCCGGCAACACCGACTGGCCCTCGATCTCCGAGCGCTCGAGCTTGTCGAGCAGGTCCTGGAAGCTACCGGACAGCGCGTTGTCGTCCGTGGCGGTGTACGCGAAGCCACCGGTGGTGGCGGCGACCCGCTCGAGCCGCGCCGGGTCGACGTTGCCCTGGTCGCGGCCGTGCTGGCCCATGAGCACCGTGTAGATCTGCACGCCGCGCGCTGCGGCCTCCTGCGCGACCGTGTCGGGGTCGAGCCCGTCGGCGTTGTGCACACCGTCGGTGAGCAACACGATGATGCGGCTCTTGGCCTCGGACTCGCCCAGGCGGTTGAGCGCCATGCCCAGGCCCGCGCCGATGGCGGTGGTGCTGCCGTCCATGGTGCGCAGCTGCAGCCGTCGCACCATCGCCCGCAACACGCCGTGGTCGATGGTCAGCGGCGAGACCGTCGACGCGGTCGCGCCGAAGGCGACCATGCCGATGCGGTCGCGCGGCCGCCGGGTGATGAAGGCATCGATCACGCGCTGGGCCGCGACCAGGCGATTGGGCGCGAGGTCGGGCGTCTCCATGGACTCCGACAGATCGAGCGCGATGACGATGTCGATGCCCTCGTGCTCGATGCGATCGGCGCCGCGGGTCGACTGCGGTCGCGCGAGCGCGGCGCAGGCCAGCAATGCCGCCGCCAGGCGCAGGCCATCGGGCAGCTCGGCGAAGTGCACCGCGAGGCCGCGTCCAGCCCGCTGCAGGCTGTTGGTCCGGGAGAAGCGCATCGTCGCGGGGCGCGGCTGCAGCAGCGAGCGGATCACGACCGCGGCGACCGGCACCAGCGCGAGCGCGGCGAAGGCCGGCTGCGCGAAGAGCACGTGGCGCACGCCCTCGCGCAGGATCGCCAGCAGCACCAGTGCCACCACGAGGACCGCGACCACGGCCCAGGCGATCACGCGCAGCAGCGGACGCATCGGCTTCACGGCCGCGCCTCCGGCTCAGCGGGTGCAGGTGCGCCGGGATCTGCCGGCGCCGCCGTTCGGTCGGCGCGCGAGCGCGCGACCGCGTCGCGGACCCACCGTAGATCGTCGCCGGCCTCGTCACCCTCGGGGCGCATGCGCGCGAACTTCACCAGATCGGAGCGATGCAGGAACGCCATGACCTCGTCGGCCGACAGCGGCGCGATCGCTGCGGGGTTGCGCACCAGCACGCGCCGGATCTCCTCGGTGGTGCGATCGAGCGCTTCGACGCCGAAGCGCCGCTCGATGTAGCCCTTGCCGATCTCGGTCAGCTCGACGTAGTAGTCCTGCACCAGCCCGTCGGCCAGCAGGCTGCCGCGCTCGAGTTCGTCGAGGGCCTCGAGCGCGAGCTCGTGCGCCGGGATCGGTGGCGGCACGAACGCGGGCCGCCGGCGCCGCCGCAGCCGCGCGATGGCCCACCACGCCAGTGTGGCCGCCGCGAGGGTGCCGAGCACCGAGTACACCACCGTCTCCGCCAACGTGTTGGGGTACTCGATCGACAGCGGCGGATCATCGGGCCGCGGCTGGGGGTCGGCCTCGTTGGCGAGCAGCGAGTCGACCTGCAGCGCAACCGCCGGCACGCTCGCGGTCTGCACCGCGCCGGCCTCGTCGACGTACGTCAGCGTGAACGACGGCACCTGCGCCGGACCCGGGGCGAAGTGCTGCAGCCGCACGGTGAAGGTCTTGCGCAAGCCCTCGCCGGTGACCTCGGGCTCGCCCTCGCTGAGATCGACCAGGTGCAGCGGCGCGAACGTGACGCCGATCGGTAGGTTCACCGAGTAGCCGCGCGGGAACGCGGCGGTGACCTCGAGCGTGAGGATGTCGCCGACGTGGGATGGGTCCGGCGACAGCCGCGTGGTCACGGCGACCGGCGAGTCGACCGCGCCGTCGCTCGGCGTCGCGGCAGCGAGCCAGCCCAGCAGCAGCGCGGTCGCGGCGATCAATGTCGCATCCTCCGGTTGCGTCGCGCGAAGTAGGCCACCAGCGGCCCCTGCCAGTCCGAGCCGCAGCGGACGTTCACGGTCGCGAGCGACAGCTTGCGCATCAGCCGTTCGAACGCGTCGCGCTCGCGCTCGACCTGCTTGCGGTAGCGCTGCGCCGCGCCGCGACCCAAATCGACGAAGGCGTCGCCGCCGAGCTCGAGCAGCTCGAGGTCCTCGATCGCGACCAGACCCAGCGGCGGCAGCTCCAGCTCGATCGGATCCTCCACGCGGATGGGGATCACGTCGTGTCGCCGGGTCGCGACCTTGAGCGCGTGCTCGAAGCGCGGGTCCCAGCTGGTACCGCGGTCGTCGACCGCGTCGACGAAATCCGAGATGAGCACGGCGACCGCGTGGCCCTTGGCCATGCGCGCGAGATACTCCAGCGCCGCCGACGGGCGCGTGCCGCGGCTGCGCGGCTCGTGGGTCAAGACCTGCTGGACGACCGCGAGCACGTGCTTGCGGCCGCTGCGGGGCGGCACGAAGGCCTCGACCCGATCGGTGAAGCCGATCAAGCCCACGCGGTCGTTGTTGGAGATGGCCGAGAACGCGAAGGTCGCGGCCAGGCGCGCGACCAGCTGGCGCTTGTCGTAGTCGCGGCTGCCCAGATCGAGGCTGGCGGACATGTCGACCAGCAGCATCACCGTCAGCTCGCGCTCCTCGGTGAAGAGCTTGACGTGGGGCACGCCGGTGCGCGCGGTCACGTTCCAGTCGATGGTGCGGACGTCGTCGCCGGGCTCGTAGGCGCGGACCTCCGAGAACGCGATGCCCTGGCCCTTGAACACCGACTGGTACGAACCCGCGAGGTGCTGCTCGACCAGGCGCGAGGTCTGCATCTCGATGCGTCGGATCTCGCGCAACAGCTCGGTCGTGCGGGCGCGCGCGTCCGCACTGCTCATCGCCGAGCTGGGCGCGTGCGTGACCATCACGGCACCTGCACGTGCTCGAGGATCTGTCGCACGATCTGCTCGACGGTCTTGCCCTCGGCCTCGGCCTCGTACGACAAGATGATGCGGTGCCGCAGCACGTCGGGCGCCACCGCCTTGATGTCCTCGGGGCTGACGTAGCCGCGGCGGCGCAGGAATGCGTGCGCGCGCGCGGCCTGGTACAGCGCGATCGAAGCGCGCGGGGACGCGCCGAAGTCGATGAACGGCTGCAGGTCCGGCAGACCTGCCGCGCCGGGCTTGCGCGTGGCGGCCACGACGTCGACGATGTACCGCTGCACCGGCTCCTCGACGATGATGTCGTCGATGGTCTTGCGCACGCGCTCGATCTCGGCCGGACCGATCACGGCCTCGGCCCGCGGTCGCGCCGACTCCGGGCCCGCGCCCATGCGCTTCATGATCTTGAGCTCGTCGTCCGGGCCGGGGTAGTCGACGCGGATCTTGAACATGAAGCGATCGAGCTGCGCCTCGGGCAGGTTGTAGGTGCCCTCCTGCTCGATGGGGTTCTGCGTCGCGAGCACGAGGAACGGCGTCGGCAGCGGGTAGGTGGTGTCGCCGACGGTGACGTGGCGCTCGGCCATGGCTTCGAGCAGGGCGCTCTGCACCTTGGCCGGCGCGCGGTTGATCTCGTCCGCCAGCAGCAGGTTGGTGAAGATGGGCCCCTGCTTGTTGGTGAACGTGCCGCTCTGGTGGTTGTAGATCACCGTGCCGATGACGTCCGACGGCAGCAGATCGGGCGTGAACTGCACCCGCTTGAACTGCAGCTGCAGCGTGTCCGCGAGCGTGTTGACCGTCAGGGTCTTGGCCAGGCCCGGTGCGCCCTCGAGCAGCACGTGGCCGCCGCACAGCAGCCCGATGAACAGCCGTTCGATCATGTCGTTTTGACCGACGACGACCTTGTGGATCTCGGAGAAGAGCCGCTCGACGAACGCGGACTCGCGCTCGACCAGCTCGCTCACCTTGCGGATGTCGTAGGCACCAAGGCTCATGGTCAGGGTCCAGGGGGCGAGGGGCCGCCATCTTCGGGTGCCCGCGGCAGGCCCGTGGTCGGGGCCGGGCCAGGGCCTGTGCGGGCTGCTCGCCCGCGTCCGGCCCGCGTCCGCTCGGGTCGGTCGGTTGCGACCGACCGCGCCGAGCCCGGGGCGGAAAGCCCGCGGCGCGCCGCGGACTGGCAGCGCTGCGGCATTATTCCCACGGCCGCTGCACTGCGCAAGGGCGGTGGCGCGGCGGGTTTGACCCACCCACGGGCTTGATCTACAAGCAGCGTCGTCATGACCACCCCGAAGAACGAGCGCATGTTCGACCTGCGGGTCGTGCACCGGTACATCGCGTCCGGCCGCGTCACCAAGGAAGAATACGAAGCGCATCTCGAGGGGCTGACCGACGTCGCCGACAACGTGCGGCCGCGCGACGAAGGTGGCGACGAGGATGGCTACGAGCGCCCGATCGCCGCCGCCAACGAGCCGCGCCGCGCGCTCGCGCCGCTGCCGGTGCGCCGCATCGTCGACGACACCGACGACGGCGATCTCGGTGACGAGGACGACGACGACGAGGACGACGACGACGAGGACGACGACGACGACGACGACGACGACGACGCGGCCGACGAGGCCGCGGACGACGGCGACGACGGCGCGTGATCCGGGGCTGGAGCGCTGAGGCCCGCGCCGCCGGGCGTGCGCGGGCGCTGTGGCTCGCGGGGTTGCTGGCGCTCGCGTGCCGCCGCGTCGAGGACGACGGCGGCACCAGCGGTGGCGTGCGCGTGCGCGCCGGCACCGAGGTCGAGCCGGCGCAGCTGCGCGTGGCCGGGGAGAGCGCGACCATCGTCGTGCCGGATTTCGCGAAGGTCGCCGAGCGGCTCGCGCCCTCGGTCGTCACGGTGATCTCCGAGGTCGCGCCGTCGGAGCAGCGACAGCGCGCGGGCGTCGTGCGCGGCGTGGGCAGCGGCCTGGTCGCGAGCGCGAACGGCCAAGTGCTGACCAACGAGCACGTCGTCGCCGACACCCATGGCGTCGAGGTCGAGTTCGCCACCGGCGAGCGCGTGGCCGCGAAGGTGGTCTATGCCGACGATCGTCTGGATCTGGCGTTGCTGCAGCTCGAGGGCTCGACGCCGGCGCTGCAGCCGGTGGCGTTCAGCGAACGCGGACCGCGGCCCGGCGAGTGGGTCATGGCGGTGGGTCAACCCTTCGGCCTCGGGCACACCGTCACGGTCGGTGTGATCGGCGGCCTCGGGCGCGACCACGACGACCTCGGGCGACCCGAGGGCCTGCGACCCGACGGCATCTGGTCGTTCATCCAGACCGACGCGTCCATCAACGTCGGCAACTCCGGCGGTCCGCTGGTCGACGCCGACGGCAGCGTCGTCGGTATCACCACCGCGGTGCGCTCCGACGGACAGGGCCTCGCGTTCGCGGTGCCGGCGTCCATCGTGCGCCGCTTCCTCGAGGACGTGTGGACCCACGGTCGGGTCCGACACGCGCGGTTGGGGCTCAAGGCCGAGAATGCCGAGGCCGGTGTCATCCCGGGCCGCGGCAGTGTGGTGCGCATCACCGCGGTCGACGACGCCGGGCCGGCCGCCAACGCGGGGCTCGTGCCCGGTGACGTGGTGCTCGCGATCGACGGCGCACCCGTCCGGCGCGTGTCCGACGTCGCGTTTCGCACGCTGTTGCGCGGCGTCGGAGCCAAGCTGACCGTGACGATCAAGCGCGAGGGCGCGCTGCCGCAGGACGTCATCGTCGTCCCCGCCGACGGCGGTCGCTGAGTCGCGCGAGCGACCGGAAGCAGAAGGGACCTGCGCGGCTCTGCCGGCGCGGCGAGAAGAGGAAGCGGAGCTCCTCTTCACGGACTGAGCCGCGCCGGGACCGGGCGCGCGCAATTGCGACAGCTCGGCTTGCTACCATCGGTGGTGGTGGCGGACGAGGGCAGCACGCACGTCGACGCGCTCGCGCCGGCCTTCGCCGCAGCGCCGCGCGATGCCGCCGAGGAAGGCCGGGTGCTGTCGTCGGTGTTGTCGTCGATGTTCGGCGACGGCGAGCCGCAGCGGATCGATCGCTACGAGATCGAGCGACGCATCGGCGCCGGCGGCCTCGGCGTCGTGTGGGCCGCGCGCGATCCGGTGCTGGGCCGCCGCGTCGCGATCAAGACCTTGCACGCGACCATCACCGACCCGCGCGAGCAGGAGCGGCTGATCCGCGAGGCCAGGGCGCTGGCGCAGGTGCGCCACCCCAACGTCGTGACGGTGCACGACGTCGTCACCGAGCCCGCGGGCGACTGCGTCTACCTCGTCACCGAGCTGATCGAGGGCGTCGACCTCGCGCGCTGGCTCGAGCGCCCGCGGCCGTTCGCCGAGGTCGTGCGCGTGTTCGTCGAGGCCGGACGCGGACTCGCGGCCGCCCACGCGGCCGGCATCGTGCACCGCGACTTCAAGCCCGGCAACGTCATGCTCGCCGACGACGGGCGCGTGTGCGTGCTCGACTTCGGGCTCGCCAAGGGCGATGGCCTGTCGGAGGACACCGCGCGACCCAGCGCGCGCGAAGCAGCGGCGGACGACACCGACGAGGGCCTGACCGCGGCCGGCACGGTGCTGGGTACGCCGCGCTACATGGCGCCCGAACAGCACGGCGGCGGCCCGGTCGACGCGCGCAGCGATCAGTTCGCGTTCTGCCTATCACTGTGGCTCGCGGCCTACGGCGTGTCGCCGTACCGCGGCGCCGGCGAGGCGCTGGTGGCCCAGAAGCACGCCGAGGCGATCGCTGCACCGCCCGGCACCGCGCCGGCGTGGCTGGGCATGCTGCTGCGTCGCGGGCTCGCGGCCGATCCGGCGCGCCGCTACGCATCCATGGCCGAGCTGCGCGCGCGGTTGCAGGCGCGCCAGCACTGGCGACGACGGGCACCGTGGGCGGTGGCCGCGGCGGTCGCAGCCACCGCCGCGATCGGTGTCGGCGTGACGCTCGATCGCGGTGCGCCGGTGGAGCAGCCATCGGCGAAGCCGCACGACCCCGAGGTCGACGCCGCGCTCGCGACCGCGTGGGCGCGCCTGAACGCCAAGGACTTCCCTGCTGCCGACGCGCAGCTGCGGCGCGCGCTCGCGCTCGACCCCAGCGACGGCCGCGTGCACATGCAGCTCGCGCTGGTGATGTCGTGGCTCGAGCATGCGCCGCGGGAGATCCACAGCGAACGCGCGCTCGCGCTCGCGAGCGACGACCTGTCGCCGGCGCAGGTCGCGTTCGTCGAGGGCTTCGGCCACCAGGTCGACGACGACTACGCCGCCGCGTTGGCGGTCTACGAGCCCGCGACGTCGCAGTGGCCCGACGACGTGCTGCTGCAATATGGCTTGTTCGAGGGCTTGTTCCACGGCGGCCGCATCGACGAGGTTCTGGCGGTGCATCGCCGCATCCGTGCGCTCGACCCTGGCTTCACGCTGCACACGCAGCACGTGCTCGATCACTGCGCGGCCATCGACGATCTCGAATGCGTGCGCGAGGCCGCCGCCGACGTCGCGCACTGGAGCGGCGGCGCGCCGGAGATCTGGCAATCGCGGCTGCGAGCCCGCGCGGGCGCGCGCGCCGAGGCCCGCGCGATGCTCGAGCAGTGGGCGCCCTTCGACGACGCCGGCTACTGGATCCCGCTCGAGCTGCTCATGCAGGCGATGATGGAGGGCGACCTCGATCGTGTGCAGCGGTTGGGCAGCAAGCCCATGTTCCTGCGCCTGCCCGCGCTCGCGGTCGCGCTGCTGCGAGGAGACGAGCGCACCATCGGCCCGGCGTTCGACGACGCGCTCGCGTTCGTCAGCCAGAACACCACCAGCGCCAGCGGTGCGCTGCGCTGGATCGATCTCGGCGCGATGCTGGTGCCGGGGCGCTCGCCCGCGCGCGTCGACGCGTGGTTCGAGGGCTTGGCCGAGGCGACCAAGCACGCGCGGATCCGCAGCGATCGCCTGCCGGTGCTGGAGCTGCACCTGCTCGCGGCGCTCGATCGGCGTGACGCGTTGGCGGCCCGCGCGGTTGGCGTGGCCGAGGCCGAACCGGTCGTCGCGGGCTATGCCGCGGCCTGGCGCGGCGACACGGCCGCGGCGATCGCCGCGTGGCAGCGCGCGGTGCGGTCCAGCCCCGACTCGGTGCTCGCGGGGCTCGCGGGTCTGGAGCTCGCGCGCGCGCACGCCCAGGCCGAGGACCCGCGCGGCGTGATCGCGGCCTGCACGGCCGTGCTGCAGCCGCTGGCGCCGCAGTGGACCTGGGCCGTCACCGCGGCGCCGTGCCTGGCGCTGCGCGGCGCGGCGTGGCGCGCGATCGGGGATCTCGAGCACGCACGCAAGGACGCTGCGCAGCTGCTCGCGCTGCGCAGCGGCGCGCCGGCGGACGACGCCCTGGTGCTGCAAGCACGCGCGTTGCTGGGCGATTGATGCGCCGAGATCGCGCGGGCGTCAGCGCGAGGCCGAGTTGTCCACCGCACCGCGCAGGTCGGCGGCCCAGGCCGCGACGCGCTCGGGATCGTCGAAGTCCTCCGCCGGTGCGCCGGTCAGCTCCGCGAGGTGGCGTCGCAGCAGGTCGCGCGCGCGGGCCAGGCGGCTCTTGATCGTGCCGACCGGTACCTCCAACACGCTCGCGATCTCGGGCAGCGTGAGCTGCTCCCAGTAGTACAGCTCGACCGTGGTCTGCAGGTCGAGCGAGAGCCGCTGCAGCGCGGTCATCAGCAGCTCCTGGCGCTGTTGCAGCAGCAGCACGCGGCTGGGCGAGGCGTGGTCGCGCAGCTCCGCGACCGACAACGACTCCGGCTGCGGCCGCCGCTTGACGTCACGCAGGTGCTGCAGCAGCAGGTTGCGGGCGATGCCGAGCAGGAACGTGGTGAAGCGCGACTGCCCACGGAACTCGACGGTCGCGCAGGTCACGAAGGTGCGCTGGACCAGATCCTCGACGTCGCCGTCGAGCTTGCTGCGGAAGAAGCGGTACACCGTGCGGAAGTGCCGCCGGACCAGCTCGTTGCCCGCGTCGCGCTCGCCGCTGCGCCAACGCTGCAGCAGCGCGGGATCATCCTCTGTGCTGGTCACCGCGCGAACCAGCGTACACGGTACGGGCGCAGGTTTGCCTGCGCGGGTGAGGTCGCGCTGGGGACCGGCGCTTGACGCGGGGTTGGGGCCCGGATACGTGAGCGGACGTCATGATCGGGACGCTCGCCCAGCGCTTCACCGTGCTCCTGCTCGACGCCGCGGTCGCACGCGGCCAGCGCTCGCGCTTCGGCGGCGTCCGTGCGGCGGCGCAGGTCCTCGATCGCGCGCGCGGCATCGTCGGCCTCGACGCGGTGCGGCGCGAGGTGCCGCTGCCGGACTGGGCCGCGGGCCAGCCCGAGCGGCCGATGTGGGAGTCCGATCGCAAGAAGCTGCACAAGTGGCAGCGCGAGCGTGGCATCGGCGGCGCGGACGAGCAGGCCGCGGCGCCGGCGAAGGCCACGCCGACGGTCGGGATCGAGATCTACTACAAGCGCGGCTGCCCCTATGCCCGCGCGGCGATCGAACTGCTGCGCGAGCGCGAGCTGCCGTTCGTCGAGCACGACGTCAAAGGCGACGTGCAGCGGCTGGAGTGGCTCGCGATCGTCACCGGCAAGAAGACCACGCCGCAGGTGTTCGTGCAGGGCCAGCCCATCGGCGGCTACGACGAGCTGCGCGCGCTCGATCAGTCGGGCGAGCTCGCGCGTCGCCTGGGCGTGGTGACCGGATCGCACGACGGCGAGGCCGTGGTGGTGGTCGACGACGAGGTCGCGGTCGAGGACGTGCGCGCGCGCATCGACGAGGGCGCGGCCGTGCTCGTGCTCGACGTGCGCACCCACGCCGAGGCCGACGACACCGGCATGCTGCCGCACGCGGTGTTGATGCCGCTCGACGAGCTCGAGGCCCGTGCCGCGGAGCTCGATCGCGACGGCGTGTGGGTCGTGGTCTGCCGCAGCGGCGTGCGCTCGCGTCAGGCGGTCGCAGCGATGCGCGGCCTGGGCTTCCGTCAGGCCGTCAGCCTGCAAGGCGGCATCGAGGCCTGGCGCGCCGCCGGCGGCAGCCTGGTGCGCTTGGGCGCGACCGCGCCGCGCACGGCCGCGCCGCGACGACTGCCGGTGGTGCACCCCGAACGCTCGCCGTTCGAGGCGATCGAGTCGGCCGCCAACGCCATCGCCGCCGGCGAGCGCCTCGAGGGCGACGAGTTGGTCGCGCGCGTGCGCGAGGTACTCGCGGAGTGCCGCCCGCTGATCGTCGCCGACGGCGGCGACATCGAGCTGCTCGACGTCCAGGGCGATGTCGTGCACGTGGCGCTGTCGGGCAACTGCATCGGCTGTCCCAGCTCGCAGGCGACCCTGCGTCAGGGCATCGAGCGGCGGCTCAAGCAGCGCATCCCGCAGCTGGTGGGGATCGCGTCGCCGCAGCTGCGCTAGTCCGTCCAGATCCCAGTGACGTTGGCGGCCGATCGGTTCACAGCGCCGGGGACTCGAGCGCCATGGCGCAGTCCTGCAACGTCTGCGCGACGTCGTCGCGGTCGTCGTCGAGCAACAGCTCGGCGAGCTCGCGCAGGGCCGCTGCGACCGCGACCTCGGAGCTGCTGCGGCGGCGCAGGCCCAGCCGCGCCAGCACGCGTGCGAACGCAACCCGCTCGGGAACGGTGACGGGGACCACGTGGACGGGCGTCTCGGGCATTGCGAACGCCCCCGTTGTTTCCGCAGGGCGCGCGGAGGTTCCCGCGCGGTCGCGCGGCTCGTGACCTCTACGTAGCGGGACCCGGCACGTCGACGCCGTGGCCGGCGGCGCCGGTGAGATCGATCGCTCGCCACGCGCCCGATCGGAATCGCCACGCGAGCAGCCCCGCGAGCACCACGAGGTACGCGACCAGGCACGCGATGGCGCCGACCGGGCCGGCGTCGCCGCGCAGCACCACCCAACCCGACAGCGGCACGAACAGCACCCAGGCGAGCACGACCCGCGCCCACATGCACCAGGCGGTGTCCCCGGCCGCGCGCAGCGCCTCGGACAGCGTGATCGCGATCGCGTCGAACAGCTGCCAGGCGGTGCTCACCAGCAGCATGCGCGTGCCCAAGGTCACGAGCGCGTCCGAAGGCACGTCGTCCGACGCGAAGATCGACATCACCGCGCCGGGCATCGACGCGTAGACCAGGCCGACGAACACCTGCCACGCACCCGTGATCACCATGGTCCGGCGCACCAGCGCGCCGACGTCGTCGCGGCGGTCCGCACCGATGGCCTGGCCCACCAGGATTGCCCCCGCCGATGCCACGCCGAACGCCGGCATGAACGCGATGGAGTTGACCTGGACCACCGCCATGAACGCCGCGACCGCGGTGGTGCCGAGATCAGCGACCACGACGTTGATGAAGAACGTGAACGCGGCGAACTCGAGGAACCAGTTGAAGCCGTTGGGCAGGCCGAAGCGCAGCATCCGCCGCAGCTCGTGGCCGGCGAAGCGCCCCGCGGTGCGGCGGCGCGGCGCCCCGAGCCCGCGGATGAACGCGAGCAGGGCCACCAGGAAGGCGACGGTGCGGGCCAGCGCGCGGCCCAACGCCGCGCCTGCGACCCCCATCGCCGGCGCGCCGAGGTGGCCGAAGATGAAGATCCAGTTGAACGCGATGTTGAGGCCCATCGCGAGGAAGCTGACGAACATCGGCACTCGCGTGTTGCCGATGCCGGCGTACCAGTTGCCGATGGCTTCGGTGCCCACCACTGCGGCGCACGAGAACAACCGGATCACCATGTAGTCCACCAGCAGCGTGCGGACGTTCTCGGTGTAGCCCAAGCTGGCGATCACCGGCGATAGCGCCGGCATACCCAGCGCGCTGATCAGCCCCGCGGCCAGCGCGATGGCGATGCCGTACCAGGCGTAGCGGCGCGAGCCGGCGACGTCACCGCTGCCCGCGAGCTGGGCCGCGAAGCTCTGCACGATGAACACCACGCCCATGGGCAAGATGAACAGGTTGAGCGCGTTGGAGGCCCCGGTCGTGGTCGCGGCGACCGCGTCCTCGCCGAGCGACGCGACCATCGCGGCGTCGGAGAAGCCGATCACGGCCTGGGCCGCGCGCGACAACACGACCGGCCAGGCCAGCCGCATCAGCGTCGCGAAGCTGGGCTGCGCGGTCATCGGGGCCGCGCAACATAGCAGGGCAGGGCTCAGCCGCCCAGGCGGGCGACGCAGTCGCTGCACGACCACACGCGCGGTCGGCTGGGGTCGTCGCGCATCGCGACGTAGCCCGAGTGACCGGCGGGCATCGCGGTGCCACAGCGGGCGCAGTGGGCGGCGCGGTTGAGCACGACCGGATGCCACGCGAACACGTCGGTGAGATCGTCGGGCGCGGCCGCGGGGGCTGCCGCCACGGCGTCGGTGGCGGACTCGGCGTCTGCAGGCGCGTCGCGCTGCGGGTCGGACACCGGGTCTGCGTCGGGCGTGGGCTCAGGCTCGTCGTCGCGGTCTGCGGCCGCGGTCTCGCTCGAGCGGCCGCTCGCGTCCCGCCGCACCTTCGCAACACCGCGCCCGACCTCGCGGCCGAGCGCGATCGAGTCCTGCACGATCGCGTCGACGCCGTCGACCACCCCGCCGACCATGTGCAGCGTGTCTTCGAGGATGTTGCGGACCAGCTGCGAGACGCCCAGCCGTCGCCGCGTGGCCTCGCGCTTGAGCGCCGACTCGAGGCTCTCGGGCACGCGCGTCTGGATCAGCCGGTCCTTGCGCTCGCGGTCGTTCATCGCGGAGCCGGAGTGTAGCTCGCCGCGGGCCAGCCAGCACGACGATGACATCGATTGTATGACTCAAAACACAGTATGATTTCAAAGACATAAGAAATAGTCCTGGACTCGGTCATCAATTGTAATACAAACGATGACGATGATGACGCGCAACGAGCGCCCTTCGCCAACCCCCTTTGTCTCCCTCGACGACCCGCGCGTCGAGGCCTTCGGCCGCGACATCGATGCGATCCGCGAACGCATCGAAGCCCAGGTCGGCCCCGACGATCTGACCCGTGTGCGGCGCCTGGCCCGGCTCTCGCGTGCCCTCGAGATCGGCGGCCGCGTGATGCTGCACCTCAGCGTCGAGCCGGTCGGGTTCTCGCTGGGCACTCTCGCGCTGTGGCTGCACAAGCAGCTCGAGGCGACCGAGATCGGACACACCGCGCTGCACGGCGCCTACGATCGCATCGAGGGTGCAGGCCGCTTCCACAGCACGCGCTTCCGCTGGCGCGTGCCGATCGACGAGCGCTCGTGGCACCATAGCCACAACGTCGCGCATCACCAGTACACCAACGTCGCCGGTCGCGACCCCGACCTGCGCTACGGCATGATCCGCTTGAGCCCGCGGATCGAGCACCGGCCGTACCACCGACGGCAGCTGTGGTCGGTGGCGTACACCTGGTTGGGGCTGGGGTTCTTCATGAACCTGCACGCGACCGGGCTCGACCGGCTCTACATCGATCGCGAGCTCGGCGGGGACGGAAGCGCGAGCTGGGCGCGGCGGCACCGTGAGGCCGCGCGCAAGTATGTGCCGTACTATCTCTACGAGTACGTGCTGTTCCCCGCGCTCGCTGGTGCGGGTTGGTGGAAGGTGTTGCTGGGCAACTGGATCGCCGAGACCCTGCGCGACGTCTACTCCGCCGCGTCGATCTTCTGTGGTCACGTCGGCGCGGACGTGCACGACTGGCCCGAGGGCACGCGCCCACGATCGCGCGCGCAGTGGTACGCGATGCAGGCGCAGTCCGCCAACGACTTCCGCGTGCCGTACGTGCTCTCGGTGCTGTGCGGCGGTCTCGACTACCAGATCGAGCACCACCTGTTCCCGCGTCTGCCACCCGAGCGGCTGCGGCAGATCGCGCCCGAGGTCCAGGCCGCGTGCGAGCGTCATGGTGTGCCGTATCGCGTGGCCTCGTGGCCCGCGACGCTGCGCAAGGTGTTCGCGCGGCTGCGGGCGCTGACGCGGCCGACTGCGGTCGATCGCCGCGGTGACGGCGACGACGCGGGCGCGGGCGAGGGCACCCGCGCCGCCGCGTAGTGCCCGGCGGCGGCAGCCGCTATGCTGCGCGCCGCGATGGCGTCCCGAACCCTGCTCCTGCTCCTCGCCCTGGCCGGCTGCGGTGCGCGCCCGACCGATCCCGCTGCCGCCGGCGACGAGCCCGCGGGTGCGACCACCAAGGCGCGGCCCCCGGCCGATCCCAAGCTGCTCGATCCGGACAAGGCCAACGCGCGCGCGCCCGACATCTATCGCGTCAAGTTCGACACGACCAAGGGCGACTTCGTGATCGAGGTCGTGCGCGCGTGGGCACCGATCGGCGCCGATCGCTTCTACAACCTGGTCCAGCTGGGCTTCTTCGACGACGTCGCGTTCTTCCGCGCGATCGAGGGCTTCATGGTCCAGTTCGGCCTGCACGGCCATCCCGACGTGAGCAAGGCTTGGCGCTCGGCGCAGCTCGCCGACGATCCGCGCAAGCAGCCCAACGCCAAGGGCACCATCAGCTTCGCCAACAAAGGCAAGAACACCCGCACGACCC
The DNA here is from genome assembly GCA_046351635.1 of Nannocystaceae bacterium. GTDB lineage: Bacteria > Myxococcota_A > Polyangia > Nannocystales > Nannocystaceae > Xiheibacterium. The sequence continues at coordinate 117,024 of JAXLYC010000004.1, read as the reverse complement.
AGGTGTTCATCAACTACAACGACAACGCGCCGTTGGACGAGATGGGCTTCGCGCCGTTCGGTCGCGTGGTCGAAGGCATGGAGGTGGTGATGTCGCTGCACACCGGCTACGGCGAGGGCGCGCCGCGTGGGCCCGGGCCCGACCAGGTCGAGATCGAGCGGCAGGGCAACGACTACCTGCGCCGTCGGTACCCCAACCTCGACTGGATCGAGCACGCGACCATCGTGCCCGCGGGCTAGCGCCGCGGCGGCCGCTGCGGCGTCAGCTCAGCCGCGCGCGGAACTCGGCCTGGGCCTTGTCGCCCAGGCGCGCCGCGATGGTCTCGATCATCTGCTTCTCGCTCTGCGAGATCGTGCCGATGCCGAGGAAGCCACCGGCCGACTCCGCGAGCAGGATGCACAGGCCCACGATCGTGCGGCCGTCGTCCTGCCGCTCGGCCAGGAACTCGCGCAGCAGCTCGAGCGACACGTCGAGGTAGGCCTGGCTCGGCCTGGCCTCGAGCAGGGTCTCCATCACCGTCCACGCCTCGCCCGGTGGCAGGCCGCGGATCTTGAGCAGGTTGAGCACGGTCGCGCGCTCCCCCGCCTGGATCGAGCCGTCGGCCCAGGCGACGTGGACCAGCGGCAGCAGGTCGAAGATCTGCGTCGCCTGGCCGACGAAGCCCAGCGCCTCGATGCGCGTCTTGAGGCTGAGCCGCGTGCCGCCCGGCGTCGCGGTCGTCGCGGCCCGCAGGTCCTCGGCGGTCTCCGCCAGTCGCTGGCGCAGCGTCGCGCGGGCCTCTTTCTGGGTCTCGTCGAAGGAGGGCGCAGTGTCGTCGGCCATGCCGCCGTCATCTTCGCACGGGTCCGGCGCCGCCACCAACGGCAGCGCCGGAACCGCTCGCGCCGGGCCCTCAGCCGGCCTTGAGGCTCGCGCAGGCCTCGAGCACGCACTTGGCGTCGGCCTCCTGGTCCTCGACGCGTGCGCAGGAGTACTCGGCCTCGCCGACCTTCTTGCGGACGTCGACGGCGTACTGGGTCTTGCTCGGGTCCGTCATCGACTCCTTGGTGTAGTAGATGGTCCAGTTGGAGTCGTCGGTCTTCTTGTTCTCGAGCATCTCCTTCTTCTTGCCCATCTGCCCCTTGTCGATCTCTGCGATGGTGGCGTCGTAGCTCTGGAAGAAGCTCATGTCGTCCTTCTTCGCCAGCATCACGGTGCAACCACCATCGGGCCCGCTGATCATCACGCTGGTGCCGGCGCCGTCCATCACGGTCGCGCCCTCGGGCACCTCGAGCTGGACGCCGAACTTGTCGACCTCGAGCCACGCCTTCTTCGCGACCGCCGGCTTGGCATCGCCGGCCTTGGCGTCGCCGGACTTGCCGTCGCTCTTCTTCGCGTCGGCGCTCTTGTCGTCGGCGGACTTGCTGTCGCATGCGGTCGTGAGCGCGCACAGCAGCGTGAAGGCGGAGAGGATCGAGCGGTGTCGTCGCATGGGTGCCGCAGTGGACGGGCCCGCGCGCGGGGGGTTGCGGGCGCCGCCGAGGCGGGCCTGGCAGCTCGTGTCCAACCGTGCACGACCGCGGTCGCCGCATCCGCAAGGCCCGCGGCCGGCCCCGCGAGGCCCCGGCAGGGCGCTCGCCCGAGGACTTGCCGGGCCCGCGGAATCGTGCGAGAAAACGCCCACGACTTTCACTGACACCTGTGTCAGTGACGGTCGTGTCCAGCCTGCCCGCGACACCTCGAGGACTCCGCATGGCGACCACCACCGAACATCGCAGCGACCTGCTCCGTGTGATCCAGCAGCCCGTCGTGCAGCAGCTGCTCGACGAAGCGCGCCAGCGCATCGCGACCGAGGAGGGCGTCAGCTTCCGCTCGATCAACGCGCAGTTCCAGCGCCCGGTCGAGTTCGACTTCACCGCGGATCAGCGTGCGCACACGACCTTGCTGTTCGGCGGCTTCACCTTCCGCCACGAGTACCTGATCAAGTGCGCGTTCGAGAACCTCGGCTACAAGTCCGAGGTCCTGCCCACGCCCAACACCGACGCGTTCCAGGCCGGCAAGGAGTACGGCAACAACGGGCAATGCAACCCGACGTACTTCACGGTCGGCAACCTCGTGCAGTACCTGCAGTGGCTGCGCGACGAGAAGGGCCTGAGCACGCAGGAGATCATCGACCGCTACTTCTTCGTCACCGCCGGCGCCTGCGGCCCGTGCCGCTTCGGCATGTACGAGGCCGAGTACCGCCTCGCGCTGCGCAACGCCGGCTTCGACGGTTTCCGCGTGCTGCTGTTCCAGCAAAAGGGCGGGCTCAAGCAGGCCGACGTCGAGGCCGGGCTCAACCTCAACACCGACTTCTTCATGGGTCTGGTCAACGCCATCAACATGGGTGACCTGCTCAACGAGCTCGCCAACCAGATGCGGCCCTACGAGGTCGTGCCCGGCGAGGTCGACCGCGTGCTCGACGAGGCGCTGCTGTTCCTGGGCGAGGCGGTGAAGCAGAAGCGCCCGGCGCAGCTGCGTGGCAAGGTCCGCGAGCTGCTCTCGGGCAGTGCCGACAAGCTCGATCTGCTGGTGAAGTTCCTCGACATGGTCACCAGCAACGACTACGTCGAGCCGCTGCGCGAGGTCGCGCGGCGCATGAACGAGGTGCAGCTCGACCGCCTGCAGCCCAAGCCCATGGTCAAGGTCACCGGCGAGTTCTGGGCCCAGACCACCGAGGGCGACGGCAACTTCAACATGTTCCGCTTCCTGCAGACCGAGGGCGCGGAGATCATCACGGAGCCGATCGCGACGTGGCTGACCTACATGTTGTGGCAGGAGAAGATCAAGGCCAAGGACCGTCGCATGATCGACGAGACCCAGGCCGAGCTGAAGTGGTGGCAGCTGGGCAAGCGCTTCGAGCTCGACAGCCGCTACCTCAAGAAGCGCACCGCGATGGAGCTGGCCGATCGCGTCTACCGCCGCGAGTACGACCGCATGCGCGAGGCCCTGGGCGGCACCACCCACGAGATCGTCGACATGTTCGAGATGGAGCGGCTCGCGCACCAGTTCTATCACACGCGTTCCGAGGGCGGCGAAGGTCACCTCGAGGTGGCGAAGAACATCTACTACACGGTCAAGGGCATCGCGCACATGGTGCTGTCGCTCAAGCCCTTCGGCTGCATGCCGTCGACGCAGTCGGACGGCGCGCAGTCGGCCGTCATCAACCACTTCAAGGAGATGATCTACCTGCCCATCGAGACCTCGGGCGAGGGTGAGATCAACGCGCACTCGCGGGTGCAGATGGCGCTCGGCGAGGCCAAGGCGAAGTGCAAGCGCGAGTTCGCCGAGATGCTCGAGCAGGTGCCGTACTCGCTCGAGCAGGTCCGCGCCTACGCCAAGGCGCACCCCGAGGTGAACCGGGCGCTGTACCACCTGCCGCACTACGAGGGCGTGACGGGCACGGCCGCGCGCATGGTCAAGCACCTGGCCGAGCGCATGGCCGCCGAGGGCATCGCCCCGGCTCGCCGCGCCGAGGTGCTCGCCGCGGAGTGAGCCCACGCGGGCGCTGCGGACCCCAGTCCGGCCCCGCGATCGACAGTTGAGCCGTCGCGGCCACCTCGGGGAACCTGACCGGGGCGACCGTGGCGTCCGCGGCACAGCGATCCGAGCCAGCCAAGCTGGCGTTTCTGCCCTCGGCGGACGACCGCGTCCACGTCGAGCGACTGCGCGACGGCGATCGCGTCGCGATCGCGGCGCTGTTCGACCGCCACGGCGCGGCGATCGAACGGGTGCTGCTGCGCGTGCTCGGGCCCGATCCCGAGCTGCCGGATCTGCTGCACGACGTGTTCGTGCAGGCGATGACCGGCATCGGTCGCTTCCGCGGTGACGCGGCGACGCTGCGGCCGTGGCTGCTGCAGATCGCGATCCGTACCGCGCGCAAGTGCCTGCGCCGTCGCGCGACGCGGCGGTTCCTGGGCCTGCGCACGCCCGGCGAGCTGCCGGAGATCGCGGACGCCAGCGACCCCGAGCAGCAGACCGCGCTCGGGCGCGCGCAGCTGGCGTTGCTGCGCCTGCCCGCGGATCTGCGCATCGCGTTCGGGCTGCGTTGGATCGCGGGCATGCAGCTCGACGAGGTCGCGGCCGCGTGCGAGGTCTCGCTCGCGACCGCCAAGCGTCGCCTGACCCAGGCGCGCGCGCGGTTCGAGCGCGTCGCTGCACGCGACCCGGTGTTGGCGTCGTGGTTGCGCGAGGTGGCGTCGTGAACGACGAGCGCGCGCTGCTGGGCCTGGGCCGCGCCATCGCGGCCGCACAGGACGAGGCCGACGGCGGCTCGACCCACGCGCGCGCGCAGGTCCGCGCGCGGCTGCTGCAGGATGCGTCGACGCCGGTGCAGGTGCGTCGGCGCGGGCCAGTGCTCGCGGCCATCGTCGCGGCTGCGGCCGCGGTGCTGCTGGTGATCGCCTTGCGCCCGCGCGCGCTCACCTTCGATGTCGGGGACGCGCGCGCGCCCGGGGTCGCGGGCCAGTGGCTCGCCAGCGTCGAGACGCCGCAGCCGCTGCACTTCTCCGATGGCAGTGCGGTCGTGCTCGCGCCGGCCAGCCGCGCGCGCGTGGTGCAGCTGCGCGATCGCGGCGCACAGCTCGTGCTCGAGTCGGGTGCCGCAACCCTCGCGATCGTGCCGGCACCGGAGGCGAGCTGGCAGATCGACGCGGGGCCGTACCGCGTCGACGTCACCGGCACGCGCTTCGAGCTGGCGTGGGAGCCCGCGCGCGGCCGCTTCGCGCTCGCACTGCACGAGGGCAGCGTGCTCGTGCACGGGCCCGGCCTCGAGCAGCCGCGCAGCTTGAACGCGGGCGAGACCCCGGTGCTGGGCGAGACCCTCGCGCAGGCGCCGGCGCCCGCGGCCGCGCCGATCTCCGCGCCGATCGAGCATGCGGCCGCGCCGATCGTCGCGGTCGCGCCGGGCGAGCCCGCGCGCGATCCCATCGCCCAGCCGCTGCCGGCGCCCGCGATCGCGGCCGAGTCGAACCCGCGGCCGCGATCGCGCGCGCGCCCCAGCGCCGTCGAGACGCCGGCCGACGACTGGCGCACCCTGGCCGAGCGCGCGAGCTATCGCGAGGCGCTCGCTGCCGCCGAGGCGCAGGGTTGGCAGTCGCTGTGCGAGAGCCTGCCCGCGCGTGAGCTCGTGCGCCTGGCTGACGTCGCCCGCTTCGCGCGCAAGCCCGAGCGCGCCGTCGAAGCGCTCGACGCCGTACGCGAGCGTTTCGCCGGCAGCGACGCCGCTGCGATGGCTGCGTTCGAGCGCGGCCGCATCGCGTTCGCGCGCGGCACCGCGTGGGCCGATGCTGCGCGATGGTTCGCGCGCTACCTCGACGAGCGTCCTGGGGGCTCGCTCGCGCGCGAGGCCACCGGTCGGCTCATGGAATCGCAGCAGCGCGCGGGGCAGGGCGAGGCCGCGAGCAGCACCGCGCGTCGCTACCGCGCGCGGTGGCCCGACGGCCCCGATCGCGATCTCGCCGATCGCATCCTCGCGCCGCCATGAACCCGCCGTGCCCGCGTGCGCCGCTGCGACGATCCGCCCGCGGCGGCTCGTGCCTCGCGCTCGCGCTGCTCGCGTGGCCGCTCGCGGCGCCTGCGAGCGCGCGGGCCGAGCCGACCCATCGCGACGCGGTCGCGCGGGTCGCGGTGTTGGGCTCCCGCGACGCCGCGGTGGTGCTGCAGCTCGACGCCGAGCTCGCGCTGCTCGGCTTCGAGGTCGTGCACGCCGATGCGCCCACGCGGCCCGATCACCTCGCGCTCGATCAACGTGCGCGCGAGCTGCAGGTGGTCGCAGCGCTGTGGGTCGACGCGCGCGGCCAGGACCTCGATCTGTGGGTCGTCGACCGCGTGACCGGCAAGACCACGCTGCGGAGCCTGCGGCTCGAGCCCGGCGAGGACGGTGCCCGCATCGCCGCGGTCCGTGCGATCGATCTCCTGCGCGCCAGCTTCCGCGAGCTCGAGCAGGCACCACCGCCGCCGGGGCCACCGCCGGTGCTGCCACCGCCGGTGCGCCGCGCGATGCGACCGCCGCCGCCGCGCTTCGTGCTCGCGTTCGGCCCCGCGGTCTCGGGTGCGGCCGGGGGCCTGGGCGCGATCGCGATGGCGGCGCTCGCGTTCGAGGCGTGGCCGCATCGCCGCGTCGGCGTGGGCGTGCGCGCGCTGGCCCCGATCGCGGGCACCCGCGCGCGAGCACCCGAGGGCTCGGCGCGCATCCTGCCGGGCTGATCGGTGTCGGCCCGCGGGTCCGCCTCACGCGGGGCGATCGTCGCGCCGCGCTGACCACCGGTGTGCACGTGGGCCCGGCGCTGGTGGGCATGGTCGGCGAGGCCTCGCCGCCGTTCGTGGGGCGGCGCGACATCGTCGCGAGCGCGCTGCTCGAGCTGGACCTCGCGCTGTCGCTCGCCGTGCATCCGCGCCTGCGGCCATGGGTTCGACGCGGCGGTGGCGACCGCGATCCCGCGCGTCGGGGTTCGCATTGCTGGCCGCCGCGTCGCCAGCTGGGGGCTGCCGGTCGGCACCGGCGTGCTGGGCGTGGCGGTGGCGCTGTGAAATCGCTGAGCCGGATCGACGCGGTCGCGGAACCAAGCCGGCCGAGAGCGAGACCACCATGAACCTACGCCTGCGACTCTGCCTCTGTGCGATGTTCCTGCTGCCCGCGTGCACGAGCGACGGCGATCCGGTGCAGACCGGTGACGACAGCGGCACCGACGGCAGCGCCTCGGCCTCGAGCAGCGCGACGTCGAACTCCGGCGGCAGCGTGACCGACGGCAACAGCGCCTCCGCCAGCGCCAGCGCCTCGGCGAGCACGACCGCGACCAGCGGCCAGACCAGCGACGCCAGCGCGACCGATGCCAGCAACACCGATGCCGGCAGCAGCGGCAACGTCGACGGCAGCAGCGACGCAGGCGGCAGCGGCAGCACCGACACCTCGGGCGGCAGCAGCACCGATGCCAGCGCGACGCAGGGCGGCTCGAGCACCGACGCGGGCTCGTCGAGCGGCGGCAACCCCGAGTGCATCGCCGAGGGGGACGTCTGCGCGGGTCAGCAGCTGCCGTGCTGCAGCGGCTCGCAGTGCGGTAACAACCAGGTCTGCGAGGCCTGCATCCCCGACGGCGATCCGTGCCAGGTCAACGGCCAGGGCAACGGAGGCTGCTGCGCGCCGCTGTCGTGCATGCAGGCCCAGGGCGGATTCCAGTGCGGCTGAGCTGCGCGCGTGCCGGTGCGATCGCGGTCACAGCGCCGTGGTCGCGCCGGGAATGGTGACAGCACCGCGCGACTTCTGCTCCCCCGTGACCCGCCCGCTCGTGCGCCCGCACGCCCCTCGCGTCGTCTTCGGAGTCTGCAGCGGTCTGGCTGCGCGTTTCGAGATCGATCCGTTCTGGTTTCGCCTGGCCTTCGTCGGCATGGCGCTCTTGTTCGGCAAGGGCGTGCTGCTGTACCTCATCCTCACCGCGGTGATGCCGAGCCAGCCGGCGACGTACCCCGGTATGGCATGAGTCCCGGGCGCCCGCGCGCACCGTCGCGCGGGCGCGACGCTCAGTACGGCGCCTCGCCCATCACGTTGCCGGCGGGGTCGTAGTTGCAGACCCAGATCTCGCCACCGCCCGCGCAGCTGGCCACGCCGCAGCCGAGCGCGCTCGACTTCGACCACACCAGCTGCGTGTAGTGGCCGCAGGTGCCGCTGCACGCCCCGCTCGCGTGATCGTACGCGCTGCGCTCCGCGGCCCACTGCGCGACGACGGCTGCGGCGGTGCCGGGCTGCGAGCCCCAGAAGAGGTTCTCGCCGTAGGGCTTGCCGCCGCTGTGGTGCGCGAGCTGGCAGCCGTTGCCCGCGAGGTGCTCGGCCCACGCCTGCGCGTAGGCGCCGATCTCGTTGGACCACGCGAGCGCGGCGACGCCCACCTGCGCGCGCACGTCGTTGTGCGCCGCCGTGATGCCGGCGAGCTTGCCGGACTCGCTGCCGCTGGGCGCGGCCGCGCCGGGCTTGCTGCGGGTTGGCGCGGGCTTGCTCGCGGGGTTGATCTTCGCGGCCGCGGCGGGCTCGACCGCCACGATCGCACCCGCGGCGCCCTGTGGGCTGACCTCGTGGCAGCCGGCGAGCACCAGGAGCAGCGGGACGATCGCGTGCGGTCGCGTCATGCGAACGAGCATGAGACCCTCCGGCGGCCGATGTGACGGGCTGCGCCCGGCGGGCCCTCGGCGGGCGCTGCGGTGGGTTTCCCCCGCGCCGGGGCCGGGGCCACCGCGCGCGCAGTGCTCCGGCTCACGCGCGCGACCGCGCGGAGCGACCACGTGCGTCGCGTCGCGCCCGCGGTCGCTCGCCGCTCGAACCAACCGTGGTCCGCGGTCACCTTACGCCCAGTCCCCCCATGCGCCCCGTCGATCCGCGTCGTCCTGCTCGCCTGCTCGCCCTCGTCGGCGCTGCGCTCGCCGCCTGCCATGCCGAGGGCGGCGCACGCATCGAGCTCGGCGCGAGCACCTCGGACACCAGCGGCGTCGACCACGACGACGACGACACCGATCCCGCCGGCGACACCAGCGGCAGCCACGATGCGACCGGCGGTTCGGGCGAGACCGTTGGTCCGGGCGAGGGCAGCTCGAGCGGCACGCCCGAGACCACCACCGGCGAGCCGCAGTGGCTGGGAGCCTCGCCCGGGTGCGGCAGCGATCCCGGTGCGATCACCAGCGGCGTGATCGACGTCGGTGGCACCGAGCGGCAGTTCATCATCGAGCTGCCGCAGGGCTATGACAACACGCGACCGTACCCGATGGTCTTCGGCTACCACGGTTTGACCGAGAACATGTCGACCGCGCAGGCGCGCTTCCGCATCTCGCAGGAGTGGCAGGGTCAGGCCATCGCGGTCTATCCCAACGGACGCCCGCTCGCCGGCTTCGGTGGCGCGACCGGCTTCGAGTACGGCAACCCCAACGGCGTCGACATCGACTTCTTCGACGCGCTCGCGACCGCGGCTGCCAACGAGCTGTGCGTCGATCTGGATCGCATCTTCGTCGAGGGCTTCTCCGACGGCGGTTACTTCACCGACTCGCTCATGTGCTACCGCGCGCCGTACGTGCGCGCGGCGGCCTTCGGCGGCGCGGGCCTGGGCGGCACTGCGACGCAGCACGAGAACTGCGGCGGGCCGGTGCCGGCGTGGGGCATGCACGGCATGACCGACGAGGTCGTGCCGTACCACTACGGCATCGACGCGCGCGATTTCTGGATCGAGGAGAACGGCTGCGGCCAGCAGACCGTGCCGGTCGAACCGACTCAGTTCTGCGCCGAGTACCAGGGCTGCGAGGGCGAGAACACCATGATCTGGTGCGACTCCGATCAGGGCCACTGGTGGGTCGAGGACTGGGCCTCGCCTGCGGCGGCCGCGTTCTTCCAGCGCTTCGATTCGCCCAACTCGCCCTGAGCGTCGCCCCGGTGCTCGCGCGCGCGATTGCGGGCGCACGAGCGCCGCGCGGCTTGACACTGCGCGCGGCCCGGTGATAACGCGGGCACTGCATGCGCATCCTCGTCACCGGTGGTGCCGGCTTCGTCGGCAGCCACGTGGCCGAGGGCCTGCTGGCCGCCGGCCACGAGGTCGTGGTGCTGGGCGTCGCGCGCGAAGAGGGGCACAACCGCTGCCCCGACGGCGCGCGCTTCATCCAGGGCAGCGTCACCGACCGCGAGGGCATCGAGCGTGCGTTCGCGGCGGTGAAGCCCGACGTCGTCAGCCACCACGCCGCGGTCGCCAACGTGACCAAGAGCGTGCGCGATCCTCTGCTCGATGCCGAGGTCAACGTCATGGGCAGCCTGGTCGTGCTGCAGGCGTGCCTGCGCCACGGCGTGTCGCGGCTGGTGTTCGCCAGCACCGGCGGTGCGATCTACGGCGACGTGCCCGAGGGCACCAAGGCCAAGGTCGACTCGCCGGTGTTCCCGATGAGCCCCTACGCCTGCAGCAAGCTCGCGGTCGAGTACTACCTGCGCGCGGCCTCGCGCGAGCACGGTATCGCGGTCAACATCCTGCGCTACGGCAACGTCTACGGCCCGCGCCAGAGCAACCACGGCGCGGCCGCCATCGCGGTGTTCTGCGCGCAGATCCTCCGCGGCGAGTCGATCACCATCACCGCTCGCCGCGAGACCGGCGACGACGGCTGCATTCGCGACTACGTCTACGTGCGCGACTGCGTGCGCGCGAACGTCATCGCCGCGCGCGGTGACCTGGACGTCGAGGTGCTCAACGTCTGCACCGGCGTACCCGCGACCACCGCCGACATCGCGCGCGGGCTCATGCGCGCGCTGGGGCGCGAGGTCCCGCTGAGCTACGCGCCGCGCCGGCCCGGCGATGTCGAGCGCTCGGCGATCGACGAGACCGAGTTCGTGCGCCGCGTCGGCGAGCCCACGCCGCTCGACGAGGGCCTGCGCCTGACCGCGCAGTGGTTCGCCGAACACGTCGCGCCCTGACGCCGGCGCGAGCGCGGTGTGGGTTCAGGCGCTGTCTTCTTCGCGCAGGCGGATGGGCCCGAACTTCTCGGGGTAGCGGGCCATCGGCGCGGCATCGCCGTAGAACGCCCGGATCGCGTCCATGTCCTGCCGGACGTCGCCGCTGAGCACGATGGGTTCGCCGAAGCCGCCGACCTTGTTGCGGTAGTCGAGGAAGCCCGGGATGACGGGCACCTTGGCGCCCAGCGCGATGCGGTAGAAGCCCGACTTCCAACACTCGGCGCGCTTGCGCGTGCCCTCGGGCGGGATCACGAGGTGGAAGTCGTCGCGGCGCTCGAACTCGGCGATCATCTGCTCGACCATGCCGTGCGGCGCGGAGCGGTCGATCGGCACGCCACCGAACGCGCGCACCATCGGTCCGGTCAGGCCCTTGCCCCACGCGTCCTTGACCATCCACGCGATGTCCATCTCGACCGACTTGGTCAGCAGCACCAGCAGCAGGCCGTCTTGGTTGGCGGTGTGCGGCACCGCCAGGTAGACCGCCTTGCGCACCTTGGGCACCTCGCCGACGAAGCGCCAGCCTCCCATGGTGGCGAGCCAGGCGCGGGCGATCGTGCGGGCGGTCGCGGACATGTGCGCGGCAGCGTAGCGGAAATCCCTGCCGGCCCGCGCACCGTCACTCGCGCAGGCCCGGCGGCGGCAACTCCGGGCCGCCGGCGGGCACCGACAGGCACTCGGCGACTGCGCCCAGTCCCGGCACCGCGTCGAAGATCGCGGCCAGGGCCGCCGACGCGTCGGTCAGTGTGCCCTCACCGAAGCCGACCAGCACCGGATCGATGATGTTGAGGTAGCACGGGTTGGCGGGGTACAGCACCGCCTTGGCTTCGTCGCGCCACCAGTAGTAGAGCGACCGCGCGGTCCACAGGTACGTGAAGTCGTACGCGGTTGGGTTGGGCCGCCACGCCGCGATGCGATCGGGCTCGACGCGGTAGTTGGCCTCGTGCGCTGCGACCAGCACCGCGGCAGCGTCGAGGGCATCGCGGGCGTCCTGCAGCCGCGCCTGCAGCACCGCGTCGGGCTCGTCGTAGACGCCATCGACGTAGAGATACAGCGCGTGCACCTGCGCCGCGCGCAGGGCGGTCATGCGCGCGCCGTCGGCGAGGTCGAGGTACAGCGGCATGGCCTCGGCCGGGATCATCGGCGCGAGCGCCTCGAACGCGTCGGCGATCTCGTCGAAGCGCGAGGCCATGGCCGCGAGCAACGGGTCGAGCTCTGCGGTGTAGCCGGGGGGTTCGTGCAGTGGGTTGCGCATCTCGACCAGGCCGAGCTTCTCCGGCTGCGTCATCGTGAACGTCAGCCCGGGCACGTCCTGCCCGAGATCGGTGAGGTCGTCGAATGGCTCCCAACCCTGCAGGTAGGCCTGGCCGTTGCGGCGCACGATGTCGTCGGGTGCGACCCCGTCGACCCGACCCTCGATCAGCAGCTCGTGCTGCGCCCGCGCCAGCTGCACCAGCAGCGCGGCGACCTGCGGGCCCGCGGCGCCGAACGGCCGCGCGATGGGATCGAACGCAGCGAACAGCGCGGCATCGTCGTCGAGCTCGGTCCGTGGGTCCCACGCCGCGCGCGCGGCCACGACCTCCTGCACCCAATAGCCCCACTCCCAGCCGCTGGAGAACGTCAGCTGGCCGTCGATGGGCACGCCGGCGTTGCCTCCGCTGCCGGTGGCTCCGGCGTCCTCGGCGGCGGCGATCAGGCGGATGTCGTGCAGACGTCGCTCGGCGTACACCGGCAACAGCAGCGGCACGTCGACGTCGAAGCTGACCCAGTACGCCGCCTCGGGGTGCCACACGACCGTGCGCGATCCGGCTTCGCGGACCATGAAGTCGAACATGAAGTCGAAGTCGTTGTTGCCGTAGGTCGGGGCGGGGTCGTCGACCGCGTAGTGCTGCACCGTGTGCGGCATGATGCCCAGTCGCGGATCGGCGTAGTGCGGCAGGAAGTTGAAGTTGAGCGGCTCGCCGGTCCACGGATCGTCGTAGTGCTCGACGGTCTGGCCGCTGGAGGTGTGGATCTTGATCAACGCGGTGCGGCCGTGGGCCTCGTCGAGGTGAACCGCCAGCTCGTCCATCCACGCCACCATCCGCGTGTCGTCGGGCGAGGTGAACTCGGTCGTACCGCTCTCGGTCGCGAGGTAGTCGAACTCGGCTTCCATCAGCCAGTCGACGTGGTCGCGCAGCTCGGCCAGCTCCTCGTCCAGCACGCCCGAGTCGGTGCGGACCAGCCGCCAGGTGTTCTGCTGGTGCAGGCGGATGGGCACGTCGACGCCGGCCCACACGCCGAATTCGTGTGCGCGCTCGACCAGGGTGTGCAGCCGATCGCGGCGCTCGCTGCTGTCGCCGAACTCGGCCCAGCCCTGCGACCACAGCAGCAGCCAGTGCACGCGGTTCTGGCGGTTCGCGACCATCCACTCGAGGAACGCGTCCCAGTCCGGCAGCATCGCCTGCCAGCCCGCGAGGTCCTCGGGGTCGCCCGGGCCCCAACCCTGCAGCAGCTCGGTCAGCTCGAGTGGATGCATGGTGTGCAGCTGCACGCCGCGGATGGGCCAGCGCGGCGCGCTGGACTCGTCGAGCTGCGGCAGCGCTTCGGGCAGCGCCGCCGGGCGGGTGGGCTCGAGCGGGTGCAGGAACGCGAAGCCCAGCTGCTCGAGCAACGCGTAGGCGGCGAAGCCGACCCCGAGGTTGCCGTGGGTCAGCGCGCCGCCCTCCATCGCCGTGCCGTCGGCCACCAGGGCGGCGACGCCGGCGACGGTGCCGCTGCGCAGCAGTACGCTCTGCGGCGCGGCCGCGTCGCGCTCGGCCGCAGGGATGAGCGCGCGCGTCGAGGGGTTGTCGCCGAAGCCCAGCACCCAGCTGTCGGGGTGCAGCGTGCCCACGCCCTGGTCGGCGTCGAGCTCGATCACGGGCACGCTCGCGACCGCCTCGAGGTGTTCGACCACGCGCGTGCGCACGGCCGTCGAGACGTCGTCACCGAAGTGCAGCACCAGCTGCGGCTGCGAGGGATCGACCCCGGTGGTCGAGCTGCCGGTGCCCGAGCAGTCCGCGGGCGCGGCCGTGGTGCTCGCGCCGTCGCTGCTGCCGTCCGCGGAGGTGCTGCCCTGGGTGCCGTCGCCGCCGTGCGCCGGCCCGTCGTCGCCGCAGTTGGCCGCGAACAGGGCGAACGAGGCGAGCCAGGGGGCCAGGCGCGGGCGCGAAGACATGCCCGCCGATGATGCCCGCGGCCGCCAGCGGTTGCACCGCGGGCGACGATCGCCGCGCGAGCTGGCGCACGTCCGCGATCACGCGGCGGCCGCGACCGCCTCGATCCGCGCGCGGGCCCACGCCAGGAACGGATCGTGCTCGTGGCGTTCGTGCCAGAACATCGCCAGTGGGAACGGCTCGAGCGGCAGCGGCGGCGCGACCACCTCGACCGGCAGCCAGCGGCGTGCGGCGACGGCGGAGCGCTCGCCGCAGGTCAGCACGCGGTCGGAGCTCGCGACGATCTCGGCCGCGACGTTGAAGTTGGGCACGACCACGGCGATGCGACGCTCGAGCCCGCGCTTGCGTAGCGCCTTGCCGACGGTGCCGGGGACCGAGCCGGCCGGCGAGATGAGCACGTGTTCGAGCGCGGCATAGCGCTTGACCGTGAGTCGCCCGCGCAGCACCGGGTGGCCGCGGCGTAGCAGGCACACGAACGGCTCGCGATGCAGCTCTCGCGACCGCAGACCCGTCACCGTGCGCGAGCCCGACAGGCCCAGGTCGATCTCGTCGTGGGCCAGGGCCGCCGCGGAGCCCGAGCCGAACGGCAGCACCACCAGGTCGACGCCGGGTGCCGCGGCCGCGAGCTCGCGTGCGAGGCCGGGCACGAGCATCGCCTGGGCGAAGTCGACCGCGGCGACGCGCAGGCTCCGACGCTCGCGCGCGGGGTCGAAACGCGGCGGCGCCGCGACCACCGACTCGAGCAACGCGAGCCCGTCGCGCAGCGGTCCGGACAGGGTGCGGGCGCGCGCCGTCGGGGCCATCGCGCGACCGACCCGCACCAGCAGCGGGTCGTCGAGCAGCGCGCGCAGCCGCGCGAGCGTGTGGCTCATCGCCGAGGGCGAGACCGAAAGCTGCCGAGCCGCGCGCTCGACGTGTCGCGTCTGCAGCAGGGCATCGAGCGCGACCAGCAGGTTGGCGTCCAGGGCGGCCAAGGGGCTGCGATCCATGGCTCCGAGCATACCTGCATGCCATTCAGGATCAACGCTGAGAACCTTGCATTTGGATGCAGCGTGGGGTGGGCCCAGCTTGGGGACACCGAAAGGGATCCACCACCATGCGACGCGCGATTGCCAAGACCCTCATGACGTTGCTGCCCCTGCTCGCCGCGTGCGGCGACGATGGCGGCGACGCCGGCGACGACTCCTCGACCGGCACGTCCAGCAGCGACGCCGACAGCAGCAGCGGCGGTACCGTGACCGCCAGCACCGGCACGCAGAGCAGCGATGCCAGCACCAGCGCCGACGGCAGCAGCAGCGGCGGCTCGACCGGTGCCGACGGCAGCAGCAGCGGCGATGCCACCACCACCACTGGCGGCGAGGCCGAGCTCGAGGTCGTGGTCGCCTTCGACCCCGCGGCCTACGAGTTGCCCGAGGGCCTGGTGATCGACGGCGACGAGGCCGTGGTCGGCTTCGCCTTCACTGGCGCGCTCGAGCGCGTCGCGCTGGGCGACGGCGCGCGCACGGCCTACGCCGCCACGCCGCCGCCACCGCCGAACACCAGCTTCGTCACGGGCGTCACGCTCGACGGCGACGGCCAGCTCTACGCCGCGGTGGTCTCGTTCACCGCGGACCTGCAGGCCGGCATCTACCGCGCCGCGGCCGACGGTGGCGACGCGACGCTGTGGGCGTCGGATCCCGCGATCGTCTTCCCCAACGGCTTCGCGTGGGGCGACGACGGCACACTG
Organism: Nannocystaceae bacterium; assembly: GCA_046351635.1. GTDB lineage: Bacteria > Myxococcota_A > Polyangia > Nannocystales > Nannocystaceae > Xiheibacterium. Next base: position 101,615 of record JAXLYC010000004.1, on the reverse strand, counting down.
TTCGTGACCGACTCGGTCTACGGCGGGGTGTTCGCGATCGACGGCGATGGCCTGGTGACACCGTGGCTGCAGGACCCGGCGCTCGCCGGTGACGCGAGCAACTGCGGCGGTACCAGCGACATCGCGGTCGGGGCCAACGGCCTCGCGCGCGACGGTGACTCCCTGATCATCGCCGGCGGCGACAAGGGCGTGCTGGTGCGCGTGCCGATCGAAGCCGACGGCAGCGCCGGCGCGGTCGCGACCCTCGCGGGCCCGGACTGCGAGCTCGCCGGCCTCGACGGCATCACGTTGGACCAAGACGGCAGCGTCGTGGCTGCGATCAACCGCAGCAATCGGATCGTGCGCATCGGCGGTGACGGCAGCGTCGAGCTGCTGGCCGAGGGCGCGCCGCTGGACTTCCCCGCAAGCCTCGAGTTCGCGGGCGAGGGCGACGCGCGTGCGCTCTACGTCACCAGCTTCGGCCTGGGTGAATTCCTCGCTGGCGGCAATCCGGCGCCGGCGTTGGTGCGCGTGCAGCTGCCGTGAACCGCGGCACCGTACGGCGGGGCCGCAGGTGCGCCCGCCGTACGGTGCTATGCTCGTTCGCGCTCGTGAGCAGTGAGGGGCAGACATCGCGGTCCGAGTTCGCGACCGCGGACACGCTCGCGGGCGATGCCACTGCGAGCGGCATGGTCCGGCAGCCGCCGACGCCGTCGCGACCGTTCCACGCCGGCCTCGAGCTCGACGAGCGCTATCGCCTGTTGTCACCGCTGGGCCGCGGCGGCATGGGCGAGGTCTGGGAAGCACAGCACCTCGCGATCGGCCGCACCGTCGCGATCAAGGTCGTCGCCGCCGAGCTCGCCGACCCGGAGCTGTGCGAACGGCTGCAGCGCGAGGCGAGGTTGGTCGGGCGCCTGGCCCATCCCAACATCGTCGCGGTCACCGACCTGGGCTTCGCGGCACCGGGCCGCCCGTTCGTGGTGATGGAGCGCCTGTACGGCCGGACGCTGTCGCAGCTGCTGCGCGAGCGCGGTCCGCTGCCGTGGGCGCAGGCGCGCGACATCGCCATGCAGATCGCCGCGGGGCTGGCGTGCGCGCACGAAGCCGGCATCGTGCACCGCGATCTCAAGGCGTCCAACGTCTTCGTGACCGACGACCCGCACGGTCGCACCACGATCAAGATCATCGACTTCGGCCTGGCCAAGCCCGAGCGGCTCTCGCCACAGGAGCGCGGCCTGACCCGCAGTGGTGAGGTCTTCGGCACGCCCGCGTCGATGTCGCCCGAGCAGGTCCGCGGCGAGCCGCTCGACGGCCGCGCAGATCTGTACGCGCTGGGCGTGATGCTCTACCAGATGATCGTCGGCGAGCCGCCGTGGCAGCGGCCGAGCATGGCCGCGTTGCTGTACTGCCAGCTGTTCGAGCCCGCGCCGTTGCTGCGCACGCGTGCGCCGGACGTGCCCGCCGATCTCGAGGCCCTGGTCGCGCGCTGCCTCTGCAAGGACCGGGCGCTGCGGCCCGCGAGCGCGGAGCTGTTGCGGCAGGAGCTGCAGTTCGTCGGCAGCGGGCGTGGCGCGACGGTCGTGCCCGACGAGGCACTGCCGCAGCCGGCGCCCGAGCTGCGGGCGCGCTACGCCACCGCGGTGCCGAGCATGGCCCCGACGCCGGCCGCGATCGCAGCGCCGACGCGCGCGCGCACCCGGGTTCTGCCGCTGCTGCTGGGCGCGTTGATCGGCGGCGCCGCGCTGGTCGGCGGGCTATGGTTGCGTACACGTGGGCTCGAGCGCGACCGCGACGCCGCGGCCTCGCAGGGGATGCCGCACGACGTCGAAGCGTCGCCCGTGCCGGCCGCGGAGCCGGTCGCCGCGGGCGCGGAGGTGTCGCCCGATCGGTCGTCGCCCACGCCGACGTTCACGCCCGACGCGGCCCCCTCGGTCGAGGCCGCGCCCAGCGAAGCGACGTCCGACGGGCCGGGCCCGGGCGCAGTGCCCGGTGCGCCCGCGCCGGCGACGATCGAGCCGGTCGCCGACGCACCGACGCAGGAACCGCCCCGGTCGCCGCGTGGGAGGCAGCGCGGCACCAAGGCCCACGACGACACCAGCCCAGTCCAGCCCGCGCCGCCGCAACCCACTGCGAGCGAGCCGGTCGCGCCCGCCGAGGTCAAGCCCGCGGTGGCGCAGCCGGTGCCCAAGCGCAAGGGCGAGACGATCGATCCATTCCCGGATCCCTGAGCTGCGATCAGAAGCGGCCGCCGAGCGAGGCGCCAGCGAAGCCACCGCCGAACACCGGGGCGACCGCGACCGCCTTCGCGCGTCGCTTCGCGCCGAGGGCGACGAGCGCCGCGCCCGTCGCGACCAGCACCAGGCCGAGCACGCCGGCCACGATGGCGCCGGTGTTGGCCCGTCGGCCGCGATCGAACTGCGCTTCGCGCTTGCCCAGGGCATCGTCGGCGAGCTCGCCGATGTCGTTCGCGCGCGAGCCCACCACGAGCGCGGCTGCCATGCCACCGCCGGCCGCCACGCCCAGGCCCAGCGCCACGCCGCCACCGATCATGAGCCCGCGCCCGGCGGTGTTCGCGGGACCTTCGTCCTTCGGTTCCGTGGGTCCGGGCTTGCCGGGCTCGGGCTTCGTCGTCGGCGGCTTCGACTTCGCCGCCTCGATCTTGGCCTCGATCGCCGCGAGCTTCTCCTTCACCAACGCGCGCTCCTTCTCGCCGGCTTCGGGCGCAGCCGCGTAGGTCTCGTCGATCGACGCCTCGAAGCCGCGCAGCAGCTGCTGGGCCTTCTTGAGGTAGGTGACGTCGTCGTAGAGTTCGAACTGCTTCTCGTACGCCGCCGCGATGTTGTACTGGATGAGCGAGCGGTAGGGGTTCGCCTCGACCCCCTTGGGCAGCGCCGCGTAGGCTTCCTTCCACCTCGCGATCGCGACGTCGTAGTCCGCGGTGTTGTAGGCCGTGTCGGCCTTGCGGTGCAGGTCCTTGGCGGGCGCCAGCGGATCCTCGTCTGCCGGCGGCGTCTCGCTGGGCGGTTCCTCCGTCGCTGCGGCGGCTGGCTCGGTCGCGGGGGCGCGAGCATGGGCCGCCGACGGCCCCGACGCCAACGTGACGGCGATGGCGAGTGCGGCAGTGCGTCTCATCGAACGGTCTCCTCCACGAACACGATGCGTCCGGCCAGGTTGTCGCGGATGCCGAAGTCGGGCACCAACACCTCGGGCTTGCCGTCCTCGTCCACGTCGCCCACGGCCAGGCGCGAGCCGGCCGCGATGCCGCGATCGCCGACCGCCGGCGCCTCGAGCAGATCGTCCTCGGTGGGCTCGGCCTTGGCGCTGCCGAAGTAGACCTGGATCCGCGCGCCCTGCGAGCCGGGGGCGCCGGTGTTCGCGAGCACGAGGTCGTCCTTGCCGTCGTCGTCGAGGTCGGCGCCGACGCCCGCGAGCGCGCCCACGCCGACCTCGAGCTCGCCGACCGTCGTGATCGCGGTGCCCTCGAGGCGGAAGAAGCGGACCCGACCGGGGGTCTCGGTCGCCTCCTCGGTCATCCCCGCGGCCGCATCGAGCCGTCGCTCGATGACTGCGACCTCGAGCTCGTCGCCGCCGAGGAAGTCGCCCGCGGCGAGGCCCCACGGGTTGCGAAACTGCGTGTCCAGCGGCGGGTCGGGCACCAGGTCGAGGCCGGAGACGTGCATGATCCGCACGGCCTGCGACATGCTGCCGTCGAAGGACTGGTCGTTGGATTCCGGCGCGAGGATGCGCGCGTCGGGCTTCTTGCCCACGACCAACACGTCCCACGGCTCGTACAGCGGCGCGGCCTCGAACACCGGCGTGCCCAGGGTACCGCCGTCGTTCACCAGCAGGTAGATGCCGCTGGAGGCCGCGACGATGACGTCGGTGTCGTCGCTGCCGGCGACATCGGCGGTGGTGATGGCGAACAGGTCCATCGACGGCAGCTCGAACGGCACCGGTGGCGCGAACGCGCTGCCGTTCCAGCGCACGATCTCGATGAAGCCGTTGATCGTCAGAACCAGGAAATCCGGCTGGCTGTCGTCGTCGAGGTCGGCCACGGCCATGTCGACGAAGTTCGACAGTCCGTTGATGTACGTCGACGCGCGCACCTGGAAGTCGCCGCCGCCGAGGTTCTCGTGCACCTCGAGCCCGCCGCCGATCGAGACCGCGGCGAAGTCGATCGCGGGATCCTCGGTGAAGTTGCCCGTCACGATGGCGGTGACCTGGCTGAGGTTGCTCGAGGTGATCGCGCGCGTGGCCAGCTGCCGCGGCAGGCCGCCGTCGCAGTACTTGTCGACGCAGCGCTGACCCACGCCGCACTGCCGGTCGTTGGTGCAGGGCTTGTGCAGCGCCGCGTCGCCGTTGAAGCACGCGGAAAGCGGCAGCGAGAGCAGCAGCGCGGCGTGACGCGGTGTCATTCGTTGGCCTCCACGATGATCACCCGGGCGCCGCCTTCGATCTCGTCGCGGCCGTAGTCGGGGATGACGACCTCGGCCCGATCGTCGCCGTCGAGGTCGGCGACCGCCAGGTGGATGCCGGCCTCGACCCCACGTGGGCCGGGGATCGCGATCGTGCGCAGATCCTGGGGGCGGGGCTGCTTGGCGACCGAGCCGAACAGCACCTGCTGCGGCCCGCCGCCCTGGTGCGGTGCCCCGGTCAGGCCCAGCACGAGGTCGTCCTTGCCGTCCGCGTCGAGGTCCGCGGCCGCGGCCGAGAACCCGCCGATGCCGATCTCGACCGTCGCGAGCTCCTCGACGTCGTCGAGATCGAGGCGGAAGAACCGCACGCGGCCGGCTTGCTTGGTCGCCAGGTCGTTGGCGGGATCGCTGCCGTCGAGGTGCCGCTCGACCACCGCGACCTCGAGCGCATCGTCGCCGAGGAAGTCGCCGACCGCGATGCCAAAGGGGTTCACGAAGCGCGTGCCCAGATGCTTGTCCTCGGCGAGGCGGTCGCCTTGCACCCGCAGCACGTCGACGCGCTGGTTGGTCGCGCCGTTGGTCGACTGGCGGTTCGAGTCGGGCAACAGCAGCCGCCGCGCCGGGCCGTTGCCGACCACGACGATGTCCCAGGGCTCGCTGAAGGTGCCCTGCAGTGTGCGCACGTCGGTGTCGTCGAAGCGTCCCCCCTCGTTGGGCACCAGGTGGACCGCCGAGGTGCCCGCGACGACCAGGTCCGGCTTGTCGTCGCCGACGAGGTCCACGACCGCGAGAGAGAAGATCGGCGCGGGGAACGTCAGCGTCGCCGACAAGGCGAACACGTCGTCGTCGCGCTCGACCACCTCGACCGTGCCGCCCAGCGACAACACCATGAACTCGAGGCGCTCGTCGCCGTCGATGTCGGCGAGCTCGAAGTCGACGAGATCGGTGGCGTTGCCGTAGTAGGGGTCGCCCTTGGGCACGAAGGCGGTGCCGGTGTTCTCGCGCACGAACAAGCCCGAGCCGAATGCCAGCACCGCGAGGTCGATGGCCTCGTCGCCGGTCAGCTGCGCCGCGACCACGCTGGTGGCGTTGCCGAAGCCGGTCTCGGTGACCTGCGCGATCGCGAGGGTGCGGCCGGTGATTCCGTCGCAGTAGCCGTCGATGCAGGACTGGCCGTCGCCACATTGGCGATCCTTGGCGCAGGGCTTGTGCAACGCGCCTTCGCCGTTCCAACACGCTGCACCCAGCATCGCGATGAAGAGCGCTCGCCGCACCGCGCGCGAGCATAACCGAGTCGGGGTGAGCGCGTCGACGGCGTCGACGGTGTTGTCGTCCAGCGCCACCGGGGTGCTGGCCGGCCGCGTCAACGTGGCGCCGCCAGCCACGCGTCGATCTCCGCGATCTCGCTGGCCCAGCGATCTGCGGCGGTGGCGAACAGTGCCCGCGCCTGCTTCACCTCCGCGATCGCCGAGGCCCGGTTGCGGCGCGGGTCGCTGCGCAGCCGCGCCTTGCCCAGGGCGAACAGGGTGTCCGCGAACAACGTCGGGTCGACCTCGACCTGGCCGCGCAGCGCGAGCGCGCGCTCGAGCGGCGCGATGGCCTCGCCGGGCTCGCCAGCGGACAACAGCGCGGCGCCCAGGGCGTTGGCGGCATAGACGATGTACGGGTGCTTGGCGCCGAGCGACCGCTCGAACATGACCAACGCGCGGCGATCGACCACGGCGGCCTCGCCCGGCTGACCCGCGGCCACCAGCGTGTAGCCGATGTTGAGCAGCGAGACCGCGACATCCTGGTGCGGATCGCCCAGCGCCGCCTCCCAGATCGCCAGCGCGTCGCGGTGATACTGCAGCGCGCCGGCGAGATCGCCCTTGCGGCGCGCGACGCGGCCGAGGTCGTCGAGCAGGGTCGCGACCGCGATGCTGCTGCCGCCGCGGGTCGCCTTCTGGATCGCCAGCGCGCGCTGCAATCGCGGCGCGGCCTCGTCGAAGCGGCCGGCGCCGCTGAGTGCCATGCCGAGCTCACGCTCGGAGTCGGCGACCAGGGGGTGCTCGCTGCCGTAGATCGCGGTGCGGATCGCGATCGCGCGCTGGTGCGACGCGATGGCCTCGTCGAGCAGGCCCAGCTGGAACTGCGCCGCGCCGATGTCGTCGAGCACGCGCGCGACCTGCAGGCCTTGCGGCGCGCGCTCGGACCAGTACGCCAGCGCGCGGCGGTGGGCCACGATCGCATCGGCGTAGCGTCCGGCCGCCCCCCGCATCGCGCCCTCGTCGGCGTCGAGCGCCGCGCTGCGCTCGGGGTCGCCGCCCAGCCGCACCACCAGCGCGCGTCCGATGTCGAGCCAGGTCTGGCCGCCGCGTGCGTCGGCGCGGCGGAAGCCCACGGCGTGGGTCAGCTCGCCGGCGGCATCGGTCGCGAGCTCGGCGTCGTCGGCCGCGAGTGCCTGCGCGAACGCTCGCTCCCAGCCCGCGCGCGCGTCGTCGGGGCGTCCGGTGGCGTCGTCGATCTCGGCGCCCCAGTTCGCGACCTCGGCCGACAGCCCCGCGCGATCGAGCGTGCCTGCGGTGATCGCCAGCGGCGCGAGCCGCAGCCGCGCTTCGGTGAAGCGGCCCAGCGCGATCGCGGTGCGCACGTGCGGCAGTGCCGCACGCACGGCGTCCTCGTTCGCGCGCACCGTCGGATCGGTCGCGTCGTCGCTGCCGCGCGAGGGGCGGTCGCACGACGCCAGCGGCGGCAGCCCCCGCGCGGCATCGATCGCGCGTTCGACCACCGCGTCGTCGGGTTCGGCGAAGCCGACCAGCAGCGCGTCGAGCTCGCGGCGGCGGCGGTCGAGGCACGCCATCCGCAGATCCATCATCGCCTCGCTCTGTTCGCCGGTCACGCGCGTGGCCGTGCACGCGGCCGTGCGCGCCGCGACCCAGCCGTTGGCGTAGTCGTCCAGCTGCGCCGCCACGGCGCGCCACACTGGCGTGGCATAGGACAGGCCGGTCGCCGCGAACGCCCGCGCCAGTCGCTGCGCGCGCTCGGGGTGCCAGATCTTCGCGATGACGCCGTCGCTGCCGCCGCACAGCTCCACCGGCGCGGTGGTCGTGGTCGCACGCGTGCGCTCGACGCCGGTGCCGAGCGCGACACCACCGGCGAGCAGGCCCACGGCACCCGCGGCGACGAGCATCCGCCTTCGCCGCTGCGCCCGGGGATCGCGGCGCAGCGCCTCGAGCAGCGCGGCCATGGTCGGATGTCGCCGCGCGTCGTTGTTGGCGAGGCCGCGCAGCAGCGCCGCGTGGACGTGTCGCGGCACGCCGGCACCACCTTGGGGCTCGCGCACCTTGCCCTGCAACACCGCCATGGACAAGGACGCCAGCGTGTCGCCCTCGAACAGGCGCTCGCCGTACAGCGCCTCCCACAACGCGACGCAGAACGAGAACTGATCCGAGGCCGCAGTCGCCGGCGCGCCAGGTGTTGTTCGGGCACGACATGTACGCGGGCGTGCCCATGACCGCGCCCGCGGCGGCATTGATGGCTTGATCGAGCAGGCGCCAGCGCGCCGCGGCGCTGGCTCGACACCCGCAGCTCCGCGGTGGCTTCGTCGGAGCGTGCGGGCGTGCTGGCGTCGTGACGTGCGAGGCCGAAGTCGAGCACGCGCACGCGACCGTGGCCGCCGTCGGCTGCATCGGGCCCGACCATGACGTTGTCGGGCTTGAAGTCGCGGATGAGGCCCGCGGCGTGGGCCGCGGCCAGGCCGGCGCCGGCGTCGAGGAAGCAGGCGAGTCGCTGCGACCACGGCCGCGCGCGCGCTGGCTGCACCAACGCGACAGCGTCACGCCGTCGACCAGCTCCATCGCGACGAAGACCAGGTCCTGTTCGACGCCGACGTCGAACACCGGGATGACGTTGGGATGGGACACCCGCGCCATCGCCTGGGCCTCGCGCAACAGGCGGTTGCGCTCGTCCTCACCGCCGTCGCGCTCGACCGCGACGAGCTTGAGCGCGATGCTGCGATCGAGGTCAGGGTCGAACGCGCGGTAGACCACGCCCATGCCGCCGCTGCCCAGCCGATCGACGATGACGTAACGCCCGATGCTGCGACCGCGGGCCAGCATCGCGCCGGTGGCCAGGCGTCCGCGCGGGCGCGCATCGTCGCTGTGACCCGGTCGCGTCTGCGAGACCCCGAGCGCCTCGGTGTCCTGCAGGCTCGGCCCCCGGGACACGCTCGGCTCGGCGTCGTCGTCGGTCACTCGACCGCGATTGTAGTTCGCGACGGCGTCAGCCGCACGTGCCGGGCGTCGACGGCACACACGCCGCGACCTCGTCTGCGAGCGGCACCTCGAGGCAGCTCGCCGCGCCGCCAGGCGCATCGGCGCAGGCCTCGGGGTCGAGCGCATCGCAGGCCGGCACGCAACAGCGCGTCTGCTCGCAGCCCGTGACGCCGGGGGCGTCGGCGCACAGCAGCCCGACGTCGCAGGTGTTGGGCTGGTTGCACTCGCTCCACGCCGCGCCTTGCTCGGCGCTGCCGTCGGGCACGCAGCCGAAGCTCCGCTCGCCGCCGAGCGCATCGCCGAGGTAGCAGCCGGTGCCCTCGGGGCAGGCGTCGGGCGCCAGCGGATCGCACGGCGGCAAGCACACGTAGACCGCGCCGTCGTCGTGGGCCCAGCAGCCTGCACACGAGCCTTCGCACGTCGGCGTCGCGCGCGAGCCCTGGCACAGCGCCGCGCACACGCCGGTGGTGCTGCCGGGGGCGTCTGCCAGGCACATCGCGCCGGCGTCGCAGTCGTCGATCGGCGGCTGGGCCCCGAGGTCGATGGTGCACGCGCCCCCTTCCGGCACCGGCGCGTCGGACAGCGGCACGCACATCGTCGTGCAGCACGCGTCGGGCGGGACGTCGAGGCGACCGATGCACTTGTCGCCCTCGGGGCAGTCCTGCGACCACGGATCGCAGCAGCTGCACACGACACCGCCGTCGGGTGCGGTGATGAACGAGACGTCGTCGGCGCCGCCGCTGCTGGTGCTCGTGCCCGAGGTCGGGGTGGTGTCGTCCGCGGTCGTGACGGTGCTCGCGCTGGTGACGGTGCTCGCGCTGGTGACCGTGCTCGACGCGGTGCCGGCATCGACGCTCGTCGTCGCGGTGTCGTCCGCGGCGCCCGACTCGTCCGCGCCGGTTCCACCGGTGCGCTCGGGCCCGCACGCGAGCACGCCGGCGAGCGGCAGCAGGGCCGTGCGCGCGCGCGGCCGGCGGGTGCGACGGCGCGGCCGCAGGAACCACGCGAGCAACCACGGCAGCGCCGCGCTGCCCGACTCGCCGACGGCGCAGCCGCAGCCGCGCGCTGCGTCGCCGATGCCGCCCTGGGCCGCACCCGCGTCGCCGCCCGAACCGGTGCCGCCGCTGCCGCTGCTGCCGGCTGCGTTGCCGCCCGAGCCGTCGTCGTCGCTACCGCCACCGCCACCACCACCGCCACCGCAAGCGTGTGCAGCGTTCCAAGCGTCGAGTTGCGCGTCGATGGTCTCGCGCTCGTCGAGCAGCACCATCGGTGCGCCCTGCGGTGGGATCTGCTCGATGCGCTCGACCCACGGCATCGCGTCGTCGAACGACGGCCAGACCGAACCCTCGAGGTAGACCTCGCGCCCGTCGGGCAGGGTCGCGACCGCGTCGTCGGGGCACGTGACGCACTGCGCGAGCGCGGTGCCCCGGCGGCGACCTCCGGCAGATCGGGCGCCGGCTGGAACGTGGGATCCTCGGTCATCTCCGCCGGCGAGATCGTCGTGAACAGCCGCGAGAGGTAGGGCCACGACGCCACCAGCTGCGCGCCGTGCTGCCCCGGCGCGATCACGCGGTCCTGCAGCTCGGCCGCAAACGCGGGGCCATCCCACGCGGAGAAATCGGCCTGCTTCGCGTAGCAGGCGATGCACTCGTAGTACTGGTTCTCGCCGACGTCCGCTGGCGCGGGCAGGTACTGCCGCAGCATCGCGACCACCAGCGGATGGGGCACGATGCAGGGCCCACCCTTGGGGCAGTTCGCGAGCCCCATGCCGTTGAGCAGGGTGACCACGTCGGTCGGCGCGGCGTCGACGAAGCTCGCCGCGTTCCACATGGGCGAGTACACCAGGCTGGTGTCGACGCCCTCGCTGGCGCCGGCGTACTCGGTGACGAAGCCGTGGCCGGCGTCGGCGGCATCGACCGCGAGCGTGACGACGTCGGCGTAGCCGGCCTCCGGAGCTGCCCCAGCGCTGCCGCAACACGTTGGGCACCACGTGGGCCAGTTCGCCGGCGCCCAGCGGGTCTCGCCCAGCATCAACACGCGCACGCCCATGTTCTCCTGCGCCGCGATCGCGGTCAGCCGCAGCGGCACGCAGGGCTCCTCGCCGATGTAGCGCAGCACGATCGGGTGGATGTCGGCGACACCGGCGCTCGGCGTCAGGCGCACGGCGACGAACACGAAATCCTGGTCGAGGTAGTCCTGCAGGATTGGCTCGGCCGCCGCGTCCTGCTGGTAGCCGTTGTCGCCCAGCCACGTCATCACGCCGCTGACGGTGCCGCCTTGCAGCACGGTGACCTCGAATGCGCCGACGGTCTGGGTGTGCACATCGGGCTCGCCACCGGTGGCACCGCCGTCGGGCGAAGAGATGAACGCGACCGTGGTATTGTCGGCCGGCACGCACTGATCGCCGCCCAACCGGTAGACCGGCTGCGTCGCAGCGAGCAGCGCGTCGAACAGCGGCTGAGATCCGACCTCGAACTCCGGGACCGCGGGCATCGGCACCAGCCACGCGAACTTCTGCGCCTCGGTCGCGGGATCGATCGCGATCTGCACGTGCGCCTCGACGGTGTCGCCGTCGCGCACGAACAGCACCGTCTCCGCCGCTTGGTCGACCGGCGACGTCGCCGGCCCTGCGTCGCAGAAGGTCCCGCCACAGGCCTGCGCCTCCGACTCCTCGAGGGCGGCGAGCGATCCTGCGAGGCCAAGCACAAGTCCTGCGCGCTTCATGGCACTAACATAACTAACATAGCTAGGATACGTCAAGCTCGATCTCGCGAGGCACGGCCGGACGGGACCGCGATACGGTCCCGGGCATGGCCCGCCGAAGCTCCACGCGGCCCGACCGCGACGCGCTGCTCGAGCGGGTGCGCGCGCTGTGCCTCGCGCAGCCCGGCGCGATCGAGAAGCCCTCGCACGGTGAGCCGACGTGGTTCACACCCGGCAGCCGCGGTCGTGTGTTCGCGATGTTCGACGACCACCACCACGGCGCCGAGCACATCTCGGTCCACGTCGCCGCCACCCACGAGGTGCAAGAGCACCTGGTGGCGGAGGCACCGTCGCGCTACTTCGTGCCGCCCTACGTCGGCGGCAAGGGTTGGGTCGGCGTGGTGCTCGACGTCGATCCGGATTGGGCTGCGCTCGCGCAGCTGCTGCGCGAGGCCTTCGTGATGGTGGCTCGGCCGCGGGCGCGGCGGTGATGGAACCGCACCGCGAACACGGGGACGATCCGAACATGACGTCCGATGCGGCGCGAGCGGGGTCGAGGGTCGGGGCCATGGCGTGGCTGACTCTCGCCGTGCTCGCGCTGGGCGGCTGCCACCGCGCCGCGTCGGCGCCCCCGACCGCGCCGGCGCAGCCCGCCGCTGCGCAGGCGCCGGAGCCGGCGGCGATCCCCAGCGGCAGCCGTGCGGTCGTGCGGGCAGGCGCGAGGGTGTACTTCGACGACGCGCGCACGCGTCGGTGGTCGCTGCCGCCGGCGATGCCCGGCGGCGGTCTGGCGGTGGTGGTGCAGGGCGAGCACGACGGTGTGCTCGCGCTGCAGCTCGACACGCAGTCGCCCTGCGCGCCGGCGAGCACGCGGGACTTCCAGCTGCAGCTGTTCGCCGCGCGCGGCGACCTCGCGACGATCACCACGCGCGCGCTCGAGCACACGCTCGCGGACGGACGCCGCGTCCGCGTGCACGCCGGCGTCGTGGTGCCGCAGGGCAACACGATCGTGCTCGCGAGCGAGGCCGCACGATCGGTGTGCCGGGTGCCCGCGGACGCGACCGGCGACGCCGCGCCGCCGCTGCGGCGGACGACGACGCGGCCTGCGTGTCGCTGCAGACGGCCGCCGGGCCCGGGTCGGTCGAACTCGTCGATCCGTCGGCGGACGCACTGCGTGCCGCTCGCCTCGCGGTCGCGTCCGGCCCACCGGTGATCGTCGCCGCGGGCGCGCGCATCTGATCGCGCGACGGCCACGACGCCGGCGTGGTCGCACGCGAGCACGGCTTCGACACCCCGATTGCGGTCGCGGGCGCGCGCACCTGTCTCGCGCTGCCGGTCGCCGTGGGCGACGAGCTGCCGCTGTGCTTCGACGCCCGCGACCTCCGCAACGCGCCGACGGTGGCGCCGGTGCCCCTCGGCGCCCGCCGCATCGTCGGCAAACTGCGCCAACCCAAGCCCAGCGTCGGCGGCGGCCTCGACCGCGACATCGTGCGTCGCATCGTCCGCGCCCACCTCAACGAGGTGCGCCACTGCTACAACCAGGTGCTCGCGAGCGATGCCTCGCTCGTGGGCAAGATCGCGGTGCACTTCACGATCGACGCCGACGGCTCGGTGTTCGACTCCAACGTCGCCTCCGCCAGCCCCGGTACCGAAGCGGTCGCCGAGTGTGCGGCGAGCGTCGTGCGGCGATGGTTGTTCCCGCGGACCGAGAGCGGCGCGGCCGTGCCGGTGACGCAGGCGTTCGAGCTGCAGGGCGTCTGAGGCCGGGCCCGCCCCTGTGCGAGCACGCCGATGCTCGGATGACCGAATGAGCTCCCAGGGCGCTCGGGGATTGCTGCAAGGTAGCGCCCCAGATCCTTCGATCAGTGCGAAAGTGCCCGCACTTGAATCGGTGTCCTGGGTTGCCGCGTCGGCGTCGATCCACGAATCTCGCGTTTGCCGAAACGGACAGGGATGGACGCGTGCGCCGGTCTCGACCGACGGCGGACGGCCAGCCATCGGACCGGCGAGATTCGACGATCGTACGCTGATGACCTCGCTGCGCCTGCAAGACGCTGCTGGGCTGCATGTACCGCCGCCTCTCAGCGGTCGACTGCCCATGAACGCGTGCTAGAGTGCGCGCGTGCCCCCTCGACGGCTCGCCTTCGCCGTGCTCGTCGTCTCCGGCTGCACAGTTCCGCGGACGGCGACGGCTCCAGCGGACGCGAACGCACCCGCAGTGGCCCCACCGACCGCACCTACCGCGCACGCGTCGAGGGAAGCCGACGCACCCGTCGCGGAGGTCGCGAAGTCCGAGGATCCCGGCCCACCCCCACCGGCACCGCCGCCGCCCCACACCGTCGATCCGCTCGCGCCGAAGGGCGCATCGCTCGAGCTGCGGATCTCGTTCGCGGCCACGCGCGGCCTGCCGCTCGCGCCTCACCTCGCGAAGCTCGCGCTTGCGGTACCCGACCCCGACGTGCTCCTGGGCGGCGGCGGGCTCGAGCTCGAGCTCGACTTCGACGAAATCGTCGTCGCGACGTGGGACATGCTCGACTTCCGCAGTACTTTCGTCGTGATACGGCACAGACTCCCGCGCGAGCAGATGCAGCAGGGCCTCGAGCGCGCCGCGGCCCTCGGCCTCGCGGAGATCGAGTGGGTCACGCAGGGCGACGAGCTACGCGGTAATCCGCGCCCGATCGATCGCACGATCCCCGATGTCGATCCGCGCTGGCTCGTGCTCCGAAATGACGGCACCGTGATCTACGCGCTCGAGGAGCTGCTGGCGCCGTCGGGCGGCGCGAAGCCTGCCGCCGACACCATCGCGGGTTTTTTCGGCGCGACCACTGCCAAGCGCAAGGGCCGAGCGAAGCATGCGCTCTCGCTGCGGATCGCACAGCTCGGCAACGTCGCGAGGATGCCCTCGCTGCCGTTCGCAATTCCGGACCCACTCGACGCAACCGTAACGGCGCTCGCCGAGCACGAGGTCACGTTGCAGCTGGGCTTCGGTACCGACGAAGAAGCGCGCGCTTTCGCGTCGTTCTGGACGGACGATCTGCCGAAGCTCTTGGAGTCCCAACTCGCGATGACCTTGGTGTTCAAGCCGATCATCGACAGGTTTCAGCTTACGCGCAAAGGCAAGGGCGTCAGGCTGCGTGGCCGGTTCGCGACCGCGCAGCTCGTGCCGCTCGGCCAGGTTGCGGTGGAGATGGCGACGCGTCGCAGGGTGAAGGCCCTGGCCTCGACGTCGGCGTCGCCGCAGCCGTCGCCGGCGCCACCGCCCTGACGAACCGCTCACGCGCGTCGACGCCGTGGCAGGGGCGCGAGCACGACCTCCGCCGCCGCCGGGTCGACGAGGAAAGGGAATCGCGCTCGCGTCTGGCCTGCGTACGCACGCAGATCGTCCGGCGTCGCGATGCCGGCTTCGGCGAGCACGCGCACCAGCGCGCGCGGCGGCGCGGACCGAGAGCGGCGCGGCCGTGCCGGTGACGCAGGCGTTCGAGCTGCAGGGCGTCTGAGGCCGGGCCCGCCCCCCCGGCCCGCGCCCCCGCGGCCCCGTAAGACCTTGCCTAGCGTGCCTTCTCGTGCCAAAAACGCCGGGCCCTGTTCACTGGACACGGGTGTCAGTGACACTCGCGTCACCGGACCGGACCCCCGGGCCGTCGTCCTCGCAGGAGGAGCTTCCGACCATGACGCACCGCAGCTTCCGCATCGGCTTCGATCTCGGCTCGACCACGGTGAAGGCCGTCGTCATCGACGCGCGCACCGACGAGATCGTGTGGAAGGACTATCGCCGGCACGACAGCAAGCAGCCAGAGAAGGCGCTCGAGATGCTGCGGGACATCGAGCGCGATGCCGGCGTCACCACCAGCAACTCGCGCGTCTTCATGACCGGCTCGGGCGGTGGCAACGTCGGCCGCTTCATCGGCGCGAAGTTCGTGCAGGAGGTGAACGCGGTCTCGCTCGCGGTCGAGAAGTGTCATCCCGAGGTCAACTCGGTGATCGAGCTCGGCGGCCAGGACGCGAAGATCATCGTGTTCAAGCCCGACCCGGAGTCGGGCCGCAAGAAGAAGATCCCGTCGATGAACGACAAGTGCGCCGGCGGTACCGGTGCGGTCATCGACAAGATCAACGCCAAGCTCAAGCTGCCGCCGGCGGAGCTGTGCAACGCCGGGCACGCCGGGCTCAAGCTGCACCCGGTCGCCGGCAAGTGCGGTGTGTTCGCCGAGACCGACATCAACTCGCTGCAGAAGATGGGCGTGCCGGCCGACGAGCTGATGGCGTCGCTGTTCGAGTCGATCATCCAGCAGAACCTCGCCGTGCTCACGCGCGGTCACACGCTGATGCCGTACGTGATGCTGCTGGGCGGCCCCAACACGTACATCAAGGGCATGGTCGAGGCCTGGCGCGCCAACATCCCGCCGATCTGGGCCGAGCGCAACGTCGAGCTGCCGCCGGGGTTCGGCCCTGGTGGTCGCGATCCGGCCGAGCTCATCATCGTGCCCGACAACGCGCAGTACTACGCCGCGATCGGTGCGGCCGAGTTCGGCAAAGACGAGGACGACCACGTCGGCGTCTACAAGGGCACCGAGGGCCTGCAGTGGTACATCGAGGTCGGTCGCACCGAGGAGAAGAAGAAGGCCGGCGGTCGCGGCCTGTCCAAGTCGGACGAGGAGCTGCAGACCTTCCTCGAGCGCTACCGCCCGCCCAAGTTCACGCCCGCGACGTTCACCGCCGGTAGCGTGGTGCGGGCGTACATGGGCATCGACGGCGGCTCGACCTCGAGCAAGGCCGTGTTGCTCGACGACGACGGCAACGTGTTGGCCAAGGTCTACCAGCTGTCGAAGGGCAACCCCATCGAGGACACCAAGGACCTGTTCGCCGATCTGCAGGGTCAGGTCGAGCGCGCGGGCGCGAGTCTCGAGATCCTCGGCATCGGTACCACCGGCTACGCCAAGGACATCCTCAAGGACGTGCTGCGGGCCGACGCCGCCATCGTCGAGACCGTGGCCCACTGCGAGAGCGCGCTGCACTTCTACGACGACGTCGATGTGGTCTGCGACGTCGGCGGCCAGGACATCAAGATCATCATCTTGAAGAACGGCAAGGTGAAGGACTTCAAGCTCAACACGCAGTGCTCGGCCGGCAACGGCTACTTCTTGCAGGGCACCGCGGTCGGCTTCGGCTACGACGTCAAGCAGTACGCCGACGTCGCGTTCAAGGCCGAGAGCATGCCGATGTTCGGCTACGGCTGCGCCGTGTTCATGCAGTCGGACATCGTCGACTTCCAGCGCCAGGGTTGGTCGCCCGAGGAGATCATGGCCGGTCTGGCCAACGTGCTGCCGAAGAACATCTGGCTGTACGTGTCGCAGATCCCCAACCTGGCCAAGCTCGGCACCCGCTTCGTGCTGCAGGGCGGCACCCAGCACAACCTCGCGGCGGTGAAGTCACAGGTGGACTTCATCGAGGAGAAGTTCCGCCAGAAGGGCGCGACCCCGGACGTCATCGTGCACAAGCACTGCGGCGAGTCCGGCGCGATCGGTGCGGCCAAGGAGGCCCGCCGCCTGCACCAGCAGCTGGACAAGCGCAGCGAGTGGATCGGGCTCGACAAGGTCCCGACCATCGCCTACCGGCAGAAGCGCGACGAGAGCACGCGCTGCTACTTCTGCAAGAACAAGTGCCTGCGCACCTTCATCGACGTCGACCTCGAGCTCGGCAACGCGGAGGCCGAGCAGCGCATGGCCCAGGGCCAGCTGGTGCAGCTGCGTCGCCACACCGACGACACGCAGATCGCGACCAAGCGCCTCATCATCGCCACCTGTGAGAAGGGCGAGGTCGAGGACGTCGAGAAGATGCGCAAGATCAAGTCGGGGCTCGACCGCGCGAAGAAGGACTTCCCCAACTACGCGGCGCTCGCGGCCAAGGAGATCTGGCGCGCGGTCAAGCCGCCGCTCGTGGCCGACGACCCCGCCGAGGTCGAGCGCGGCCTGGGCCTGCCCGAGCGCGTGGAGCTGCCGCCGCAGCTCGCGGGCATGCAGGGCCGCATCGATGGCCTGCTGACCCGCATCAACCGCAGCCCCAAGGTCGCCGAGGTCGTGGCCAGGACCCAGGACAAGCTGCAGCTGGCGCGGCGCGTGGCCGAGCGCCGCGAGGCCGCGCTCGCACGCGCGGCCAAGATCCGTGCCCGCGCCAAGCTGCGCATCGGCATCCCGCGTGTGCTCAACCAGTACTCGCAGAACCCGTTCTTCTCGGCCTACTTCGAGTCGCTGGGCATCCCGGCCAACAACCTCGTGTACTCCGACTTCACCTCCGAGGAGCTGTACAAGGAGGGCGCCAAGCGCGGTGCGATCGATCCGTGCTTCCCGTCGAAGGTCTGCATCGCGCACATGCACAACCTGCTCGAGGTGAAGCACAAGAAGAAGCCGCTCGATCTGATCGTGTTCCCGCAGGTCGATTCGATGGACACCTGGCTCACCAACAACGTCGGCGCGCGCGCGTGTCCGACCGTGGTGGGCTCGGCCGACACGACCAAGGCCGCCTTCCTCAAGGAAAAGGACGTGTTCGCGGAGCGCGGCATCGAGCTGGTCGTGCCGTTCGTGCACATGCGTGAGCCCAAGCTGTGCAAAAAGGAGATGCTGTCGTACTTCGGCGAGCTGCTGGGCCTGTCGGAGGAGGAGAACGCCCGCGCGGTCGAGCAGGGCTATCTCGCACAGGATCGATTCGTCGCCGACCTGCGCGCGCAGGCGCGCCAGACCCTCGAACAGCTCGAGCGCGAGGATCGCATCGGCATCGTGCTGCTGGCGCGGCCGTACCACAACGATCCCGGCATGAACCACGAGATCCCCGACGAGCTGCAGAAGCTGGGCTACCCCATCTTCACCATCCACTCGTTGCCGATCGACGACGACATCGTGCGGCCGCTGTTCCAGGCCGACATCGACGCCGGCTTCATCCAGACGCCGTTCGACATCTACGACGTGTGGAAGAACAGCTACTCCGAGAACACCAACCAGAAGGTCTGGGCGGCGAAGTTCACCGCGCGCCATCCCAACCTGGTCGCGCTGGAGCTGTCGAGCTTCAAGTGCGGCCACGACGCG
The DNA here is from genome assembly GCA_046351635.1 of Nannocystaceae bacterium. GTDB lineage: Bacteria > Myxococcota_A > Polyangia > Nannocystales > Nannocystaceae > Xiheibacterium. Next base: position 83,189 of record JAXLYC010000004.1, on the reverse strand, counting down.
CCGATCTACTCCGTGATCGAGGAGATCGTGGAGACCTCGGGTACGCCGTACTTCTCGTTCAAGGACATCGACGAGAACAAGCCCACCGGCTCGATCAAGATCCGCGTCGAGACCATCGGCTACTTCCTCAAGCGCTATCAGGAGGACCTGCGGCGCGAGAAGGGCAAGCGCGTGCGCGTCGCCGAGCGGCTGCAGCAGTACCAGGCCGAGCTGCTCGCGCGCATCGAGCAGGCGCAGCAGCGGCTGTCGAGCGAGGAGGCGGCCAAGCCCGACGTGGTGCTGTCCGCTGCTGGGCTCACGCGCGACGTCGACGATCGCTACAGCCGCCTGCACCACGGCAAGCAGGTCAACGCGGCCCAGGCCAAGGTGCTGGCGAAGACTGCCGGCGCCCACCGGGGCGCCGACGCGGCCGCTGGCCCCGCCACGCCCCGACCCGCGCCCGCGCCCGCGAGCGCGCCGTCGGCCGAGCACGACGACGAGGCCTGAGCGTGATCGCCCCTGTTTCCGCGGTGGCGTCGCGCCGCTGAACGGCTCGGCTGGATCGGGCGCGGCCGTTCGAAGCAGCGCCGCGGTTCGAGCCCAACGAGTGCGCGCAAGATGGAGGCCGACGCTCGCCGCCCGCTCCCGTCGCACCGCGCGGAGGTGAGCTGACGCGCCGCTGGGCCGCGGAACCGTTCGGCGCGTCGCCACACCGAGCCGGCCATGGCACCTCGTCTTGCCCCCCTCCTCGTGGCGTTGTTCGCAGCCGCCGCCTGCAACAAGACCGACACCGCGTCTGTCACGCCGAGCTCGAAAGACGCGCCGAGCGGAGCGGCGGCCGCGACGTGCCCAGCGGACGCCAAGCCCGTCGACTACGATGATCTCAATGCGTGCGGCGTGATGGCGAGCGACGAGTGTTGCTTCGCCGATTTCGACGCTGCCTGCCGCCACCAGTGCGGCGACGCGAAGTGCAGCCTGAACGAGGAAGGTCCGGGGACGCTGACCTGCTTGCCGTGAACCAGCGCAGCGCGCGGCCGCGCGTGGCTCGTGTTGACGACCTCGTCGGCAACTGCGCGGCCGCGCCGCACTGCCCGGTCAACCGCTGGGCCCGACGGCCTGGCTGAGCCCGAAGCCGGTCATGTCGCTGTAGGTGTACGGCAGGTTCAAGCCGGTCACGACGTCGACGGTGCCGGTCGCCGGATCGACGCGGTAGGCCTCGTTGTTGTTGATCGCCGGGCCCCAGACGTAGCCGTTGAAGTCGATGCTGACGCCGTGCACGTAGCTCGGCACCGGCAGCGTCTGCACCACCGCGAGGGTGTCGATGTCGACCGCGACCATGGGGTTGTTGGCCAGCCACAACAGGTTGGCGCCGTCGGGCATGCAGCCGCCCGAGCCACCGGCCTGGGCGGTCTGCCAGCTCTGCGAGGGATAGTCGAAGCGACCGACCATGGTGCTGCAGGTCCACACGCGGTCGTTGCGGTCGACGGCCATGCCGTAGCCGCCCGCCGGCGTGGTCCAGGTCTGCACCGCGAACGTCGGGCGATCGACGCGCACGAGCTGACCGCCGCCCAGCTGCGTGCCCCAGAAGTTGTCGCGCGAATCGACCGCACCGCCGTAGATACCGTAATACGACGGCTCGACGCCGGGGATCGGCACGGTCTGCTCGATGACGCCGGTCTCACCGTCGAGCAGCAACACGTCGATGGTCGCGTTGGCGCCCGAGGTCCAGACCTTGACGTCGTCGTAGTAGCAGGTGCTCTCGTTGAAGTCGCCGTGGGTCCACGCGACCGGGCGCTGGCTGGCGTAGCCCATGGGCGTGTGCCAGCCGACGCAGTCGTCGGGCCACGGCTTGACGTCCTGCGGTCCGGTCGAGGTGTTCCCGCCGGCGCAGAACTCGTGGCGCGCCCAGATCATGGTGATGCCGCCGCTGCGGTTGGCGATCACCGCGTCGCCGTTGAGGTTGACCGACGTGCGCGAGGGATTGCCGTTCTGATCGGGGCGGGTGATGTAGCGGCCCTCTTCGATCAAGGTCTCGGTGTTGATCTTGCTGACGGTGCTCTCGGCACTGTTCGCGATCCAGATGTACGAGAAATCCGCGCCCAGGGCCCCGCCGCCACCACCACCGCCACCGCCGGCGCCGCAGCCGAGGTTGATGTCGGGCGGCGGCAGCGTGTCGAACTTGATGCCACCCTGGCCGCTGTCCTCCGCGGGCTCGTCGCTGGGGCCGCTCGAGCCGTCCCCGCCACCGCCGTCGGACCCGTCCATGCCGACGGTGCCGATGCCGGTGTTCGAGAGGCCACCGCCGCCCTCGCGGCCGCCACCGGCGTCGCCGCAACCCGCGATCGCGGCGGCGATGGTGAACGACGACAGCGGCGCCATGCAGGCGCGGAGCGAACCAGCGTATGTCGTCATCGAAGACCCCCCACGACAGAGAGTTGTCTCTCGGTGCCGCGGAGTTCCCGCGCGGCGCGCCTGCAGGTCCGACCCGCCCGCCGGCCAGGCCACGGCGGGTTTGCCGCCCTCGGGCGCGCGACGCCGCGGATACCTCGGGCCGTGGACGGCGGCGAGCGCACCGTGTTGATCCGCCGCCCGATCGGCAGTTCGCGATGGAGGCCTTCGCCGCGCTGCCGCCGTCGCGCGCGATGGTGGCGTTGCTCGAGCTCGACGTGACCGCGGCCGAGCAGGCCATCGCACGGCCGCGCGGAGCAGGGCGCGCGGGTGTCGCTGTTCGCGTTCCTGGTCCGCGCGATCGCGGGCGCGATCGCGGCCCACCCCGAACTCAACCTGGTCCAGCACGGGCGCAGGTTCGTGCGCTTCGAGGACGTCGACGTCAGCGTGCCGGTCGAGGTCGAGACGCCGCACGGCCGGTTCCCGCGCGAGGTGGTGTTGCGGCGGGCGCAACACCAAGTCGGCCGCGGCGCTGTTCGGCGAGCTCGAGCAAGCGCGCACGCAGCACCTTCGCACGGGCGACATCGGGGCCGAGACCGCGGCTCGCGGCGGCTGTTCCGGCTGTTCCGGCTGGTGCCCCGCTTCGTCCGCATCGCGCTCGTGCGACGCATGATGGCCAACGCCTTCACGATCAAGCGCCGCGCCGGCACCACGCTGGTCACCTCGGTGGGCAAGTTCGCCGCGATCCCGGGCTGGCTTCCGCGATGATGACCGGTCCGCGCGCAACGACCGCGATCGGCACCCGTCGTGCCTCGGCCGTGGCTCCACGAGGGCGCGATCGCGGTGCGATCGATCTGGAGTTCGCCATGATCATCAACCTGACCTCGTCGACGGTGCGCCCGCGGCTCGCTTCGCCCCGGTCACGCTGCAGCAGCTGGTCGAGCACCCCGAGCCTGCGTTGCTCGGTGGCGGGAACACCGAGCCGCGCTCCGACGTGGCTCGATCACGTGCGCTCGCTGGCGATGATGCTGATCCCGCTGGCGTGCGCCCGGCCGCCCGTACGGGCTGAGCTGCAGCCGCCGCGGTTGCCTGCGATCGCCGTGGTGGCCGGTGGCGCCGCGGCGGCGCCGAACGAGCTGGACGTGGCCGGTCGCTTCCGTCAGCGCAACGCGTCGACGATGTGTGCGCGACCGCGTGGCAGCGCGCGGGGCTGCGCGAGCTGTGCAGACCGTGGTCGCCGCCGCCGCTGTGCAACGCCGACCCGTGCCCGGCCGCGGACGCTCGCAACGCGCTCGAGTGCCTGCTCGCCGACGGTGCCGACGTGCAGACCTTCGACGCGCTCTCGCGCCACGAGCACGCCGACACACGTCTGTACGCCCGCGAGGCGCTGCTGCGCCTGGGCGGGATGACGACCGCGCGGGTCATCGAGGGCTTGACCGATCCGGGCGTCGCGGACGCCTTCGATCCGCTTTGCCGTCGCTCCGCGTACGCCTGGGCCGGCACGCCGGCCTACCTGGCGCTGCTGCAGCGCCACGACGCCAAGCCCGACGCGCTGTTGGTCGCGTTCCTGGACTCGAGCGTGGCCCGTGCGCGCTGCTGTACGAGGGCGACGCGTGTGGAGCGCGAGCTGCTGCGCCGCGTGACGCTCAGGCTCGAACACGACGCGCGGCGCGGCGCGGGCGTGCGTGCGAGGTGGGCGCGCTGCGCCGCCATATGCTGCAGGCGCTGCCGGCCGATGACGCGAGCGCGGTGGAGCGCGCGTTCCATGTGGAGCCGACCCCGCTCGCGGCGCGCTGCGGCAGTGGACCTTCGCGTTCGGCTGCGAGCCGCGGCGCGGCGCTGCCGAAACCGCGGCCGCGGCGGCGCCGCGAGCAGGTCCGACGCGATGGCGACGCGCGTACGCGCACTCCGCGAAAACCAGCTCTCGGCTGCACGACACGCGGAAGCAACGCGGTCGCGATGAACTCCTCGGCGCCGACACGCCAGCCATGGCTCGCCGTGTGCCTCGCGGTGTCGGCGGCGTGCGCGAGCGCGGTCGAGCCGCGCCAGCGGTCGATCCGGAGCATGTCGCGCGGCGCCCCGCGACGGCGGACCCGTGCAACGCGGCCGACCTCTCCGGCGCGATGGCGACGCTGTGCGCGGCGTCGTCGTTCGACGGCGACTGCGTGAAGCTGCGTGCGCGCGCACCGAAGTCCCGCACCGCGCTCGAGTGCGCGGTCGATGCTGAGGACGTCGCGACCTTCGCCGCGCTCTCCCGCGCCGAAAACCCCGTGACCCGCGTCTACGCCCGCGAGGCGCTGCTGCGGCGCGGCGCGATGACGATGGACGTCATCCTCGACGGCCTGACCGATCCCGCGATCGTCGAGCATCGCAGCGGGTGCGTGGTCGACTCCCTCGCCGCGGCCGAGCCTGCGTTCGTGGCGCTGCTGCTGCGTGATGGGCCCGAGGCCGACGCGTGGCTGGCCGGGTTCCTCGAGTCCGACATCGCCCGCAGGATGTTCCGCAATCCCTGGTCGTATACGTACTCGCGGCTGCTGCGGCCGGTGCTCTCCGGGCACGCAATCCCATCGCAGTGCGGCCCTTCGTGCGGTGGTGTCGGAGATCGCGGTCGAGGCCGACGCCGCGTTGCCGCGCGACTGGCAGCCGTCCGTGCGCGCGGAAGCGTTGACGCCGATGCCTCCGACCGAGCTGCTGACGTGGTGGACGCGGGAGCACGGCTGCTCGTCCTCTCTGCGCGCGCGCGCTTCGAAGCTGCTCGAGGCGGCCGAGACCGCTGGTTGCTGCAACTGGAGCGCGAAATGCGCGGCCGCGGCAGCCCAGGACGCGGCGGCCGCCCGAGCACCGATGAAGCCCGGCGCCGCGGTGGCGTTCGGGGCCTTGACCATGCGCTCCAGTGGCCAGGCGGCCCATACAGGCCAGAGGTGGCCGGCGGCGGTGAAGGGTGCCGGGCCCCCGAAGGGAAGCTACGAGCGGTGGTGCGTCGAGGTCGACGCGCAGCATCGAGCTCGCCGATCACGGGCCATGCCGCAAGTGGGTACGGCAACGACCGCCTGTGCGTGAAAGGGCAGCTCGACATGGGCCGCCGCACCGGCGCATGGACGAGCTACGACAGGAGCGGCAAGCGCATCGCGGACGTGACGGATTGAGCGACGACGTCACTCCGCGGATTCGCGGCGCCAGTACTGCACGGTGTAGTCCGACACGGTGATCGTCTGCGGCGCGGTCACGTTCTTGTACTCCGGGTTCGCGGCGGTGCCCGAGCCCACGATCACGTAGCCGCCACCGCGCGTGTGTCGCTCGCGAACGGTCTCGATGTTGGTCACGAGGTAGAGGTCCGCGCCGGCTCTCGCGGCACGCCGCGCGACGCTGCTTTCGACGCGGATGCAGTCCTTGCAGCGGTACGTGAGCGTGCCGATGAGCACGTAACCCTCTCGAGCTGCTGCCGCTGCTCCGCCGCGGGCCGGCCTTGGAGTCGAGCTCGTGGTAGGCCGGCTTGTGGCGCGGTGCGTGGACGCTGTCGATCCTCGACTCGTTCCACTGGTGGCCGCACGCGGCCAGGCAGAGGATGCGAACGCAGGCGAATGCAGAGGACTTGGTGCGTTGGAACATGATTCGATCCTAGAAGCGAGCAGAGAGCAACCGGCCCATGCCGCCGCGCTGCAGCTGCCCGGGCTGCGACGAGCTGTACTCGCGCGGCGCGGTGCGTGGATGCGGTGCGACGATCGACGAAGCGCTCCGCGTAGTAGATCCGGCGGCCGCCGGCGGCGAGCAGCGCTGCGCCAGTGATCACCACCGACAAGGATGCGACCGGAATCGCGATGCGCGGCGCGAGGCTGCGGTCGCCGTACGCAAAATTCAGGCCGCCGCCGAAGGCTCCGCCGAAGAGGCCCGTCGCGAGCAGCAGCGCGCCGGTGCGGCGCATCTTCTCGCCGCGGGTCACGACTGCAGTCTAGCCCCGGAAGTCGGCGGGGCGATGCATGTCGAAGCCGGCCGCTGCGGCCTCGGGCCGCGCACGACGATCGTCGCGACGCAGGCCAGCCGCTGGCGTTGAGGCACGACGGGCGCCTGCGCCCGCGATCGCTACGCCGATCGTCGTCAGCACTGCACCCTCGATCGCGAAGGCGAGCGCGAGACCGGTGCGCGGATCTTCGTCGTGCATCACCCAGCTGCCGACCGCGGTCTGTGCCGGACCGAGGCCTTGCACCGAGAGGCCGGCTAGAGGCAGCGATGAAGGCGGGGCGGTTCATGGTCGGAAGCCTCGAAGAAGCGCGCTTCGCCGCGCTCGGCGTGACAGTTCCGGAACTCCTCGATTCGATCCTCGCGCCTGGACGAGGATCGAATCGGCGCGGGCGGGAACAGTCGGCGGTGGAGGTTCCGACCCATGTCGCTTTCCCGCTCGCTCCTGAGCCGCTTGCTCGCGCTCGCTGTCTCCGTGGCCGTGCCCGCCCTGGCGAACGCGGACGACGAGATGCCGACCGCCGATGCGAGCAATGTGCCGGCGCTCGTCGTGCGCGCGCAGAGCCAGGCGAAGCAGGCCCACGCGTGCGCACGCGGACACCGAGCCAGTCGCAAGCCATGCTCGATCGCAAGGTGGAGGCCAAGCAGGAAGCGATCGACGGGACGAAGGCGAAGATCGAGGCCGAGCGGGACGCCGCCGCGGAACAATTCGCGGTCGCGGTCGCAGCGGCAGCCGCGGCGACCGCAGCCGTGGGGATCCAGCCGTCGACCTGCGTCGGGGCCGACGGCACGCTCACGCCCGCGATCGCCCAAGCGACCTCGGCCGCGGGCGACGAAGCCGCCGTCGCTGCCGTCGGCGAGCACCGAGCACGCGTCCTCGTCGAACGAGCCGTTCGTAGCGTGTCCGTAGTACTCTCGCCGCCGAGTGGCGGGACGTCACCCGACACACATCGGCGGAGCGACCAGCGGTGGACCACCAAGATCTCGCGCGGATTCTGACGCACTTCGGACTCGACGGCCTGCTCGACCCGACGGCGACGGCGATTCCTCCCGTCTCGACCGCGTACGTCTACTTGCAGCAGGTCGTGGGCACGCAAACCCTGGGCACACTCGACGACGCCACCGTGACGGCGGCACGCGCAGCGATCGCGCGCGACATGCTGCCGCGCGAGCCGAGGTGGGTCGTACGAGGTTACATCCGCGATGCTGCTGGCAACCCCGCCGCCAACGCGGAGGTCACCGCGCTGGACCGCGACCTTCGCTCCGAGACGCCGCTCGGCAGTGCCGCAACGGACGCAGCCGGCCGCTACGAGATCATCTACGATGCGGAGCGTTTCGCCCGTGCTGAACGCGGCTACGCCGATCTGATCGTCCGCTGTCGCCGCGGTCGCGAGGCCCGCGAATCAGAGATTCTCTTCAACGCGCCGCGGGTCGCGATCATCAACATCGTCCCCGACCCGCTCCCGGCACTCCCGGAGTTCCTGCTCGTCACGCGAGCGCTCTCCGGTCCCCTCGACAACATCGCGCCGGCGGACGTCACCGACGATGAGATCACATTCCTGTGCCGCGAGACCGGGTGGCCACGCGACCTCGTCGCCACGTACATCGGGGCCCACCGTCTGGCACGCAAACTGGCCGCCGACGAGACGCTCGTGTACGCGTGCCTTCGGCTCGGCGTGCCGTCCGACTTCGGCGAGTTCGTGGCTCAGCCGCACGGAGTGCTCGCAGAGAGGATCGACGCAGCTTGGTCGCGCCGCATCACCGCTCCCGTGGCCGCGGACGTCCGCGATCGGTTCTTCGCATTGGTCGAGCGAGCGCGCGCGCGCCTGCTCGCGGAGGCCGGCGAAGGTCGACCTGCTGCATCGGCACTTGCGGCCCTCCTTCCCGACGACGCGATCCGGCAAGGCGTCGCTGCGTTCTTCGCGGGCCGCGAAGGCGCCGAGGAGCCCAGCGACATGTGGCGCGCGGCCGCTGCCGATCCCCGCGTCGCCGACCACGTCGATGCCCTGCGCTCGCTGGTCGAGATGGCGGGCCTGTTCGGGTCCCATCCGCCGCTGCTCCACGTGCTCCACGATCCCGTATCGCTCGCTCGCTGGAGTCGGCAGCGGCCGTGGACCGTCACGGAGCTCGCGGGCGAGCCGCGCGCACGGGTGCGCGAGCTGATCGATCTCGTCGGCCTGCCTGCTTGGTTGCCGAACGTCGACGGCGTCGAACCGGCCGAGCTGTACCGCCGCGCGGTCGACCGCGTCCTCGAGGAGGTGGCCCCCACGCGAAGGGTCGCGGCGCGCCTTCGCGAAGGATCACTCGGCGTGCAGCCCGCAGCCGCAGCGCGCGTGGCGGCGCAGTTCCTCGACGCGCACCCGTCGTTCGACATCCGCGGCGAGCCAGTGCAGAGCTTCCTGGAACGAGCGGGGGTGGCACTCGACGAGCCGGCGACGCGTGCCCTGGTCGGCGTACAGCGCATGCTGCACCTGACGCCGCGGCTGGACGAGATCGAGGCCCTGTCCGAGGGCGGCTTCTCGACGGTTGCCCGCGTCGCGAAGGTGCCGAGGGCCCGACTCCGCGAGCTGGTCAAGCTCGATGACCGACGCCTGCAAAAACTTCAGCACAACGCGCGGCGGCGGGTCCTCCTCGGCGCCATCGTGGCCCAGGCGGCGGCAGACCACGGCGGAGTCGATGCCGTGCCGGGCACACAGGTGCCGCCGGAGTACGCATCGCTGTTCGGCTCTCAGGACTACTGTGAGTGCGCCGAGTGTCGGGCCGCCGACGGCCCCGCAGCGTACCTGGTCGACCTGCTCGAGCTACTCCGGGATCACGGCGGAAAGGCCCTCCCGCAGCTGTATGAGCGTCGTCCCGAGATCGAGACGCTGACGCTGAGTTGCTACAACACGACGACACCGGTTCCGCACATCGATCTCGTCAACGAGATCCTCGAGGGCGCGACGCCGCCGACGGATGAGTCCTACACGGCTTCACAGGCCCGCATTGCGCCGCAGCAGATCAAGCGCGAAGCCTACACCCCCCTCGCGAAGGCGACCTATCCGTGGGGCCTGCCGTTCGAGGTCGGCACCGCACGCGCGCGCGCGGTACTCGATGCCGTCGGGTGGTCGCGTGCGGCGTTGGTCGACATCTTCGCCGACACAGACCAGCAACGTGCTTTCGAGTACTTCCGGGTGCCCGAGGCAGAAGCCGCGCTGTTCGCCGCGCCGACACTCGAGAGCATCTACGGCTCGTCGGATCTCGCAGCGCTTCAGAAGGTCGACACGTTCCTCCACCGGACGGGTCTGTCGAGTGGGGAGTTGTTCGCGCTACTCGAACTGCCGGATCCGCCAGATGCCCCGCCCAGCATCGCGACGGAACTCTCGCTCGTCCCGCAAGGCGAGTGCGACCTCGGCAAGATGAGCTTCGCGGGGGCGAGCGAGGCGGTCCTCATCACCGTCGGCTTGTTCCTACGGATGTGCAAGCGACTCCGCTGGACCATCGAAGAGCTCCACGTCGCGCTCCGGCACATGACGCGCGAGGCGCTTCCGACCCTCGATGCCGTGCTGAAGACGCCACGGACGTGGGTCGAGCTGTGGCGGTTCGCTCGCTGGCGTCGGGACCTTCGACTCGACCGCGACGAGGCCCTCGCGTGGCTTTCGGGCAAACCTTCCGCACAGCGCGACGCTGCGCTTCGTCGCGTGCTGCGTGTCGATGCCAGCGAGCTTGCCGGCTGGCTCGCGCTGCTCGACCCCAAACCCGCGCCCGGGGTCACCCCGGCGCCAGAGGACGGCGCGGCGATGGATGGCTTCGTCGACGCGGTCTCGCGGCTCACCGCGGGTGGGTTGTCTGCGCCCGACGTGGCTTGGCTGTTGGCGAAAGACCGTGCCCCGGCGCGGGGAGCAATGACCGACGCTCAAGTCGGCGCGGCACTGCACGGGCTGCGGACCGAGCTCGAGAGCGTGACACGCCGCGTCGAGGGGCCAGCGGGCGTCGACGACTTGCGACGGCTGCTCGCCCAGCTGCCGACCACGACGTCGGTCGAAGCGACCGTCGCCACCATCGTCGGCGACGAGGTGTTGAAAGCGGACGTGGTCGGCTCCGAGCTCGCCGGCGAGTTGGCGGCGTTCGCTCGAGGCACCGCCCGGATCGATCGTGCGGTGGGTTGGGCTCGCAAACAGGTCCTCGATCGCGATCGACGAGTCGCCGTCGTCGAGTTCCTCGCACGGGCCCTCGGGTTCGATCGCACGACGCTGACCGACCCTGCATCCAAGCTCCTCGATGCGACGATCGATGGCGAGTCTGCGCTGCGGTGTCTGCTCTCCGCGGAGGCGATGGCCGGTGACCCGGCGCTGGGGGTCACGCAACCGGCCTTCGTCGCCTTCCGCAAACTCGAGCGCCTCGCTCTGCTGATGAAGCGCCTCGGCCTCAGCGCAGCGGAGCTGAGCTCGGTGGTCACCGCGAACGCCGGGACTTCTGGCTGGATCGCATTCGCGGATCTCGGTGGCGAAGTCGCGGCGGATCGCGTGCAGGGGCTGCTCGCGCTCGCCGAGATCAGTCGCCTGCGGCGCGCGCTGCCGAAGTCCTTCGAGGTGGTCGCACACAGGACTGCCACCTGGGGCTCGGTTGCGACTGCGCTCGCAGGCACGCAGGGATGGGATTCCGACTTCGTGACGGCCGTGAAGCAGGCGATCGCGCCGGACGCGGCGCCGTTCGCTGTGGTGCACGTCGAACGGCTCGTGGCCGCGCTGGCGTTCTGGGTGGCGTTCTTCCCAGCGAAGGGTGACGCACCGGCCGCGGCCAAGCTGATGATCGCGTGCGCCAACCCGGCGGTGAGCTTCGACGACGCGGCGAGCCTCGAGGCCGCGGTGACTGCATCGATGGCGCCCAACCGCTGGGCGGAGGTGGGTCGCGAGGCGCACGACCGCCTGCGGCTCGAGCGTCGCGACGCGCTCGTCGCCCACAAGCTCCAGCACACCGCGACGCCGCCCGACGATCTCCTGGCGACGATGCTCATCGACACGCAGGTCAGCCCGTGCCTGTCCACGTCGCGGGTCAAGGCGGCGATCGGCGCAGTCCAGTTGTTCATCCATCGTTGCATCATGGGACTCGAGCCCGAGGTCCCGCTCTCCGCCGACGTCGCGAAGTGGTGGCGGTGGATGCAGAACTTCCGCGTGTGGCAGGCCAACCGCAAGGTCTTCCTGTATCCGGAGAACTGGATCGAGCCCGAGCTCCGCGACGACAAGACCCCGCCGTTCGTCGAGCTCGAGGGCGCGCTCGCGCAGCAGGAACTCACGAAGGTCAACGTCCAATCGGCATTTCGTGGCTACCTCGGGGCGGTGCACGAGGTCGGGCGGTTGGAGATCGTCGCCGTGTTCACCGAGAAGCGTAGCGACTGCGCGAAGGTCTTGCACGTCGTGGGGCGCCGGTGGTCGCAGCCCCGCACGCACTTCTACCGCCAGCGCATCGGTGAGTCGCAGTGGACGCCGTGGGAGAAGCTCGACGCGGACATCGAGGGTGAGCACGTCATGGTGACCGTGAGCAACGGTCGGCCGACGGTGATCTGGCCGGTGATCCGGGAGGAGCGGGATCCGAGCGGTGGAAAGGACGCTGCGGGCGAGCCGTTGAAGCGTTGGGCGATCCGATTCTTCTGGGTCGAGCGCGAGCACGGGCGATGGGGGGCCAAGCGCTCGATGGATCCCGAAGAAGTGGCGACCGCGAGCAAGATCGGATCGGACAAGTTCGCATACATCGCGAAGGCGAGTCCAGGATCCTTGAGTGTCAGCGTGGAGCTGTCGCGCGTGGAGGCACAGTCGGGCGTGGAGATGCTCGCGACCGGGGACATAGCCCTGCCGACGTGTTCTGCTCCGGGTGGCGTCTCTGCGTTGAAGCCGGACTCCAGCAAGCGCCCGCTGGCAATGCGACAGAGACTCGCTGGGAACCTCGGGCTCGACACCAGCTGCGTCCGCCCGCTCACGGGCGAAGGGATCCTCATCCTCGGTTCCGGCGGCACGATGGACTGGGTCTTCAATCCAAGCACACCGCGCTTGGGGCGGTATCAACTCACGCCCGACCTCGTCGACGACGCATTCACCACGCGGGCATTCGTCTTCCAAAACGAGCGCGACACGTTCGTGATCGAGCCGACCCCGACACCGCCCCGACTCCGTGTGCTCGGCGAGGGGAAGTACTTCGTCGGATCCGCGGCGTCGGCGAACGACGCCGTGAAGCACGTGCTCTCGATCGCGCTCGACGGCGCGAAGGATGACGGCTCGACGGCGCTCGATCTTTCGGCGCCGGTGGACAACCCCGACGCCCCCCGGTTCTACCGCGTCAGCACGTTGGAGCACCCGCAGGTTTGCGAGCTCGCGCAGCGCGCGGAGACAAGCTCACTCGAGGCGCTGCTCTCGCTCGAGACCCAGCGAAGCCAGGGTCTGACGAAGAAGCCGCAGACGTTCGTCGAGTTCTACAAGCCGGACCGGGTCACCAAGCCGTACCCGGTGGAGGCGATCGACTTCTCGCGCAGCGGAGCCTACGCCACCTACAACTGGGAGCTGTTCTTCCACGCCCCGCTGCTCATCGCGGTCAGGCTGATGCAGTCCGACCGCTACGAGGAGGCGCTCGGCTACCTGCAGCTGGTATTCGACCCGACCGTTGGCGTCGCGGCCGATGCGTCTGGCCCGAGCCGCTACTGGCAGTTCGTACCCTTCCGTGAAGTAGGCACGCCGACCTCGGTCGTCGACATCCTGGCCGTCCTCGGGAGCGATGCCCCGAACAAGCGGGCGCTCGCCAGCGTCCTCGCGCAGCTCGACGCATACCGCAACGAGCCGTTCAACCCTCACCTCATCGCGCGGCTGCGGCCAGGCGCGTACATGCGGATGGTCGTGATGCGGTACCTCGACTGCCTGATCGGCTGGGGCGATCAGCTCTTCCGCAGACGCACGCTCGAAGCGAACAACCACGCGACGCTGCTCTACGTCACGGCAGCGCAGATCCTCGGCCCGCGCCCCCGCGCAGTGCCGCGCGGCAGTGCACAGTCGGTCACACCGAAAGACGTGCTCGCCGCTCAGGATTCGCTCGAGAAGCGGCTCGAAGACGTGCTCGGCGAGATGGAAACCAACCCCGGCTGTGCATCCGAGACGCCGACGTGGCCGGTGTTCGACACCGTCCGTTTCTGCGTGCCGCCGAACGAGAAGCTGCTCGCCTACTGGGACACCGTCGCCGACAGACTGTTCAAGATCCGCCACTGCCAGGACATCGACGGCAACGCGATCTCGCTGCCGCTGTTCGAGCCCCCGATCGACCCGGCAATCCTGGTGCGCGCCACCGCTGCGGGGGTCGACATCGGACGCGTGCTCGACGGGAGCAGCGTCCCGCTGCCGTCGTATCGCTACCCGATCGTGTCGCAAAAGGCGCTCGAGCTGTGCAACGACGTGAAGGCGTTGGGGTCGGAGCTGCTCGCGGTGCTGGAGAAGCGGGACGCGGAGGAGCTGTCGCGGCTGCGCTCGACGCAAGAGGTCGCGTTGTTGGATGCCGTGCGGAGCGTCCGGCAGGGGCAGCTGCAGGAGGCGGAGCGGCAACTCGCGGCGCTCGAGCGGCAGCGGGATACGGTGGAGATGCGGCGGGCGCACTACCAGGAGGTGCTGCAGCGGATGAACGCGAAGGAGACGCAGGCGGAGAAGTACGCCATCGCGTCCACCGTCTACAGCACAATCAGAGGCGGGCTGGAAACCGTCGCCGGCATTCTTGCCGCGTTCCCCAGAATCACTCTCGGCACTGCCGGCATCAACTCGACTTGGGGACCGCCGTCGATCGCGGCCGCGTTCGAAGCCTCAGCACGCGCGGTCGGGGTGTCCGGTCAGCTGCACGCTGCCCTTGGGCAGCAAGCTGGAACACAGGCCGCCTACGATCGTCGGAGCGAGGAATGGAACTTTCAAGGCCGCGTCGCCCTCGGCGAACTCCGCCAGCTCGATCAACAAATCGCAGCAGCACAGATCCGCGTCGCGATGGCCGAGCGCGATCTCGCGAACCACGACCGCCAACGCGACAACGCGAGAGCCGTCGATGCGCAGATGCGCTCGAAGTTCACGAACCGCGAGCTGTTCGACTGGATGGCGCGCGAGGCATCCACCGCGTACGGCGCAGCCTTCCAGCTCGCGCTCGACATGGCTCGACGCGCGGAGAAGTGCTTCCAGTTCGAGCGCGGAGCGAAGGGACGCAGCTACATCGGCGTCGCGCACTGGGACGATCTGCGCCGAGGGCTGCTGGCGGGGACGCGGCTGCACCAGGAGCTGCGCCTAATGGAGATGGCGTACCTCGACGAGAACCGTCGCGATTACGAGATCACCAAGCACATCTCGCTGTCGCTGCTGGACGGGAACCAGCTCTTCGCGCTCAGGATGACCGGGGAGTGCATGATCGAACTCGAGGAGAAGCACTTCGATGTCGATCACCCCGGGCACTACCTCCGCCGGATCAAGTCCGTGTCGCTCACGATTCCAGCGGTCGTCGGGGCACACGCGAGCATCAACGCGAAGCTGACGCTCGAGCGCAGTGCGATCCGAGAGACGGGAAGCGAGACCGGGGATCTCCGCGTCTTGCCCAACGGGATCGAGTCGATCGTCACGAGCGGCGGCCAGAACGACTCGGGGATGTTCGAAACGAACCTCCGCGACGAACGCTACCTGCCGTTCGAGGGGGCGGGGGCGATTTCGCGGTGGAAGCTGGAACTGAAGCCCGAGCAGAACCAGTTCGATCCGGCGAGCTTGACGGATGTGATCCTGCACATGCGGTATACGGCGCGGGAGGGGACGGAGGAGCTACGCAAGGCGCGCGCGGCCTTGGTCCGCGACGAACCGCCAACGATGACGAGACTCTTCAGCCTCGAGCACGACTTCAGCGCGGCGTGGGCAGCGACGAGGGAGGCACGCGAGGCGGGGGAGGCATTCGAGCTGGATCTGGACTTCACACCGTTCCTGCCGCTGTCGGGCAACGAGGCAGCGTGGTCGATCGCGTCACTGACCTTGTTCGTAGACGAGGACGGCAGCGGAGATGGGGACGCCGCGTCGGAGTACGCGATGAGCGGGCGCAGCGGGATCTGGCAGCGAGATGTCGTTCCGGCGCCAGTTGGTACATCCGGATACTCGTTCACACCCAAGGACGCCGCCGGAGAAAGTGGGCGAGTCAGGCTCTCAACTGGGACGTCCAGCGAGAGGTCGGGCGTGCTGGTGGCGAACCTCATACGAACCGCGACGAAATCGTGAGAATCGGGATGGCGCCCAGGGCCGCTCGCACCATGATTGGCGCCGCTAGCTCCTACAATCGTCGGGAAACCACTTCGGCCGCGGTTGCTCCGCCCCCAGCCCCTCCCGGTAGTCCCGGACCTTCTCGCGAGTCAGGGGTACTACATCTGGAAATCGCTGCAAAACAGGATCGCGACACGCCACTGCCCTGCACGCCGACGGCTTGAGATACGCTTTCGAATAGACGGTCTCCGTTTCAGCGGTGAACTCGTAGCCGAACCCAATCGGAATGCGATGTAATAAAATCCGAACTGAATGACGAACGCGCCGCGTGCGCGCTTTGAAGACCGGGCTGGCGATGCAACCATTGGCGGCATCACCTTGCTTGTAACCAGGCCCGGTAAACCGGCCAAGGGATCGACGCCGTTTGGCGCCATAGACATCCTACTGGTGCGCAATACCTCCCCAGGCTGAGCTAGCGCCGTAATACCTAGGCTCGCAAGCCTCCCGGTGCCGCCGAGGGCTGCCTTTAACGTCGTGGCGCTCGCCAGTTCGACGCGCCCAACTTTGCGCGCTACAGAAGTGCTGGGGGCCAAAAGATCCCAGCGCGGAAGGATTCTCCGGCGTCGGTGGTGGAATTGAGTTCCGAGGCAAGATTGTGGCACTCGGGCCTATGCCTTCGCAACCCTCGCGGCGGTGGCAGCCGCCCGCAAGATAACCTTCCGCTCGGGAACACACCGGTACGCACGTCCTCGCCGCTCGCTCGCTTCCGGTCGTCGTCGCGGCTAGATTTAGACTTCCATCATGTTTGGTGAGGCGCAGCGTCGATACTGCTCCCGCGTACGCAAAGGGCGAGCATTTGGTGCTTCCCGAATATACGGACGAAAAAGTGCTTTGCCTGTCCTGCGTAGAAGTGGACAGCGGTTCCGATCTGAACTGTTATTTCATAGGTATGTACGGATATGGCATCGAGGCCCGACCTGTCTGTGCATGAGGGAGGGTTGCCGCCGCCGCAGCGAAGGGTTGACTCCACCAGCGATCCCAATCGGATCCGCGGACACCCACCGCCCCAGCCAAACCGCATAGTACCGCACCCCGTGCACCTGCAGCCCGCTCTCCTGATCCCGCTCCATCCCGGTAAACCGGTACCGCTTCGGCCTCCCCTCCAGCATTGAGCTCGCCGCCGAATACGCGGTCGTCCCATACGGATGGAACTCCTCGTGACTCAGCACCTGCGCGTCCCCGAACCCGACCCCACCGAGCTCCACCGAGCACGAGCCGAGATGGTTCTCGAGCTGGTACCGCACCAGTGACCCGATCGCCTGCGGCCCCTCGTCGTGCTCCGCGATCACGATCCGCCGCTCGTCGTCCATCACCTGCAGCGACCGTCGCTCGAGCACCACCTCGCCGTTCTCGATCTCCCGGTAGATCTCCAGCCCCCCGAGATAGATCCGCACGGTACGCCGTGTGCTCGTCGCCGCCCCTCGCGACCACTTCGTCACGCGCTGACCTGCGCCGTCGTACGTGCACGAAAGTGCCTGCGTGTCCGTCGACGTCGACCAACGCACCATGGCGTTGCGCCAGTCCCACGTCATCGACGCGAGACCGACCATCTCCTCCATGTTGCCCGCGTCGTCGTGGATGTACCGCTGCAGCGCCCCGGCATGACCCGGGACGGTCGTCGCCGACAGCCGGTTCGATGCCACCCGGCCGTCGGTCTCTTCGTAGTCGTACGTGTACTGCCGCACCCAGCGGGTCTGGCCGCCCGCGTCGTGCTCGATCCGCGAGATGTTGCCAGCGTCGTCGTAGACGTAGCGCTCCTCGTACATCGTGAGGCGCTGCATGTCGTTCGTGTCGCCGGCAGCTGCGAACGCCTCCGGGATCGCGCGCTGGTCCCCGATCGCCTGGTCCCGATGTTCGCGACCGGTCGCCGTCACCAACCGATAGAGGCCGTCGTACTCGAACGTCGAACGCGCGGTGACCACCTCGTTCGCCGTGGTCACCGCCGGCTGCGACGCGTCCACGATCGTCTTCACGTTTCCGACGAGATCGTACGTGTAGCTCAGGTCTTGGTGCGTGGTCGCTCCGCGCTTGCTGAGCAGGCGGACGAGTCGCTGCCGCGCGGGATCGTACTCGTAGGTCGTGACGACACCGTTCCCGTACGCGATCTGCTTGCGCCGTCCGCTCGCGTCGTGCTCGATTGTCGCGACGGCGAGCCCATCCACCGTCACCCTCGCCAGCCGCCCGTCGAGCCCATACCCCCGCGACTGGACCCGGGGATCGGGTGTCGTCGACACCGTGAGCGCCCTGCCCCGCGCATCGAAGCTCGTCCGCGTCGCGAACGCCTCGGCCGACAGCACCGCGGCGTCGACGTCGACTTCCGCGCCCTCCCCCGGCGCTTCGAAGATGCGCCGAACCACCTCGACCGCGTTCCCCACAGAGTCGTAGTGCGTGGTGATTTCCCCGGCCGGATCGAGCACACGCCATGCCCGACCGCGCAGGTTGGCGGCGTCACGCTCCGCGTCCGGAGCCCCCTCACCCCACCACGTTCGGGATGCAGGAAACTCCGTCCCGCCCACCATGCGGACGTGCGTCGCCGTCGCCCGTCGCAAGCGATCGTACGTCGTCGCCACGACATGACCATTCGCCGTGCGCGTGCGCAGCGGCTGGTCGTCGGCCGCGAGCAGCTTGACCGATTGCCCGTCATCGACGCCGTGCTCGACGCAAACCCGCCGGGCGAGATCGCGGACGTATGTCCGCACCGGATGGCCCAGCGGGTTGCGGACGACGCGAGGGTCGCCGACCGCGTCGTACTCGGTGCGCGTCCGGGCGACGCGCCCCGCGGCGATCGTATCGTCCTGTGCGATGGTGCGCCCCAGCGCATCGAAGTGCGCCACGCCCGGTGTTCCCGCTCGGCCCGCGAGGACCTCGGCCGTGTCGTTCTCGTCCCACGCCTCCTGCGACCACGGCGTGACCCGGACCTCCGCGAAGGTCCCGTCTTCGTGCGTCGTCCGCATGACGCGACCGAGCGCATCGCGAATCACCACCGACGACGGCCGCACCGCATCGAGCCGCACGTCGTCCTCCCAGCCGTCGGTCGCCGAGAAGTACGGCTCGAACGTCTGCACCGCCTCGCCCTTGTTGTCGTAGCGCACGCGGCCACTGCCGATCCAGCGCGGCGCCGCGAAGGCTTCGACCACGGCATCCCCGACCACGGAAAGCGCAACGCCCGGATCCGCCGACACCTTCGTGACGAGCGTGCGTCCGAATCCGTCGAAGAGCGCGACCGCCTCCTCGAACG
This sequence comes from Nannocystaceae bacterium, assembly GCA_046351635.1. GTDB lineage: Bacteria > Myxococcota_A > Polyangia > Nannocystales > Nannocystaceae > Xiheibacterium. The sequence continues at coordinate 64,343 of JAXLYC010000004.1, read as the reverse complement.
CCTCGACACCGTGGAACCTCCGCGAACGCGTGCGCGCGGACGCCGGCAGAACATCGAACTGGTAGGCGAACGTCTCGGTGGGCACCTCGAGCGAGTCTCCGGTCGGCGCCAACGGGGTGCCGACGACCGCGCGGGCAATCACGGCACCGCGAGCATCGAAAGCGAGCTCGACTCGGCTTCCATTCGGGTCCTCCATCGCGGCCGCTGCCATGTGCCGGTAGTCGATCGTCGTCACCCTGGTCCGGTTCCGCGGCTCGCCGAGCTGGGCCGCGGGCGCCTCGAGCTCGACCAGCAGCATCCGCGTCGCCTCGTCGTACTTCACGTCCGTGCGCGCGCCCCACGGGTCGACGAACGCGAATGGTGTGTAGAACGACAGCGGATCCAGGAGCGCACGACCACTCGGGATCCAGTAACCCGTGCCTTCCTCGTGCTCACGGGCGAGCCAGGCGAGCGGATCGGAGCCCACCGGGGCGGACCGTGACGCATACCCCGCGTCGCCCTCGAGCAACGTGACCAGCTCGGCCCCACCGTCACGGGTCACCGCCGCGAGGGCATCGAGGTGCGCCGCCGTGAACGCGAGCCGGTAGCTCTCGTACGGCAGTGCGCGCGACTCGAACACGTCGGGTGCGAGCGGAGTGTCGTCGGCGGTGTCGGCTTGGTACAGCTTCACCTCGGCCGCGATGAGCCGTCCGGCGTGCAGCATCGGCCGCAGTTCGGCGGCCGTGTACAGCGGCCCGATCGGCGCGGCCGCGTCGACGATCTCCCACGTCGTCGACGCGAGCGGCACACCGAGCCGATACCAGGTGGGCTCCTCGTCGACGTTGCCCACGCGCGCCAACGCGACATGGACGTGCGTGCGACGTTGCTCGTCGTCTGCGACGACCTCTCCCCCGCGCCCATAGGCAACGCTCGCCGTCACGAGCGGGTGCCCGAAACGATCGTACTCGAGCTGCAGCGTGTGACTGATGCGCGCGTCGTCGCGTAGCCGCTCGGTGTGGCACTCCAAGGACTCCAACGCATCGACGGCGAAACACGGCGGATGCCCCGCGTGCCCGGGCTGCAGCATCCGCACGCACCACCGGTGTTGCCGCACGACGAAGGGTCGGCTCGCCACCTCCTCGCCGACGAGCGCAGCGTCGTCGGCGTAGACCTCGTCGCGCAGCCCTCGCCCGCCGAGCGCACGCGTCGCGAGCCTCACACTCTCGGCGTCCGTCCGATCGGTGATCTCGTCAGAAGCGAGCGTGGGCAGGCCCGCGTACCATTCGCCGCGAAATTGCTCGAGCAACGCGGACTCGCGGCCGAGCACGCCGACGTGCGTCCACGTCTTGGTGTGCGCCGGCGGGACGAACATCGGGTCGCCGCGGTGCTTCGCGTCGTACTCGTCCGCGTCCCACTGCTCGACCATGCCGAAGCCCCGGAACTCGCGCTCGACCGGATCCCAGCACCCGTGGTGATGGGCGAAGCGGGTCACGTGCCGCGCGCCGGTGATCTCGTCGACGCGCGTGATCCGAGTGACGACGTGAACCGGCATCGGGAGCCGAGTCGCCCACGGTCGGCCTGCACGCTCATCCGCGATGTACGCGGCAGTCGACGCGCCGTACTCGATCTCCGAGCGCGCACCGAGGCCATTGTCGACGCCCGCCAGCAGGTGCGGCTTGAGCGAGCGATCGACGGCTGGATCCGCGGAACGGCTCAGCCGCACGTAGCGAATCGATGGGCGATGGTCCGCCGCGAGCGCGGTCGACCACACGAGACACCCCGTGCCGTCGCCCTCGATATCGACGATCGTGATCCTGCTGAGCGCGTCGACGGCCGGGCCCGGCACGTGCTCGGGCGGCGCGAATCGGTTGCCCGCGAGGTTCCGCCACAGCGTGATGCCGCGGCCGCCGAGGTACACGATGTCGGTCGGCCCTGAGCCATCCACGTCCGCGAGTCGGAGCCGGCTCGGATCGAAGCCCTCGTCGCTGTCGAACGCGTGCCCGGCCGGCAAGTGCACCACCACGCGGCCGCCGAACCGCCCATGCCCGCGGTTGGGCCAGTAGCAGACCTGCCGGTTGCGGATGCGGACGACGTCCGTCAGTCCATCCCCTGACATGTCCGCGAGGAAGATCGACTCGTCGCCGTCGCCGAACACGAACGCGGGTGGCCCGTGCTCGTCGGTCGGGTACGGCGCCAGCTGGCCTGGGCCGAACCCACGACCGCCACGCGACGGGTAGATCCGCAGCGCCTCGTGCTCGGTGACGACGAGGTCTGGGAGTCCGTCACCATCGACATCGAGCATGCGCGCGTGAGGGTCTTGTTCGAACGCAGGCGATGGAGGCAACGCATGCCACGGTTCCCACTTCGTGCCGTCGGTGTAGCGATATCCCGGTGCGACGCCCGACCACGCAACTAGCGCCGTCTGCCCCCGTTGCTCTGGATCGCCGAACGCCAACCCGTCCACGAGGGAGGGATGGGGCTGCACGGGAAGTGCACGAATCGGCGCGAATCGGCCGGCGCCGAGGTTTCGTGCCCAGTGCCAACCGCGGCCCGATTCGTAGAGCGCTCCGCTCAGCCCCTCGCCGGCCAGATCGACCCAGGCACTCGGTCCGTCGATCCCCAACGGGAGCGGATCGCCCGATGCCGCATCGAGCGTCCGCACGATGGAGTCGACGCGGGCGCTCGTCCAGCTGAGCTGCATCGGCGGCAACGGCAGGATCTCCCGCTCGCCATGCGCCCAGCCGCGGACGATGAGCAAATGGGCCAATGCCGGGTGCTCGTCATACTCGAGATCGAGAGAACGGACGAGCACCGGCGCATCTCCCAGTCCGCCAGGGCCTGTGACCCGATGAAACAACGCGACGCGCCGGCACAGCTGTGTCGTACGGATCTCGAAGCCGCTGCGGTGAGAGGAGAATGGATCAGCGCGCTCGCCGTACTCGAAGCGAAGCTCGAAGACGAAGTCGTCCGGCTCGGGATCGACCGCGAGATTCCCCCACTGCACGCGCGCGAGGTAGAGGCTTCCGTGCGCGTTGGTCCACTCGTACTTGATCGTGTTCCCGCGATCGTCCCGCGTTTCGTCCAGCGCCCACCGAAACACCCGGGTCGGGGCATCAGGATCGACGGCGCGGCTACCGGCGGTCGTCCCGAAGACGTGCGTGACGTTCTCGCTGGTCGTCACCTTCCAGAACGACCCCGCGCCGCCAGGCGGGACCCAGTGTTCTATCCGGGAGTACGCCTGCTCGACACGCGGGCGATGGCGGCGCACGCGGTATCCGTCCTCGATCCGCTCGTCGATCCCCCACGCACCGTCGGTCTCCACCAGCGCCGGCACCAGGTCGTCGGCGCCCGGTAGCGCGAAGACGTCGCTCGCGTCGTACCGCGGCACCCCTTTGTTCGTACGCCGAGAAACGCTCGGCACGTCGAGGGCGAAGCCGGCCCCGAAGGGGCCATTGCCGGTGCCCGAGTCGTAGCGCAGCGAGAGCTCCGGCGTGAGCGCCCGGCCGGGTGTCGTCGGCAGTCCGATCGTCACCCCGAGCGACCCGGTGTGAGGGGTGCTCGCGACCTTCTCGTCGATCCCGCGAATCGCCCCGCCGCCCCGAGGCAGCTCCAGCTTCGGCACCAGCGGTGCGACTCGTGCCTCCGGCTCCGGACGATTGGCCACCGTCGTCGAGGATAGCGGAGCGAGCAAATCCGCGCCAAGGCGTGGAGCCGAGGTGCCTGCGCCGTGGCAGGCGCTCAGCCCGGGCTCACCCTCGACCGGCCTCCGGGGATCGTTGAGCCATGCCACAGGATGCAGCGCGACCGCGCGGACGACATTGTCGCTCGCGCGAAGGGGCAACGTGTCCGCTCAGTCCCCGCAGACCTTCGCGTACGACAGCCCCGAGTCACGGTACGCCGCGATCGCCAACGCCGCCACACACAGGTGAAACGACAGCCGCGTCTCACACCCATCCGTCGCCTTGCACAGCGCGGCCGCCACCTCGCCTGAGCCCGCGCGGCCGAGACCGCGCGGTTGCTGCAGCTGGAGCGCGAGCTCGCGGCCGCGGCGGCCCAGGACGCGGCGGCCGCCCGGGCACCGTGAAAGCCCGGCGCCGCGGCCGGCGTTCGGGGCCGCGGAAGGCCCGACCATGCGTTCGTCCCGACTGCTGTCCGTGACCCTGTCGACCCTCACCCTCGCGAGCGCGCTCGGCGGTTGCGCCAAGAGAAGCGGGGGGGCGCCCTACGGGGGCTTGGCCGCGATGGACAGCATGGGGATGCCGTCGGCGCCCACGGCCCAAGACGGGGCCGAGGTGCCGGGGTCCAACACCGAGGCCTACGCCGAGTTGGTCGAGAACGACTTCATCGCGGTGGCCGACGACCCGCTGTCGACCTTCTCGACCGACGTCGACACGGCGTCGTACAGCAACACGCGACGGTTCGTGCGCGACGGCATGCTGCCGCCGGCCGCGGCGGTGCGCATCGAGGAGCTGGTCAACTACTTCGACTACGAGTACGACGCGCCGCAGGGGCCGCATCCGTTCTCGGTCGATGCCGAGGTCTCGAGCTGTCCGTGGCAACCCGATCACCTGCTGGTGCACCTGGGCCTGCAGGGGCGCACGCTGGCGCCCGGCACCGCGCCGGCGCGCAACCTGGTGTTCTTGCTCGACGTGTCGGGCTCGATGAACGAGCCCGACAAGCTGCCGCTGCTCAAGCACGCGATGGGGCTCTTGGCCGAGCAGCTGCGGTCGCAGGATCGCGTGTCGATCGTGGTCTACGCCGGCGCCTCGGGTGTGGTGCTGGAGCCGACCAACGACCGCCGCGAGATCATGCGGGCGTTGCGACGACTCGAGGCCGGCGGCGGCACCAACGGTAGCGCCGGCATCGAGGCCGCCTACGAGCTGGCCGCGCGCAACTTCACGCCGGGCGCGGTCAACCGCGTGATCCTGGCGACCGACGGCGATTTCAACATCGGGCCCAGCAGCGTCGGCGAGCTGGTCGACCTCATCGAGGCCAAGCGCGACTCGGGCGTGTTCCTGACCGTGCTGGGGCTCGGCCGCGGCAACCTCGACGACGCGTCGATGGAGGCACTCGCGGACCACGGCAACGGCAACTACGCCTACATCGACAGCGAGCGCGAGGCCGAGAAGGTGCTCATGCGCGAGGTCGACGCGACCCTGGTGACGATCGCCAAGGACGTCAAGCTCCAGGTCGAGTTCAACCCCGCCGAGGTCGAGTCGTACCGACTGATCGGCTACGAGAACCGCGTGCTCGCGCACCAGGACTTCAACGACGACGGCAAGGACGCCGGCGACATCGGTGCCGGTCACGAGGTCACTGCGATGTACGAGATCGTGCCGCGCAGCCGCGGCGCGGCGACGGCCGGCAAGGTCGACGCGCTCAAGTACCAAGGCGGCCGCGCGCCGACGGTCGCGACCACCAGCGGTGAACTCATGAACGTGAAGATCCGCTACAAGGCGCCCGAGAGCGACGAGAGCACGATGTTGCAGGTGCCGGTCGTCGCCGCGGTCCGCGCCGCGCCCAGCGACGACTTCCGCTTCGCCGCGGCGGTGGCGGAGTTCGGCCTGCTGCTGCGTGACTCGAAGTACAAGGGCCGCGCCAGCTGGGATGCGACGCTCGAGCTCGCGCGCGGCAGCCTCGGCCGTGATCGCAACGGCGACCGCCGCGAGTTCGTCGAGATGGCCCGCGCGGCGGGCAAGCTCGCCCGCCGCGACTAGCCGGCCGCGCTCACGCGAGCAGCTGATCGAGCGGCGCGCGGGCCAGGCTCGGATCGCCGAAGTCGTCGATCAGGCTGCCATCGCCCTTGCGCAGGCCCGCGGCGCTACCCAGCGTGTTGAGCATGCGCGCGTGGTTGGTCTCGTCGGGCATGCGCAGGTACTGGCCCTGTTTGAGGAAGCCGCCAGCGCTGCCGGCGATGACGAACGGGATGTTGTTGGGCGAGTGGCCCGGCCCGTTGCCGTCGTCGTTGCACCACACCGCGACGCCGCAGTCGATGAGCTTGCTGCCGTCGGGCAGGTCGTACTCGGCCAGACGGTCGAGCAGGTAGGCGAACGCCCGCGCGAAGTGGCGATCGACGTAGTGGTGGAGCAGATCGCTGTTGGGAATGATCGCGCCGCTGCTGTCGTGCGAGGCGCGGCGATGCGAGATGTAGTGGTAGTTCTCCATCAGCTCGCCGGTCTCGAGGTTGGCGAAGCGGGTGGAGCCGTCGTTGCCGCTGCCGAGCTGGATCGCGACCGAGCGGGTGTAGCCGCACGCGACCGCCAGCGCCGCGACGTGCATGTGGGCCTTGATGGCCTCGAGCACGGCGTTGCCGTCGTCGCTGTCGTAGCCCTGGCTCATGCCGTCGAGCATGGCCTGTTGCTCGGCGGTGAAGTTGCACGACAGCGAGTTCTCCAGGTCGCGGATGCTGTCGAAGTGCAGCTCGAGCCGCATGCGGTCGCCGGCCGACAACTCCGGGCGTGCCATCAGCGTCTGCATCTGCCCGCGGACCAGATCGTTGACGCTCTTCTGTCGCGCGGCGAGGTCGGCGAACTGGGCCTCGTCGATGCCCATCATGCCCATGTAGCCCTGGCGCGGATCCGCGATCGCGGCGCGCCGCTGCGCCGGGCCGCGGTACGAGATGCACGGGCCGCCGAGCCAGCCGCCGGGCTGGCCGGCGTAGAGGAACAGCGAGTCGCGGCCGCCCTCGTTGAGCTCGCGGCCGATGCGGTTGTCGATCGACTCGCCGTTGGCCTCGGAGTCGCCGCCGACACCCTCGACCGTGGGGCCCTGCGCGGTGAGCAGCTGCAGCGCGCCGCGGGCGTGGCCGTCGGCGTAGTTGAAGTCCTGCATGTTGATGTTGCCCACCACGAGCAGGCGATCGAGGTACGCCGAGAGCTCGTCGATCGCGCGCCCGGCGACGCTGTCGGCGGTGAGCGGACCCTCGCTGATGGGCCAGAAGCGCTCGGGCTCCGCGCCGATGTCGGTGTTCTGCTCGCACGCGACGCCGTTGGCCTGGCGGAAGAAGATCGCGAACGGTGGCACCGCTTCGCCCGCCGCGACGGCGCGGCGCGGGGCCAGGCCCTCGAGGAACGGCAGCGTGACGGCGGCGCCGCCGAGGCCGCGGAGCACGTGTCGACGTAGCATCTTCATGGCAGCTCCTGGGTCGCGCGATTGCGGAAGGCGTTGCTGGCGGCGATCTCGAGCAGCAGCTCGCGCACGGCCATGTCCCCGGTCTGCGAGGCCTCGCCCACGCGTGCGGCGAAGGCCTCGTCCTCGGGCGCGAAGGGCCGGCCGAACGCGAACTCGACCCAGTGCTTGGTGTAGCACTCGTGGACCGACGGACTCGCGGCCAGGGCGTCGGCGAGCTCGACCGCGCTGGTGACGTGCACCGTGCCGCCGTCGAGCGATACGTCCGCGGCGGCATCGACCGCGAAGCCGGCGTCCTCGGTGCGCCAGGTTCCGACCGCGTCGTAGTTCTCGAACGGGAAGCCGAACGGGTTGATCAAGGTCGCGTGGCAGCCGACGCAGGCGGTGCCGGGCTGCTGCGTGTGGTCCTCGACCGTCTGCCGGTTCGAGCGGCCGTCGGCCGGGGGCAGCGGCGGCACGCCGTTGGGCGGGGCCGCGATGGTCATGCACGCGAGCCGCTTGGCGATGAACACCCCGCGGTGGATCGGGTCGGGGTTGACGGTCGAGGAGTTGGCCGCCAAAAAGCCGATCTGCGTCAGCAGGCCCTTGCGCTGGGCCGCATCCAGCGTGGCCTTCTGGTACTCGGCGCCGTAGCTGCCCTGCAGGCCGTACAGCGCAGCCAGCTGGTCGTTGACGAAGGTCTCGTTGGAGGTGAGCAGCGCCGCGATGCCGCCGTCCTGCTCGAAGACCACGTCCTCGATGAAGCGGTGGTTCTCCTCGAGCGCGATGGCGCCGATGTCCTCGGGCGCGTCGGGGTAGAACGCCGGCGAGGGCGCGGCGTTGGCGAACTTCTTGGTGTCGAAGGCCTGATCGTGGAAGTGCTGCACGACCGGGCGCGCGCGTGCGTCGTCGAGCATGCGCTGGGCCTGCGCGCGCAGGCCATCTGCGCTGATCAGCTCGTCGGCGTCCGCGGCGTCGAACAGCGCGTCGTCCGGCATCGAGTCCCACAGCAGGTACGAAAGCCGCTGCGCCAGCTCGTGGCTGGTCAACGGGATGACGTCACCGTCGGGCGTGGTCGAGGTCTCGATGCGATACAGGAAGTGCGGCGACTGCAGCACGGTCTCGATCACCAGCCGCACACCCGCGACGAAGGGATCGACGCCCTCGTACAGTGCGGGCGCGGCGTCGAAGCTGGCCAGCAGCGCGTCGCGCTCGTCGTCGGCGAGCGGGCGGCGATAGGCGCGGCGGCCCAACTCCGACACGAACTGCAGCGCGCGCGCGTCGGGATCGCCGCCGTCGGGCGGGACGATCGCGGCCAGCAGGGTCGGATCGCCCGTGACCATCTCCGCGATCTGCACCGCGGCGCGCTGGTAGCTCTGCCACAGCGCTTGATCGACCTCGAGCGTCGCCGCGTTGTTGTCGAAGAGGAAGCCGCCGACGTTGGGGTCGGTGCGGAAGTCGGCCGACAGCCCCGTGGGCTCGGGCAGGTACAGCAGGTCCTGCACCGTGTTCTCCCACTGCACGTGGGTGAGGCGGAACAGCCGGGTCGTCGGCGCCGGCAGCTCGTCCGCGGGGCCGGCGTCGCCGCCATCGTTGCCATCGGTGGTGCCGGCGTCGCCGGCATCGCTGCCGCCGTCACCGTCGGCACCCGCGGTGCCCCCGGCCAGGCCGGTGTAGCAGCCGGATCCCGCGAGCGTCGCGAGGAGTCCCAAGGACCCCAGCGAGCTCGCCCATGCGCGTCGTGCCATGAACCCTCGACCCCCGAGCAAACCGTACGCAACGACGGCCCGGCTTGGAAGGGGTTGCAGCCCGCGATCTTCGCGAGCGACGTGACCGCGCGTGCACGATCGCGGCCGCGTCGCAGCGCACGCCGTGCCTGCGACTACAGACCCGGCAGCGCGCCGGCGTCCGGCGACGGATCCGCGCCCTCGCGCAGGTGCGCGGCGATGAAGTCGTCGGGTGTGGCCCCCGGCCCCCGCGCGATCCCCAGTGCGTCGCGCAGCCGGATCCACTCGCTCGCCCACTGCGCCTGCGGCTCGAGGATCGCGTCGGCATCGATGCTCGACCACGCCGCGGAAGTTGAGCGGGCAGGTGCGGACCTCGTGCGGGCGATCGGGGTGCCACAGCGGGATGCCGTACTTGCGGCAGATCCGCGGCCGGTGATCGTACAAGCGGCAGCGCGCCTCGTGGTCGAGCGCGGGGCAGGGCATGCGGCGATCGGGCTGCCATGCATGGGCGCGCGCGAGGATGTCGTCGCGCACCGCGGGCGGCAGCGCCGCGAGGCCCTCGCGCAGCAGCTCGCCCTCGAGCGCCGACACGCGGAAGCTCTGGTGGCAGCAGTCGCCGCAGCCGGGTCCGCAGCGGATGTGCTCGCGCCAGCGCGCGACCACCGGCGCGACGCCGTCGTCGATGAGGCGCAGGTGACCGCGCAGGCGCTCGCGACGTCGGGGATCCACGGCCGCCCTCAGTGGACGTGCACGACCGGGTCGAACAGCCACTTGGCTTCGTAGCGCCCGGCCTCGACCGAGGCGACGATCTCGGCGGCGACCCGTGGCATCTCGTCGGGCGAGTGCTCGCCGCCTTGGTAGTAGAAGTGCTCGTGGCCGTGCTTGTCGCGTTCGAGCCACGCGTCGAGGTCGTCGACGCACAGGATGTGGCCCGCGTGCCAGCGACGCAGGATGTTGTCGACCGTGATGTCGTCCGAGAAGCTGTCGTGCAGCTTGCCGATGCGGCGTGCCTCGGCCGACAGCTCGTCGAGCCGGTTGCTCACCACCGCCGCCAGCTCGCCGTCGCCGGCCAGCGCGGTGAGCTCGTACTGCCCGCCCCAGTAGCGGCCGTTGATGTACACGTACGGCGGCACCATCACGTCGGTCAGGCCCGCGAGCTGGCGCTTGGTCTGGGGCTCGCGATCGAGGTCCATCACGCGGACCGTGGTCTCGATGCCGTCGAACAGCGCGACGATGGACTCGACCGCGTCGGCCTCGCGCTCGGTGGCGTAGAATCACCACCAGGGTGTCCTCGGGCTTGAGCCCGTGCTCGGCGCGAGCGTGCACGCGCTCGAGCACGCTGGCGCGATCGCTGCGCTGGCTCGGCGCGGGCTTCCGGGTGCTGCCGCGGCCTCGGGCGGTGCGCTCGCGGGGACGCGCGTGATCTCGGCGTCGTCGTCGGATTCGTGCTCGGTGCGCGCGGTGATGCGCTCGATCGCCGCGGCGAGCGGCGCAGGCGCCGACTGCACCACGCGGTCGCGCAGGCGCGACGCGGCGTCCTTGACCTCGTCGGGCAGGGCCTGCTCCGCCATCTGGCGCGCGCGCCCCAACAGGCGCAACAACGTGGGCTGCTTCGACATCGGCCGGCTCTCCGGCGGCGAGGAGAGGCGAGCGCGCGGCGGTGGGGCCAGCGCCGTCGCGCGGTGCCGGCGTGCGTCGTCCGACGTGCGCGCCCGCGTCGCTGCGGCGGCGCCGGCCTTCCACGCGGGCCCGGCTTTTGGCATGGTCCCAGCCGCCATGGCCGTCGACGACCGCACGATGTTCGAGATCTACCGCGAGTCGGACTACAACCGCAGCTACCGCTCGATCTTCTACACCGACCTCGACGAGCACGAGCGCGAGCGCGAGATCGCCAAGGCCGCCAACGGCGACACGATCTTCTCCGGCTACGTCCACGACGCGCGCAAGGACGCGGCGCGCGAGCGCATCGCCGCCATCCTCGACGAGCTCAACGCACAGGACGAGGACGACCCGCCGCTGCCGCCCGCGGAGATCGAGCGGCGCCTGGGCGACGTGCTCGCGCCCGCGCCGTGATCGCTGGCGTTCAGCCGCCGTCTTGCGGCACCAGCGGCACCTCGAGCCGCTGGTTCGGCAGCAGGTGGCAGCCGTCGCTGAGGACCTCGTGCTCGAGGCTCTTGGGCTCGTAGCCGTCGGCCTCGATGACGAGCTGGACCGTGCCGGACTCCTGGCTCTCCGGCACCGGCACGTACAGGTACAGACAGGTCTCGCTGAGGGCGGTCTCGAAGATGTCCGGATCGCCGCAGCCGAACACCGGCAGCTCGGTGTCTTCGTACGTGCCCTCGACGCGCACGTGCGCGACCGCGGTGTTGTCGGTGGTGCCCAGGTGCAGCTCGAACAGCGGACCACGGTCGAGCGTGCAGCTGTCGTCGTCGCACGCGGGCAGCAGCAGCGTCAGCGCCAGGGCCGCGCCGTGGACGAGGCCTCGCGCGGGCGCGAAACCTCCGCACAGGGCCCCGGAGCGCGGTGGATCGCGGTGCATCGCAGCCGCCATCGAAGCATGGATCGGGGCCGCCGCGCCAGCGCGTGCGTGGCGATGGGCGGACCCGCGCGGCCGGATCAGCGGCGAGTCGGCGGTGGGCCGCACCGCCGCGGGCATCGCGGTGTGGCCGCATCCGCTGCCGGGCTGGTTCGCCTGCCGGATCGGCGGCGCTCGACCCTGACAGCCGTGTCACGCTTGCCGCGCACCGCTGCGTCTCGTACGCTGGGATCGTTGGTGTTGGGTGGCCCGTGGATGGGCCGGTTGCGAACCGGTTGCGAACGGTTGGGTGGTCGAGTCATGCAACGAGCTGGTTGGGTTGAGAAGGGTCTCTCGCTGGGTGCGCTGACGCTGGCGGTCGCATGCGGCCGTCCGATCGATCCCGGTGCCGAGGGCAGCGAGGGTGAGAGCGGCGGCAGCAGCAGCGGCGACGTGTCGGACTCGAACACGAACACCTCGGTGGCGACCACGGATGTGCCGCCGTCGGACTGCGTCTACGGCAACCAACCGATCGAGCACGGCGCGACCTACGAGACCCCCGACGGCTGCGTGACCTACCGCTGTGACAACGGCGGTTTGATGGTCCAGGACGACCAACGCACCGTGGTCGACGGCGACCTCGAGCTGGCGACGCAGGCGGAGGTCGACGCGCAGGCGTGCGTGGGTTCGATCATGGGCGACCTCGTCGTCACCGGCACCGCCGCGGATCTGCGGCCGTTGGCGCAGCTGACGTTCGTCGGCGGTGCGGTCGACATCTCCGCCAGCGACGCGGTCAGCCTGACCGGGCTGGAGCAGCTGGGTGAGATCGGGGCCGGGCTCACCATCGCGGGCAACGCCCAGCTCACGAGCCTGGCGTTCCAGCCGTACATGAGCGTGTTCGGCGACGTCGTCATCGACGACAACGACGCGCTCGCGTCGCTCGCGGGCGCGGGCTTCATCGGCCAGTGCCCGTTCTGCTCCGGCGGCGACGAGGGCGAGGCCACCACCGGCGCGGAGGATCCCGGTGGCGGCGACACCGGCGGGGCCGAGGAGCCCGGCGGCACGTTCTACGGCAACATCATCATCAGCAACAACGACGTGCTGGTCGACATCGGCGCCCTGGGCAACCTCACCTACGCGTGGGCCGACGTGCGGTTCCAGAACAACGCCGCACTCGCGAGCCTGCTGGCCATGCCGCTGACGCAGGTGCGCGGCGACCTCGAAATCAGCAACCACGGCGCGATGCTCGACACCGAGGCCCAGGCCTTCGCCAACGGCATCGACGTGTGGGGCACGCGTACGGTCTGCGGCAACCAGGGCGGCGTCGCGTGCCCGTGAGCGCTCACTCGGTGGTGCTGCGCAGGTCGACCTGCTGGCTGCGCAGCTGCAGCCCGTAGACCAGGCACGGATCACCGCCGAGGCTCTCGGTGTTGACGAGGTAGCTGTCGCCGTCGCCATCGTCGTTCGTCAGCGACACCCGCAGCAGCTCGCGGTCGGAGAAGCCGTCGAGCAGGGCGACGGCGCCCAGCTTCGGCGACTGGCCGTTGACCGTGGCGACGGCCTGCACGGCAGCCTCGGCCGCGTCGCCGCACGCGGCGCTGGGCTTGCCCGCCGGCTTGGCGCCGCTGTCCTGCAGGTCGATCTCCTGCGACACCAGCTGCGCACCGTAGATCAGGCACGGGTCGCCGCCGAGGGTCTCGGCGTTGATCATCCACTGCTCGACCGCGGCGTCGGGATCCGCGTCGGCCGCGGGCGTCATGGTCGCGCGGATCAGCTCGTGATCGCTGAACGCGTCGACCAGCTCGAACGACGCGACCGTACCGGGTGTGGACGACAGCTCGCCCAGCTGCGACAGCAGCTCGCCCGCAGCGCTGCGGCACGACGCCGACGGCTGCGGCGCGCCGCCGCAATCGGGATCGGGCTGGCTGCAGAAGTCGTCGCACGCGCCATCGCCGTACCAGCCCAGCTCCTGGCACAGATCGCAGCCGGCGGGCTTGCCGATCTCCGCGCAGAGATCGTCGCTGGCGTCCTTCTTGCCGTCGGCCTGGCCGGCGTCGTGCTTGGTCACGGCGTCGGTGTCTGCCGACGGCTCGTCGCCGTCACAGGCGAGCAGGGCCGCGAGCGCGGCGAGGGGGAGCAACAGGGGGAGACGCGGGCTTCGCTGGCGCATGGATCGGACTCGACGTGCCTGCACCGTGCACGCGCCCACGCGATGGTTCCTGGGCGCAACGCCGGCTTTCGACCGCGTGCTCGCACGTGTCGTCGCGTCGCGATCGGTTCACGCGTGGTTGCGTGAGGGCGCGGCCGCGTTCACGCGGCGGTCGGGCCCGGCGTCATGCCGCGCAGGAAGAACGCCATCAGCTCCTCGGCGACGGCTTCGGGCTGCGCGAAGCTGCGCTCACGCGCGCGCAGGGTCGCGTCCTCGCCGTGCGCCGCGAGCATGTGCACCAGCGCCAGCCGCAGGCCGCCCAGGGCAGTCACGGCCACGGTGTGCACGTCGCACTGCCGCACCAGCCGCAGGCCCTGGCCCACGCGCAGCGCGTCCTCGATGAGCGTCAGCGCCTGTTCGAAGAACAGGTTCACGCGCGCGCGACTTTCCTCGTCGAAGCTGGTGGGGTCGCGCAAGATGATGCTCGCCAGCTCCTCGTGCGCGACCACGGTCACGACGATGCGGCGGAAGTTCGCGCGCAGCTGATCGAGCGGGGCGTCGGCGCCGGGCTCGAGCGAGATGCGGTGGATCTGCGTACGGATGAGGCGGAGGAACTCGTCCACCAGCACGCTGAAGATCTCCTGCTTGCTGGTGAAGTACAGGTAGAAGGTCCCGCGCGCGATGCGAGCCTCGTCGATGATGTCGTGCACCGACGCCTGGTGATAGCCCTTGTCGCGGAAGACCCGCTGCGCGGCCTGTAGGATCGCCTCGCGTCGCTCGTGGCGTCGTCGCTCGGCCCGCAGCGCGCGCCCGTCGGGGGCCTCGTCGCCGCCCTCGAGCTCCGCAGCGTCCTCGTCGTGCGGTTCGGCCTCGGGCGGCGTCGCCGGTCCGTGGTTGTCGCGGTCGCGCATCACGTCGTCGGCGGCAGTCTACGCCGTGACAGCGGCCTCGGCTCGCGCGCGCCCACGGCGTGCGTTGGAAAGCTCACGGTTGATCGCGCGGACCTCGGCCCCGCCCGCGTGATACGTGCGCATCCGCCATGGCGCTGTCCGTCGGGATCGTGGGTCTGCCCAACGTCGGCAAGTCGACGCTCTTCAACGCGCTGTCGAACGCGGGTGCGGAGGCGGCCAACTACCCCTTCTGCACCATCGACCCCAACGTCGGCGTGGTGCCCGTGCCGGACCCGCGCATGGACGCGCTGGTGAAGCTGTACGAGCCGCTGTCGGTCGTGCCCACGACCATGGAGTTCGTCGACATCGCCGGGCTGGTGCGCGGCGCGAGCAAGGGCGAGGGGCTGGGCAACCAGTTCCTCGCGCACATCCGCAGCGTCGACGCCATCTGCCACGTGGTCCGCTGCTTCGTCGACGAGAACATCGTGCACGTCGACGGCCGCATCGATCCCGCCTCCGACATGGAGGTCATCGACACCGAACTGATGCTGCGCGATCTGCAGTCGGTCGAGGCGCGCCGCGACCGCGCGCGCAAGCAGTCCAAGGGCGGTGACGCCGAGGAGAAGCACGCGCTCGACGTCACCGAGCGGGTCTGGGCCGGGCTCGAGCGCGGCGTGCCGGTGCGGGCGCAGGGGCTGTCGGCCGACGACCTCGCGGTGCTGGAGCCGTTGAGCCTGCTGACGGGCAAGCCGGTGCTGTACGTCGCCAATGTGGCCGAGTCCGCGGTCACGCGTGATCTCGAAGAGCCCGCGGTGCAGCCGGTGCTCGCGCGGGCCAAGGCCGAGGGTGCCGAGGTCGTGGTCATCTCGGCGGCGATCGAGTCGGAGATCGCGACGCTCGATCCGGCCGATCAGCGCGAGTTCCTGCAAGGCGTCGGGCTGGCCGAGCCGGGCCTGCACAAGCTCATCCGCAAGGCCTACGCACTGCTCGATCTGGTCACGTTCTTCACCGCCGGCAAGCAGGAGGTCCGCGCGTGGACCATCCGCCGCGGCACCGCGGCGCCGCAGGCCGCCGGCAAGATCCACACCGACTTCGAGCGAGGCTTCATCCGCGCCGAGGTGCAGCGGTGGAACGATCTGGTCGATCTCGGCAGCGAACTCGCGGTCAAGCAGAAGGGCCTGCTGCGGCTCGAGGGCAAGGACTACATCGTGCAGGACGGCGACGTCGTGCACTTTCGCTTCAATGTCTGAGCTCGTCGAGCGCGGCCGAGACGTGACCCAGGGCCTGCTCGAGCTTCGCCGGCGGCAGCCCGAACGACAGCCGCACGAAGCCGGGCATCTCGAACATCGCGCCCGGCACCACCTGGGTGTCGTAGCGCTGGCGTAGCAGCTCGCAGAACGCAGCGTCCTGCACGAAGTTGGGCAGGCGCACGAAGCCGGTGATGCCGGCGGCGGGCGGCACCCAGCTCACGCGCGGCTCGCCCGCGAGCCAGCGCTCGACCACCGCTCGGCCCTCGCGCGCGATGGTGGCCGCGCGGGCGGCGAGCGCCTCGCCCTGCGCGAGCGCGCGTGCGGCCAACCGCGCGCTCGCGACCGGCGGCAGCACGTGCAGGTAGTCGGTCGCGGCGCGGATGGCCTTGGCGGCGTCGGGCTCGGGCGTGACGATCCAACCCGCGCGCAGGGCCGACAGCCCGAAGCACTTGGTCGCCGAGCTCCAGCTGACCGCGTTCTTCGCGACCTTGGCCGCCGGTAGCACGGTGCTGTCGCCGTGGGGCCACACGTGATCGAGGTAGACCTCGTCGACCAGGACCATGGCGCCGACCCGCGAGGCCAGCTCTGCGACGGCGAGCATGGTCTTGGCGTCGACCGCGGTGCCGCTGGGGTTGTGCAGGTTCGACAGCACCACCGCGCGCGTGCGCGGCGTGAGCAGCTGCGCCAGGCGCTCGGGCACGACCGCCCAGCCCTCCTCGTACTTGCGCTCGAGTCGCGACACCATCGCGCCGAAGATCTCGGGCGCGCGACGCAGCGCCTCGTAGGTCGGTCGCTCGACCACCACGTGATCGCCGGCGCGGACCAGGGCCATGAGCACGTGGGTGATGGCCGTGCTCGCGGCCATCGTCACCGTCACGCAGCTGGGCTCGACGTCGTAGCGGCGCGAGACCGCGTCGACCAGCTCGCGGTTGGCCGCGTCGGCCTCGTCGCGGCGGCACAGCTGCGGCACTGCGAGATCGGACGTCCAGTCCGGCATCGCGTCGGGATCCGATTGCGGGCCGAACAGATCGGGAACACCGCTCGCCGTGAGATCGAACCGGGCGCCTTGCGGCACGGACTTGGCCCATGCCATGTACTCGAACGTGCGCAGGGGCGCCTTCACGGAACGGCGCATGGTTTCAGAACTCGCGCACGCTCGCAAGCCGGCGCGATCGCGTGGGGGGCCGCGGATGGTCACGGCGGGCCCGCACGTCGGGGCGGCGCAGGTGGTCCTGCGATGGGCCTGCGGTGGGCCTCGTGTGGTCCGGCGCTGGCCCTGCGACGTGCGTACGTCGCCGCGGCCTGGGCGTTGCGGGCGCGCACCGGCGCGCACTCACGCGGCGAAGTCGTCGAGCGGTGAACGCGGCGAGTCGTCGCTGGTCCACGCCGCGTCACCCGCGGGATCGCCACCGGGCTCGTTCGCCGCTCCATCACGGTCGTAGACGCCGTGGATCGCAGCGTCGAGCGGATCGGCGAGGGGATCGGCGCGACGATCGAAGTCGTCGCCGATCGCGAGGCCCGAGTCGGTGGTCGGTCGCTCGTGTTCGGCCGAGGCCGGCACCAGCGCGTCGTCGTCGTCGTCGTCGTCGTCGGCTGCGCCGCTGGGCGCCGCCGCGTCCGCCGCAGCGCCGTCGGGGGCCGGATCGGCGGGGGCCTCGCGGCGCGACAGCCAGCCGCGCTTGTGCGCGACGAGCACCCCGGCCGCGAGCGCAACGGTGCCCAGGACGATGCCGAGGATCACCAGCGGTCGCCGCCGCAGATCGTCGACGTGTGCGCGCCGCAGCGCGAGCTCGAAGTCCTCCGCGACCGGCTCGGCGCGCTCGAACAGCGCGTCGAGCTCGGGCCACGCGCGCGCGGCGAGCAATCGATCGTACTCGCGCGCGAGGATCCCGACGTAGCGTGCGCGCACCTGGGGATGCTCGAGCTCGGGCTCGTGGCGCTCGAGCTCGGCCAGGGCCTCGTCGACGTCGCCGTGGGCCTCGGCGAGCTCGCTGCGGGTCATCGCGACCGCGCGCTGGGCGTCGCGTTGGCGTGCGCCCAGCGGGAGTTGCTCGAGCCGTCGCAGCGCCGCGCGCGACTCGCCCGGGGCGTCGGTGTCGGCCTCGCGCGCGGCGGTGACATGCTGCGCGATCACGGCGTCGGCGAGCGGCTCGAGCTCGCCCGGCGCGGTCTCGGCCAGGGTCCCGGCGGCCTGCAGCTGCAGCCGCAGGACCATGCGATCGGTGGCCTGCTGGCCGATCCGCTCGACCAGCTCGTCGGTGCGGCGCTGCTGTGCGGCGACGTCGTGGTCGCGCACCGCGTCGAGTAGCTCGGGGATGCTGCGGTTCTCGCCGCTGGCGCCGACGTCGACGCCGAGCGAGCGGCACGCGGCCGCGAGCTCGGGCGCCCAGCGCTCGGGCAGCGCGGCCAGCAGGCGCCACACCACCAGCCGCTCGGCCATCGACGCGTCGATCTCGTCGAAGCGACGCAGCAACACCGGCAGCATCGCGTCGCCCATGCGCTCCATCGCGAAGACGCCGACGTCTTCGATCTCGCCGGGGTGACCGACGAGCCAGTCGAGCAGGGGCTCGACCGCCGGCGCGAAGCGCATCTCGACGTAGAACCGCAGCACCTCGCGCTGCACCTCGGGACGCTCGCCCGCGCTCGCGAGCACGCGCGCGGCCTGGGTCGTGGTCAGCGGCTCGAGCAGCTGCGTTGCCTGCACCTGTACGCCCGTGCGCGGCGCGACGTCGCCGGCCTTGCCGCCGAAGTCCAGCGGATCGGCGGCGAGCCGCAGCACGCGATCGAGCGCGAGCCCGCGCAGGCGCGACAGCGCCTGTTCCCACGCCAGCGCGGAGTCCGAGCGTGACTGCAGTCGCCGCAGCGCGTGGACCGACACGCCCAGCACGCTCTCCTCGCTCGCGGCGCCGTCGTAGGACACCTGCGCCGAGGCCAACAGGATGGTCATGGGCCGCTGCAGCAGCAGCATGCGCTCGAGATCCGCTGGCTGCACACACAGATGCGCGAGCGCGGTCAGGGCGACCAGGCGCTGGAAGTCACCGAACGCCGGCGGCGCGCGCAAGTGGTGGATGCGATCGATGACCGCGTCCATGATGCGGCTGCGCGTGGCGTCGTCGAACGGCGTCGCACCCTCGGCTGCGGCCGCGCCGGCCCACCCCGCGAGCGCCGCGTGGTCGACTGGTCCGCCCTCGGCGAGGATCCGCAGCACGTCGCGCTCGGTGGGCGCAGCCAGCACGTAGCCGCCGATCGCCGCGAGGTAGGCGAAGCCGCCGTGCCGCGGCAGCTCCAGCTCTTCGTACTCCTCGCGCAGCGCGATCGGCAGCGGCGTGTCGGCGGCGAGCCCGGTGTCCTCGGGCATCGTCCACGTCAGCAGCGCGGTGGGGTAGGGCATCTTGCGCTCGAGCTGGGCCCGCTGCAGGTGCAGCGGCGCGGTGTGCAGTCGCGTCCACGCGAACTCGACCGGCTCGGCCGCAGACACCGCGAAGCCCAGCTCGAGCTCGCGGATCTCGCTGTCGAAGTCGTGGCTGAGCTCGGCCGCGATCGTGAGCACCACTCCCGCGGAGTCGCGCACCTCGCCGGGCAGCAGGTCGATCTCGCTGCGGACGTCGAGCGGGTCGACGTGGATCAGCGTCTCGATCATCCGCCCCGGCACCGCGCGGCCTTGCGGGCCCGCGCGCTCCGCCTCGTCGTCGGCGGTGTCGAGCTCGGGCTCGGCCTCCGCCGCGGACTCGGCTGCTTGCACGCCCTCGTGATCACGCCCCTGCGAGCCTCGCGCGCGCCGTCGTGGCCGCCCTCGTGCGCACCGTCGTGGCCGCCCTCGTGGCCGCCCTCGCCACCGTCGCGCGCGCCCTCGCGTGCACCGTCGTGGCCGCCCTCGTGGGCGTCCTCGCCACCGTCGTGCGCGCCCTCGTGCGCACCGTCGTGGCTGCCCTCGTGGGCGTCCTCGGCCGGCGGCGAGCCCGGCGCGAGCGCGAGCAAGAGCGCGAGCATGACCCCGGCATCGACCCGTGTGGCGCGGCGCTGTACCCGGGGCGCGGCCGCGCGCCGCTCAGGCCTCGTCGGTCGGGCGCGCCAGCGGCGGCGCTCACGCGCGACAGGCATTCACGATGGACCACGCGCGCGAGCTTCGGCCTCGCCGCGGGCCCAGGCGTCGTCGAGGGTCGGTTCGAGCCGCACGTGGGCGTCGGCGTCCCACGACAGCGTGCACTGCAGCCGCCGGGACTGCGGCAGCAGCACCTCGACGCGGTACTGCAGCGGTGCGATCGCGACGCGCTCGAACACGAAGCGGCCGCCGTGCTGCGGATGCGGGTCGCTCCCGACTCGGGCTCCTGCTCCGGTGCCGCAGGCGTCGTGCACCGCGTCTGCAACGCGGCGTGCGGCGGCGCGAGGTGGTCGAACGCTGCGGTCGCGGGCACGCTCGCGCGGTTGCACGGCAGCATGCCCGCCGGGGCGTGTCGTAGAACATCTTCGGCAAGGTCGTGAAGCTGGCGACTCGTGGTCTGGGATCGACCGGCCGCACGTCGCAGCGAAACGGCGCCCGCGACGCTCGATGAGGGTGCCACAGCGGTGGGTCGCGCAGCAGCCAGGTCGACGGAAGCGTCATGGCGACCACTGCAGCGTGGACGGCCCGGGTGGTCGCGGTCAACCCGGCGCGGGCGCGGCGGGTCACGCCCGCGGTGGCGGCCGGGCTCGCCGCGGCGGAGCGCGAGCGCGCGGCGGACCCGTCGAGCTCCTCGCAGATCGGTGCACCCTGCGGGCACGCGGCTGCGGCCTGCTCGAGCAGCGCGCGGGCGGCGTCCAGGCGACCCTCGTCGCGTTGCAGCTCGGCCAGACACCCAGCTGCGTCTGGGCCAGCTGGTGGGCCCACTCCCGGGCCGCGCGCCGAAGCCGACGACGGCGCGCTCGAGCTCGTCACGCGCGGTCGCGCGGTCGCCCAGCGCCGCGTCGCACTGCGCCAGCAGGCGCAGCGCGGTGAGGTACTCGACCCGCGCGCTGGCACCGGCGCGCTCGAGCAGGGCCATGGCCCGGCGCAGACGCGGCCTGGCGTCGGCGTAGGCGTGCGCGTCGATGTCGAGCTCGGCGATGGCGGCGAGACTGCCCGCGAGCTCGTGGTGATCCTCGCCGAAGGCCGCGGCGTAGTGCGCGACCGCCTGCTCGAAGCTCGCGCGCGCCGCGACGTCGTCGCCGAGCTCGTGCTCGAGCGCGCCGAGGTTGTGGTAGCTGATCGCGAGATCGGGGTGGTCGTCGCCGAGCCGGCGGCGGTTGATTTCGAGCTGGGCCAGGGCGCTCGCGCGCGCGCCTGGTCGTCGCCCACCGACCTGCGCCATCGCGACGCTGCCCAGGGCCGCGGCGATGTTGGGGTGATCGGGCGCGAGCGACTCGCGGAAGATCGACAGCGCCAGCTCGGCCGAGCGCCGCGCCTCCTCGACCGCGCCGAGCTCGAGCAGCAGCTGCGACATGTTGTTGTGGATCGCGCCGACGCGGGGTGTCGCTCGCCCAGCTGGGCCTGGTCGATGGCGAGCGCGCGGAGGTACGCGCTGCAGGCCTCTTCGAGCCGGCAGGCTCTCGTACACCGATGCGAGGTTCGCCAGCGAGATCGCGACGTCGGTGTGGTCGGGGCCCAGCGCTCGCTCGCGCAGCTGCGGCCCAGGTTCCAGCGCGGCCTCGGCAGCGCCTCGACCAGGCGGCCGGCGGTGTTCAGCACCACGCCGCGGTTGGTGTGCACCCGCGCGATGAGCACGGCGTCGCCGGTGCGCGCCGCGATGGCCTCGGCGTGGCGGGCCCACAGCAGGCCTTCGTCGACGCGGCTCAGCTGCGCGCCCAGCTCGTAGACCACGTCGGCCATGGCGCGCGCGGCCATGAGTCGTGGCCGGCGCGCACGGCCAGCAGCGCGGCGTCGGCCATGGTCTGGGCCGAGCGCTCGAAGTCACCCTGCTTGTCCTCGATGTAGCCGACCGCGTGATCGGCCTCGGCCTGCAGCGGCATAGCCCAGCCCGCGCGCGGTCTCGGCGACCGTGCGCGCGATCGAGACCGCGTCGTCGTGCTTGCCCGCGCGCGTGCGTGCGTGCGCGTCGGCGAGCTCGCCGCGCAGGGTCTCGACCTGGGCCCGCACCGCGGGATCGCCCGGTGGCGCCACGGCCTGCTGCGGCGCGTCGACGTCGGCACAGCCTGCGACCGACGTCAGGCCCTCGACCAGCCGTACCGATTCTCGCGCGATGTCGGAGTCGGCCGCGACCAGCAGCTGCTTCGCCGCGACCAGCTCGCGCCGCCGCGCCGCGAGACATCCGCTGCGCAGATCGAGCAGGGCCTCGGATTGTTCGCCGCGAACGCGTGTGGCCATGCAGCTGTCGTGGGCCATCGCGCGGTAGTCCGCCGCCCATGCGTCGAGTCGCTGCCGCACCGCCGCTGCGGTCGTCGGCGCCCAGCTCGCGCCGGTGCCGACGATGGCGGTTTCGACCGCGTCGCGCACCTGCTCGTCCACGCACCGTGCAGATCGTCGCCCGCGCCGGCGCAGGGCGCTTCTCGGCCCGGGGTTGCTGCAGTGCGATCGCGGCCGCGATGCCGCCGACGCCGACGGCCGCCGCGGCCGCGAGCGCGACGCGACGGCGCGCGGCGCCGGGATCGGCCAGCAGCGCCGCGACCAGCTGGTCCATGTCGCGGTGACGCTCGCCCGGCTCGGCCGCGAGCCCGCGTGCGAGCACGCGATGCAGCCACCCCGGAACCGCGGTGCCGCGGGGCGGCGGCCACCAGCTGTCCGCGCGCGACGTTGGCGGCGACGCTCGCGAGTTCGTACCCGCGAAGGGGCGCTCGCCGTACAGCGCTTCGTACAGCGCGACGCAGAACGAGCTGATCGAGCGCGCGTCCGCCGGCGCGCCACCGTACAGCTCCGGGGCCATGTACGCGGGCGTGCCGGCGATGCCGACGGTCGCGTGGGTGTCGAGCGCGTCCTCGCTGGCGGCGTCGTCGGCCATGGGCAGCCGCGGATCCGAGGTCGGCGCGTCGTTGCGCGCAGGCGAAGTCGACCACGCGCGCGCGACCATCGTCGCCGAGCATGACGTTGTCGGGCTTGAAGTCGCGGTGGATCACGCCGGCGGCGTGCGCCGCCGCGAGTCCGCGACCCGCCTGCACGAACACCCGCGAGCGTCTCCCGCCACGCGCGCGGACGCTGCATCCAGCTGCGCAGGCTGCCGCCGCCGATGTACTCCATCGCGATGGCCACGCCCTGTGCGACCGGCTCGACGTCGTGGACGGCGACGACGTTGGGGTGGGCGAGCTTGGCCAGGGCCTGGGCCTCGCGGAGCAGCCGGGCGGCGTGTCGCGCGTCCGCGCCAGCGGGCACGACGCCGTGGCGCAGCAGCTTGAGCGCGACGCGGCGATCGAGCCGCGGATCGTAGGCCGAGTAGACCCGCCCCATCGCACCGGCGCCGAGCTCCTCGATGACGATGTAGCGCCCGACCGTCGCGCCCGCCTGCAGCGGCGCCGCCGCGGGCAGGCTCTGCTCGGAGTCCTCGCCGAGTCTGGTCGGCACGTCGCTCTGCGCCGAGGGCGGCGCGGGGACGATCGTGGGGTCTTCGCTCCGATCACGGCAGCGGCGTGCAGGCCAGGGCCACCGAGCCCTGTAGATCGAACGACCAGTACTCGCCGTAGTCGGGGTCGTAGCCGTCGGCGTGACGGCCGGCCAGGAACGCGGCCCAGCTGGCCTCGCCCAGGTCCTGCTCGCGCAGGATGCCCATGTGCAGCTCCAGCTGTTCGGGGTCGCCGAGATCGCTGCGAGCGACGCGGAACTCGAGCAGCTCGCCGCTCTGCCACACGTCGCCCATGCCGACGGCCCAGCCACCGGGTTGCCACGACATGCCGTCGAACTGCGGCACGTCGGTGAAGTCGTTGCTCGCGCGCCAGCGCCAGTGCCACTGCGCCGAGAACGGCAGCGCCGGCTGCTGGGTGTTGTACAACACGCCCCCGGTGCTGCCGGCGGCGCCGAAGCGCCACGACCCAGACCTGATCGTTGGCGATCGCGACGTCGGGGCTGCGCATGCCGAGGTAGACGTAGACGTCGTCGCCAGCCAGGCGCTGTGGCCCATCGTCGAGGTCATGGCTCTCGTCGCCATGCCAGTCGTCGACGCCGTCGATCGCGATGCTGGTAGTAGCGCACGCCGAAGCCCCGCGCTCTCGAAGCTCGGCCAGCGGCGTGCCGTCGGCGGCGGTGGCCGCGGGCGTCGCGCACGCGCCTGGTCGCGGTCGAGGGCAATGCGGCCGCGGGCGTGATCGCGACGCGGGTGTCCCCGCGCTGCAGCGCGACCTCGGCGATGGCCTCGCACGAGGCGAAGTCGTCGGTCGACAGCTGTACGCTGCCGCTGCAGCTGCCATCGTCGCCGACCAGGCTGGCCGCGGCCATCGCGGCGGAGAAGTCGAGCGCGATCGTGGTGTCGGCGGGCACGCCGAGCTCGCCGTCGACGGGGCTGATCGCGGTGACCTGCGGGCCGTCGCCGCCGGTGGTGGTCGCGGACGAGGTCCCGCTCGAGCCGTCGGTGGCGGACGCGGAGGTGGTGGCGTCGCTCGTGCCGGTCGCGGTGGCCTCGCCGCTGCCTTCGGCACCGGTGCTGGAGAAGTTGGTGGGGTCGATGGTGTCGATCGTGCTCGAGCTGTCGCCGACGGTGCCGTCGCCCGACTCGCCGAGGTGACGCACGCCGGTGCCGCCGGCGCAGGCCGCGACCAGCAGCAGCGCACCGGCAAAAAGCGCCCGCGTCATCGCCGTCACGCTACGGCAGCGCCTGCGAGGCCGTCGCTCGCGCGGGCCGCCGGCCGCGCGCGGCTGTGGCCGCGCCTGGGATCCCCGGCCTCGGCCTCGGCGCGCCTCAGCCGTCCCTGCGCGCAGCTCGAGCTCGGCGTCCGCGAAGTGCACCACCAGCGCGCCGGCCTGCTCCGACTCGCTCGCGCCGGCGTCGGCGCCCTCGCGTCCGCGCGGCACGAACGTGACGTAGTTGCCGCTGTTGTCCTTGAAGAAGAAGCGATGCCGGCCCATCGGGTGCATCCACGTCGAGCCGTGGCCGGGCACGTCGAAGTAGAGCCGGTCGCCGATCTGCTTGACGTAGACCGTCTGCAGCGGGTCGAACTGCGAGTCGTCGCCGGAGTCGCCCAGCACGCGGATGGTCTCGTCCGTGACGCCGTACTCGCCGATGTAGCGCGCGAGCGTGCCCGGGGCGACCTGGACCTCGGGGTACTCGATGCGCGGCGGCGGTCGCTCGCCGTAGATCATCATCGCGATGTCCTGCGCGATGCGGCCCGCGGGCACGACCTCGGTGTTCGCGAGCACGACCACGAGGGTGCGGTCGCCGGTGAAGCGCATCACCGCGCCGTTGAAGCCGTCGATGGCGCCGGGGAAGCTGACCACGCGCTGGTCGTAGGCCTCGCCCACCAGCCAGCCGAAGCCGTAGCCGAAGCGGTTGGGATCGAGCATCTGCTCGACGCTGGTGCGCGCGAGCACTTCGCCGCGGTACAGCGCGGTGTCCCAGCGCGCGATGTCCTCCACGGTCGAGACCAGGCCGCCGGCGGCGCCGAAGACCGACATGTCGATCGGATCGGGCGGCTCGAGCTGCTCCTCGGCGTTCCACACGTTGCCCATGGCCTCGGTGCCGTGCTCGTACTGGTCGCCGAACGCGGTCGAGGTCATGCCCGCGGGCGCGAACACGTACCGCTGCATGTACTCGCCATAGGCCAGGCCGCTGACGCGCTCGATGATCGCGCCGAGCACGAAGTAGCCCGAGTTGGTGGGGTTGAAGTCGGCGCCGGGCTGGAACTCGAGCGGCAGCTCGGAGAAGCGCCCGAGCATCTCCTCGGTGCGGTGCGGCAGCGCCTTCCAGCGATGGAAGCTCGGCAGCTCGGTGTAGTTGGGCAGGCCCGAGGTGTGATCGAGCAGGTTCTCGATCGTGATGCGGCGGCCGTTGGGGAAGCCCGGCAGGTGCTGCGCCACGGTGTCGTCGAGCTCGAGCATGCCGGCATCGCGCAGCTGCAGGATCGCGGCGGCGGTGAACTGCTCGGTCAGCATGCCCAGGCGGAACTGCGTCGCCGGGGTGTTGGCGCGCTCGCCGGCCTTGTCTGCGCTGCCGAACCCGCGCGCGTAGTGGACCTTGCCGTCGCGCGCGACCAGGATTGCGCCGTGGAACTCGAAGGTCGGCCCGAAGTGGTGGCCGTAGTCGCCGATGTAGTCGGCGATCTGCTGCTCGAGATCCTCCGGGATCGGCACGCGCGGGGGCTCGGCCACGTCGAGCGCCGCGAGCTCGCCGGCGGCCGCGGCCGCGCCGGCGCTGGTCGACTCGATCGCGTCGCGACCCGGCGCGGTCGCACCGAACACCGCACCACCAGGCGCGGCCGTCAGCGCCGCGGCACCCAGGCGCAGGACCACCGCCCGCCGCCGTGGGGCTGCGGCAGGCGCTGAGCTCCGCCTCGACCGCGACGATCACCGGGATCGGCAGCACGGTCGACTCGGCCGCCATCACGCGCTCGGCGAAGCCCGCATCCACACCGCCGGGCAGCGGTGCGAGCGAGTCCTCGCCCTCGGCCGCGGCGTCCTCGCCCAGCCACGCCGCGAGCGCGCGCGCCTCGAGCTCGTCGAGCGCGGCGCCGCTGCGCGGTTCGTCGTCACGCACGGTAGACCTCCGAGAGGGCCTCGCGCAGGCGCGTGCGCGCGCGGTTGAGCCGCGACTTCACCGTGCCGAGATCGATCTCGAGGATCTGCGCGATCTCGGCGTACTCGAGGCCGTGGACCTCGCGCAGCACGAACGTGGCCTTGTACTCGGGCGAGAGCCCGTCGATGGCGCGATCGAGCACGCGCGAGAGCAGGCGGCGCTCGGCGTCCTCGTCCGCGCGGTCGTTGGCCGCGACCTCGCCGGGGCCCGACTCGAGCGGGCTCGACTCGATGCGTCGGCGGCGGAGCTCGTCGATGCTGCGGTGGCAGGCGATCGTCAGGATCCACGTCGACAGCCGCGCCGGGCCGTTGCGATCGAAGCGCGGCAGCGCCCGGAACACCCGCAAAAACGTCTCCTGCGCCACGTCCTCCACCAGCGCAGAATCGCCGTAGCCCCGCAGCAGCCGCGAGACCAGGGCCAGCACCGGTCGCTGGTAGCGATCGACCAGGGCACGCTTGGCGCGGAGGCTGCCACGCTGCGCGCTCGCGATCGTCACCTCGTCCAGCTCGGGAAACCGGTCCTTCGCGCTGTCGGGCGGGATCGGTGCGGCCACGCTCACCGAGTCGGTTGCACGGCCGGCCCGCCCCGGAGTTCCAGCGTCCTCGCGATCGGCCACGGTCTTCCAGGATACGCGCGGCGGGCAGGCTGCGCCCTGGAATTTCCGCGGCGGGCAGACGCCCGTGGCCCCGGGTTCGGGGTCCTGCGCGGGCCCGCGCGCAGCCGCGATCGCCCGCGTCCGGGCGCAGCCTGCGCTCGCGGGGCCTCGCGGGGGCCCTCGCCGCGGGCGGCGGGCTTTTGCGCCACCATGGCCGCGGCCCGGTGAGCGATCGACACACGCGGTGGGTGCTGGCGATCGTGGCGGTGGGCCTGCTGCTGCGGCTCGACGTGCTCGCGACCGGGTGGGTCATGGACGACCTCGCACAGCGGGCCATGCTCGCAGGCAGCTACCCGGTCGCACGCGCGCCGTGGGATCTGTTCCGCTTCGTCGACGGCTCGCCGGCCGAGGTCGCCGCGCTGCAGGCCACCGGCGCGCTGCCGTGGTGGTCCGATCCCGAGCTGCGGCTGTCGGCGATGCGGCCGCTGTCGAGCCTGCTGACCTGGTTCGACTTCCGTGTGCTGGGCGAGCGCCCGCTGCTGCACCACGCCCACTCGCTGCTGTGGTGGACCGCGGCGTCGCTGTTGCT
The DNA here is from genome assembly GCA_046351635.1 of Nannocystaceae bacterium. Classification (GTDB taxonomy): domain Bacteria; phylum Myxococcota_A; class Polyangia; order Nannocystales; family Nannocystaceae; genus Xiheibacterium. Next base: position 36,857 of record JAXLYC010000004.1, on the reverse strand, counting down.
CGCGCGGCTGTTGCTGCGGCTGCTGCCGCCGCCCTGGGCGCTGCTGACCCTGGCGCTGTGGGTGCTCGACGAGTGCCACGCGCAACCGCTGGCTTGGCTGGCCAACCGCAACGCCATCGTCGCGGCCTGCTTCGTGGTCGCGGCCCTGCACGCGCAGCTGCGCGCGCACGAGCGCGGCGCGTGGATCGATCACGGCGCGGTCACGCTGGCGTGGGCGCTGGCGCTCGCGGCTGGCGAGTATGCGCTGTGTGGCGTGGGCATCGCGGTGGCGCTGGCGGCCACGCGTGGGCGCGAGCGCCCGCGCGTGCGTGCGCTCGCGGGCATGATCGTGGCGCTCGTGGGCTGGGCGCTGTGCCACCGCGTGGGTGGCTACGGCGGCGCCCACTCGGCGGTGTACGTCGATCCGCTGCGCGAGCCCGCGGCGTGGGCTGCGGCCGCGCTCGAGCGCGTGCCGCTGCTGCTGGCGGATCTGGGCCTGGCGATCCCGACCGGTCTGGTCGCGTTCTCGCCCCGCGCGACGTGGCTGCAGGCCGCCGTGGGCGCGGCCTGGGCGGTCGCGATGCTGTGGTTTCTGCGCCGCCGTGGCGAGCGGCTGCCGGCGCTGCGCTGGGCCGTGCCCGCGACGTTCGCGGCGTTGCTGCCGGTGGTGTCGGCGTTCCCGTCGGCGCGGCTGTTGCTGCTCGCGGCGATCCCCGGCCACGTGTTGGTCGCCGCCATGGTGCTCGAGGGCCTGGGCGGTCGCCCGCGATCGTGGCGTCGCGCGGGGCCATGGTTCGCCGCGCTGCTGCTGCTCGCCCACGTCGGGCTCGCGAGCGTGTGGGGTCGCCGCGAGCTGCTCGACGTGCGCCACTTCGCGGCGGCCGGCGATCGCAGCGCACTCGCGATGCCGGTCGACGACGCGGCCGCGACGTCGCAGCAGTGGATCGTGCTGGCCGCGGCCGATCCGATGACGTTGCTGTATCCGCCGCGCGTGCGCGAGGCCCACGGCCGGCCGCTGCCGCGCGCGTGGACGGTGCTGTCGCTGGCGCCGGGGCCCCACCGGTTGCATCGCACCGGAGCGCGCACGGCCACGCTGGCGGTCGCCGCGGGCGCAATGCTGCGCGGCAAGGTCGAGCAGCTGTTCCGACGTCCGGATCGGCTGCCCGCGGTCGGCAGTGCCGTCACCGTCGGCGCGCTGCGACTGGTGGTCGAGGCGGTCGACGACGCGGGTTACCCCACGCGCCTGGCGATCGAGGCCACGTGCGCGCTCGACGATCCCTCGCTGGTGTTCCTGCTCGCGACGCCGCAGGGCTTCGTGCGCTACCCCTTGGCGCGCGAGGGCACGACCATGATCGTGCCGCCCGCGTCCGCGCCACAGCCGTGAGCCCGGCTCACCGTGGACGCAGCGGGCGCAGCATCGGCAGCAGCTCCAGCTCGCGCACCAGGAGGCTGCGCTCGTCGTCGGTCACGACGTCGTCGGCCAGGGCGATGCGCAACAGGTCGTCCAAGATGGCCTGCCGCGCGGTGCGGAGCTGGCCGAATTCCTCGAAATCGAGCACGCGGTCCTCGGCGATGCGACCGAGCAGCTCCTCGAACGCGTGGAGGTGCGCGTCCATGCCGCGGAGGATGGCGCGCTCGTCGGCGGTGATGCGACCGTCGAGCCGCGCGACCACGCGCAGCTCGTTCATGATCGCGTCGTGCTCGGGCGCGACCGAGGCGATGACGAGCTCCTCGTCGCAGCCGTGCAGCTGCAGCAGCCCCTGGCACGCGCGCGCGACCACGTGCGGCAGCGGCTCGGCGCGATCCATGCCGCGCAGCAGGTCTGCCAGATCGAGCAACTCGGCGGCGAACAGCGCCCGCAGGCAGCGCTCGATCTCCGCGTGGCCCAGGCGGATCACGCCGGCGGGGATGCCGAAGCGGTGCGCGACCAGCTGCTCGGGCCGCAGCGGGCCGAAGCCACCGGCGAAGGCGACCACGTCGCGCGCGCGTCCGACCACGCCGTTGCCCAGTCGCAGCGCCAGCTCGCACTCGCTGGGGTGCGTCATCATGGTGCGGTCGTCGCACACGATCGCCGCGGCCGACGCGACCAGATCCACGCCCGCGGTCTCGGCCGCGTCGCGCACCGCGACGGTCGAGCCGAAGCCGCCCAGGGTTCGCTCGCGCGCGATGCCCTCGACCGCGTTGCCCAGCGCCGCGGAGAAGCCGGCGCAGCCCGCCGGCCAGCCGGGGCGCTGCGACAGCGCCTGGCGCAGGCCCGCGAGCAGCTGCGGCAGATCGGGGTCGAGGCCGTCGAACTCGCCGCGCAGCGCCGACTCGAGCCTGCCGTTGCCGAGCGAAGCCTCCGGCGTGGGCCCAAGCAGCAGCGACGCCGCGCGATCGAGCGCGAGCGCGAGGGTCGCGACCGCGACCAGCAGCTGCACGCCGTCGTCGTCGTCGGCCTGCGGCCGGCCGTCGAGCACGAACACCGCCAGCGCTGCGGCGTCGTCGAGCAGGCGCTCGTGCTCGGCGAGCGCGGGCCACAGTCCGCCGCGCTCGCGAGCACGCACGCATGCGCGCTCGATCGCACGGGGCACGCGCGGGTCCCGTCGGTCGAGGCCGGCACCCAGGGCAAAGACCGCGGCAGCATCCATCGCGGACGCGATGGTAGCATCCCCGGCGGTGTCGTTCGCCATGCTCCGCGGGCTGCCGCCGCAGCAGTGGGTGCGCATCGAGGTGCCGCGCGGCAGCTTCGTCAAGCGCACACCGCGAGGCGCGCTGGACTTCGTCTCGCCGCTGCCGTGCCCGTACAACTACGGCAGCGTGGTCGGGCCCGATGGCAGCCTCGACACCGCCGCGCGCGGCTCCGACGGCGATCCTCTGGATGCGCTGGTGCTGGGCCCGCGGTTGGCGGCCGGTCACCTGGTCGCGACCACGGTGCGCGCGGGGTTCGGGTTCTGCGACGCCGGCGTCGAGGATCCCAAGCTGGTGTGCAGCGACGCGCCGCTGTCCGCCGCCGAGCGTGCCGGCGTCGAGCGCTTCTTCGCGCTGTACGCCTGGCTCAAGCGCGCGGTCCACCGCGTGCGGGGTGAGGCCGGGCCCACGCGCGCGCTGGGCTGGCTCGCCTACGAGCCGCCGGCGTAGTCGACCGCCGCGAGCGCTTCGGCCTCGGCCTCGAGCGCGTGCTCGCGCTCGAGCTGCCCGCGCAGGTGTGCCGCCGCGACCACCAGCGCCGGACGGAACAGCAGGTTCACACCGGGGATCGCGAGCAACACGAACGCGCCCAGGCCGAAGCCGGCCGACAGCGCACTCTCGCGCTCGACCAGGCGCAGCTCCGGGCTCCAACCCCGCACCAGCGATTCCATGATCTCGGTGAAGCCCCGCACCGGCGCGAGCCAGCGGCGCGCGCGTTCGTGACGCACGCCGTGGATCGGTCGCGCAAACCATGGCGTGTCGGCGACGGCGAGCTCGGCCTTGGTCACCTCCGCGACGTCCTCGCCCGGCGCGAGCGTGCGGCCGTTGTCGAGCGACTCGACCACGATCCAGTGCATGGTCCACAGCAGCTGCGCGACGAAGGCCACCAGCGCCCCGGTCGCGCCCAGCAGCGCCAGCGGCAGCGTCAGCGGCAACAGCCCGAAGGTCAGCACCACCACCTGCGCGACGGTCTCGCCGATCGATTGCGACAGCGACTTGAGCCACGGGATGCGCGGGCCCAAGCCCAGCGCGTTGCGGGCCCGCGCGGCCAGGCGCGCGTAGTGTCGCGCGAACAGGAACGGCGGCACCGGGGCCAGCGCCGCGACGGTGGTGAAGAACGCGATCACGCACATCGCGCTGCCCTCGAGCCCGGCGAGGCCCAGCGACCACCACGACGGACCGTGGGCGGCGCGGACCTCCATCGAGCCTGCGGCTGCGATCGCGCACACGATGGCGAGCAATGCCGCCGGCGCGAGCGCGAGGCCCAGCAGATCGCGGTCGCGCAGCAACAGCCGCACGCCCAGCAGTGGTTGCTGCAGCCCGTAGACGAAGCGCGCGCGAGCGTCGTCGCGCGAGGGCGGCGGCGTGGCGGCGGCGTCTCGCCACAGCTGCAAGACCATGTGGAGGATGCGCGTGCGCGCGGGCAGGGCCGGCGCAGCCGGGTAACGTGCAGTGCCGCCGCGGGCGCCCGCGACGGGCGGCGAGGCTTGGGGCGCGCGCGGCTCCATGAGGGCGGGCGCCAGCTTACCCCAGGGTCGCGCGCGCTATTTCACCGCCGGATCCTCGGCCCAGGGATCGAGCACGAGCCGACCCGTGACGCCCTGGGACTCGAGCATGCGATGGGCCTGGGCCGCGGCCGACAGCGGCAACACCTGCTGCAGCACCGGTCGCACGCGGCCCTGCTCGACCCACGCCAGCACCTGCCGCAGATCGTCGCGGTTGCAGCCGGCGCTGCCGAACACCTGCAGCTCGGCGAGGATGAGAAAGCCCGGGTTCACCGCCCAGCGCTCGCCGGTGACGTTGCCGACGACGACGAGCCGGCCGCCCGGCCGCAGCGCGCGCAGCGACGCGTTGAGCGTGGGCGTGCCGACGCAGTCGAGCGCGACGTCGACACCTTGGCCCGCGGTCGCGCGCTTGACCGCGCGGTGCAGCTCGGCGGGCTCGCCCACGACGACCTCGTGCGCGCCGATCTCGAGCAGGGCCTCGCGCTTGGCCGCGCTGCTGGTGGTCGCGATCACGTGGGCCTCGAGCGCGCGCGCGACCTGGATCGCGTGCATGCCCACGCCGCCGCTGGCCCCCGTCACCAGCACGCGCTCGCCCGCGCGCAGCGCGGCCACGCCCCGCAGCGCCCGCAACGCGACGCCGGCGGTGCAGTTCAGGAAGCACGCCTGTGCGTAGGGGATCGACGCGGGCAGCGGCACGAGGCACCCCATCGGCGCCCAGACGTACTGTGCGTAGCCGCCGTCGACCGAGAGTCCGAAGACCTCGAGCGCCCGGCGGCAGCGCATCTCGTGGCCCGCGGTGCAGCTCTCGCACTGCCCGCAGGCGGCGCGGTGCAGGTTGACGACGCGATCGCCGACCGCGAAGGCGTGCACGCCCTCGCCCACGGAGACGATCTCGCCCGCCCACTCGTGGCCCGGCACCACCGGTCGCTTGATGAACGCGAAGCCGCCGCGGCGCTCGACCACGTCGCGGTAGCACACGCCCTCGGCGTGCACGCGCACGACCACGCCGCCGGGGCGCGCGACCGGCTCGGGCAGCGACTCGAGCCGCAGCTGATCGGGGCCGCCGGGTTCGCGCAGGACGATCGCTCGCATGGCCGTGGACGGTAGCAGGCAGCGTGCGGGCCCGCGGTGCCCGGCGCGCGGCCGCGCCGGCCGTGGCAACCTGCCCCGTTCCGAAACGGGCCGAGCCGGGCTCGCAGCGATCGTGTGGCCCATTTTGCTGCCGCCTGTCCCGCTGGCGCGGTTGCTATCCTGCCCACACGTCGTTGCCATGGGTTCGACGATGGCCGTGAACTTCGCCGGGGCGCCGCCGGGCATCGAGTTGACCGACGCCATCGCCGGGTCGGCCGATGCGATGTTGCTGCTCGATCGCCACGGCGTGATCCAGTTCGCCAACCCTGCGGCCGCGGCGTTGCTGCGCCGCGACAGCAGCGAGCTGCTGGGCGTCGCGCTCGAGCGCATGCTGCGGCACGAGCCCGGCGTGGGCCACGGCGTCGTCGATGCGCCGCTGACCGGTGGCTCGCGCGTGCACGCGACCGTCGAGCTGCCCGGTGGCGAGACCCTGCCGATCGAGCTGTCGCTCTCGCCCCTGGGCGGCGACCCACCGACGGGCTACCTCGCGGTGTGTCGCGACGCGAGCGAGCGCGAGCGGCTCGAGGCGCAGCTGCGCCAGGCGCAGAAGATGGAAGCGATCGGTCGGCTCGCCGGCGGCATCGCGCACGATCTCAACAACGTGCTCACGGTCGTGCGCAGCTTCGGCGAGCTCGCGCTCGAGGAGAGCGCGCCGGAGTCCTCGGTCGCCGAGTACCTCACGCAGGTGCTCAAGGCGGCGTCGCGCTCGGAACGACTCACGCGCGAGTTGCTGGCGTTCTCGCGGCGGCAACCGGTCGCACCCAAGGTGCTGTCGTGGAACGACGTCGTGCGCGACACCGAGGTGATGATGCGGCGCCTCGCCGGCGAGGCCATCGAGTTCCACCTCGACCTCGAGCCGGCGCCGTGGTCGGTGCGGCTCGACCCCACGCACTTCGGCCAGGTCCTGCTCAACCTGGTGGTCAACGCGCGCGATGCCATGGAGCAGCGCGGCTCGCTGTCGATCGCGACCGCCAACGTCGAGCTCGACGCGGCCTATGCCGCGGCCCACGGTGTCGAGCTGCCCGAGGGCGACTACGCGATGCTGTCGGTCACCGACACCGGCTGCGGCATCCCGGTCGAACTGCGCGCACGGATCTTCGAGCCATTTTTCACCACCAAGGACCGCGATCGCGGCACCGGCCTGGGCCTGTCGACCTGCTACGGCATCGTGAAGCAGGCCGGCGGCGTGATCTGGGTCTACTCCGAGATCGGCATCGGCACGACCTTCAAGATCTACCTGCCGCGCGCGCAGGCGCCGGCGAGCGAGCCGCGGCCGCGGCCGGCCCCGGCGGTGCGGCGCGGCGGTCACGAGACCCTGCTGGTGGTCGAAGACGACGCGCTGGTGCGACGCGTCGTGGCCGACACGCTGACGCGACAGGGCTATCGCGTGCTCACGGCGCAGCACGGCATGGAGGCGCTCGACACCCTCGCGCGCCACGGCGACGGCATCGACCTGCTGGTCAGCGACGTGGTCATGCCCAAGATGAGCGGACCCGAGCTGGCGCAGGAGCTCCGCCGGCGCTGGCCCGAGCTGCGGGTGTTGTTCATGTCGGGCTACTCCGAGCACGCGATCGTGCGCGACGGCGCCATCGGTGAGCACGAGTCCCTGCTGGAGAAGCCGTTCTCGCGCGACCGTCTGCTCGAGCGCGTGCGCAGCCTGCTCGACGCTCAGCGCTGATCCGACCGAGGCTCGGCCGCAGGCGTCGCGGCCTCGGGCGCCGGCGTCGCGGTCTCGGGCTGCTGCGGCCGCCACGCCGCGCGCACCGGGCCGGGCAGCAGCACGTACACCGCGGGGATCACCACCAGCGTCAGCAGCGTCGACGACGACAGCCCGCCCATGATCGAGACCGCCAGCGGCTGTCGCAGCGCCGCGCCGTCGCCCAGGCCCAGCGCCATCGGCACCAGACCCAGCACCGTGGTGAGCGTCGTCATGAGGATCGGGCGCAGGCGCACGCGACCGGCGTCGATCACGGCCTCGTGCAGGGACATGCCGGCGCCGCGGCGGTCGTTGACCGCAGCGATCAGCACGATGGCGTTGTTGACCACGATGCCGCCCAGCACGATCACGCCGATGCCGACCATGGCCGACAGCGGCAGGCCCGCGAGGTCGCAGCCGACCGCCACGCCCGCGAGCGCCAGCGGCACGGTGAAGAGGATCAGCAGCGGGTGCAGCAGGCTCTCGAAGGTCGCCGCCATCACGACGTAGACCAGGAACAGCGACAGCGCCGCGGTGAACACGATGCTGCGCAGCGAGCCCTCCATCTCGCCGGCCTGGCCCGCGATCACGCTGCTGACGGCGTCGTCGTCCGCGGCGTGGGCCGCGAGCACGGCGTCGACCTGGGCCGCGACGCCGCCGAGGTTGAGGCCGTCGACGCGGGCGCGGATGCGCAGGCCTCGACGGCCGTCGATGCGGCGGATCTCCGAGGGGCCGTGGCCGGGCTCGACGTCGGCGACGGCGTCGAGTCGCACCGGTACGCCGCCTGCGACCGCGACCTGGATCGCCGCGACATCCGCGACGCTCGAGCGATCGGCGAGCGGCAGGCGCACGCGGACGTCGAGCTGGCGATCGGCGCCGTGCACCTGGGTCGCGACCTCGCCGGCGATGGCCCGCCCGACCGCGGCGGCGGCGGCCTCGACGGTCACGCCGATGCGACCGAGGCGCTCGCGATCGAAGCGCACGCGCACCTCGGCCGCCCCTCGAGGTCGTCGGCGACGACCTCGGGCAGGCCGGCGATCGCGGCGAGCTCGGGCAGCAGCGTGCGCGCGACCGCGATGCCGCGCTCGGGCTGCTCGGAGAACACCTGCACCTCGATCGGCGGGCCGAACGCGACCAGGGTCGGATGGCCCAGGCGCAGCTTCGCCGCGCGATCCGAGACCGTCGCGCGCATGCGATCGAGCAGCCGCGCCTCCACGCCCGCGAACGCGTCTCGCCCGTGCTGGGCCTCGGCGCGCAGGCGGATGTCGATCTGGCCCAGGTGCGTGCCGGTCACGGTGCCGCCGGCGCTGCCGGCCTGGGTCAGGCTGCCGACGCGGGCGAAGTGCAGCTCGACCGCGTCGTCCTGATCGAGCACCGCGCCCAGTTCGCGCACCGCGGCCTCGGTGCGCGCCAACGTCGTGCCCTGCGGCAGCTCGAGCTGCACGAAGAACTCGCGCTGGGCCAGCTCGGGCACCAGCGTGCGGCCGTGACGGTCGGCCAGCGGCACGGTCACGATGCACACCGCGATCGCGGCCAAGACCACGAAGCCCGGGCGCCGCACCGCGCGGCGCACCAGCCACGGGTACGCGCGCTCGAGTGCATCCCACGCGCCGGTGAAGGGCCGCGCGAGCAGGCCCAGCAGGCGCCCGGCGAGCCCGACCACCGCCGCGAGCAACCGCCACAGCAGCGCCAACGGGATCGCGAGCAGCGCCAGCAGCGAACGGCCGCGGCCCTCGGGCACGTCGTCGTCCTCGGGCCCGAACGACAGCAGCACCGGCACCAGCGTCAGGCTGACCAGCATCGACGACAGGATGCTGAAGCTGACCGCGAGGCTGAGGTCGCGCACCAGCTGACCCGCGATGCCCTCGACGAAGGCCATGGGCAAGAACACCGCCACGGTCGTGAGCGTCGAGGCCACGACCGAGGTCGCGACCTCGGCGGTGCCGGCGGTGGCGATGGCGCGGCGGTTCGCGGCGCCGTGGGCCCGGCCCTGCGCCAACCGCTGCTCGCGGATCCGCGCGATGGCCTCGAGCACGACGATGCTGTTGTCGACCAGCATGCCGACGCCCAGCGCGAGCCCGCCCAGGCTCATGATGTTGAGCGAGACGTCGAGCGCGCGCAGCGGCACGAAGGTCGCAAGCAGCGAGATCGGGATCGCGATCGCGATGACCACGGTCGATCGCAGCTCGCGCAGGAAGAACAGCAGCACCAGCACCGCCAGCACCGCGCCAGTGGTGGTGTTGTCGATGACCTCGCGCACCGAGGACTCGATGAACTCCGAGTGGTCCGCCAGCACCACGACCTCGTGGCCCGGCGGAAGCCGCAGCCGACCCAGCGCCGCTTCGACCGCGCGCGCGACCGTGACGAGGTTGGCGTCGCCCTCGCGGTAGACCGCGAGCTCGACGCTCTCGCGGCCGCCGACCAGGGACAGCTCCTGGCGCTCGATCGGGCGTCGCTCGACCCTGGCGACGTCGCGGACGCGCAGCTCGCGGCCGCCGCTGCTGCGCACGATGATGGCGCCGAGCTCCGCCGGGGTCCGGGCCTCGTGCAGCGTGCGTACGAGGTAGCGATCGTCGCGCTCGTCGACCGCGCCGCCGGGGCGGTTGACGTTGTCGCGCTGCAACGCGGCGACGACCTGATCGGCGGTGATGCCCAGCGCGTTCATCCGCGCGGGATCGAGGTCGACCGCGATCTCCTCGAGCTCGCCGCCGTGGACCTGCACCGCGGCGACGCCGGGGATCTTCTCCAGCTCACGCTTGACCACGTCCTCGGCCGCCTTGCGCAGCACCGCGAGGTCGTGCAGCGTCAGCGTCGCGTCCTCCGACGGGCGCAGCGCGAGCCGCATGATCGGCTCCTGCGACGGGTCGTAGCGCAGCAACAGCGGCCGCTGGGCCGTGGTCGGCAGCGTGACGCGGTCGAGCTTCTCGCGCACGTCGGCCATGGCCTGGTCCATCGGCGTGCCCCAGGCGAAGTCCAACACCACGTCGGACTGTCCCTCGCGCGAGACCGACTCGACCTTGACCACCCCCGGGACCGCGCCGACCCGCTCTTCGATCGGGCGCGTGATGAGCTCCTCGACCTCGAGCGGGGCCGCGTCCGCATCGGTGGTCCGCACCGTGATGGTCGGGTACGACAGCTCGGGCAGCAGCTCGACCGGCAGGCGCAGCGCGGCGACCAGGCCGAACAGCAGCAGCGTGATGGTCACCATCATCGTGGTGACCGGCCGCAGCACCGCCTGACCGATCCAGCTGCGCACGCGACCTCAGCCGCCGCCCGCGACGGGCTTCGCCGCGGCGGCCTCGCCCGCGGCCGACAGCGGCATGCCCTCGGTGATGCCGGCGTTGCCGTCGGCGACGACGATGTCGCCGCTGCCGATGCCGCTGGCGATCTCGACCGCGTCCTCGCCGGTCATGCGCACCTCGACCGGGCGGCGCCGGGCCTTGCCGTCCTCGATGACGTAGACGTGGGGCTTGCCCTCGACCTCGAACACCGCCGAGCGCGGCAGGCTCGGCGCGTTGGCGTGGGACTCGACCAGCACCCGCGCGCGTGCGAACGCGCCGGGTGCGGCCGCGGGCGGGAACTCGCGCGCGCGCGCGATGAACTTGACCGTGCCGGTCGCGGCGTCGACCACCGGCGCGCGACGGACGATCTTGGCCACGAAGCTGCTGCCGTCGACCAAGGTGATCTCGACCTCGGCGTCGGGTTGCACGGTCGCTGCGTCCCGCTCGGGCAGGTGCAGGTCGAGCTCCAGCTCGCGCAGATCGGCGATCGAGAACAACGGCGTGGTTGCGCCCGCGAGCGCTCCGACGTCGACGTGGCGCGCGGTGATGGTGCCGTCGAACGGCGCGCGCACGACCGTGAGCCCGACCTGGTGCTTGGACAACTTGAGCGCGGCGCGGGCCTCCTCGACGAGGTAGCGCTGCTTGTCGATCTCTTCCTTCGAGACCGCGCCGCCTTGCACGGCCTCGAGCCGCTCGAGCTCGCGCTGGAGGTTCTGCAGCTGCAGCCCGGCCTGCGCCGCCTGCAGCGCCGAGCTGCGGCCGTCGAGGCGCGCGAGCACGTCGCCCTCGGCGACGCGACCGCCTTCTTCGGCCAGCAGCGCTTCGACCAGGCCCGGCTGCATCGCGACCAGATCCGCGGCGCGGCGCGCTCGCAGGGTCCCCGAGGTCTGGTAGTGCCGCACCAGCGATCGCGGCTGCAGCGAGGTGGTCGCGACCTTGAGCGCGGCGTCGGCCTCGCGCTTGCCTTCGGCGGCCCAGCTGTTCGAGCCGGGGCCGCCGCAGCCCGCGGCGGCGAGCGCGAGCGCGAGCGGGGTGAGGAGCGCGGCGAGCCGGCGCTGCGGCGGGGCGCGGCGGACGAGGACCGGCCGCCTCGCGGCGCGGTGTGGTTGAGGTGGCTTCACGGCGAGGACGCTTCTTGCGATGATCGGCGGAGGATGAACGAACGCGCGTCGTCGTCAGCGCCGTCCCGCGAGCTGCTGCTCGCGACCCACGCGTTCCCGGGGGAGTATATCGTCAAGGCGTTTGGACCCGGAACCCAGGAGTTCCGCGACGCGGTGCACGCCTGCGCGGGCGCCGTCGTCGGCCACGCGCGCGTGCGATCGGCCGAACGTGCCACCCGGAGCGCCAGCCGCGTCTGCATCACGCTCACGCTGTCGGTCGAAACCGTGGACGACGTCATCGGGGTCTACGTGAAGATCGCGGCGGTGCCCGACCTCATCATGTTGTTGTGAGCGAGATCACTGCCTCGGCGCTGGGGATGTCGGCATCCTTTCGCGCGAGCGTTCCAAACACCATGCCCCGCGCACGAGCCAGCCACGTCGTCGTCCTGTTGTCCCTGTTGCTGCCGGGCGCGCTGGCCGGGTGCAAGACCAAGGCGATCCGTGGCGGCGAGGGCACGGACAATCCCAACCTCGACGAGGGCGCGATGAGCACGGGGCTCGATCGCAAGGACCTCGACGACCTGATGAAGAAGAACCTCGCGTCGCTGCAGGCCTCGCCGCTGTGGGGCCAGTGGCGCACGTCGCAGCAGCCGGTGGTCGCGATCTGGCCGATCAAGAACGACACCACCGAGCACCTCGACGACCAGATGCTGACGCTGCTGTCGGACATGGAGACCGAGCTGATCAACGGTGGCGTCGTCGCCATCGTCAGCCGCGAGCGTCAGGCAGAGATGATCGCCGAGGCCAACCTGCAGCAGACCGCCGACTTCAACCCCGCCCTGGCGGCGCAGATCGGCAAGCAGATCGGCGCACAGTACTTCATCACCGGCAAGCTGCAGGCCGTCGACGAGCGCATGAACAAGGAACGCCGCGTGCAGTACACGCTGTTCATGCAGGTCATCGAGGTCGAGACCAGCATCGTGAAGTTCCAGACCAAGTCCGAGCGCAGCAAGGCCATCATCCGCTGAGCGCGGGGACGAAGGTGGCGCGGGGTCCCAAGCCGAGGTCGATCGCGCGCGCGCTCGTCGGGCTCGCGCTCGCGGCCTGCACGTCGTGCGCGACCTACTCGGATCGCACCGCCGCGGCGCGCGACTCGCTGCAGCGCGGCGACGTCCAGGGCGGCATCTCGGAGCTCGACAAGTTCCTCAAGGTGCGCAAGCCCGCGGAGCTGCCGCACAAGTGGAAGAAGGACTTCGAGCTGGTCGTGCTCGAGCGCGCGACGCTGTTGCAGGCCGCGGGGCAGTACGAGCTGTCCGCGCGCGACTTCGAGGTCGCCGACAAGCAGCTCGAGCTGCTGGACATCGCGCGCGACGGCGCGGGCAAGCTCGGCAAGTACATCTACAGCGACAGCGCCACCAAGTACAAGACGTCGCCGACCGAGAAGCTGTCGCTCAACGCGATGAACCTGTGCAATTACCTGGCGCGCGGCGACCTGCAGGGCGCCAAGGTCGAGGCCAAGCGCTTCACGGTCATGCGCAACTACATGCGTGACTACGATCCCGAGCACCAGCACGCGGCGTTCGGTTCGTACGTCGCCGGGTTCGTCTACGAGATGCTGGGGCAGGCCGACGAAGCCCTGCGCTACTACGACGAGGCGCTGCAGGAGCGCGAGTTCGCGACCCTGCGCGGGCCCATCGAGCGGCTGGCCGCGCGCGGCAGCTACCGCGGCGATCGCATCCGCGACTACCTGCCCCAGGGCATCGAGCCCCCGGCTACCTCCACGCCGACGCCGACCCAACCCGACGCGCCGCCGCCGGTGAGCACACCGAGCTCGGAGGTCGCGCCGACGCCGGTGGCGACGCCGCCGGTGCAGCGGCCCGCCACGGCGACGCCGCAGCTCGCGTCGTTGGCCGGCTCCGACGACGACGCGGCGTGGCGCATGATCGCCGGCGCGGTGCCGGGCGCCGACGGCTCCAGTGGCGCCGGCGAGCTGCTGGTGATCGCCAAGACCGGACGCGTGCCGTTCAAGATCCCCAAGCGCATCCCCATCGGCCTCGCGATCGGGCTCGCGGGCGCGTACATCACCGGCGACACGACCCTGCTCGAGTACGGCATGTTCAAGGTCGTGACCTACCCCGAGCTGGTCGGTCACGACACGGTGTTCGACGACGCGCAGGCCGAGATCGACGGCCGCGCGCTCGACATGGAGCTCGCGACCGACCTCACCGACGAGATCGTGCGCGAGTACGAGGACATCAAGCCCAAGATCATCGGTGCTGCGCTCACGCGCATGATCGTCCGTGCGGCCGCGGCCGAGGGCGCACGCGCGGCGGGCAATCAATCCGAGAACGGCGGCGCCATCATCGGATTCCTCGCTGCAGCCGCGATCGAAGGCACCTTGGTCGCGCTCGACAAGCCCGATACGCGCAGCTGGACGACGCTGCCCGCGCGCGTCCACGTTGCGCGCGCGACCGTGCCGGCCGGCAAACACCGCGTCGAGGTCACCGTCCGCGGTCCTGGAGGGTGGCAGCGCAAGACCGTGCCCATCTCGATGCCCGCCGGCGGATTCGTCGTGCTCGACGTCACCACGCTGCGGTGAGGACGTGCCATAGTGGAGGCATGGTCGCTCGACACGTGGGGGCGCTCTCGATCGCTTGTGCAACGCTGGCCGGCGTGACGTCGTTCGCCGCCGTGACACCCACGGCGCAAGCCGCGGTCTACGGTCGACGTGGCTACGAGATCGAGGGCGCACGCGATCGCCGAGGCGTCTACTACGGCGCCGGGCTTGGCTTCGGCGGCACGTTCTTCTGGGTCGACGATTTCATCCCGGCCACGCGCCTCGACTTCGCCATCGGTGGTGGCGTGACCAAGCGCTTCACGCTCGGCGCCGATCTGCACGTGACGCCGTACCTGCAGCGCCGCGGCGGCGTCGGCTTCGGCGGCGACATCGAGGCCACCGGCTACCTCTTCCGCGGGCTTTACCTGCGCGGCGCCCTCGGTGCCAGCGGCGTGCCCAAGCGCGGTCCCGAGGACCGCGAGGCCCAGGGCCTCACCGTCGGCCTCGGTGGCGCGGTGGGTCTGGGCTACGAGTTCTTCCTCAACGCGACCGCGGCGATGGGCGTGGGCCTCACCTACGACGCACGCTTCGTGCCCGGCTCGAGGTTCCCACGCCAGAGCCTGCTCGTGGGCCTGCGCTTCGCGTTCTATTGAGTCTCAGCGGCGACCCACGCGGCGTGCGAGCTCGGCGTCGGAGCTCTGCGTGGCGCGACCGTTGCCGCAGCTGCGGTCGTCCCACTCGCCGCAGGCGCTGGCCTCGGCCTGGAACTGCTTGGGGCCACACAGCTCGTAGCTCATGATGTCGCTGCAGTCGCGCGAGTGATCGAGCCCGAGCGCGTGGCCGACCTCGTGCGCGGCGGTCTCGCACAGGGTCCGGTCGTCGTCGGCGGGCGACTGGAACACGAACACCACGGCGTCGCCGATGACGCGGCCGTTCCAAGGCGCGATGCCATGCACGGTTTCGTCGAAGCCGAGCTCGAGCGACGAACCGCCGACCATCGCCAGCACGTAGTCGCCGGTGGCCGGCGCCTGCTCGACGATGTCGACTGCGAAGCCGTCGTACTGCGACTGCACGCACTGCACCAGCGCGTCCCACTGCTCGTCGCTACCGGCGAAAGGCGCGACGTCGACCCAGTCGTAGCCGCTGCGCGCGACCACGCCCGAGCGCAGCCGGCGAGGATCGTCCTTGCCCGCGCGCACGTGGCCGCCGTCGCGATGCAGCACGACGGTCACGGGCTTGGGGCCGCGCAGGCTCGCGAGCGCGCGCTCGAACGGTTGAGCGCGCGCCACCGTGGCACCCACGGCAGCAGAGAGTCCCAGCGAGGCCACCAGCGCGATCACGGTCCCACGCGCGTTCACGCTGCGATCGACGGGACCCACCGCACGGCGATTCGGGCCCGCGGCCCGGCGCCGGGCACTGGGGCACATTGCGCCGGCATGCGCGTGCGCGGCTGGGCAAGGTGCACCGGCGCGCGCGCGGCTCATGCGCGGCCGCGATCGATCGCGCGGGCCGGTTCGACACGCGTGGCCGCGCGCGCGGGGAACCACGTCGCCACCAGGGCGCTGGCGGTGACCAACAGCGCCACGGTGCCGAACGCGACCACATCGCCGGCGGCGACCTCGTAGAGATGATCCGCGAGGCTGTGTTGCAGCAGCAGCCCGCCGCCGATGCCCGCGACCACGCCGATCGAGGTCAACCCCAACGCGTCGCGCACGATCATCGCGCGCACGTGGCCGGGCGTGGCGCCCAGCGCCATGCGGATGCCGATCTCGCGGGTCTGTTGCCGCACCGCGTCGGTCATCACGGCGTGCATGCCGATGGCGGACAGCAGCACCGCGAGTCCGCCGAACAGACCCAGCAGCCGCGCTGCTGCCACTGTCGGTGCGAGCGCGGCGTCGAGATCGTCCGCCAGCGGTCGTACGCGCGCAGCGGTGATCCCGGGCACGTCGTCGAGCCGTCGTCGCAGCGTGGCCGCGTCGTCGTCGTCGTCGTCGCCGGACGCGCGCGCGCGGACCACCAGATCGAGCGACGGCTGCGGCCACTGCCACAGCGGCACCCACACGAACGGTGCGTCGGCCTCGGTCGGACTCATCACCTTGATCGTCTCGGCCACGCCGACGACCTCGATCGCGGTCGGGACCCCGGCGAAGCGGATGCGCCGTCCCAGCGCGACGCCGTCGGACCAGTAGGTGCGGGCGAAGGCTTCGCTGACGATCGCGACCATCGGCGCGCGCACGTCGTCGCCGTAGTCGAAGCCGCGGCCGTGGCGTAGCTCGATGTCGAGCGCTGCGAGTAGCTCGGGGGTGATCGCGCTGGTGGGCACCAGACGCGGCGCGGCCGTGGCCACGCCGTCGACGGCGTCGGCGCTGACGGTGCGACGGAACTCGCTGTGGCCGAACGGCAGGTGGGTCGCGACCGCGACCGCGGCGACGTCGTCGCGGCTGCGCATGGTCGCGAGCCACTGGTCCAGCCGCGCGAAGTCGAGTCCGGGATCGCCGGCGGTGCCGCCGATGTCGAGCTCGGCCACCGCGACGCCGCGTACCGCGAAGCCGGGATCGATGCGGCCGCCGTGCTCGGCGCTGCGCACGAACAGCGCCGCCGCCAACAGGCCGCAGTACGAGACCGCGACCTGCACCACCACCAGCGCCGAACGCAGGCCGCGGTGGGATCGCTGGCCGTGGCCGGCGTGGTGCCGCAGGGATCCCGACAGGTCGATCCTCGCTGCGCGCGAGGCCGGGGCCACGCCGAACAGCAGCGCGGTGACGCCGGTCAGCAGCGCGCCGTAGCCCAGCACCGCGAGATCGACGGGCGGCGCGACCGCGATGCGCTGCAGCAGCGGCGGCCGCAGCGACCACAGGCCGTCGCGCAGCCACGGCGCGGCGGCGAGGCCGAGCGCACCGGCGGCGGCGGCGAGCATCGCGGCCGAGCACGCGATCTGCCGCACCAGCCGCAGCGGCGTCGCGCCCAGGGCCACGCGCAGCGCCAACTCCGTCTGCAGCGGCGATGCGCGCGCGAGCAGCAGGTTGGCCGCGTTGGCGCACGCGACCACGAGCACGAAGCCGACCGCGACCAGGCCCAGGGTCGCCGCGAGCACGACCTGCGCGCGCGCGTCCGGACCGACCAGCGCGTGGGACAAAGGCACCGCATGCAGCCGGCGGGCACCGACCGCGGCCGGATGCCGCGCAGCCACGGCCTCGCCGATCGTGTCGAGCTGCCGCTGCAACGACTCGAGCGTGTGCCCGGGCGCCACGCGCACGACCGCCTCGAACGCGAGGTAGCGGCGTTCGTCGAACCACGGCAGCGACGGCAGCACGCTGGCGTGGGTCGAGTAGGGCACGAACAGCTGCGCGTCGCGCATCGAGGTGCCATCGAAGCCCGCCGGCGCGACGCCGACGATGCGCAGGGGCCTCGACTCCACCCGCAGCACCCGCCCGATCGCGTCGGGCGAGCCGCCGAAGTGCTTGCGCCACAGCGCGTCGCCGAGCACGACCTCGGCGACCTCGGGCCCGAGGTCGTCGTGATCGAAGCCTCGCCCCAACGCCAGCGGCAGCCGCAACACCTCGAAGTAGTTCGCGGTCACGACCATGGTGTTGGCGCGCACCGGGCCGTCGTCGAGCTCGAGTGTGGTCGCGACCGAGGTCGACAGCGCGAGCTCGCCCGCGTCGACGTCGCGCAGGGCCTCGCGCGCGTCGAGGGCGGTCGGCGCGGACACCGGCATGTGCCCGGGGTTGCCCGGGTCCACGGTGTACAGCGCGGCGAGCTGCTCGGGATCGCCGAGCTGCAGTGCGCCGAACAACACCGCGCGCACGACCGCGTAGGTCGCCGCGTTGACGCCGACGGCCAGCGCGAGCGTGAACACGATCGCGGCGGTGATGCCCGGCCGCCGTCGGAGATCGCGCCACGCCAGCGCGAGGTCGTGCCACAGGTGGATCATGCGTCCTCGGCGGCGTCCTCGGCGACGACGCGGCCGTCGAACAGCCGCACGACGCGCTCGGCCCAGCGGGTGTGGCGCGGGTCGTGTGTGACGATGCAGATGGTGGAGCCGTCGCGGTGCAGCTCGCGCAGCAGCGCCATCACGGTCTCGCTGTTGGCCGAGTCGAGGTTGCCGGTGGGCTCGTCGGCCAGCAGCAGCGTCGGCTCGCCGGCGATGGCGCGCGCGACCGCGACGCGCTGCTGTTGCCCACCCGACAGCTGGCTGGGGCGGTAGGCGCGGCGCTCGAACAGCTCGAGGCGCTCGAGCACCTCGAGCACCCGCGCGCGACGCCGCCGCTGCGGAACCCCGCGATACACCAGCGGCAACTCGACGTTCTCGTAGACCGTGAGATCGGCGATGAGGTTGAAGCCCTGGAAGATGAAGCCGATCTCGCGGTTGCGCAGCTGTGCGCGCGCGGCGGCCCCGAGCGCGGCCGTGTCGCGACCACCGAACCACAGCCGGCCCGTGCTCGGGCGATCGAGCAGGCCGAGGATCGACAACAGTGAGGTCTTGCCCGAGCCCGAGGGCCCTGCGACCGCGACGAATTCGCCCCGACCGATCGACAGCACCACGTGCCGCAGCGCGTGGGTTTCCATGTCCTCGCTGACGTGCACCTTGCCGACGTCGTCGAGCACGAGCAGCGGCTCACGCTGCTTGGAGGTCCGCACACCGGTCGTCGCGGTCGCGTTGTCGAGCAACACAACCCGACGCCTTCGCAAGAACCATGCCTGCGGCCGCCCACGCCGCTCCCGCTGCGATCATCGAGCCCGAGTGAAACCACCGCGGTGGTCCGCGTGTCCGCACCTGGGATCGCGATTCCGGCCCCGGACGGTGGCCGCAATCCGTCCCTGGGGGGAACACGATGCACGCTTCCAGCATTACAGTGCCCACATTGCCCAACGACGTCTCCGCGCCCACCCGCGTGCTGGTCGCCGATGATCAGCCCGACGTGCTCGAAGCCCTGCGATTGCTGCTCAAGTCGGAGGGGTACCAGGTCGAGACCGCGACGACCCCGGCCAACGCGCTCGCGGCCACGCGCGAGCGCGAGTTCGACGTCGCGCTGGTCGATCTGAACTACTCGCGCGACACCACCTCGGGCGACGAGGGCATCGACCTGCTCCACCAGATGCTCGCGGTCGACACCACGCTGCCGGTGGTGGTGATGACCGCCAGGGCAGCGTCGACGGCGCGGTCGCGGCGGTGCGCGCGGAGCGCGACTTCGTCGAGCCGTGGGACAACGACCGGCTGGTCTCGGTGTTGCGCACGCAGTCCGAGGTCGGTCGCATGCTGCGACACGCGCGGCGGCTCGAGCACGAGGTCGCGCTTGCGCGACGGGGCATCGAGGGCCATCGCCCGCAGTCGCGCGATGGCGCCGGTGTTGCGCTTGATCGAGCGTGTGGCGCCCTCGGACGCCAACGTGCTCATCACGGGCGAGCACGGCACCGGCAAGGAGGCTGATCGCGCGTGCCCTCCACCGGGCCTCGCGCCGTGCCGATCGTCCACTCGCCGTCATCAACGCCGGCAGTCTGCCCGACGGCGTGTTCAAGAGCGAGCTGTTCGGCCACGTGCGCGGCGCCTTCACCGACGCCAAGGCCGCGCGGCTGGAGCTGCTTCGAGCTCGCCGACGGCGGCACGCTGCTGCTCGACGAGATCGGCAACATGCCGCTGCCGCAGCAGGGCAAGCTGCTGCCGCGTTGCTGCACCTGAACCGGCGGTTCACCCGGTGGGCTCGTCGCGGGTGCGCCGCGTCGACGTGCGCGTGATGGCGGCGACCAACGCAGACCTGCGCGCGGAGGTCCGCGCCGGTCGCTTCCGTGAGGACCTGCTGTACCGGCTCAACACCGTGGAATAGCGGTTCCGCCGCTGCGCGGGCGTGCCGAGGACATCGTGCTCCTGGCGCAGCACTTCGTGCGACGCATGGCCTCGCGCTACCACCAGTACGTCGAAGGGCTCGCGGGCGCGGCCGAGCGCGCGCTACGAGGGGACCACAGCTGGCCCGGCAACGTCCGCGAGCTCGAGCACGCGGTCGAACGTCTGGTGTTGTTGGCCGAGGAGCCGCCGCTCAAGGCCGTCGATCTCGGGCTCTACCCCGCCGAGGTGCGCGACCCCGCCGGCCTCGAGGCATGACGCTCGACGACGCCGAGGCGCTGCTCATCCGCCGCGCACTCGAGCGGCACGGCGGCAACGTCGGTCACGCCGCGGTCGCGCTGGGGCTGTCTCGCAGCGCTCTACCGCCGCCTGCATCGCCACGGGCTCTCGTCGTGACCCAGCCGCGCGCCGCGCTGGGTCAACGCCTGGCCTGGCGCGCGCTCGCGCTGGTCGCCGGACCGCTGGCCTGTTGCATCGCCCTCGCCGCGCTGCCGAGGCGCGAGCGCGCGGCGGTGCGCAGCGCGGTGGTCGTGCTCGCGGCGGTGCTCGCCGCGATCGCCTACGCGGCACTGCGCGGCGCCATCCGCGCGACCGCTGCAGGTGCTGGCGAACCTGCTCGGCGGCCTGCGCCGCGGTGACTTCGCCTGCGCTCGGCGTTGGCGCGCGCCGACGACGACTGGGGTCTGGTCATGCGCGAGGCCGGCGCCCTGGCCGACACCCTCGCGGAGCAACGCCTGGGCGCGCTCGAGGCCGCCGCGCTGCGCCTGCGCAAGGTGATGGCGAGATCGACATCGCGTTGTTCGCGTTCGACGACCGCGGCGCGCTGCGTCTGGTCAACCGCACTGGCGAGCAGTGGCTCGGGCGCACGTACGAGCGGCTGCAGGGCTGCTCGGCCGCGGAGCTCGGCTCGCGGAGCTGCTCGACGGACCCGCGCCGCGCACGGTCGAGCTCGCGTTCCCCGGCGCCAGCGGACGCGGTGAGCCGGCGCAGCGACTTCCGGCAGCACGGTCGACCACGTGCTCGTGATGATCGCGGATCTCAGCCGCGCGCTGCGGCAGCAGGAACTCGAGGCATGGCGCCGGTTGGTGCGGGTGTTGAGCCACGAGATCAACAACTCGCTGACGCCGATCGCCTCGGTCGCGGCGAGCCTGCGCACGCTCGGTGCTCGCTCACCGCGCCCGAGCGACTACGACGACGACGTCGCGCGCGGGCTCGAGCTGGTGGCCGGCCGCGCCGAGTCGTTGCGCCGGTTCATGGCCAGCTACGCCAGGCTGGCGCGGTTGCCCACGCCGCAGCGCTCGGCGCTGTCGGTCGCGGCGCTGGTCGAGCGCGTCGCGGGCCTGTTCGACGGCGTCGAGGTCGAGGACGGCGAGGACGGCGAGTTCGAGGGTGACGCCGATCAGCTCGAGCAGTTGCTGCTCAACCTGCTCGCCAACGCGACCGAGGCGGTGCGCGAGGCCGGTGGCGGCGCGGTGCGGGTGTCGTGGAGTTGGGCCGCACGGCAGCTCGAGCTCCGCGTGGTCGACGATGGCCTGGGCCTGGCCAACAGCGCCAACCTGTTCGTGCCGTTCTTCAGCACCAAGCCCGGCGGCAGCGGCATCGACCTCGCGCTCCAGCCGGCGGATCGCGAGTCGCACGGCGCTGATCGCCCTGCAACCGCGGCGATGCGCGGTTGCCGAGGCGATCGTACGGTTACCACGCGGCGCGTGATCCGAGGTGCCGTGGGTGCGACACCGTCGCCATCGGCGTCGCACCCGGCCAGGCGCACGTCGTGGCGATGAATCGATCACCACCCGCGAGGCGTTTGGTTTCGGCGACCGGGACCGTTCCCCGGTCGCGCGCGGTCGAAGGCACCGCGCAACCTCGAGGTCGCGCTCCGACGAGGTGGGTTCGAACGATGCGCTTGGCGTCTTCGCTGCTGCTGCTGCTCGCCGCGGCCTGTTTCGTGGAGCAGCCCGAGTTCGCCGTGACCGGCGACGATGGTCCCGGTCCCACGTGCGCGCCGGGTTCCGCCAGCTGTGCCTGCTACGGCAACGGCACCTGCGACGCCGGCCTCGCCTGCGCCGGGCCCGACGTCTGCGTGCCGATGGGCTGCGTGCCCGGCCACGCGATGTGCGTGTGCGGCGAAGCGGGCTGCGATGCCGCGCTGGTGTGTGTCGCGGGCGTGTGCGCGAGCCCCAGCACCGACGAGCCTGGGTCCAGCTCGAGCGACGGCGGCGACGAGTCGGGCGCGGGCGAGGTCACCTCTGCGGGCTCAAGCGAGTCGGGCGGCTCGAGCGAGGGCAGCAGCGAGGGCGGTGGCAGCAGCTCCGAGGGCGAGACGCCGCCTGTGTGCGACGCGCAGGACTGTGGTGCTTGTGTCGACTGTGTCGCCGATGGCGAGGGCAGCTGCGCGCCTCAGGCGGAAAGCTGCGATCAGCTCGCGGGTTGCCCCGCTGCGGCTGCGTGCCTGGCCACCTGCGGCGTCGATGGGCTGTGCCTCGATCCGTGCTGCGAGGGCCTGGCGCCCGCAGCGGTCGCCGCGGCGCTGGCGCTGGACGCCTGCCGCGAAGACGCGTGCGCCGCGACCTGCAGCGACTACAACCACGGCCAGTGCAGCTGAGCCCGCGGCATCGCGCGCGGCGACGGACCGCGCGCACGACCCGGTCTGGGAAGAACAAGCTCCGCTTCCTCTTCCCGCGCCGCCAGAGCCTGTTGCTCCGGTCGCTGGCGCGACGGGAGGCCGTCAGCATCCGCTGACAGCCCCTCAGGCCGCCGGCGTGACGGTGAAGTCGCCGAAGTCGAGTGCGCCGGCCGGGATCGCCAGGCCCGACGCGCCCTCGAAGTTCACGTCGATCTGATCGCCGGCGGGGTTGTCGACGATCTGGAACACGTTCACGGCCTCGAAGCCCTCGATCTCGCCGCTGGTCAGCAGCCGCGAGCACTTGCCCATGCCGCGGAAGGTCGCGGTCGTGCCGCTGATGCTGACCTGGTTGAACTTGCGGTAGCGACACGCGACCGACACCGTCGTGCTCGCGGGCGACAGCGGGTGCGCGACCAACACGAACTCGCCCGTGGCCTTGTTGCCTGCGAGCTGCACGCGACCGCCGAAGCTGAACGACTGACGCTGGCCCGCGCCGACGACCGACGCCGTCGGCCCATCGCCACCGCCGCCACCGTGACCGTGACCGTGGCCGTGGTGACCGCCGCCGTGGTGTCCGCCACCGGTGGCCTGCGCGGGCAGGGGCGTGGACGCGAGCACCAGGGCGAGCAGCGTGGCGATCCGCATGGGCAGCAGGGTCTCACGACGTCGCGGTCGCGACGAGATTCAGGGCCGGTGCAAAGATCGGCCGATGCGCTGCGAGATCCGGAGGAGCAGGTGCGACACCGTGCGACTCGAGCGGCTCACGGATTCGAGAGCAACACGCCGACGGTGTTCGAGGACTGGTTGCTGGTCACCAGGTCGAGCACGCCGTCCTCGTTGAGATCACCGGCGCGGACCGCCGACGGCAGCAGACCCACGGGATAGTTGGCCACCGGCACCAGCCCGCCCTGGCCGTCACCCAGCGCCACCAGCACGGCATTGTCGGACTCGTCCGCGGTCGCGATGTCGATCGCGCCGTCCTGGTCGAAGTCGCCGGCGGCGAGCGAGCGCGGTTGGGTGCCGACTGCGACGTTGCTGTGCGGCACGTAGCTGCCCACGCCATCGGCCATGTACACGGTCATGGTCGAGACCCACGAGTTGCTCGCGACCAGATCGGGCCAGCCGTCCTCGTCGAGATCGACGGCGATCAGACCCAGGGTGCCGTCGCCGGTCGCGAGCGAGCCCGCGGTCGCGAAGCTGCCGTCGCCCTGTCCTTGCCACACGAACACCTGCGCGCCCTCGGAGGTCGCCACCGCCATGTCGAGGATGCCGTCGCCCGACAGGTCCGAGAGGATGACCTCCCACGGCGTACCCGGCGAGTCATAGGTGGCCGCGAGCTCGAACGTGCCGTCGCCGCGGTTGCGCAGCACCGAGATGTCGCCGCTGCCGCTGTTGGTGATCGCGAGGTCGGGGTCGCCGTCGAGGTCGATGTCGCCGGCGGCCGACATCACCGGCGTGTCGCCGATGGTGTAGGGCACCGCGGCGGAGAAGCTCGCCGGTGCGGTGGCGAGCAGCACGTTGATGCTCGCGGCATAGGCATTGGTCACGGCGAGGTCGTCGACGCCATCGCGATCGAAGTCGGCGACGGTCACGCCCACCGGCACGTCGCCGCCGGCCAGCCAGGCCTCGGGCTCGCCGAGGCCGCCCTTGCCGTCGCCGCGCAGCACCGAGGCGACGTTGCTCGGGCTCTCGGCATGGTTGAAGTCGGAGTTGGGTACGACCACGTCGAGGTGGCCGTCCTGATCGAGGTCCGCCAGCGCCAGCGCGCAGGGATCGATGCGCGAGGCGTACTCGATGCTGGGCAGGTAGCACAGCTCGCCGGGGTCGATCACACCGTTGCCGCAGCTGTGCGCCATGGGCGGCAGGTCGGGATCGGGCACGAACGCGAAGCCCTCGTCCTCGGCGTCGTCGGGCGGCGCGTCCGAGCCGTCGTGACCGCTGCCGCCGCCATCGCTGCCCTCACCTCCGACCGAGGCGGTGCCGGCCGCGGGGAAGTCGAAGCCGGTGCGGCCACACGCCAGCGCGAACCCGATCCCCAGCAAGGCGAACTTCCGCATCGTCCCACCCTCGGGCGAGCACGCCCGTCCGCTCCAGCGTAGCAGGCGCCCGCGGGCTCACCAGGGGTTTGGGGCGGGCTCACGGCGCGAGGCGCCTGGGCGCCCCGCCGTGCTGCGATCCCGATCACCGGCTACCGACACACCACGGCGTCGCCGCCACCGTCCCCGGAGCTGTCACCGCCATCGGGCGGCAGCAACACCGGCAGGCACGCGTCCTCGCCAGGGTGGGCGTACTCGTAGCAGCAGCGCAGCGCCGCGGAGTCGAGCGGGCAGGGATCGCCCTTGGGCAGGCAACACGGTGGGCCCTCGCGCGGCGTCACGCCGAGGCAATCGCTGCGGCAGTCGACGTTGGCCGCGATGCCTTGCTGCGAGCAGAACGGGAACGCATCGTCGAGGAACTGCGTGTCGAAGTCGTCGCCGTCGCAGACCTCGGCCAAGCTGACGGCCTCGTCGAGGATCGACACCCGCAGCGGTCCGTCCTGTTCGCCGTTGCCACAGTAGCCGCAGCTGGTGCGATCGTAGGTGCAGTTGTCGAGGCAGCGGACCGCGTTGCCGGAGGTGTACGGCAGGTTCTGATACGGCGAGCGCAGCGGCTCGATCTCGTCGGGTGTGCCGAAGTTGGCGCCCGCGCACGGCCGCGGGTTGACGATGTCACCACCGTGGCCGACCTCGTCGCACTCCTCGCCGGGCTCGACCAAGCCGTTGCCGCACGAGTCGCAGGTCGAGAAGTCGAGCCTGCAGGTGTTGCTGCAGGTGGGCTCGCCGCTGCCCCAGCACGGCGTGCCGATGTTGCTGCCGTCGCACTCCTCGCCGGCGGCGCTGTCGATGATGCCGTCGCCACAAAAGGCGCACTGAGCATCGTCGTTGATGATCTGGCACGTGACCGGGTCGCACGCGCCCACGCCGTTGGGGTGACTGGTGCCGACGCAGGCCTCGAGGAAGCTCGACGGATCACCAGGGTCGCACTGCTCGCCGGCGAGCCTGTCCGCGACACCGTCGCCGCACGCGAGCGCGTGATCGAGCTCGAGCAGGCATGCGTTGCCGGTCGCGCAGCCGAGCGCGAGGGCGAGCGCGAGCCTCGAGGCCCTCATCACGCTCGAAGTCTACACCGGGCCCGCGGCGCTTTCATCGCTCGCGGCGCAGCCGTTCGATCTCGGCCCGGGTCGCGGCCGGGTCGTTGGTGAGCACGGCGTCGACGTCCAGCGCGAGGTAGCGGCGCAGCCGGCGGTGCAGCCCGGGGTCCAGCGGACACACGCGCTGGCGCCTGCGGTGGGCAGTGCGCACGTAGCATGGGTTGAGCAGCAGGTGCGGCCAGTACGGGCCCAGCATGTCGGTGTGTTGGTTGCCCCACGGGCTGCGCGAGGCGATGTGACCCGTGAGCAATCCCGGCGCGCGCTCGCGGATGCGCAGCAACAGCCCGAGGTCGAAGGCGATGACCGCGGCACGGCGCTCTCGCGCGCGATCGCCGAGCACTGCGAGCAACCGTTGCAGCGGTCGCGGCTCGCCCAGGCGCGGGTCCTTGAGTTCGAGCACCAACGGCACGTGCGCAGGCGCGAGCGCGACCAGCTCCTCGAGCAACGGCACGCGCTCGTCGGCGGCGCTGCCGTCGGGGTGGGGGCGCAAGCGCAGCCGCGACAGCGCGCGTCGATCGAGCTCGGTCACGCGCCTGGGATCACCGGTGGTCCGCGCCAGCGTGGGGTCGTGCATGCACGCCAGCTCGCCGTCGGCCAGGCACCACAGATCGGTCTCGATGAGGTCGGCGCCGTCGTGCAGCGCGCGGCGAAACGCCGCGACGCTGTTCTCCGGCGCCAGATCCGACGCGCCGCGGTGGGCCATGATCCACGGCCGCGGGCGTCCGGGGATCATCAACACCGGACGCGTGGCCGCTGCCACCGCGTCCGACCGGCCCCACCCGCGCGACACGCGGTATAGTCGCGCGGTCGATGCCGCAAAACCAGATCTTCCTGCAGGCCTGCCGTGGTGAGCGACCCGCACGTACGCCGATCTGGGTGATGCGTCAGGCCGGGCGCTACCTGCCCGAGTACCGCTCGGTGCGCTCGAAGGTCAGCTTCGAGACCATGTGCCGCACGCCCGAGCTGTGTGCCGAGGTCACGCTGCAACCGATCGATCGCTTCGGCTTCGACGCCGCGATCCTGTTCTCCGACATCTTGGTGGTGTTCGACGCCATCGGCGTGCCGGTGGCGTTCAACCCCGCGCCGCAGGTCGCGACGCCGGTGCGCACCGCAGCCGAGCTCGAGGCGCTGCGGTGGGGCCGCGCGGTCGATCACCTCGGCTACGTCTTCGATGCCGTGCGCGCGTGCAAGCAGGCCCTGGCCGATCGCGTGCCGCTCATCGGGTTCTGCGGCGCGCCGATGACCACGGCCAGCTACATGATCGAGGGCGGCGGCTCCCGCGAGTTCGAGCACACCAAAGCCATGGCCTTCTGCGAGCCGGCACTGTTCGGCCGCATGCTCGAGCGCATCACGACGTTGCTGGTCGAGTACCTCGGACAGCAGGTCGCCGCCGGCGCGGACGCGCTGCAGATCTTCGAGAGCTGGGGCGCCGCGTTCTCGCCGCAGGACTACCGCGTGCACGTGCTGCCCCACCTGCAGCGCCTGGTGCGGGAGGTCGCGCCGCTGGGCGTGCCGGTGATCCTGTTCGTGCGCGGCAACGCCAGCCTGCTGCGCCAGACCAAGGACCTCGGCGCCGACGTCCTCGGTATCGACTGGTCGATCGATCTCGACGAGGCCATCACCACCGTCGGCCGCGATCGCGTGGTCCAGGGCAACATGGATCCGCTGACGCTGCTGGGGCCGCCGGAGCTGATCGAGCGCACCGCGCGACGCATCGTCGAGCAGGGCCGCGCCGCGCGGGCCCACGTGTTCAACCTCGGACACGGCATCTCGCGCCACACCGACCCCGCGATGGTGCAGCACCTGGTCGACGCGGTGCGCAGCGCATGAGGGCAGCTGCAGCCACGTTGCTGCTGCTCGCGGCCTGCCGGCCGCCGACGCCCGCGCCGGTCGAGCCCGCCGCGACGCCTGCGGGTGCGCGGCCGCCCAGCCGCCACGCGCCCGGTGAGCAGGTCGACGCCAACGTGCCGCTGCAGGCCGGCGGTGTGCTGCCGTTGTCGAGCCTGCGCGGGCGCGTCGTGATCATCGAGGTGGTCGACGCGGCCCACCGCGATGCCGCGGTCGAAGCCGACTACGGCGTGCTCGTCGACCAGCTGGGCGCGGCGGTCGAGGTCGTGTTGGTCTCGCTCGACCCAGACGGCTGGCACGGCGACGCGCCGCCGCTGCAGCTGGGCTGGGATCCCCAGGGCGCGCTCGCGGCCCGGTTGCAGGCCGCGACGCTGCCGACGGTGATCGTGCTCGATGCCGAGGGCCGGGTCGCGTTCCAGTACGCTGGCGCGCGCGCGAGCGGACACGCCGAGGTGCTCGCGACGGTGCGGCGGCTCGCCGGCTGACCCGCGATCACAGCCGACGCAGGTTCTCGCGGTAGTCCTTCTCGGCGCGGGTGCCCTTGGCCAGCTCGACCGCGCGCTCGTAGGCTGCGCGCGCGCGATCCTTCTGTCCGAAGCGCAGCAGGCAGTGGCCGCGGATCTCGTGTGCGCGCGCGCTGTCGGGGTCGAGCGCGATGGCTCGGTCGGCGCTGCTGCGCGCGGACGCGGCCTCGTTGACCGCGAGCTCGGTCTTCGCGCGGATGGTCCAGGCCTCGGCCGACAGCGGCAACCGCGAGGTCAGCTGCTCGGTGATTGTCAGCGCGATGCGCTCGTTGTCCTGGCGGACCCACATGCGCGCGGCCAGCTCCGCGGCAGTGAGCAGCTCCGGCGCCGGTCGATCCTCGTCGAGCAGACGCAGCCAGGCCGAACGCGCCCGCGGTGCGGCGATGCGCGGCTTGCCCATGCGCGCCTCGATGTCGGCCCATGCGAGGTAGAGCCGGCCCTGACGATCGTCGGGCGTGTGGGGGAAGCCGCGGCGGATCGCGAGCTCGGCGGCCTTGCGATCGAACTGTCGCGCGAAGGTCTCGGCCAGCAGCACGCGTGCGTCGACGTCGCCCGGCGCGCGTCCGACCAGCTCCGCCAGCGCGCGCTGGGCCGCCGCGACGCCGTCCTTGCCACCGCGCCCCAGCTGCACCCGCGCGCGCGCGCGCACGATCGCGTCGGGCGCGACGCCCAGGTCCGCGGCGCGTTCGAGCAGCGCGTCGGTGTCGAGCTCGCGGTCGCCGGCGCCCGCGGAGAGCTCGGTAGCGCAGCAGCGACGGGCCGGTCACGCCGGGCACGTCGACCAGCGCGGCCAGCTCGGCACGCGCGCGGTCCTCGTGACCGGCGTCCGCCAACAGCTCGGCCCGGCGCTCGCGGTAGCGCGGCAGCGCCGGCTGGGTCTCGACCGCGCGCGTCAACCACGTCTCGGCGTCGCGGATGCCCTCGGGCTCGCGCGCGCGCCGTCGCACCGCGATCTCGGCCAGCAGCAGCATGGCCTCGGCCGCGAGCGGCTCGCGCTCGACCGCGCGCTCGAGCGTGAGCTTGGCCTTGCGCAGATCGACCGGCTCGGCCTGCAGCAACAGCGCCTCGCCCAGGCCGGTCCACGCCCGCGGCGCGAAGGGCTCCTCCTCGGCCAACGCCTGCAGCTTGCGCAGCGCGACCGCTGGATCCCCGCGGCGCAGCTCGACGCGCGCGCGCGCGACCTCGATCTCGACGCGGCCGGGCAACAGCTCCTCGGCGCGACGGATCCACGGCTCGGCCTCCTCGAAGCGCCGCTGTTCGACCAGGGCGAGCGCCTGGACGTAGGCCACGCGCGGCCGCTCCTGCGGCAGGGCTGCGAGATCGGTCAGCGCCGCCATCACGTCGCCCTCGACGAAGCGGATCCAGGCGTGATCGATGGCCAGCTCGTCGTCCGGGAGATCGGCGTCGTCGAGCCACGGGCGCGCCGCCGCGGCGTCGCCGGCCTCGAGCGCGGTCTCGATCGCGAGTCGCACCGCCAGGCGATCCCAGCGCGGGATGCCCTCGCGGGCCTCGGCCAGGCGCGCCATGCCCTCGGCGATCTCGCCGGCGCGCACGTGCACGACCGCCCGCGCCAGCAGGGTGTTGTGGCGATCGCGGTGCGGCAGCGCCTCGCCGACCTCGAGCAGCTGGTCGGCCACGCTCGCGACGCCCGCGGTCTCACGCCCGAGCATGGCGTTGAACAGCGCCTCGTCGGCCGCGAGCCCGAGGTGGCCGCGCGCGAGTTCCCGAGCGCGCTCGAGCTCGCCCAGGGCCTCGTTGGGCTCGCCCAGCTGCAGCTGCAGCCGCGCCCGCACCCGGCGCAACGCGGCGTTGCCGGCGTTGTCGTCGAGCGCGGCGTCGACCTCGGCGAGCACTGCACGCAGGCCGTCACGATCGTCGGGGCCTGCCGCGATGGCGAGCTGGGCCGCGAGCCAGGTCGCCTCGACGCGGGCGAGGGGGTCGTCGATGCTGCCCAGCTCCGCCAGCGTCGCCGCCGCGGCGTCGCGGTCGCCGTCGCCGAAGCGCAGCAGCGCCTGCGCGACCTTGGTTGCGACCACGTCGGGCGCCGCGGCCACGGCCGCGTCGGCGAGATCGCGGCGTTCGCCGAACTCGAGCCACAGGTGCGCCCGCAGCAGCGCGCGTTCGGCTGCGGCGGTGGGGTTCTCGGCGTCGCGCACCAGCGCCGCGTCGAGCAGGTCGCCGGCGAGCCGCAGGTCGGCTGCGTCACCGCTGCGCGCGTGGGTCCGCGCGTTGTGCAGCGCGGCCGCGCGCGCGCGGCGATCGGCGAACAACTTGAACGACACGCCCGCGGTGAGCAGCGCGGCGCCGAGCGCCACGAACTGCGCCGCGCGCTTGATCACGCGTCGCCGTTGCTTCGCGTGGATCTCGGCGATCAGATCACCGCGGCTCGCGACGCGCAGTCCGCTCGAGAACGATCGATCCGCGCGCCCGCGATCCACGACCGCACCAGCGTACGATCGGATTGCCGCCCCGATCCATCGTCGAGGCGGCAGAATGCGGCCGCGTGCTCCGAGCGTGAGGCGGCCGACGGGAACAGCAGCTCAGCTTGCGCAGAACGGATCCCACGGATTCTGGCCGCAGGGGTCGCACCACAGGCCCACGCACGGCCCGCAGTCGAGGCCCCAGCACGGCTGCGGGCAGTAGAGCCCGCCGCAAGGGCTGCAGTCGCCGTACAGGCACGGCGGCGGGGGCGGCGGGCACCAGATCGCGGTCGCGAGCTCGCACACGAACACCGCCTCGATCTCGTCGAACCAGCAGATCGGATCGGGCGGGCACCACAGCGAGGTCGCGACCGGCACGTCGGCCGCGGGCGCGAACACGTCGGCGGGCACGTTGATCGCACCGAGGAACTCGGGCTTCACGTCGCCGTCGGCATCGAGCAGCGAGTGCCGCCACTGCGTCGCGATCTGACCCCAGTGCTCGCGCAACGCGGCGGGCATGGGCTCGCCATCCGATGCCGACCACGCCAGCGAGGTGCCGTCGACCTCCGCCAACATCGCGAGCTCGCCGCTGCGGGGATCGAGCTCGGCGACGAATCGATCGCCGTCGAGCTCCAGCTCGATGCGTGCGACCTCGTGATCGCGAGCCAGCAGCGCGCGCGAGAGCTCGGCGCCGTGGTCGTCGCGCGCGAGCAGCGAGGCGCTCGCGGCGTCCTGCACCAGCTCGACTTCGGCGATCTCGAGCGAGCGCGGGGTCGGGGTCTCGGTGTCATGGTTGCACGCGGTCAGCGTCGCAGCGGCGAGGGCCGCAGCGGCGATCCAGCGCGCACGGCGGATCGGGGCGGAGAGAACCAGCATCGTCGTCGTCCTGCGGGCGACGAAAGCGCCCAGCACCTTCGACGTGCACCGACCCGCGGCTTGGTTCCGTCAGCGCATCGACATGGCCTGATCGCGCTCGGCCGCCAGCGGATCACCGCGATCGCCGGCCGGGCCCCAGGTCGGCGGCGCCCCGGCCGGGGCCTTGCGCTTGCCCGGCTTCGCGCCGTTCTTGTTGTTCGCGCCGATGTGGTGGGCCTTGCGGTAGGCCAGCAGGCCCGGCAGCCACGGGTGATCGTCCTCGACGAACTCGCCGAAGATACCGAGCCGCTCACCGCTGCTGCGCCGCTCGTCGACCAACACGAACTTGCCCTCGTGGAATTGCCACAGCTGATCGACCATGGTCGACTCGATCACGGTGCTGTCGTCCGCGTGCCACCAGATCTGCGCGCGCGAGGCTGCGACGCCGGTGGTCTTGTCGAGGTCGAGCCGCGTGAGCTCGTAGTCGACGATGACCAGCTCCTTGGCGAAGTCCTCGTGGGTCGCGAGGAACTCCTGCTGCGAGTTGGCCGGCAGGAACTCTGCCGCGCGATCGATGTCGCGCCAGCGCAGCGCCTTGTTGTAGTCGGTGGTGGCGTCGCGCAGCTTGGTCTGCATGCCGTCGCCGGAGACGCAGCCGCCGAGCACGCCCACGGCCACGAGCAGGGGGAGCACGACGCGACGGCGGACGGCGGTGGGCATCGCGCCCACGCTACGGCGGGGCGGGGCGCGCCCGCCAGTTTTCGCCGCTTTCGGGTTCAAGCCACCGGCGGCGCCACGCGACGGCCTCGCACGATGCGCTCGATGCCGGCGTAGTCGCTGCGGATCGCAGGCTCGAAGCCGGCGTCGGCGAGCATCGCGGCGACCTGGGCGGCTTGATCGAAGCCGACCTCGAGGTAGACCGCGGCCTGCGGCGCGAGCACGCCGGGCGCCTGCAGCTGACGCAGCAACGTCGCGATGACGCGCAGGCCGTCGGGCCCACCGTCGAGCGCGAGCCGGGGCTCGTGCTGCGCGACCTCGGGCGCCAGCTGGGCCAGGGCGTCGGTGGCGATGTACGGCAGGTTCGCGGCGACCGCAGTGAAGCCGCCCGCGGGCGGGCGCACCTGCTGCAGCAGATCGGACTGCACCCACGTCA
This sequence comes from Nannocystaceae bacterium, assembly GCA_046351635.1. Lineage (GTDB taxonomy): Bacteria > Myxococcota_A > Polyangia > Nannocystales > Nannocystaceae > Xiheibacterium. The sequence goes on along the minus strand of JAXLYC010000004.1, from coordinate 4,483 downwards.
CCGCGAGGCCCAGTCGCTCGCCGTTGAGTGTGGCCACGGCCAGGGCCTCGGCGGACACGTCGCACGCGACCAGCTCGAAGCCCGTGCGCGCGTGCTTGAGCGCCAGTGCGATCGCGCCCGAGCCGGTGCCGACGTCGAGCACCACCGCCGCGGTGCTCGCGGGCAGATCCTCGAGCATCCAGTCGACCAGGTGCTCGGTCTCGGGGCGAGGCACCAGCACGCGCGGGTCGACCAGCAGCTCGAGCCCAAGGGCATGGAAGCCGCGGCGGCCCTCGATGTACGCGACCGGCTCGCGGCCGAGTCGCCGACGCACGAGCTCGCGGAAGCGCGCGCGCGCGGACTCGTCGACCAAGCGATCGCGCTCGGTGTAGAGCGTCAGTCGGTTGCAGCCCAGCGCGTGGGCGAGCAGACGTTCCGCATCGAGCCGCGGTTGCTCCACGCCGAGCTCGAGCAAGCGCGCCTGCGTCCAGTCGAGCAGCTCGCCGATGGTCCACTGCGAGCGCGTGCCGCCGGGTGGACCCGCGTTGGGACCTCGCGGAGCGCTCGGCGTTCCGGGCGCGGGTGGGGGCTGCTGCGGCATGCAGGCCGCAGTGTGGCGAAACCCGGGCCGCAATGCCCACAACAACGGCGTTGTCGGCGTCGCGCGGTGCCGCGCAACGGCGTGCGCCTGCGCACCTGCGCTGCGGCGCGTCGATTGGACTTGGTGCGCGGGCAGCTGCTGCGTAGGCTAGCTGCAGGACACGCACCCCGCGGCCCGCCCCGGATCGGGCCCGCGCCTGCGCTCGCCGCTCTTCGCCCATGCGACGCCGTGGATCGACCTTGCTGGGATTGTTGCTCGCTGCCGCGATGCTGGTGGTGTGGCCGCACTCCGCTGCGACCGCGCCGCTGTCGGCGCGGGTGGCCGAGCACCTGCGCGACGAGGTCGTGGCCGCGGCGCAGCCGCGACCGCTGGTGGTGGTGCGCGCGCTGGGACCGGTCGCGCCCGATCGCCTGCGCGCGACCTGCCGCAGCCTGCTGCGCACCTACCCGGTGCGCTGCGAGATCCGGCCCGGTCGCGATCTACTGCCCGCGTGGTCGGCTTGGAACGTCGACCGCGCCCAGCTCGACGCCCGCGCCGCGCTCGACGTGCTGTTCCGCGATCGCGACGCCGAGGCCCTGGTCGAGCTCAACCTCACCGGTGTCGACATCTACGAGGTCGACAAGCCCTACGTGTTCGGCCTCGCCAGCTTGACCGATCGCATCGCACTGGTGTCGCTGTCGCGCATCGACGACGACGGCGCCAAGCGGCTCGGTCGTCGCCTGCACAAGCTCGTGCTGCACGAGGTCGGCCACGCGCTGGGCCTGCATCACCACGACGATCCCTCGTGTGTCATGCGCCAGGATCCCACCACCGACGCGCTCGACTCGGCGCCCGAACGCCCATGCGCGGCGTGCCACACCCGGCTCGAGGAGCAGGCGGTGCGGCTGTCGCGGACCGGTCAGCTCGCGCTCGATCGCACCCGCGGGCACCTGGTCCGCGGCGAGCACGACGACGCGCGGCTGGTACTGGCCGAGACCCTGCACGCGGGCGAGTTCGACGCCGAGCTGCTGCGCGCGTTCGCAACCGCGTTCTTCGAGGCGCGCCAGTACAACGAGGCCATCAGCGTGCTGCGCTTCGTGGTGAAGAACGATCCCACCGAGGCCGAGGCCCACGTCGATCTGGGGCTGTGCTACCAGATGCGCGGACGCGAGGGCGACCACGAGCGGGCCATCGAGCACCTCGAGCTCGCGCTCGAGCTGCGGCCGGACTGGGACCTGGTCGAACGCCACCTCGACGAGCTGCTGTGAGTCTTCGGGGAGGAAAGCTCCGCTTCCTCCCTGCCGCGGCGGCGAAGCCGTCGCGGCTCCTCCTTCCGGTCGCTGCTCTACGACTGGCCAGCATTCGCTGTCAGTCTTCTGAGCTGCTGCGGCCGTGGCTGGTCTCGAGGATCTGCTCGCGCAGCGTCGGTTCAGGCCGCGGCGGTGTCGCGCAGCCCGAGCTGCGCGCTCGAGCCAGGCGAGCACCGCGGTGTGTTCGTGGCTCGCCAGCGCCAGGCGTGGGTGCAGCGACAACAACCGCGCCAGTCGCTCGAGCACGGCCGCGGCCGCGCGCGGCCCTGGCCCAGGCCGAAGCTGCGCATCGGCGTCCGCACTTCGAGCATGCCGTCCAGGTCGAGCTCGAGCGAGCGCGTCGTCGGCGGCCGCGAGCAGGGCGATCGCGGGCGAGTTCGGCGTCGAGCAGCAGCTCGCGCCGACGTGGCGGCCAGCGTGGACCGCGGCGCACGCCGGCGGACTCCAGCCAGACGGTCGCGCGGCGACACGACGACGAACTGCGCGGCGCAGCGTGGAAGGCCGCACGGTGTGGTGGTGCAACGCGACGCCGCAGCACGCGTGGGTGCGCGGTCGCCAGGTTGCCCGGACCGCGGCGCGGGCGAAGCTCGGCAGCATCGCCCCGAGCACGAACGCGGGCTCGGCGTCGCGCCACGTCGCCGCGAGCGCGTGGCCCAGGAAGTTCATGATCGGACAGCAGCACGGTGATCAGGATCAGGTCGCTCGCAGCCGCGACGACGATATCGGCCGCGCCGTCGTCGTCGATGTCGCCCACGGCCAGATCGGCGGGGCCGTTGCCGACCACGAAGCTGCGCCGTCGTCGAACGCGCCCAGGCCGTTGCCCAGTTGGCACCTGCAGGCGCCGGTCGCGTCGCTGCTGCAGGTGGCGAGCAGGTCGAGGGTCGCCGTCGGCATCGACGGTGTCGCTGGCGACGAGCGAGCCCGGTGCGTCGCACACCGCGTAGGGCACCGCGGGGCCGAAGCCGCCGATGCCGTTGCCCAGCAGCACGTGGACTTCGTCGTCGGCCTCCAGCGCCACGGCAGCGTCGAGGTCTCGTCGCCGTTGAGGTCGCCGATCGCCAGCGCGGTGTCGTTGCCACCGAGGTCGGCGGTCGCCGCCGCGCCGAAGTTGCCGCCGTTGCCGCCCTTGCAAGGACAGCGTCGCGCCCTGCAGCGTCGCCAGATCGAGGTTGAGATCGCCGGTGAAGTTACCCGCTGCGACCGCGACCGGGCCGTTGCTCATGCGGGATGCCGTTGGCGGCGGCGAAGCCGGCGCCATCGCCGCCAGCACGCTCACGGCGTCGCTGCCGTTGTCGGCGGTGAGGACATCGGTACAGGCCGTCCTCGTCGACGTCCGCGATCGCGAGCACGCGCGGCAGGCTGTCGACGTCGAACGCGACCTGCCCGCGAAGGCGCCGCCGCCGGTACCCGCGAGCAGGCTGACGGGTGCCCGCGGTCTCGTTGCAGACCACCAGGTCGAGGTCGGCGTCGCCGGTGAACTCGGCCGCGCGCAGATCGGCGGGGTTGTTGCCCACCGCGTAGGGCGTGTCGAGGCCGAACTCGCCGGCACCGTCGCCCGCGCGAACGCTGAGCGCGTCGTCGCCGGAGTTGGCGACCACCAGATCGAGGTCGCCGTCGCCGTCGAGGTCGGCGAGCTCGACCGCGCGCGGACCCATGCCGACGACCACGGGGTTGCCCTCGACCAGGCACAGCTCGCCCGGGGTCGGATCGCCGTCGCCGCAGGCGGGCGTGCCGGTGGTGGTGTCGCCGGTGCTGCTGTCGCTGCCGCCGCTGCTGCTCGAGCTGCCGCCAGTGGTGGTGGTGCCACCGGTCGAGCTGTCCGCGGTGCCGCTGCCGTCGCTGCTGCTGCCGCTGCCGCTGCCGGTCGAGGTGCCGTCGTCGACGTCGCCGACGACCAGACCGTAGGCGTACGACAGCGACGGATCGCTCGCGGTGGTCTTCTTGCTGCCCAGGTCGATCGACGTGTCGCCCAGGGGCTCGAAGCGATCGGCGGTGGCGTAGCCGACCACGAGCCGCTCCTCGGGATACGCTTGGTAGTCGGCGCCACCATAGTAGTAGGTGATCGCGGCCGGCAGCCCCAGCGGCATGTTGGGCTGCACGCGGTAGGCGTTGCCGATGCTGTCGGGCACGGTGTTGGTGAGCTGGATCGTCACCTCCACGCTGGCGGACAGCGCACCCGCGGGGATCGAGACCGTGAGGACCGTGTCGGTCGATTGCAGCGAGCCACCCTCGGGCCCGATGAGCTTGCGGGCGATGTCGGGTCCGCCGGCGTCGATCGGTGTTCCCTCTTCGCACGCGGCGAGGGCAAGCAGCAGGGTCCAGGCCAGGGCTCGGGTCCGCACGAACACAAGCTACCATGCGCGCGCGCTCGGGGGTCTCGTCGCCGCGGCCGCGCGGCCCAGTGCCTGCTGCAAACGCCGCCGGGCGCGTGGCATGCTGGGACACGGGCTCGTCGGGTCCGCGCATGGGCGTCGCAGGGATCTTGGTCGCAGCGCAGCTGCTGCCGTTCGCGGCGCCGGTCGCGGCCGAACCGGTAGCGCCGGTCACACCGACGCTGCAGTGGTCGGCCCCGCCGACGTGCCCCGCGGCCGAGCAGGTGCGCGAGCGCGTCGCA
>JAXLYC010000003.1:50000-406422 GCA_046351635.1 Nannocystaceae bacterium | reverse complement strand
TCGCGGCTGCGGCCGCGGTTGCGCCGAGCACGGCCCACGGCTGCCATCGCGGCCGCGAACGCAGCGCCCGCAGCAGCGCAGCCATGTCCGCGTGCCGTCGCGCGGGGTCGCGGTCGAGGCCACGCCGCAGCGCGCGCTCGATCGCGGCGGGCATCGGTCCTCGCCGCGTGGGCCGCTCGTGCAGCACCGCGTGCGCCACCGCCGACGCGCTTGCACCGATGAAGGGCTTGACGCCGGTGAGCGCCTCCCACAGCGCGACACAGAACGCGAACTGATCCGCGGCGGGCGACGCCGGCTGCCCGCGCAGCTGCTCGGGCGCCATGTAGCCCGGCGTGCCGCCGACCAGGGTGCGTCGGCGCTCGCCTGGCGCATCGTCGCTGGGCGAGGGCTCAGACGGCGTGATGACCTCGCGATCCTCGATCGCGGCTGCGAGCCCGAAGTCGAGCACGCGCACCCGGCCGTCGCGCCCGAGCATCGCGTTGTGGGGCTTGAAGTCGCGGTGGACCACACCCGCGGCGTGGGCGTGTGCCAGCGCGAGTGCGGCCTGGCGGTAGACCGCGAGGATCTCGTGGCTGCGGTGGTGCCCTGCGCGGGCCCATGCCGCCAGCGTCACGCCGTCGACGCGCTCCATCGCGATCCAGACGCCGGCGGGCGCACGGCCGACGTCGTGCACCGCGACGATGTTGGGATGGACCAGCCGCGCGAGGATGCGGGCCTCGCGGAGCAGCCGCGCGTCGCTGCGGCTGCTGTGCAGCAGCTTGATCGCGATGTCACGGCCCAGCCGTGCGTCGCGGGCCGACCACACCTCGCCCATGCCGCCGTGGCCCAGACGTTCGCGCAGGGTGTACGGACCCACGCGGACGCCGGCAGCGAGCGCCGCGGCCGGGGCCGAACTCAGCGCGCGTGTCAGCGTCGCCAGCAGCGCGCGGCAGTCGTCGCAACGGCCGGCGTGGGCGAGCCACGCCGCGCGCAGTCGCGGTTCGAGCCGTTGCTCGACCAGCGCCAGCGCGGATTCATCGTCGAGGCACCGCATCGCGGCCCATCACGCTTAGCCGGTGCGCGTCCGCGCGTCCACTGCGACACTGTCACGGCTGCTCGCGGCCCGTGACCCGCAGCACGCCCGCCGCCCTCGCGATGACCGATCTGCTGCGCGTGTTCCTCGATGCCGTGCCGCCCGAGCGACGCGAGTGCTTCGTCGCCGGCGACGCCCTGCGCGAGGGCCTGCAGCAGCTGCACGCACGCGCGTGCGCGGCGTGGCCGACGCTCGCCTTCGACGCCGCCGCGCTGGTCGAGGCCTGCGCCCAGCGGGTCGAGAACGCCGAGGCCCTGGCGAGCTTGCGCATCGAGGAGCTGGCGCTGGCGTTGGCCTGCGCACGCGGTGACGCAGGTGCATTGCGGGCGTTCGAGCAGCACCACGGCCGCGACATCGCGCTGGCACTCGCGCGTGCCGGCGTCGAGCCGGCGGCCGTCGACGACGTCGCGCAGCTGGTGCGCTCGCGGCTCTTCGTCGGCGACCCGCCCCGCATCGCGGCATTCTCGGGCCGCGGCGAGCTGGCCAACTGGGTCCGCACCGTCGCGGTGCGCGTCGCGATCTCGAGCCGACGCGGTCGCGCGCCGCTGGACCGCGCGACTGCATCGGTGCCCTCGCGGCTGCCCATCGACGACGACCCGGAGCTCGCGTGGCTGCGTGAGCACCATCGTGCCGGCTTCAAGGCCGCGTTCTCGCAGGTGCTGTCGCAGCTCGACGACGAGGAGCGCGCGTTGTTGCGGTTCAAGTTCCTCGACGGTCTGACGCTCGAGGAGCTCGCGCAGCTGTTCGGTACCCACCGCGCCACGATCGCGCGCCGCGTCGCGCGGTTGCGGGATCAGCTGGCCGAGGATCTGTGCGCGGCGTTCGGGACCCAGCCCGGCATCACGCGAGCACAGCTCGAGTCGATCGCGAGGCTGCTGCGCGCCGACCTCGACCTGAGCCTGTCGCGGTTGCTCGCCGACGACGGCGCTACCACGCCGCCATGACCGCGGTGGCGTTGTGGAAGCCCTCGAGGCTGCCCGCGAACTTCGCGATTTCGCCGTAGCCGGCCATGCCGATCATCGGGAAGTGGCGTCCGCCGGAGAACGCGGCGACCTGCTCGCCATAGCGATCACCCAGCAGCTGCAGGCGCGCGCCGCAGTCGAACACCAGCGCGCCGCGGATGGCTTGACCGTCGAGCGGCTCGAGCACGCGGGTCGACAGCGTGCGCGCGGCCTCGATCAGCGCGTCGGCCGAGGCACTGGCGACGCGGACCTGTGCGCCCAGCGGCAGGCCGCTCGCCAACGTGATCGAGCCGTCGTCGAGCACGGCCAGCGGCGCGCGGATCGTCAGCTGATCACCGAACATGGTGCGCATGCCCAGCTCGTACATCGCCATGGTCGCGACCAGGTCGTCGCCCGGGCGCATGCAGCCCAGCCGCACCAGCTCCTCGCGGTAGACCTCCGCGGCGGGGCGGTCGTCGAGCCGGCGCAGGATCTTGCCCTCGACCTCGGTCACGGTCATCTCGCGGCCGTCGGGCAGGCCGCACCAGCCGTGGTGGGCCACCAGCGACGGGCATGCGTCGGAGAACAGGCCCAGCAGCACCGCGGCGTCCTGCAGCACCTCGCGGCCGGCGAACACCGAGGTGCCCTGGAAACGCCAGCCATCGCCGGCGGTCGCGCCGAAGATGCGCCAGTGGGGCGGCACCGCGGCCTGCAGCGACGAGCACAGCGCCTCGCCCTCGCACGCGAACGCGTCCGACAGCGCGAGCATGACCTGGCTGCGCGACGGCGAGCGGTGCGACGCGTCGACCAGGCGGCGCGCCGCGGTCTTGATCGCGGCCTCGGGGCCGCGCGACAAGCCGGTCGCCACCGAGATCGAGAACGACATGTCCCGGCCACCGATGACGGCGGCCACGGGCTCGTCGCGGGTGAAGCCGCGCTCCGTGAACGCGGCACCGGCCGTGGTCGCGCCGACGATCGGCCCCGCCAAGCCCTCGGTCGCGGCCGCGAGGAACGTGCCCGCGTCGAGCTCGACGGGCAGGTAGACGATGCCGAGCTTGGGTCCTTCGATGCGGGACGCGACCGCTGCGAACTCGCGTCGCAACGCATCGGGTCCACCGCTCACTGGGCCTACGCTGACGATCTCCATGACGGTGCAACAGCTTATGCGATGCCAGGGCCCGGTCAACGCGAGCTTCCGTGCTCTCGCGCATGATCGTGCACGAAGGGCGGTTCCGCGCCGCGCGCCGTGGCGAGAATCCGCGTTCCGCCGCCACCGACTGCGTAACAATGCCGCCCGCCCGCCCGTCTGCCGATGTTGCTCGGCCCTGGCGGCGACGCGGCGCAACTGCGGCGCCGCCCTGCTCGCAGCGCGCCCGGCGGGGTGCAGTGCCGAGTGAAACCGACGCGGCCGCGGTGCCGGTATCATCGACACCATGGACGTCACCATCACGTACTGCGTGAAGTGAAACTACCTCCCGCAGGCCACCCGGGTGGTGGCCGAGCTTCGCGAGCGCTTCGGAGACGCAGTGAACGTACGTTTGGTCGAGGGTTCGCGCGGCGTCTTCGACGTCGTCGTGCAAGGCCAGCGCGTCTTCAGCAAGCACGAGCTGCATCGCTTCCCCGACCCCGGTGAGATCGCCACGCTGCTGCCAACCCCGGGCGCGGCCTGATGCGATGCGGGCGCGGGCTCGGGGCTGCGCTCGCCGCGATCGCGTGCGGTCACGCGTCCCAACCCGAACCCGGCGCCTGCGGCGACGACGAGCCGCGGGCGCTCGCAGCGCTCGCCGAGGCCGAGATCGTGCTGCGCGTACATCCTGCGCCCGACGCCGCACGGCTGCTCTACGAGATCGGTGACCCGGCGCGGCCGCGGGATCCGGTGCGGCTCGCCATCGGCGATCCCTGCGGCGCGCCGGCGCAGACCCTCGCGGAGGCGGTCACGCTGCTCGAGCTCGATCGCGACGCGTACGTCTGCGACGAGCCCAGCGGCACGCTGTGGCGTGTGGCGCTGGGCGACGGTGCGCGCACGCAGCTGGGCACGCAGCTGCTGTGCGCGGTGAAGCCGACCGACTTAGGCGTGGTCGCGTTGCGGCCCGGCGACGACGGCACCGCGGCGATCGTCTTGCTCGATCGCAACGGCGCGGGCGACGGCGTGACGCTGCTCGAGCAGGTCCGCGTGCCCGAAGACGGCGCGCCCGGCGGGCCCATCGCCGTCGGCGAACGCGAGCTGTTGGCCCACACCGTCGACGGGCGCCTGATCCACGTCGAGCTCGCGACGCGCGAGCGGACGCTGGTGCGCGACGAGGTCGCCGAGGTGCGCTTCGACGACACCGGCGGCACGGTGCTGTGGCAGCGCGGTGTGGTCGACGATCCCGATCCGCTCGCGGTCGGCGAGGTCGCGCTGGTGGACCTGCGCGACGGTCCCGACGCGCCCGACCGCGTGCTGGGCTCGACGCGGCTGTCGTGGACCGCGGTGCCGTTCTTCGGCGACTGGGTCGCGCTGCGCGCCCACGCGTGGGGCGACGATCGGCTGGTCTCTCGGCTCGACGGCCACGCGGTCGCGCTGCCCGAGCCCGCGTCGGTCCGCGCGGTCGTCGACGGCGTCGGCGTGATCTACGTCGTCGGCAATGGCGACTGGCATGACCTCGACGTGCGGTTGTGGGACCCGGTGCAGCAGCAGCATCGTGCGCTGCTGCGGGGCGCGGGCTTCGTGCGCTTCGCCGACGACGGGCTCGAGCGCTTCGAGCCCGACCCCGACTTCGTCCACGGGCGCCTGTCGCTGCTGCCCTACGACGGCGGCGACGCGATCGTGTTGGCCGACGACCTCGCGTGGCCGTATGCCCGCCGCGACGACGGCACGATCCTGTGGGTGCGCGACGACGACGGCGACGGCAGCGGTGCGTTGCAGGCCAAGGCACCCGAGCACGCCGCGGTCACGCTCGCGGACGAGGCCCGGGTCCACGATCCCGTGCTGTTGCAGCATGGCCTGCTCGCGCCCGACGTCGCGTTCCATGCCCACCGCGACGGCGCGCTCGCGCTGTGGCGCGACGCCTGGCAGCCGTGAGCCACCCCGGGGGACTTGCGAGCGCGCCGCCGCGGCGCGACGATCATGGACCGACGATGGACGACGCGCTGCGAGCCCGCATCGAACGACGCCTGCGCACGTTGCGGGCGGAGCTGCTGCAGGCTGGGGACCTCGAGATCTCTGCGGAGATCGATCCCACGCGCAAGGTCGACGAGGACGCCGCGCCGCTGGCGGAGATGAGCCAGGTCATCGCCTCGAACCGCAACCGCGCCCGGGCTGAGGAGCTGCGCGAGATCGACGCTGCGATGGCGCGGCTGCAGGACGACCCCGACGGCTTCGGCCTGTGCGAGACCTGCGACGAGCCCATCGGCGCGGCGCGGCTCGAGGTGCGGCCGTGGGTGCGGCTGTGCATCGAGTGCCAGCAGGCCGACGAGCGCGAGCACGGCCGCGGCGGCGCACGCCGCCACCTCACCGACTATCGCTGAGCGACGCGAGCGGTCGCTCGGCGCCGGCCCGCGCAGCGACGCGCGTCGTTCAGGCCGCGAGCGGCAGCGCGTGCAGCTGCGTCACCGTCGCGCGGCTGCGGGCGCGCTTGGGCTCGCCCCACTCGACGGTGCCGGGGCGGTACACGCGGGTGTTCCAGCGCCGCTGGTAGCCCAGGTACGCCAGGTCCTGCCGCTGCGGCGCGTCCTCGCAGTAGCGGCCCATGCCGCGATGCGGCAGCGGTCCGACGTTGCGGGACAGCGCGCTGTCGCGGTTGCTGCCCGGGACCACGCGCGGCTTGTAGACCAGCTCGGTGTCGAGCCACAGCGTCTGGCGGAAGCCGTGGGCGGCCTCGCCGATGCCCGCGAACTCGAGCGCGATGGCGTCGCCGCGGCGCATCACGACCACGCAGTCGTCGGCGCGCTGCAACAGCGGCGCGACGTCGCCGTAGGCCGTGAACGCGCCGAAGGTGCACTGCTCGTCGAGCAGGGCGCCGCGGCCGTCGGGGGTGTTCCAGCGCGGCTGGCTGCGATCGACCGGGTCGAGGCCCGAGGGCGCGCCGGCGAAGTGCAGCTGCGCCGTGGTCGGCGCGTGGGTCTGCACGCGCACCGCCGCGGCGGCGCCGGTGCACAGCCGCACGCGGTCGACGTACCACATCGCGCGGCCGCCCTCGTGCGTGCCGGTCCACAGGCGTACGCGGTACGCGGGTGCGTCCCAGATCGCGTGCGACAGGTCGATCGCGACGGTCTTGCGATCGCCGCGCGGCGAGGGCACCTGCATCACGGTGTGCCACGCGCCATCGGCCCGCTGCACCTGCACGAAGGGCTTGCGGCGGCGGACGCCGGGCGCCAGCGCGCGGTCGTGCTTGAGCTTCCAGCCGTCGACCACCAGCCGCACCTCGGCGCCGGGTTCGACCGCGCCGAAGTCGAGCTCGTAGAAGTTCTCGCGGGTCTCGTCGAACGCGACCGCGTGGTCGTCGCGACGGCCGATCGCGTCGGTGACGTCGAGCTGGCCTCGCCAGCTCGCGCGCACGGCCGTGCGCATCGCCGATTGCGGCAGCGCCACGAACGGCGCCAGCGCCTCGCGCTGCGCCGCGGTCCACTGCAGCGTCGAGCTCGCGACGACTTCGGTGCCTTCGGGGTGCTCGACCACGGCCAGGGCCAGGCGGTCGACGTAGGCGATCTCGTCCTCGCCCACCAGCAGCATCGCGCGTGCGCGCCCGCGGCCGTTGGCGTCGCGCAGCAGCGCGGCGCTGGCCAGCGGCACCGCCAGCGGTGCGAACTCGACGAGCTTGCCGCGCGCGCGCTCGAGGTGGCCGGGGCGGCCCAGCAGGCTCGCGCCGCCGACCGCACCCTCGTAGACCCAGTCGCGACCGTCGTGGCCGTAGACGAACGGGCACGACATCGTGCAGCCGTTGTCGGGCGTGCCGTTGCAGTCTTGATCGATGTTGTCGCCGCAGACTTCCTGCTGCGGCTGGTTGTTGGGCACGCACTCCATCATGCCGTTGCCCGAGCACATGTTCGTGCCCATGGCGCAGATGCCCGGATCACCGGTGTTGCACTGCCCACCGACGACGTCCTCGTCGGTCATGCCGTCGCAGTTGTCGTCGAGGCCGTTGCACATCTCGGCGCCGGGGATCTCCTCGCCGACGCACTCGCCCGACCACATGCCGAACTCGCAGGACTCGGTGCCCGCGACGCACACGCCGACGTTGGCGGTGCCGGCGGGACCCGAGTAGCACGAGCGGGTCTGACCATCGACGCACTCGTCGCTCGTGTCACCGGTGGTGTCGGTGACGGTCGACGCGGCGGTCGGATCGCTCATGTTGGTGACGGAGCTCATCCCGTCGTCGCCGCTGCTCGACGAGTCGCCCGAGCCGGAGTCCGAGGCGGTGTCACTGGCCGAGCCGAACGTGGCCGAGCCAGTCGCCGCGCCATCGGTGCCCGCGCACGCGCTCGCGAGCGCGAGCAGGGCCGGAGAAAACGAACCACGACGCAGCAGCTGGGCCAGTCGGCGCATGAGAACTCCCCAACGGGCAGCCTAACACGGTTCGGCCCGCAAGAGAGGATTCTGCGGCCGCGCGATCGGCCTGCGGTGGGGCGCACCGCGCGAGCCGGCGCCGCTGGGTGTCGCCGGCCGCGCGCGACGTCGCGCGAACGTGGCGTCCGCGCGCGCGTCGGCACCGCGAGCGGCTCACATGCCGCGGTAGGTCCGATTCAGCATCGGGTGCACCGCGTCGGTCGGGCCCCAGTCCGAGTCGGGGTGGTAGGCGATGACGTCCATCGCCTGGCCGCTCGCGGTGGTGCGGAACGCGTGCATCTCGTGGGGGTGGAGCAAGAAGACCGCACCGGGACGCAGTGGGATCTCCCAGGCCGGGTTCGATCCCTGGGCCGGGCCGAAGGCGTGGCCTTCGCCGCGCGCGACCACGCCGAGGCGGATCGACGGGTGCGAGTGCACGGTCTGTTGGATGCCGGGCGGAAAGTGCAGGAAGTTGAACACCGGATCGCCCAGACGCGGGGGCGAGACCAGGATCGTGTCGGAGCAGCCGTCGATGTACGTCAGCCGGCCGCGCGCCTCGATCAGGCCCGCGGTGGGGATTCCGCGGTAGCCCAGCCGCTCGATCACCACGGCGAGGCCGTCGATCTCGACCAGCGCGGGGCCCGGGACGCAGAAGAACGTCTCGGGCTGCAGCGACATCTCGAACGAGCCCGCCTGCAGGCGACCCGATCCTCCGACCACGTAGCCGAAGAAGGTCGAGGTCGACGGGCCGAACTCGCGGCGGCCCCGGACCGCGACGAGGCGGCTGGGGTACATCGTCGAGGTCGCGTCGATCAGCTCACCATCACGCGGTTGCGAAAGCAGCTCCATGGGCGTTTCGCCGTTGGTATCAAAGCTGCCGCGCGCTTGTCCATCGCTTGCGGGCCGCTCGCGCACGCGTGCGCGGCGCGGCGCGAAAGCGTGCCTGGGGCCAGCGCGACCCTGCCCTGGGGTCAACCGAAGCCGACGTCCTCGGCCCCGCGGGCGACACGACGGTAGACCCAGCGCAGCAGCCGGATCGGGCGCATCTCCTGCAGCAGCGCGTAGCTGCCCACCATGAGCAGGCCGCGCCACTCATGGTTGTCGGGGATGGTCTCGGGCCGCTGCGGCGCGCGGCCCGTGGCGCGCACCGGCAATCGCAGGCGGAAGGCCCAGGGGAACGTCAGGCTCGCGTCGCGCACGCGCACGTGCGGCCGCCGCAGGAACGCGTGCATCCGCTGTCGCCAGGCGCGGGACTCGGCGCTGCAGTCGCCCACGAGGAAGAACTCGGTGGTGAGCCGGCTCTCCATCTGTTGCCGCAGGCGCGCACAGACGTGCGCGGGGAAGCCCGGAGGTCCGTGGTCCGCGGGTGCGGGCGGGTCCTCGAGCGCGTCGGTCGGTTCGCGTGCGGGCTCGTCGGCGTCCGCGTCGGGCGGGGCCGTCCCGGCGGGCTCGCCGTCCGCGGCCTCGCCGGGGTCGGGCCACACCACGAGGCCGACCTCGATGCGACGGTGGAAGCCGTTGCACACGAAGAACAGGCACGTATCGATGCGATCGAACACGAGCACGCGCCGCACCGAGTAGTCGAGCACGTCGGGCGGCAGCTCCGGCGGCGGCGGCAGGTCCACCAGCCGCTCGGGTCGGATGAGCTGCGGCAGCTCGCCGTGGGCGCGCTCGTAGTCGGTCAATGCGGCCTCGAACGCCGCGGTCGCGGCGGCCGGCTCGCGCCCGGGGTCGCTGATCACGCCGCGGCGCATCAGCTCGAAGAACAGCTGCGTGCGGGTGAAGAAGAACCCCGCGCTGGTGCTCAGCACGCGGCAGACCTCGTCGACTTGCGCGGGTCGCAACTCGATCACGCTCATGGGCACCCCTCGCCGTCGACGAACACGCGGTGCCACAGCTCGATCGCGAGCAGCATCCACAGCAACTCGCCGGTGCGGTCGCGCCCGACCATGGTCGCTGGCGGCTTGCCGGTGGTCAGCCGCTCGACGAACTGCATGTCGAAGTAGCCGCGCGAGCGCGCGCGGGGCGACAGCAGCACGTCGCGGGTGTAGCCGCGCAGCGGCTCGCGCCGGAACCAGTGGTTGAGCGGCACGCCCATGCCGGCCTTCTTGCGATAGACGACCGGGTGCGGCAGCAGGTGCTCGATGGCCTTCTTGAACGCGAACTTCTCGATGTCGCCGCGACGCTTGTACAGCGGCGGGATGGTGAACGAGAACTCCGCGAGCCGGCGATCGAACAGCGGCGAGGCCGGTTCGACACCGTTGGCGCAGACCATCTTGTCGACCTTCACGCGGATGTTCTGGCCGCCCTTGAGCCGGATGTTGATGTGCATCAGGCGGTTGAGGAAGCTGCCGGTCGAGGGATCGTCCAGCATCGGCCGCACGTAGTCGCACAGCGCCTCGGTGCCGCCGGTGCGCGCGACGAACTCGGGCGTGAGCAGCTCGTGCGCGTGATCGTAGAACTTGTGGTACGAGGCCAGATAGGCCCGCGCGCGGTCGTAGCCACCGTAGGCGCGGTACCACTCGCCGAGGATCAGGAACTTGTTCTTGGGCCCGCCGAACAGCGGATCGCCACCCTCGCCGTTGAACACCACCGGGGCCTCGGCCGCGGCCGCCTGCGCCAGCAGGTAGTTGGGCACGGTGATGCAATCGCACAGCGGATCGTCGAGGTTCCACATGACCCGCGGCAGCAGGTCGAGGAAGCCCTCGGGCTCCACGTCGAGCACGCGGTGCTCGACGCCGCAGTGCTCCGCGACCAGGCGCGCGTAGCCCAGCTCGTTGGGTTCGCCGTCGCCGAACGCGGCCGAGAAGCACACCGGCTTGAGCCCGCGCTTGGCCAGCATCGCGACCACCGAGGACGAGTCCACGCCACCCGAGAGCGTGGCGCACACGCGGCCGTCGGCGGGGATGCGGCGATCGACGGCCTCGTTGCACAGCCGCTCGATCTCGGTGGTGAAGTACGACAGCTCGCGGTCCGCGACCTGCTCGCGCAGCTGGAAGTGCTGCGTGATGGTGCCGCGCTGGCCCGGGCGCAGCTCGAGGTGCGAGCCCGGCGGCAGCTCGAACACGTCGTCGAACATGCTGCGCTCGCCCGGGATGAACGAGAACACCAGCAGCGCCACCAGCGAGGGCTCGTGCGGTCGCACGCGGAAGCTGGGGTCGCCCAGGAACGCCTTGATCTCCGAGGCGAAGCCGAAGCGGCCGTCGGGCAGCAACGCGTAGTAGATCGGCTTCTCGCCCAGGGGGTCGCGGGCGATCAGCACGCGGTCGTCCCACGCGGCCGCGAGGGCGTAGGCGCCGTCGAGCCGCGCGAGCGCGGCGGTGCCGTCCTTCGCGAGCAGCTCCGCGAGCAGCTCGCTCACGGCGCAGTCGCGCGGCAGGCCCAGCTCGTCGGCCAGCGTCGCATGGTCGAACAACGCGCCGTCGACGACGCAACGCACGCGCCCGTCGCGGCTGCGTCCGACCACCGCGCTGCGGCCCCGTGGCACCGACACGCCCAGGCCCGCCGACGGGGTGCTCGCCAGCGCGTGGGCGTGGGCGCCGCGATGGCGCATCAGCTCGAGCTGCCGCAGCAGCAGTGCGTCGTCACCAGGGCCGACGTAGCCGCAGATCGCCGCCATCGGTCACCCGTTGTCGTCGGCGCGCGTGCGCTTGTCTTGCAACAACTCGCGCGCGGACTTGCGTCGCATCCAGCGCGAGAGCTTGCGCCGCTGTTCGTCATCGAGGCCGGCGTGGAACGACAGCAACGTCGAACGGGCGCTGGCCTCGATCTCGGACTCCAAGGTCGCCATGCGGCCGTCGAGCTCGGCGATGCGGGTGGCGTCGGCCTGGGGCTGGCCCCACGCCTCGGCCACCGACGCGCGCAGGTTCTTCACCTCGGTGCGACGGTCGCGGGTCTCGTCGCGGAACTGGCGGATGAGCGCCCCGAGCTGACCGCGCTGGGCGTCGGAGCACGCGAGCTTCTTGCAGATCTTGGCCTTGGCTTGCATGACGGCACTCTCCCCGTCGATCTCTTCGCCTTCGTCCTCGACGTCGAGATCGTCGTCGGGCACGGCTTCGGTCGCGGCCGCGGGGGTCGGTGCGGCGGGCGGCGTCGGCTCCGGTCGATGCGCGAGCCACCACGCCACGGCACCGCCGGCGGCGATGCCGGCGAGTGCGACGACGGGCAACAGGGACTTCGACACGGTGCGGGCGCGGCAGCATCGCGCGACCGGCTGCGGCTTGGAAAGGGGGGCCGCGCGGGCGCCGGCATGGTGCGGCGCGGCGGCGCTGGCGGGGGTTCTCGGCGCGGCCACGGGACCCGCGCGTCCGCCGGCGCGCGCCCGCGCGCACCGGCGAGGGCGCTACAGCAAGCCCGCGCGCCCCAGGACCTCGCGCTCGAGCGCGGCGTAGTCGACCGCGACGTCGAAGCGCGCGAGCACGGAGTAGAAGCCGAACTGCAGCCGGTTCATGAACACCAGCGCCGGCGGCATGCCGGTGAAGCTCTTGTCGCGGCGCATCGCGAACTGGCGCATGTCCTGGAAGCCGCGCACCACCTCCGCGGCATAGCGGCGATCGATGGTGAAGGGCGAGCCGAACAGCGGCTCGAAGCAGCGGCGCACGTACTCGACCACCGCGCGCTCGAAGTCGCCGCCGCGGGTGCCCAGCATGCCGGCGATGGCGCGGCGGAACTCGGCCTCGTCACCGCGCAGCGCCGCGCGATGGGCCGCGCGCGCGTGGCTCAGCTCGGGGTCGACCAGTGGCTGCACGCAGCCGAAGTCGAGGAAGGTGACGGTGCCGTCGTCGTGGAACAGGTAGTTGCCGGGATGGGGATCGGCGTTGAACATCGCGCCGACCAGGTTGCCGCGGAAGACGAAGCGCCACAGCACCTCGGCGTGGGCGCGTCGCTGCGCGGGCGAGCCGGTCGCGGCCTCGTCGATGGTGCGGCCGCGCGCGAGCTCGGTCGTCAGCACCCGCTTGCTGCTGCGCTCGCGCACGACCTTGGGGATCCGCACCGCGGCGTCGTCGGCGTGGATCTCGCCGAAGCGCTCCTGCCGATCGGCCTCGAGCTCGTAGTCGAGCTCCTCGCGGAAGCGCTGCGCGATGACGGCGAACACCTCCTTGGTGTTGAGCGCCTTGGGTCCGATCGCGCCGACCAGGCCCTCGAGCAGACCGGCGTTGCGCAGGTCGGCCTCGATCGCGCGGTCGATGCCGGGGTGCTGCACCTTGACCGCGACCTCGCGGCCGTCGTGCAGCTGCGCGACGTGGACCTGTCCGATCGACGCGCTCGCGAGCGGCTGGTCTTGCCAGCGCGCGAAGAGCTCGTCGATGCTCGCGCCGAGCTCGCGCTCGACCACGCCGCGGATCGCCGCCGGCGACGACTTGGGCGCGGCCGACAGTAGTGCTCCGAGCGCGCGCTCGTACGACTCGCGATGCTCGTCGGGGACCATGCCGTCGACGTAGCTGGCCATCTGGCCCACCTTCGCGGCCAGACCACGCAGCGAGCCCAGCACCGCGGCAGCGTGCTCGGCTGCGCCCTTGCCGTCGCGCGACAACAGCAGGCTCGCGCCGGTGCGCGCGCCGACGCCGACGAGGCGGCCGAGTCGGGCCAGGCGACCGGTAGGGACTTCGCGTTCGTCGGTCATCGGCGTGTTCGAGGCGAGGCTAGCAGGGACCACGGAATCGGGCGCGCGGCGGGCCGCGCACGCCGCGGCTGCGGTCGAGGCATGCGCACCGCGGCTCCAGCAGCACGACCCGCAATCGCGGCGCGGCCACGTCGCTGTTACCGGTTGGGCGAACTGCCCAGGGCGCGGCTGCTAGCATGCGATTGCGATGAGCGAGCTGCCGCGCGAGGACGCGACGCCGGCCCAGCCCGGCGCCGCGTCACCGGAGCAGATCGGGCCGGGCAAGCGGCTCGGCCGCCACCGCGTCACCGCGCTGCTCGGTCGCGGCGGGATGGGAGCCGTGTTCGCCGCGCACGATCCCGAGCTGGGTCGCGAGGTCGCGATCAAGATCGTGCGTGCCGACGCCGGCGATCCGACCTGGCGTGCCCGCGTGCTGCGTGAGGCGCAGTCGCTCGCGCGGCTGGCCCACCCCAACGTCGTGCCGGTCTACGACGTCGGCACCGAGTTCGACGTGCTGTGGGTCGCGATGCAGCGCGTCGAGGGGCCCACGCTGGCGCAGTGGCTGGATACGCGGCCGTCGTGGCGTGCGGTGGTCGACGCGTTCGTGCAGGCCGGTCGCGGGCTCGCGGCCGCGCACGCGTGCGGCCTGGTCCACCGTGATTTCAAGCCCGCCAACGCGATGCGCGACGGCAGCGGCCGCGTGATGGTGCTCGACTTCGGCCTGGCGTGGGCGCCGGGGGCCCTGGGCGCGCGCACGCCTGCGACTGCCGCCGCGCGCGAGGGCGACGACACGCGACCCGGACCGCGCGGCGGCTCGGCCTCGGGTCGCGACCCGCTCGCGATCACCTTGACCGCGACCGATGCGGTCGTGGGCACGCCGGCGTACATGGCACCCGAGCAGCACGCCGGTCGCGAGGTCGACGCGCGCTGCGATCAGTACGCGCTGTGCGTGGCGTTGTACGAGGGCCTGTTCGGCGCGCGACCGTTCCACGGCGAGCTCGACGCGGTGCTCGAGGCCAAGCGCGCAGGACCGCCGCCGCCGCCGGCTGCGGTCGGTCGCGAGCTGCCGATGGCGGTGTGGCACGCGATCGAGCGCGGGCTGCAGCCCGACCCCGCGGCGCGCTGGCCCGATCTGCCGGCGTTGCTCGCGGTGCTCGAGCGCACGCTTCGACCGCCTCGACGTTGGCCGCTGCTGCTCGCGGGAGCCGGCGTCGTCGGCACGATCGCGATCGGCCTGACGCTGCCGCCGTTCTCACCGTCGCCGCCGTGCGCGGCCGCGACCGCGTTCGACACGGTGTGGTCGCACGGGCGCCGCGAGGCGCTGCGCGAGGCCTTCGCCGCCTGCGAGGCGGGGCGCGAGGTCTTCGCGCGGCTGCAGACGCGCATCGACGACGCGACCGCCCGCTGGCGCGCGCAGGCGCAGCACGGCTGCGTCGCGCTCGCGGGTCCGGGCGCCGGCGCCGAGACGGCCGCGACCCAGGCGTGTCTCGATCGTGCCGCGATCGCGCTCGACGAGACCCTGACGGTGTTGGCCACCGCCGAGCCCGGCCGCATCGCCCGGGCCGCGCGGATGATCGAGGGCGTGGTCGAGGGCTTCGCCTGCGACGGCGCGACGGTGCCGGCGTCGACGATGTCGCCGCAGACCCGCCGCGACTTCGAGCACGCGCGCGCGCTGATGGGTGCGGGTGCGCTCGAGCGCGTCTCGGACTTCGCCGACGAGATGCGCGCGCGTGCGACCGAGCGCGGCGACGGCAGCGGCGAGGCCTGGGCCCTGCTGGTGCGCGGCGGCGCGGCGATGGATCGCGGGCTGCCGAGCGCGCGCGCCGACCTGCAGGCCGCGCGTCTGCGCGCGACCGAGGTCGGGGACGACGTCGCCGCGACCACCGCCGCGATCAAGCTCGTGCACCTGTGCGCGTACGAGTACGACCCCGAGTGCGCGGCGCCGTCGATCCGCGACGCCGAGGCCGGCATCGCGCGGCTGGGCGACGATCCGCAGCTGCAACGCGAGCTGCTGCTCGCGCGCGGTGACGTCGCGTTGCGGGCCGGCGAGTTCGATCGGGCGCTGGCCGACTACGAGGCGCTGCTGCAGGCCACGCGCGCGAGCGAGGGCGACCACGCGATGCTCGAGATCACGGCGCTGCGCGCCATCGGCACGGTGCTGGCCCAGGCCGGTCGCCACGAGCAGGCGCTGGTCCGGCTCGACGAGGCCGACGCGATCATGGCGCGCGAGTTCGGCGAGCGCGACACCGGTCGCGTGGTCGGGCTCGAGCTGCGCGCCGGCAGCCTGCTGGCCCTGGGCCGCGTCGACGAGGCCCGGCGCAGCTTCGACACCGCGCTGGTGGCGATGGACGCGGTCTACGGCGAGCGTCACCCGCACACGATCCGCATGCGCGGCAACCTGGTGCTGCTGCTGGTCGGCGCCGGCGAGCTGGAACCCGCGCGTGCGCTCGGCGAGCGCGTGGTCGCGCTCAAGCGCGAGGTCTTCGGTCCCGACGACGTGCAGGTCGCGATCGCGCGCTACAACCTCGGCACCGTCTACACCGCCATGGCGCGCCACCAGGACGCGGCCGCCGAGTACGACGCGTCGCTCGAGCTGTGGCAGCGCGCGCTCGGGGCCGATCACGTCGATCTCGCGGGACCGCTGGCGGGCCAGGCCAACGCCGCGCTCGCGCTCGATCGACCCGCGCAGGCGCTCGCACCGGCCCTGCGCGCGCGCGGGAGCTGGTCGCGCGCGTGGGCCGACCGCCCGAGCCCACGCTGTTGTGGGATCTGGGCCGCGCGCAGTGGCACGCAGGGCTGCACGCGGCTGCGCGCGCCAACGTGCTCGCGGCGCGCGAGGCCCTGCGGGCCGCGCCGTCGCCCGGGCTCGACGACGTCACGCTGCAGCGCTGGCTCGACGCGCACGCCGGCTGAGTCGCGCGACGCGGCTCAGCGCTTGATGCAGACCCCGCCCGACGCGCGATAGCCGGTGGGACAGCCGCTGCCGTCGGGGTAGTTGTCGATGATGCCCATCACGGTGTCGTGGCGCGCCTTCTCGGCGGCGGAGGCCTCGGCGTACCAGCTGTCGATGCAGTCCTTGCCTTCGCCCGCGCAGATCTGTGCGCACGTCTGTGCGCCGATGCACGCGACCACCGAGCTGGGCACCTGCGCGAGTCCGTCGAGCGCCGCGACGCACGCGTCGAGCGTGTCGCGCTCGGGACAACCGCACGCGGCTTCCTTCTCGCACAGCCCGCGCACGGTGTCGGGTCGCAGCGCGTCGGCGTCCTTGGCCGCGTCGGCGACCGCAGGCGCCGCCGGGCTCGCCCGCGGCCGGGGCCGCGGGGGTCGGTGCCTCCGCCGGTGCCGCCGCCGGTGCTGCAGCGGCGGCGGCCGGGGTCGGGCTCGCTGCGGGTGCGGCCGGTGTCGCGGCGGTGGTCGGGGCGGCCGGCGTCGCGGCCTTGTTCGCCGGCGCCGGGTTCGACGGCGCCGCCGCGGTCGTCGGCGGATCGACGCACGCGCCGGCGCTGCAGATCCGGTTGCCCTTGCAGTCGCTGTCGCGCGAGCAGCCGTCACCGGCGCGATCGCAGGCGAGCAGGAGAGTGGGAAGCACGAGGGCGAGCCACGCGGTGCGCATGCTGCAAGGACGCAACGAGAGGCTCGCGTGGCGCAAGCCCCTGCGTGCGCCACCGCGTGGCCGATCCTCGTCCCCGGTCGCATGACGCTCCGTCGGCTCTCGCTCACAATCGCCCTGATCGCCGGCTGTGACGGCCACGAGGTCTCGGTCTCCGTCACCTCCGCCCGCATCGACACCGTCGCGCTCGCCCGCGCCGTCGAGGGCGAGCGCGCGATCGAGCCGAGCTCGACCTTCGCACCCGAGGACCGCGACCTGCACGCCCTGGTGGCGGTCTCGCACGTGCCGCCCGACACCAAGTTCATCGGCGCATGGTTTGCGGTCGACGCCGGTGGGGTCAAAGATCTGATGATCGACCGCAGCGAGTACCTCGCGGCCGGCGGCACCACCAGCGTCCACTTCACGCTCAGCAACGACGGGCCGTGGCCGCCGGGCGCCTACCGCTTCGACGTGCAGATCGCCGGCGAGAGCCCGCGCACCACCGCGTTCACGGTCCGCTGACCACGGCGGGCTCGCTGAGGAACATGCGCACCGAGACGTCGATGTGGCTGCGCACTGCCGCGAGCACACTGTCGAGCCGTGCGCGGTCCAGGCCCAGCAGCGCCATCAGGTGCGTCTGGGTGCGCGCGGTCATGTCCGCGCGGGCGCGCGCGAGCCAGCGCTTGGCGGTGGCGCGATCGACCCCATGGATCCGCGCGATCTCGGTGCCGCCGAGGCCGTCGAGCAGGTGCAGGCGCAGCACGTTGCGCTGGCGCGGCTCGAGCTCGGCGAACGCGAGCGCGAGCGCACGGCGGCAGGTCTCGCGATGGTGACGATCGAGGAACTCCAGCTCGGGATCGCGGTCGGCCTCGGCCTGCAGCAGTCGCTCGGGCTCGCGCGATCGATCCTCGCGATCGACCTTGCGCTCGCTGTCGATGCGCAGCCGCACCGCGGTCGCGCGCAGCCACGTGCGCAGGGCCCCGCGACCGCCGTAGCTCGCGATGCGACCGGGGCGCTCGCCGCTGCGCGCGAACAGGTGCACCAGCAGGCGCTGCTCGAGGGCCTCGGGATCGTGGCCGGCCGCACGCACGCCCGCGAACGCGCGCGTCATCACGTCCGCGAAATGCTCGCGGAAGCGTGCGATCGCGCCGGGGACCTCGGCTTCGCACGCGCACGCCAGGTAGGCATCGGCCGCGAGGATCCCGGCCAGCTGCGGCAGCAGCTCCTGCTGGGCATCGACGCGTGCCGCCAACCACGCGACGAAGCTCGCCCGCGACAACGCCAGCTCGGGCCACGCGGCCTCGCCCGCGGCGCACATCGCCTCGAGCGCGGCGTCCAACCCGGCGCGCGGCGAGGGCGGCAGGCCCAGCCGGGCCGACAACTGCTCGCTGGGGGACTGGGACACCCGCGACAATCGTGCGACCGTGCGGGGCCGATGCGCAACTGCGATCGCGCGCGCGGACGCGACCACGGCGAGGACGGGCGATCGTGAGCGACGCCGGCGCGTGCCCCAGCGAGGACGCGATCGTGGCGTTGGTCGAACGCACGCTGCGACCCGAGGCCCTCGCGCCGCTCGAGCATCATCTCGACACCTGCTCGGTGTGCCGACGCGTGGTCGCGGAGCTCGTCGTCGAGCACGCCGGCGAGCACGCCGGCGAGCACCCGCAGGCGGACGACGATGACGACGACGCCGACGACGAGCCCGAGATCGGCGCCCGGCTGGGGCGCTTCCGCGTGATCGGTCGGCTGGGCGAGGGCGGCATGGGCTGGGTGCTGCTGGCGGAGGACCCTCGACTGCAGCGCCGGGTCGCGATCAAGCGATTGCGGCCCGAGCACGACGACGACGACGGCGCGCGGGCGCTGCGGGAGGCGCGTGCGGCCGCGCGGCTGGTGCACGAACACGTGCAGGTCGTGCTCGACGTCGGGCGTGAGCGCCGCCGCGTGTGGATCGCGTTCGAGTGGGTCGACGGCGTCTCGCTCGATCGCTGGCTGCAGCAGCCGCGCACGCGCCGGCGCGTGCTCGAGGTGCTGCTCGCCGCCGGTCGGGGGCTCGCGGCCGCGCACGAGGCCGGCGTGGTCCACCGCGACGTCAAGCCGGCCAACATCTTGGTCGGGGACGACGGCCGCGTGTGCGTCGCCGACTTCGGCCTCGCGATCGATCGTGCCGACGGGCGCGCGCTCGCCGAGCACGACGCCACCGCGCCCGGCGGCGGCACGCCGGTGACCACGCCCGCGGGCACGCCGGCCTACTTCGCGCCCGAGCTTCTGCGCGGCGCACGGGCCGATCCGCGCTCGGATCAGTATGCGTGGTTCGTGATGCTGCTCGAGGCGCTCACCGGCGCGCGGCCGCACGCCGGTGCGTCGACGCAGGCGCGCCTGCTCGCGGCGCGGACGCTGCCGCGGCGGCTGCGACGGGTGCTCGCGATCGGACTCGCGGAGCTGCCCGCGCGTCGCTTCACCGACATGCACGCGGCGCTGGCGGCGGTTCACCGTGCGGCCGCGAGACCTTGGCGCAGCGCCGCCGCGATCGCGGCCGCGGTGGCGGTGATCGGCTTGGTGCTGCCCCGTCCGGGCGCGGCGCCGACGACCTGCCGCGATCGCGCGCGGGCCATCGAGGCCGACTGGAACCCCGCCCACGCCCAGGCGTTGCAGGCCCGGCTCGCGCCGCTGGGGCCCGAGCTCGCGGGTCGGGTCTCGCGCGGCTTCGACGACGCGGCGCAGCGATGGATCGCCCAGGTCGAGGCCGCCTGCGACGGCGGCACCATCGCCGACGCGAGGCTGTCGTGCCTCGAGCGCACGCGCGGTGGGTTCGTCGCCCTGCGCGAGGGCCTCGCGGGTCCCAGCGACGAGCTCGACGCGCTCGCGCGCTGGAGCTTGCGTCGGCTCGAGGGGCTCGAGCCGTGCGACGACGATCCGGTGCAACCGCAGCCGGCCGCGGCCGACGCGGCCCGCAGCGCGCAGCTGCTGGCCCTGGCCGCGCGCCTGCGCTTCGCCGAGCAGGCCGGGCCCGCGGCGCTGGCCGCCGGGGTCGCGAGCGTCGACGCGATCGCCCGGCAGGATCGTCGCGGTGGGCTCCGAGGCCGGCGTCGAGCTCGCGCGCGCTGCTCGACCTCGGCGCGCACGAGCCTGCGATCGCACGGCTGCAGGCGAGCTACGACGAGGCCATCGCGCAGGCGCAGGACGACGTCGCCGCGAGCGCAGCGATCGTGCTGGTCGGCGCGCTCAGCGCGACCTGCACCGTTTCGACGAAGCCGCAGGCGCTGGGCCGGGCACGCCCGCGCGGCGATCGAGCGGCTCTCGCCCCACCTCGCGCGGCGCATGGCGTCGAGCCTGGCCGAGCGTCTGGGCTCGATGGCGGCCGAGCGCGACCGGCCGCAGGAGGCGCTGCGCTGGCACGACGAGGCGCTCGGCTTCGCCGAGGCCACCGGCGACGTCGACGGTGTGATCGAGAACCTGCGCAACCGCGGCCACGCCTTGCGGGCGCTGGGTCGCACGGCGCAGGCCGAGGCCGACTACCGCCGCGCGATCGCCATCGCCGACGAGAACCTCGGCGTGGCCCACCCGTGGACCGCGAGCGTACAGCTGGGGCTCGCCGCGATCATGTTGGAGCGGCGCGAACCCACGGCGGCGCGCGCGGTGATCGAGTCGGCCCTGGCCGCGCTGCAGCGTGCCCACGGCCGTGACCACGTCGACGTCGCGGTCGCGTGGTCGTACCTGGGCGAGGCGCTGTCCGACGAGGGGCGCCCGCGCGAGGCGCTCGCGGCCTATCGCGAGGCACTGCGGATCGATCGCACGGTGTTCGGCGATCGCCACACCAACGTCGCGATCTCGCGCAACAACGTCGCCGAGGTGTTGGTCGAGCTGGGCGAGCTCGGCCGCGCGCGACGTGCTCGCGCTCGACATCGAAGTCGCGGCGCTGGGCGAGGATCATCCGTCGGTGATGCTCGCGCACGACAACCTCGCGGTCGCGCTCGATCGACTGGGCCAGCCCGGCGCGTTGGCGCACTACGAGGCCGCGCTCGCGATCGCCGACCGCGTGCTCGGGCCCGACGATCCGCGGCGTGCGAGCGTGCTGCAGAACACTCGCGGAACTGCTGGCCCTGCACGGCGAGCCCGCGCGCGCGATCCCCTCGTACGAGCGCGCGCTGGCGCCTGCAGGCGCGCCACGACGCGCAGCATCCGCTGCTCGCGTACCCGCTGACCGGCCTTGCGCAGGCGCAGCTCGCCCACGGCACGCCCTGGCCGGGCTCGCCGCGGCCGAGCGCGCGGTCGCATTGCGACAGGCCGACGACGCCGTCGAACGCGGCGCTGCGCGCCGCGAGCACGCTGGCGCTCGCCGAGATCCTGCACGCGCTGGGTCGAGACCCCGATCGCGATGCGCGCGCTGGCGGCCGCGGCGGCGGACTCACTCGCGGACCGCGACGACCCCGACGCGCCCGCGCGTGCGCAGGCGCTCGCGCGGCCGTGAGCGCCGCAGACCCGCGCCCAGCGCGAGCCACCACCACGCGATCGCGCCCGGCCCGGCGCCGTTGCAGCCGCAGCCACCGCCGGCGTCGTCCCCTGCGGCACCGCTGCTGCTTCCGTCCGCTGCGGCCGAGGTCCCGGCGGAGCCCGCGGTGCCCTCGCCCGTGCCGGGATCCGCGGTCGTCGAGCCCGCGTCCGCGGCGGTGTCGGAGCCGCCGGGGCCCGAGTCGCCGCCGGTGTCGCCGCCGCCGGGGCTGCAGTCGTCGACGACGTCGCTCGAGCCGGACCGCAAGGATCGTCGCCCGCGCCGGCGTAGGCGCTGCCACGAACTCGCCCCCCCTTGGGCTGGCCGTTGTAGTCGCGATCGTAGTCGGGCTCGGCCGTCATCTTCGACAGATCGAGCGCGCTGCCCTCGACCGCGCCGGGCAGGGGATAGAAGTCCATCGCGCCCAGCGTCACCGACGGCATCGCGACGTAGTCGCCGGCGTCGGCGAACGCGGCCTCGAGGTTGTCGCGCGCATCGACGATGGGTCCGCCCATGCCGGTGGCGGCCAGCAGCAGGTTGCCGACCACGGCGTCGTCCTCGCTCGCGGCCTCGGCGAACGCGATCGCGGTGCCCTCGGTGTAGATGGTGTTGTTGTAGACGTAGGCCGAGCGCACCGACTTGCCCTGGTGCGGCGTGACCACCAGCGCGGCGAAGCCGGCGTTGCCACCGACGAAGAGGTTGTCGTGGATCGACACGCGGCCGGTCGCCTGCAGCAGCGCCTCGCGCGGGTTGACCAGCAGCAGGTTGCCGTAGATGTGGTAGCGATCCTCGCTGCCGGGCCCGGCATCCGGGAAGCCGCCGACCAGCAGGTTGGGGCGATCGCCGTCGGGGCTCTCGCGATCGTCCTTGATGAAGATGTTGTGCCGCACCACGGTCACGTTGGGTCCCGCGGGCATGTCCGGCAGCGCGGCGTAGTCGTTCTGGTGCTTGATCTGCATGCAGTAGCCGACCGGGTTCACGACCACGTTGCCTTCGACCGTGCCGGCGATGAACGGCGTGTCGCCCTCCGAGCCACCCAGGTACAGCCCGGTGCCGGGCTCGACGATGCGGTTGCCGCGGATGGTCCAGTTCCACACCGTGGTCTTGGTGTTCACGCCGACGATCTGCTGCTCGCCGGCGGGAAGCCCTGCATGATGTTGTTCTCGATCAGGATGTCGTGCGACGGCGTGTCCTTGGCGTTGACCGCGTCGACCGGCTGCCCACCCGCGTCGATGGTCGGGTTGCACACCGCGACGAAGGACGAGTCGTACAGCTGCACGGTGTTGCAGCGGCTGTCGCCGGCCGACCGCAGCGTCGCCCGACCAGGCCCGGTGATCGTGATCCACGCGTCGGCGGTGCCGTGCAGGCCGTCGATGGTCAGCCGGGGGTAGGTCGAGCGCCAGCACCAGGCTGTCGCCCGGTTGCAGCGTCGGCAGCAGCGTCTGGTAGTTCGACAGGTCCCGCCAGGATCTCGGCCGCGGCCGCGATCGCGGGCAGCGGCACCAGCGAGGACAGGCACGCGAGGATTCGAAGCGTCATGGTGCGCACACTCCGCGAGCAGTAGAAGACCACGTCTTCGTCGACGCCGTTGACCAGCACGAAGGCGTTGACGCGGGGGATGTAGCGCCAGCGGCCGAAGGTCCCGCCGCTGTTGGTGACCTCCGGCGGTGCGCCGTCGGCCGAGCCCTGCGTCCAGGTCTTGCTCGCGAGGTCGAGCCGCCACGGCGCGCCGCCGACGAACGCGACCAGGGCATCGCCGGCGCGGTCGTAGTCGACCCCGGGCGAGGCCGCGGTGATGACCTCGGCGCCGCCGGTGACGATGTGTTGGCCGTCGTAGCCCGCGACCGCGTCGAGGTTGTCGAACATGCCGCCGCCGGTCGTGATCCATTCGTCGGTCACGTGGGCATCGGCGGCGATGTCGTAGACCAGGTAGAGCCCGGCGCCGAAGGCGAAGAACAGCCCGCGCGAGGTGTCGATGGTGCCGCGCTTGTCGCCGCTGACGGCGTAGCGCGGCCAGTACGGCGGGAAGCCGTAGTCCTCGAGCAGCTCCCAGGTGTTGCTGTCGTAGTCGTAGCGCTGCAAGTTGTTGCCGAGGTGGCCGATGACCACGCCCGAGTCGGGATCGTACGCGGTCGCGTGCGAGTAGGCGCCGGCGCCCGGCTGCGGCGTGACCATCTGGTCGGTCCAACCGCCGTCGTGGTCGAAGATCCACGTCACGTTGGTGCCGTTTCCGTCCATCCAGCGCGAGCCGCCCCACACGAACAGGCGCTCGGCGTGGGCGAGGTACTGCACGCCGTCGTAGCTGTGCCGCGAGGCTGGCTGCCCGTCGGGCAGCGGGTCGGTGTTCATCAGGTCCTGCGACGAGCGCTCGGTCAGGCGCGACCACGTGAGCGTGCCGAGGTCGAAGGCATACAGCGTGTTGTCGGGCGAGTCGGCGTGACCGCCACCGAAGATCAGCATCTGCCGGTGCACGGGATCCCAGGTGCCGCCGCTCCACGCCGCGATCACCGAGCTGCAGTAGTAGCCGTCGAGGTCGGCGGGGCACGCCGCGCGCATGGGCGTGTCGGTCGCGGTCCACCAGGTGTCCGCGGGCAGCTCGGCGATCGTGCGCTCCGAGCTCGGTCAGCGGCGCGCCCTCGCCGGCGCGGCCACCCTCGCCGACGGGCGTACCGGTGTCGTCGCTGCCGCTGCTGCCGCTGCCCGCTACGGTGCCGTCGTCGCTGGTGCCGGTGGTGGCGTCCGCGCTCGTGACCGACGTGGTCGCGGTCGTCGAACCGCTGCTCGTGCCGGTGCCGTCGGTCGAGCCGGCGCCCTCGGCCGCGGGCGAGCTGCCGCCGCACGCGGCCAGCAGCGAGGCCAGTGCAACGACGCGATCGCGATCGCGGAGCATCATGCCGTGATCGCTAGCAGCTCGCGCGCGCCAAGGGCGCAGGCCCCAGCTGCACGGTCTCGCGCGGTCGAATCGGCGCGCGCCGGGTCGCGACCGCGAGCGGACCACGCTCGCGGCGGCGGCCCGGACCCGGCTTCAGCTGCGGCAGCTCTCGCGCACCGTCGTGGTCACCCGCGCGCCGACCAGCTTCGCGGCCTGATTCGCAGGCGCTGAACTCGCCGCGGCTGGCCGGCGTCGCCAGGCACCGTCGGCCAGTGCCACGGTGCTTGGCCCACGTAGCGGTGCCGCGGTGCTTCGAGTCGCGCAGCAGCATGCCGAACTGCGCCACCGCGGCGGCCAAAGCGGAAATCGTCGTTGCGCGGGCGGCGCGTCGGCGCTGACGGTATTGAGCAGCGAGCTGGTGTCGCCCGCGGGATGCTTGTAGCGCAGCGAGACGCTCATGAGCGTGCCGTCGCCGACGGGCTCGCCGCGCCGCGGCACGATCAGCAGCGCCGTGACGCGCTGTGGCCCGCCGATCTCACCGGCGTCCTTGCGGTCGTCGTCGAAGTCCGCGTGCGCGAGCTTGCGGTTCTCGTAGCCGACCAGGCGCCAGCTCGCGACCTCGTCGAGGTCGAACTCGACCTGGATCTTCACGTCCTTCGCGATCGTCACGGTCGTGCGGTCGCGCGCCGGCGAGCACGCGCCGCGCGCGGCGAGCGAGTCGAGGTAGGCGTACTGACCGTTGCCCTTGTCCGCCAGCGCCTCCATCGTGTCGTCGCCGAGGTTGCCGCGACCGACGCCGAGCACGGACAGGAACACGCCGCTGTCGCGCTTGGCTTCGATCAGCTTCACCAGCGACCGGTGATCCTTCACGCCGACGTTGAAGTCGCCGTCGGTCGCCAGGATCACGCGGTTGCTGCCGCCCTCGATGAAGTTGTGCTCGGCCACGCGGTAGGCCAGCTCGATGCCGGCGCCACCGTTGGTGCTGCCGCCCGACTCGAGGTTCTGCAGCGCGCCGCGGATGCGACCCTTGTCCGTGCCCGGCGACGAGTCGAGCACGATACCCGAGGCGCCGGCGTAGACCACGATAGCCGCGATCCTGCGGGCGCATGCGATCGACCATGAGCGCCAGCGCGTCGCGCAGCATCGGCAGGCGGTCGGCACCCGCCATCGAGCCCGACACGTCGATGAGGAAGACCATGTTGCGCGCCGGCGCATCCTCGGCGTTGATGCTCTCGCCCTGTAGCGCCAGCTTCACCAGCAGGTGGTCCTTGGCCCACGGACACGGCGCGACCTCGGACTGCACCGCGAAGGGCTTGCCGGCCTCGGGGCGCTCGAGGTCGTAGTCGAAGTAGTTGATCATCTCCTCGATGCGGACCGCGTCGGCCGGTGGCAGCTGGCGGTGCTGCAGGTAGCGGCGCACGTTGGTGTACGACGCGGTGTCGACGTCGACGCCGAAGGTCGACTTGGCGTCGTCACCGATCGCGACGAAGCCAGCGCCTCGACGTGGGCGTAGGCGTCTGTGCCCATGGACTCGAGCATCTCGACGTCGCGCGTGCGCGGCTGCCGCGACCGTAGCCGCTGCCGTAGCGCCGCCGCCCGAGCCGATGATCCCGGTGTTGCCCAGGCCGATCGTGCCCTCACCGCCGCCGCCGCCGCCGCGACGGTGCCGATCAGGCCCAGGCCCGCGGCATGGCCCTCGCCGATCTCGGTGCCGGTCAGCCCGCCCACGTCCTCGTCGTCCTCGCCCGACCGCGAGGGCGCCGCCGTAGGGCGACGCGAGCATCGCGGGCGCGTGGGCTTGGCCCAGCAGGCCCATGCTGCTGCGCGGGTCCTCGCGCGGGACCTCGCTGCGCGGTGTCCACGACGGCTCCGCAGCCGCCTGCGGTGCGTCGATCGGAGCGACAGCGCGCTCGAGCGCCGCATCGTCGGCCTCCGCCACCGTCGGCTCGGACGGCGTGCGCGTCGCGAACACGAACGCGCCCGCACCCAGCGCGAGGGCGCCCGCGACCGTGGCGATCGCGATCGATCGCGCAGAGCGAGGGCGAGGGGCCGGTCGAGATCGGGCACGCGCGCGTCATCGAGACTCCGTTGGCGGCACCAGACACGGCGCCGCCGACGAAGTTCCCCGGGCCGCCCTCGCTTCAGCGTCGGCGTCGACGCAGGGCCACGGCCGCGACCAACCCCCAGCACCGACCAGCCCGGCGCGCGTTCGCGTCCACGTCGCAGCTGCAGCCGCTGCCGCCCTCGCTCTCGCCCGCGCCGCGCTGGTCGACGACTCGTCGCCGGCGCTGGCCGAGCCGGCGAGCGGACGCACTCGCGTCGCCCGCCGACGCCGACGCCGATGCCGAGGCCGACTCGCGCCACCCGAGGCCGAGCCGCCGCCGCTGCTGCTGCCGGCGTCGGTGGTGAATGCCGATGACGCCGGTGTCGGATCCGCCCGAGCCCGAGCCTTCGCTGGCCGCGGTCGTGCCGCCCGAGCCGGAGGTCGCGTCGGTCGTGCCGCTGTCGCTGCCGCCGGTGGTCGGCTCGGTGGTCGCGACGCCGGTGTCGCTGCCCATCGAGGTGCCCACGGGTGCTGCCCGCTGCGCAGTGCCGCCCTCCGCCGCAGAACGCGACCTCGGCGAGGCAGATCTCCATCAGCTCGTCCTCGGTGAGATCGGCCCAGTTGTCACCGCCGCTGCTCTCGTCGCCGCCGGTGTCGTTGCAGCTGCAGCTGATGTTGTCGAACGGGTCGTTCGACACCGTGCAGCTGCCATCCATCGTGCGGCACGCGACTTCGATCGCGTGGGCTGGGCGCGCGACGCTCCACAGCGCGGCCATGACCAGACAAGAGACTCCAACACTACGCATCGACATCGATACCCATCCAACCTCTGGCCGCTTCGCGGCGGGCCCACGCCCGCGCGCACGTCCAGCAGCGAGCAGCGTAGCGCGGCGTCGATGGCCGTGCCAGCTCGCCCGTCCCAGGTCGCGGCGGCGGCGGCATGTCCGCCGCGACAAGCGAGTAGCATGGCGGCCATGACCACGGGCCAGGGGTTGGGCGTGCTCGCGGGGGCGCTGGTGCTGGGCTGCGGTCCGGTGGTGGGCCATCCCGGCGGCGGTGGTTCGGGCGATGGCGGCAGCGGCAGCGGCAGCGGCAGCGGCAGCGTGAGCGTGTCGAGCACCGCGTCGCCCACCGCGACGAGCGTGCCGCCGATGACGAGCTCGGTCGACGGCGACGACGACGGTCTCGACGACGGCGTGAAGATCGACTTTGTGGATTTCCCGCAGGCCGATGTCGGCGGCTCGACGCTGTGCGCGCTGCCCGAGACGCTGGAGGCGAACATCGTCGGCAACACCCCGCTGGGCGACGTGATCGCGCGGGCGGCGGTGTTCGCCGAGACCGGCGGCGGTCGCTGCGGTCACGGCTGGCGCGTGCTGGTCGCCGCCGACACCGACGCGCTCGCGGGCGAGGTCGCGCGGCTGTCGATGTCGCTTCTGCCGCAAGACGCGGTGCTCGTCGACATCCCCGCACCCGACGCGCCGATGCTGGGCGAGCTGCCGGCGACGCTGACGGTCTACGTCGGTGGCGCGGAGTGGATCACGCCCGCGTCCGTGCTGGTCATGGACTTCGTCGGGCCCCAACGCGACGCGCCGGTGATCGAGGCCCTGGTCACGGGCCTCGATCCCGACTGGATGATCCACGGTCCGCTGTCGGCGTCGTGGTGCAGCGACATCACGTCGCCGCCGTGCCCGTGACGCGTCACAGCGACGCGAGCACGGTGCTGATCTCCTGCAGGTCCGGATCCTCGGGCGCGGCGGCGCGGGCCCGGAACAGCGCGACGCGGGCCCGATCGAGGGCCCCGTCCGCGTCGACCTCGCTCTGCTGCATCGCCTGCAGCGCGGTCGCGTACTCGAAGATCGCGGCGCCCTCGAGCAGCAGCGCCGAATCGACCGCGAGCAGCTCGCCGATGGTGGTGTCGAGCACCTGCTCCTGCACCGCGAAGCTCACCGGATCGGCCCAGCGAATGGTGATGGTGACCGGATCCTCGGGGCTGACGTCCTGCGGCGCGCAGGTGCGGATGCGCTGGTGGAAGACCATGGCGTCGTCGGGCGCGAGGTGCTGCGGCTCGATCTAGATGTGATCGGCGCTGTACTCCTCGCCCGAGAAGCGCACGATCTCGAAGCCGGGCGGCAGCTCCAGCTCGACCCGCACGTCGCGAGCCGCGATCGCCATCGTCGAGACGAAGCGCTCGCCGAAGACCCGTGCAGCTTCGCTCGCGTCGGGCACGAACACCGACGCGCCCTTGCCCGCGTCGGTCACGATGTCCATCAAGGTGTCGTTGTAGCTCTCGGCCGTGCCCACGCCGACGCCGACCATGTAGATGCCGTCTTGGTTCTCGGCGCCGGCGTGCTGCGCGATGGTGTCGACGTCGGTGACGCCGACGTTGGCGCCGCCGTCGGAGATGAGGATCACGCGGCTGACCACGCCGGGGCGATGGGCCTGGGCCGCGAGCTCGTAGCCGGCGACCAGGCCGCCGTGCAGATCGGTGCCGCCGTCGGCCCACAGGCCGTCGATGGCGGACAGCAGCGCGGCGTCGTTGGCTCCGCCCACGGGGTGGTTCGCCAGGACGATCGCGTTCGCGGTGTTCCACGTGACCAGCGAGACCACGTCGCCCTCGACGAGGTTCTCCGCGATGGCGCGACAGCTGGCCTGCAGCGCCTGCAGCGGCGCACCGTCCATCGAGCCCGAGGTGTCGAGCACGAACGTCAGGTTCATCGGCGGCCGCGCGGCGACGGTCGCGAGCGGGCTCGCGACGCCGATCTGCAGCAGGTACTCGCCCTCGGCCTCGTCGCTGGAGATCACCATCGCTGCGTGCACGCCGAGGCTGCCCGCCGGCGCGGCCGGGTACGCGATGCGGTAGTAGTTGAGAAACTCCCACGGGCGGATCGCCACCTGCGCGAGGCTGGCCCACTCGCTGAGCAACGCCGCGCGCGCCTGCACCGGCGACGACATCGAGTTGCTGTCGTCGGGCGACAGGAACAGCCGCACGTCGTCCGCGGTGTTGCAGGCCTGGCCCCCGCTGGGGTCGGCCGGCTCGTCGGGCTCGGGCTGCGCCGGGTCGTCGGCGGTGTCGGAGGCGCCACCGCTGCCGGGGCCGACCTCGGGCGCGCCGTAGTCGTCGCCGGCGAGGTACGCGTCCTCGCTGGACATGCCGCACGCGGGTCCGAGGGCGAGCAGGCACAGCAGGGCAGGGTGGCGGACACGGGGCGAGCAGGTCATGACCCGGTAGTGCCGGCCGCAGGCGTGACGATCATCGGCCGTGCACGCGCTGAAAGCGGCGCGCCTGCCCAGGCGTTGGGGAGATCGTGCGCGATCGTCGGGGCTCCTGGGTGCTGCCATCGCTGTTGGCCGTCACGCTGCCGAGCGCGTGCGTCGGCACGCGCGCACGTGTGATCGGTGTCGCCCCGGGCGAGAGCACCGGCCTGCAGCCGCCGTCGGTCTGGCACCCGCAGCTCGAGCCGCCGCCGCAGGTCTGCACCACGTTCGAGCTGCACGCCCTCGCTGCGGCACCCGAGATCCAGCCGACGGCGCGGACCGAGGACGGACTCCCGGTCCCGGTTCGCGTGGGGGACTGGACGGTGGCCGCGAGCCGCGACGAGCGGGGGCAGGTGCTGCTGCAGGCGGAAGCCGACGGCCGCACCATCGGTCCGACGCCGATCATCGGCGAACTGCCGGCGTTCCTCGCGATGGTGCCCGACGGCGACACGCTCGTGCTGGCGTACACCGTCTACCGCAGACTGCTGTACGCACGCTGGCAACCCAGCACCGGCATGTTCGTCCACGCGCCGAGCCTGGTGGTGGACGACTTGCCGATCTGCAAGCCGTATCCCCGCGTCACCGACGCGGTGGTGCACGAGGGCATCACGTACGTCGCCGTCGCGGCCTCGGCGTTGGGGCAGCACGGGCCGTGCGCGGGCTACGATCGCAAGACCACGCATCTGTCCGCCACGATCGCGATTGCCCGCAATGGCCTGGCCACCGAGCCGATGCGTCACCCGATCGCGGACGCCGATGCGCGCCTCGATGTCGTCGGCGGCGAGGTGGTCGGTCGGCAGCAGAGCTGGCTCGGCGAGCGCACCGCGGGCTTCCGGGTGCGCTGCGCGAGCGCGCCGTGACGGCGGCGGTCACTCCCAGACGTGCGTCGCGGTGTGGCCGGCGACGGTGCCCGAGACGTGTGTCGTCTGCGTGCCACCGGTGCTGATGGTGCGGAAGCACGAGGTCGAGTCGTCGAACTTCGAGTCCTCGCAGGTCTTGTCGGTGAGCGAGCCGCCGGCCGCCTTGTGCGCTTCGAGCTCGACGTGCAGGTTGGCCGCGGACGGGATCCAGTCGAGCGCCGGATCGAGCCACTCGCTCCAGATCTGCCCCTTGTGATAGCGCGTCCACAAGATGGTGTACTGCGAGGCGCGTACGCGCACGCGCATCTGCTCGAGGTCCTCGTCGAGGTAGTTCGCGGTGCCGTCGGGCGGGGTGTAGCTACGGAAGGGCTCGGGCTCGTCCATCGGTGGCGTGGCCAGCAGCGCAGCGATGGTCGTGCGCTCGATGTCGGCAGTGTCGGCTCCGTCGCGCGCGGCCTGCCACGCGGTCTCGAGCACGCGCTGGGCGCCCGCCCGACCCAGGGTGCCGCACAGCTCGTCGTGCACGACGCAGTCGATGGGATCGACGAGCTGCTGCGCCAGCGCGTCGACGTCGACGTCATGGTCCTGGGCGATCGCGGCGATCTCGTCGGCGTCGGCGCCCAGCAGGTAGCTGCGCTCGGCGGGGGCGCTCCCGGTCGCGGCGCAGGCGGCCAGCGTCGAGGTGAGGAGCAGGACGGGTGTGGGTCGCGGGTTCATCGGGGTGGCAGAGCCACCGACGGTGCGATCGGATTGCTGCGGCCGCCGATCGGTGGGCGATTCGCGGTCGGGCGCCCTCGGACCGGCGCCGCGATGGGATTCCCACGCGCACCGGCGCGGTCGCGGGAGGGAGCTCGAAGGCATGCCTGGAACGTCGTGGAGAACGGATGGCGGGGCGCACGGTGGCTGCGTCGCCGGAGCGAGTTCGACCTCGACCTCTCATCAACGAGCGCGGTGGCACCGACCGGCTGCAGCTCGACGGCGGCACCGGCCCCGGACCGTGCGAGCGCTCGATGCAGCACCGTTCGCGTCCATGGTGAGCAACTCGCGGCAAGCCACGCGTGGGAGATCGTACCGCGATCACTGCCGCTCGAACGCGCCGCGGTCGAAGCCCGCGCCCGCAGGCCGGGGCCGGCCGAGCAGGTCGTCGCTCGCGCCCGAGCTGCACGCGTCGACGACGAGCGTGCTGCCGGCGGCTGGTTGCCAGCATGCGGCGAAGCTCGGGATCCCCGTGGCGTTGCCCGGGCCGCTGGGGTTCTGGGCGGCGGTCGGTGCGACGTTGCAGCTTCCGACCAGGCCGGCGGCCAGCAGGTTTGGCGCACCGTTGCCGGCGGTGATGTTGCGATGGAACGGGCCGGTCGTGCCCGCGGCGTAGCGGACCGCTCGCGAGTTGTCGACCAAGGTGGCGTGGCGCACGTCGAGGCTGCCGGCCGCGGCGACGAGGGCCGCGCCCGCGCTGGCGCGGTGGCCGGCGACCAGGGTGTTGCGCAGCGCCAACGTCGTGCCGGCGCCCTCGATGTAGGCCGCGAGCCCGTCCACCGCCACGTTCGCGTGCAGCGACACGCGCGCTGCGACGATCGACGACCCGCCGCGCGCGTAGAGGCCACCGCCGAGGCCGACTCCGGCGGCGACGTTGCCGGTGAACACGGTGCAATCGGTGTCGTCACAGGCGTCGTCGCACTCGCCTTCGATGTCGATCGTGGCTCCGGCTTCGGCCGCGAGGCCACCGCCACGCACGGCGCGATTGTCCTGCGCCCGCACGCGTCCGACGATGAGGTCGGCGCCGCGGACACCGATCCCACCACCGTTGCCGCTGCTCGACTCGTTGCCGGTCACGACCGCGCCGTCGATCGCGAACCCCATGGGCGCGCCGTCGATCGCCAGGCCTCCGCCCAGGCCGCCGGCGACGTTGTCGGCGAAGACGACTGCGGTCGAGCTCGACACCAGTCCGCCCGCGATGGCGCCCGCGACGTCACGCAGCGCCACGCCGCCGCCGTCCGCGACGGCCTGATTGTCGACGATCGACACGCGGTCGACGATGT
The DNA here is from genome assembly GCA_046351635.1 of Nannocystaceae bacterium. Lineage (GTDB taxonomy): Bacteria > Myxococcota_A > Polyangia > Nannocystales > Nannocystaceae > Xiheibacterium. The sequence continues at coordinate 374,135 of JAXLYC010000003.1, read as the reverse complement.
CGAGGTGGGCGCCGTCGCTGGCCATGAGTCCGCCGCCGTCGCCCAGCGCGACGTTGCCCACCAGCGTGGCCTGGTCGCGCAGCACGACGCGGGCGCCCAGGTGCGCCCGCACGCCGCCGCCGTCGTTGCCGGCGACGTTGCCCAGCAGCGATGCGTCGTCGGCCACCGTCAGCGCGCCGCGCTGCACGAAGATGCCGCCGCCGTCGTCGACCGCGATGTTGTCGGCCACGCGTGCGTCCTCGCGCAGGACGATGGCGAGATCCCGTCCGATGGCATGGACGCCGCCGCCCACGGTGGCGGCGTGGTTGCCTGCCACCAGCGCGCGCCCCTCGAGCGTGACGCGCGTCGTGATCTCGTCGTAGGCGAGGTCTTCGAACACGAAGATGCCGGCGCCGGATTCGTCCGCGACGTTGTCGAGGATCGCCGCATCCGCGGTGATGGTGATGTCGACGAGGGGATCCCACGGCCCGGCCAGCTCCTGCCACAGGGCGATGGCGCCGCCGCTGGGCGCATGGTTGCCGCTGATCTCTCCCTCGAGCACCGCGGTGCCTGCGGTCAGCCACAGCCCGCCTCCGCCCAACCCGGTCGCGACGTTGTCGCGGATGACGCTGCCCGGCTGTGCCTCCAGCCGCGCGCCCTGTGTCACCGACACACCGCCGCCGACGGGCGCCGTGCAGCCCTCGACCACCGCGCCCGCGCCGAGCACGACCACGGCGCCCGCGCCGTAGGCCAAGATGCAGCCACCCTCGGCGGGATCGACCCCGCCGTCGACCGTCGCGTCGGTGATCGTCAGCGTCGCGTCGAAGCCGACCATCAGCGGCCTCGCGTCGCTTCCGCCATGGATGTCGACGCCCGCGAGATGGACCTGGGCGCCGCCTTGGACCTGCAGGATCAGATCGTCGGCGGTGGACGAGATCGACGCGGTCACGTCCGGCGCGGGCACGCAGCCCGCGTCCGCCGGCACCAAGGTGATGTCGGTCGTGACGAGGGTCGGATCGGTCATCGTGTGCCATCCGACGTAGACCGTGCCGCCGGTCGGCAACGCATCGACGGCGTCTTGCAGCGTGGTGTAGCCACAGGCGGTGCCGTCGATCCCGAAGTCGGCGAGCGCGGTCGCGGGCACCATGACCGCAAGGGTCGCGGCGAGGGCGGTCAGGAGTCTGCGCATGGGGGGCCTCGCCGTCCCATGGTCGTCGGCGGTCTCGCCGATGACGCGAGCCTGCGGATCGCAGCGGATCCCGGGGCCGCTACGGCCCCGCGAGCGACGGCGGCGACGAACCCGTGGATCCTCGCGGGCCGCTCGTCGTGCTCGCGGGCCGGCGATCGTGGCTCCGACCCCGGCGGCACGAGGTCGCACGAGGTCGCGGCACAGATTGCGCCGCTGCGCGAGCACGCTCCGGCGTTTCTTCGCGTCCCCGCCAACCAACCGCACCGTCGTGCACGCTCGCGAACCGCCGCTGCGTGCTACGGTCGCAGGCTCACCGCAGGGGGCCCGCATGTGCCAGCTGGAGATCACGGACGTCCGAGGACTCGAGCAGACCGGCGGCATCGTCCGGTGGTATCGCGTGCGCGGAACCGCCGGCGACTGCAAGCAGGTCACCGTCGAGGTGGTGGTCGCAGGCCGTGTCGCGAACGGCGACGCGACGGTGGCGCAAGACGGGACCTGGCAGGTCATCGTGGAGGCGCCGTCCACCGATGTCCGCTGCCGCGATCGGGCGTCGATCCGCGCCACGTGCAAGGACGTCCAGGGCTGCTCCGCCGCCGCGTGGGCGGATCGGCCCATCGACTGCGAGCATGTGCTGGACTGCCCGTACCCGACCGAGATCGTGATCACCGGCACCACCTGCGCCGGTTCGGGACAGCGCACGACGGTTCGGTTCGATGTCCGGCTCAACACCGCCGCGCCCTCGGACACGCGATACTTCTGGAAGTTCGGCGACGAACCCGGGCCGGTCCCGCTGTCCCAGCGTCCGTCTCGCCTCGACGATCCGAGCATCGAGCACACCTACGAGGCTCCGGGCAACGTGTCCGTCGAGGTCGTCGTGCGGCACGGGGGCTGCGACGACGAGCCGCTCTCGGTGCCGCTGACGATTCCCCCGTGCTGCCCGCAGATCGCGAGCCTCGAAGTCACCGATCAGACGTGCGCGAACGATGGCACGACCGCGGTGGTGAGCCTGCTCGCTCGCACCGACCCCGAGGGCGCCGAAGGCACCTTCTCGTGGGATTTCGGCGATGGATCGCCCCGCGAGACCAGCACCGCACCGAGCAAGCAACACAGCTTCGTCCCCGGTCGCTCGTACACCGTGACGGTGTCGTTCACACCGGGCAGCGGAGCACGCTGTGGTGAGATCACGCGGACGCAGTCGATCGACGTGGGCGATTGCAGTCTTCCACCGTGTCCAGTGCTACGCGAGATCGAAGTGACGAGCGAGCACTGCGTCGCCAATGCGGATGGCACCGCGGACGGTGTCGCCGCCGTGACGCTGGTGGCGCGGACCGACCCCGCCGATGCAGACGGCACGTACGAGTGGGACTTCGGCGACGGCACGCCGGCAGCGACCGGGGGTGCGCGCGCCGATCACAACTATGCCACCGCCGGCGACAAACTCGTGCGCGTGCGCTTCACGCCGCGGAACGCCGCGTGCCCACCCACGAGCGCGGAGCGGGCGATCTCGGTCACGGAGTGCAAGAAGACGCCACCGCCGCAGACGACGCCGCCACCGGACGAGACGTGCCTGTTCTGGCTGATCATGATGTTGTTGATCATGGCGGTCGGCGCCGTGCTGCTGGGGGCCGGCCTGTGCCTGCTGCTCATGAGCATCTGGCAGGCGGGCATCCTCATGACGGGCCTCGGGGTTCTGCTGCTGCTGATCGGGTTCATCCTGTTCGTCGGATGGCTGCTGCTGTGTGCCACCGCCCCGAACAACTGCCTGTTGCTCGATCTGTTGATCGACTTCCTCTTCTTCCTCGCCGGGGTCTCGTGGGCGATCACCCTCGTCGTGGCGATCCTGGGGCGGTTCGCCGCAACGCTCGGCCTGTGCTTCTTGGGGCCGGCGATCGACGCAGCGTACTTCAGCGCGCTGGCCTCGATCGCCTACTGGTTTGCGCGGTTGGTCGGCTGTAGGCCGTGGCCGCGATGGGTGCCACCGTGGGCACGCGTGCGTCTGCCCGCCGCGGCTCGCCGCGGGCTCGACGACGTGCGAGGTCATCTCCATGGCTGATGATCGAGCCGCGCGATGATCGACTGGCTCGCCGAAAGTCCGCTGCTGTTGCTCTTCGCCGTCGCGGGGCTGGGCTACCTCGCGGGCAAGATGGAGATCCGCGGCTTCGGCCTGGGGGTGTCGGCGGTGCTGTTCGTGGGGCTGGGGCTGGGCGCGCTCGATCCGCGGCTGCGTCTGCCCGAAGTCGTGCACCTGTTCGGGCTCTCGACGTTCGTGTACGTCGTGGGGCTCGGCTCGGCGCCGGGGTTCTTCGCGTCGATGCGGCGGCGCGGATTGCAGGCGGCCGCGCTCGCGCTCGGTGCGGTCGCGCTCGCGGCCGGCACCACCGCGGTGGTCGGCACGTGGCTGGGGCTGCCGACCGCGGTGATCGGCGGCCTGTTCGCCGGCGCGACCACCAACACGCCCGCGCTCGCGGCGGTCATCGATGCGCTCGGTGAGCAGGCGGGGCAGGCCGGACCGGTGCTGGGCTACTCGCTCGCGTATCCCTTCGGCGTGCTCGGCGTGCTCGCGACCATCGCGCTGGTGCCACGGATCCTCGGCATCGACTACGCGACCGAACCGATCGCGCGCGAGGATGCGCCCGGCGTGGGCGTGCACATCGAGTCCGACACCGTCGAGATCACGCGCGAGCTGCCGGCGCTGCCGGCCCACGCGCTGCGCGAGCAGCTCGGGCTCGAGGTCGTGTTCAGCCGTGTGCGCCGCGGCGAGCAGGTCGCGGTCGTGACCGACGACTTCGTGCTGCGGCGCGGCGACGTCGTGGGCGTGGTCGGCGAGGCCGCGCCGCTCGACGCCGCGATCGCGGCGCTGGGCCAGCGCGTGCACGAGCGGCTCGAGCTCGACCGCTCGGTCATCGACTTCCGCCGCATCGTGGTGTCCAACCCCGCGCTGGCGGAGCGACCGCTCGAGGACGCCCAGCTCGCGCGCTTCGGTGCGGTCGTGACCCGCGTACGCCGCGGCGACATCGACCTCGTGCCGGGCCTGCACACCGTGCTCGCGCTGGGCGATGCCGTCCGCGTGGTCGCGCCGCGCGAGCGGATGCCGGAGATCGCGAAGTACCTCGGCGACTCGCAGCGCGCGCTCGCGGAGATCGATCTCATCAGCTTCTCGCTCGGCATCGGCCTGGGCCTGGCGCTGGGCAACGTCGCGGTGCCGCTGCCGGGCGGCGGCAGCTTCTCGCTGGGCTTCGCCGGCGGTCCGCTGCTGGTGGGCCTGCTGCTCGGACGCCTCGGCCGCGCGGGCCCGCTGGTGTGGACCCTGCCGCACGCTGCCAGCTTGACCCTGCGCCAGGTCGGCCTGGTGCTGTTCCTCGCCGGCGTCGGCACGCGCTCGGGCTGGGCCCTGGCCGAGGCCGCGCGCCAGGGCGGCGTGCTCGGCATCGTGCTCGCCGGCGTCGCGATCACCCTGACGATCACCACCTTCGCGCTGTTGCTCGCGCGTCGATGGCTGCGCCTACCCGCGAGCATCGTCGTGGGCATGATCGCTGGCATCCAGACCCAGCCCGCGGATCTCGCGTTCGCGTGCGAGCGCACCCGCAACGAGGTGCCGACCACCGGGTATGCCGCGGTGTACCCGGTCGCGACCATCGCGAAGATCATCGCGGCACAGCTGCTGCTGTGGCTGTGAGCCGCCGGTCCGCGGCGACGATCCGCATGCCCGCCTTGCAACGCGGCGGTGCGCGGTGCCGACCACGGCTCGCGTCGATGCCTGCCCCGCCCGTGCCCACCCGCGGACGCGAACGCCCCCAGCGGGAGCTCATCGGTGGCTTGCTCTGCGTCGGCGGGTACTCGCTGCTGTGGGCTGCGGCCACGGCCTGCGTCGGGCAGGGGCGCGGCCTGGTGTTGCGCCTCGTTCCGTCGCTGTTCGTGGTGGTCGCGGTCCTCGTGTTGGTCGGGCTCGCCGCGATCCCGCTGCCGTACGAAGCGACTGCGCGCGCGCGGGTGCGGCGACGCGCGATGCGGTGGTCGAAGCTCGCGACGCTCGCGACGGTGTGGGCGTTCCCCGTCTTCGCCATCATCCTGCCCGCGCTGGCGAGCTCGGGCAGCGGCGAGGTCGATCCGCTGCCGCTGCATGCCATCAGGGACAGCGCCCTCGGGCCGATCGGGTTCGTGGCGGTGACGGTGGGCTACCGCGACGTGATCGCCTGGCAGCTCGCAGACGAAGAGATCGCCGCGCGGTTGGGCGCGGTGATCGAGCGCGGGCCGCTCGCGCTGCAGCACTGGTGTCGACAACGCGGCTGCGTGGGCCCCGGCAGCCCCGTGGGCGCGCTGGGTCGTTCGGACGCCGAGATCGCCTCGGCCGGCGCAGGCGATGTGATCGCACTCGACTGGCGCCGACCCGGCAACGCGCGCATCGTCGCGGCACAGATCGGCGGCTACGACGTCGTCATCGATCTCTGCGACGAACCGCCCGGCTCGAGCCCGCGCGTGTGGCTCGCCACCGTGATCGACGAGCCGGCGCGTCGGCGACTGTCGGCCGCGCACGCCGGCGCGACGCTGCGATGGTTCGGCTTCGAGCCGTGCGCGCTGCCGTTGGCACTCGGGGCCCGCGCAACGGCCCGAGGGCGTCGTGTGCTGAGCGAACCGGCGCAGCTCGAGCGGATCGAGAGCGTAGTCCACTCGCTCGTCGCGCTCGCGCGCGAGGCTGGGTTGCCGGCAATCGGCTCGGTCGTGGCGCGCTGATGGCGTCACGCCGCGCCGATGATGCGCCGTGACCGGCGTAGCTCACAGCAACACGCGGCCGACGTGCCATGGCGCGTTGCAGGCGTTGAGCTGCTCGGGGTGGAATCCGCCCGAACACGAGCCGGCGTGCACGGGCGCGCCCCGTCGCTGCCGCAGGTTGTCCCACAGCGAGAACATCGCCATGCGCGGTCGCGGCTGCCCTTGCCAACCATCGGGGTAGAGTTCGCGCCAGTCGTTCGCGTGCGTCTGCTCGGCGGCGTCGAGCTCGGCGTCGAGCGTGGCGACGTCGACGAGATCGAGCACGCCCTCGCCGATCAGCGTCCAGCCGTCGTCGTCGCGTCGCCGCGGCATCCACGCAACGCGGCCGTCGTCGCCGATGATCGCGACCGGCGCGAAGCCGGCGTCCGTGATCGCAGCGGGTACCTGCGGCGCCGGCGGTACGTGGTACAGCACCATCGGTGCGAGCGCGGGGTCGGGGCCGCACCAACTGTGGCGGCTGACGAAGCCGCCGAAGCTGACCGTCATCGTCGTAGACCACACCGTCTGCGGACCGCCCTGCTCGCGCCGCCGCTCGAGCGCGCCCGGTATGACTCGAACATACGACCCTCAGGTTCGAAGCCTGATGCTCTATCCAACTGAGCTACGGACGCGTGTGGCGACCCTACCAGCGCGCGCGCCGAGGTTCAAGCGCACTCCGGGTCAGGGGCACATGCCGCAGGCGAGCTCGGTGACCTCGCCGACGCACACGTCGTCCCACGCGGTCAGGCAGCAGTACGGGTCGGTCGCGCAGACGCAGTCCTGCACGTCGACGTCGGTGCAGCCGCCGACCATCGCGGCCGTGCAGCAGTCGGCCGGCGCGACCGTGGGCGCGGCGCACGGGCCGGCGCAGTCGGAGTAGGTCGCGATCGACACGCAGGTCTCGTCCCACGCGGTCTCGCAGCAGTAGGGATCGAGCGCGCAGACGCAGGCCTCGAGCGCACCGTCGTCGCAGCCCGGCTGATCGGCGGCCTCGCAGCAGGGCACGTCGAGCGTGCTCGCGCCGCTGCTGTCGCTGGTGCTCGACTCACCGTCGCCGAGATCGAACGCGACACCGCCGACGGAGCCCGAGCTGTCGTTGGGCATGTCGATGTCCGCGGAGGTCGAGCTGCCCTGCGCTCCGTCGGCGCCGTCGTCGGGCGGGCGCGCGGGGCCCTCGGGGGCCGCGGCGCCGGAGCTCGAGCTGCTCTCTTCACCGGTGGTCGCGCGTTCGAGCGCCGCGTCACCGACGACGCCGCCGACCTCGCACGCGGCGAGGATCAGGCTCGCGATCGCCAACTGCGCGCCACCGCGTGCAACCGAGCCCAACATCGACGCCGTGGTGTGCATGGTGCCGTGTCCGCGGGGCCTTCGCGCAAGCGGGGACCCACCTCGGCACCGACGGTCCCGCCGTCGTCGCCGCCGGCGCCGGGCCGATTTCGGACGCAAAGCCAGCCGGACGCTGCACGCTCGTTCCGGTTCCGCGACCCGAGAGCCGGCACATGCGCGGCACGAAAGCACCGACTCGGGGGGCGCCGGCAGCGGCACGGCCGGTTGCGCGCTGCTATTCTGGGCTGCGATCACGGCGCGCCCTCGCGTCGGGTCGCCGAGGACCTCCATGGCCAGCACGTCCGACGTCCGCCTCTCGCAGCGCGCCCGCACCATCCTCGCCGGCGCCGCCGTTGCCGCCCTCGGCAGCGCGCTCGCGTTCGATCACGCGCCCGATCGCGCCGGGCTCGCGGCGCAGGAGATCACGCCCCAGGCGGTGGCCGAGGCGGCCGACGCGCTCGCGGCCGAGGATGCCTCGCAGTGGCTCACCGGTCGGCTGGTGCTCGACTTCGTCGACCCGCAAGACGGCGAGGACGGCAGCGAGGCAGAGATCGAGGACTTCGTCGCGGATCTCGACGCGCGCGCCGACGTCGAGGTCGACAAGGCCGGCTTCTACAGCGAGGGCGAGCACCTCTTCACCGTGACCGCGTCGCCGCAGACGCTCGCGATGCTCGGCGATGCGCTCGACTCGCCGCTGCTCGAGGGCGTCGAGCCCGAGATCATGTACGCGCTGCCGCAGGGTGCGATCGCGGCGAGCTTGCCCGAGGGCCCCGAGGACGAGCCCGCCGACGCGCAGCGGGGCCCGCGACTGTCGGTCGACGATCCGATGTTCCGCCTGCAGTGGCACATGGAACAGATCCACGCGCCCGAGGCGTGGATGACCACCCGCGGCGAGGGCACCGTGGTCGCGGTCATCGACACCGGCGTGGCCTATGCCAACGCCGACGGCGTGCGTGCGCTGCCGGATCTCAACCGCACCGAGTTCGTCGCGGGCGAGAGCTTCATCGAGGGCCTGCCGCGCGGGCTCGACGACCACGCCCACGGCAGCCACGTCGCGGGCACCATCGCGCAGAGCACCAACAACGGCGTGGGCGTGACCGGCGTGGCCTACGGCGCGAAGATCATGCCGCTCAAGGTGTTGTCGAAGGACGGCCGCGGCGCGGTGCCCGGCATCGCCAACGCGATCCGTTACGCCGCCGATCACGGCGCGCACGTCATCAACATGAGCCTGGGCGGGCCGCTGCCCTCGCGCGTGCTGGCCAAGGCGATCGAGTACGCCCACGGCAAGGGCGTGGTGACCGTGTGCGCCGCAGGCAACGAGCGGCGCTCGAAGGTCGGCTACCCCGCGGCCAACAAGTTCTCGATCGCGGTCTCGGCCACCGACTACGGCCGCGAGCTCACCCACTACAGCAACTGGGGCGCGGACATCGACGTCGCCGCGCCCGGCGGTGACACCCGCGCCGATCGCAACGGCGACGGTCAACCCGACGGCGTGCTGCAGAACACCATCCGCATCGGCCGACCGCTCGAGAACGACTACCTGTGGTTCCAGGGCACGTCGATGGCCTCGCCGCACGCGGCCGGTGTCGCCGCGCTCATCGTCGCCAGCGGCGTGACCAACCCCGACGAGGTCGAGCGCGTGATGAAGGCGACCGCGGTCCACCCCAAGGGTGTGAAGTGGGACGAGCGCTTCGGCGCCGGCATCGTCGACGCGCAGGCGGCCGTCGCGACGCAGTCCAACTACGCGCCCGAGCGCGCCGGCTTCACCGGCCTGCTGTTGCTCGGTGCGTTCGGAGCCCTGGGCCTCGCGGGCCTGCGCGGCCGCGCGCGGTGGTTCGGCGCCGCGGGCTTCTTCGGCGCGGCCGCCCTCACCAGCGGTGCGCTCGGCACCACGCCGCTGTCGTACCAGGCGGCGGCATGGGCCGGCGGCGCGGACGCGTGGCTGGGCTTCGGCTCGCCGCTTTGGTTCTCCGCCGCGCTGCCGCTGCTCGCGAGCGTGACGCTGCTGCGCGTTCGTGGCTTGCGCCCAGCGCTCGTCGGCCTCGGACTGGGCACCGCGGCCATGCTGCTGCACGGCGCGTTCGTGCTGCCGACCCTGGTCACCGCGCTGCCGGGCGGCCCGTGGGTCGACCGCGCGTGGCTGCTGGGTAACGGCCTGCTCGCGTGGGCGCTCGCCCGCCGCGTCGGACGCCTCGACACGACCGCCTGAGCGCCTCGCCCCATCGCCAGGCGGCACGGCCACGTCGGGGCCGCGGGCGAGCCGGCTCACGCCCGGGCCGCCCGGGCACGCTGCGGCTGCGCTTGCGGCCACGGCCCCGTCGCGCTACATACACAGTGGTTTTGAAAGTCGTTTTCAAAACCGAGCCCGCGTCGCCGCCATGATCGTCTGCCTCTGCAAGGCCGTCTCGAGCCGCACCATCCTCGCCGAGATCCGCCGTGGCAACTGCACGGTGAAGGGCATCGCGTCCGCGTGTCAGGCCGGCACCGGTTGTGGCGCGTGCGTGCAGCAGATCCGCGAGCTGATCCAGGCCAACGGCGCGCAGGCGCGCGGTCAGAGCGACGGCACCGTCAAGCGCTGACGTCGGGCGTTGCCTGGTGCGCGAAGCGACGCGCATGCGAACACGACGTTCGTGTTCGATGGCCGCGCGCACGAGCGCGACCGCGGCGTGATACCGTCGCGGCCGTGAAGGGCTCCGCCAGCGTCATCGACACCCTCAACGACGTGCTCACCGCCGAGCTGACCGCGGTGAACCAGTACTTCATCCACGCCAAGATGTGCCAGAACTGGGGCTACGTGAACCTGGCCGGGAAGATCCGTGCCGAGTCCATCGACGAGATGAAGCACGCCGACGAGCTCATCGAGCGCATCTTGTTCCTGCAGGGCGTGCCCAACGTCCAGCGCTACAACAAGATCACCGTGGGCGAGACCGTGCAGGAGCAGCTCGAGCTCGATCTCAAGCTGGAGTACGACGCGGTCGAGCGCTTCCGCAAGGGCATCAAGCTGTGCCGCGAGGAGGGCGACATCACCAGCGCCGACGTGCTCGAGCGCATGCTGGCGTCCGAGGAGACCCACGTCGACTGGCTCGAGACCCAGCTGCAGCTGATCGAGCAGATCGGCACCAAGCACTACCTCGCGCAGCAGATCCGCTGAGCGCCGCGCCGCACCGCCGCGCGCCGCGGTGGGTGGCCGAAACGAAACGAGGGAGCGACCGCCGCAGCCGTCGCTCCCTCGCGTTGCAGCGCCGACGGGCGCCCAGAGGGGAGTCGTGCCGGCTTCGCCGGCGGGGAGGAAGCAGAGCCTCCTCCCGCGAGACTCAGTCCATGCGGACGTACTCGAACTCGATCGGCTTGCCCTCGATGCCCTTGCTCGGCGCCGCGATCCAGTTGGCGAACTTGCCCGGCTCGTAGCAGGGCTTCATGATCGACAACAGGTAGGCGTTGTCCTCGGGCACGAGCACCCACTTGTGCTTGTTGGCCTCGTAGGCCTCGCGGCTGATGACGTTGCCCTGCGGGTCGAAGCTGTGGTCGGCGTAGATGCCCTGGTGGCGGTGGAACCGACGGCTGGGCAGGGTCAGGCGCGTGGGCGAGCCGGCGGCCTCGAGGGTCTTGTTCCACTTCCGCAGCGCGCGCTCGCAGTCGGCGACGTAGGCGTCGCGCAGCACCTCGTTCATGGCGTTGCGCACCGGCACGTCCTGCTCGATCAGCTTGCCGCCCTCGACCACCGGGATGCGGTAGGTGCCGTCGATGGCGCGGTGATCGGTGTACTGGTCCTCGCGGTAGCGGCCCTTGAGCCCGGTCGCGAAGAAGGTCGAGGCGTTGCTCGAGATCTCGCCGCCGAACAGATCGAGGCTGTAGGTGTACCAGTAGTTGATCGTGCGCTGGATCAGGTCGAAGTCGATGCCGCCCTGCGCGCGCACGTCACCGTTGCTGTCGAGCTTCTGCAGCTCGGCCGAGCGCTTGACGATGCGATCCATGCCGGTCTCGCCGACGAAGAGGTGGTGGGCCTCCTCGGTGAGCATGAACTGGGTCGTGCGCGCGAGCGGGTCGAAGCCGCTCTCGGACAGCGCCGCGAGCTGGTACTTGCCGTCGCGGTCGGTGAACATCGTGAACGCGAAGAAGGACAGCCAGTGGTCGCACGGCTGGTTGAACGCGCCCAGGATGCGGGGCTTGTCGGGGTTGCCGCTGCGGCGCAGCAGCAGCTCGTCGGTTTCGTCGCGGCCGTCGCGGCCGAAGAACTTGTGCAGCAGGTAGACCATCGCCCACAGGTGACGGCCTTCCTCGACGTTGACCTGGAAGAGGTTGCGCAGGTCGGCCAGCGACGGCGCGATGTGGCCCAGCAGGCGCTGCTGCTCCACGCTCGCCGGCTCGGTGTCGGCCTGGGTGACGATGATGCGGCGCAGCGAGTTGCGGTGCTCGCCGGGCACATCGGCCCACGCGGGCTTGCCGGCGTCGTCACCACACTTGATGTGCGCGGCCTCGGGGCTGGGATCGAGGAAGATGCCCCAGCGGTAGTCGGGCATCTTGACGTGCTCGTAGTGGGCCCAGCCGCCGGGCTCGACCGACACGGCGGTGCGCAGGAACACCGGCTTGTCGGCGAAGTCCGACGGGCCCATGTCGTTCCACCACTCGAGGTACTGCGGCAGCCACGTTCCAGCGCGCGGCGCAGCTTCGGGTCGTCGGACAGGCCGACGTTGTTGGGGATCTTCCCGTCCAGGTCCACGTTGGGCGTCGTCATTGATCGTGCTCGTCTCTTCTCGTCTCGGTCGTTCGAAGCGCGTTCGGGGCGGTCGTGCGGCGGCTGGCGCTCACACGCGCTGCCAGTCGAACTGCGGACGCTCGGGGCGCCCGTACAGGGTCAGCGCGCCGGCGGGGCCGGTCGCGTTGGGGCGGATGAAGATCCAGTTCTGCCACGCCGACAGCCGCGCGTAGATCTTGCTGTCGGGCGTCTCGGGACCGGGGAAGCGCAGGTTCTGTTCCATCCCGGTGAGCGCGTCGGGCGACAGGCTCGCGCGCTCCTCGATCGCGATGCGGGTGTCGTCGTCCCAGTCGATGGGATCGAGCCGCACGGTCACCAGGCCGGCCTCGTCGGCGGCCTCGGCGTCGAGCGGCTCGCGGCGACCCACCAGGGTCTCGAGCTGCGCCGGCGCTCCGATCAGGCGCGTCTGCAGCCGCGTGCGACCGTTGTGCATCGGCAGCGCACCCTCCTCGAGCTCGCTGAGCGCGACCTTCACCGGCGCGTCCGCGTCGTCGAGCATGTAGAAGCGATCGGCGGCCAGCGCCAGCTCCAGCATGCAGCCGCCGAACGCGGTGCCCTGGTCGGCGAAGGCGAAGAACGAGCGGCTGGTGTTGTCCATGCGGCGCAGCACCCGGCCGGTGTGCAGCAGCACCTCGCGCGCGAACCAGTGGTCGCGCACCTTGGCCAGCGCGGCGTCGTGCGCGAGCACGGTCTGGAGGTCGCAGCCCTGCGCCGGGACCGCGCGGACGATCACCAGACCGACCTGCATGTGGTTGACGCGCAGGTGCAGCAGCGCGTCGTCGAGCTCGCGCCAGGCCTGCAGCGACCACAGCGACGCGCTGCCGTCCGCGCAGGCCTGCCGCATGGCCTCGCCGCCGCGCTCGACCAGCGCGACGTCGGCAGCGCTGGGGCCGGTCATGGTGAGGCGGGCGACCCGCGTGGTCTCGTCCCACTCGAGCGCGACGTGGCGATAGCGGCGCGAGGTCGGTCCGATCTCGGGCGCGACCGGCGAGAGCACCACGCCCTTGCGCTCACCGGGCGGCAGCGCCGCGCTGGCGCCTGCGACCAGGCCCTTGGCGCGCTCGAGCACCTTCTCGTCGAACTTCGAGCGCGGAAAGATCGCGTCGACCAGGCCCCACTGCACCGCCTTCTTGCCGCGGATGCCCTCGGCCGTGGTCGAGAACACGTCGGCGCGGTCGCGTCGGACCTTGCGCTTGTCGACCAGGCGCGTGAGCCCGCCGGTGCCCGGCAGCACGCCCAGCAGCGGCACCTCGGGCAGGCTGACGGCGGAGTTGCCGTCGTCTTGCAGGTAGATCTCCTGGCACGCCATCGCGAGCTCGTAGCCGCCGCCGGCGGTGGTGCCGTTGCACGCGGCGACCCACACCTGGTGGCTCGACGCGGTCGCGTCCTCGATCTCGCAGCGGGTCTCGTTGGTGAACTTGCAGAAGTTCACCTTCCACGCGTGGGTCGAGCTGCCGAGCATGTGGATGTTCGCGCCGGCGCAGAAGACCCGGTCGTTGCCCGAGGTCAGCACCACCACGCGCACCTCGGGGTGCTCGAAGCGCATCCGTCGGACGATGTCCGCCAGCTCGACGTCCACGCCGAGGTCGTAGGAGTTGAGCTTGAGCTCGTAGCCGTCGCGCAGCGGCGCCGCCGGGTCGACATCCATCGCCACGCGGGCGATGGCGCCGTCGTAGGACACCTTCCAATGGCGATAGCGGTTGGGCTCGACTTCGAACTCGACGGGTGCGAGCACTGCACCCTTGGCAACGTCATGCATCGTCGCGAAGGAAGCTAGCAAGGACGCGTCACGAACACAGTGCGCCAACCCGCTGTCGCGGCCGCGTGCGCGAGTGTGGAGCCGCACTGTGGCCCCGTCGCTGCGGCCCGCGGCGCGAGTGCAGCGGGAGCGGCCGAGCTCGAACCGTGTGCTGTCGCACGCGCGCGCGCGCCCGCCCGTCGGCCCAGCGATCGCGGGCGACCGGCGTCCATCGCACCGCGGCCGCCCCGACGTGGTGGGCACACGCTCGCACGCAGCGGGCGCCATGGTCCGCCTGCGACCACGCAGCGGCTGCCCCGCCCGCCCAAAGGATGATATGGGAGTCTGAGCATGCCACGCCCTCTGCGCCTTTCTGCCTTGTCGCTCGGAGCGATGACACTCGTTGCCTGCCAGCAGGGCGACGGACCCGCGGACCCGCTGTTCTCGCGCGGCGGCACCCTCGGGACGCCCTCGATCGAGGGCAAGTACGAGAAGCGCATCGCGTCGATGGACGACGGCACCGCGCGCGTCAGCCACCACGTCCGCACCGCCGACGGCGTGTTCGAGCTGCAGATGGATCCGGACAGTGCGGACGCACTCGACCTGAAGTACGAGACGCTCGTGCGCGCGTGGGGCGACCCGCTCGACGAGCGCACCTTCGAGCTGGACGAGCTCGAGGTGCTCGCGAACCCGCCGACGCCGCTCATCGACCCCGAGAAGTACCCCTACCGCCGCATCGCGACGGTGTTGCTGTTCTGGGATCCGGCCAACCAGGGTCCCGGCAACAACCAGGTCACGCAGGACATGTTCATCGCCGAAGACTCGACCAACGTCTTCTACGGCGAGAACAGCTACGGCAAGGAGACCATCGCCGGCGACGTGTTCGGCCCCTACCAGATCGACGATCCCGGTGACTGCTACGCCGACGTGATCGCCGACCGCGGCATGCAGGCGTTCGTCGACCACGGCCACGATCCGGAGGAGTACCGCCAGTTCATGTGGGCGTTCTATCCCGGCCTCGGCTGCGGCTGGGGCGGGCTCGCCAACGTCGGCTCGGTCGAGGCCCCGGCGAAGTACAGCTGGTACAACGGCAACCTCGGCTGCGTCGTGCGTGCGCAGGAGATCGGCCACAACTACGGCATGGGCCACTCGCACTCCTACGACTGTCCCAACGGCGTCATCACGCCGACCATGGACGGCGAGTGCGAGCACGTCGAGTACGGCGATCCCCACGACCCCATGGGCGGCGGCTGCGACCACATGAACGTGGCGCAGAAGGCCTACATGGGCTGGCTGGAGGACTGCAACGTCGTCACGACCGAGACCAGCGGCACCTTCAACCTGCTGCCCACCGAGCTGCCGTGCAACGGCACCCAGGCGCTGCTGTTCCCCTCGGGCGACGGCCGCTTCTACTACCTCGAGTACCGCCACTCGCTGGGCGTCGACACCGGGCTCGACGGCGTGGTGCTGCACATCTCGGGCACGTTCAACTACTCGCCCTCGCCGTACATCCTCGAGGCCGCCAGCGACGGCGGCTACTTCATGCAGCCGGGCGACACCTTCACCGATCCCACCGGTGACGCGTCGTTCACGGTCGTGGACCTGCTCGACACCCACGCGGTCATCGACGTCACCATCCCCGGTGGCAGCGGCGAGCCGACCTGCCGCAACGGCGACCTGCCCGAGATGGCCGACGGCGCCATCGGCTCGCTCGAGTGCTCGGAGATCCCGTGGCCGCTCGACACCGAGGCGCCCACGGTCTCGATCAGCTACCCCGCGGACGGCGACGTGTTCGAGCCCGGCGCGGACTTCACCGTCACGGTCGACGCCCAAGACGATCGCCTCATCACCGAGGTCGAGCTCTACGTGCAGATCGTCGGCGTCGACGACATGCCGCAGCCCTACTTCAAGGTCTTCGAGGCGCCCTACGAGTACGACGTCACCGACATCCCCGAGGGCACGTACATCTTCGGCGCGGCCGCGTTCGACGGTCCCAACGTGACCTACAGCGACGGCGTCACCGTCGAGATCAAGCACGTCGAGAACGCGGACACCTCGGGCGGCGGCAGCGGCGAGGGCGACGGCAGCACCAGCGCGGCGGTCGACGAGACCGGCGGCAGCGGCGACGGTGCCGAGGACAGCAGCACCACCGGCGATCCGGGCATCACCGGCGACGATCCGGGCTGCTCGTGCAACCAGACCCGGCCGAGCGGCTCGGGTCTGCTGCTCGGCGTGGGCGGCCTGGTGCTCGGCCTGCGCTCGCGTCGACGCCGTCGCTGAGCGCCGCGTCCCCGCCTCGTGATCGGGCGCAGCGCTCGGTCGCGGGGCGCCCGGTCGCGGGGCGCCCGATCGCGGGCACGAAAAAGGGCTCCTCCGGAGCGACCGTCGTCGCCGGAGGAGCCCACGCCCGTTGGAACGTTGGGGTCGCGATCAGATCTTGACCGCGTCGTCCCAGGTCTTGCACAGCTTGTTGAGCGCGTCGTCGAGATCCTTGTCCTCCATGGTCGCGGCCATGAGGTCGACCTGGATCTTGCTGCACATGAAGGCGGCGTCGACGAGCGACGAGGCCATCTTCGACTGCATCTCTTCGCTGACCTGGAAGCCCTTGAGCTCGCCCATCTCCTTGATGCGCTTGGCGATGTCGTCCTTGTTGGAGTCGATGTACTTCTGCGCGTCGGCCACGCCCGCCTTCTTGTCGCTGGCGCTGGTCACCTTGGTGGTGATTTCCTTGCCGTGCTTGTCGAGCAGGTCGATGGTCTCCTGGACGGCCGAGTCCTTCTTGCAGGCGGTCAAGGCGATGAAGGGGGCCAGCGCGAGGACGAGGATACGGTTGCGGGGCATGGACGGTGTCTCCGGTCGGTGGTTACGGACGAGCGTCGAGCGTACCGGTTGCACGAGTGGTCGGCACGCGAACCTGTGAGGCGTTCGGTCTTGCGCGGCCCGCCGGCGCGGTGGGGCGCCGCGACGGGCCGGCGCGGCGGGTCAGCGGTCGGTGGTGGTGGGTCTGGGCGGCACCGGGGCAGGGGCGGTCAGCGGTGCGGGCGACGGCGGTGGCACGATCGGGCGCCCGTTGCCGGCCGCGGCGGTCTTGGGCGTGCCCACGGCTGCGGCGCCCATGCTGCACTGGCCTTGTAGGGTGCCGCCCTCCTCGATCAAGAGCGACCGCACGGAGATGTCGCCGTGCACGAATCCGCGCGCGGTGATGAGCAAGCGGCCCGAGGCGTTCACACGACCTTCGACCTTGCCCGACACCGTCACCGCCGGACCGCTGATGTCGCCCTTCACGGACGCATCCGCGAGGATGACCACGTCGCCGCCGGCATTGATGTCGCCCTCGACCGCGCCCGCGACGGTCAACGACGACGCGGTCGTCACGCTGCCCTTGATGGTCGTGTCCTCGGAGATGAAGTTCTGCGGGTTGGCCATGGGCAACGGTTCTCCAGCGGGCATTGTCGCCGGCACGCGGGCGCTCGGCAATGGGGCAGTCGCGCCGAGGGCTCAGGCGCGGCCGACCAGCCAGACCACGACCTCGACGTGGCTGGTTTGCGGCAGCGTGTCGAACGCGCGCGCGCCGATGAGGCGGTAGCGGCCGTGCTCGCCGGTGAGTCGCCGGAGATCTTCGACCAGTGACGCGGGCGCGCAGCTCATGATGTGCAGCCGCGGCGCCGCGAGCAGGTTGAGCTGGTCGCACACGGTCGTGCCCAGGCCACCGCGCGGCGGATTGGCGACGACCAGGTCGGGATGGCGGTGCAGGTGTTGCGGGTCCGCGAGGATGTTGCCGAGGAACTCCTCGACCAGCTGCGGCTCCGCGCCCAGGGCCCGCGCGCTCTCGGGGAACGACTCGCACGGCGCGACCTCGGTGAAGTGACGTCGCAGCAGCCGCGTGGTCACGCCCGCGCCCGCGTACAGATCCAGCGCGGTGCGCCCGTGCAGCACGCCGCCGGCGGGCACGCGCACGAGGTCGTGGTAGGCGATCGAGGCCACGCGGGGGTTGGGCTGCAGGAAGCCCAGCGGGCCCACGTGCGAGACGATGGCCTCGCCGCGCGCGGGGTCCTCGAACTCGATCGCGATGCTCTGTCGTCCCCGCAGCGGACGCAGGGTCGTGCCGCGCATGTCGTTGCCCGGTCGCGCGTTGACGCCCCACGAGATGCCGCACGGGCGCGTCAGCCGGGCCGCGAGCTCGTGCACGACGGTGTGGCACGGCTCGGCCGTGATGATCGCGAGCAGCACCTGGCCGTGGCCGTCGGTCTTGAACCACGCGTAGCGGACGTCGCCCTCGCCGTCGGTCTCGTCGTAGGGCACCGCGCGCAGGGCGTTGGCGGCCGCGGCGAGCTCGTCGGCCGCGGCCGCGATGTCGGGGTGATCGACCAGGCAGCCGTCCATGTCCGCGACGTTGTGGGTGCCGCGCATGTAGCTGCCGAGCTTGATGCGACCGGGGCTGCCGGCGAACACCCGCTTGCTCGAGTGCCGATAGCCGCGACCGTCGGCGCCCTCGCCCACGAGGCGATCGATCATGATGCCCCAGGTGCGCTCGAGCTCGACGCGCTTGAGCTGTCGCTGGCTCGGCAGGTCCATGTCCATGAGCCCACAGCCGTTGCAGCGGCCGTGGCGGCGACACGGCGCGGGGCGGCGCCCCGGGTGGGTGTTGCGTCGCACCAGCACCTGCGCGTGGGCGCGGGGCTTCTGCTTGCTGACGTAGTCGATCTCGACGTCGCCGGTCTCACCGGGCAAGAGCCCCGCGACGTGGATCTCGACGTCGCCGTGGGTTGCGACGCCGTCGCCGTGCTTCGACAGCGACTCGGCCATCACCGTCAGCGTGTCACCGGGCTTCATCGCGTCGTCGTCCGTGGCCCCGGCTGCCGGCCCCGGCAGCGGCGGTGGGGGTCGCTCTGCCAGGGAGTATCACGCCAACGGCCGTGGTCGCGAAAGCCCGCCGGCGCGCGGGCCCGGCCTGCGCCGGTCCGCGGCGAGTCCGCAGCCACGAGCGGGCCGCCGCGGCTGGCCGCGATGGCCGGTTCAGCCCCCGATCATGCCGATGCGCGACAGCTCGTCGAAGTAACCCGGGAACGTCTTGGCCACGCACGCGGGGTCCCGGATCGTCACGTCACCGACCATCGCGAACGCCATCGCCATGCGGTGATCGGCGTAGGTGTCGATGGCCGCGCCGGCGCGGGGGCGACCGCCGGCCGGGGGCACGATGTGCAGGCCCTCGGGCAGCTCCTGCACCGTGGCGCCGAGCTTGCGCAGCTCGGTCGCCGCGGCGGCGAGGCGATCGCTCTCGTGATGACGCAAGATGCCGACCCCATCGATGCGGGTGGCGCCGTCGGCGAACAACGCCGCGACCGCGAGCGTGAGCGTCATGTCGGGCATGTCGGCCAGATCGAAGTCGCCGCCGCGCAGCCGAGCGACCCCGTGCACGCTCGTGCGCGTGCCGTCCTGTTCGACCTGCGCGCCCATGCGCGCGAGCACCTGCGCGAAGGCGGCGTCGCCCTGCAGGCTGTCGCGACCGAGCGCTTCGAGGCTGCAGCGGCCGCCGTGGATCGCCGCGAGCGTGAGAAAGTAGCTCGCGGCCGAGGCGTCGGGCTCGACCACGTAGTGCTGGGCCTGCAGCGCGCGCGGATGGATCTGCACGGTCGCGTCGTCGACGAAGCGGGCATCGCCGCCGAAGCTGCGGACCATCGCGAGCGTCATCTCGACGTAGGGCCGCGCGGGCGTGCCCTCGCGCAGCACGATCGTGGTCGGGCCGTCGGCGAGCAACGCTGCGAGCACGAGCGCACTGACGAACTGCGAGCTCGCCGGACGCTGCAGCGTGACGGTGCCGCCGCGCAGGCGCTGGGCGTGGGGACCGCACTGCAGCGGCAGCGCGCCGGGTGTGCCCAGGGCCTGCAGCACCGCGCCGCGATCGCGCAACGCGTCGAGCAGCCCGGCCATGGGCCGCTCGCGCATGCGCGCGCTGCCGTCGAGCACGAAGCGACCCGGACTGCCGGCCAACAGCGCCAGCAGGAATCGCGCGACGGTGCCGGCGGTGCCGGCGAACAGCGGTGGGGCATCCGCGGCGCGCAGCGGCCCGTCTTGGCCCTCGACCGTGATCGCGCGCTCGGGCGTCGCGGGCCCGCCGTCGATCGCGACGCCGAGGCTGCGCAGCGCCGCGAGCATCAGGCGCGTGTCCTCGGCGTCGAGCCAGCCCTCGAGCCGTGATCGTCCGGCCGCGACGCTCGCCAGCACGAGCGCGCGGTTGGTGATGCTCTTGCTGCCCGGCACCCGCGGCGCGATCGCGATCCCGCGCGGCGGGGCGCGCAGATCGATCGTTTGGCCGAGCGCGATCACGGGGGCCCCCCGAGTCTGCCGCAGAACCGCTGTTCACGGGAGGCCGGCGCGCTGCGCCGCCCGCTCCGCGGTCGGGCTCAAGCACCTGCGTCGAAGGCCGATGCCGCGGACGCGTGTCGAATCGGTCGAGCGCATCCTCGTCGCGCAGTGGACTGGCCGTCGTCGGCGAGGCGGCGCCGCCCGATCTGCCCACCGCCATCGTCGATGGCCACAGCGTGCGCGAGGACCTGCGCGCCGAGATGGTCGCGCGGCCCGACCCGCGCATCGGTGCGGTGCTGGCCGACACCTACCGCGTGACGCGGGCGGTCGCGTCGGGCGGCATGGGCACCGTCTACGAAGCGATGCACGTGCGGTTGCAGCAGCGCTTCGCGATCAAGTTCCTCGACGCACGGCTGGCCCGCGACACCGAGGCCTACGCCCGCTTCCGCCAGGAGGCGGAGATCGCCGCGAGCCTCGATCACGACTCGATCGTGCAGGTCTTCGACTTCAACACCGACACGGACGGCAGTCCGTACATGGTGATGGAGTACCTCGACGGCGTCACGCTCGACGACTGGATGGAGAACCGTCGCGCCACGCCGCGCGAGGTGCTGCGGCTGTTCGAGCCGCTGTGCTCGGCCCTGGCCGCGGCCCACGCCGCCGGCATCGTGCACCGCGACCTCAAGCCCAGCAACATCATGGTGCGCACGCCGACCGGCGATCAGGGCGGGCGCATCGCGGTCAAGCTGCTCGACTTCGGCATCAGCAAGATGAAGTCGGCCCAGGCCGGCATGACCCGCACCAACGTGGTCATGGGCACGCCGAACTACATGAGCCCGGAGCAGGCCTCGGGCAACGCCAACTCGGTCGACGCGACCACGGACGTGTTCTCGCTCGGCGCGATCCTCTACGAGCTGCTCAGCGGTCGCCGGGCCTTCGATGCCGGTTCGACCCCGGCGTTGCTGCACGCGATCGTGTACGAGGCACCCACGCCGCTGGGCACGCTGTGCCCGCAGCTGCCGCCGGCGTTGGTCGCGGTGGTCGATCGCTGCCTGTCGAAGACGCCCAGCGAGCGCTTCGCCGACACCAACACCCTGCTGGTCGCGCTCAAGGCCGCGTTGCGCACCACGCTGCAGCCGCGCCGCACCGTCGAGGTCACGACGGTCGAGCCGGTGCGGCCGGCGAAGACCTCGATCGCACCGTGGTTGCTGGCGTGGGTCGCCTCGACCGCGGCGATCGTCGGCGGCACCGCGTGGTGGCTGGGGCGGCCGACCGCGGCACCCGAGGCCGCGCCGGCGCCGGCGAGCGCACCCGCGGCGGTGCCCGCGGCGACGCTGCCGGCCGCGACGACGCCGAGCTTCGGCGATCGTCTCGCCACGCCCGGCGCGCTCGTGCTCGAAAGCGGGACCTCGCTGTACCGCGCGGATCCGCGGGGGCTGTCGTTCTGGTCCGATCCCGACGCCGAGACCGTGATCCGGCCGCTGCCGAGTCCGGCGCTGGTCACCGCGATCGCACGCGCGCGCGAGGGCGAGGTACTGGTGGCCCAGGCCGACGGCACGCTCACGCGCTGGGATCGCGAGCTGCGCGAGGTGCCGTGGCAGCAGCGCGTGGGCAACCAACCGATCCACGCGGTCGCCGGCGCCGGGGGCTACGTCGCGCTCGCGATCGGTCGCGAGGTCCACCTGCTGCACGGCGACTCGGGCAAGCCGCTCAAGCGCTTCGAGGCGTCGACGCCCGCGATCGCGCTGGTGTTCGCGCGGCATCCGTCCGAGACCCTGGTGATCGTGCGCGAGGGCGAGGTCGAGCTGGTCGACGCGGACAAGCGCAAGGGCCTGGGCATCGCGCAGCTCGCCGGCCGTGCGCTGCGAGCCGAGCTGGTGGCCGAGCCGGTCGACGCCCCGGCGGAGCTCGACCTCGATTTCATGCAGGGCGACTGGATCGTGCGCCGCCGCTTCCGCGTGCAGAGCAATCGCCGTGGCCAGCCACCGCGGCTCGAGCCGGTGTCGCAGCGCCGCTTGTGATCCAGCCGCTCAGGTGAGTCGTTCGAGCTCGTCGCTGTCGTGGGCGCAGAACACCTCGACGCTGTCGCGCGCCTCGGCGACCAGGGTCCGCAGGCGCGCCTGGTTCTCCAACCGGACCGCGTTGTCGACCGCGACGTAGCGCTGGAACAGGCGCAGCCCCGGCGGGCACCTCGGCTCGGGGCGATCGACCTCGCCGTGGAAGAAGTACGCGTCGCCGCAGTGCAGCTGCCAGCGCGTCCCGGCATCGACTGCGACGCCGACGTGGCCGCGGGTGTGCCCCGGCAGCGGGATCAGCAGCAACTCGGGCGGCAGGGTGTCGAGCCCGCGCACTGCACCGAAGCCGAACCACGACTCACCCTGCGCGCCGTAGGTACGGAAGTTGGGCCCGTGCGACCACTGGATCGGGCGGTAGCGCATGCGATCGTGGAACGACGGCCGCGCGAGCGCGCGGTCGAGCTCGAGCTGGGTCACGTGCACGCGCGCGTGGGGGAAGTCGGAGATGCCGCCGATGTGATCGAGATCCATGTGCGTCGCGACGACGTCGCGCACGTCCTCGATGGCGAAGCCCAGCGCCTCGATGCGGGCGGCCGCGGTCGCCTCGGGGGGGAGCCGCGGCCGTACCATGCGCATGAACGTGCTGCCGAGGCGGTTGCGCGGATCCGCGACATCGGCGAGGCCGAAGCCGGTATCGACCAGTACGAGACGATCGTCGAGCTCCAGCAGCAGGCAGTGGCACACCAGGTGGCGATGCTGCGCGCCGGGGCCGTACATCCACGGGGCGCCCACGGGCGTCATGCGCCCGCACTCGAGGTGGTGCACTCGGATCGCCACGGGTGCCGCTGGCATACCACAATGGTTGTGGGCGCGGTCAAACCGTCGGCGCACAAATCCCGCCGTTCGCGGGAACTTCGGCGCCGTGCGACGCTCTTGCACGCTCGGCGATGCTGGCTGCCCTCGCGTTGTTGCTCCACCTGGTGGCCCCGGCGGCCGCGCCCGTGCCCCTGCCAGCGTCCGCGCGGGAGTTGCTCGACGGCGCGCAGACCGAGCGCAGCCGCGCGTGCTTCGACATCGTGCTGCCCAAGCCCGCAGCCGCGCCGACGCGCTACACCGTCGAGCTGCTCGCCGAGTACGGCGAGTGGGTCCAGAGCTCGTCGATCCTCGAGCTCGAGCGGAGCTCGACCGGCGCGACCGTGCGCGAGACCACCCATGAAGGCGTGCGCGAGGCCGTGCTCTCGCCCGAACAACGCGAGCAACTCGATCGTTGGGCCGCGATCGCCCTGGAGCTGTCGCGCGCGCAGCAGCGGGACAAGGACACCTGCTTCGGCGGCTTCGCCTTCGCGAGCCACGTCGCCAGCCGCACGCTCGCGCTGCGCGACGGCACCGACACGCTGCTGAGCACGGAGCCGTCGCAGGCGCTCGAGCCCTCGCTCGAGAACGGGCTGCAGGCCATGCGGATCAGCTGGACGGTGCGCACGCTCGAGCACCTCGTGCAGCAGTGGCTGCTCGACGTCGCGTTCGCACCGATGCCGACCGACGAGGCCCGCGCGACGGTGCGCCGGTTGCCGGCGCGCGGCCGCGGCAAGGGGCGCGCGGCCATCCTCGCGCGGCTGGCCGCCGCGACCCTGGGTGCATCGACCGATCGCAAGTCGGTCGAGTTGCTGCGCCGCAAGGGCTTCGACGAGGACGCGCTGCGGCTCGACCTGCGCACCACCGCCGCCGCGCGGCTGCCGGTCGTGGCAGCCCCGCTGCTCTGCTCGGGTGACTTCGTCGCGCGCAGCGAGGCCTTCGCCGCGCTCGCGCCGCTGGGCGCCGCGGCCCAGGCACCGCTGCTGCACGCGCTGCGCTGCACCAAGGACGAATGGTTCGAGGTCGAGGTGCTGCGGCGCGTGGCGGCGCTGCCCGGCAACGCCGACGTGCGCAAGGCCATCGACGACGCGACCGCGTCCACGCGACCGCAGCGGGTGCAGGTCGTGGCCCACGCGCTGCGCTTCGCCGCCGGCGGTGCCGAGGACGACCTCGCGTTCGTCGAGCGCATCGCCAGCGGCGCGAGCGGACCGCTGACCGAGATGAGCGAGCCGCAGCGCGTCGCGTGGGCCGAGCTCGTGGCCATGGCCGGGCGGCAGGCGGAGCTGCGCCCGCGCGTGGCGGCCTTGGCCGCGACCACGCTCGAGCGCATCGATCTCGCCGCGCACGCGACCTACTCGGGCATGTCGCTGTTGGTCGACGCGATCGGGCGCTTCGACGCCGCGACCCACGACCGCGCGCTGCGGCGCGTGCTGGCCCACGACGACGCCTCGGTGGTCGCACAGGCCATCTCTGCCATCGCGAGCCACGATCTCGAGGGCGGCGCGCGCGAGGCCCGACGGCGGCTCGAGCTGTACCTGCGGGGTCACGGCGGTGCGACCGGCTACTCGTGGTACGTGCTGCCGTTTCTGCCGCTGTGGGTCCGCGCCGACGATCGCGAGGCGCTGCCGCTGCTGCGCAAGGCGCTGCCGCGGCTGCGCGAGGGCGGCGAGGCCGACCCGTGGCGCCTGGGCGCCCACGCGGCCACGGTGCAGTACCTCGCGGTCAAGGGCGCGAGCGCCCGCGCTGCGGCGGCGCTCGAGTTCGTGCGAAGCCACGGCGCCGCGTCGCCGGCGTTG
Source organism: Nannocystaceae bacterium (assembly GCA_046351635.1). GTDB lineage: Bacteria > Myxococcota_A > Polyangia > Nannocystales > Nannocystaceae > Xiheibacterium. Next base: position 349,429 of record JAXLYC010000003.1, on the reverse strand, counting down.
CGCAGCGCGCTGCGCGATCGCTTAGCCGCCGATGGGGTCGACGACCGCGCGCTCGACGAAGCTGCGGCGGAGTTCGATCGCCGCGTGCGGACCTGGCCGACGCCGTGGTGAGCCGCCTGAGTTCGTGAAGGGAAGCTCCGCTTCCTCTTCACGCGACGGCAGAGCCGCCTTCGGGTCCTCTCGCGGCGGGCAGGAAGCTCCGCGTCCTCCCCGAAGACTCAGTCGTCGAGCAGGCGATAGCGATAGCCGACGCCGCGCAGGGTCTCGACGCAATCGCATGCCACGCCGAGCTTCTTGCGCAGGCGCTGCACGTGGGTGTCGACCGTGCGCGTGGGGATCCCGGCCTGGTGACCCCAGACGTCGTGCAGCAGCATCTCGCGGGTCTGCACGCGGCCGCGACGCGTGACCAGGGTGTAGAGCAGCTTGAACTCCAGCGCGGTCAGCACGACCTCTTCGCCCTCGATCCACACGCGGTGGCCCAGCACGTCGATGCGCACCGGCCCCAGCTCGATCGAGTTGGTCTGCTCCGTGGTCTCGGGCATCCGCGCGCGCCGCAGGATCGCGCGCACGCGCAGCACCAGCTCGCGCACGCTGAACGGTTTGGCGATGTAGTCGTCGGCGCCGACCTCGAAGCCGACCACGCGATCGATCTCCTCGTCGCGCGCCGTGACCATCACGACCGGGATGTTGCGGGTCGCGTCGCGCGAACGCAGCGTGCGGCAGACCTCGGTGCCGGAGAGATCCGGCAGCATCAGGTCCAGCAGCACGAGATCGGGCACCGGCTCGCGCCCGGCGACCTGCAGCGCCTCCTGGCCGGTGCTCGCCGCGAGCGTACGGAAGCCCTCCCGTTGCAGTGCGTGCTCCATCGTCGCGACCAGGTCACGCTCGTCGTCGACCACGAGGATGGTGGCGGACATGGGCGGGATGACGATCCCCGCGCCGTGTCACGTACGGGTGACGCGGCGGCAACCATCGCGGTCGATCTGTGTCTCGGGCGCTCCCCGGTTTCGTCCGCGTCAGCACAGTCACGTCCGTGCGGCGCGGCCGCCGAGTGGTCGTGACGCACATGACACACACGTGCCATCCCCGGGAGACGCGACCGTTCCATAGTCCGAGCCGCGCATGCTCGGCGGATTCGATCCCAACAGCGACAAGCTGTTCTTCCAGCGCCGACGCGGCCGCGCGTTGCTCGCTGCGGTCGCGCTGTACGCCGCCGCGCTGGCGTACGGCCTCACGCGCGAGCGCAGCGACGCGATCGTCGAGGTCGGGCTCGAGCCCGAGTTGACCGACTTCGCGGTCGAAGAGGAAGAGCCGCCCAAGGAAGAGGAGCCGCCGCCACCACCACCGCCCGACGCGAAGGTGCAGGTGACGAGCAAGCCCAAGCCCAAGCCCAAGCTCAAGCCGCCGCCGGCCAAGCCGCAGGAGGTCGCACCCGAGACCACGCAGGAGAAGACCTACGAGGTCGGCCCCGGTGGCACGACCCCTGGTGGCACCGGCACGGGTCCCGACAAACCCAAGGCGCCGCCCAAGCCGAAGGTCGAGGCGCCCAAGCCGAAGGTCGAGGCGCCCAAGCCCAAGAAGCCCGAGGCCGAGCCGATCGATCCGACCAAGCCGATCGATCGCCCCGAGAACGCGACCGCGGCCAAGCCCGATCCCGGCAACGCCGCGCCGAAGTATCCCGAGTCGCTGCGCGACGAGGGCATCACCGGCGAGATCGTGCTCAAGCTGCACATCCACCGCGACGGTACCGTGCGCGGCGCCAAGGTGCTGCGCAAGAAGAGCACCGCCGCGACCGACGAGGCGCGCGAGGCCGCCGAGAAGCTCTTCCTCGCCGCGGCGATCGCCGCGGTGAAGACCTGGAAGTTCACCCCCTCCACCGTCGCCGGCGAGCCGATCTCGGTCTGGCAGCAAGCAACCATTCCGTTCTCCCTCACCGGCGGTTGACCGCCAGGAGTCGTCGTCATGGAACTGTCCCTCGCAGAAATCTGGGAATCGATGGGCCTGATGGCCCGACTGGTCGCGATCTCGCTGGTCGCGATGGGCTTCGCCAGCCTGTGCGTCGCGATCGAGCGCATGCTGGTGTTGCGCCGCGCACAGGCGGTCTCGAGCGCATTCGCAGCCAAGGCGCGGCCGCTGCTCGAGGATCGCGACGTCGACAGCCTGCTCGATCTGTCGCGCGGGGCCGAGTACGCCGACGCGCCGCTGCCGCGGCTCATCCGCTTCGGGCTCGAGAGCTTCAAGGCCAACCGACGCGACGAAGCGGTCGGTCCGGTCGAGATGTCGCGGCGCGAGCTCGGTCGCCGGCTCGAGCAGCTCGCGGCCGAGGCCCGCCGGGGCATGGGCATCCTCGCCTCGACCGGCTCGACCGCACCGTTCATCGGGCTGTTCGGCACCGTCATCGGCATCATCACCGCGTTCCAGGGCATCGCGGCCTCGGGCGGCGGTGGCATCGGCGCGGTCTCGGCCGGTATCGCCGAGGCGCTCATCGTCACCGCGGTGGGCCTGATCGTCGCGATCGGTGCGGTGCTGGTGTTCAACTACCTGACCGCGCGCTTCGACAAGTTCGACATGACCATGCAGCACGCCGCCAGCGAGCTGGTGGACCACCTGGAGGGCGCCCGTGGGGATGTCGGTCGGTAACGGCGGCGGCAAGGGTCGACTCGCGCCCAACATCAACGTCACGCCGCTGGTCGACGTGGTGTTGGTGCTGCTCATCATCTTCATGGTCGTCATCCCCAACATGCAGGACGGCAAGACCATCGAGATGCTCACGGTCGAGAAGGCGGACGAGATCGCGGACGACGAGCAGCTGCTCACGCTCACGGTCGATCGCAACGAGGTCTGCACCATCGACAAGCAGGACATGTCGCAGGCGCAGTGCCTGGGCGAGCTGCGGCGCGCGTTCGGCGAGAATCCACGGCAGAAGGTGCTGCTGCGCGGCGACGCCACGCTGCCGTACCGCGTGATGCGCGGCTACTTCCACGAGGCGCAGGAGATCGGCTTCGGCACGGTCTCGCTCGCGGTCGGCGTCGGTCGCGAGTGGTCGGAGGAGGGCTGAGCCATGGGCATGAACGTCGGCTTCGGCGGCAAGGTCAAGGTCCGTCCCGACATGAACGTCACGCCGCTGGTCGACGTGGTGCTCGTGTTGCTCATCATCTTCATGGTGTTGGCGCCGGTCATGACCGAGGCGTTCAACGTGCGGCTGCCGCCCAAGGACGACAAGGACGAGCAGCTCGATCAGGTCAACGACGCGGACAAGCCGCTGGTGCTCTCGGTCCGCGACGACGGCAGCCTCGAGGTGAACACGGTCGCGCTCGATCGTGAGGAGCTGCCCGAGCGACTGCGGCGCATGTTCAACGCGCGGCCCGACAACGTGCTGTACCTCGACGGCGGCGACGAGGCGCCCTACGGCGCCGTGCTCGGGGCCGTGGACCTCGCGCGTCAGGGCGGGGCCGCGCCGGTCGTGATGATCACCAAGACGCTCGAGTAGCGCGACGTCTCGTCGGCGCCCGAAGAAAGCACAGATGACGATGTCCCGCCGGGTCCACCGGGTCCTGCTCGCGATGGGTCTATCCCGAGTCTCGCTCGCGACGCTCGCGCTCGCGGGTGGTGCCGTCGCGACGACGACGGCGCGCGCTGCTGCGCCGCCGTCGCGCGACTACTCCGGCCCCGGTGCGGTCACGCCCACGGGGCCGACGGCGCCGGTCGAGACGCCACCGAGCACGACGCCGCCGAGCACGACGCCACCGAGCACGACGCCACCGAGCACGACGCCACCGAGCACGACGCCGCCGAGCACGACGCCGCCGAGCACGGCACCGGTCGAGACGCCGCCCGCCGAGACGCCGCCCGCCGAGACGCCGCCCGCCGAGACGCCGCCTGCCGAGACGCCGCCGCCCAAGCAGGGCCCGGTCGCGGATCCCGGTGAAGAAGAGGCGTGGGACGGCGGCTTCGACGTCGTCGATCTCACCGAGGACAAAGACGCGCTGGCCAAGGAGCTCGAGGTCAAGACCGTCGACGTCAAGGGCGACTCGGGTGTCGTGCGCGGCAAGCTCAAGGACGCGAGCACCGGCGCGCCGCTCATCGGCGCGTACGTCGAGGCCCTGGGCACGCCGTACAAGACCAAGACCGACCTCGAGGGCAACTACACGCTCGAGCTGCCGCCGGGGACCTACGAGCTGCGCATCCGCTCCGACGCGAACCAGCCGCGGCGAATCTCCGGCGTGGTCGTGACCAAGGGCTCCGACGAGAGCTTCAACGCCGAGTTGGTGCCGCTGGCCGGCGCGAACATGGTCGTCGCGGTCAAGGCCGAGATGAACAAGGAGAGCGAGGGCGCGCGCATGCTCCAACGCAAGGAGTCGGTCGCGGCGCGCGACATCATGAGCCGCGAGCAGATCCAGAAGTCCGGCGGCGGCTCGACCGCCCAGGTCGCGCGCCGCATCGTCGGAGCGACGCTCATCGACGGCAAGTATCTGTTCGTGCGCGGCCTGGGCCATCGCTACGGCAACACGCTGTTCGACGGCGCACGCGTGCCCTCGCCCGAACCCGACATCCGCACGGTGCCGCTGGACATCTTCCCCGCGGGTTCGCTGTCCGCGATCAACGTGCAGAAGACCTTCACGCCCGACATGCCCGGCGACTTCGCCGGCGGCTCGGTGCAGCTCGAGAGCCGCGAGATCCCGCGCAAGCTGCTGTTCGAGCTCAACGTGCGCGCCGGCGCGAACACGCAGACCACGTTCCGCGACCGCGCGTTCGAAGGCGGCTTCGCCGGCGCCGACGCGTTCGCGTTCGGCAATCGTCCGCGCAAGCTGCCGGACGTGATGCCCGACGACCACCCGGCCAATCGCAACGCGCTGGGCGAGGACCTGCGGCCGGTGTGGACGCCCAAGCAGATCGAGCGCTTCGGCGAGGCGCTGTACACCGACACGCGCGTGCGCCGGGGCAAGCTCGCGCTGCCCAACCTGCTGGGCCAGGCGACGCTGGGCTACGGCTTCCAGCCCACCAACGAGGGCCGGCTCGGGTTCCTGGTCTCGGCCGGCTATCGCAACCAGCGGCAGACCTTGCACGAGCACTGGAAGTTCTTCTCGGTCGCCGAGAGCGCGGATCAGCCCGGCACCTACGAGCTGCAGCGACGCATCGACTATCGCGGCGTGCGCACGGTTGCCAACGCGCAGTGGTCGACCATCGGCCTGGTCAAGTACGACATCGACAAGAACCAGCGCATCACCGCCAGCGCGTTCTACTCGCGCGACGCCGACAACGAGGTCCGCGCGCTCACGGGTCCGGCCGAGAACGGCGACGTGCTGACCACCCGCATCCGCTACGTGATGCGATCGATCCTGCTCACGCGGCTGGGCGGTCGCCACGTGATCCCCAAGGCCAAGGGCCTGACCATCGATTGGTTCGGCGCCTTCGCGCAGGCGCGCCGCGACGATCCCAGCATCCGCGACATGGTCTACCAGCCCGACCCCGGCGCCGGCGACTGGCGCCTGAGCGGGCAGGGTGCGTCGGTGATGTTCCTGGACCTGCGCGACAACACCGGCAACGGTGCGCTCAACGTCACGCTGCCGTTCAAGCAGTGGCGCCAGCTCGACGGCAAGTTCAAGTTCGGCGCGTGGGTCGAGGGCAAGCGCCGCGAGTTCGTGGTGCGGCGCTTCACCTACCAGACCGTCAACGGCATCGACGCGCCCGTCGGCACCGGCAACCTGCTGATCAACAAGTACATCGGCGGCGGCCTCAGCCCGGCGCAGGGCGGGCAGCAGCCGTACTACGTCGCCGAGACCACGCAGCCCTTCGACAACTACCATGCGCAGCAGCAGGTCTACGCCGCCTACGCCATGCTCGACCTGCCGCTGGTGCGGTGGTTCCGCATCGCCGGCGGCGCGCGCTTCGAGGCCAATCGCCAGGCGCTGCAGCCCTACGATCAGTTCACCGACATGCGCGACGCCGAGCGCAGCTCGAAGTTCGCCAACAACAACGTGCTGCCGTCGCTGTCGCTGATCTTCCCGGTCACGGAGAAGATGAACGTGCGCTTGGTCGGCACCGAGACCGTCGCTCGACCCGAGTTCCGCGAGCTGGCGCCGTTTCTGTTCTCGGACTTCGCCGGCGGCATCACCGTGCTGGGCAACCCCGCGCTGACCTCGGCCAAGATCTGGAACGGCGATCTGCGCTGGGAGTGGTTCCCCAGCGCCGCCGAGGTCCTGGCGGTGTCGGTGTTCGGCAAGTACTTCATCGACCCGATCGAGCGCACCATGGCGCCGGGCACCAGCAACCCGCTGGTGTCGTTCCGCAACGCCAAGTACGCCTACAACGTCGGCGTGGAGTTCGAGGCGGCCAAGAACCTCGAGTTCATCAGCAAGAAGCTGCGCGAGGTCACGCTGGGCTTCAACCTGGCGTACGTGTTCTCGCGGGTGCACCTGCGCGACAGCTGTGACATCGCCGATCCGCTGTGCGATCCCGACAATGCCACGGACGTGTCGACCTCGCGCGTGCGGCCGCTGCAGGGCCAGGCGCCGATCGTCGCGAATGCCTACATCGACTGGGAGCGCAAGCGCAGCGGCACCAACCTGCGGATCCTGTACAACGGCGTGACCCGCAACATCGCGTTCGTCGGCGGCAATCACCTGCCCGACACCTACGTCGAGGCGATCCACCAGCTCGACTTCGTCGGGCGGCAGCGGATCTACAAGGGCCTCGCGGCGCTGCTGCAGGTGCAGAACATGATGAACTGGCCCATCCGCTGGCGGCAGGGGGCCGAGCGCGCGATCAACTACCAGGTGTTCCCGGGCGCGACGATCATGATCGGGCTGGCGTACGAGCTGTGAGGGTCCGCTGCGCGTGTGGCGGCCGCGACCGCAACGTCACAGAGAGTTCGAATCGACGCCCCGTGGGGGTGACACGAGCAGGCCATAAGGGCAGCGCAGACGGGGGCCCGCCCCCCGCACGAGGGAGCTTCCCAATGACTCGATCGATCCGACTTTCTCCGCTTGCGTTGCTGGCCCTGGCGATGGCCGCGTGCGCCAACGACGGCGACAACGAGACCAACGCCGAGGACACCGGCGCCGAGACCACCGACGGCAGTGCCACGCAGACGACCACGGCGTCGACCACGGCCACGGCCTCGGACACGAACTCCACCACCGCCAGCACGACGGCGTCGACCACGGCCACGACGATGACCACGTCGGAGACCGACAGCGCCGACACCACCGACACCGATACCGGTCCGCCGCCCGGCTGCGTCAGCGCCGACGACGAGACCGCGCCGCGCATGGAGATCTCGGGCGACATCGAGACCGACACCATGCTGACCTGCGACAACGTGTGGGTGTTGACCGCGCCGGTGTTCGTGCGCGGCGCGACGCTGACGCTCGAGGCCGGCACCAACGTGGTCGGCGCCAACGGCAGCGCGCTCATCATCGACGTCGACGCGTCGATCGAGGCCGCCGGTACCGCCGAGGCACCGATCATCTTCACCTCGGCGCAGCCCAAGGGCTCGCGCCAGCGCGCGGACTGGGGCGGCGTGGTGCTGCTGGGCCAGGCCATCACCAACTTGCCCAACGGCGTCGGCGATGCCGAGGGCTTCGCCGATCCGCCGCAGTACGGCGGCAACGATGCTGCGCACGACTGCGGCACGCTGCAGTACGTCCGCGTGGAGTGGGCCGGCTTCGAGCTCGTGATGGACAGCGAGCTCAACGGCATCACGTTCTACACCTGCGGCACCGACACCACCGTCGATCACGTGCAGAGCCACATGGGCTCGGACGACGCGATGGAGTTCTTCGGCGGTGGCTTCGACGCCAAGTACATCGTCGCCAGCGGCCAGGCCGACGACGCGCTCGACTGCGATCTGGGCTTCACCGGCACGTTCCAGTACGTGTTCGTCCACCAGGATCCGTCCGAGCCCGACGGCAACCACGGCCTCGAGTGGTCCAACGGGCCCGACAACTTCACCGCCGAGCCGCTGACCTCGCCCGCGATCGCGAACCTCACGTACGTCGGCCAGGGCGCCGGCGGCAACGCGATGAAGAGCATCGGCTTCAACATCAAGCAGGGCGCGCAAATGCAGGTCTACAACTCGTACTTCACCAACGTGACCGGTGCGGGTGCGACGTTCCAGGATCAGGCGACGCTCGACATCGCCGACGGTGGCATCATCGTGCAGGGCACGTTCTGGGGCGACCACGCCGGCTTCGGCCACCAGGGCATGGGCCCGTACAGCTGGGACGACGCGATGTGGGGCGACTTCCTGCTCGGGCAGGACGGCAACATGGACGGCGTCGATCTGGCGCTCGATCTGACCTGGACCGCGCCCAACGTGAAGCCCGCGGCGGGCGGGCCGGCCGATGGTGCTGGCGTCGCGCCGGGTGCCGGGCTCGACAACACCAGCTACGTCGGTGCGGTCGATCCCAACGGCGACGACTGGACCCACGAGGGCTGGATCAACTACGCGATCGACTGATCGCGCGCGGAGTCGGACGATGATGCGGATCGCGATCGCGAGTCTCGGTGTGGTGCTGACGGCTGCATGCGCGGAGGCACCGCGCGAGCAGCCCGCGGCGCGCACCGAGGTCGCGGCCGCGGACGTGGTCGCCGCGCCGGCGGCTGCGACGGCGTCGGTGCAGGCGCCCACGCGCACGGCGATGCCGGCGTGGGACGTCGGCACTGCGCCATTTCAGGGTGCGCAGCCGTCGTTGGACGCGCTGGGGCGCGCGGTGATCGACGGGCTCGCCACGCGCGATCGCAGCGCGTTGTTGGCGTTGTCGGTCGACGCGCGCGAGTACAAGCAGCGGCTGTTCGGTGCGATCGCGCAGCATCCGTCGGCGTTCAAGATGGGTGCGGATCTGCTGTGGGACATGCACGTGGGCGAGAGCCACGGGCACCTGCAGCAGCTGCTCGACCGCTACGGCGGCCGGCCGCTCGAGCTGGTGGAGGTGCGCGACGGGGCGACCACCACGCGCGACGGGTTGGTCTTCCACAAGCGACCGGTGCTGCTCGTGCGCGACGCCGACGGCGAGCGCTTCGAGCTGCACGCGCTGGGCACGGTGATCGAGCACGTCGCGAGCGGCGGGTTCAAGGCGTTGTCCTTCCGCGCGGACGACTGAGCGGCGCGCGAGCCCGGCAAGGCTTGCGTGCCGCCCGAGTGCGCGCGCGCGTATCATGGGCCGCGATGCCCACCGAGCGCGCCGTCGTCTCCGCCGTCCTGCCCGCACCCGCCGACGCGATCCGCGACGCGTGGCTCGACCCCAAGGGTCACGCCGCGATGACCGGCTCGCCGGCGCGGCTGCGCGCCGACGGCACGATGGAGGCGTGGGACGGCTACATCGAGGCGCGCACGATCGAGGCGACCGCGGATCGCATCGTGCAGGCCTGGCGCAGCACGGAGTTCCCCGCCGATGCACCGGACTCGCGGTTGGAGATCGAGCTGCAACCGGTACGCGGCGGCACGCGCGTGACGCTGGTGCACACGGAGATTCCGGCGGGGCAGGGGGCGAGCTATGCGGAGGGTTGGTATGAGTATTACTTGACGCCGATGGACGCGTACTTCGGCGGGGGGGGGAAGGCTGCGGGGAAGAAGGCAGCGAAGAAAGCTGCGGGGAAGAACGCTGCGGCGAAGAAGGGCGCGGCGAAGAAGGCTGCCAGGACGGCGGCGAGGAAGCCGGCGGCGAAGAAGGGTGCGGCGAAGAAGGCTGCCAAGCAGGGAGCGAAGAAGCCGGCGGCGAAGAAGCCGGCTGCGAAGAAGGCTGCGAAGAAGTCTGCGAAGAAGTCTGCAAAGAAGAAAGCTGCGAAGTAGCGCGAGGTCCGGCACTGCAGGTTCTCGGTCGCCGGCTGAGCGTCGTGGCCGGGTCGAGCGACGTGCTCGACCCGTCGACCTCGTCGCAGACCTCCACGCTCGAGGTGGTCGACAACCCGGCGTGCTCAATCCGGCCACGGCGCAGAACCTCCGGGGTGCCTCGGGGATCACCTGACCCGCGGGGCCGCGGCGGCTCGACACTCAGCGTCCGGTGTCCGGCGGGCGTCGGACCGGTTCGCGATTCGCAGTGTTGCCCGAAGGACAAACGCAGCGGGACCGCAGGATAACGCGGGAGGTGGTATCGGCGGGCATCGGGACAACGTCGCGGGATCGCGCGACAACCTCGAGTGCCGGGGCGCTGGGACGGTCGCGAAAGGGCTGGTCGGCGTTGCCCGGTGGGCTTGCGGTTCGCCGGTCTGTCAGATTAGAGTTGGGCAGCATGCGGGCGACGGAGCTGGCTCGGGGCAGGGCGCGATCAGGGGCTGAACGGGCGAAAGCGGTTCGCGACCAGGTCTGTCGCGGATCATGATCGTGGCAGCGACCGTGCTCGGCGCGGCCGCGTGTCGTTCGAGCCCACGCATATCGGTGCATCCGGAGAGTTCGTCGAGCGGCACCAGCGGTGGCTCGACCTCGATCACCACGACGTCCTCGTCGGCAACGGAGACGGCGGACACGAGCACGACTGCGGCGACAACGGAGAGTGCGACCAGCAGCAGCGAGACGGGCACCGAGACCGGCGGGTGCGAAGCCGGCGTGTGGGGCACATCGCTCTGGGGACAAGCATGTTGGCAATGAGCGCGGAGTATCAACCCATGAACGAAGTCGAGAAGCTACAAGCCCTCACGTCCACGGTCGCGCGCCTCGAAGCGGAGGTGAGGCGGATGAACTCGGCCACCGACGGCGCCTCGTCGCTCGTGCACGCGCGCCGAGGTCAGCGGCTCGCGCTTTGGCTTGGCGCCATCGGCCTATGCTCGCTGCCGGTGCTCGGTTGGGCGGCGGTGCGGCTCACCGAGTTCCAAGCGGGCGACCCGATCGTGGCGGCCGACGTGAACACGAACTTCTCGAACATCAACGCCGCGCTCGACGGCGTCCCACAGTTCGGGGAAGCGATTTTCGACACCGACGACGAAAGCAACGGGGTGCCGGCGCCGATTCTCAACGCGACCATCGAGATCACCACCATGGGCGGTCCCGTCGAGATCCGGCTGATCCCGCTGTCCGTCGATGCGCTCGTCGAGAGCGCCCCATCCGCGATCACTCTCCAGGGTGAGGCAGGCACTGGCGTCGAGTTGAGCGGCGAGGTACTCCTGGAGCGCTACGACGGTGCCATGTGGCAGGAGCGTGCGCGGGTTCGGCTGCAGGGCGCAAATCTTCAGGGACTGGTGGCGCTGCCTCCTTCGGTCGCTCGTTCGTCGACGAGCCAGACGCTGAAGCACCTGGCAGTACCGGCTCACCGCACTGAGGTATGCGAGTCTCGGGGAATTTTCACTTTCGCAACGTACGGCTCATGGCCCGCGAGCTCGCGCCGTCGCCGTAGTGACCGCTCAGTGACCGCGTGACCGCCGGGCGCGGGCCTGGAGGGCGAAATCGGCGACGCCGCTGCGGCGAGGGTCTGCAGCGCTGGCGTTCTCGGCGTCGAACGCCCGAGCTTGCAGTCGCGCCGCCGGCGGCATCGCCGACGGAAGCATGGCGCTCGGCGCTCCGCCAGGTGCGCGGGCCCGCCGACCGACACGCGGGCGCTCTGCGAGCGAGACCTGCCCGGGGGCCCAGGGGGCTACCACGCTCGATAGCCAGCGAGCCACCCCCTGCGGTGGACGAAGCACTCCCGATCTACGCTGGCGCGATTGACGCGCGAAGCCGAGGAACTCTTCCGCGCAGCCGCTGCGCTGCCCGAGGCCGAGCGGGCGGCCCTGGTCGTCCGCCTGTTGGACAACATCGCTGAAGCCGACGTGGTCGCGTCACACGCGGACGAGAGCCGGGACCGTTTCTCGGCTGCCCAGGCAGGCAGCGTCGAGAGCCTCGACGATGACGATGCTTGGCGACTGATCTCGGGCTGAGCGCATGCGCGTCCGCTGGCTTCGTGTGGCCGCCGTCGAGGCACGGGATGCGCGGCTGTTCTACGAAGCGCGTCGTGAGGGCCTCGGCGCACGCTTCGCCAGCGAACTGCGCGCGACGCTCCGACGAATCCAAGATCTTCCGCTTGCTTGGCCGGAGGTCGGCGGCCCGGTCCGCCGCGCACTGGTCAATCGGTTTCCGTACCTCGTGCACTACGCCGTCGAGCGAGATGAGGTCGTTATCGTCGGAGTTTACCATGCCAAGCGGCGACCCATTGCGTGGCGGAGTCGCCTTCGATGAACCAGCGCGGACGCAAACGTCTGCTGCCCAACAAGCCGTTGCAGCTGACGAATGATATGAGTTCCGCTTTGCTCCACTCATATCATTCGCAGCTGAACGCCTGACCGTTAGCCAGACCAAAACGAACGGCGGAGCTCAAGCGGAGATGAACAAGAACGAGCTCGCGGCTCTCTTTGCGCGACTGGGGGCGCCGGACCCTTCGAGCTGGGCGGCGTCGCAACTCGATGAGGGAATTCCCCAGCTCGCCCGGTTCCTCTTCCTACGGCAGGCCTGGAAGCAGGTCGTCCCCGAAGATGATGCGTCGTGGATGGACGCGTTCATTGCGGTCGCCGAGAAGCAACCCAATGGACCGTACGCCGGCGTCGGTCATGCATTGCGGAGCCTTCGCGCGCGGGGTGCGACGAACGAGGAACTCACAGATCTCGTACGCGGGATGCAGGCCGAACTCCTCTTCTCGTTCTGCTACCTGCTCTCCGACCCAGGCGATCTCGAGGCCGAGGTCGAGGACGTTGGCTGGGCGCTCGTCCAGGTCGACCGCTCGGGCAAGGTCGGCGACGGCATCGAGTGCCTGCACGAGTCCGTGCTCGAGATGGACCCCACCGGACGCGAAATGCGACCGCGACGCGAGGCTGGCTAACGAGCCGCTGCAACGGACGGGCTCATCGGGCTTCGCCCGATGCTCCCGCCGCTGAGCGCCTGATATGTTGGGCAGCGGCGCGGTACAACCCAGACGCGCGAGCGGCCTCGCGCGCTCAGCCCGGCTCAGCCCCGCTCGACTCCGAGGTTGCGCACCGGCGAACCCTGAGCCCGCGGCCGGCCAAAACATCGGTCCGCAGGAGGGGATACCTGATATGGATCCGTGCTACGCTTGGCCATGTTCTGCCCTCGGTGCGGTTCCGCTCTTGGACACGGCGACGCATTCTGCAGCAACTGCGGAGGCGGTGTCACAGCAAGCAATCCGGGCGCAAGAACGAGCTCCAACACATCAACCGGACGACGCGCCATGCTTGTCGGAGGTGGAGCTGCAGCGCTTGGAATCGCGGGCGCGGTGGGGTGGCGCATGCTGGGCCGGAGGTCGGCTGAGGGGGGCGCCGCAGAGAACGATGCGGAATCCCTGGGTCACGATGGCAACGTCGTGGCTGAGGGCGCCGCGGTCAGACCAAGCGCCGGGGCCAACGCATACGTACCAGACCTCGCCCGGATGCACGCCAGTGCCTCGTACGCGGCGATCGCCGAAGGGTCCATCGCCCACGAAGTGGCTACGGCGCGAGCGCAGCAAGCGGGGACGACGGTCCGCGCGCATTTCTATGAGACCGACGTCTTCTCTGGGCCGGAGAAACTCTCGCGCGACGCGCCAGGTACGATTCTTGGGCCGAGCAGCCTCATCGAGGATGCATGGGCGATCTTCTCGTACTCCTGGTACCTCGACATCGCGGACCTCCCAAGTGCCGATCTTTTCACAAGCTCAACCTGGCATTCTGGCGGTCTGACAATCGGAAACGGGCCGAAGCTGACTCACACGAAGGCAAGCAAAGCCGACCTGCGTCAGAAGTGGGATGGGCGATCTGCGGTCAGAGTGCAGCTCGAGAATCACGATGCATCAATACTCTACATCCCAAGCAGCTATGTAGGCCCCGAGCTGCGTCGCGCCTCTCTCGGTCTCGAAGACCCGGAGAAGGTCGTCGAGCTTCTTGTGGGAAAGGAGAAGACCGTCCTTGGTCTCCAATTTCAACTGGTGTCCAAGGACGCCATTGATCGCAAGAACCGACGAATCAGCGAGCTCGAGCGCGAGAATGCGTTCATGCGACAAGCCCTTGTGGGCGCGGGCCTCCTCCTCGTTGGTGCCTTCGCGCTGCCGCTCTTCGGGAGCGTTCCGGGATTCTCCCTCGTCGCCACGCCAAAAGCAGGCAGTCTCCTGGCGTCAACGCTCCCTACCATCCTTCGGGGCGTCAAAGTGGCGCGCGGTGTCCTGCAGAGTCTTGGACCCGACGGGGTCGAGCAAGTCCTCGGCTTGGTGGGCGTCGAGTTGCCTGAGCCAGGCACGCCCGCACGCGCTGCAACAGACCTGCTCATCTCGGCACTAGCCTCGGACAACGATATGAGCGCAGTTGGGTTTGAGGCCCTCGGAAATGCCGTGAACCTCTTTCTCCCGGAAGCGAAAGGAGCGACGACCGGAACAACGCTCAACGCGGAACTGCTCGCACAAGGGCTTGCAAAGTTCGACGTAAAACAAGCTGGCGTAGCCGAGAGCTTTCCGGCCTACGTCGATCTCGCACTTCAGGCCCTCGACGAGGGACGCAACGCAGCATCCGAATGGAAACATGATCGCTCCTACGTGAACGCTCTGCGCGGAATGGCGGGCTAATGTTCTGCCCGTCTTGCGGACGAGCGCTCCACGACAAGGCTCGATTCTGTGGCTCGTGTGGAGGCCCGTTGACTGCGAAGGCACATCGTGCCCCAGCCTCGCGCTTCCAGGCTCCGTCGTGGGTCATTTGGGCCGGTGCTGCAACGCTCCTGGTGGGCGCCGCGAGCGTGACGCTCTTCTGGCTCCGCCCCGATGACCCGGCCGCGGCCTCGGACCCCGAAGCCGCGCCAAGCGCAGTCGGTGCCGCCAAGACTGACCCGATCCGAGAGACGAGCCGGTCTTGCGAACTCGGCGGTGGAGATTGGGCGATGACAACCGAGGTACTTCAATCGGATAAGCAGAGCGCCGTGGGAGTGCACGGATTCTATCAAGTAGAGCTGAAACAAGCCGAGGACGCCCGGAGCCCAACTTGCAACGTCGAGCTATCCGTCACGAAACTGGGCTACGGCAAGACCCGCTCCGGCAGCAAGGAGGGCCTTCGGCGAGTAGCCCAGTCCGGCAGCGGCCAGTTACATTGGGACGAAGCCGAGGAGCAGTGGTACGGACACTTCGAGGTTTCGGCGGACGGAAAGGCGGCGCGCTACGCCATCTCCGCGATCAAGGGCAGTGAAGGGATTGTGGGCGTCTGGCGGAACGTCGGAAACGAGTGGTCGCGGTCGAAAATGTCTGGGCGACTCAGCATGTGGCGTGGGCCGCAGGAATTCGAATCCGACCGACATCTCGCCAGTGACGCCTGCGTTTGGTCGTGCCTCGCGATCTGTCACCTCGTGCCCGACGGCCGGGGCAAAGCCGACCTGCCTCGTTGCGCTACTGCATGCGACGGTAATGCAACGCTCAAGAAGGAGTGCGCGTTTTGAATATCGACAACGCACCCAAGAGGCGCGCGCAACCATGGCTGAGCAACCGGGATGATCGGTAACACTGACCCGGGTACATGGGTAACACTTCTGGTCATGGGGTCTTGCCTTGTTCAGTGCGGAAGTCGGCGCCGGTGATTCTGCCGGAGGCCTCGTGGAAGCGGCCGAGCAGGGTCGTGTAGAACAGGATGTTCCAGAGGCCATCGTCGACCTCCTCGAGGGCGATGTACTGGCCGTTGAGCGCCTGGCTGAGGAAGACCTGACCGGAAGCGAGGCGAAAGCAGCCCGCATTCGAGACCCGTCGAACTTCGCAGTGACCAGGGTACTCGGGACGGGCGATGCGCTTCGGGAACGGCCGCGTCGAGGGCACCCAGATCGAGCCCGGCGTGGCGTCATCGAGCGCCTCATGCGGGCGCTCGTGGTTGAAGCGGCGGCGGAAAACGTCGAAGCGTCGCTGCTGCGCGGCATGGTTCGAAGCGGGTGGCCGAGCGGTGTCTCGCTTCAGCGTGCGATGCATGCGTTCGTGCGCGCCGTTCTGCTGCGGACTGCCGGGGAGGATGCGCTGATGCGAGATGCCCAGCTTCATCCACCAGGTGTTGAGCTCGCACAAGCCGTGGATGCCGGTCGAGGCGAAGGGCGCGCCGTTGTCCGAGCGAATCGCGGACGGCAAGCCGACATCTCGGAAAAGCCGCTCGAAGACCGGCCTGGCGCCCTCCGTGCGCACATTCGGGAGTCCGGTGACGCGCAGCAAGTAGCGGCTGTGCAGGTCGACGATCGTGAGCGGGTAGCAGTACACGCCGTCGCACGTCCGGAACTGGCCCTTGAAGTCCGTCGTCCAGACCTCGTTGGGCTCGGTCGCCAGCGCACGACCGCAGCCCGGATGGTCCCAGCGCGTTCGACGGCGACGCGGCTGCACGAGGCCGTTACGCAGCAGAATCTCGTCGACAGTGCTGCGCGCAGGCCATACGATGTGCGGGTGCCGGTCGCTCAGCACTCGGAGCAGCTTCCTCGCGCCCCAGCGCCTGGCCTTGCGTTCCGCCACGATCATCGCCTCGAGTTCCTCCGAGGTTCGATGCGGACAGCTCCTCGGGGCACGGCTCCGCTCCTCGATGGCGGCCTCCCCCTCCAAGGCAAAGCGGCGCACGAGCGCGTAGCCAGTCTTGCGACTGACCCCGTACCTCTCGCACAGTTCGACCATCGTCCAGTGCCCCGACGCGTGGTCGGCGAGAAATCGCCTGCGCTCGTTCACCGGGTTCGTCTCCGTCCATGCCATCGCGCTCGCCTCCGAGCCCGATTGTGCACATGTGTCACCCATGTACCCGGACATCTGTTACCAATGTACCCGGGTTGTACCGTGATGCCGCCCAACAAGCCGTTGCACCTGACGAGCTCCCGCGGCTTCGCCACGGGAACTCGCAGGTGAACGCCTAATCCGTTGGGCAGGCAAGACGTGGAGTTCGGCACGGCATCGTGGCCGAACGATCAGTGAGCTGGCGCCAACCAGGACACAGCACTGTTGCTTGCACGCGAGTGCCCGAAGCGATACGCTTGGCCTCCGATAGGGCGTGGGTTCGCCACGGTCCCACAGGATGGGGGAGAGTCGATGAAAGCTACGTTACACAAAGGTGCGGGGGTTCTCGCCGGGTTGCTCGCGATGAGTACGGGCGCGTCGATCGCGTGGGCAAGCGCGGTCGTCCAGGTGCGTCACTCGAACGGTTCGGTCACGCCGCACACGGTGTCCGACGTACATCTCGCCGAACTCAAAGCGACGGCCGATTGCCAGAGGTACATCACGATTGGCGACTGCTTCGTGAACCCCGCCTCGACGGCGTGCGTGGGCGCAGCCGGAGATCTGACGACGCCGATCCGAGACGGATGGTTGCCGTCCGACACGACGGACGTCTGGGGCTGGTAACCGGCGTCGGTGTATTCTGCCCGCGGTCCGAGGAAGGTGATGAAGTGGGTCCACGCCTACGCAACTTCATGATCGGTGCAGCTGGAGCTGCAATAGCTCTTGCGTTAGCCGGTAACAAGATCTCAAGTTGGCTGGTCTCCTCAGCGCCTTCCTCGGACACTACGGACGAATCCGCAACCCTCGAGCGCCTCGACTTGGTCGATCCGTCGACGCAAGCCGGCGGCGTTGCGCCACGAGATTATGACGCCGCGAACGCCCGAAGCGAATGGTCGGACGATCGCAGAGCGACGGATCGTTGGCGTGGCTTGGCGCGGAATGCTGTAAGTCAGATGCCCTTCACTCTGAGGGCGGACTCTCCTGGATCCCCGCGCAACTTGCGCTGAACGATATGCATAACTACGACCTCTACGAGGAGTGCAGGGCATCGGCCGGGCTATCTGAGACCGACGCCTGCGTCTTTGAGCTCGATCTCGGTATTGATGCCCATCAAGGGACAATCGCGTATACACGATTTCAGGCGAGAAGCGCGGCCGAGATGTCACCGGTATGCGTCACGTTCGCTTCTTGCGCGGCGCAAGCCCGAGCGGGACAACGGATTCCGATGCCAACGAACGCGGAGGACACGGTCGTCGTGCAGGAAGTACGCGCGAGGCCCATCCCAAAAGCATGGAACGACCCGCGGCACATCGAGGAGATCGTTGCGGCCCTCGAACTGGACCTCCAGGGGGCAAGGGAGCAGTTGTCAGCCGATCAGACCGACGACCCGGAGCTCGCATATAGATTCCAGAGTCAAGAACAGTTGGTGGCCTACCTGCGAGAACGCGCCGGCAGGCTCGAAGCGAGTAGCAGTGGCTGAGCGACGCAAGCACACACTTGCCGCGCAGCTCGCATTTGCGTCAGCCGGCGTTGCGGTAGTGTTCTTCGGCTATTTTGCCATGTACATCTCCACCCTCCTGGGGAGGCACGGTTTCCTCTCTGCTTTCGACGCGGCTCGGGGCCTTGGTCCGCTCCTCTTCCTGAGCTCCGGATGCAGTGCTTCCCGACAGGCTTATGCCGATTGGACCGCGGATGCGAATCTGCACGAGTTCGCGACTCCTGTAACGACCGCGCCCCGGTCCGGCGGAGAAGGGCTCTCGAGCTCGAGGTGTGTGACATCGTGAGTGGGCACCGGCTTGACGAGGGGCACGTGGTGGATAGGATTCGTCGAGCGAAGGGTCACGTGTGAGTCTCTCTGGAGTGGCGCACGCCTGTTCGCCGAGCGGAACTGGCTCGTATCGTGGCCTCAGTTTGCCAACGGCGACCGAATGGTCCGGAGCGCACAACGCGACCGAGCTGTTGGCGATTCGAAATCGTCGAGGTCAACGAGGGTGGCCGCCTGAGGTATCGCGTCGTAGGTGAGCGACCGGAGTAGACGTCGGGGATGAAGGAGCCGCCCGACAAGCCGTTGCACCTGTTGCACCTGACAAGCTCCCGCGGCTTCGCCACGGAACTCGCAGGTGAACGCCTAATCCGTTAGCCAGCACGCAGAGAACCACCTGGATGAGCGAACACGAACAGGGTGCACGGGGTGCACGGGATCCCGACACGTACCTCACTTGCCGGGGTTCTTGCTCCACTCGAAACCTCGGGAAGGAGGGGAGGGCGACCTGGAGGGCGACCTGTCCCTTCGAATGTGCTGCCGCCGCAGTCGCGTCGGTCCTGGGGTGCGCGTCCCCCGGACCTGAGGAGCCGGACGAGGTAGGCGAGTTCGTGGATGTATACCTTGATGAAGGCATTCGCATGTGCCGCGGGCAGCTCGACGCGTATGATACCTTCGTCAGGAATGCCTTCGCCCCGTATGCGATGACCGCACCGGGAGGCTCTCGATTTGCCGTTCACGTCCTGGCGGAGCAGGACTGCTCCGCCAGCCTCAACTGTGCGAACAGCAGTGGGGCGCGGATCACCACCGATCTCGGCCAGTATCACGAGCTCATGCATGGTATCCAATGGACTGTGGATGGCCGCTCGATAGCCTCGCTGGAGGAGGGAACGGCTGAGGCGTTTGGCCCATTTGCGCCGACCGCGCTCTCCGCGGACGCGCTCGCCGACACGGACCGCGAGGAGGTCATCGCGAATGATGCCCGGAACCTCGACTACTCCGCGGCCGCCGTGTTCGCGAGGTTCCTCATCGACCGGCACGGCTTGTCTTCGTTCAGAAGTTTCTACCGCTCCGCACGCCAAAGCGATTCAACGGAGAACTACGCCCAAGTCTTCGCCGAGAGCTTTGATGAGACACTGGATGCGTCCTGGAGCGTTTTTGTGTCCTCCTCACGGTGCGCTTTCGACTTGTGGTACTGCCAGTTGGGCGACATGGTGCAGCTACCGCTCGAGGTGAGCGGCATGGATTGCGAGGATACGTCGACCTTCGGATTCGACGCCGGAATGCTCGAGCGAGAAACGGAGCCGTTGCGACGCGTCCACACGTTCAGTGTCGACAGCGGCGACGGACAGATGGTGACCATCGGTCTTCAGAACGTAGATATCTATCTGGGCAGTTGCGGAAGCTGTGAGTACTTCCCGGAAGGGGCGCTGCTGAGCTCAGGCAAGGCCAACGGGCAGCCGCCGTTGTCCGTGGATGTTACGCTGCCTCCGGGGATAACCGCGTTCGTAGTGCGAGCTCGTCCCGGAGGCGACCCCTATGTGCACATTGCACCGAAGGGGTAGGACGGGCTCAGCCGGATGTCAAGGTTCGGCAGCACTGATCCACCGCAGTTCGGCAGAACTGATCCACCTCGAGGCGCGATCCGGGATCGGCGTCCGACCACCCCGGGACTGGGCCCGCTACCGTACCCGCAGGACCGCCGGCACCCCCCCGCGCGGCCGCAGCGTCGCGAAGTCGTCCTCGACGATCTCGCGCGTCGCATCGAGCTCGAAGCGAAACCGCCGCAGCAGCGTCGCGAGGACGATCGGCCCTTCCATCATCGCGAAGTGCATGCCGATGCAGAAGCGGGGGCCCGCGGAGAAGGGCAGGTAGCTGCCCTTGGGGCGGGTGGCTTCGCGCTCGGGCAGGAAGCGGTCGGGATCGAAGCGGTCGGGCTCGGGCCAGACGTCGGCGCGGCGGTGTTGCGCCCAGGCGCTGACGAAGACCAGCGAGCGCGCGGGCAGGGCGGTGCCGCACAGCTCGATGGGCTCGAGCGAGCGGCGCGGGAACATCATGACCGGCGGGTACAGGCGCAGCGCTTCGCGGAAGACGCGGGTGGTGAGCGCGAGGCGCTCGGGATCGAAGCGGGTGATGGGGCCGTCGCCGAGCGCGTCGGCCTCGGCGACCACGCGCTCGCGCACCTCGGGGTGGCGCGAGAGCAGGTAGAAGCACCACGCGAGGCTGGTCGCGGTGGTCTCGTGGCCGGCGACGAAGAGCGTGACGACCTCGTCGCGTACCTGCGCGTCGGTCATCGCGCCGCCCTCGTCGGCGTCGCGCGCGTGCAGCAGCCGCGAGAGCAGGTCGTGGCGCTCGGAGCCGTCGCGGCGGCGCTCGGCGATGAGCTCGTGGATCCGCGACTCGACCACCGCCATCGCGGACTTGAGCGCCTTGCTGCGCGAACCGGGCACGAGGATCGGTGACTCGAACGTGCCGTGGATCGCCTCGAGCGCGCGGCGGACCGGTCCGGGGCTGTGGCTCGCGAGCTTGCGCGTCAGGTCGAGCACGAAGATGTGCGGCACGATGGTCGGCGAGGTCAACGCGCCGTTCACCCAGCCCAGCGCGGTGGTGAGCGCCGCGCCCAGGGCGTCGGCCTCGTCGAAGGTGTCGATCCCGAACAGCGCGTTGCCGACCACGGTCATCGCGATGCGCGTGGTCTCGTGCGCGAGGTCGATCGACTGACCCGGTGTCATGCGGTCGGCCGCACGCTCGGCGGTCTGGCGCATGGCCTCGGCGAACTGCGACAGCGAGGCGGGCGTGAAGATCGGCGCCATCAGCTTGCGCTGCCGTCGCCACAGCTCGCCTTCGCTGGTGAACAGACCCTGGCCCGCGAGATCGTGCAGCAGCACCCGCAGGCCCGGGGACTTCTCGAAGCTCTTGGCCTGGGTGACCAGCACCTCGTGGCACGCGTCGGGCGTCGCCGGCAGCACCAGCGGCAGGTGCAGGATGCGCCCGCGCACCAGCGGCGCGTCGGCGGCCGCGACCTCGCGCTGCATCGCGAGGCGCTCCGCCGTCGTGCGACCGAAGCTCCCCAGCAGGCCCCGGTCCGCGATGCGGGGCAACTCGTCGATGTGCGCCATGCCCGGGGAACGATAGCGAATCGTGCGAAGTGACGCGGGGCGCTCGCTCACCCCACGCCGGCACGCGGGCATGGACCTGCGCGGAATGTTGCGCGCGGCGGCGCCCGGCGATGCCGCGCACCCGCGTGCGGCCGCGCGCGGGCCGGGTCGGGGACCCGCCCCCGCGCGGCCGGCCCAGGTCGCTCACGCGAGCTGGCGCAGCGCCGTGGGCCAGTCCTCGAGGTGGTGCACGCGGCGGATCCGCCCGTCTTCGACGGTGTGGATGTCGATGGTCATGATGCGAAACGACTTGCTGCCGTCGGTGCGCACGCCCATGAAGTCGCCGCGCGGGGTGCCGCTCGCGATCGAGCGCACGATCACGCGGCTGTCCTGCTGCAGCATCTCCTGCACCTCCCAGCGCAGATCGGGCACGAGCTGCCAGAAGAACTGCACCTGGCCGATGAGCTGGGCCTTGGTCTTGGTCTCGACGCTGCCGATGGACTCGAACGCGTCGTGCAGCAGGCGGTTCATCACCGCGGGCGCGTCGGCGCCGGCGTTGACGGTCAGACAGTCGGTGTAAAACGGACGGACGATGTCTCGTGGTTGCACGGTGTGGCCTCGACGGACAACCGTAGGCCCGACACCCATGTTCGACTAGGTCGAGCGCTTGGACAGATTGTGCTACGAGATCGAACGATGGCGAGAACCACCCGGGAGCGCTCGTTCGACCAGCTGCGCGCGATGGCGGTGTTCGCCAAGACCATCGAGCTGGGCTCGTTCCGCGCCGCCGCGCGTGCGCTCGAGCTGTCGCCCTCGGTCGTGAGCCACCACGTCGCGAACCTCGAGGCGGCGCTCGACGTCGCGCTGCTGTACCGCACCACGCGGCGGCTGACACTGACCGACGCCGGTCGCGTGCTGTTCGAGGCCGCGCGCGAGATGAGCGAGGCCGCCGAGCGCGGGCTCGCGGGCGCCGTCACCGGCTCGCGCAGTCCGGCGGGCAAGCTGCGCGTGGCCCTGCCGGCGGCGATGATCAGCGAGTCGCTGCTGCAGCAGCTCGCCGCGTTCGCGCTCGAGCACCCGCGCGTGTCGCTGTCGTTCCACGCCTCGGAGACGCCGGTCGATCTGATCGGCCACGGCATCGACGTCGCGATCCGGGCCGGCACCCTGGCCGACAGCAGCCTGAAGTCGAAGAAGCTGCTCGACTTCCATCGCACCCTGGTGGCGGCGCCCGGCTACGTCGCGGCGCGGGCCAAGCCCCGTCATCCGCGCGACGTCGCGGCGTGGGACTGGCTCGCGCTGCGCTCGCGGCCGGCGGTCGCGGTCTTCGCCCGCGACGGCGTGCGCGTGCCGGTGGCGGCGCGGATCACCGCCGACAGCGCCGCGACCCTGCTGGCGCTGGTGCGCTGCGGACTGGGTCTGGCGATGGTGCCCACCGCGATGGCGCGTGCCGAGCTCGACGCGCGGCGGCTGGTCGAGGTCCTGCCCACCTGGCCGCTCGAGACGCTCGGTGTGTACGCGGTGTGGCCCGCCAACGCACCGCGCTCGGGCCTCGCGCTGCGGCTGATCGGGTTCCTCGACGAACGCCTGCGGGCCGCTCGATGAGCGGGCGGTGGCGGGGAACTTCCGCCGTCGCGAGGCGTCTGCTCGCACCATGCCGAGCCCCCGTCGTCTGCTGCCCGCCGCCGCGCTGCTGTTCGCCCTGGCCCCGGCCGCACCGGCGCAGGCCAAGGCCGCCTACGTCGATCTGCCGACCGCGTTGCAGCAGGCCGAGATCGTCGCGCTGGTGCAGATCGAGTCCGTAACGCCCGATGGGTTGCAGGGCGAGCACTGGCACTACCGTCAGCGCGTGGTCGCGCGGCGGCTCGAGGTGCTCAAGGGTCAGCTGCCCGAGGTCTTCACGATCGGGGGTGACCGCGACTTCATCTGCGCGCCGGTGCCCTACCACGCGCCCGCGACCGCGCTGCTGCTGCTCGCGCACGACGGCGACGTGCTCGCGACCGTCAACAACGAGGACGGCCAGGCGTGGGTGTACGGCGATCGCATCGACTGGCCCTACGACGAGCTGCACGGCGAGGCGATCCCGCTGGCACCGGTGCTCGCAGATCTGCGCGCCCGCCTCGGCCCGCCACCTCTGGCCGAGGTGCCGGCCGCGCCCGCGGCCGCGCCGCTCGATGCGGAGCTCGGGCCCGAACCCAGCGAGCCCGCGTCCTCGCCCTGGCTGGTGCCGATCTCGATGCTCGGCGGCGCGTTCGCGGTCGCGCTGGGCTTCGCTGCCGCGACCCGACGCCGTCGCCCGCGGGGCTGAACCGCCAGGCTAGTACCGCACCGTCATCGACAGCGAGCCGATCGCGGCGCCGCTGGGGAAACCGCACGAGAAGCACTGCCCGCCGTGCATCGCACCGCCGTCGCCGTCGCCGGTGGTCCCGATCTGCGCGCTCGCGGGCGCGGCCCCGACGTCGGGCGTGAAGGAGGCGAAGCCGTCGTCGCCGGCGTCGAGGTCGAGGAACTTGTACTCGCTGCCGCCCGCGTTGAGCCACCACGACAGCACCGTGATCTTGGCCTCGCCCTGGCGCATGCGACGATAGACCGTGAGCGGCTCCCAGCTGGCGGCGGCGTGGGCCCACCACAGCGTCTTGGTCACGCAGCTCGCGCTCGCGGGCGCGTCGACGTTCAGGCCCGCGAGGCCGTTTTGCGCGATGCACACGCGCACGAAGTACTGCTTGTCGGTGCCGGCCTTCAGCTCGGCGGGCGGGGTCACCACCAGCAGCTCGTCGAGCTCGAGCTTCACCACGCGTCGCGGCTTGCGGCCGGCCTTGGCCGGGACGTCGAAGCGCAGCTGGTAGCGACCGTCGCCGTGCTTGCCCGCGAGCGAGAACTTCGACACCAGCGGCACCGAAGGCTGCTTTGCGGCCGCCTTCGCGGTCGTGGCGCCCGCCGCGGTGCGGCCGCCCTCGCGGGTGGGCTCGAGGTCCCACAGCCGATCCCAGTCGGTGGTGCGGATCGGGCGGACGTCGAGCCGCGGGCGATCGGGATCCGCACCGAGCATGACGCCGCCGAGCTCGACCATCGCGTGCAGCAGCTCGAGCGGGTCGTCGCCGTCGTCGCGCAAGATCGTCGCGGCCGCGATCGCCTGATCCAGCAGCACGTCGAGCTCGGCCATGCGCTGCGCCGCGCTGCCGTCGTCGTCTTCGATCACCGCGCCCAGCAGCAGCGCGGGCCCGCGATCGCCGTGGAACAGCGTCGCCGCGCCGGCGTTGCTGGCCGCGTGCGCGGGCGACAGCGCGCCGGGGCCGGCGAGTTTGTGCAACGACTTGGTGTAGCCGCTCGCGGTCGGGCGCACCAACGCGATCCAGACCGCGACCTCGTCGGTGCCGTCCGCGTCGTCGAAGGCGGTGGCCTTCACGCCGCGGTAGACGAGATCGAAGCCGCCCTGGGTGCCGTCGGCGAACATCTCGGGGATCTCGTCGCCCTCGAGCGGCTCGAACAGCGTGGTCAGCTTCGGCAGCGGCGTGCTGGCGAGCTTCGACTGCAGCTCGGACTTGCTCAGCTGCGCGAGCGGCTTGGCCATCGCGGCGGGCGCGTCGACGTTGGCCTTGGGCTTGGCCTGGCCACCGCCGGCGTGGACGGCGGCGGGTCCGAGCAGGGCCAGCGCGAAGGTGGAGGACACCAGGAGCGAGCGGGGCAAGGGGCTCACGGCGGGGAGGAGCCGCGGCCGCGGTCGTTGTGACGCGCGCGGGGACGAGGCCCGACGCGTTGCTGCAGCGCGGTCCGGCCCCATCGCAGCCGCGGCCGTGCTACGAGGGCGGACGATGACGCCGAAGCTGTGGAGCCTTCCGTACTCGCCGTGGTCCGAGAAGGCGAAGTGGGCGCTCGATCACTGCGGCGTCGACTACCAGAAGCAGCGCTACGAGCCGCTGCTGGGCGAGCCGGCGATGCGCTGGCGCACGGGTCGCTGGCGCGGGCCGGTGAGCGTGCCGGTGTTGCACTGCGACGACGGATGGTTGACCGACTCGTTCGACATCGCGACCTGGGCGGCGGCGCAGGCACCCGCGGCCGGGTTGATGCCACCCGAGTGGCTCGCGCGCGTGCGCGAGGCCAACGTGCAATCGGAGCGCGGGCTCGCGGCCGGGCGCGCGCGCTCGCTGGTGCGATTGCTGGGCAGCCGCGACGGCCTGCGCGACATGGTGCCGCCGGCGATGCGCGGACCGCTGGGTCCGCTCGCGGTGCCGATCGCGGCGTTCGGCGTGCGCCGGACCCTGCGCAAGTATCAGCGCAGCGTCGCGGGTGACGCCGAGCAGTCGCTGGTCGAGGTGCTCGATCGGCTGCGCGCGGACTTGCAGGCGCAAGGCGGCAGCGACACGGGGCTCGCGTACGTGCTGGGTCGCTTCAGCTACGCCGACATCGCCATGGCGCAGGTGCTCGGCTTCGTCGATCCGCCCGCGACGCACCTGCGGCTGACCGATGCCACACGCGCGACGTTCCGCGATCCCGAGCTCGCGCCGCGCTACGCGGACCTGCTGCGCTGGCGCGACGCGCTGTACCGCGAGCATCGCGATCGGGCCCCGAGCTAGCTCAGCGCGCTGCCGTCTCCGCGAGCAACGCTTCGCACACCCCGTGAGCCGCGCGCATCGTCGTGGGCATGCGCATGGCGTTCATCGCCAGCGCGATGCCCACGCCTGGAGGCGGGCACGAGCCGCAGCTCCGAGGTGAAGCCGGCGCCGCCACCTTCGTGGTTGAGGAAGCGGCCCGACGGCGAGCGGCCGTGCTTCCAGCCAGGCCGACGCCGACGCGGGACTCGATCCCCGGCGGCGCCCTGGGCCACGAGCGATTGCATGCGCGCAGTCGCGTCGGCGCCGAGGATGCCGGGGCCGCCGCCGAGCTGTGCCACGAGGAAGCGGGCGAACGCTGGCACGTCGCCGATCAAGCCGCCCGCGGCCGCGGTCGACAGGGTGTACTCGCCCAGCGCGAGCCAGCGACCGACCTTGGCGCGGTACAGCTGCGCCGGCAGGCGTGGGAAGAGCCAGCGCAGCACCAGCCGCATCGGATCGAGCCGGCCGAGGTAGCCGACCGCCGCGCGTGCCCGCAGCGCGTCGGTCCACACGAAGCCCGCGTCCATCCCCAGCGGTGCCAGCACGATGCGGCGGTCACGGCGTCGGCGTAGTCGCGACCGGTGGTGCGCGTGAGCACCTCGCCGAGCAGCGCATGGTTGACGTTGCGGTACTCGACGCGGACACCAGGCGCTCGTGCGCGATGCAGGCGGTAGTGGGCGAGCGCTTCGGTCGAAGCTCAGTGGCGGCGCTCCCGGCAGCGTCACCGCCAACAGCCCGCGCAGGGTCTCGACCAACCCCGAGCGATGGCTGGTAGCTTCGTCAACATCACCTCGGCGACGTCAGGGGGCAGGCCCGGCACGTGGCGACCCACCGGCGCATCGAGCTCGAGTCGACCCGCCTCGACCTGCTGCATCACCGCGGTCGCGGTGAAGAGCAGGAGTGCCCGAGAACAGGTGGAACACGTCCTCGGGCGTCGCCGCGCGCCGGCGGGCGACGTCGCTGTAACCGAAGGCGTAGCGACCGCGTTCGCCGTCGCGGTCGACCACGACCGCGACGCAGCCGAGCACGCCGGCGCGCGGTCGAAGAGCGAGCGATACAACCACGAAGAGCGTCGTCGACTCCGTGGCACTCCGAAGTCGGCAGCAGCGGCGCATGTCGTCAGGCGTCGACCGTGTCGACCGCAGAAACTGCGCCGTGCTCTACTCGTGCTCGCGAGGCCTCCGGGAAGATCCGACTTGCTCGCTTGCCCGTACTGGTGTACCTTGCTGAGAAACCGCGGTGTTCGGCGAGTCGCGCCAGGAAGCAACCATGATACCCGAACAACCGACAAACAAACGTCGAGCGAGGCTCCTGGGTGTGGTGGTGGGCGTGGTGTCCATGTGGTCGAGCGCAGCGAACGCCGACACGGAGTCAGTCTCCTTCGGCGTGAATGCGTATGGGTCCTCCGGATACTGTCCCGGCGTAGCGCTGACGCACTCCATCGATGACGCCCAGACGTTCATGGCGGCAACGAGAGACCAGCAGGGCTACGACGCCTACTACGTTTGGACTGGGCTGGGGGCTGACTGGG
The DNA here is from genome assembly GCA_046351635.1 of Nannocystaceae bacterium. Classification (GTDB taxonomy): domain Bacteria; phylum Myxococcota_A; class Polyangia; order Nannocystales; family Nannocystaceae; genus Xiheibacterium. Next base: position 321,788 of record JAXLYC010000003.1, on the reverse strand, counting down.
AGGATTTCGTCGAGGGCTCCGGCGACGAGACGTCTCCCTCTGGCACGGACTGGGCCGATGTCGTCTTCTTCTCGGGCCACGGGGCCGCAGCGGTGTGTCCAGGCGGAGGAGCGCCGAAATTCGGCAAGATCGTTGCGGGGGAACCCGGACCGGCGAACGTTTGCGAGATCCGCGTCGGCGGGTCGACCTCGAACGTCAGTCTCGCCGCAGGCGGGGTCAACAGCGACACGAACTTTCTGATGCTGCTCTCCTCGCGGACGCTTGAGTTTTGCGCGGCGAATTACGGGAACATCAACTACTGGGTCGATGCCGGAAACAGTGGAACGCAACAAACGCTCATCAATGGATTTCACAATAGTCCACTAGATGAAGATCACAACGATTTGGAGGTCTTCGACTACGTTGCCAATGCGGGAACAGAAGGTATCGGTGACGACTGGGTCGATCTCCTGAGCTCCAGGGGCGGATTCAACTCTGATTGCGCCGTGTCGAGCGTCGTGGGCTACAACACGATCACCAACGACAGCCTGTATTTCTACGGAGGCTTCAATGACTGGCATGATACCGGCGTTCATCAATCTCATTGGTACTACGCCGACTGCGGACATTCGTACTGCTCCACGATACCCGGCTGCTAGCTCGCCGGCTAGCCGCGTGGCTCGCGCGAGATCCGTCACTCGCACGATGGGCGGAATATTATGCTTGTGCGCATGTTGCCAGGTGGATGAAGCGCCAGCTCGAGGCCTGCCTTCTACTGAGTCTGTGCACGGCGTGTCGGCAGAAGGGGCGTCCGTCCAGAAATCGGCGCATGCATCCTTCGGGGGTCGCGATGGGGTGGCGGTCGAGCATCCGAGTCGGTCGGCAATCCGAACCCTTGTCACTCTGGATCCCGAATGGACACCCCCGTCGGTCCCGCCAGGGCTTGCATTGCGGGTCGGGGGTTCTGCCGTCGTCGATTCTACGCCAGATCTCCAGGCCTTGCGAGCGGCCGCCGAGAGCTACGCAGGCGGGGGAGATACCGTTACTCTTGCGGTGCAGAGTGAGAACTGGCATTTTTCGCTGCGCCTGGACGAGGACATTTGGGACGCCGACGCTCGTGCTGGGGTTGTGGACACGGCCGAGCTAGTTGAGCACGCCCGCGAGTTGATGGCTCTTGTCGGCGCGGACCCCGGTGAGATGGAGATCGAGTCTGGTCTGCTGAAGGCGTTTGGCGGAGAAATCGGCGCGCCATCCGTAGTGCGGGATGTCGCGCACAAGGTGCACGTCCTGCGCCGGATCGAGGGCATCCCCGTGCACGGGGATTACGTGGTCATCACGTTCGCCCTCAACGGCGGGTTCGCGAAGATGCTTGGGACTTGGCGCCCCATCGATCGCGGACGGAGCGTATTCGTGTCTGGGTTCTCGTCCGACGAGTTGCTCGACCTGGCCGCTGATCGACTCGCGGAGCAAGCGTTCGTTCCACGGCCAAGTGTCTACGCCATCGAAGTGGGAATCCACTACTACTTCGCGGAATCCGACCCTTCACAGGTCGCGTACCGCCTGGAGCCGCGAGGATATGCCGTGATCCGTGACGCAGACGGGAACGGCATGGGGCAGGAGGGCAAGGCTCCGGTCAAGTACTTCTCGCTCACCACCAACGAGGCGAGAGCAGCAGACGGCAGATCTGACTCGTCCAACTCCTCCGAGCAAGGGTCCTTCGGCGAGAGCAGCAGTGGCGGAGGAGAGCAGGCCGAAGAACTCGAGCAGGGCGCGGAGGGACCATGACGACGATGACTAGCAGAACCACTTGGCCGAGAGCTGCTGCGATTTCCTCGTGGCTGGGTTTGCTGTCGTCGGGTTGTGTCGCCGCACAACCCGTGGCGGAGTGCGCCGCCGATGTCCCGGAGGAGCTAGGCTGCGCGGTCGAGGTCGGGCCGTTCACCTTGGGCGCTTGCGCGTCCTCTCTGCCCGAGCTGCCGGCTACCAGCACCATCGCGGTGTCGCGCACGGCGGGAGTGCTTCACGTCGAGCTGCAGACCGTCGCCTTCCGCGACGACAACGAGGTGTGCGGGTACGTCGTCGAATCCGAGGGTGTGTTGACGCTACTGCTGCAGCCATGCGTGCTCATTCCCGAAGGCGGCGTCAGCTCCGGCGATTGCTGGTACGAATCGATCAGCGTCGACATCGACGAGATCGACGTCGCGTCCGTGACCGAGGTGCATGTGCTGCATCGCGTCGACCGCCCTGTCGAGTTCGAACCCTACACGCCGGAGGAGATCGCGGTGGCGGAGCTCTGATCCTCTGATCGCCTGCGTAGAGCTCCGCCGCACCACCGTCGACTGATCGCGCGCGCTAACCCGGCGGTGGCGGTGGTGTCGAGATGATCTCCACGCCGCTGCCGCCGACGTAGCCGTAGCTGACGTCCTGGGCGTAGCCGACCACGGTGATGCCGAACGGCGCGCTGCCGTCGATCTCGTGGCCGCCGGCGTCGACCGGCAGGTGCGCGAACTCGAAGGCGTCGTCGAGCTGGCCCAGCGGCGTGAACGCGACCGCGACGTCCGTGCCGTCGAGCGTGGTGGTCGAGCCGCTTTGGCGCACGACCGTGACGAAGTTGCTGGCGTAGCCCTGCGGCACCAAGAACGCGTAGCGATCCTCGTACTGCTGCGCCGCGGGCACGAGGATCATCGAGGGATCGCCCGGTCGCAGCAGCTCGCCGAAGTACTGGTTGCTCAGCAGGAACTGCGCCACGCAAAACGGCTTGCTCTCGTCGGCGGCGCGCACGGTGAAGGGGGCGTCGGTCACGAACGCGACGGTCTGGTAGGCGTCGATGCTCGCCGGCGCGCCGACCGGGCGCATCGGGTCGTACTGCAGCATCGTGCCGTCGAAGGCGCCGGTGATGCGAAACTGCGTCGCGTCGCTGCCGCTGCCGGTCGCGGGCGCGGCCGGGGCCGCGACGTAGGCGGAGCCCCACGCGGTCAGCGGCAGCATCTGGTGCTCGACGTGGTCGGCGCAGCACACGTCGGCGTCGGCGGGCTCGGAGGTCGCGACGCTGCCGGAGAACACCGCGACCGGCTTGTCCGCGACCACGCGCGTGCCCGAGAGGTTGCCCCAGCGCGGCATGCCGCGCTGCGACGAGATCGCCGTGAGCACCTGCCCGCGATCGATCATCACGTTCTCGATCGGTCCGTCGTGCAAGAGCGCCGTGGGGTACAGCGTCACGGTGGTGCCGTCCTGCGTGCCGACCACGGACACGAACGCGCCGGTGTTGTCGTCCGAGGCCGAGAAGCCGTCGATGTCGACCAGCACCGCGTCGCCGGTGATCGCGGTGTAGTCGCCGGCGAGCACGTGGGTCGGGAACAGGATCGTCGCGTCGTTCGAGTAGACCGGGCTGGCGTTGTCGAGCGGCTGGAACTGGTACGCGACGATCGGCGCATCGGCAGCGATGCGATAGGCCACGCCGTCGGCGCTGGTGACCCCCGGCTGGATGTTCATCGCGTCCAGCGGGAACACGCGGATGGTCGCGGCCGGCACCACGCCGGTGGCGACGGCGGCATCGCTGTCACCGACGAAGATCTCGACGTTGGCCGGCATCAGCGTCGAAGGATTGTTGACGACGACCGCGAACTGCTGGTTCGCCGGTGGCACCGCCAGCGGGGCCTGCGACACGTTGGGCAGATCGACGGCCCAGAACTCGCAGCCCTCGTTGGTCGAGAGCATCTGCGCATCCGCGCACGTCACCGGCACGACCGAGCCGCCGAGGTCCTGCGCCGGGCCGATGTCGAGCTTGCCGCCGCCGCTGTCGTCGACCGGGCCGGTGGTCGTGCCCGAGCCGGTGTCGCCGACGGTCACGGTGGTGCTGGGCGAGCCGCCGGTGGTGTCGGCCGCGGGCTCGTCGCGGACGTCGCTGCAGCCGGGCGCCGCGAGCACGGTGACGATCACGAAGCGGGTCCAGCGAGCCACGACGTACGGTACCACGCGGTCGCATCGCGACGGCGCGCCGCGCGGGCACCGCCCTCGCGCGAAACGACGCCGCGGTGCGACTGCGCGCCCGGCCGCGTTCGCGCGGCGCCGGCCCTGCTAGCGTATCGACGTATGCGCGCCATCGCTGTCGCCGTGCTGCCGGCCCTCGTCTCGACCCTCGCGGCCTGCCCGGCCCCCGACGCTGCGCTCACGGGCTCTACCTCTGGTGGCAGCGATGCGCAGAGCTCGGGCGACGAGCCCACGACGACGACCGCTGTCGCGGACGCGGGCAGCAGCGGCGCACCGGCGACCACGACCGGGGATGATCCGGCGCCGTCGATCCCGGCTCGCGGTCTCCACATCGACTGGGTCGAGGCGAACCAAGGCGTCGGCGTCCCGATCGGCCTCGACGGCGCGTGGGTCGGGCCCGGCGATCGCCTCGCGCGTCTGCTCAAGAACCGCAACACGTTGGTGCGCGCGTTCTGGACACTCGATGCGGACTTCGTGCCCCGCGAGATCGAGGCGCACCTGATCCTGCAACACGGCGACGGCACGACCGAACGCCTGGTGCAGGCGAAGCTGATCGAGGGCGACGCCTTCATCGGCGACCTCGATCGCGTGTTCTATTGGGGCATCGAGGCCGAGAAGGCGCAGCCGGGCCTGTCGTATGCCATCGAGCTGTACGAGGTCGATCCGGCCTACGCCGAGGGCGCGCCCGCGTCGCCGCCGTTCTTCCCCGAGGTCGAGGGCGAACCGGTGCTGGTCGGCATCGAGGACAGCTACCAGCTCATCAAGGTCACGCTGGTGCCGTTCAACTACGACGACGGTGCGAGCTGCGTCACCGAGCCGGACACGTCGGAGGAGACGATGCAGCTGTTCCAGGACCTGATGTACATGATGAACCCGATCGACCGGCTCGACTTCACCTTGCACGAGCCGATCGACTGGAACACGCCGCTCGAGAACTTCGGTCAGCTCAACTCGTACCTCAGCGACCTGCGCTTCGACGAAGGCGCGCCGCCGGAGATGTACTACTACGGGCTCGTCGACGTGTGCTCGGGGGGCCTGGGCGGCGCCGGCGGTCAGGCCTTCGGCATCCCGCAGGATCCGACCATGGACAACGCGTTCCAGCGGGTGTCGTCGGGGCTCTCGCTCGATCCCGACTGGTCGGCGGAGACGTTCGTGCACGAGGTCGGGCACACGCAGGGCCGCTACCACGTCTTCTGCAACGGCGAGGAAGGCGGGCCCGATCCGACGTATCCGCACCAGGGCGGCGACGTCGGCGAGTGGGGCTTCGGCGTGATCGACTTCGGTCTGCGCCACCCGACGGTGAACAAGGACTACATGACGTACTGCCACCCGGTGTGGGTCGGCACCTGGGGCTGGAACAAGGTGCAGCCCACGGTCGAGACCCTATCCATGTGGGATCCCGACGCTCCGATGGGCGGCGCGCCGCGGCCCGAGAACCCGTACGGCGGATCTCTGCTCGTCGGCACGATCGGCGCGCTGGGTGCCGAGGACTGGATCACAGTGCCGGGCACGCTCGAGCGCCCGGCGATGCTCGCGTCCGAGCGGGTCGAGATCGAGATGGGCTTCGCCGACGGTCGCACGGTGCGGCGGCCGGCACTCGCGCGGCTGCTGCCCGACAGCACCGACCGGCAGTTCGTGCTGCCGCTGGCCGACGATCTCGCTGGCGCCACGCCGCGGGCGTGGATCGAGCACGGCCGCCGCGTCGCGATCGATCGCGACGCGGTGCGGTGATCGGCCCGCGGCGAGCGGCCGCGCGACTGCGCGAGGTCGGCTCCGATCAGCAGGGTCCCGGCAGCGCGGTCGTGCTGTCGGCGCGCAGGCGATGGCCGTCGCGCCAGGCCCAGCGCTCGTAGATCGCGCGATCGCACTCGACGCCCACGACCTGGTCGATCACCACGCGAGCACCGTCGAGCGACACGATCGCGTGACGACGGGTGTCGATCTGCCGCACCAGTGCGGGCCGCCCGTCGTCGCAGGTCACCGGCTGCCATGCGTAGGGCCAGCTGCGGCTGGGCTCGGCCTGCGCGTCGTCGGCGACGAACAGCCGCGCGCCGTCGATCTCGCACACGGGCTCGAGCTGGGCCCGCGTATGATCGCGCAGTACGACGAAGGCCTCGTACGAGTTCCACGTGCTGGTCGACAGGGTCGTCTCGGCGGCCTCGACCGCAGCGAGCGCGAACCCCGGCACGGGTCCGCGTGCGTCGAGCTGCACGACGTAGCGACGCGGGTGGTCTGGGTCGCGCTCGGTCGCGTCCCACTGTCGCGTGAACGCGGCTTGCTCGTCGAGCAGCTCGACGACCTCGTAGCCCGCTCGGTCGGCGCGCCGGCGCGCGGCGTCGCGATCGGCGAACCAACCCACGACGATCGCGATGCCCTCGCGCTCGCCGTCGACCAAGGCCAGCTCGTCGGTGTGCAGCGCGAGCGGGAATCCCAGATCCAGCGGCCCCGCCGCGGCCGCGGTCGCGAGGGTGGCCTCGGCCTGCCGCGCCGTCGCGACGATCCCCGCGACCACCGCCCAACGCGGTGCGGGGCAGCCGTCGCAGCGCACGTAGCCGTTGCGGAAGTAGAGGCCCGCGGGCAACGACGGCTCTTGCGCCGTCTCGGCCTGCGACGGCCGTGCCTGCGGCGGCTGGGGCACGGGCGCGCGGGCGCACGCGAGCCCGAGTGCACCGACGACGAAACCTCCGCGAACGTGGGTCGCTCGCATGCGCGCGAGAGGGGGACGGACGCCCGCGGTCGCGGTTGCAACCACGGCCGGCGCGGCGACCGTAGCGCGCACATGTTTCCGGTCGCGAGCCTCGTGCCTCCGCTCGTGCGCGAGCGACCCGTGGGCTACAACGCACCACAGGGATCTGCCATGGCGCTCCGATTCGTCCTGACGGGCTTGCTCACCGCCGTGGTCAACCTCGTGGCGCACGCGCTCACCTACTTCCTGCTGCTCGCGCGCGTCTTCGCCGAATACCCCGGCGGCTCGGCGTCGCTGCAGCAGCAGCTGGTCAAACGCGACCTGGTGCTGTGGGCGCTGGGGGTGTCCGCCCTGGCCTTCGGCTTCCTCATCACGACCGTCGTGCAGTGGTCGGGCGCGAGGAACGGGGCCGAGGGCCTGCGCATCGGTGCGATCGTCGGGCTACTGCTGTGGGGTGGGGTCAACTTCGGCCTGTACGCCTCGTCGAACAACTTCTCGCTGGTGGGGACGCTGGCCGATCTGATCTGCAGTTCGTCGTGCGTGACGCTGTCGGCCGGCGTCGCCGCCGCGATGCTGCACCGCAGGCACGGCTCGCGCTAGCCGCGAGCGGCGTCGACGTGGCGCAGCAGGGATCGCTGCGCCGGATGTCCCATGCGACATCGCGGGAGCGCCCATGGGTCGTCGTCGCCGAGCGACCCGCTCGAGCTCGCATCCGCGGGCGGTCGTCGCTGGCCCAGCGCGTGCACGGGCGCGGCCGCGATGCATACCGGTCCCTTTGCCGAACCATGCCCGCTCGACTCGCAACATGCCCGCGCGCGTGCCGTGCTCCGCGGCCTCGTGCTCGTCGCCTCGATCGGCGGGTGCATGCAAGCGCCCGACGAGATCGACGACGACGCCGACGTGCCCCGCGCCGGCGGGCCCAGCCACGCCGAGGACGTCCTCGACGCGGCGCAGATCGCCGTCACCGCGCGCTACCCCCTGCGCGTCGCCGACAGCCTCGCCGGCCACGCCGAGTGCACCGCGCACGATCCAGCCAAGCTGCCGGAGCTGCTCGACTACCTCGCGGCCATGGACGCGCAGGATTTCCGGGCGGCCGTCGGTGCACTCGCAGCGCTGCAGACGCGGATGTATTGCTTGGGGTTGCCGGGCATGACCGGCCTCGATCTCACGATCGGCGAGGCGATGGTCGCCGCGATGGCGCTGCCGGTCGCAGAGCGCAACCGGACGATCGTCGCGCTGTTCAACCCCGCGATGCTGGTGGTCGATCGGCTCGCGTTCACGCGCCGCTCGCACATCGCGGTCGTGATGCGCGTGTACCACAGCGAGATCGCGGCGGCGCTCGCGACGTACCCGACCGACGCGGTCGGCGTGCTGGTGCTGCGTCCGGCCACCGGCTCCCTCGTTCGCCTGCCCTCGGTCACCTGCTCGGCATCGAGCTGCCTGCCGAGCGAACGTCAGATGGCGGCGATGTTCACCGACCCCCGCAGATTCGGAATCGGCGCCTGCAACTGGCTGTATCTGAGCCACAACGAATGGGTGTGCACGGCGGGCCTGCCGTGCGGCAGCCCGCAGCTCGATGGCCTCGAGCCGGCCGAGGCCGGCGGACCGCGCCACGAGGCCTTCGGTCGCGTGGTCGCCGACGGCGAGACCCTGCGATTCCGTTCGCCGGCTGCGCCGTGGGTGCTCGAGCACGTCGATCGCAGCCGCACCCTCGCGAAGATCGCTCCGACGGCCCTGGAGAAGGCGCTCGCGCCGGTTCGCACCGTCGACGGCCTGCAGATGGTGCTGCGCAGCGGCGACGCCGAGGTGCCCGGCCGCGTGCACGACGTGTTCGGGGTGGACTACCACGATGTCGACTTCCAGGGCATGTGCGGCGGCGTGCTCGAGCCGCCGTACATGCCGTGGATGACGCCGCCCTACGATCTCTTCGAGTGCCTGCTCGACGCGCGCAAGGCCTATGAAGCCTCGGTCGACTGCGTCGGTCAGGGCAATGCGGTGATCCTCGATGCGATGCAGGTGATCGGATTCGACGCCGGGGGCGGCAGCGGCGTGCTCGATCCCGGCTGCCACACCAATCCGCTGGGCGACGGCGAGGACGCGCCCCTCGCACCGCCGATCCACTTCAGGTGCGCGGATCTGCCCGAGTTCGGCGCGGGCAACGGCAGCGATCCGGAGCCCGACACCAGCGACGCCGGCAGCCTCACGGACGCCGAACGCGCGGCCAGCCGCAGCGACGCGCAGCTGGCCCGGGCCCAGGCGCGCAACGACTCGCAGGTCGCCAGCGACCTCGCCAACGCCAAGGCCAGCGAGCGCTCCGCCGTGGACCTGCTCGCCGCGATCGAGTACGGCGCGACCGCACCGATCTCGATCGGCGACTACAACTTCGGCGGCGACTGCCTGGGCGCGGCCGCGTGCTACGACAGCGCCTCGCACACGATCTACGTCGACACCGACGCGCTGCGCACGTTCCCGGCGTCGCAGGTGCTCGGCGGGATCGTGCACGAGATCATGCACGCAGCCGCGGCCTACGCCCGTCATCCCCGCGCCACCACTTGGCCGCAACGACCGATGGGGTCGCGGCGAGGTCGACTTCGACGAGACCGAGGGGGCCATCGAGGTGCCCAAGCCGCACAACCGCATGCCGGCACCCGACGGCAACGACTGCTCGGTGTTCGCGCGTGCGATGGACGCGACGCTCGAGTGCATCGAGCACCTCCACCAGCCCGGGCGCCCCGAGGTCGACGACTTCGCGCCGTGGAAGGACCCGCGGGTGGTCTACCCCGATCCCGAGGCCGACTCCGGCGCGACCATCGAGTGCGGTGAGTACATGGTCGGTGGCGGCGACGGCGGCGGCTCGAGCACGAGCCCGTGCAACGTCATGCACTGCGTCGACCCGGACAACTGCTGGTGCGCGGACGGTGGCCTGCCGGCCATCCAGCTCGGCGGTGACCTGTCGCGCGCGTGCGGCCACTTCACCGACTGCGGCGCCGACTACCAGCTCGATCCGGTCACCTGCATGTGCGTGCCGATCGGAGGCCTGCCCGCGCCGGTGCTGCCCGACAACCCGCTCGGCACGATGTGGGCCGCGATCGGCGAGCGCATCGCGGACAAGATCAGCGCCGGCGCGACGCTGTTCCCGCCGCGCAAGCACGCACCCGCGGGCTTGTTCCCCGGCTACGACCCGTGACCCGAGCGCAGTCGATCGCGCCCCGCCGCGATCGACCGCGCTCGCCGCCGCGGCCGGCTCAGCGGCAGGGCAGGTGCACGTCGACGACCTCGCCGATGCGCGTGGCGTTGCCCTCGCGCAGCTCGAAGCTGGCTCGCTCGACGCCGCAGTTGCCGTGGGCGTCGCAGCTGGCCCGGCGGGCGAAGCCGAGGTCGATCGCGACGATCTGCGCCTGCGCGATCGGGCGCAGCTCGCCGACCGCGCCGACGCGATCGTCGTCGAGGTCGGACCACAGCACCAGCTCGGCGAAGCGAGCGTCGGCGGCGGTGATCTTGCCGTCGCGGTTGCTGTCGAGCTCGGCCAGGGCCGCGAAGCCGTGGCGCGCGGTGCCGGCGGCCATCGGCGTGGCGCTACCGAACAGCTCCGCACCGCTGCGGATCTCACCGTCGCCGTCGCGATCCATCGCGAGCCACGGCGCGGTGGGCCAGTCGCTGCTCATGCACGAGCCGTCGGTCGACAGGTCGAACGACGCTGCGACCGCCGGCGTGAAGTCGAGCGACTCGCCGGGGAACTGCAGCACCAGCGGCGTGTTGCAGTCGGGTTCCCACCACGAGAAGAGCTCGAAGTGATCGCCGGTCCACGTGCAGATGTCGCCGCCGCAGCCATAGTCCTCGCCCTCACCGGGCACGCACTCGGGCGGCTCGGCGCTGCACGGCGTGTCGAACTCCTGGCCGTCGATCAGGATGCACCACGAGGCCCCTTCGGAGCCGTCGTCGAGCGCGCAGACGGTGCCTTCCCACGGCTGGCCGTCGCACGGCTGCGCCGCCGGCGGGCGCGGCTGGGGTTCCGGGGTCGGGCCGTCCGGATCCTCGTCCGGCGGCGGGTCGTCGTCGGGCGTCTGCGGATCGTCGTCGTCGGGTGCGTCCGAGCCGTCGTCGGGATCGTCGTCGTCGTCACCGTCGTCGGCGACGTCGCGATCCACCGAGCGATCGACCGAATCGCACGCAATCGCACCCGAGCTCATCCCCACCAGCACACACCCCACCCAACGTCGCCAACCCAACACCACCATGCCAGCGGGGCATTGCAGGCGAAGTGCCAGCGCCCAGCTGCCGTGGTTGCGCGGCCGGGTCCGACGCGATCGCGACACCGCAGTCGCGGTGCCGGTCGCCCGTGTCGCGCGCGTCAGCGCAGCGGTAGCTGCAGCGACAGCGTGAAGCGCTCGGTGCCGTGGGCAAAGGGCACGCCGCGCCAGGCCTCGAAGCACGGCTGCTCGTCGGGCATGGCGCCGCAGCCGGGCAGCCAGGTGCCATACAGCCAGTCGAGCGCACGCATCTCGAGGTCGATGGGGCCGTCGATCGCGAGCTCGGCGACGCGCAGTGCGGGCAGGGCGATCACGCCGACCTCGCCGTCGGCCGGACGCGGACCGGGCAGCACCACGCCGACGTCGTAGCGACAGTCGTCGAGCGCGACGAGCTCGGGATCGTCCCAGGTGTAGCCCAGCCACTGGCCGCGCTCGAGCTGGCGCGCGCGGCCCCACGCGAGCATCCGCTCGCACGCCTCGAGCACGCCGCCGCGATACGGCTGCAGCACGCGGATGTATGCGACGTGGCGCGCGGGCAGCTCGCGCACGGTGACGCGGAAGCCGTCGGGGTTCTCGCCCGGCGGCAGCCGCTGCAGCCGGTGATCGGGGAACCGCTGGGCCAACGCGTCGCGGTGGTGCACGCGGTGGACCGAGAGATCGTAGGCCGACGGCGGCAGGCCGTAGCGCTGCTTGAACGCGCGCGAGAAGTCCGACGACGACGAGAAGCCGCACGCGAGCGCGATCTCGGTGAGGTTGGGTCCGCCGTCGCGGTCGGCCGCGCGCGCCATCATGCCCAGGGCGCGCTCGAGGCGGAGGCGTCGCACGAACGACGCGAGCGTCTCGCCCACGAGCTTGCTGAACACGCGGTGGAAGTGGAACGGCGAGAACGCGGCCACGCGCGCCACGTCCGCGAGCACGAGCGGCTGCTCCAGGTGCGCGACGATGTGGTCGATCGCGCGGTTGACCGAGGCCAGGTAGTCGACGCGCTGGTTCATCGGGCTCGACCGAACTTTCGCAAGAATTGGCAAGCCCGCCCAGGTGGCCCTGGCTATCCCTGTGCCATGACGAACGACGCGACCACGCGCGCAACCGACACGCTCGATCTCGGGCACTTCTCCATCAGCCTCGCGGTCCGGGACATGGAGGCCGCCAAGGCCTTCTACGACACCCTGGGCTTTCGCCGCATCGCCGGCGACGGCAAGCGCTTCGTCGTGCTGGCCTCGGGCACGGCGAAGATCGGCCTCTTCCACGGCATGTTCGAGGGCAACCTGATCACCTTCAACCCGCCCGACGCGCGGGCGATCGAAGCCGCGATGCGGGCAGCGGGCTACAGCCCGGACAAGCCGACCGAGCCCGGCGACGGGCCGGCGCACTTCGTGATCAAGGATCCGGATGGCAACGTGCTGCTGGTGGATCAGCACGAGGCCACGCCGAAGTGACGTGACTCGACGGCGACCGGCACGGCCGCTACGATCGAGCCGTGCGCCCCTTGGCTCGCGATCGTGGACGGCGCTGCGCCCCGCTCGCGCTCGCGCTCGCCGTCGCGTGTGCCGAGCCCGACGACGGCGGGCCCGCGCCGGTCGGCAGCGCGACCGAGGGCATGGTCAGCGTCGGGGTGACGTTCGGTGGCGGGGGCGATGGCGCGTCGGCGTCGGCGTCCGCATCGGCGGGTGGTTCGGGCGGCGGTGGTGGTTCGAGCGGCGGTTCGAGCGGTGGATCGGGCGAGAGCAGCGGCAGCTCGGGCGGCGCGTCGACGTGCATGGCGTCGGGGCAGGCGTGCGACACCGAGGGTGTGTGCATCGAGGTCGACAACGGCTTCGGCTGCAGCCATGGTGCGCCGGGAGATCCGTGCGAGCAGCCGAGCGACTGCCCCACCGGCACCTGCGTGTTGCAGCCCACCGGTGCGACCGTGCCGGGGGTGTGCTCGGGGCTGCCGTGCGACTCGCCGGGGGCACCGTGCGAGACCGCGGGCAACTGCGTGCTGCAGAACGAGGGCGCGACCGTGTGCTCGCACGGCAACGCGGGCGAACCCTGCAGCACCGATGCGCAGTGCCTGAGCATGACGTGCTCGAGCTCCACACAGCTGTGCCAGTAGCCGGCGGCCACGCGGCGGCGGCGGTGCCGGTTCGGTGCGCGCGCGCGCGCCCGCGGGCGCGGACTTGAGGCCGCGGCGCTGGCCCTGCTATCACCGACGGGTGATCCGCCCGCTCGCGGCCGTCTTCTTCGCGCTGGCGCTCGCGTGCGGCGAGCCGCCCGCGGTGCCGGCCAGCAACACCCCGCGCGGGCCGAGCACGGCGACGACGCGGCCGCGGCCAAGAGCGCGGCCAAGCCCGAGGGCACGATCGTGATCGCAGACGGACACGTGCGGCTGGGCGATCGCTCGCTCGCGCCGCTGCGTCCGCCGCACGCGCCGGGTGTGCTCACCGCCGAGCTGCGCCCCAGCTACGTCATGGACGCGGTGCAGCAGGCGCTCGCCGCCGCCGCGCCGCAGCGCGTACAGCTGGGCGAGGGCATCACCGTGGGCGCGCTGCGATCGGTGCTCGCGTCGCTGCCGCAGCAGCGCGTGGGCACCATCACCGCGGGCCCACGCTCCGTCGCGCTGCCGCTGGCGTTCGCGCCGCGGGGTGACGGTGCGCGCCTGCAGGTACGCGAGCACGGCGTCGAACTGTTCGACGGCGCGCGTTCGCTCGCGCGCGCGGACGCTCTGCGGGCCGAGCTCTTCACCGCGCTGCCCGCGGGGCTGCGCGGCCGTCCGCTCGCGATCGAGATCGCCGACGTGCGCCCGGCCGCGGATCTCGTCGCGATCCTCGAGCTCGCCCACGCCGCGGGCCTGCCCGGCGCGATCCTGGGTTCCGAGCACGCGCCATGTGTCGAGCCGCCCGCGGGCATGTCGTGCGTGGCGGGCGGCTTCGTGATCGTCGGCAGCGACGAGGGCGAGCCCGAGGAACGCCCGCAGCGCGAGCTCGAGATCTCGACCTTCTACATCGATCAGAAGGAGATCACGATCGCGCAGTACGATCGCTGCCACGCCGCCGGCGCCTGTCCCCGTCGCCGCAACGGCGAGCAGAAGATCATGCAGCCCTTCGTCGGGCCGCAGCAGCCCATGGTCCCGCTCGACTGGGAACGCGCGGTCCGCTACTGCGCGTGGGCCGGCAAGCGCCTGCCGACCGAGTGGGAGTGGGAGAAGGCCGCGCGCGGACCCGACGGTGACCTCTATCCGTGGGGCAACGACGAGCCCACCTGCGAGCGCGCGCAGTACCGCGAGTGTGCGCCAGTCGGGTGCAAGCCCTATCCCGGCAAGGCCCACCGCTGGGATTGCAACGAGCACGACACCAAGCCCGTGGGGCACTTCCCCGCCGGGCACTACGGTCTGTTCGAGATGGCCGGCAACGGCTACGAGTGGACCGCCAGCGCCGGCATCGAGGACATCGCCGCCTGCGGTGCCGCGTGCAACGGCCGCGATCCGCAGGGTCCGTGCGACGGCGCGCATCCGTGCAAGTCGACGCGAGTGCTGCGCGGCGGGTCGTGGTACTGGCCCGCGGCGCGGATCCGCGGCGCGCACCGCCGCGTCGAATCGATCCGCAGCGGCGATCATCGCTTGAGCGGACGCTGCGCCACCGACGACGGTGTGTTGACCGCGTTCCCGCCCGTCGCGATCGCCACGCCGCGGTCGGCCGCGCCCGATCCCACGCCGCCCGACGCCGACGCGCTCGCGGCGTTCCACGCCATCGCGCAGGATCCGATCGAAGAGAAGCCGATCTGCTCCGAGACCGTGCGCGAGTCGTGGGGGCCCACGCAGTCGCGCGGCGGTCGCAGCGAGGTCGGTTGCCGCGATCCGTTCCCGTATCTCGAGTCCAACGAGCCGCGCGCGTACCTGTGGCAGCGCTACCTCGCCAACATCGGCGGCGCGTACCTCGGCGTCGGCAGCGATCAGAACTACAGCTTCATCGCGATCGCGCGCTCACAGTGGGCCTGGGTCATGGACTACGACCCGCGCGTGACCGATCACCACCAGCGCCTGCGCGTGTTCGTGCTCGCCGCCGCGACGCCGGAGGAATTCGTCGCGCTGTGGTCGGGGCCCGAGTCCAAGCGCGCGGTCGCGTTGATCGAGGCCGAGTTCGCGGACAAGCCCGAGCTGGCGAAGATCCGCCGCGGCTACTGGGCCACGCGCGATCGCCTGCACACCTACTACCGTGGCCAGCTCGAGCCCGAGCCCAAGGCCCCCGGCTATGGCTGGCTCGCGAACCCCGAGCACTACGCCTACGTGCGGCTGCTGTTCCAGCAGGGCCGCATCATGCCGATCAAGGGCGATCTGCTGGGCAAGGACTCGATGCGCACCGTCGGCGAGGCCGCGCGCAAGCTCGGCGTGCCCGTGCGCGTGTTCTACACCTCCAACGCACCCAGCTCCTGGGGCGGTCAGATCACCGCTGGCTATCGCGCCAACGTGCGCGGCTTGCCGTTCGATCACCGCACCATCGTGCTGCAGACCATGTCCGGCGGCGCCTTCCGCCAGAGCGGACACTGGCACCACAACGTCGAGGGCGGCCGGCAGATGCAGACCCGGCTCGCGCGCGAGGGCTACCAGCGGGTCATGCAGCTGCTGTTCGAGCGCATCCCCACCGACCACGGCGACGTGACCGTGATCGGGCTGCCCAGCAACGCCGGCGACTGACCGTTGCTGCCGGCGCGGACTTGCCCCGGGCCACCGGGCTCGCGCATGCTGTGATGGTGCGTCGACTCGGCACGACGATCGCGGCCCTGGCGCTGTGCGCTGCCCTGCCGGCGCGTGCGCACGCGGCCCCGGCAGCCGCGCCGTCGGTCTCGGGCTTCCCGCAGCACGACGACAAGCGCGAGAGCACGCTGTTCGGCAAGCTGCGCGCCGCCGATGCTGCGGTCGTGGGCAAGGCCAAGACCCGCGGCAGCTTCGCGACCGACGGCGATCGTCTGCGGCCGGTGTTCGCCACGCCACCGGCCGAGCAGCTGTGGTTCCCCGAGGATCCCGCGGCGCACCTGGGCAACGGCCTGGTGCGCGTGCGGATGGAGGCCTCGGCGTCGCTCGATCTGAGCGTGCTGGTGCGGCAGCGCTACAAGGGCGATCCGCCGGAGCTGCTGTCGGGCTACGGCGCGTCGCTCGAGGGTCAGAGCCTGCGATTGCACCGCTGGGATCGCGGCATGGTGCTGCCGCTGGGGCCCGAGGCCGCGATCGGGACCAAGGCCTCGCCGGTGGAGAAGCGCAAGACGCTCGAGCTGGTCATCCTCATGGTCGGGCCGCAGCTGGTCGCGAGCGTGTACGACGGCGACACGCTCGAGCACATCGCGACCACGACCGCGCACGACACCACGTATGCCTTCGGTTGCGTCGGTGTGCGCGTGGGCCCCAAGCACGACGCCAAGGCGGCGATCACGGCGATGACCGCGATGGACGCGGCCAAGCACGCGAGTGTCGAGCACATGCCCGCGCGGGGACGTCGCTACGGCGTGATGCCGCCCTCGGACGTCACGCCCTTCGGCAACACCCGCTACGCGTGGATCGACGCCGCCGCGGTCAAGCGCCTGCCCAAGGCCCTGCGCGGCGCGGTCACGGCGACCCTGGCGACGCCCGAGGGCAAGCGCGCGGTGCTGTTCCTCGACACCGTCGGCTACGAGCGGCTGCGACGCAGCGACGTCGCGGTGCTCGCGATCGACAGCAACATCCCGTGGAAGGTCGAGAACGAGGCCTTCCGTGCCCGCGAGGGCAAGCCGGTGCAGCGTCGCGGCCGCGGCTTCGTGCTCGACGACAGCTACAAGGATCCCGCGCTGGTCGAGCAGTTGCTGCGCGCCTACCACGAGCGCTACCCCAAGCTCACCGAGCTGGTCGAGCTGGGCCGCAGCCACGCCGGGCGCACGATCTGGGGCCTGCGCATCGGCGCGGCCAAGTCGCGCGACGACGTGCCCGCGGTGCTGTTCAACGGTGGCCACCACGGCAGCGAGCTGCTCGCGATCGAGTACGTGCTCGACGCGATCGACACGCTGCTGGCGGGACACCGGCACGACCCGCGCGTGACCGCGTGGCTCGAGCACCTCGACATCTGGTGCGTGCCGCTGGTCAACGTCGACGGCAACGCCATGTTCGTGCACGAGTCGCGTTTCGCCATCCGCAAGAACGCGTTCGACGGTGACGGAGACGGCCATGCCGATCCGTTCGAGGGCGTGGACCTCAACCGCAACTACCCCTTCGGCTGGGGCGAGCCCGGCAGCTCCGACGCGCCGATGCACAAGTGGTATCGCGGGCCCGCGCCAGGCTCGGAGCCCGAGACCCTGGCGATGATGGGCCTGGCCGAGCGCGAGCGCTTCGCCGCGGTCTTGTCGTTTCACACCTACGGCACCGATGTCTACAGCTCCTACGTGGTCGAGACCAAGCGCGACCTCGATCCCGACGTACCCAAGGCCATCGGCATCGAGCTCGCGACCGCCGCGGGGGTGCAGCCCAACGATCGCAGCTATGCCGTGCGCAAGGGCCCGTATCCGGTCGCAGGCAGCGACCAGGACTGGTACCTGCACGAGCACGGCACCATCGCGTTCGTGATCGAGGGCTCGCACCACAACCCCGCGCTCGACGTGCGCAACGAAGCCATCGCCGCGACGCGGCCGCTGTGGATGGCGCTGCTCGACCGCGTGCGCGGGCCGTGGATCGGCGGGCACGTGCGCGATGCCGCGGGCAAGCCGGTCGCGGCCGAGGTCCACGTCGAGGAGATCGAGCGCTTCGAGGGCGAGCGCTGGACCACGCGCGGCCGTGACGGCCGCTTCGATCGCGCGGTCGCGCGGCCGGGCAGCTATCGCCTGGTGGTCACGCCCGAGCACGGCGCGCCGCTGCAACGCGTGGTCAAGGTCGGCGCGCGGCGGACCGACGTGGAGATCGTGGTGAAGTGATCCGCACCGCGTGGGGCCTGGCGCTGCTGCTGCTCGCGTGCGGGCGCGATCCGCCAGGCGCCGCCGTGCGGGACGAGACGGGCGATCCGCCGCCGCCCGTGGACCCGCCGGCCGATCTCGGCACGCAGCCCCCCGTCGAGGCGCCGCAGCAGCCCGCACCGATGCCGCCCGAGCTGCCTGCGACCAGCCTGCCGCTGGTGCTGCTCGCGACCCAGGTGCCGGCGGATCCCAGCCAGGCGCGCGCGACGATCCGCGACGCCGAGGCCGGCACCATCGCGCACTATCGCGTCGGCGATGCGATCCGCAAAAGTGCGATCGTGGCGGCCATCGCTGCGGGTCGCGTCGAGCTGGTGCACGACGAGCAACGCGAGCTGCTGCGCGCGGGCGCCGAGCCGGCGGCGCTGTCGCCCGACGACGTGTTCTACGCCGACTTCGTCGACGAATCGATGCCCGAGACCATGGCCGACGGCGTGCAGTTCGAGTCGGGGCCCGGCTGGGTGGTCAAGACGCCCGCCTATGCCTGGGGCACGCGCCGCGCGGTCCACCGCCTGCGCGAGGCCCTGCGCGCCTACGTGCGGGTGGCGCAGGGCGGGCCCGACGTGCACGTGGGCGATCTCAGCAAGCCCGGCGGCGGCCCGTTCCCACCGCACATCTCGCATCGCGCCGGCCGCGACGTCGACATCGGCTACGTGCTGCGCGGCAGCGTCGCCGACGTGTCGCGGTTCGTGACCGCGACCGCGGCCAACCTCGATCGCGCGCGCACGTGGCAGCTCGTGCGTGCGCTGCTCGACACCCACGCGGTCGCGTGGATCTTCATGGACTACGAGGTGCAGCGGATGCTCTACGAGCACGCGCTGGCGGCCGGCACACCCAAGGACACGCTCGAAGCGCTCTTCCAGTACCCGCGGGGCAACCGCGCGAGTGCGGGGGTCATCCGCGACTGGCGCGGGCATGCGGATCACTTCCACGTGCGCTGGACGCAGTGATGCAGGCGTGACGGCACGCGGTTCACTGCCGCACCGCTGCGGTGACGCGCAGCGCCACGCTTGCGGGATGCAGCGCGTCGACGGCATCGATCACCGTTTGCCACCGCGCGGCGGGCTCGACCACGAGCTCCACCGTCGCGCCCGCGACCACGCAGCTGGGCGCGGGCAAAAGCGGCACCGCGTCGCTGGCTGCGCCGCAGCGCACGGTGCTGCTCCGCTCGCCGACCACCGCAACAGCGACTGCGTTGCGAACGGACAGCGACACCGTCACGGCCCCGACCGGCGCGATCGGGTCCGCGCGCAACGCCACGAGCTGGGCGCGGGGCCAGCCCGCGGCCGCGGCGGCCGCGAGGCCAGGCGCCAGCGCGCGCCAGCGGAGCTCGCGATCGATCGCCAGCGGCGCGGCCGGCTCAGCGCCGGCGATGCCGAGCTTGCGTGCGCTCGCGAGATCCTCGGCGAGCGCGGAGCGAAGCGGCCAGAGCATGCCGTCCTCGAGTGCAGCGGGCTCGGCGCTGCCGTCGGCCTCGACCTTCACGAGGTGGCGATCGGCGAACTCGATCGCGAGCGTCGACCAGGCGAGGCCGCCCTTCCACGCGAACGGGTGCGCGCGTGTGCTCGACGGCAGCGCGAGCACATCCAGTGCCGAGTGTCCGGTGTCGCTGAAGATCACCGCGCGGGCGAGGCTGCGCGCGGTGTCGTACAGGACGCCGCCCTCGATCAACGTGCGGTACAACGCGAAGCCACCCAGCGATGGTTGGGCCTGCATCGCGGTGAACTCCTCGCGCGTGACGATGTCGAAGCGCGCCAGCTGACAGGCATCGTACATGCCTGCAGCGCGGTTGCCTGGTCCTGCCTGCAGTCGCTGCAGCTCGTCGTAGTGCACGCAGGTGCTGCCGCTCCACGTCGTCGCGCTCGGTGCGGGGAGCTCGCGGTGATACTGCGCGTGGCCGGGCATCCGACCGTCGAGCGCGGCGTCGGCGTCTTCGCCCGCGGGCACACGGGACACGGTTCGATGAGATTCGTGCATGACGTGCGCATCGAGCCAGGCCTTGGCATCGACGGGTAGCTCCGGGCACGCGGTCCACGTCGCCGCGATCGCCCGCGCGGAGTTGTCGGGCAGCCGACCGCTCGCGGGGTTCCAGCTCCGAGTCGCCTCGTCGACTTCGCGCGCCGCGTCGACGAGGGCGTCGCGGTTGCAGCTCGACAGCTTGCTCGTCTCCGGGGCGCCGCGGGTGGGCGCGGCCGCGGCGCGTCGTTGCTCTGCGCATCGGGTCTGCGGCAGGCGGCCGCGCTCGCCACGATCAGCGACATCCATGCCCATCGCGCAACCCGGATCGGGCCTGCTCGTCCGCTCATCCACAGCACCTGTGCCACGCCATGCCGCGGGGTTCCGCCGTGATGCTTGCAGCGGGCGGCTGAGCAACGGTGCATCGGCGCCGCGCGGGGCTGCGGGCCCGTCGTTTCGCCGGCGGCGGTTTCCACGTACGCTGGCGGTCGTGAACGCACGCGCACGCGTCGGCGCCGGGCTGGTGCTCGTGCTCGCTTGCGATCGCCGCGCGCCACCGCCCGAGTCCGCGCCGCAGCCGGTGCCTACGCCAGCCGTCGCACCGCCGGTGCCCGCGCCCGCGCCCGCGCAGCCCGCCGCGACGCCGCAGCCATCCGCGCCGCGGCTGCGGCCGGGCGTGCGACCGAGCTCCGGTTGCAGCGCGTCACCGCGCGGAGGCCACGAGACGCTCGCGCTGCGCGTGGACGGTCGCGATCGCAGTGCCGAGGTTGTCGCGCCGATCGGCAGTGACGGCCGCACGCCGCTGCCGCTGGTGATCGCGTTCCACGGCCTGGGCGGCAGCGGCGGGCTCGCGCGGCGCATGTTCGGGCTCGACGCGGCGATGGGTGAGACTGCGGTGGTCGCGTATCCCGACGGCCGCGTGCGTCGTGGTCGCGAGGCAAACTGGGATCTGAGCGCGACCGGTGAGGACTTCGCGCTGTTCGACGCACTGGTGCAGCAGCTGGGCGAGCGCTACTGCATCGACACCGCGCGCGTCTTCGCGGTGGGCCACAGCTACGGCGCGACCATGGCCAGCGCCCTGGGCTGCAAGCGCGCCGCGAGCCTGCGCGGCATCGCGGCGGTCGAGGGCACGCCGGTGCTGCCGCGTTGCGACGATCGCCGCGTCGCTGCGTTGTTCGTGCACGGTCGCGACGATCGCATCGTGTCGGTGCGACTGGGCGAGGCCGCGCGCGATGCCATGTTGCGACGCAACGACTGCGACGACACCGGCGCGACCCGCAGCGACGGCGACGCGACCTGCACGCGCTACGATCGCTGCGCGCCGACCGAGCCGGTCATGTGGTGCGAACACCGCGGCGCGGCCCTGCGTGGGCACATGTGGCCGCCACACGCGGCGGGTACGATCGCGGCGTTCTTCGACAGCCTGCGGCCGCGCTGACTCGGTCTGGGAAGAGGCAGAGCTTCCTCGCTCGAGACTCAGTGCGTCTGCGCCTGCGTGTCGACGAACAGCTCCACCCGCTCGTCGTCCGGCAGCCGCCGCAGCGTGAGGATCTCGCCGGCCTCGCAGCAGCCCGCGACCACCGGCGAGCTCGTCGTCAGGATCCACTGCACCGCCGGCAAGGCCTGGCGCAGCACACCCACGATGCGCTCTTGTACCGCAGTGTCCTGGAACAGATCGACGTCGTCGATCGCGATCACGCCCTCGGTCGCGCGCGGGTCGGTGCCAGGGTAGGCGGCCCACAGCGTGCGCACCGACAGCGCTGCGATCGCGACCAGGTGGCGGCAGCGGGTGGGCAGGCCGTCGAACGGCACGCGGCGGTTGCCGACGCTGACGAACACCGGCTCGAGCGAGACCGGATCGACGCCGGCGTAGCTGAAGCCGGCGAGCTGGGCCAGCGCATCGACCACGTCGCGCATGGCCGCGCCGAGCAGGCGCATGTCGAGCGGCGAGCGATCGCGCTGCAGGTTGCGTTCGCGCTGGCTGTGGGGCGTCAGCGCTGCAGCGACCGCGGCGTAGACCAGCGCCATCTTGGTGTCGCGCGTGAGATCCGATCGCTGCGCGTCGTCGAGGTTCACCGTCGTGCGCACGTCGTAGTGGGCGACCGTGCGCGTGGGCGCGTGCAGCGACACCGGTTGCCGCGAGAACCACCGGATGCTGGGGAACGTCAGGAACACGAAGCCGCCGTCGCGGGCCTTGCGTTCGAAGTGCGCCTGCTCGCGCCGCCGCAGCGCGGCGCCCTCGTCCTCGCCCGGGCGCGCCTGCGCCGGCGTCGCGATCACCAGTGGGTGCGGCCGCTCGGGATCGTCGGGGCCCAGGTGCCACTCGCACGTCGCCGTGGGCCCGGGACCCAGCGCGCCGCCGAAGAGAACCGTGGCGTTGCCCGGGCGCGTCGCGCCCAGCGTCGCGAGCAGCACGGTCTTGCCGACCCCGCCGGCGCCGTGCACCACCGTGAGCAGGCGCGCGCGGCCCTGATCGTCGCAAAACGGCAGATCCAGCGTGCCGAACGGGGGCACGTGCTCGAGCTGCGCGCGAAGCAGGTACATGGCGTCGCTCGTCAGAGTAGCACCGGGTGCCTGCACCGCACCGCCCCCGGGGCAGCGACGGAAATGCGAACTTCCGCGCCTGGGTAGGGGACGCTATCTTTGGCGTCGTCCCGCGAAAGGCCGGCATGCAACCCACCCAAGGCCCGCCCCAGTCCCCCGCACCGCAGACGCCGCCCGGCCCACCTGCCGCCCGCGCACAGGCGCCGGCGGGCTCGGTCGCGCAGCCCGGCAGCGAGGAGCTGATCTACTACGGCCCCGCGAAGCACGGCGCGTACGCGTTCGACTACGCCAAGTGGGTGTTGGCGTCGATCGCCGCCGGCGTGCTCGGCTCGCTGCTCGCACGGATCTCGCTGTTCCAGTCGTGGCCGCTGTGGCTGCTGTCGTTCATCGGCATCCCCGGCATGGTGTGGACGTTCTTGCGGCACGCGACCACGCGCTACAAGATCACCCTGCGTCGCATCGAGTTCGAGCGCGGCGTGTTGAGCAAGACCGTCGACAGCCTCGAGCTGTGGCGCGTGCTCGACGTGAAGTACAACCAGTCGCTGTGGGACCGCATCATGGGCGTCGCGCGCGTGACGGTGATGAGCACGGATCAGTCCACGCCGGAGCTGCCGCTGTACGGCCTGCCCAACTCGCGCGAGCTGTTCGAGCGCCTGCGCGACGCGGTCCAGCTCGCCCGTCACAGCAACCGGCCGATGGAGCTGGTCGACGGCCACGCGGTCGACGTGATGCACCACCACTGACGCCTGCCCCGGGCCCGCTCAAGCCCACCTGCGCGGCGGTCGATGCCCACGGCATGACCGCCGCGCGTTCGTTTGCCCGCATCGCACTGGCCTCGTGCTCGCTCGCGGCGCTGCCGCTGCTCGGGCCCGCTTGCGGCCGCACCGACGTCGCGTTCGCGCCCGCCGCCGCGGTGGTCGAGCGCGAGCTGCAGCTCGACGACGGCGACACGGTCCTGGTCGAGGTCCACGCCGGCGACGACGCCGACCTGCGCGCGGCGTTCATGGCCGTGCACGATGGCATCAGCCTGGCGGCGCTGGTCGACACCCTCGCGATGGGCGAGCCGGCGCAGCTGCTGCTCGACGCGACCGACGAGCCCGTGCTCGTGGTCGAGGTCGCCGGCACGCCGCGGGCCTACATCTGGCGCTGAGCCAGCTCGCGCACGATCGCGTCCGCAGCCGCGGCCTGATCCTCGGCCTGCAGGATCGGCCGGCCCACGACGATGTGCGTCGCGCCCTCGGCGACGGCGCGCGCAGGCGTCATCACGCGCTGCTGATCGCCGAGATCCGCGCCCGCGGGGCGGATGCCCGGCACCACGCGCGCGAGCTTGGGCGCGACCGCGCGGACGCGGCCGAGCTCGCGACCGCTGCAGACCACGCCGGCGCAGCCGGCCTCGCGGGCACAGACCGCGCGCATCTCGACCAGCTCGTCGAGCGCGCGCGTGTGTCCGGCCTGACGGCACGCGACGTCGTCCTGGCTGGTGAGCACGGTGACGGCGAGGATGCCGACCGCGTCACCGGCCTCTTCGACGCACGCGGCCAGGTGCGCGGTGCCGCTGCCGGCGTGCACGGTCACGAACTTCACGCCCAGCGTCCGCACGCTGCGGATCGCACCGCGCATGGTGTTGGGGATGTCGTGCAGCTTGAGGTCGAGGAAGATGTCGACGTCGGGCGCCAGCTCGCGCATGCGGCGGACCACCTGCGGGCCCTCGGCGACGAAGAGCTCCAGCCCGATCTTGAACATGCCCACGTGGCCCGACAGCCGCCCGGCGACGTCGAACGCGACGTCGGCGGAGGGCACGTCGAGCGCGACGATGAGCCGCTCGCGGTCGGGACGGTCGGTCGGGGGCAAACCAGCGGCCGTCATGACCAGGGCTTTGTAGCCCGAGCGCGCCGAAGCGGGCAAGCTGCAACCAGCCATGGATCCGCACACACGCCTGTTCTCGTTGTTGGAGGAGGCGGTGCGTGATCGCACCTTCCCCGGTTGCGTCGCGGTCGTCAGCCGCGGTGACGCGGTGGTCTATCACGAAGCGCACGGCACGCTGGGTGATCACCCGAGCTTCGTCGCGGCCGGCGAGCCCGCGTCCCGCGACACCGTCTACGACCTCGCGTCGCTGACCAAGGTGCTCGCGTCCACCA
Organism: Nannocystaceae bacterium; assembly: GCA_046351635.1. GTDB lineage: Bacteria > Myxococcota_A > Polyangia > Nannocystales > Nannocystaceae > Xiheibacterium. The sequence continues at coordinate 297,300 of JAXLYC010000003.1, read as the reverse complement.
CTTTGGTCGCACTCGCGGTCGCCGAGCAGCGCGTTCGCCTCGACGATCCCGTGCCCGCGCCGTGGTCGCGCGCGTGCCCCGGCGCGAACCTGGCGGATCTGCTCGAGCACTGCGCCGGGCTCGCGGCGCACCGCGAGTACTTCCTCGACGTCGCGCCGTTCGATGCCGCGGCCGTGCTCGAACGCGTGTGCGGCACCGTCCGCGAGGCGCCGCCGCGGCAGCGCGCGGTCTACAGCGATCTCGGTTTCATGATCGTCGGCGCATGGCTCGAGCGCATCTTCGACGCGCCGCTCGACGCGAGCTTCGCCGACCGCGTGGCCTATCCCCTGGGCTTCGATGCGTTGCCGCTGCCGGGGCTGGGCTTCCGCCGCTTGCAGGTCGACGCGGCGCTGCCCGGCGCGCTCGAGCGGCGCATCGCGCCGACCGAGGTCTACGACGAGGCGCTGCACGGCGACACGCCGCCGTCGCATCTTGCCGTGCGCAAGGGTCGACCGCTGGCGCACGGCGCCGTGCACGACGACAACGCCTGGGTCATGGGCGGCGTGGCCGGGCACGCGGGCCTGTTCGGCGACGCGTGGTCGGTGCACGAGCTCGCGCGCGCGTGGCTGCACGGCAACCTCGGTCCGCTCGACGCGACGGTGCGCGATCGCTTCTGGACCCCGAGCACGGTGCCCGGCTCCACCCGTCGGTTGGGCTTCGACGGTGCCAACCCCGACGGCAGCGGTGCGACCGGCAACGCGTCGAGCGCCCACGCCGTGGGCCACACCGGCTTCACCGGCACCAGCGTGTGGATCGATCCCGCGGCCGAAGGCGGCGCACGCATCATGGTGTTGCTGTCGAACCGCGTGCACCCGGTCCGCAGCAACGACGCGATCAAGGCGCTACGTCAGCGCTTCCACGCGGCCGCGATGGCGCTGTGACGCTGGCGTCGAGCCAGGTGTCGTCGTCGGCGAACGCGTGCTCCACGTGGGCCGCCAGCGTCGGGAAGCGCTGCACGAACTCGCGCGCAGCGACGTGGTGTGCGAGCACGCGGCCGTCGGCGACATCGATGACGGTGTAGCGCAGCGCGCCGTCGATGCCGTAGATGGCGACCTCCGCGTCGCGGGTCCGCAACGTCGTCAGCGGCGGCGGGCTCGGGCGCACGGCCTCGCGGGCGCACGCACCGGGCGGCGTCGCACCGGGCGCGTTCGCCTCGGGGCTCGAGCAGACCAGCGAGGCCAGCAGCCACGCCCCGCCCGCGACCGTCGCCATGCCGCACGCGCGCACGAGACGAGTTTCGTCCGCGGCGCGCGGGCACACAAGCGGATTTTTCCGCGCGCCGGGGAGGCGGCACGCGCGAGGGCGATGCGTGGGGCGCCGGCCTGGAAACAGCGGCGGGCCGCGTGGCATCGCCGGCGGCGCAGCGCAGGCGAGCAGGGCGCAGGCACACGTCCGGGACCGTCGCGCAGATCGTGCGACCGCATGGTGCGTGCCATGGCGCGGGGGTAGAGTCCGCGCCGCGTGGCGCCCGTGGACCCGTGTTCGGCGGTCCGGTGCGCGCGTCCGGTCCCCAGGGGAACCCATGGCTCGTCCACATCGTTCGGCACACCTGCTCGCGCTCTGTCTGTTCTCGGTCCTTCCCGCGGTGGGCTGTGCCCACGGCCGCTCGGCGTATCCCGCGGCGCAGACCGACCTGGCGCTGCGCCGGGTCGTGCTCTATCGCAACGGCATCGGTTACTTCGAGCGCCACGGCGAGGTCGACGGCGACGCGCTCGCGATCAAAGTACGCCGCGATCAGGTCGACGATCTGCTCAAGAGCCTGACGGTCATCGATCGCAGCACCGGCAAGGCCGTGAGCGTGTCGATGCCGCTGGATCCCGAGAGCTGGGCCAACGCCGCGCTCTCCCGCCTGGCGCCGGGCCGCGGCAGCCTCGCCGAGGTGCTCGACGGCCTGCGCGGCACCGACGTGGTGCTGCGCAGCGACGATGGCCACGTGCGCGGCCGCATCGTCATGGTCGAGGCCATCGTCGACGAGCCCGATCCGCACATGCGTCGGCGTCCCATCGCCGGCGGCGGCGAGGTGCACCAGCGCGACCATCGCGTGACGCTGCTGCAGGGCAACGACATGCACACCGTGAGGCTGTCGCGGGTGCACGGCGTCACGCTGCGCGACGGCGACCTCGCGCTACAGCTCAACCGGCGGCTCGACGCGAGCGCGGGCGAGGGCATGTTCCAGCAGGTCGAGATCGTGATCCGACTCGCCGGGCGCAAGGCCCACGATCTCGCGGTCAGCTACGTCGTCTCCGCACCGATGTGGAAGCCGACCTACCGCGTGGTGCTGCCGGCCAAGGGCAAGGGCAAGGCGCTGCTGCAGGGTTGGGCCGTGGTCGACAACACCAGCGGCGAGGACTGGAACGACGTGTCGCTGGGGCTGACCTCGGGCGAGCCCATCGCGTTCCGCTACGACCTGCACACGCCGCGCACGGTCGAGCGCGCGGACCTGACCGAGGCCGGCGTGTCGCGCCGCGCGATCGTGGCGGTGGGCGAGACCACCTACGACGACGCGCAGCCCTCCGCCGAGCCCGCGCCGCCGCCCGCATCTGCACCCGCCGATCCCTACGGCGGTGACTACGAGGAGGCGGAGAAGTCGATCGGCGGCATGGGCGGGGGCGCCGGTCGCGGCGCGGTTGCGGCCGACGAGTACTACAACTTGCCCAAGGGCAAGGAGGCCAAGCGCGCCTTCGAGAGCACCGTCACGAGCACCGAGCAGTCGATCGACTACGACGCGCTGCGTCGCAGCACCATCGCCAGCGCGCGTAGCAAGCAGATCAGCGGGCTGTCGAGCTTCGACCTGCGCGACCGCGTGACGGTGCCCAACGGCAACTCGACCATGGTCGCGGTGCTCAACCAAGAGGTCGAGGCCGAGCAGACCTTCCTGTACAAGCCCGGCGGCGCGGGCGTGGGCTACGAGGCCAACCCGTACCGCGTGGTCCGCTTCAAGAACAGCACGCCGTTCGTGCTCGAGCCCGGCCCGATCAGCATCTACTCCGGCGACAGCTTCGTCGGCGAGGGGCTGTCGGAGTCGGTCGGTGCGGGCGTGAGCGCGACGCTGCCGTTCGCGGTCGAGCCTGGCATCATGGTCAGCTCGACCGCGACGTACTCCGGCGATCAGATGCAGCTGCTGCGGATCGTCCGCGGCGTGCTCGAGGTGGAGAACTTCGCGCGCACGACCACGACCTGGACCGTGAAGGCGCCCTCGGTCATGGGCACGTACACGGTGCTGGTGCGCCACAGCAAGGCCGGCTGGAACTACGAGCTGGTCGATCGGCCCAAGGGCACCGAGGAGCTGCCCGACGGCTACCTCGTGCCGGTCGCGGTCGCCACCGCAGGCGCCGAGGGCAGCGTGACCCTGGTGGAGCAGACGCCGTCGGTGACGACGCTGTCGATCTGGGACGTGCGCGCGCTGGGTCTGCTCGAGGGCATCGTCGCGCAGGCGACGTTGACCGCCGACGTGCGCAAGAAGCTCGAGCCGATCGTGAAGCTGCGGCAGGAGATCGGCCGCATCGACACCGAGATCGACGGGCTCAAGCGTCAGCAGGTCGAGCTCGACCAGCGCGCGAGCGAGACCCGCGCCAACCTCGAGGCGATCAAGAAGGATCCCGCGGCCGGCGCGCTGCGGGCGAAGCTCAACGGCCGCCTGGACGACTTCACCAAGGAGGGCGACCGCATCGGTCGCAAGGTCGTGGAGCTCAACAGCCAGCGGCTGGAGAAGAAGATCTCGCTCGAGGACCTGCTGCAGAACCTCGAGTTCGAGGCGCCCAAGTCCAAGAAGTAGCGCGGCTGCCAACTCGTCGCGGCCCGGCGCGAGCCCGGGTCGCGGCGGCGCACCAGCAGCGGATGTCGAAACGGCAACCCCGCGGGATCGCGGGCGCGCCGGCGCTGGTGATCGTCTTGCTCCGAGGGCTCCCGTTCGCCGCGGTCGTCGCCGCGGCTCGAGAGGTCCTCCGCGATGCGTTCCCCATCGTCGTCGTTGCTGTGCGCGCTCGCGCTGGCGTTGCCCCCGCTGCCGTCCTCGGCCGCGCCACCGGCTGAACCCGCGGCCGCGACCGAACCCGTGGCCGAGCCACCGTCGGCGCCGACGTCGGCGATGCCCGAGGCGTTCGATCGCTGCGAGCGTCATCGTGGCAACGAACGCTTCCGCATCACCTTGCCCAAGGCCGCCGAGCTCGAGGACCTGGTCCACTGGATGAGCAGCGTCAGCTGCCAGAAGTTCATCTGGGAGCCGAGCGTGCGCGGCGGCAAGGCCACCATCCTCGCGCCCGAGCCGGTCACGGTGGCGCAGGCCTACGCCGCGTTCCATGCCGCGCTGCAGACCATGGGCCTGACGGTCGAGAACGCCGGCGAGTTCTACAAGATCGTCGAGTCGACCGAGGCCGCCACGCGGGCACTGCCGCTGTACGGTTCCGACGATCAGGCGCCGGTCACGGATCGCTACGTCACGCAGCTGTACCGCGTGCGTGCGGCCGCGCCGGAGCAGCTGCGGACCCTGCTCGAGGGCGTCAAGAGCAAGTCCGGGCGCGTGGATGCGGTCGACGATCTGCTGGTCGTGACCGACACCGGCACCAACGTCGCGCGCATGCGTCGACTGCTGGAGGAGGTCGATCGGGCCAGCATGCCGCAGGAGCGCATCTACCTGCACGGGCTGCAGCACGCCGAGCCCGAGGCCGTGGCCGCGCTGGTGCAGGAGCTGTTCGGCGGCCAGGGCCAAGCTGCCGCGAGCAAGCCGTCGCGCCCCAGCGGCGAGCGCAACACCGGTGGCGCCAAGGCGCCCGCGGCCGCGAGCCCCGAGTCGCCGTCACCGCAGGCTGCGACCGCGTCGCGCGTGCTGGTGGACGCGCACACCCATGCGCTCGTGATCGTGGCGCGGCCGGCCGACTACGCCGTGATCGCGAAGCTCATCGAGCGCATCGACGTACCGCCCTCGGGCGCGGCCGCGCGCTTCCACCTGGTGCCGCTGGTCAACGCCGATCCCGAGGAGGTCGCCAACACGCTGATGCAGCTGGCCTCGGGTGCGAGCAAGGGCGCGGCCGCCGGCGGCAAGGACGGCGCGCGCCCGGCCGGCGGCGCAGCACCGAGCTTCGGTGCCGACATCCGCGTCACGCCCGATCTCGCCACGCGGTCGCTGGTGGTCTACGCGACCCAGGCCGACTACCTCACGCTCGCGCCCATCATCGAGGGCCTCGACGCCGAGCGCCGTCAGGTCTACATCGAGGTCTACCTGCTCGAGCTCTCGGCCGACAAGCTGCTGCAGGCTGGCGCCGGCGCGCACTTCGGTGCCTCGGTCGACGCGAACGTCGGCGGCGCGAGCGGGCAGGGGCTCGGCTTCGTCGCGTCCGCACCCGATGCCGCGCACAACTCGCTGCTGCTCGACTCGTCGGTGCTCTCGGGGCTGGCCGCGGGCGTGCTCGGGCCGCTGATCCCCGGCAGCGGCGCGCTCACGGGTCTGTCCAACGACGTGCCCGCGTTCGGCGTGATCATCCAGGCGCTGCAGACCGACGACGACGTCAACGTGGTGGCCGAGCCGCACATCTACACCGCCGACAACCGCGAGGCGCTCATCGAGGTCGGCGACCAGAAGCCGGTGCCGGGCGCGATCAGCTACAACCCCGGCGGCAGCGGCACCGGCAGCAGCCTGGTGCCGTTTCAGCAGATCCAACAGCGCGACATCAAGCTCAGCCTCAAGGTCACACCCCACGTCAACGACGCGGACACGGTCTCGCTCGACGTCGAGCTCGACAACGAGAACTTCGTCGAGTCCAGCGGCCTGGGCGTGAGCACGACCAAGCGCAAGCTCAAGCTCGAGCACGTGCTCGCCCACGACGGCCAGGCGCTGGTGCTCGGCGGCCTGATGAAGGAGGTCGAGCGCGACAACCACAGCGGCGTGCCCGGCCTGTCGAAGGTGCCGCTGCTGGGCTAGGCGTTCAAGTCGCGCAAGCGCCGGCGCGAGAAGGTCAACCTGCTGATGATCAGCGGTGCCGCACGTGCGCTCGGGCCCCGACGACATGCGCCGGATCCACGAGCGCCGCATGGCGGAGCGGCTGGAGTTCCTCGAGCGCTACACCGCGTTCAAGCGCCGCGATCTCGACACCGCGGTGAACTACTCGCGCAAGTCCGGGCTGCTCGCGGCGGTCAACGCCGAGGCCACGCATGATCGATCAAGCCCAGGCCCGCACGGTCGCGGAACACGAGCCGCGGCGCACCGAGGTCAGCGCCGAGATCGGCATGGTCCCGGGGCGGTGACGCTGCGGTCGCGGCGTCACGGCGCCGCCGCGCACACGCCGTCGTGGCATGCGAGCCCGCCGCAGTCGCCGTCGTCGCTGCAGTCGCGACACGACGGCGGCGGCAGGCCGTCGTCCGCGAACACGCGCGGCACGACCAGGGCCGTGGCATCGGAGCCGGGCGCGAGCTGCAGCGGCGCGTCGGTGCCGTCGGGGCCGGCGCCGTCGGTGGTGAAGCAGACCGTGCCGTCAGCGGCGCGCGCCGCCACGCGCAGGGTCCAGCCGCCCCACGCCAGCGTGTCGGTGTGGATCTCGGCGGTGGTGCACGCGCCGGTGGCCGGCTGCGGCGCGCCGTAGCGCCCGGTGAAGCTGACCGCGGGCGAGACGGGTCCGCCGTGGGCGTCGCGGACCTCGAGCGTGATCTCGTCGATCGCGAGCACGCCTTCGCCGCTGGCGGAAGCGCGCAGCCGCGGGTGTCGGCCGCGTCGGCGTCGCGCGCGAACGCGAGGCCGAACGAGGCCAGCGCCTCGATCGGTGGGTCGAACGACGACGCCGCGAAGTCGACCTCGATGGGTACGAACGCGCCGGCGCCGGGCAGCAACGTGAACGGGAACAGCTGCGCCCGGGTGCGGACGGTGTCGCCGGCGCGGCCGGTGAGCTCGAGCACGTAGTCGCCGACCGGCAGGGTCGCGTCGAAGAAGACCGCGTCGTCGGTGCGGCACTCGGTGGCGCCGATGTCGATGGCGTCGGCATCGGCGCAGCCCTGCGCGTCTGCGGACGCGGCCGGGCACGCGCGCGCGTGCAGCTCGCCGATGCCGACGCCGTCGCAACGCGCGCGGGATTGCCGTCGAGCAGCGTCACGGTGGCGCGGAACTGCACCGCGCTGACCTCGAGCGACTCGGGCACGTCGCCGCCGACGCTGCAGGCGGAGTCCTGCGCGTCGGTCAGGCCATCGTGGTCGTTGTCGATGCCGTCGACGCACTCGCGCGGCGGCACCAGCACGAACCGGTCGATGGTGATGGTCGCGTCCTTGCGCGCCTGCAGTCCGTGACAGTCGCACGCGACGTCGAGCGGGTTGCAGTCGATGGTCTCGGCCGCACCGCTGCAGAACTGCGTCGACGCCGGGTCGAGCTCACCGTCGGTCCACGGCAGCAGGTCGCGCTGCAGCCCGCGGACCTCGACGACGTAATCGCCGGGGTCGAGCTCGGGGCCGCCGATCATGGTGTCCTCGTCGGCGAAGCCGCGGGCGAAGCAGGGAAGTAGTCCTCGTGCGCGACCAGGCCCAGCGGATCGGTCACCAGGATGCGCACGGTGTTCATGCCCACGGTGCTGCACTGCGTCGCGGTGGTGATCTCGCGCGGCGCGGTGCCGTCGCGCGCGGTCAGCTGCCAGCGCAGCCGGAACGACGGCGTCGGCTGGCACGCGCGCCCAGTGCCAGCGCGAACGCGGCACGGGGAGGCGGGGGCGGGGCACGAGGGCCATGCGCGGGCCGGACGTTAGCAGGCGCGCCGGCCTCGCGCATGCCGGCGCGGGACCGATGACGCGGACACCCGCGCGCTCAACCGCACGGCAGCGCCGCGAGGTCGAGCGTGGTCGTCGCCGCCGGCGGCGAGCTCGACCTCGATGGCGCACTCGGCCTGGTCCGCGGTGACCACCAGGCGATAGTGGCCGCGGTCCACGCCTGCGAACACGTGCGCGCCCCCGGCCGCCGCGCAGGTGCCCTCGGCGCCGCTGACCGACAGCCCCCGATCCGAGGCCAGCGCGGTGCGGTAACGCGTCGCGACCGCGTCGCCCTCGTCGTCGAGCTCGGGCTCGGCCAGCGCGTTGGCGGGATCGGCGTACTCGAGCGACAGCGTCAGCGCCGTGCAGGCCTCGGGGTGGACCACCTGCAGCGACCAGTCGATCGGCGCGCGCGTCAGCTCCCACAGCTCGAGCGTGACCGAGCGCGACAGCACGTCGACCGCGCGGTTCGACAGCACCTCGTGGTCGCCCTCGTCGGCGGCCCACAGCGTGACGTCGTAGTTGCGCGGGTGCAGCTCGAGGAACGCCTCGGAGGCGGTGCGCGCGAGGTCGTCGTCGGTCTGGAAGCCCTGCGTGCACGCGAAGCGGAACACGCCGTGACGGTCGTCGTGGCCCTGATCGATCACGGTCGCGGCGAGGGTCTCGATGCCGACGCCGTCGCACGTCAGCACGCGGCGGCCCTCGTCGCCGTCGGAGCCCTCGGCCTCGCGGAACAGCCACGAGAACTCGATGCCGGTGGGGTTCTCGTTGGGGAACACGCAGCCGCCCGCGGTCAGCAGCACCAGCACCAGCGCACGGCGTCGATCAGCCACAGCCACACGCCTCGAGGTCGAGTGAGTCGTCGCCGCGCAGGTCGATGTCGACCGCGATCTGGAACACCTGCAGGTCGGTGACCTGGCCCTGCTCGACGGTGCGCTCGCGCGGGCCCGGCACGGCGATGCAGCTCGGTGGCGGTGCGATGCAGGGGTCGCCCGCGCCCAGGATCACGGCGCTGATCACGAACAGATACGGGTCGCTCGCCGCCGGCACGTCGGACAGGGTCGTGCGCGCGACGTCGCAGCCGAAGCGTCGCGGCGCCACGATCGCACAGTCGCCGGTGCAGTCGCCGTCGCAGGCGCTGTCGCAGATTTCGAGCTGCACCGCGAGATCGACCCGGCTGGCGCTGCCGCCGTGGGCCGCGAGGTCGCAGGCGTCGTGCAGCTTGGGCGAGAACAGCCCGCCGGGGAAGATCGGGTCGCCATCGCGGTCGACATAGGCCCAGTTGAGCTCGACCACGCCGCCGGCTTCGCATGCCGTGCTCGCGAACATCGCCGCGAGCGCTGCGCCCGTGACCGACGGGAGCCTGCGCGCGCGCGTGGGCCGTGGACGCGTCATGCCGTGCGAAGGATAGCAACACCGGCCCCAGGGCGGCCCCCGAGCCAGGCCGGCTGCTGCCCCGGGCCCGGTGACCCAGGCCCCACGCGTCCCGGGGCCGTGGGCGGCGCGGCTTGGGGGGCGTGCGCCGGCCGTGATAGCCTGCGAACCGCCGTGACCTTGCCGCAACTGCCGCCGCTCGGCGCACAACTGGGAACGCTGCTCGCCGAGCTCAACTACGTCGAGCTGATCACGAACGCCAAGGGCGTCGTCCTGGGCGTCGTCATCATCCTGTTCCTGTTCGTGGCGCTCACGGTCTTCGTGGTGTTCTACAAGCTGATCCACGTGTCGATGGCGCAGGCGCAGTCGATCACGTTCCTGGACAAGTTCTGGGACAGCAAGCGCCTCGACGACATCTACCGCGTCGCGGAGCAGCTCAAGTACAGCCCCATCGCTGCGATGTTCCGCGCGGGCTACATCGAGCTGTCGAAGGTGAAGAAGGCCGCCGCGGCCGCGCAGCAGCAGGGCTACGACAGCAGCATGCACGAGAAGCTCGGCGACTCGGACAACGTCGAGCGCGCGCTGGCCCGCGCACGCACGAGCGAACAGACCAAGCTCGAAAACCTGCTGCCGTTCCTCGCGACCACCGGCTCGGCCGCGCCCTTCGTCGGGTTGTTCGGCACGGTCTGGGGCATCATGGACGCGTTCGCGAAGATCTCCGAGGCCGGCAAGGCCGACCTCGCCTCGGTCGCCGGTCCCATCGCCGAGGCGCTCATCGCCACCGCCTTGGCCCTGGCCAGCGCCGTGCCCGCCGTCGTGCTCTACAACTACTTCCAGCGCCGGCTCAAGGTGCTCGGCGCAGAGATGCAGAACTTCGGCAACGATTTCATGAACATCGTCAAGCGGCACTTCTTCTAGCCGCGCCGGTCCGCGGCCGCGGACACCCCGCGATGTCAGGCATCATCAACAACGACCCCGGCCACGGCGACGACGCGCCGATGAGCGCGATCAACGTCACGCCGCTCGTCGACGTGATGCTGTGCCTGCTCATCATCTTCATGGTCGCGACCCCGATGATGGGCCCGCAAGGGCACGACGTGGACATCCCGGCCGGGCGCGGCAAGAAGATGGCTGAAGAGGACTTCCTCTACAGCGTCATCTCCGTGGACAAGACCGGTCATGTCTTCCTGGGCACACTGCCGCTCTCGACCGACCCGGCGCAAATGCAGCAGGAACTGGCCGCAAACGCCAAGCTGCAGGAAGACGGGATGGTTTTTCTCCAGGGCGATCAGAACGTCCCCTTCGACCGGATCGTTGATGTGCTCGTGGCGCTCAAGCAAGCGCAGATCTCCTCGGTCGGGTTCGTGGCGAAGCCCGACAGCAAGGCGTTGAGGCAGCGATGACCACGAACAAGCCCCGCGTCGACACTGGCAACGCCGTCTCCGCGATGTTCCTCGCGATCGGCCGCGACTTCCGCGATCTGCTGCGCAACCCGCTGGCGTTCGTCGGCGGCATCGGTGGGCTGGGGCTCACCTCGGTGCTGCTGTTCCTCGGCAGCGAGGCGGTCGCGGCCGCGGCCGCCAACGACGAGAGCGCGGCCGAGGACGACGACTTCGAGATCGACTTCACGCCCGGCACGCTCGCGAAGCTGGGACAGAAGATCGACGAGAAGGACATGCCGCAGAAGATCATCGTCCAGGAGACCCGCGCGCCCGACCCGGTCGAAGAGGAACCGGTGAAGGACTCGGTCACCACCGACGAGAAGGCCAAGCCGAGCGAGGAGCCCAAGGACAAGCCGAAGGACGTCACCAAGGACAAGCCGACGGTCAAGGACAACAAGGACAAGAAGCTCCCGATCAGCAAGACGCCGACCCACTCGAACACGCCCTACAAGAACGACCTGCCCACGGTGCAGCAGGACCAGGGCGACCCCTTCGGCGATCCCGACGGCTGGGACGACCTGACCCGCGACGGTGATCCGTGGGCGACCGAGGTCATGAAGGCGCTCAACCACCTGCAGGTCGGCGCCTACGCGGCCAAGGCCAAGAACGGCGACTACAAGTTCCAGCTGAAGATCTGCAAGGACGGCACCATCGAGGACGTCCTCGACAAGGGCGGCAGCCTGCCCGAAGACGGCAAGGCCGCGGTGCGTCTGGCGCTCGAACAGCTCGAGATCCCCAAGCCGCCCAAGAAGGTCGCCGACCAGATGGGCAACAAGTGCGCGAAGATCAAGTACACGTTCGTCTGGACCGCCGCCAAGGTGAAGTGACGTGAAGCGCGGGCCCGGCGGACGCGCGAGCGACAATCGTTGGGCCAGCGTCGGCGGCTGCCTCGGCGTGCTGGGCTTCGCCGCCGCGCTCGCGCTGGGCGTGGAGCGCGGGGCGCCGCGCCGGCGCAAGCCAGCGTCGACGACGAGCTCGAGTTCCTGCCCGGTACGCTCGCGCGGCTGGGCTCGCGCGACGCCAGCGCGAGCGCGGCAGCACCGAGCGCGGCGCACCGAGCGCCGCGCTCGCGAGTCCGGCGACCGAGCCCGCCGCGACGCCGAGCACCTCGGACTCGCCGGCCGCCGCGCCCGGGGTGCAGCACCCACCGCCCCGTCCGCGTCCGCGACACGGCCGAGTGCGCCGAGCCCACGCGGCGCTGGCTCGGGCCCGCGTGGCGGCGCCACGTCGCCGCCCGCCGGTGGTGGCAAGGGCCTGCCGAAGCTCGGGCCCAGCGCGGGCGATCCTTCGGCGATCCCGACGGCTGGGACGATCTCACCGCGCGCGGCGATCCCTGGGCCACCGCCGTGCTCGCGGCGCTGCGACAGATGCAGGTGCAGGGCTTCGCGGCCGATCTCGGCGAGGGCGAGGTCCGCTTCCAGATCGCGGTGTGCCGCGACGGATCGATCGACGCGGTGACCCGCAAGGGCGGCACTGCCTCCGCCGACGCGCAGGCGGCCGTGGTCGCGGCGCTGGGGCGGGTCGAGCTGCCGCCGGTGCCCCGCGACATCGCGGCGCACATGCACAGCGAGTGTGCCAAGCTGCGGTACACCTTCGTGTGGTCCGCCGGTGTCACGCGCTGACGGCTCGCGCCGCGCGGCCGCCTTCGCACCGCAGTGCACGCGCGTTGCGTTTCGCCGCGAGCCGCCGCCACGTGCAAACTCGGTGGGCCATGCCGGCCGTGTGGACCGCAAGCGCCCCGTTACCGGCTAAATAACCCCGCTGGACCCCGCGTCGGCCCTTTCGGAATTGCACGGGCCTGGCTATGCTTCCGGCCGTCCTTCCGCGAGGTCAATCCATCATGAAGCGAACCCTTTTCGGGACTGCGGCGCTCATCTCCTTGCTGGCGTTCGGCGCCTACTGGGCGGGCCAAGATGCCGCGGTCGCGAACGCGGCCCCTGCCGGCGACGACGACCCCAAGCACGTCGGTGGTGCCGGCGTGGTGCTGCTGCGCCTGGGCGTGCCGGCCGGTGACGAGGTCGGCGACGTGGTCCGTCGCGATGCCGAGCTCTCTTCCGGCTTCGCCGTCATCGATCGCAAGTCGATCCCCGCCGCGCTCATCAAGGAGGGGGGCTTCGACAAGGACAAGTGGAACGACCTGGGCGCGCAGGCCGTGATCAAGAACGCCGAGGTCGGCGGGCAGATCAAGTTCCAGCTCTACGATCTGGCCAAGGGCAACAAGCCCGTGTTGTCGCTGGGCTTCCCGGCGGGCGACAAGCGCAAGGCCGCGCACAAGTTCATGAACGAGGTGATCAAGTACTACACGGGCACGCCGGGCGTGTTCGGGTCGCGGATCGCCTTCGTGCGCACGCGTCGTAGCCCCGAGGTGAGCAAGAACGTGTTCACCATGGAGATGGACGGCGGCAACGTCGCGGGCATCACCAACAACCGCTCGCTGAACATCCTGCCGTCGATCGGCCCCGGTGGTCAGGTCATCTTCACCAGCTACGCCAAGCGCAACCCGGATCTGTGGATGAGCAGCGGTGGCGAGCCCATCCGCGTCAGCAAGGAGCCGGGCCTCAACCTCGGCGGCGTGATGAACCCGCAAGGCGGCACCATCGCGCTGACGCTGTCGAAGGACGGCAACTCCGAGATCTACCTGATCGATCAGGGCGGCGGCATCAAGGCGCGACTGACCAACAACGCCGCGATCGACGGCTCGCCGTCGTGGAGCCCGGCGGGCAACCAGCTCGCCTTCGTGTCGAGCCGCGCGGGCGGTCCGCAGATCTTCCGCATGACCTCGGCCGGCGGTGGTGCGTCGCGCCTGTCCAAGAAGGGCGACTACAACCAGACGCCCGACTGGAGCCCCGGTGAAGGCGAGTACGCCAGCTGGGTCGCCTACGCCGGCCGCGACGGCAGCAACTTCGACATCTTCGCCGTCAACGTGAAGTCCGGCGAGCTCAAGCGCATGACCCAAGGTGGCGGTCGGCACACCGATCCGACCTGGGCGCCCGACGGTCGTCTGATCGCGTTCAACTCCTCGCAGGGCGGCATCGTCATCGCCAACGAGGACGGCAGCAACCAGATCCCCGTCATGAAGGCCGGCACGACCCCCGACTGGGGTCCGCGAGCGCTTTGAGAGCGGCGATCGACATCGGCACCAATACCGTGCTCATGCTCGTCGGTGAGCGCGGTGCCGATGGCCGCGTTCGCGTCCTCGACGACCTCGCCCGCATCACGCGGCTGGGCGAGGGCGTCGCGGCGTCGCATCGGCTGCGACCCGAGGCCGTCGAGCGCACGATCGAGGTGCTGCGGCACTACGCCGGCGTCGCCGCTGGGTACGGCGCGCAGATCGTCGCGGTCGCGACCGAGGGCTTGCGCCTGGCAGAGGATGCCGATCGCTTCCTCGGTCCGGCCGCCGTGGCGCTGGGCGCCCCGATCCGTCGCATCACGGGCGAGGAGGAGGCCGAGCTGTCCTACCGCTCGATCGCAGCGGAGACCGCGGGCGGAGCCCTGCGCGTGCTCGACATCGGCGGTGGCTCGACCGAGCTCATCGTCGGCGAGGGCGAGCGCATCGTCGATCGGCGCTCGCATCCGATCGGCTCGGTGCGGCTGACCGAGCACATCGTGCAGCACGATCCACCCAGCGCGGCGGAGCTCGAGGCGCTGGCCGAGGCCGCGGCAGGCCTTCGCGGGACAGCCGCTGCCGCCTGCGCCGAGACTGCACGGGCTCGCGGGCACGGTGACGAGCGCAGCGGCGCTGCACCTGGGGTTGTCGCAGTACGATCGCGAGCGCGTCGACGGCACCGAGCTGTCGCTCGCGCAGGTGACCGCGCTCCGCGACATGCTGGCGCGCGAGACCCTCGCGCAGCAGGTCGCGCGACCGATCCTCGGTCGCGGTCGCGGCGACGTCATCGTCGCGGGCATGACCATCCTGGTCGAGGCCATGCGGCACTGCGGCGCGGACACGCTGGTCGTGCGCGACCGCGGCCTGCGCTTCGCGCTGATCTGAGCGCACACACCCCGGTTCGTCATGCGCGTCGAGCTCCACTGCCACAGCATCCACTCCGACGGCTCGTTGCCGGCCGGCGAGGTCGCACGGCAGGCGCAGCGCACCGGCGTCGAGCTGTTCTGCCTCACGGATCACGACACCTGCGGTGGTTTCGACGAGACCGTCGCGGTGATCGGCGCCGGCCCGTGCCAGGTGCTGCGCGGGCTGGAGCTGAGCTGTCGCGCGAACGGTCGCACCGTGCACGTGCTGCTGTACGGTCTGCAGCCCGGCGACGGCCTCGCGGCGCTGCAGCAGCGGCTCGACGCGATCCACGTCGAGCGTCGCGACCGCCTGCGGCGGATCTGCGGTCGGCTCGCGGGCATGGGCATCCACGTCGACGCCGACCGCCTGCTGTCGCGCACGCACGGCCGCACGCCGGGACGACCGGACGTCGCGCGCGCGCTGATCGAGCAGGGCGTGGTGTCGACGCCGCAGGAGGCCTTCGCGAGGTTCCTGCGCGATGGTGGCCCGGCCGACGTGCCACTGCAGCGGCTGTCGGTTGCCGATGGCGTCGCGCTGGGGCTCGCCGCGGGCGCGCGTGCGAGCCTGGCCCACCCCCACACGTTCGGCGACTTCGCGCAGGTGCGGGCGCTGGTCGCCGCGCACCGCGACGGCGGCCTGACGGGGCTGGAGGCGTACTACGGCAGCTACGCCCGCGCCGAGTCCGAGGGCTGGCTGCGGCTGTGCCACGAGTTCGATCTGGTCCCGACCGGTGGCTCGGATTTTCATGGCGACATGAACCCGGCGGTCACGCAGCCGGGCATCACGCTGCCGCCGGGCGCGGGTGAGCGAATCACCCGCTGGCTGGGACTGTGAGCCAGCCCCCCAGCCATTGCAGCAGGCGAGCGCGACCGCACCGAGCGTCGCGCAACCGCGGGAACCCGAGGGCGTCCCAGCCCGTAGACCCACGGTGAGGCGCCGTGCGTTGCTCGGCGGACGGCGTGCCCGGGCCGAACGATCGCCGGGTCAGTGCAGCGAGGGAACGATGGCGCAGCGCAGCGGACGGAGTTGGATCATTCGCGCGGGTTGGGCCGGGATCGCGGCGGCGTGCCTGGGCGTGGGCCTGGCGACGTGGAACTACGCCCAGCTGCCCGGGACCGAGGCGATGCCGTGGTGCGCGATGATGCCCGCGATCGTCGGCTACGCACTGGTCGCCGGTCTCTGCGTGGGGCTGGGACTCGC
This sequence comes from Nannocystaceae bacterium, assembly GCA_046351635.1. Classification (GTDB taxonomy): domain Bacteria; phylum Myxococcota_A; class Polyangia; order Nannocystales; family Nannocystaceae; genus Xiheibacterium. The sequence goes on along the minus strand of JAXLYC010000003.1, from coordinate 281,515 downwards.
GGCTGCGACCGCGCTGGCGGTGCGCACCGCCGGTGGCCCGCGGCGCGTCGGCGGGCTGCGGCTGGCGCTGTTCGGCGCCGTCGGCGGCGTGATCGGCACGGCCTTGCCGGCGGTGCTGGGCGTCGCGGGGTTCGGGTCGCTCGACGCTCCGTACGCCGGCACGGCCAACCTGGTGTTCGCGGTGTTGGTCGCGAGCACGACGTTCGTCGCGCTGTGGGCCCCGCAGCTGCAGCGTGGCAGCGCCGAGGCGCGCGCGATGGGGCGCATCGAGCACCTGGGCGTCTCGGCGATGGCGAGCACGCTCGCGCTCGGCTCGCTGGGGATCCTCGGCGCGACCGCGTGCGGTGCCCTGGGGTTCTCGCCGACGCTCGAGTGGTTCGCAGCGGCGTCGGATCAGCTGGGCCTGGTGCCCCTGGGCGTGGCCACGGCGGCGGTGCTGGGTGCGGCCCTGGGCGCGGCGGCGGGCTTCGCCTGCTGGATGTACCTCTCGGCCGCGCTGGTGCTGCAGCGGCAGCTGCGCTGAGGCGCTGCTGCGCTCGCGCGACACGAGCTCAGATCGTCGCTTCGACGCAGGCGATGTAGCCGCGCTCGGTCGCGTCGACGCTGGCGCGCAGCGCCTCGAGCTGGGCCACCACCGTGGGCCGCAGCTCGTCCACCAGCGCCAGCTCGCCGCGCAGCGCGTCGCGCTCGCCCTGCAGGCCCAAGGTGCCCTCGCCGCGGTGACGCGCGGCGTCGATCTGCCGCTGCAGCCGGTCGATGCTCGCGACCAGCTCCGCCCGCTCCGCATCGATCGATGCGAGCGAGGCCTCGAGCTGCTCGAGGCTCTCCCGCGCCTGCGTCACCTCGTCCAGCATCGCGCTGCACTGCGGCAGGGCGTTCTCCGCATGCGCCTGCGAGGCCGTGAGTCCGAGCACGAAGGGCACGAGGGCGACGAGGATGCGCAGCATGGCCGCGCCCTTGAGCAAGGCCGATGCCATCGAGGCCGCCGCCGCGGGCGACAGGGATCCCAGCCGATCACGCCCGGTCGGCGCGCGACCGGCCTGGCCAGGTCGGCCCGCGCTGGCCAGGCCGGTGGCCCGATCTGGCCAGCCCCGTGGCCACTGCGCTGGCCTGCAGCTGCGCGTCTGCGCGCGCAATCGATTTCCGGCTCGCTTCCACCTCGGGGGCATGAACGCTGCGACGCGCATCCTCGGCTGCTTCCTGCTGCTCACCGCCTGCGACCAGGGCGGAGACGACCACGATGGCGGCCAGCCCGTGGGTGTGGGCACCTACGGTCCGCAGGGCGGCGGTGCCGATCAACCCTTCGACCAGCCCGGCGACGACGCGCAGGATCGCTGCGAAGACGTCACCCGCGCCTACGCCGATCTGCTCTACGGTTGCTACCCCGACGAGGTCTCGGCCTCGAGCGACGAGGACGTCGCGACGGTCTGCGACCTCGCACGGACGCCCGAGAGCGTGTGGGTCGACTGTCCCGACGAGGTCGCGGCCTTCACCGCGTGCGGCGAGCAGGTCGGCTGCGACGCCTGGTACGGCGGCGAATGCTGGGACAGCCAACGCGCCATGATGATCTGCTTCGGCGAGCCCGACCCCGGCGCCGAGCCGCCCGGCTGCGCGTACACCAACGATGGCGAGTGCGACGAGCCCGAGGGCACCGGCGTCTGCGCCGACGGCAGCGACGAGGCCGACTGCGCCGGCGGTGGCGGCGAAGAGGCGCCCAGCTGCGACCCGACCTACTGCTCGGGCTGCGAGGGCTCGTGCGACGACTACGGCTGCTACCAGTGCTGCTGGTCGTGCAACGGCGACAGCTGCGAGCAGAGCTGCAACTTCTGAGCGCCTCGAGCCGCGGGCACGGTTGCGTGCGCGCGGGCCTCAGGGCGTGCGCAGGCGGGCGCGGCTGCGGCCGCGCGCGTGCTTGCCCGCGCTGCTCTTGCGCAACCATCCCCGCGGCAACACGCGCAGCTGGTCCGGGCGCACCCCGGCGCGGGCCTCGACCGCGTCGCCGACCGCCGCGACGAGCGCGGCCTGGTCCGCGGGCGGCAGCTCCGACCCGAGCAACAGCACGATGCGCCCGTCGTCCTCGGCCACCGCCTCGCAGCGGCCCGGGATGACGCCGGGCACCGCGGCGGCGGCGGCCTCGAGCTCCTGCGGCAGCACCACGCGATGGCCCTGCGCGAGCAGCTCGTCGCGACGACCCAGCACGAAGACCTCGCCGCCGTCGATCAGGCCGACATCGCCGCTGTCGAAGTGCCCGGCGCCGACGCAATCGCCGGCGACACGCAGCAGGCCCGGGCTCCGCTCGGGCAGCGCACGCCCGAGGTCGTCGACCACGGTCACGGTCGTGCCCTCGATCGCCGGCCCACACGAGACCAGCACGATCGCGGGCTCGCCATCTGCTGCGCGGCGCACCGGCCGATGCAGCGCGAGCGCATCGCGTGCGAGCACCAGCCGTCGCGCGCCGGTGGCGAGCGGACTCTGCGTGATCGCGGCGACGTTCTCCGCCGCACCCCAGCCGGCGCCCAGCACGTTCGAGCGCAGGCCGCAGCCGGCGAAGCGGCGCGCGAACGCATCGAACAGATCCGCGACCACCGGCTCGCCGCCGCACACGATCTGACGCAGGCTCGCCAGCGCGAGGCCGTCGGGGTCCACCCGCACCGCGAGTCGGCCCAACGCCGCGGGCGGTACCCACGTGAGCGTGGCACCGGCATCCGCGATCGTGCGCAGGAATGACTCGGGTCGTGTGCGCCACAGCGAGGGTGACAGCCGCACGCAATCGATGCCGCACAGCAGCGGCAGCAGCACGGTGCTGACCAGGCCCATGTCGTGGTGCAGCGGCAAGAAGCTCGCGATGCGATCGTCGCGGGTCAGCGCCAGCGCGCGACCCAGGCCCCACAGCTGCGCGAGCACTTGCGCGTGCGTCGGCGCGATCATCCGCGGCGCGTCGGTGGTGCCGCCGGTACGCTGCAGCAGCGCGGGCGCCCCGGGTGACGATGCCGTCGTCGGCAGGCCCGGCGCCTCGTCCCAGCGCGGCAGCGACGGCGACGGCGTCGACGCGCCGACCCACAGCGCCACGGTCGCGCCGCCGGTGCGCGCGAGCTCGGGCTGCGCTGGCGGCACGAACGTCGGCACCAAGCCGGCCAGGGTCGCGCCGACCCAGGCCTGTAGCGCCGCGGCGCCGTCGGCGGTCGCGCGCGCGACGACGGCGCCCGGCCCCAGGCCCGGCGCGCGCGCGGCCGCGACGAAGCCGGCCGCGCCGCGGCCCAGCGCCGCGGCATCGATCGTGCGCGTGCCGTCTGCATCGACCAAGCGCATCGACCAGCGCGGCAGCGCGAGCGTCCGCAGCAGCCGTGCGCGCAGATCCCCGGCGAGCCACTGCGCCCGGGTCGCGCCGTCGAACGCATCGGCGTCGCCGCGATCCGGCGACACGCTCAGCCCCGCAGCTTGCCGAGGATCTCGTCGATGACCTTCTTGGCGTCGCCGAAGAGCATCTCGGTGTTGGGCTTGTAGAACAGCGGGTTGTCGACGCCGGCGTAGCCCGAGGCCATCGAACGCTTCATGACCACGCAGCGTGCGGCCTTCCAGCACTCGAGCACCGGCATGCCCGCGATGGGGCTGGCGGGATCGTCCTGCGCCGAGGGGTTGACGATGTCGTTGGCGCCGATGACCCAGCTGAAGTCGGTGTCGGGGAAGTCGGCGTTGATCTCGTCCATCTCGAGCACGATGTCGTAGGGCACGTTGGCCTCGGCCAGCAGCACGTTCATGTGGCCCGGCAGGCGCCCCGCGACCGGGTGGATCGCGAAGCGCACGTTCTTGCCCTTGCTGCGCAGGATCTTGATGACCTCCGACAGCGAGTGCTGCGCCTGGGCCACCGCCATGCCGTAGCCCGGGATGATGACGACGCTGCCGGCCTCGCGCAGCGCGTCGACGGTCTCGTCGACGCTGGTGGCCTTGACCTCGCCCTGGGGCTTCTGCGCGCCGCTGCTGGCGCTGCCGCCCTCGGTGCCGAAGCCGCCGAGGATCACGCTGATGAACGAGCGGTTCATCGCGCGGCACATGATGTAGCTGAGGATGGCGCCGGAGCTGCCGACCAACGCGCCGGTGATGATGAGCAAGTCGTTGCTCAGCATGAAGCCGGCCGCGCTCGCGGCCCAGCCGGAGTAGCTGTTGAGCATCGACACCACTACCGGCATGTCGGCGCCGCCGATCGCGGCGACCAGGTGCACGCCGATGACCGAGGCGATCGCGGTCATGATCAGCAGCGGCGTGAGTCCGCCGGGGACACCGCCGGCGGCGCCGTGGCCCGCGCCCATGAACTGCCAGCCGAGCACGACGCAGCCGCCGAGCATGCCGAGGTTGAGCAGGTAGCGCGCGGGCAGCATCAGCGGCTTGCCGCTGATCGAGCCGCGCAGCTTGCCGAACGCGATGACCGAGCCGGTGAAGGTGACCGCGCCGATGAACACGCCGACGAAGATCTCGACCTCATGGATGCGCAGCTCGAGCGCGCTCATGCCCGGGGTCTGCGGGCCCATGTAGCTGCCGAAGCCGACCAGCACTGCCGCCAGGCCCACGAAGCTGTGCAGCACCGCGACCAGCTCGGGCATCGACGTCATCGCGACGCGTGCGGCCAGCACCGCGCCGATCAGCGCACCGGGGAGGATCGCGCCGGCGAGCAGGCCGAAGCTGGCCGCGCTGGTGCCCATGGCCGGGCCCGCGGCGGTGGCCACGAGCGCGACGACCATGCCGATGATGCCGTACAGGTTGCCGCGCCGCGCGGTCTCCTGGTTCGACAGGCCCGAGAGGCTGAGGATGAACAGCGCGCTCGCGGCGATGTAGGCGACGGTGACGAGACTGTCGGGCACGGCGCGGTCCTTCTACTTGCGGAACATCTGCAGCATGCGCTGCGTGACGAGGAAACCGCCGGCGATGTTGATGGTCGCCAGCAGGATCGCGGCCGCGCCGAGCAGGGTGGTGGCCGAGCCCATCGGGCCCGCCAGCTGCAGGATGCCGCCGATGATGATGATGCCGCTGATCGCGTTGGTCACGCTCATCAGCGGGGTGTGCAGCGCCGGGCTCACGTTCCAGATCACCTGCCAGCCCACGAAGATCGCCAGCACGAACACGGTCAGGTGGGTGAGAAACGACGGCGGAGCGCCGACGCCGATGCCCAGCAGCGCGAGGCCAGCGCCCAGCAACGGCCACGGCGAACCGCCGCCACCGCCACCGCCGTGGCCGTGCCCAGCGGCCTTGGCCGGCGCGGGCTTGCCCGCCGCGGGCTTGCCTTCGGTCGGCGAGGTCATCTTCGGCTTGGGCGTGGGCCAACGGTTCATGCCCTCGTGCACCACCAGCGCGCCCGAGACGACCTCGTCGTCGAGCCGCAGGGCGAACTTCTCGGCTTTGCCGAGGTCGTCGAGCAAGTGCACGATGTTGGTGCCGTACAGCTGGCTCGCGACGCTCGACAGCCGGCTGGCGAGATCGGTGACGCCGACGATGGTGACACCCTTGTGCACGATCACGCGCCCGGGCGACGTCAGCTCGCAGTTGCCGCCCTGCTCCGCGGCCAGATCCACGATCACGCTGCCGGGCTTCATCGCCTCGACGTGGTAGGCCTCGAGCAGCCGCGGCGCCGGGCGTCCGGGAATGAGTGCGGTGGTGATGATGATGTCGACGTCCTTCGCCTGCGCGAGGAACAGCTCCATCTCCGCCTTGATGAAGGCGGGCGACATCTCCTTGGCGTAGCCGCCCTCGCCCGCGCCGTCCTCCTCGAGCGTGACCTCGAGGAACTCCGCGCCCATGCTCTGGACTTGCTCGCGCACCGCCGGTCGTGTGTCGAAGGCGCGAACGATCGCACCCATGCCGCGTGCGGCACCGATCGCGGCGAGCCCAGCCACGCCTGCGCCGATGACCATCACCTTGGCCGGCGGGACCTTGCCCGCGGCCGTGATCTGTCCGGTGAAGAAGCGCTGGAAGTGGGTCGCGGCCTCGACCACCGCGCGATAGCCCGCGATGTTGGCCATCGACGACAGCGCGTCGAGCTTCTGCGCGCGGCTGATGCGGGGCACCGCGTCCATCGCCAGCACGTTGGCCTTGCGCGCGACCAGCCGCTCGAGCAGCGCGGCGTTTTGTGCCGGGTACACGAACGAGATCAACGTGCCGCCCTCGCGCAGCATCTCGGTCTCGTCCTGGGCCGTGCCGGGGTGGTACTCGGGCGGCCGCACCTTCGCGACGATGTCGGATTGCCAGATCTTGCCGACGTCGGTGGTGACCTCGCAGCCGGCGGCCCGATAGGCGTCGTCGGGGAAGCTCGCGGCCTCGCCGGCACCGGACTCGACCAGCACCGTGAAGCCGAACTTCTGCAGCTTCTTCGCGGTGTCGGGCGTCGCAGCGACCCGCCGCTCACCCTCGTGGATTTCCTTGGGGATCCCGATCTTCATGCGCACCGCGGCCGGGCGCTCGGGCGCCAGGGCAGCGGATGTTTATCACGGCTCGCGGGCCCTCAAAAGCCGTCCTGCGCCCGCGTGGCGCTTGCTAGCCTGCTGCCCACGATGGCGGAGCTCACCCACTTCGACGACAGCGGCGCCGCGCAGATGGTCGAGATCGCCGGCAAGGCGGAGACCGTGCGCCACGCCGTCGCCGCTGCGCGCGTGCAGATGGCCCCCGCCACGCTTGCGCGCATCGAGGCCGGGACCCTCGCCAAGGGCGACGTGCTCGCGGTCGCGCGGCTCGCGGGGATCGCCGCGACCAAGGTGACCGCGCAGGCCATTGCGCTGTGTCACCCCGTGCGGGTCACCGGCGTGCGGGTGGACTTCCGCACCGTCACCCCGGCGCCGGGCGACCCCGCGACCGGCGGCCCGGGCGCGACGGCCGCGGTGCTCGAGATCCGCGTGCGCGTCGATGCCATCGACCGCACCGGCCCCGAGATGGAAGCGATGCACGGGGCCACCATCGCGGCGCTGACGGTCTACGACATGTGCAAGGCCATCGACCGCGGCATGGCCATCGCCGAGGTCGTGCTGCTGGAGAAGTCCGGCGGCAAGTCGGGGACGTGGACGCGCGAGGGCTGAGCCGCGTCGCCGCTCACTCGACCGTGACGGACTTCGCGAGGTTGCGCGGCTGGTCGACGTCGGTGCCGCGTAGATCCGCGATGTGATACGCGAGCAGCTGCAGCGGCACGCTGGCGAGCAGTGGCTGCAGCAGCTCGTCGACGTCGGGCACGACCACGACGTCGTCGGCCATGTCCGCGATCTCGCGGTCGCCCATGGTCGCCAGCGCGATGATCTTGCCGCCGCGCGCGCGGACCTCGGCCAGGTTCGACAGCACCTTCTCGTAGCCCGCGCCGCGCAGCGCGATCACGACCACCGGAAGGTTCTCGTCCACCAGCGCGATGGGACCGTGCTTCATCTCGCCCGAGGCGTAGCCCTCCGCGTGGACGTACGAGATCTCCTTGAGCTTGAGCGCGCCCTCGAGCGCGACCGGGTAGCCCAGGCCGCGGCCGAGGTAGAGGAAGTCGCGCGCGTGCATGTAGCGGCGCGCGATGGTGCGGATCGCCGGTAGCTGGCCCAGCAGGTGGCCCATGGCCTCGGGCACGGCCGAGAGCCCCTGCATGGCGCGGCGGATGCTGTCGTCGTCGAGCGCGCCGCGGCGCTTGGCCACGTGCAGCGCCAGCAGCACGAAGATCGTCAGCTGGCTGGTGAAGGCCTTGGTCGAGGCCACGCTGATCTCGGGCCCGGCGTGGGTGTAGACCACGTGGTCGGCCGCGCGCGCGATCGAGGAGCCCACGACGTTGCACACCGCCAGCGTGGTCGCACCCAGGCGCTTGGCCTCGCGCAGCGCCGCCATCGTGTCCGCGGTCTCGCCCGATTGCGACACCGCGATCGCGAGGGTGCCGGGCTGCACCACGGGATCGCGGTAGCGGAACTCGCTCGCGAGATCGACCTCGACCGGGATGCGCGCGAGCTTCTCCAGCATGTACTTGCCGCACATCGCCGCGTGATAGCTGGTGCCGCAGGCGAGCAGCAGGATGCGCGAGACCGCGGCGAAGTCGAAGTCGAGCCCGTCGAGGCGGACCTCGGCCTGCTGCGGCGCCATGCGGCCGGCCAACGCGTCGGAGATCACGCGCGGTTGCTCGTGGATCTCCTTGAGCATGAAGTGCTTGAAGCCCTCCTTCTCGGCCGCGACCGGGCTCCAGTCCACGCGACGCTCGCCGCGTCGCACCGCCTTGCCGCTGGCGTCGAAGTCCTCGACGCTGTCGCGGGTCAACCGCGCGGTGTCGCCGTCTTCGAGGTCGACCACGCGACGGGTGTGCTCGAGGATCGCGGCGACGTCCGAGGCGACGAAGTTCTCCGGCTCGCTCGACTCGCCCAGGCCCACCAGCAGCGGCGCGTTGTGCCGCGCCGCGACGATCTCTTGCGGGTGATCGTCGTGCAGCACGCAGATGGCCCAGGTGCCGCGCACCTGGCCCAGCGCCCGCGCGACCCCGGCGCGGAGATCGCCGCCGCCGGCGAGCTCGCGGTCGATCAGGTGCGCGATGATCTCTCTGTCGGTCTCGCTGGCGAACTTGCAGCCCGCGGCCTCGAGCTTCTGCCGCAGCTCGAGGTGGTTCTCGATGATGCCGTTGTGGATGATGCTGACCTTGCCCTGACGGTGCGGGTGGGCGTTGGCCTCGGTCGGGCGGCCGTGGGTGGCCCAGCGCGTGTGGCCGATGCCGCACTTGCCCGCGATGGGCTCCTTGTCGAGCAGCTCGCGCAGCCGCGCGAGCTTGCCCTCGCAGCGCGCGACCCGGGCCGGCGCGCCGGCGCTGAGCACAGCGACGCCGGCGGAGTCGTAGCCGCGATACTCGAGCCGGCGCAGGCCCTCGAGCAACAGGGGAGAGGCCTCACGATGCCCGGTGTATCCGACGATGCCGCACATGCTTGTTCGAGGCGAGTATATCGCGCTGGGGCGGGGTCGCGATTCCCGGATCGGGACCTGCTAGCGTCGATGGCCGTGGACGAGTCCCAACCTTGGTGCACGCGCGCGTCCGAGGCCGCGGGCGAGCCGATCGCCGGCACCGCGGCCGCGCGCGTCGACGCGTGGCTGCTGCTCGAGTACCGCGGCGCCTGGGCCAGCAAGGCCTGGGAGTCGGCGGAGGTCTCGCCGGCGGTCCGCACCCACGTCGACGCGTGGGCGCGCGCGACCACCGGCAGTCGCATCCAGCTGGTGCGCCGTCGTGCCGAATCGCAGGGGCTCGCGCTCTACCTCGTGAGCTCGCGGCAATCGCGACCGCTGGCCGCGCGCTTCGAGCTCGCCGATCACGACGCCATCGTCGCGCTGGACCTCGTGGCCGCGACCGCGGCGTTGCGCGCGGGCACGCTGCCCGGCGGCGCCGAGCCGCTCGCGCGCCCGCTGGTGTTGGTGTGCACCAACGGCAAGCGCGACCGCTGCTGCGCGAAGTGGGGCCTGCCGGTCTACGACGCGATCGCCGAGCGGCCCGACATCGACGCGTGGCAGACCACGCACCTGGGCGGTCACCGCTTCGCGGCCACGCTGGTGTGGCTGCCCGAGGGCCTGTGCTTCGGCCGCGTCACGCCGCAGGGCATCGATGCCCTGGTCGACGCGGGCCTGCGCCGCGAGATCGATCCGCTGTCGTGTCTGCGCGGTCGCACCGCGCTGTCGGAGGCGGCGCAGGCGGCCGAGTGCGCGTGGCGGCTCGAGCACGGCGCGCTCGGCTTCGACGACGTGGTCGTGGAGCGCGACGAGCAGCAGGGCGATCACGGTGAGATCGAGGCGAGCGTGCGGGGCAGCCGGGTGCAGCTGCACATGCACGCGCAGGCCACCGGCGCCAGCGCGCCGCCGAGCTGCGGCAAGCCGATCGAAGCCATCGTCGCGTGGCGCGGCGTCACGGGCTGACGCCGGCCGCGGCTCACCCGCCGTGCTCGCGCAGCCAGCGACGGGCCTCGGCCGCGTCGCGCTGGGCGAGTGCGCCGTGCCGCTCGAACTCGATCAAGGCCGCGCGCAGGAGCTCGCGGCCCTGGGTCACGTCCGTGCGGCCGATCGCGCGGGCGAGCGCCGAGTCGATGCGAGCGCGCTCGAGCGCGGCGTCGTCACCGACCAGGGCCCGCGCGCGTCGCAGGTGATCGATGCCGGCGTCGACGAGGCCCATGGCCAGCCTCGCCTCGCCCAGCCCCGCCTCGGGCATGGCCAGCTGCGCGTGGCCGCTGCCGAACACCCGCACATAGCCGTCGAGGCACAGCTGGTACTGCTCGAGGGCGTCCTGCGGCCGTGACTGCGCCAGCGCCGTGCCACCGAGGTTGCAGCGCGTGCGCGCGGTGTCGGGATGATCGACCCCGACGACCTGCGTGCGGATCTCGAGCGTGCGACGGTAGTAACTCTCGGCCTGGTCGTGCAACTGCAGCTCCGAGAGCACGTCGCCGATGTTGGCCAGGGCGTTGGCGACGTCGAGGTTCTGCTCGCCGTAGATCGCGATGGTGCCCGCGAGGCTGCGCTGGTGCAGCGACAGCGCGCGCAGGGCGTTTCCCTGCGCGAACACGACCATGGCGAGGTTGCCCTCGAGCGCCGGCAGCAGCGGGTCGGTGCCGTGGCTGCGCGCGCGCCGATCCTCGAGCGCGGCCTCGAAGTCGCGCTGTGCCGCGGGGTAGTCGCCGACGAACAGCTCGACCACCGCGCGGTTGTTGTAGATCGCGGCCAGATCGGCGTGTTGGGGATCGATGGCGGCGAGGATCGCCACCGCGCGATCGAAGTTCGCCCGCGCGAGCGTGAGCTCGCCGAGCTTGCGCTGCACCGTGGCGATCGCCGCCAGCCGCAGCGCGGTGCTCGGGTGGGCCTCGCCGACGCGCTCACGCAGCTGCGCCAGCGCCTGCTCGTGCAGCCGCAACGCCTCGAGCAGGTCGCCCGATGCCGCGGCGACGTCGGCCAGGTGCGAGACCAGATCGTCGCAGCCGTCGGTCGGTTGCAGCTGCTCGCACAGCTGCTGCGCCTCGAGGTAGCCGCGCCGCGCGGCGTCGCAGTCCTCGCGAATGTGATCGAGGTTCGCCACCGTGGTCACCAGCGACAGCTGCAGCGAGGCCGCGGTGGTGCCGGGCGTCGCGCCACATCGGCGCGGGCGTGCGCCTGCCAGTCCGCGATCTCGTCGAAGCGCCGCTCGGCGCCAGCGACACCAGCACGAGCACGCTGGCCTCGCACTCGAGCACGTCGTCGTGGGCCGCGTGGGCCTGCCACGCCACCGTCTTCGCCATCGGGATCGCCTCGCCCCAGCGTCCGTCTTCGGCCAGCGCGTGGGCCTGGGTCAGCGCGATGCGGCCCGCGAGCGGCGGGTGGTCGATGCGGCTGGCCTCGTCGTGCAGCTCGGCCAGCTGCGTCAGCGCGGTGCGGGGATGCCCGGCCTTCGCCAGGGCCTCGGCGCGCAGACGCTGCCGCTCGAGCCGCTCGACCTCCGCGCGCGCGGTCAGGTCCGCCGGCAGCGGCACCTGGGCGAGCAGCGCCTCGGTGTCGTCGCACGCGTGGGGATCGCCCAGGGTCGCGAGCACGCTCGCGACCCGCTCCACCACCGCGACGTCGCCAAGGGCGATCACCGAGCGCGCCCGCGACCGTCGAGTGCACGGTCGAGGCCAGGCCATGCGCCGATCGAGGATGGTGTCGGTTGCTCGTGACGCAGCTCGCTGGCCTGGCACGCGTCGCGCCGCGCCTGCAGCCACGCCTCGGTCCACGCCGGCACGGTCTGCTCGACCCGGCGCCAGGCGTCAGCGGCGAAGGGCGCTCCGGTCGCGAACATCGCCGCGCGCAGCTGCTCGCGCCGCGGAGGATCCCAGATGCCGTCGAATCGCTGCTGCGCAGATGGGCACGGATCGGCGCAGCCACCATGCGCCGCCGATCGCCGCGATCGCGCCCACGCCCAGTGCGATCGCCGGCGCCCGCGAGCGTCGCGGCGCCGCGCGCAGGCTCGCGAGCAGCGGCCGCATCGCGGGCCAACGCGCCTGCAGCTTCCAGATCGCCAGCCGCGCTCGATCGCCGCGAGCACGCGCCGCGGCACGGTTGGGCGGTGTCGGCCGCCTCTGGCCCAGGTCACGGCGATGGCGAGCGCCGCGGCCAGGTCACCTTCGAACGGCAGCTAGTGCAGCAGGCGCCTCGTACAACGCGACGCAGAACGAGAACTGATCGGTCGCGGGCGTCACCGCGTCCGCGGCGAACTGCTCGGCGCCATGTAGCCCGGCGTGCCGACCAGCGCGCCGGTCGCGATCAACGGCCCCAGCATGGCCGGCAGCTCGGACGAGCGCAACGCCAGCGGCACGTCGTCGCTCGACACGTCGGTGCCGCGCACCAGGCCGAAGTCGGTCACGCGCGGTCGCGGAGTCCCGTCGGCGCCCGACGAGAGCAGCACATTGTCGGGCTTGAAGTCGCGGTGGACCAGGCCCGCATCGTGGGCTGCTGCGAGACCTTCGCCCGCGGCGACGAACACGTCGACGATCTCGTGCCAGCGATGGGGCCGCTGCAGCCATGTCCGCAGGGTCCCGCCCTCGACGAAGTCCATCGCGAGGAAGACCTGCTCGTCGAAGGTGCCGACGTCGTGCACCGCGAGCACGTTGGGGTGATCGAGCCGCGCCATCGCCCGCGCCTCGCGGGCCAGGCGTTCGCGCGCGGCCGAGGCCCGGGCGCCGGCGCGCGGGCGCAGCAGCTTGAGCGCGACCTTGCGGTCGAGCGCCGGGTCATAGGCGGCGAAGACGACGCCCATGCCGCCGCTGCCGATCCGCTCGAGGATCGCGTAGCGACCCACGTGGTCCCCGGGCGCCAGCGTCAGCGCTGGCACCGGGGGCTCGGCGTCGCCGGTCAGCGAACCGGCCTCGGTCGCGAGCGCGGTCGGGGGCCCGTCGGGCTCGCTGCCGCGGTCCGTCGGCATGCCCGCAGCATGCCAGCGGCCGCGGCCGCGCACCAGCGCGCGGGCTTACTGCACGCGGCGCAGCTCGCCGTCGTACTTCACGATCTTCGCCTTGGGGAAGACCTGCTGGATCTGCTTCTCGACCTTGTCGGCGCGACCCACCACGACCACGTGCGGGATCGGGTGGATGTAGTCCTTGGCGACCCGCTGCACCGCGGCCATGTCGACGCCGGCGAGCTGGTCACGGTAGGTGCGCCAGTAGTCGAGCGGCAGCTCGTAGGTCAGCGCCTCGTCGAGTCGGCCGGCGATCTGGTCGGCGGTCTCGATCTCGAGCGGGAACGACCCGACCATCTTCTTCACCACCGAGTCGAACTCCTCCTGCGACGGCGCTTCGTTGCGCATGCGCTTGAGGTGCTCGAAGATGGCCGCGAGCATCTCGCCGGTGCTCTTGGTGCGGGTGCGCGTGGTGATCGAGAAGGTGCCGGGGGCCTGGCCCTCGTCGACGCGCGAGTAGATGCCGTAGGTCAGGCCGCGCTTCTCGCGGATGTCGGTGAAGAGCCGGCCGTTGGCGTCGTCGCCGAGGATGTTGTTGGCCACCTGCATCGCGGCCCAGTCGGGATGGTTGCGCGCGATCGCGAGGTTGCCGACGATGATCTCGCTCTGGGCCGAGCCGGGCCGATCCACCAGGTGGACGGTCAGCTCCTTGGGCAGCTCGTAGCTCTTGTACTGGTTGAGCGGGTTGGGCGGCAGCGCGGCGTCCTTGGGCACCGGCTTCCACGCCCCGAACGCGCGCTTGACCAGGGGCTCGGCTTCCTTCTGCGTGATGTCGCCCGAGAGGATGAGATACGCGTTGTTGGAGCGGTAGAAGGTCTCGTGGAACTTCTTGATCTCCGCCACGGTGACCGCGTCGATCTCCGCGTCGGTCGCGAACGGGCGGCCGTAGGGGTGACCTTCGGGGTACGCGACCATGTCGAACAGCACCGCCGCGAGCTGCCCCGGCTGCGACTTCGCCACCGACAGGCCGGTCTTGGCCGCGGTCTTGAGCTTGGCCAGGGCGTCCTCGGGGAACACCGGGTTCATGGTCTCGTCGGCCATGAGCGTGAGCGCGAGCTTGAGGTCGGGCTTGAGCACCCGCGTGGCCAGACCCGAGGTGTGCGCGCCCGCGGAGCCCGAGATCGACGCGCCGACGAACTCGATGGCCTCGTCGAGCTTGGCCTTGGTGCGGGTCTTGGTGCCCTCGCCGAGCATCGCCGCGACGAAGCCCGCCGCGTGCTCGGAGTCCATGCTGCCGGCGCGCACGGTCAGCTCGATCGCGACCACCGGGACCTCGTGGTTCTCGACCACGTAGACCTGCAGGCCGTTGGGCAGGGCGAAGGTCGCCGCGACCGGGAAGTTCACCGGCTTGGCGGGACCGGGCGCCGGCGGCTCGGGATAGACCTTCGCGGGCGGCTTCTCGACCACCGGCTCGGGCTTGGGTTCGGGCTTGGCCACCGGCTCGGGCTTCGCGATCGGCTCGGGCGGGGTCGTAGCCTTGGGCTTGCAGCCGGCGCCGGCGAGGCCGAGGGCGGCGAGCGCGAACGCGATGCGAACGAAGCGCGGGGCGATGCGGGAGTTCGTGGACGTGGTCATGTGCGTGCTGCCTGTCGCTCAGAGGTTGTGCGAGACGCCTGCGATCACTTCGCCGGCACGATCTCCGCGATCAGCCAGTTGTCGGTGAGGTACGTGTTGGCCACGCGCTTGATGTCCGCGGCCTTGACCTTGCGGTAGTTCTCCGTGTCCGAGAGCACGTAGAACGGGTCGTTCTCGAGGATGGCGCCGATCGAGATCTGGATCGCGCGACCGTTGTTGGTCGACAGTCGCTTGATCGTGTCCGCGGTCATCTGGTTGATGGCCTTCTGCAGGTCCTTGCTGGTGATGCCCTTCTTCTTCACCGCCTCGACCTCGGTGCGGACGACATCTTGGATCTGCGCCAGCGACACGCCCTGGACCGGTACGAACGCGGCCAGGGCCGCACCGGCGTCGCGGCCACCGGAGGCCTCCGAGGGTAGCGACAGCGACGCGACCGCGAGCTTCTTCTCGTCGACGAGGATCTTGGTGATGCGCGAGGAATCCCCGCGCAGCAAGATGTTGAGCAGCAGATCCAGCGCCGGCCGATCGGGGTGGTTCTGCGGCACGGTCTTCCAGCCCATGACATAAAGCGGCTGCTGTGCCAGCGGATCCTCGATCCGCTTCTCGAGCTTGCTCTGCTTGTGATCGATGGGCGCGAACGCCTCGCGGTCGGGCTTGCGCGCGATGTCGCCGAAGTACTGCTGCGCCTTGCTCTGGACCTCGGCCGCGTCGACGTCACCGACCACGACCATGACCGCGTTGTTGGGCACGTAGTACTTGTCGAAGAAGGCCTTCACGTCGGCGGTGGTCGCGGCCGAGAGGTCCTCGTCGGTGCCGATGGGCATGTGGCCGTAGCCGGTGCCGGCCCAGACCTCGGAGAAGAAGCCCTGGATGCCCTTGCTGTAGGGCACGTTGTCCACGCGCATGGCCTTCTCCTCCTTGACGGCCTTGCGCTGGTTCTCGAAGTTCTCGTCGGTGATCGCCAGCGAGCGCAGGCGGTCCGACTCGAGCCACATCGCCATGTCGAGGTACTGGCTGGGCAGCACCTGGAAGTACAGCGTGACGTCCTGGCTGGTGAAGGCGTTGAGCTGGCCGCCCACGCCGAGCACGTGCTTGAACTGCCCGCCGTCGGGCACGTTCTCGCTGCCCTTGAACATCATGTGCTCGAAGAAGTGGGCGAAGCCGGTGCGGCCGGTGACCTCGTCGCGCGAGCCGACGTTGTAGACCAGCTGCAGCGAGAAGCTCGGCGTGCTGTGATCCTCGAGCACGTAGACCCGCAGGCCGTTGTCGAGCACGAAGTGGCGCAGCTCCATCGACACCGACAGGCCGCGGCCGCCCGCGAGCGAGCGACGCAAGGTGACGAGCTCACCGGGCTTGGGCGGTGTCGCCGGGGCCGCGGCGGCCTTGGGCGCCTTGGCGGGCTTGGCCGCGGTCGCAGGCTTGGCGCCCGGCTTCGCCGGTGCAGCAGCGGTCTCCTTGGCTGGCGCCTGCGCGCGGGCAACGAGGGGAGACAACGCCAACGACGTGGCGAGGAGCGTGGACAGACGCAGGGCGCGAACGCTTCGCATCGAGGTTTCCTTCGTGGGCCGGCTCGGGCGCCCGGACGCTACCACAACCGTCCGCACGACCGCGCGTGGCGGCGGCTTGGACCCGCGCGCGGTGCCACCGGTGTCTCGCGCCCGACGCTTTGCGGTCGGGCGGACAAGGGAGCCACCTCACGGACGCGCAGCGCGGGTCAACGCTCGGTGACGCCGGGGCCGGTGCCCTGCGCCGGTCGACGCAGCATCGCGATCGCCCGCTCGGCGTGCTCGATGCCCGCGGCCCACTGCAGCCCCCGCGACAGCCGCAGCGCCTCTTCGCAGCAGCGATGCGCCTCGGCCAGGCGGCCGCGGGCGGCGCGGGCCCGGGCGCGCTCGATGAGCAGCTCCGCGGTCGTGAGCCGATCACCGAAGTGGCGCGCCTCTTCGATTGCGCGGCCCAGGTGCTGCTCCGCCAGCGCGAGCTGCTTGAGCTCGCGCAGGATCCACGCCATCGCGGTGTGGCCGCGCAGCAACCCCAAACGATCGCCGCGGCGCTCGGCCTGGTACAGCGCGTGCTCGCACCAACGCCGCGCCTCGCTGTGCTGACCGCTGGCGCGGCAGGCCTCGCTGATCTCGAGCAGGTACGGCCACAGCTTCACGTCGATCTCGGCGCGCGGCCCCTCGCCCAGGGTCGCCAGATCGAGACCCTCGGACAGCTCGCGCACCGCTCGCTGCACGTCCTTGCGCGCGAAGTAGACCTTGCCGAGGTCACGGTACACGTCGAGCATGGCGTCGCGATCGCCCAGCGCGATGGTCGGTGCCAGCGCGCGCTGCAGCGTCGCCGCGGCGTCGTCGAGCCGACCCTTGCGGCGCAGCTGCTTGCCCAGCGCCGCGAGGATGCGCGGCTCGGCGTCGGTGCCGGCGCTGCGGCGCAACACGTCCTCGAGCAGGGCCAGGGCCTTGTCGATGACCGCGGGCGCGCGCATGACCCGGCACGAGCGCAGCGCCAGCTCGACCTCGAACGCGCGGCGCTCACCCGCGTCGGCGATCTTGCCCGCCAGCGCGAGCGCACCCTGCAGGAACTCGGCGGCGGTCGCGTCGTCGAAGCTGGCCTCGGCGCGCTTGGCCGCCTCCAGCAGCGCGCGCGGGGCCTCGCGCGCGGACGAGCGCACCAGGTGCAGCGCACGCAGGTTCACCAGCCGCTTGGCCAGGCGGGAGTGCGTGGCCGCGAGCGCGTGCAGGTGTTGCCGCCGCGCGTCGGTCATGCCCTGGTAGACCACGTCGCGCAGCACGCGGTGGGCGAACGCCCGCTCGCCGGCGCCGATGACCAGCAGCAAGCCACGCACGTGCAGCTGCATCAGCGCGTCGTCGAACGCGACGCCGGGTTCGCCGCGATCGCGTTCGTACAGCTCGGCGAGCTCGGACTCCGGGAAACGATCGCCCAGCACCGCCGCGAGCTCGAGCATGCTCGTGAGCGGACCGTCGAGCTGCTCGAGTCGCGCACGGATGAGCGCGGCCTCGTCCGCCTGCCGCGGCGCCAGCAGGCCCTGCGCGAGCAGGCGCAGGTGCAGCTCGAGCCGCAGCGGTGTCAGCGGGGCGACGCGCGCGAGCTCGGACGGCAGCGACGAGTTGGGCTTGACGTCGAGCGTGACCTGGCGACCGACGCGCTCGACCGCCTCGGGCGGCAGGGGCTCGAGCTGCTCGATGGTGCCGCCGATCCACTCGGTGCGCGCGTCGGAGCTGGTCGCGAGCACCTGCACGCACGCGCTGCTCGGCGCGGCGGCCAGTCGCCGCAGGATCTCGCGCGAGGCGTTGTCGTACAGATCGACGTCGTCGAACACCAGCAAGAGCGGCTGGCCGCGACCGCCGCCGAGCATGGCCTGCACCGCGCTGGCGGAGCACTCGCGCCGTCGCACCTGGAACTCGAGCTCGCTCGCGGGACCGTCGAGCCCGAACAGCTCGGCCAGACCCGGCAGCTCCTCGAAGCCCAGGCCCGAGAGGTTGGCGACGCGGCCGAGATCGCGGGTGGTGCAGCCCAGCGGATCGAGCTCGAGCAGCTGCGCGACCATCAGTCGGATCGGCCACAGCGGCGTGCGGGCGCCGGTCGGATCGGCGCCGACGTAGTGCGCGCGCCAGCCCAGCGACTCGGCCAGCGACGCGATCTCGTCGGCCATGCGGGTCTTGCCCACGCCGGCGGGGCCGGTCAGCACGCGCAGGCGCACGCCGGGCGTGGGCCGCGACAGCATCACGCGCGAGCGTTCGAACGCCTGCTCGCGTCCGACCAGCGGCAGCGGGAACGCGCGCACCACGACCTCGGCCGTGATCTCGCCGGTGCGCGCGATCGACATGCCCGAGCCGCGGGTCGAGCTGCGGCGGCGGGTCTTCTCGGCCACGCGCGTGGGCGCCGACGCACCGCACTGCGGGCAGAAGCGGTGGTCCGCTCGCATCTCACCGCCGCACCGCTCGCAGCGCAGCGTGCCGACCTGGGGCTTGGGCGCGGTCGTGGCCGCGAGCAGCTCCTCGCGGAACTCGAGCGCCGACGCGTAGCGCTGCGCGGGGTCCTTTCGCATCGCCCGCAGGCACACGGTCTCGAGCGGATCGGGCTCGGTGCCGAGCAGCACCGACGGCGGGATCGGCTCCTCGTGCAGGTGCTTGTGCAGGATCTCGACCGCGGAGTGGCTCTCGAACGGCGGCCGGCCCGTGAGCATCTGGTAGAGGATCACGCCGACGGCGTAGAGATCGGAGCGCGCGTCGAGCTTCTGTCCGCGGGCCTGCTCGGGCGACATGTACTCGGGCGTGCCGCAGACCATGCCCGCGGTGGTGAGCTTGGGCGAGGGCGCGCCGGTGTCCATCAGCTTGGCGATGCCGAAGTCGAGCACGACCGCGAGCTCGCCGTGGGTGCGCAGCTGCTGGACCAGGATGTTCTCGGGCTTCAGATCGCGGTGCAGGATGCCCATGCCGTGGGCTTCCGACAGCGCCGCGAGGCTCTGCAGCGTGAGGTCGACCATGCGCTCGCGCGCGAGCGGGAACTGCTCGGCGATGAGTCGCTCGAGCGTGATCCCCTTGATGTACTCCATCACGATGTACGTGATGCCGTCGCTCGAGCGGCCGTAGTCGACGATGGAGACGCAGTTGGGATGGTTGAGGCTGGCGGCGTTGTGCGCCTCGCTGGCGAAGCGCTGGTGGCTGGCCTCGTCGTTCATCAGGTGCGGCGCGAGGATCTTGACCGCGAAGGCCTTGCCCAGGGGCACCTGCTTGGCCTTGTACACGCGGCCCATCGCGCCCTCGCCGATGAGCGCTTCGATGGCGTACTTGCCTTCGAGCTCCACGCCGATGTACGGGTCGCCCTCGGCGGCCGAGACCGCGCTGAGATCGCTACCGCAGCTCGGGCAGTAGCGCGTGTCGGCGCTGGCGCGGGCACTGCAGCTGGGACAGATCTTGTAGGCCGCGGACAGCACGGGCTGCGTGAGAACCTGTGCATCATCCCACGGCTTTGCCGGTCTTGTCGCGCCGTCGCTCGCGCATGGCCGGGCCTTTGTGCGCTCGGGACCGTCGTTCGCGGCGCGGTGGGGCACTGCGGCGCCGGGGCAGCGCTGCGCGCGGGTCGTCGGTGTGTGCCTGCGCGAAGCGGGCCGCGAGGGCCGCGATCGTGGCGTGTTGCCGCGGATTGACACCGCGTGGGGCCCAGATTAGAACCGAGGTCCGACGGTCGCTCGCACGGGGCGAGGGTTACGCTCGCGTGCGCGTGTGCGTCGGCCCGATGGGGCGTCGGCAAGTGGTAAGCCAGCGGGTTTTGGTTCCGCCATTCGTAGGTTCGAATCCTACCGCCCCAGCCAGCGGCGCCGCACGAGGACCGGCCGTGGGCCGCCGTCCTCGCGGCGCCGCGCGTCGCGTCGCGCGCGTGCGTGCGCAGCCGCTCGCGCGTGCGGTCGCGTTCGCGGTCGGCATGGAGTACAGATCCAGCCTCCCCACTCGGTTGCCGTGAACAAGACGCTCAGCATCTTCGGCGGAAACTCGAACCCCAAGCTCGTGGAGGACGTCGCGGCCTACGTCGGTGTGCCGGTCGGGCACGCACGGGTCGAGCGCTTCTCCGACGGCGAGATCTTCGTGGAGATCGGCGAGAACGTCCGCAACGTCAACTGCTTCATCGTGCAGTCGACCTGCTCGCCGCCCAACGACAACATCATGGAGCTGCTGATCATGATCGACGCGCTCAAGCGCGCGAGCGCGGGCAGCATCGTCGCGATCATGCCGTACTTCGGCTACGCCCGGCAGGACCGCAAGGTCAAGCCGCGCACGCCGATCTCGGCCAAGCTGGTCGCGGATCTGCTCTCGGCCGCGGGCGCGTCGCGGGTGCTGTCGGTCGATCTGCACGCGGGTCAGATCCAGGGCTTCTTCAACATCCCGTTCGATCACCTGTTCGCCTCGCCGGTGCTGATCGAGAAGCTCGAGCGCGAGGGCCTGCGCGGCGAGGACACCGTGGTGGTCTCGCCCGACGCCGGCGGCGTCGAGCGGGCGCGCATCTACTCCAAGGCGCTGGGCTGCGGCCTCGCCATCATCGACAAGCGCCGCGACCGACCCAACGTCAGCCAGGTGCTGCACATCATCGGCGACGTCCGCAACAAGCGCGCGGTGCTGGTGGACGACATGATCGACACCGCCGGTACGCTGTGCAACGCCGCCAACGCCGTGCGGGATCACGGCGCGACCCAGGTCTACGCCGCCGCCAGCCACGGCGTGTTCAGCGGCCCGGCGATCGAGCGCATCAACAACTCGGCGCTGACGCGCGTGTGGGTCACGGACACCATCCCGCAGGCCGCGAGGCTCGAGGCCTGCGACCGACTCGAGGTGCTGGGCCTGGGCCGGCTGCTGGGCGAGGCGATCAAGCGGATCCACCACGGGGATTCGATCTCGAGCCTGTTCAGCTAGCCGCGCGCAGCGGACGGCCCTGGAGCGGGCCGTCCGCGTGCCTCACGGCGCGGTGCCGGCGAGCACCTCGGGCGTGCCGGTGCTGGGCCCGATGCTGCCGGGCTCGACGGTCACGTCGAAGTTGCGACCGTCGAACGCGATCACGATGCGGCGGTACGCGACCGTGCGGCCGTGGTCGGCGCCGGCGTGGCGCACGACCGTGGGCGCGTCGCCGCTGCCCTGCAGCGCGAACAGTCCGGTGTCGCCGGCCGCGACGCTGTCGACCGCGACCTCGTCGGTGCGCGCGAGCACCAGCTGCGCGTCGAGGTCGTGCCACGTCAGCAGCGTCCAGGTCGTGGGCGCATCGAACAGCTGCAGCCGGCGCAGCTCCGCCGCGATGCTGGCCTTGGGCGTATCCGACTCCGCCAGCATCGCCGCGAGGTAGGCCGCGGCGTGCAGCCGCGCGAAGCGGCGCGGATCGTCGGCGCCGGGGCGGCCCTCGTCCGCGGCGATCTTCCGCAGGATCCGCAGCGCCTCGTCGACGCGACCGGTGCCGGCGGCCGCGCGCGCCAGGCGGATGCCCACGCTCGCGTCTTGCGGCGTCAGCTCACGAGGTCGCCGTACTGCGCGTAGGCGCCGTCGAACCAACCGTGGCGCAGAACACGTCGCCCAGCAGGCGGCGGTTGGTCGCCGAGTCGGGATCGAACTCGACGATCTCGGACAGCACGCGCTGCGCGTCCTCGACCTCGCCGGCGTCGACCAACAGCTCGCCCAGGGTCTGCGCCAGCGCCGGCGTGAACCAGCCCTGCTCGCGGATCTTGCGGCCGCGCGCGATGGCCTCGTCGCGCTGGCCCTGCTTGGCCAGCATCGCCATCATGCGGCGCTCGCCCTCGGGGTCGGCCGGCGCCAACGCCATGGCCGCGCGCAAGAGCTTCATCTGATCGGCCGGCGTGGCCGCCAGGCGGAGCTTGCGATCGAGCGCGGGCCAGTCGATCGCGCTGCCGAACATCGCGGCGTTGACCGCAGCCACCAGCGCCGGATCGATCATGCGCCGCAGCAGCGCCCGCGCGAGGAAGCCGCGCGCGTCGTCGTCGCCGACGAAGTGGCCCAGCAGCGTCGCGACGTCCTGCTCCGAGCTGGCGCGCGCGGCCAGCAGCTGCAGCAGCGTGCGCTGGTCCTTCCATCCCGGCAGCTCGCACGCGGCGGCGCTGGCCTCGTAGACGTCGAGCGCCGCGGCGATGTCCGGGCGAGCGCGAGCCGTCGCTCCCACAGCGACTTGCGCTGCGCCAGCTCGCGCGCGGCCGCGTCGCTGCAGGGACGCGGTGCCTGCTTCGCGACCTGCGGCACATCACCCGCCGGGAGCGTGCGCGTGATCTCCTCGTCCGCGTCTTGGCCCACGCCGCGGGCTCGGGGCGCGCGGGCTCGACCGTCGGTGTCGAGGTCGACGCGCCGCCGGGCTTGCCCGCCGGTGTGACCCCGGGCGCCGCCGGTTGATCGCCCGCGTCGGGGCGGACCATCCGCGAGCCGCGCGGTTCTCGACCTGCTCCTCCTGCGCGCGGTCGTCCGCCTGGGCGGTGGGCTTGGTCCGCGAGCGCCGGCGAGGCGGGCTCGGGCGGTGTGTCGGTCCTCGCGGGGCTCGACTGCGCCGCGCTCGCGGGCGGCTGCGCGATCGCGTCCTGGGCCCGGGCCGGGGCGCCGCTCTCGGGCGCGCTGCGATCGGCCATGCCGCAGCCCAGCGGTGCGCCGAGGATCGCGACGAAACCGTTGAGCAGGCCCGCGCCGCGCGAGCTGGGCTCGAGCTCGTCGCGCACCAGGCTGCTGTCGGCGATCAGGCGCACGCCGCCGAAGCGGCGGTTGCGACGCTGCATGCCCATCGACGCGTACGCGCTCTCGCTGTCGAGCGCGAGGTAGGACGTGAACGGCGACATCAGGCCGTACTCGAGCCCCAGCGACAGGATCTGTCCGCGCACCGCCTCGAGCCCGCGGCTGTCGCTCTGCAGGTGATCGATGTGCGCGGCAGCCCAGAGCTTGGGCACCGCCTGCACGATCGCGCCGCTGTCGTTCTCGAGCTCGTACTCGCGATCGAAGTCCTCGCCACCCAGGCGTCCGGTCACCCGCACGCGCTTGGGCAAGTCGTGGTGCGTTCGCGCGAACATCACCAGCTCCTGGCCGCGCGCGAGCTTGCCGCCCGCGTTGGTGAAGACGTCGTCGAGGCCCTCGCCGAGCTGGAGCTGCAGATCGGTGAGCACCGGGGTCTTGAGCGCGCCGGCCAGCTCGAGCGCGCGCGCGACCGCGAGCTCGTTGCTGTCGACGCGCAGGCTCTTGCCGCCGCCGACCTCGGCCAGGCGTTCGAGCACCGGCGCGTCGACCTGGCGGCCGACGCCCACGGTGAACAGTCGTGCGCGCGAACCCGCCATCGCCCGGCGCACGCGATCGACCAGGGCATCGCCGCGGCGCTCGCCGCTGGTTGCGAGGCCGTCGCCGATGTAGACGATGGCGGGCTGTTCGAGCCCGTGCACACGCGCGAGCGCGGTGTCGAAGATCGCGCCCAGATCGGTCGCCCCGCCGGTCGCGTGCTGCGTGAGGCGCTCGAGCGCGGTGTCGATGGCCTCGCCGCTGGCCTCGCTCAGGCCGGTGTCGGGGTAGAGCACCTCGGCCTGCAGATCCGCGGACATCACCGCGAAGCGATCGCCGGCGCTGAGACTGCGCAGCAGCGCCTCGGCAGCGGCGACGCGCGCGAGGTACTCCGAGTCGTCGCCGGCGGCCGAGGTGTCGACCACGACCACGACCTCGCCGGCGGGCATGGCTGCGTGCGCGAGGTCGAGATCCGGTGCCCACCGCAGCATGGCGTAGCGGCCCTGGTCGCCGCCGGGATCGAGCAGCGCCAGCCGCATGGCCTCGCGCTGCACCCCGGGCTTGCGCGACAGCTCGAGCTGGAAGTCGGCGCGCGGTACGTAACCGCTGCGCCGCATGGTCACGCGCGCACCATCGGCCTCGAGCCGCGCCTCGCCCAGGGTCGCGACGTCGTAGCGCTTGGCCAGCTCGCCGAGCTCGACCTGCAGCGCGAACTCTTCGATGGTCAGGCTGGCCTTGCCGGGCAGCCCCGCGAGCGGATAGCTGTAGCGCAGCTTGCCTTCGGACTCGCCCAGCAGCTGTTGGTAACGCAGCACGATGCGGCGCGTGCCCAGGGCGGGCACGGGGTAGATGCGCGCGCGCACGGTGTGCTCGTCGATCCTCGAGCAGCGCGGGATCGTTGTCGCGGCGCACCGCGGTCTCGTACTTGCGCGCGGCGTCGTGCCGCTCGACGATCTCGCCTTCGACCAGCTGGCCGTTGGTTTCGAGCGCAAAGCCGACCAGGTTGGCGCCCTCGGGGATCGTGAACCAGTACCAGCCCTCGACCGCGCGGTTGCTGGGGTTGAAGAAGCGTTGGTCGACCAGGGTCTCGGCCAGCGCGTCGGCGAGCGCGACCTTGACGGTCTGGCGCTGCACCGAAAGCGGCAGCGCGGGCGCGCCCGCGGGCGCCTCGCGATCGACGGCGAACAGCGCGCCCGAGCCCACCGCCTGCGTGCGGCCCAGCGCCGATCGATCGCCCATGCCGCCGGTCCAGTCGTCCCAGAAGCCGACCGCCGCGATCACCGGCACGCCGGCGTCGTCGAAGCTCGCACGCTCACCCGCGGCGACCTCGTGGCGACCGCCGCGGCCGCTCACGATGGCCGAGCCGGCGGCGACGTAGATCTCGGGCGCACCGCCTTGCAGCTGCAGGCTCGCGCCGCCCTCGGCGAGCGAGATCTGGGCATCGCCGAGCGTGTGCGTCGAGGGCTCGACGCCCTGCTCGAGCGACGGTGCGTCGAGCCACACGCGGCCGCGCTCGATCACCAGGCCGCGACCGATCACGACCTCGGTCTGCTCGTCGAGGAACGCCCGCGCGCCGTCGGCCAGGCGCACCAGCGCGCGTGCGCCCTCACCGGTGCGGACCCGCGCGCCCTCGGCCAGCGGCGTGCGCGACAGCAAGCGCTCGCCGCCGCCGTCGCGCACGAGCGTCACCTCGCCCGCGGCCAGCTCGAGCTCGGCGTCGATGCGGGCTGCGCTCACCGGCGGCTTGGTCTTCCACGGCTGCAGCACCGCCAGCGCGATGCCGCCCGAGACCACGGTGGTCGCGCCGACCACCACCAGGGCACGTTGGAGGATCCGGCGGGGGCGGGACACGGTCGTGGACATGCGGGCTCTCCGGTCCCGCTTACACGCGTGGAGCCGGCGATGGGTCTGCCGGTTGTGGCCAGCGCGGCGTCCGTGACCGATCGATGACCGTGGCCCGAGCGGAAGGCCCGGGGCGGCGGTGTGGATCAGCCGAAGAGGTCCCGCCGCGCCGAGTCGCAGATCGCCCGCACGGCCGGGTGGGCCAGGCGCCGCTGCAGGGTGATGGCGTAGAAGCGCTGCCGCAGCTCGGGGACATCGCCGACCACGCCCACGTCGTAGCGCCGACAGATGTCCGCAGCGATCACGGTGGGCCCGGCGAAGACGCCAGCGCCGTCCTGGCCGAAGATGTTGACGAGCGCGCTGTCGTCGAACTCGCCGACGACGTGCGGCGCGATGTCGTGGTCGAGCAGCCACCGCTCGAGCCCGAGTCGCAGGCCCGAGGCGCTGCCGGGGAGGAGCCAGCGAGCGGTGCGCAGCGACTGAGGGAACCCGCGCCGCAGCGCAGCAGCCCGCGCCCGCGCGAAGAACAAGCTGGTGCCCGACTCACCCAACAGGTGTGCGTGGGCGGCCGAGCGCGCCGACGGGGCCAGCGGAGCGTCGCTGAGCACGACGTCGACGATGTGCGACGCGAGCTCGGCGACGAAGTCGTCGACCGGACGATCCTCGCGGCAGATCAGGCGCACCGGCGTCGAGGCGTCGAGTGCGGGCGCGAGCAGGCGGCGGACGATGGGCTTGGGCAGTGCATCGGAGATGCCGACCACCAGGCGAGTGCGGGCGCTGCCCGCCCGGATCTCGTCGAGCATGCGACGCCCCGTCGCGAAGATCTCGTCTGCGTGGCGCAACGCGGTGGTGCCCGCTTCGGTCAAGACCAGCCGGCGCCCGCGACGTTCGTACAGCGGCCGACCGACTGAATCCTCGAGCAACCGCAGCTGCGCGCTGACGGTCGCCTTGGCGAGGCGCAAGCGATCTGCGGCTCGCGCGATGCTGCCCTCGTGCGCGACCACCCAGAAGTAGTGGAGGTGGTGGTAGTTGAGCCACTCCATGGGGTGTGGGTCGTTCGAGAAAAACGAACGAGCGCGTGCAGATTATCTGGCTTTTCTCGCCGATGTCCACGACGTAGTCTTCAGCCGGGCCGTGGTGGTCCAAGCGTCCCTCCAGGACGAACGAAAGCGCAGGCCGTCAGACGGGCGGCCGATCCTCGTCAGGTTCGGCCGCCCGTCTGCGTTCGGCGCTCGCGCCGGCGGATCGGTCACGTCCATGCCCCCAGCATCCATCGAACCCTCGGAATCCCCGGCATCGGGGCTGGCCCGCATCGTCTGGATGGGCGCAGGCAACGCCGTGTTGCTGATGCTCGCGCTCTCGATCGCGCGGGTGCAGCCGTGGACCGCCACTTGGCGCGACCTCGCCTATGGGGCGGTGTTGTTCGGCGTGCTGTGGGTCCGCTGGATCGATGTCACGCGCTTCGGCGGTCGAACCGCGGACGGCGACCCGGCGAGCAAGCGCGACTGGCAACGATGGGCCACCGTCGTCCTCGTCGTGGCGGGGGCGGCGTGGGCGCTGGCGCAGTCGCTCGGCCTGTGATCGCCTCACAGCACCTCGGCCCACCGGGGCGAGGCAGCGAACGCGGCGTGGATCAGGCCGACGTGGGAGTACGCCTGCGGGAAGTTGCCGGCCATCGTGCGCGCGACCGGGTCGTAGTCCTCGGCCATCAGCCCCAGCGGGGTCATCGCGTCGAGCACGCGTTGCAGCGTGGTCTCGGCGCGGGTGTGCTCGCCCAGCAATGCCAGCGCTTCGACCAGCCAGAACGTGCAGATCACGAAGGGCACCTGCGGGCGCCCGAGGCCGTCGTCGTGGGCGTAGCGCAGCAGCCAGCCGTGCCAGTCGAGCTCGCGCGCGATGGTGTCGACGGTCGCGCGCAGACGCGGATCCGTCGGCGGCAGGAAGCGCAAGGCCGCCATCTGAAGCAGCGACGCGTCGAGGTCCCCGCCCCCGTAGCTCGCCACGAAGCTGTTACGCGCCGGGCTCCACGCGCACGCGAGGATTTCGTCGCGCAGCCGCGTGGCGCCGTCGCGGAAGTACGGCGCGAGCTCCGGGGCGTGACGCACCGCGGCCGCGGCGGCCCGGTCCGCGGCGGCCCAGCACATGACGGCGGAGAACGTCTGCGGCACCCAGTCGTTGCGATACTCCCAGATCCCTGCGTCGGGGGTTCCTGCGACGGCAAGCGCCTTGCGGGCGAGGCGAGCGACGGCATCGAACGCGGTCGCCGTGTCCCCGGTCCCGAACCGTCGGTCCAGCAACACCGGCATCAGCGCCAGCACCATTTCGCCGAAGACATCGTGCTGGGCGTGTGCCGCGGCGGCGTTTCCGACGCGCACCGGACCGTCGCCGCGGTATCCCGGCCAGTCCGCCAGCACCCGCTCCTCGAGGTCCGACGCGCCGTCGATCCGGTACAACGGCTTGAGCGCGAGCTCGGGGGTGTCGGCCACGCGATCGAGCAGGAAGTGCATGAAGCTCTCTCGCTCCTCAAAATGCCCCAGCCGCTGCAGCGCGCCTACCACGTAGTAGGCATCGCGCAGCCAACAGTAGCGATAATCCCAGGTGCGGCCGGTACCAGGTGCTTCCGGGATCGAACACGACGTCGCCGCGATGATGGCGCCGGTGTCCTCGAAGCAATGCAGCTTGAGCGTCAGCGCCGAGCGAATGACGGCATCCTGGAAGCGCGGCGGGACATTGCAGTGCTTGACCCATTGGCGCCAGTAGCGGACGGTCTCGTCGAGGAAGCGCTCGCAGACCGGCGAAAGTGGCGCCTCGATCGGCTCGCCCCAGGTCAGCGCGAGGTGCTGCCGCTGCGCCAACGAGAACGGCCGATCGTCCAGGTGCGAGATGGGTACGTCGGTGGTGAGCCGCAGCGGGTTCGCGAAGCCCGCGAACGACAGGTGGTTCGATCCGCGCATCGTCAAGGGGCGACGCCGCGACCATCCCAGGCGCGGGTCGCAACGGACACGGATCCTCGGTGCGCCCGACAGTGGTTCGACGATCCTCATGAGCTGCGTGGGCCGGAATGGGCGCGCATGCTCGACGAACCGCGGTGCGAAGTCGAGGATGCGAAAGCTGCCGTCGTCGTCGCGGAATGTCGTGACGAGGACGTTGGTGTTCTCGAGGTAGCTCTGGGTGCCGGGGCGACCGCTCGCGGGCGCGATGGCGAAGTGCCCGCCGCCGGCGTCGTCGAGCAACGCGCCGAAGAGAGGCTCGGCGTCGAAACGAGGGAAACACGACCACACGATGGTCCCGAAGCGGTCGATGAGCGCAGAAATCTGACAATTGCCGACAATGGCGAGGTCCTCGAGCGGCATTGCGCGAGTATACCGATGATCTCCACAAAACGCATCTCCCGGGCGACCCCTTGAATGTCGCGTGTCGTACGATTGGTGATCGCTGGGTCGCTCACGCTTGCGTTGCTGGCGTGGCTCGCGACCCTGCTGGTTGAACGTACGACGCACGCGTGGTTCGAGAAGGACCTGCAGCTGCGGGCCGAGCTGGCGCTCGCCGGTTCGCGCCAGGCGCTGGTGACAGCCTGGCAAGGTGGGGACCGCGCTGCCGTGCGCGGAGTGCTCGAGGCCATCACGCGGGACGAGCGAGTCCTGGGGGCGGCGGCTTGTGGCCGGGACGACGAGTCATTCGTACAGACCTCGGGCTACCCGGCACAGCTCGGCTGCGCGCGCATGGCCGTGCTCGTGGGTGCGGACGCGAGCGGTCCCGGTGTGCACGGTGGGTCGTGGCATGGGCGGGTCGAGCTCCCGAGCACCGTGGCACACGCCGCCGTGGTGCAGCTCACCGCGGCGGACGAGGGTCTGGGCATCCTGGGTACCATCGTCGTGGTCCATGACCTGGGGTTCGTGCTGCGGCGCGAACAACAGGGGCGTCGCTTCACCATGGCGGCGTTCCTGTTGTTCGCAATCGCGTCGGCAGCCGTGACTCTGTTGACCGTGCGTCTGTCTTGGCGCGACTGGTCCGATGCGCTGCAGGCTCAGCTGCTCGGCGGCTCGCGGCATCGGCGCAGCCGGTTCTTGCCGTTGTCGCAGGACGTGCGAGCTCTGATCGCACGCGTCATCGCAGAGCGCGAGGCGGAGCAGGACGCGACCGCCTGGACGCCCGAGCGTCTGCGACAGACGCTGCAGCATCACCTGCAGGGCGAGCGCGTAGTCGTCGTCGCCAATCGCGAACCCTACATGCACCGGCGTGCCGCGGGCAGCGGTGAAATCGAAGTGATTCATCCGGCGAGCGGACTCGTGACCGCGCTCGAGCCAGTCATGCGGGCGTGCTCGGGTACCTGGGTTGCCCACGGCAGCGGCAACGCCGATCGCGACACGGTCGACGCGCGCGATCGTGTGCGCGTACCACCGGGGGAAGAAGCGTACACGCTGCGGCGAGTGTGGCTCTCGCGGGAACAGGAGGCCGGCTACTACTACGGCTTCGCGAACGAGGGGCTGTGGCCGCTGTGCCATGTGGCACACGCGCGACCGACGTTCCGGACCGAGGACTGGCTACGATATCGCGAGGTGAACCATCGATTCGCTGATGCCGTGCTCGACGAGGTCGAATCCGACGACCCGATCGTGCTGGTGCAGGACTACCATTTTGCGCTGGTCCCGCGCATCATCCGCGCCCACCTTCCCCGGGCGACCATCATCATGTTCTGGCACATCCCCTGGCCGAATTCACAGCGACTGGGGATCTGTCCCTGGCGTGACCACCTGGTCGACGGGATGTTGGGTGCCAGCATCCTGGGCTTCCACACGCGGTTCGACTGCAACAACTTCCTCGATGGCGTGGACACCTTCCTCGAGGCGCGTATCGATCGCGAGTGCGACGGCGTCGTGCAGCAGGGGCGCACGACATTGGTGAGGCCCTATCCCATATCCATCGAGTGGCCGGTGCACTGGCTCGACAGTGTGGCGCCGGCCGCGGCGGCACGCGCCGAAGTGTTCGCGGCGCTCGGTCTCCGCAGCGACGCGCTACTCGGCGTCGGCGTCGATCGCCTGGATTACACCAAGGGGGTCGAGGAGCGCCTGCTTGCGGTCGAGCGGCTGTTGGAGCGCTATCCCCAGTACCGCGGGCGGTTCACGTTCGTGCAGCTCGCGGCACCCAGCCGCACCGAGATCGAGCGCTATCGGGCGCTGAACGACACCGTCGAAGGCGTGGCCGAACGGGTCAATCGTCGATTCGGCGACGGCGGCTACCAGCCCATCGTGCTGTTGCGCGCTCACCACGAGCCGCCGACGGTATTTCGCTACTACCGCGCCGCGGACGTCTGTTACGTCAGCAGTCTGCACGACGGCATGAATCTGGTGGCAAAAGAGTTCGTCGCCGCGCGCGACGACGAGGGCGGGGTGTTGGTCCTGAGTCGGTTCACGGGTGCCGCGCGCGAGTTGACTGAGGCGCTGATTGTGAACCCGTATGACCTCGACGAGGCCAGCGCGGCGCTGGCGACTGCGCTCGAGATGTCGGTGGGAGAACGGCGGGAGCGCATGCGGGCGATGCGCGGGTTGGTGGCCGAGTTCAATGTCTATCGCTGGGCGGGGCACATGCTGATCGACGCGGCCCGCTTGCGGCGCAGCCATCGCGTGAACGGCCGGATCGGAGATTCGCGCCTGGTGCGGCTGCCCTTCGAGCGGGCCTGAACGTGTACCACATCCTCGCGCGGGCACACCGACCGCTGCTGGCGGCGTTCACACGCCGGCGGTTGTTGGTGGCGCTCGACTACGACGGGACCCTCGCGCCGGTCGTCGCAGCCCCGGGTCGCGCGCGCATGCGCCCCCGCACCGAACGACTGTTGCAGCGCGTCGCACGACGGTATCCGGTCGCCGTGATTAGCGGTCGCGCCAGCAGCGACGTGCGGGCGCGGTTGGGCGCGGCGTGCGTTCGCGCCGTCATCGGCAACCACGGGGCCGAGTTGGTCACCGACCCTGGCCAGACCATGGCGCGGGTGTTCGCGTGGCGCGAGCAGCTCTCGCTGGCGGTCGCGGGCGAGCCTGGGATCACGATCGAGGACAAGCGCTTCTCGTTGGCGGTGCACTATCGTGGCTGCCGCTCGCGTGGCCGCGCGCGTGCCGTGATTGTTGCCGCAGCCCGTCGCCTTCCATCCGCGCGCGTGGTCGAGGGCAAGGAGGTCGTCAACCTCGTCCCCCGAGATGCGCCGGACAAGGGCGCAGCGCTGGCGTGGGCGGTCGCCCAGCTGGGTTGTGACGCCGCCCTCTACGTGGGTGACGATGTGACAGACGAGGACGCATTCCGATGGGACGGCGGCGTGCCCGTGCTCGGCGTGCGCGTGGGCGCAGAGCCTTCGTCGGCCGCACGCTGTTTTCTCCGCAATCAGCGCGCGATCGATCGGCTGCTGCGAATCCTCCTGGTGCTGCGCGCAGACATCGACGACTGCTGAACGTGGCCCGCCTACGCGCCGTCGCCCGCGAGCACGCGCACCTTCGGCTTGCCGTCCTTCCACCACAGCAGCTTGTCGTACGAGCCCTCGTAGTAGCCGTCGCGGAACAGGATCTCGTCGTGGCCGTCGCCGTCGAGGTCGAGCAGGGCGAGCATCTCGATGCTGCCGAGCTCGCCGGCGGCGCCGTGGAACTCGAGGCCGCCGTCGTCGTGCAAGAACAGCAGCGCGCTGGCGTGGCCCTCGAGGTCGTCGCCGCGCATGCGGGCCTTGAACACGATCACGTGGCTGCGGCCGCCGGGGAAGCGGCCGGCGAAGACGCGCACGTGCTTGGCCGCGGGCGTGACCTTGCGAAACGGCGCCTCGTCGCTCGCGTGCGCGCGCAGGATCTTGGTCAGCTCGTCGAGCAAGGTCGGCGCGAGGGTCTCGAGCGCGACGGGGGCCGGCGCGGTCAGCTGCAGCGCGCGCTCGTGCTTGCCGCGGATCGCCAGCGCATACTTGCGCTGGGCCTTGCCGGGTCCGAGTGCGACCTCGAAGTGGACCTCACCCGCACCGATCCGCAGGTGGAACGACGACGCGCGGCGAACTTCGATGCCCTTGGGCAAGACCAGGGTCCACGCGTCGCCGGTGTGCCAGCCCTTGGGCAGCGCGGCGTGCCCGTCGGGCACGACGGCCTCGCCGGCTTCGCCGAGCAGGGCGCCGGCGGCGGATTCGGGCGCACCGTCGGTGATGTCGATCGCGTCGACGCGCCAGCTGCCGTCCTCGAAGGACGGATACGCCATGTAGATGTTGTGCGGGAAGCGATTCGAGACCCACTTCGGCTTGCCGGCGCTGGGGGCGTCGTCGGTGGTCTCGGCCTCGGTGGTGTCGCTGGCCGTGGTCTCGGCCGGGGTTGCCGGTGCGCTGGGCTCGACCGGCGCGGCGGCGGGAGCGATCGGCGGTGTCGCGGTCGCGGTTGCGCTCGGCGTGGCGTTGCTGCGCGCGGCGGCGGCGGCGTTCACAGCGGCGTTGTTGCTCGGCGGCGCCGCGACGTTCGCTGTGGTGGCCGTGCTCGGCGCGACGTCGCTGGCCGCGGACGATGGCGCGTCGCCGCCCGCGTCGGCCGGCGGCGCGGGCGTGCACGCGAGCGCGGTCGGCAGCAGCCACAGGACGAGACGCGAGGTCGGACGCATCGCAGCAGTCACGATGCGACGACGACGCCTCGGTTCCCGCGGATCATCCCACCTGCGCATCAAGCCGGCGCCGCGCAGATCTGCGTCGCCTCGTCCGAGTAGAAGAAGCCCTCGCTGTCGCCGTCGGCCGAGCAGTAGCCGACGTAGAGGTAGACGACCTCGTCGATGGCGCCGTCGGGCAGCGTGAAGAGGATCGAGCCCCAGGCCCAGCCCACGCCGACGCAGCCGGGAGGGCCGCCCAGATCGGCGATCACGGGATCGTCCTGGCGCTCGTCGAGCGTGGTCGCGTCGACCGGGATGGCCCCCAGCGCGGCGTTGCGCGCGAGGTTGCGGCCGGTCAGCAGGTTCGCGTCGACCAGGCCGCCGTTTTCGGGATCGACCAGCTCGTCGCCGGTGTTGAGCGCGGACCAGGCCATCTGCGCCAGGTCGATCCCGGGCACGAAGCTCTGCATCTGCGCCAGGTTCTGCGGCATCGCGGTCGCGGGGTAGGCCGTGATGAACGCGTCGAGCAGCGCGTGCGGTGGCAGCTCGCCGGGCAGCACGCAGCACAGATCGTCGTCGGCACAGCCGTCGCCGGTCGATCCACCGCCGACGTCGAGCTTGATCGTGGGGCTGCCGCTGCTGGTCTCGTCGGCGCCGCCGCTGCTCGAGCTCGACGACGTGGCGTCGACGGCGTCGGAGGTGCTGGAGCTGCCGCCGGTCGCGTCCTCGCCTCCGAGGGTGCTGCCGATGCCGGGGCCCACGCTCGTGGGGCTCGGCTCGGGCTCGGAGGCGCTCGCGCAGGCAAGCGAGGTGCTGGCCGCGACGAGTGCCGCGCGCAGGTGATGGAAGCGAGCTCGGTGCGTCATCGCGGCGGCAATTGGCGCGGCGGCCCCGGCGGATCACCGATGCGTGCAAAAACCCCGTGCGGTCGCGAATTCGCGGAGATTGGGCGGTCCGCGCGCCCACCGGGGGGCCGGCCTGCTAGCCTCGCGTCCGGCCTCGCCCCGATGTACGACGACGCGACACTGCTGTCGGCCTGGCGCGAAGGCGACGCGAGCGCGGGCAAGGCCCTGGTCGCGCGCCACTTCCCCGCGATCTATCGCTTCTTCGCCAACAAGCTCGGCAGCGACGTCGACGATCTCGTGCAGCAGACCTTCCTCGCCTGCGTCGAGGGCCGCGACCGCGTGCGCGACGACGCGGGCTTCCGCGCCTATCTCTTCGGCGTCGCGCGCAACCGCCTCATGCGGCACTTCCGCGACCGCGGTGGCCGCGGGGGTGAGCCCGAGCGCACCGTCGACGCGCTGCCGGCCGCGACCGTGAGCGTGGCGGAGCAGATGGCCAAGCGGCGCGAGCAGAAGCTGCTGCTGCAGGCGCTGCGCCGGCTGCCGCTCGACCTGCAGATCGCGGTCGAGCTGGCGTACTGGGAGAACCTCAGCGATCGCGAGGTCGCGGCGATCCTCGAGCTGCCGCTGGGGACCTTCAAGAGCCGCCTGCGCAAGGCTCGGATGTTGCTCGCCGAAGCGATGGCCGAGCTCGCCGGCCAGGGCGCGCTGCTCGAGTCGACCACCATGGGGCTCGATCGCTGGGTCGCGTCGATCCGCGCCGAGCTCGAGCAGGCCTCGCTGCGCTGACGCGCCGACAAAGCCCGGCAGCGCTGGTACCGTGGGCGCGGCCCGTGTCCAGCGCGGACGACACCCTCGCCAGCCCCCACGGTGGCGCACCGCCGCGTGCCGCCGACGGGCCCCTGCGCCGCGGCGATGCCATCGGACGCTATCTCGTGCTCGACCGGCTCGGCGCCGGCGGCATGGGCGTGGTGTGGTCGGCCTACGACCCCGAGCTCGATCGCAAGGTCGCGATCAAGCTGATGCACCGCCGCGGCGGCTCCGAGACCCCGCCGATGCACCGCGCGCTGGGCAAGGTCATGCACGCGCTGTTCGGCGAGGACGACGTCGGCGCGGCCGAGACCGCGCCGCGCGAGCTCAGCCCCGGCGAGGTCGCGATCGACGTCGATCAACAGCGACTGCTGCGCGAGGCCCAGGCGGCCGCGCGCATCAACCACCCCAACGTCGTGACCGTGCACGACGTCGGCCAGCATCGCGGGCAGGTGTTCGTCGCGATGGAGTACGTCGCGGGCAAGACCCTGCGGCAGTGGTGCCTCGAGCGGCCACGGTCGTGGCGCGAGGTCGTCGCGGTGATGCTCGACGCGGCGGTCGGACTCGAGGCCGCGCACGCCTCGGGCCTCATCCACCGCGACTTCAAGCCCGACAACGTCATGGTCGGCGACGACGGTCGCGTGCGCGTGATGGACTTCGGGCTGGTGCGGCCGCAGGGGCCGCAGCCCGAGGACGTCGGCGAGATGCAGCCGACCACCGACGCGCTCGCGCTCGAGCTGACCAAGCACGGCTCGATGGTCGGCACGCCGGCGTACATGTCGCCCGAGCAGCACCTCGGTCACACGCTCGACGCGCGTTCGGATCAGTTCAGCTTGTGCGTGACGCTGTGGGAGGCGCTCTACGGCGTGCGGCCCTTCGGCGGCAGCTCGCTGGCCGCGCTGGCCACGGCCGTCACGACCGGCTCGATCTCCGAGCCGCCGGCCGATCGCGACGTGCCGCCGGCGCTGCGCCGCATCGTGCTGCGCGGGCTCGCGACGGATCCGCAGCAACGCTGGCCGTCGCTGCGCGAGCTGGTGACGGCGTTGCGCCGCGATCCCACGCGCGTGCGTCGGCGGCTCGGCGCGGCCGCGATGGTGGTGCTCGCCGGTGGTGGACTGCTGGCGCTGCGCGAGGCCGACCGCGCCGCCGCCCGCCGCGGTTGCGTCGACGCCGGTGCGGCGATCGCCGAGCGCTGGTCGCCGGCGCTGCGCGCGTCGGTCGACGAGCGCCTGCACGCTGCGAACGCCAGCTACGGCGCCGACACGGCCGCACGCGTGCTCGAAGCGCTCGACGGTTTCGCCGCGTCGTGGTCGCGCGTGCGGCAGGACAGCTGCCTCGCATCGCTGCAAGCGGCCACGCCCGCGCGCGACACCGAGGTCGGCGCGTGCCTCGACGAGCGCGCGCAGGCCCTGGGCGCGCTGGTGCAGGCGCTCGCGGTGGCCGAGCCCGGCGACGCCCGCCACGCGGTGCTGCAGGCGCGCTCGCTGCCGCCGCCCGAGCGCTGCACCGACGAGGCCGAGCTCGCGCGTCGCACGCTCGCGCGCGAGCACGAGCCCGAGGTCGCCGCGTCGTCACAGCGCTTCACCCACGCCGAGACCCTCGCGGGGCTCGGCCGCTACGCGCCCGCGCGCGCGGAGCTCGAGGCCTTGCTGGCCGAGCCGGAGCTGGGTCCGCGCGTGCGCGTGCGCGTGCAAGTCCAGCTGGGCATGGTGCGCTCGCGCGAGGGTGAGTACGCCGCGGCCGAGTCGATCCTGCTCGACGCGGCCGATGCAGCGATGCGCGCCGGCGCGGACGAATCCTCGCCGCGGCCGCGGGCGAGCTGGTCGACGTCATCGGCTACCGCCAGGGCCGAGCCGAGGATGCCGCGCCAGGGTTGCGCTGGGGCCGGGCTGCGATCGCGCGCACGCGCGCCGAACAGACCCTGCTCGGCGCGGGCTTCGACGAGCGCGCTGGCAACCTCGCGCTGGCCCAGGGCGACGCGGTCGCGGCCACGAGCCAGCTCGAGCAGGCGCTCGCGATCAAGCGCGCCGAGCTCGGCGACGAACACCCCGAGGTCGCGCTCACGCTCAGCATGCTGGGCAACGCGCAGATCCAGCGCAAGGGCATCGACGAGGCGATGGCGAGCTGGCGCGAGGCCCTGGCGATCCAGGAACGCGCGCTGGGTCCCGATCATCCCGACCTCGCGGGCGTGCTCACGAACCTGGCGCAGGCCCACTTCCGCAAGGGCGAGCTGACCACCGCCAAGGCGTTGATCGAACGCGCGCTGGTGATCCAGCGCGCCGAGTACAGCGAGGACCATCCCGAGGTCGCGCGCTCCTGGGCAACCTCGGCCTGGTGCTGCAGTCGATGGGCGAGCTGGAAGCGGCGCGCGACACCTCGCGCGCGCCTCGGCGGTGATCGAGGCGACGCTGGGACCCGAGCACCGCTGCTCGCGTCCAACCTCAGCACCCAGGGTGCGGTCGAGATCAAGCTCGGCAACTTCGACGCGGGCCTGGCGTTGCTGCAGCGCGCGCTCGCGATCCAGGAGCGCAACCTCGCGCCGGATCACATCGAGATCGCGGTGACCTGCTCGAAGATCGCTGACGCGCTGGTCGCCCGCGACCAGTGGGCACAGGCGCTGCCGTGGTACGAGCGCGCGCTGACGATCTGCGAGGCGCAGCAGCACAAGGTGTTCTTGCCCATCGCGCGGTTCAACCTCGGCAACACACTGCGACGGTTGGATCGCGCGCGCGAGGCGGTGCGGTTGCTCGAGCGCGCGACCGAGGACTTCGCGGCCGCGCAGCAGTCGCCCGAGTCGCTGGCCCAGGCCCGCATGGCGCTGGGCCTGGCGTTGTGGCCCGAGGCCGGCGGCCGCGCGCGCGCGCACGCTGCTGCAGCAGGCCCGCGCCGCGCTGCTCGAGCTCGAGGACCACGAGCGCGTCGCGGAGATCGACGCCGCGGTGCCCGAGCTGGCGCCGGCCGCGACCGCGCCGCGGTAGCGGTCCGCGCCGCGATCGTCACGCTTCGGTCCCACGCGGGTGACAGGCCGGCGTCGGCCGGCGATGCTCGCGGACATGCGATCACGACGTGCCGCGGTGCTGCTGCTCGGGGCCCTCGCTGCGGCGTGCGCTGCCGACGACGGCGCAGGCGGGACCAGCGAGGGCAGCGGCAGCGGCACCAGCGGTGGCGGCAGCGACAGCAGCACCGCGGCCGATGCCAGCACCGGTGCGGGCCCCGGCGGCAGCAGCAGCGGCGCCGAGGTCACCAGCGCCGGCAGTTCGACCGACGCGACCGCGGACAGCACCGGCGGCGAGTTCGTGCTCGACGTGCACACGCAGCTGACCGACGACGGTCGCTTGGCGCTGCGCTGCAACCTGCCGCCCGACGTGACCGCGTGCGCCACGATCCCCGGGGCGCCGTGCGACGACGCCGACGCCGACGGACTCGCCGATGCGTGGGAGGACGCGGCGCTCGATCGCCTGCGACCGCTGCGGCGGCTCGACGAGGCCGAGCCGCTGCTCGACGACGGCACCGCGGTGATCGCCGACGTCGGGCGCGTGGCCGCGGTCGCCGATCGCTACCGCCTGTTCGTGATGCTCGGCTACAGCGCCGACTACGGCAGCTGCTCGTTCACCGCGCACGACGGCGACTCCGAGCGCGTCGCGCTCGACCTCGAGCCCTGGCCCGACGGCGGCGCCGGCGGGGTCGCGACCGTCGGCGCGTACACGGCCGCGCACGAGGGCACCGCCAACGACCACGGCCGCGTCTTCACCGGTGCCGACCTCGGCATGCTGGTGTTCTCGCTCGACGACGCCAGCGAGCCCCGCTGGGTGGTCTATCCCTCGGCGTCGAAGCACGCGACCTACGCGAGCATCGAGATCTGCGAGGGCATCTCGGCGATCCCGTGCATCGAGGAGGACTGTGCCCCCGACGGCGTCGACGACCCGGCCGCGTACGATCGGCTGCCGGAGTTCGTCAACGCCGGCGAGGA
This sequence comes from Nannocystaceae bacterium, assembly GCA_046351635.1. Taxonomy (GTDB): domain Bacteria; phylum Myxococcota_A; class Polyangia; order Nannocystales; family Nannocystaceae; genus Xiheibacterium. Next base: position 243,205 of record JAXLYC010000003.1, on the reverse strand, counting down.
GCTGACGCCGCGCGTGGACGATCTGAGCGTGGTCGGCTTCCCCGGCGACAGCGCGTGGGCGATGCAGGATTTCTGCGGCGGGCACGGCCCCGGCAACTGCTCTGCGGCGGTGCGCGACAAGCTGCTGGTGGATCCGTTCGAGTGAAGTAGCATCGCAGGGTTGAACGAGGGCGAAAGGCCGGCGCTGTATCGCGGCATCGTGGCGCTACTGCGCGTGGCCGTGCGCGCGTTCTTCCGCCGCGTCGAGATCGTCGGCAGCAGCAACCTGCCGCGCCAGGGCTGCGGTCTGGTGGTGTCGTGGCATCCCAACGGCCTGGTCGATCCCGGTCTCATCCTCACGCACTTCCCTCGCCGCATCGTGTTCGGCGCGCGCCACGGCCTGTTCGGCTGGCCGATCCTGGGCTTCGTGCTGCGACGGCTCGGCACGGTGCCGATCTACCGCGCGATGGATGCCCGGCGCGGCGCCGACGCGGCGGCCGCGGATGCGGCGCGGCGCGAGGCCAACCGCCGCAGCCTCGACGCGCTCGCGGCCGCGATCGCCCGGGGCTCCTACGCGGCGCTGTTCTTCGAGGGCATCAGCCACGACGCGCCGCATCTGACCGAGATCAAGTCCGGCTTCGCGCGGCTGTACTACCGCGCGCGACAGCTGCGTGCGGCCGCGGGGCTGCCCCCGCCGGCGATCCTGCCGGTGGGGCTGCACTACGACAGCAAGCAGATGTTCCGCTCCAACGCGCTGGTGGCCTTCCACGCGCCGCTGGCGTTGCCGCCCGAGCTCGACGTCACGCCCGCGGCCGACGAGGCGCCCGAGCGCGAGGCGCAGCGAGTCAAGCAGCTGACCGCCTTGGTCGAGGTCACGCTGCGCGAGGTCGTGCACGCGACCGATGACTGGGCGCTGCACGATCTGATGCAGCGCACGCGTCGGCTGGTGCGGGCCGAGCGGGCGCACCGCGCGGGCGCGGATCCGGGGCGCACGACCATCGAGGAGCGCGTGCTGGGCTTCGCGCGGGTGCGCGCGGGCTACTACGCGCTGCAGGCCCACGCGCCCGAGCAGGTCGCGTCGCTGCGGCAGCGGGTCGAGCTGTACGACACCGACCTGCGCGCGCTGCAGCTCGAGGACTACGACCTCGATCGCGATCCCGCGCTGCTGTCGCCGTGGCTCGCGATCCTGCTGGTGCTGCAGGCCATCGCGGTGTTCCTGCTGCTGCCGCCGCTCATCGTCGTGGGCTACGTCGTGAATCTGCCGACCGCGCTGCTGCTGCGCGGGCTGGCGCGGCTGGGCGCGAAGCTCGAGAAGGACGAGGCCACGATCAAGCTGCTGGTGGGCCTGGTGCTGTTCCCGGCCACGTGGATCGCCGCGGGCGTGGGTGCGGCGCAGCTGCACGAGCACCTGCACGCGATCTATCCCGCGCTGCCACGGTCGCCTTTGTGGGCCGGGCTCGCGACCGCGGTGCTCTCGGGCATCGGCGGCGCCGCGGCGATCCGCTATCTCCGGGTCGCCCGCGAGGTCGCGCGGGCGGTGCGGGTGCGGCTGACGCGGCAGCGGCGATGGGTCGCGGTCCAGCGACTGCGAATCGAGCGGGGCAAGCTGTGCGACGAGATCACCGCGATGGCGCAGGATCTCGCCCTGCCCGGCAGCGTCGCACCCGACGGGCGCGTGATCGCAGCACCACTGGGCGAGGGGTAGCCGCGGGCGCTCAAGGCTTGCGCGACAGGTGCTCGGCGAGCATGCGGCTCAGCCAGGCGCGGAAGCGCTTCTCGATCTCGCGATCGCGGCCGAACCCCGCGACCTCGAAGGTGCCCTTGCCCGCGATCGAGACCGCGAGGCTGGCGAAGGCCGAAAGCAACACGGCGAAGGCGGTGTCCTCGCGCGAGCCGCGGGCGGCGGGCGGACGCTTGGCGTGGGTCGCGTCGACGATGGCGGCCCAGCCCTGGCGCAGGGTGTCGCTCGCGAGCGGCTCGTAACCCGAGAGCATCAGCCACGCGAGCAGGCGACCGTGGCCCTTGTCGGTCAGGGTCTCGTGCACGCGATCGAGCAGGTCGGTGCTGCCCGGCGCCACGCCGCGCGAGAGCGCCTGCAGCAGATCGTGCTGCAGCCGCACGCTCGCGCGCTCGACCACCGCGCGGATCAGGCCCTCGCGGCTCTCGAAGTGGTGCAGCACAGCGGGGTGTGACACGCCGACGGTCTCGGCCACGTCCTGCAGCCGCAGGCCGGCCGGGCCCACGCGCACGAGCATCGCCTCGGCGACGTCGAGGATCGCCGTGCGCGTGTCCGTGGCGCTGCGGCGAACCCGACGGGCCATGGCCGGGAATCTCGCACGGCCAGCGCCTTGACAATATTGTAAGTTGAACTTACAATATTGTCAGAAGCCACGGAGCACAGACGATGCACGACGAGGTCGCGAGCCACACACCGCGGGGCGTCGACACGCTGTTCCTCTCGCGTCTGCTACGGCGGCCGCGGGGGCGCGCGTTGCTGCTGACCATGCTGGCCGACGCCGAGACGAGCGACGAGGGTGCCGTGTTCGCGGCGCTGCACGAGCGGGTCGACGATCCCGAGCTGCGGCGCCTGACGCGGCGCCACGCGGACGACGAGCTGCGTCACGAACGGATGCTGCGGGCCTGCGCCGCGCGCCAGGGCGTGAGCCCGGCACCGGTGCTGCCGCCGGAGCTGAGCGTGACCCACTGCATCGACGCGCACACCGGCGGCATCGCGACGGGATTCCTCGCCGGTCGCAGCTCGGTGATGGAGGCGTGCCTGCTGCTGCAGGTGATCGAGGAACGCGCGGTGCGGCACTTCCCGCGCGTGGTCGCGGTGTTGCGGCGCTTCGATCCCGAGTCGGCCGCGGTGCTCGAGCAAGTCTGGCGCGACGAGTGCCGCCACGTCGGCTACGCCCACGCGGTCGCGCGCCGCTACGCGCCCTCGCCCGAGGCGCTCGCGCGCACGCTCGCGGCGATTCGCACGGCGGAGCGCCGTGCGTTCGCCGAGTTCGATGCCGCGTTGCTGCGGACCGCGATCGAGGGCGGATGGCTGGAGGCCGGCGCGCTCGAGCGGTGGGCGTGGCGCGGGATTGCAGCGCTCGGGCGCGCGCTGCCCGGTGGCGTGACGCAGGCGAGCATGCCGTGATCACGCGCCCGCGCGATGGGTCCGTGCGCGCGGCCGCGGCCGCGTGGCCTCGAACGCCAGGCTCACGCGCAGCATCAGCTCCCAGCCGGGCTCGTCGGCGAAGTAGCGCAGCAAGCTGGTGTAGTCGCGGTAGCGCGTGTTGGTGAGGTTGTTGCCGACCAGCGCGAACGACAGCGTCTGCGGTGGCAGCGGGACGTCGAAGCCCACGCTCGCGCCCAGCAACACGTAGCCCGGTGGCGGCGCGGCGAAGTCGGCGTCGGGGTCGTAGCGCCGCTGGCGGTCGACGTAGCCGGCGCGCACGCCCACGCTGCCGCCGGTGACCCTGGCGGTGTCGGGCCAGCGGTAGGTCAGGCCCAGCTGGTAGCGATCCGCGGGGATGAACACGAGGTACTGCCGGTTGCGCAGATCGATCGCGCGCACGAGCGCGAGCTGGGCATCGAGCTCCACCGGCCACTTGGGCGGCGCGAGCCGGCCGCCCCACTCGCCGCCGTAGAAGAGCGCGCCGACCGGACGGAACGCGAACACCGGCAGGGCGCCGTGCACGGTCTGCTCGACCGCGCCCGGTCCTCGCACCGGACCGAAGTAGATGAAATCGTCGATCCAGTTGACCCATGCCGCGCTGTCGGTGGACAAACCGGTTGGCGTACTCGAGCGACAGCGCGGTGCCCCAGGTGCGCTCGATGCCCAGCCGCGCGTCGCCGCGCGCCAGCACCGGGAACGACGGCGAGCTGCCGTTCATGAACAGCTCGTCGACCGCCGGGATCCGTGCGGCCGAGCTGGCCTCGAGCCGCACCGCGAAGCCGTCGTCGGACGGGATCGGTCGCACGACCGTGGCCAGCGCCACGGAGCCGGCGTGGAAGCCCAGGCCACAGCGCGCCCCGCCGCCGGCGGTCCGCTCGCAGCGCGAGGGGTACAGCCGCCCGCTCGCGACCTGGCCGAGGTAGTCGCGCTGCCGCAGCGACGCGGTGCGGGTGATGCCGTCGTAGCGCACGCCGGCCTGCAGCTCGACCCGCCGCCACGACAGCCGCTCGAGCGCGAACACCCCGCCGTGGACCTGATCGTAGTCGGGGATCAGCGTCTGGTTGGACTGGAAGCGGTTGCGCTGCGCCGCCAGGGTCGCGCCGTAGCTGCCGGTGCTCGACAGCCGCGGTGCGAGCCGTCGCGCGGCGCGATCGAACCACACGTCGAGCGCGTGCGTGCGCAAACCAAAGCTGTATTGTGGCCCGCTCACGCCCGCGCGCACGACGTCGAACTCGCGGCGCTCGTTGTTCTGCAGCGAGTACTGGCTCGTGAGCGTGCCGGCGTCGCCCAGCTCGATGGCCGCGCGCAGCAGCGCGAGATCGTGGATCGCGACGTGGTAGGCGCGGCCGATGGCGTAGCCGCGCGAGTACAGCCCGACGTTGACCGGGTGCCCCAGCTGCAGGCTCTGCTGCAGCTCCGCGACCGTGCCGTTGCGCAGACACGGGCACAGGCCGTTCTTGGTGTAGTTGCGCCGCCAGCTCGCGACCAGCTCGAGGCGATCGCGGCGGTAGCCCAGGCGCACGCCGCCGTTGGCGACCAGTGCACCGGTGTTGGCCAGCGGATACCGCGGCGTGATCACGGCTGCGCCGCGCGAGACGTTGCCGTCGACGCGCCACGCGAAGCCCTTCGCGCGGGCATGGGCGCCGTCGAGCCGCAGCGCCGTGGTGCCGCGCAGGCCGTTGCTGACCCCGACGACGTGGGCCTGGCCCGACACGCCGGGCGACTCGCGCAGCGGCGGCGGTTCGATCAGCACCACGCCGCCGATGGCGTCGGGGCCCCAGCGGATCCCGCCGGGGCCCTTGATCACCGTGATCCGATCGGCGGCGAAGGGATCGATCTCCGGCGGATGATCGAGCCCCCACTTCTGGCCGGCATGACGCACGCCGTCGTTGATGATGAGGCTGCGGCGCTCGTCCTGGCCGCGGATGATGGGCTTGCCCGGCGCGCCGTTGCCCGAGCGCAGCACAGTCACGCCGGGCACCCGCGCGACGGTGTCGGCGAGGTTGCGGCCGCGCAGCTGCGCCAGCGCCTCGCCGTCGAGCGTCGCGTGACCGGCCAGCTCGCTGGGCGCGGGCGCCGGCGCCTCGACCACCACGTCGTCGACGCGCTCGACCGGACGCGGCTGCAGCACCACCGCGACGTCCTCACCGCCGGCGATGCGACGCTGCGCCGGTTCGTAGTCGGCGCGCGACGCCACCAAGGTGGTGTCGTGCGGGCACAGGCCCGCGAGCGTGAAGCGACCGTCGTCGTCGCTGCGGGCCGCAGCTGCACCCGCGCGCAGCTGCACCTGCGCGACCGGCTCGCCGGTCGCGGCATCGACCACGCGGCCGGCCACGCGGCCGTCGCAGTCGGGCTGCGGCTCCGGCTCGGCGCGCAGCAGCGCGGCCGCGAACGCCAGCGAGTGCCATGCCGTCATCGCGAACATCGCGAGCGTCCCCTCACGGCGCCGGCGCGTCCGTGTCGGGCTGCGCGCTGCGACCCATCGCGGACAGCAGCGCGCGCGCGTTGGCGTCGTAGCGTCCACCCAGCAGGCTCCGCGCCAGCTCGCTGGCGCGTGCGTGCTGGCCCAGCGCGAAGTGGGCGTGCGCGAGCCGCTGTCGTGCGAGCTCGCCGTCGACGCCGGCGCGCCGCATCGCCGGCTCGAGCGCGACCACGCGAGCGTACTGACCCGCGGCGAACAGGATGCTCGCGCGCTGGTCGAGTCGCCGGGCAGTGTCGGTCACGCGGGCGTTCATCGCCAGGGCGCGGCGACTCTGGCCGGCCATGCGCCACTGGTCCGCGGCCGCGAACGCGTGATCGCCCCCCAGCGCCCACGCGCGCTCGAACAGCATCGCCGCGGTGTAGGGCTGACCCGCGGCGGCCCACGCATGGGCCAGCCGCGCGACGATCTCGGGGTCGTCGCGCAGGCGCGCGGCGATGCGCTCGAGCAGCGGCAGCGCGGCGCGATCGCGGTGCAGCGCCGCGAGTACCAGCCGCGCGGCGGTGGCATCGAGCGCGGCCGCCGGGATCGACTCGGCCCACGCGCGTGCGGCCGTGAACAGCGACTGCTCGGCACACAGCGCCACCAGCTCGAGCCTGGGCGCGGCGGCGTCGGGGAAGTCGTCGGCCGCCTGGGCGAAGGCGGCGTAGGCCGCGTCGGCGTGCCCGCGCGCGCCAGCGCGATGCGCCTCGCGCAGCAGCGGCTGCGCGGACATCACGGTGCGCGCGAGCGACTCGCGCCCGCGAGGCTGGCGTCGGCGGCCTCGGCATCGCCGAGCTGCAGTTGCGCGGTCGCGAGCCACAGCCGCAGCGTCGCGTCGCCGGGGTGTGGCCCGCAGCGCCTGACGAAGGCGCGCACGGCCGCGGCCGCATCGCCGCGACGCAGCGCGATCGAGCCCTGCGGCAGTCAGGCCGCGCGGCGTCGGACAGCGTCGCGGCGTCGAGCTGCCGCTGCGCCTGTTCGAGCGCGCCGGCCGAGCAGGCGCTCGATCGCCGCGTAGGGCTCGGCCTCCCGCGTGGGTGTCGTCGCCGGCGGGGCTCGGCTGCGCGCAGCAGCGCGAGCGCGAGGGTGAGCGTCGCGGTGATCGTCATCGCTGCAACCGGAACACGATGCGTTGCTCGATGGTCGAGGCGACCGCGCGGCCGTCGCGGCGCGCGGGCTCGAAGCGATAGCTCCGCGCGGTGCGGATCGCGACCGCGTCGAACACCTCGGCGGGTTTCCTCGGACTGCACCACGACGACGTCATCGACGCGACCGCGCGCGTCGACGCAGCCGCACGATCACGCCTTCGATGCCGGCACGCTGCGCGTCGCGGGGATAGCTCGGTGCCGGTCGTGCGATCGGTCGCGCGGGCTCGTCGCGCGACTGCGCGTCGGCGCCCGGTGCCGTCGGTGCGGTGTGCCCAGGCCCGCGCTCGCGACCGGCCCCAGCGGCAGGCCCAGCGGCGGCAACAGCCCCAGGTCTGTAGGCGCGCTGCCGTCGCCGGCCGCGGGTGCGAGCGCGGCGGGCTCGGCCGCAGGCGGTCGCGTGGACCGGTGTCGTCGCCGCGGACGACGCCAGCGTCGCCAGGCGCGGCAGCGGGCTCGATCGGTCGGGTAGCCGGCGGCGGCGGTGCGAGCCGACTGCCATGACGCGCGCGGCCGCGACGTCGGCTGCGACTCCGCCGGCCCGGCCATGCGCGCGACCGCGACCAGGCTCGCGGCGGTCACCACCGCCGCGATCGCGAGCGCGAGGCGCCCAGGCGCAGCAGCGATCGCAGCAGCGCGATCACGGCGCGGCCTCCACCGCGAGCGCGATGTGGCCGGCGCCGGCGCTGCGGCACGCGTCCATCAGCGCGACGATGCGATCGGCATGCACGCCGCGATCGGCGATCAGCAGCACCGAGCCGCTGCGACCGGCCAGGCGATCAGGACCTGGCCTCGACGCGCCACTGACCGGCGTCGCGCGGCCGTCGACGGTGATCTCGCCGCGCTCGCTGATGGCCACGCACCAGCTCGGCCGGCAGCTCCCGCGCGGTGCTGGCCTGCGGTCGCTCGACGTCGATGCCCAAGTCGTGCACGAACGTGGTCGTGACGACGAAGCGAAGATCAGCAGGATGAAGACGATGTCGATGAGCGGCGTGATGTCCAGCCCGCGCTGCTCCTCGCCGGGCTCGTCGCCCAGCTGACCCAGCCGCGACAGGCTCATGGCGCCTCCTTGCCGAAGCGCGGCCAGCAGCGCGCGCGCGGCCTGGGCAGCGCTCGGCTCATGCCGACGCGCGAGCCGGTCGAGCAGCCGTGCCGCGACCAGCCCCGATCCCCTGATCGCGAGGCCCATCTGCGTGGTCACCAGCGCGACCGTTGCCGGCGACGCTCTGATCGCTGTGGTGACCGCCGCCGGCGAACGCGTGCATCGACCCGAAGGTCTCGATCATCCTGCCGACGGTGCCCAGCAGGTTCCAGCAGCGGTGCGGCGGCCACCAAGGCGTGCAGCACCGCGCCGTAGCTGTGGGTGCGGCTGATCTCGTGGGTGGTCCAGTCGGAGGCTTCGTGGTTGCAGCCGCCGGGTATTGCAGCGCGCCGCACCGGCGCGGCGCACGAAGCGATCGAGCCGGCAAGGTCGCCGCTGCGCGCGAGTGCTAGGCCCAGCGCCGCGCGTCGATCGGTCCGCGATGCTGGCCGCGGCGCAGCGCGAACGCCCGCAGCACCACCGTGGTCCACAGCAGCATGCTGATACCGGGGCAAGTGACCAGCGCCCAGCCGACCCAGCCGCCCGCGAGCAGAATCGCCGCAGCTCTTCGACCAGCGCGCTCACGCCTGCGCCTCCGTGTACCGGTCATCGGGTCGTGGTCGCCGTCGTCGCCGTGCGCGATGCCGTGGGATGTGCTGCAGCACGGCCTGCTCGATGGCGACCAACACCCGCCGCGCGCCGCGCCGAGCAGCGTGCGCGACCAGGGCCGGATCGCGATCGTCAGGCCGAACTGCGTGGTCAGCAGCGCCTCGGAGATGCCGCCGGCGAGCTGTTGCGCGTCGGAGGTGCCTTGTCGGTCACACCGAGAAGGTCGTGATCATGCCGTTGACGGTGCCCAGCAGACTCCGCGAGCGGTGCGACCGCGGCGACCAGGGACAACAGCGAGAGCCGCTGCAGCAGGCGCTCGCGCACCGCGATCACGGCCTGGGTCGCGCTCTTCGATCTGCGCGCGCGCGGCTGCGCCCGGCGCGCAGCGGCGAGAGCACCACCACCAGCGGTTGCGACCACGCGGTGCTCGCGTGCCAGCGCTTCGACGCGCGCGGATCGCCGGGCTGCCGCGCCAGCGGAGCGACGCGGCGGAGCACCGGGCAGCGTGCGGCCAACCAAGCCGATCGCGATCGCGCTCGCAGGCATCGCGGCCGCGACCAGCCCGAACGCCAGCAGCACCCACATCAGCGGCCGCCGCGGTCCATGGTCTGGCGCCAGTCGGGCCGAGCCACGCGCGCGCGTCGACGGTGCTGTCGGGGTCCTGCAGCACCACCGCGCGCAGCTGCAGCGCACCGCCGCGCTCGCTGCGTTCGCCCGCGACGCCGGCGGCGGCCTGGAGTCCCCACGCGGTCGTGACCAAGGCTGCGCGCGCGTTCCAGCTGATCGCCGCGACGCGACCGACCCGCAGCACCGCGCCGGTGTGGGCGGTGCCGTCGGCGTCGAACCACGTCTGCGCCGGTTCGATCCGCAGCGCGGCGTCGGCTGCGATCGCCTCCAACGCCGCGGCGAATCCCTGGGGCAGTTGCTCGGGGCCCTCGGCGGGCGGCGGCGCCAGGTTGCGCTGCAGCAACCACGCGTCGATATTCGCAGCTCGCCCAGCTGACGGTGCCGGGTCGAGCGCGCGCGCCTGCTCGGCGACCGGCAGCGATCGCTCGCGGCGGGCGTTGTCGAGCTGCACGCGTTCGAGCGCGTCGGACAGCGCGTCGATCTCGCCCTCGAGCGCCTTGCGTGCGACCGCGGCGCTGCTCGGCCTGCGTGAGGTTGCAGCGCGAGCGCGTCGCGCCTCGGCCTGCAGCGCCTCGATCTCGTCGCGCCGTGCCGCCTCGAGCGACGGCGGTGCGCTGGCGAGCGCCAGCGCCAGCCACGTCGCGATCACGGGGCCGCCTCCGTGACCGCGGGCAGCAGCAACGTCGCGGGCCGAAGCCGCGGTGCTCCGCGAAGGCGTCGAACAAGTGGTGACCACCGCGGACGCGCGCGCGTCGGGCAGCGGCAGCCACGACCAGCGGTCGCCCTCGCGCACCGACCACGCCAGCGCACCGCTGACTGCGCGCGTACGCGCGACCGCCATGCCGATGCGCAGCACCTCGCACAGCTCGGGCTCGCCGGCGCCCAGCGGCAGCGCCTGGCGACCCAGCGCGACCTCGTCGCCCAGCGCAGCCTCCTCCTCGACGAAGCGCCACAGTCGCTGCATCGTGCACGCGCGCGGTCGGGCTCGGCTGCATGCAGCTCGGCGTCGATGCGCGCGAGGGTCTCGAGCCGGGCCTGCGCGCGAACGGCAGCGATCGCTCGACGTGCGCGCGCACGCCGCGAGCGCTGCGTCGGCCGGCGCGCGCCAGCGGTCGTCGTCCGCGGCCGCGGCCTCGCGCCGTTTGCTGTCCTCGTCGGCGAGTGCGACCAGCAGGTAGTTGTGGGCGCGCGGCCCGGAGCTGGCGCTCGAGCCTCGGTCTTCTGCGCGCAACGCCGCGAGCGTCTCGGTCTGTGCCGTGCGTGCAGCGGTCAGTTGGCCGCGCGCGCGTCGACATCGAGCTGCAGCGCGGCGACCAGCTCGTCGTCGCCCGGGATCGCCGGCGCGAAGGCCTGCGCGGTGGGGCCGCTGCTGCCGCCAGCGGCAACAGCAGCGCGAGGAAGCAGCGGTGCGCAGCGTGTCATCGGGTGGGAGACGCCTCGGCGGCGGCGTCGCCTGTCCGAAGTACCAGAGCCGCCGCGCGGGCCGCCACGCGGGCGCCCGGGCGCGACGGTGGGGGGCCACCACGACGCATTCCGACGTTTGTGCAAGTGTCTCGCGGCCCCGCCGGCGCATGCGAAGATGCGGCCAGCGACTGCGCGCATGAGCAACTCGTCGACCGATCCGGCGTCCGTCGCGGGTGGGCCGCAGGTCACGCCCGGCGCAGGGTCGAGCGAGCGACCGGGCAGCTCGACGTTGGCCGAGACCTTCGACGCGATGCCGCCGGGCACGCCGACCTCGAGCCCCACGCGCATCGGTCGCTACACCATCTTGCGACGCCTGGGCGAAGGCGGCATGGGCACGGTGTGGTCGGCCTACGACGACAGCCTCGATCGCAAGGTCGCGATCAAGGTGGTCTCGGGTGGATCGCAGAGTCCGCGCGCGCACGAACGCATGGTCCGCGAGGCCAAGTCGCTCGCGCGCATCAACCATCCCAATGTCGTGCAGGTGTTCGAGGTCGGCGCGCTCGGTGACGACCTGTTCGTCGCGATGGAGTACGTCGTCGGCGAGAGCCTGCGGCAGTGGCTCGCGGCCCGACCACCGCGGCCGTTCGCGGCGGTGCTCGACGCGTTCGTGCAGGCCGGGCGCGGGCTCGCGGCGGTGCACGAGGCCAAGCTGGTGCACCGCGACGTCAAACCCGACAACATCATGGTCGGCAGCGATGGCCGCGTGCGGCTGGTCGACTTCGGCATCGCGCGGCTCGAGGACGGCGCGACCGCGCCCGAGGACGCACCGGTGGTCGTCGGCGCCGACGTGTCGCTCGATCGCGTGACCAAGACCGGCGAGTTCGTCGGCACACCGATGTTCATGTCACCCGAGCAGCTGCGCGGCCTGCCGGTCGACGCGCGCTCGGACCAGTTCGCCTTCTGCGTGTCGCTGTTCCGCGCGGTCTACGGCGTGCCGCCGTTCCCCGGCGACAAGCTCGGCGCCCTGGCGCAGAACGTGTTCTTGGGCAACATCGTCGAGCCGCCGCGGCTGCCGGGCGTGCCGGCGGCGCTGGGTCCGATGCTGCGGCGCGGGCTCGCGGTCGACCCGGCCGCGCGGTGGCCCACGATGGACGCGCTGTTGGCCGCGTTGTCGTCGCTGGTGCGCCGGCCCGGGCGCGAGCGTGTGGTGTTGCTGTCGGTTGCGACGGTGGCCGTCGCGGCGGTGGGCGTCGCGCTCGCGGGCCCGCGGGGCGACGACGCCTGCGCGGGTGGGCCCGCGGCCCTGGCTCCGACGTGGAACCCCGAGCGCGCCGCGACGCTGGTGGCGGGCTTCGCCGATCACGGCGCCGCCGCGGTCGGCGAGCGCGTGCGCGTCGCTCGAGGGCCAAGCCGAGCTTTGGCTCGCGCAGCACCAAGCCAGCTGTCGCGCCCACCAGCGCGGCGAGCAATCCGCGGCGTTGCTCGACCGCAGCATGGCTTGCCTCGATGCGCGTCGGCGCGAGCTCGGTGCGCTCGTGCACGAGCTCGAGGCCGTGGATGCGGAGCTCGTGCGCGCGGCGCCCGACGCGGTGCTGGCCCTGGGCGACCCGCGGCAGTGCGGCGACGTCGACTGGCTCGAGCGCGGCGCCGACGAGCCGCCCACGCCCGAGCAGGCCCCCGAGGTCGAGCGGCTGCGCGCAGAGCTCGAGCAGGCGGAGGCCCAGGAGCGCGCGGGCCGGACCGCGCGGGCGCGCGAGACCATCACCGGCGTCCGCGGTGCCATCGATGCCCTGGGCTACGCGCCGCTGCGGCTGGAGCTGTTCCGTCAGAGCGGCCTGCTCGCGCGCGAGGAGGGCCGCTTCGCCGACGCGCAGACCGAGCTGCAGACCGCCTTCACCATCGCGATCGAGCGTCGGCTGGAGCGCGACGTCGCCGATCTCGTCATCGCCTTGGCCATGACGGTGGGCGTGCAGCAGGGACGCTTCGCCGAGGTCGAACCGTGGCTGCGGCTCGCCGATGCGTGGCTGCTGCGCGAGGGTGACCCGCCGCAGATGCGCGTCGAGCTCTTGCAGCTGCAGGCCGGCCTCGAGGAACGCGGCGCGAAGTTCGAGCAGGCCGAGGCCCACCTGCGCGAGGCATTGGCGCTGCTCGAGTCGGTGCCCTCCGGTCGCGCGCTGCGGCAGCGTGCGGCGCTCGCCAACGAGCTGGGCCTGGTGCTGCACCGACTGCGGCGCTGGGACGAGTCGATCGCGGCATTCGAGCTGGCACGGGTGCAGTGGCTCGAGCTGCTGGGCCCCCAGCACCCCGTCACCACCGACCCGCTCAACAACCTCGGCTCGCTGTACATCGACATGGATCGGCCCGACGCCGCCATCGGTGTGTTCCAGGAGGTCCTGGCCCAGCGCGAGGCGATCTTCGGCCACGAGCACCCCAAGGTCGCGCACGTGCTGCACAACCTCGGCAGCGCGATGGACAAGCGCGGCGATCGTCGCGCGGCGATCGACTACTTCGCGCAGTCGCTCGCGATCCTCGAGCGCCAACTCGGCCCCGAGGATCCGGCGCTCGCGCTGCCGCTGATGGCGTTGGGCGAGGACCACACCGCGCTCGGCGAGCCCGAGCGCGCGCTGCCGTATCTCGAGCGGGCGCTCGCGATCGACCTCGCGCAGCTCGGGCCCGATCACCCCGAGGTCGCGTGGGACCTACACGCGGTCGCCAACGCGTACATGGCCCTGGGGCGCTGGAGCGAGGCCCGGCACGCCGCCGAGCGGTCGCTGGCGATCCGCGAGCAGCACGGCGTGCAGGCCGATCGCATCGGGCAGTCGCGCTTCGCCCTGGCCAAGGCGCTCGCCGGCGAGGGCGACCTCGCAGCGGCGCGCGCCCAGGCCGAGCAGGCGGTGACCGAGTACGCCGCGGAGCCGGACAACCAAGCGCGCATCCGGACGTGGATCGACGGTCTGTCGGTCGGTCGCGCCGCGCCGCGCTAGAACACGCAGGCGATCGTGACCGTGCCGGTGCCGACCGCCACGAGCCCATCGGCATCGAGCGTGACCTCGACGTCGTACATGTGATTGCACTGCACGTCGCCGCAGCCGTTGGCCGGGGACAGGCTGTCGGCGAGCTTGCTCGCAGCCACGGTCGTCATCTCGCCGGCGTCGAAGGGGCCGAAGCTCGCCGGGCTGACGTCGAAGCTGACGATCTCGACGCCGCCGTCGAGCAGCCGCGCGCCGGTCACGTCGGCGCTGGTGACCGCGGCGCCTTGGTTGTCGAACGCGAGATCGAAGGTCAGACCCAACGGATCGGGCGCGACGATCGGCATGCAGTCCATGAAGCCCATCGCGTCGGTCACCTCGACCTGCAGCGCCGCCGCTCCGCCGGTGGTGGAGCCGGCGCCGCTGCTGCTGCTGTCCGCGGCGGTGCTGGAGCTGCCCTCGGCGCTGCTCGTGCCGCTCGAGCTGCCGTCGCTGCCGCTGCTGGTTCCGGTCGCGGTCGCGCTCGAGCTCGAGCTCGAGCCACCGACGGAGGTGCCCTCGGAGGTGCTGGCGGAGGTGCCCTCGGAGGTGCTGGCAGAGCTGCTGGCGGAGGTCTCACCGGTGCCGGTCGACGCCGTGCCGCTGGTGTCGTCGCCACAGGCAGCGAGCAGGGGCGCGACCGAGGCGAGGATCCGTACAAGCCGTTTCATGCGATCGAGGCTGTCGCAGCGCCGCGCGCCGGTCCAGCGCGATCGCGGCCGCACGCCGGCACGCCCGTCGCGGCGCCGCGGCCACCGGCGCACGATCTGCCGCGCGGACGCGACGGTGCAGCGGCCGACCGTGATCTCCGTCGCGGGCCTTGCTAGCCTCGCGCATGCTTCGTTCGGCCCTCGTCACCGTCGCGCTCGCGTGCGCGTGCGACTCGTCCAACCAGTCCGCTCCCGACCCCAAGGCGGCGCCGTCCGGTGAGAAGGCCGCACCCGCGAAGGAGGCCGCGCCCGGTGAGAAGGCCGCGGCCGCACAGAAGGCCGCGCCGCCGAGCGCGAAGGCGGAGGGCAAGTCGGCCGAGCCCGCTGCACAACCGCCAGCGGGGCCGGGCGCGGTGGCCGTGCCGACGCCGACGGTCGCGGTGCCCTCGACGGTGAACGACCCGGTGCCCGCGGACGCGCACGTGTGCGAGCGCTTCGGTCGCGCGCGCCTGGGCCACGCGTGGACGTTCCAGAAGAAGCCGGTGGTGCAGGGCGAGCCGACCTCGTTCGAGGACGCGGGCTACACCGTGACCAGCTACGAGCTCGCCAATCACAAGCTGCGCATGCACCACAAGCGCACGACCTACATGGTCACGCACACCAGCGTCATCGATCTCACCGAGGACTTCCGCTGCGACGACGAGGGCATGTGGTTCGTCACCGTCGACGGCAACGGCACCATGACCGCGACCGCCGACGGCAAGAGCTGGCCCACGGGGCAGTCGACGACCTACGACCCACCGATGTTGCGTGCTGCCGCCGGTGCTCGAGGTCGGCGCGCGCTGGCAGTCGAAGTCGACCCAGCGTCACACCGCGACCTCGGAGGGCTCGCCGCCGAGCGTGACGACCACCGAGATCGATCGCAGCTGCGAGGTGAAGGCCAAGGAGTCGGTGTCGGTGCCGGCCGGGACCTACGAGGCGCTGCGGGTCGACTGCACGGACGCGCGCGGCGGCGCGACGGCGACGATCTGGTACGCCGACGGCGTGGGCGCGGTGAAGTTCGGCGAGTACGGCCCGCGGCTGGTGCTGCACGAGCGCACCGGCTGAGCGGCGGCGTGCGGGCGCGGGCGCCGGGGCTCGGCGGGATCGATCTGCGTCGATGGCCCCGCGTCGATCTCCGATCTGGCACCACCACCGCCGCCCGCACCCCGCGCCGATCCGTCGATCCCAGGCCGGCACGGCCGCTGCACCGGGACGCCGGCATGCACCCGAAGCTGTGTGCCCTGCCGCTGGTGTTCTGCCTGGCCTGCGCGACCGCGCCGGCGCACGCCGCGACCTCCGCGAGCCGACCCCACCCGGCCCGGGCGCGCGCGGCCAGGACGCCGCCGGTCGCTCCCGCACGCGCCGACGCGACGGCGGTCTCGCCCGTGGTCGGGGACACCGCCGTGGACGTCGGCGGTGGGCGCTCGCTGCGGATCCAACCCGACGGCACGATCTCGCTGGGCGAGCAGCTGCTCTACGCCCCCGGCATCGGCAGCGCCAAGCTGTACCAGCGCGTGCCGATGGGCGACGACACGATCGTCGTCGTCGGCTTCGGCTACGACGACAAGCCCTCCGAGCCGGGCTACCTGGTCGCGCTGCGCATCGATGGCGCGGCCGATCGCGCGACGTGGACCGCGTTCATCCGGCCCGCGCGCCCCTTCGACGCCAAGACGCTGGGGTGGCGCACGCTCGCGACCGCGTCACGGCTGGTCGTGGTCGAAGAGGATCGCGTGCTGTGCATCGACGCGGACAGCGGACAGCAACAGTGGTCGTTCGGCGAGGACGAGCCCGCGCTGCTGACCGAGGCCGTGCTCGGCAGCGACATGCTGGTGTCGCGGCCGCACCTGCAGATGGGCGACGCGACGCTGGTGGGCGATCGCGTGGTGGTGCAGACCTGGCGCACCGCGGACACCGGCCACGGCCGCCCGCCGACGCCGCGCACGGTCGAGCTCGACCTCGCGACCGGATGGCGCGTGCACGTCGACACGCCGCGCGCACGCCGGGTGCCCGCGCCGCTGTTCGCCTTCTCGCGCACGATGCAGATCTGGGCCGGCCACGACGACCCGCCGCCGCGTCGACCCGATCCACCGCCGCCGCACCTCGACGGCGTCGTGATCGGCCACGCGGCGCTGGTGTGGAACACCAAGACCGGCGAGGGGCTCGTCGTGAATCCCACCGCCGACGACGTGCCCGAGGTGGTCGCGTTCGCCCGCGGTCGTCGCGTGGGCGAAGGCCGTGCTGCGCGCGCGATCGCGTGGCTCGGGGTCGTCGACACCTACGCGGTGGCCGAGTCGGCGCTCGCGGGCACGCGCACCCGCGGCGGCGAGGCGTCGGCGGGCGCCGAGCTCGTGCGCCTGCAGTACCTGTTCGCCATGCTCGACACCGGCAGCCACGTCGACGCCGAGTCGGTCGCGACCGCGCTGGGCATCCCCGCGGTGCGCACCGAGGACGCGCTGCCGCGCGGGCTGACGCTGCGCGTGATCGCGGAGCCCGGCGACGGTCGCTCGATCGAGCTCGCGTGGGATCGCATGCGCTTCGCCGACAGCAACTGGCGCGTGGGTCAGGGCGCGGTGACGCTGCTGCAGTGAGTCAACCGGGCTCGAACAACCCCGGCCGCTGATCGTTGGCCCACACCGGCGAGTGGCCTGCGCCCGAGCGATCGTCGACGTCGTCGGGCGTGGGGCTGCGGTGGATGTACCAGACCGAGGCCTGGCCCGCGGCGGTCACGGCGGTGTCGCTGTCGCTGGTGGCCTCGGCGACGAGGTCTGCCGGGCCCAGCGGCGCGGCGAACAGCGCGAGGCCTCGCAGCACGCAGGCGGGCGACTCGACGTTGACGACGCCGTCGCCGGTCCACGGCGAGCCGCCGAGCGTGAACGCGGGATCGACCGCGAGGTCCTGCGCCTGCATCACCGCGGCGAGATCGAACGATTGCTCGATGACGCCGTCGGGATCGGCGAGGTCGGGCCAGTAGCGGTGGCGCACCTGGTCGCCGACGACCTCGGCGGTGCGCGCCTGCGTGACCCAGACCTCGGGCACCAGCGCGTAGGTCGGGCCCGGTCCCGGCGATGCGATGAAGTCCGAGGCCCCGAGCCCTGCGATCTCGAAGAAGTGCTCACGACCCACGCTGCCGGTGCCGCCGGTCGACTGGCCGCTCGCGTCGACCGTGCCGGTGGTCGGATACGGATGCGTGCCGAACTCGAACGGGCTCGCGTGCCACGTGCCGTCGTTGCTGGTGTGCCACGCGACCGCGTAGTAGCCGGCCTGCTGCACGTAGCGCGCCTGCCAGATCGCCGTGTGCGAGGTCCGCGGCAGCATGTCGGCCCCGGCCCAGACCAGCCGCGCGTCGCTGCCGGGCATGCCGTTGGGTGGAACTGCAGCCCGCTGCCGCCCGGTGCATCGCCGGTCTCGCCCGTGGCGCTCGTCGCGGTCGAGCTCGACGACGCGCTGCCGTCGCCCGAGCTCGCACCGCTGGCATCGCCCTCGAGCCGTCGGCGCCGGGTGCTCGCGGTGTGCGAGCCGACGCCGCTCGAGCCGCCGCTGCTCGCGCTGGTCGTGTCGGACGACGACGCGCTGGCCCCGGGCTCGCGCGCGCAGCCTGCGATCGCGATCGCGAGCAGCAGGCCGCGTCCCCTCGCGCTGCGCCGGCGCGGCACCCTGTGTCGAACCGGCAACGTCGTGGCGAGCATCCGAGCCGAGGCTATCACCGCGCGCGCACGCGCGGCGAGCTCGTCACCGATCACCCGCGCGTGCAGTCCGCGCCCGAGCCGTTCTTCGTGTTCTTGATCGACAAGCTCTTGCCGCCGTCGCCCAGCACGATCTCCTGCGCGTCGGCCGGGAAGGGCTTGCCGTCCATGTCGAGCGTCACGTCGATCACGAAGCGATCGCCCTTGGCCTCCTTGACCTTGAAGGTGCCCTCCATGGTCGCGGAGCTGTACTTGCGCGTGATCTTGTCGCCCGCGATGGTCAAGGTCTGGCCGCTGCCGCCGTCGTTGCTGTTGCAGGTCCAGGTGCCCTCGAGCGCCTTGGTGTCGGCGCCGCAGGCCGAGAGCAGGGAGCCGAGGACGAGCGTGAGGCCGAAGCGGGGGAGCATGTCGGCAAGGACGCTCGGGCGCGGACTCGGTTGCATCGCGGTGGCCGAGCGGGCATCTGCGCGCGACGCTCAGCGCAGCACGACCGTGTTCGATGCAGCGCCTTCGACGATCAGGCGCGCGTACAGCGGGTGCGCGGCGTCGTAGCCGTCGCGGACCCAGCCGCGCGCGCTCGCGACGTCGAGGGTGTCCTCGGTCGCCGCGAACTCGGGCTCGCGCGCGAGCTCCAGCGTGACCGCGCCCGCCGCCGGCGGCAGCGTCCACGTCAGCGTCGCGGGGCCGAGGTGGCGGCTCGCGAACAGCACCGCGTCGCCGCGGGCGACCGAGCCGTCGCGGCTGGCGGCCGTGACCGCGAACAGCGGCGAGACCGTGCGCTGCGGCGCGCCGTCGCGCATGCAGCCGTCGGTCACGACCTGCACCCACGTGGTCTGGCCCGGCGGTGGCAGCGGCACGTCGTGGGTGATCGCGCCGGGCTCGAGCATCGCGTTGACGGTGTCGATGGTCGCGAGTGTGCCGGTGGGGCCCAGCGCGGGCGAGCTCGACGCGGTGAAGTAGGTCGCGGTGTCGGGCGCGGCGTCCGACAGCCGCAGCCGCACGCCGCCCGGCGTGTCGGCCTGGCCGATCACCTCGCGTGCGATCACGGCGCAGGCGTCGGCGCGCGGCGAGGTCATCACGCCGCCGAGCGCGCCCACGGCCGCGCCGACGACCGAGATGCCCTCCCAGTTCGCGACCGAGATCATGCGGTTGTTGCGATAGTCGAGCGAGTCCTCGATCGCGCTCTGCCACGCGTCGAGCGTCGCGCCGCCGCCGGGATCGAAGGGCAACCACTCGGGGCTGGCCCACGGCAACACGCGGCGGTCGTCGTTGGCCTCGACGTAGGCGCCGATCGAGGACGCGGGATCGGTCGCGCCGCCGAAGTACATCGACCAGCCCGGCACCACGCCCGGCACGTAGGCCGCTTCGTAGCCGTGGGGGCCGTCGGCGCCGAAGGTGCCGCCGGTGTGGCTGTAGACCTTGGTCGCGGGCAGGCCCGCTTCGCCGATGCGCGCGGCGAGGAACCCGACATAGTCGTGCACGATCGCGTCGAGCTCGGCGCGACCGGGCGGCACGGCCAGGCCCAGATCGATCGCACCGTGCCAGCCCAGCTGCGCCACGCCGCCGCTGGGGGCGCTGGCGAAGTCGGGCGGGCACTGGCCGTGGTTGAAGCCACTGCACGGGCCGCCGCCGGGGCAGCCGGGTGCGAGCGGCAGGCCCGGATCGCAGCCGGGATCCTCGGCCAGCCGCGCGTTGCCGTCCGGATAATAGTAGTGGTTCACGCCGATCGACAGCTCGGTGCCGATGATCACGCCACCGAAGAGGTACTGCTCGTCGTCGGCGAGGCCGCGTTGCAGCGCGACCAGCTGCGGCAACACGCCGTCGAGCACCTCGCCGATGGCCGCGCGCAGCGTCGGCGACGACAGGTTCGGGATCGGCGTCGCGACGCGGATCTGCGCGCCCCAGTTGCGCCAGAACACCCGCGGTGCACCCTCGCCGCTTTCACCGATCCACTCGACGTTGTCGAGGTTCGCCGGATCGTAGCCCGGCTGCGCCGGATCGAAGAAGTTCCACAGATCGGGCCGTCGGCTCCACCAGTTCACCGCGTCGAGGTTGACCACGACCGGCAGCCGCGCGGCGCGGGCACCCTCGAGCATCGCGACGAGGTAGTCCTGCACGCGCTGCGGATCCGCGTCGAGCAGGTCGAGGCCGATCTCGAGCGCGAGCCGACGGCTGCCCACGTGCTCGGCCCCGATCATCGTGCGCACCTCTTCGAAGCCGGCCGCGAAGTAGGTGCGGCGCTGCTCGGGATCGGGCAGTGCGTCGAGCACGTTGGGATGGAAGATCGTGCAGGTCGCGGCGTTGCCCAGAAACGGCAGGCCCGCGAGCTGGGGCAGCAGCGCGACGCAGCGATCCTGCTGCGAGGCGTCGCCGAGCTGGGTCGGGCTCTTGCGCACCGCGACCAGCTGCGGCGCGCCGATGTCCGCGAGCACGGCCGCGCGCGAGACCGTGGTCGGCGGCGGCGCGTCGGGCCCGCCGGTGTTGTCGGAGCCGGTGTCGTCGGCGCTCGGGTCGGTGGTGCTCCCGGCCGAGACGCTGCCGTTCTCGAGGCCGGTCTCGAGGCCGGTCTCGAGGCCACCGCTGCCGCCCTCGCCGCTGCCGTGCGGGCCGCCGTCGCTGCGGCAGCCGAGCAGACCGAGGATCAGCGCCGTGGGCCCCTTGCGCATCGGATCACGGTACGCGGCGGGCCGGCGGCCCGGCCATCGGGCGTCCTGCGTAGGCCTGCGGGTTCGGCGGCCTCCGGGCGGCCTTCCGGAGGGCAGGCTTGACGCGCCGGGGCGCCCGCGGCTACACGATCGGCCGCGCGGGCTCGACCCGCGTCCCCAACGACGGGGAGCTTCGGCGGCGAAGCGCCTGTCCGCGACCACCCCAAGGGTGGCCGGACCGGCGGGACCTGGCCGAAACCCCGCACCGCCCGCCGGCCGCGCGCCGCGTGGGGCACCCAAGGAGCGTCCAACCATGTCCAACAGCTACGGCAATCTCGAGGTCTCGGTGCGCACGCCCGACGGCAAGGGCGGCGTGCGTCGCCTGCGTCGCGAGGGCAAGTTCCCGGCGGTCATCTACGGTCACGGCGGCGAGGCCGTCGCGATCGCGATCGATCCGCTCGCCTACGGCCGCGCGACCGATCCGAAGATGGGCTTCAACACCTACTTCCAGCTCTCGCTGGTCGAGGCCGGCAAGCCCGCGCGGGTCGAGCGCTGCATGATCGCCGACCTGCAGCGCGATCCGCTGACCAACGGGGTCATCCACATCGACTTCATGCGCGTCGACCCCGAGCGCGAGGTCGTGCGCTCGGTGCCGGTGCGCGTGACCGGCCGTGCCGCCGGCGCGGTCAAGGGCGGTCGCGTGGACGTGACCCGTCGCAACGTGCACGTCGCCGCGAAGCCGGCGTCGATGCCGTTCGAGATCGTGCTCGACGTGACGCCGCTCGACAACGGCGAGAGCATCAAGATGAAGGACGTGAAGCTGCCCGACGCGCGCCTCGACGAGCCGCCGGAGCTCACGCTGGCGCTGTGCCACCTCGCGCGCGCCAAGACCGAGGACGAGGCCCCGGCCGCCGGTGGCAAGCCGGCAGCCCCAGCCGCCGGTGGCAAGGCCGCCCCGGCCGCCGCCGCGAAGGCGCCCGCCGCCAAGGCCCCGGCCAAGAAGTAGCGCCGCCGCCGTGCCGCCATGAACGACGCGGCGCCATGGCTGCTCGTGGGCCTGGGCAACCCCGGGGCCAAGTACGCGGGCAACCGTCACAACGTCGGGTTCATGGCGGTCGAGCGCTGGGCGGATCGCTTCGCGACGCCCGGCGCCGACGAGTGGCGCGAGAAGTTCCACGCGCGCACGATGACGCTGTCGACGCTGCACGGCCGCGTGGTCGTGCTGCAGCCGCAGACGTACATGAACCGCTCGGGCGCCTCGGTCGCGGCCGCGGCCAAGTTCTTCCACGTGCCCGCGGCCAAGGTGATCGTCGCGCACGACGAGATCGACTTCGTGCTCGGGCGCGTGGCGGTGAAGCAGGGCGGGGGCCACGGCGGCCACAACGGCCTGCGCGACATCATCCCGGCCCTGGGCTCGGCCGACTTCGTGCGCGTGCGCATCGGCGTGGGCCGCCCCCCCCCCCCACGGCGAGGTCGCCGACTGGGTGCTCTCCGACTTCGGCCCCAGCGAGCGGACGATCGAGCTGCCCGACATGCTCGCGCGCGCCGAGGCGGCGATCACCGCGATCCTCCGGGATGGCGTGGCCGGCGCGATGCAGGCCACCAACGGCGCGAACCCTCGCGGGTGAGCCCGCCAGCCGTGGCGCCGCTTACGTCGGTGCCCGTCACAGAAGACCGCGCCGACGTGCGATCGAGCGTGCGATCGAGCGGGGTCCACGGCGGGCTCCGCCCCTTCCCATCCGCCCACCTTTGCGTGTATGTCGTGCCGCGCGCGCCACGGGTGATCGGCTGCCTCGCTGAAGGCCGGTCGCCCGCTGCGAAGAAAGCAAACTTCCGTGGATACCCAGACGCTCCTCTACATGATCCCCGCCGCCGGCCTGGTCGGCCTCGCGTACGCGTACGTGACGGCCTCCTGGATCACCAAGCAAGACCCCGGTGACCGTCGCATGCAGACGATCGCCGAGCAGATCTTCAAGGGCGCGATGGCCTTCATCGCAGCCGAGTACCGCGTGCTCGCGGTGTTCGTGCTCGCGGTGGCCGCGTTGCTCGTCATGCTCAACGTCTCCGCCGGATCGTCGCCGCTGGTCGGCCTCGCGTTCGTGACCGGCGCGTCGTGCTCGGCCGCCTCGGGCTACTTCGGCATGCGCGTCGCGACGCAGGCGAACGTGCGCACCGCTGCAGCCGCGCGACGCGGCCTCGCACCGGCGCTCATCATCGCCTTCCGCGGTGGCGCGGTCATGGGCATGAGCGTCGTCGGTCTGGGCCTTCTGGGCCTGGGCGTGCTGATGGTCGTGTTCAACGCCCAGTTCAACGCCAGCGCCAACGTCGAGTCGGTCGCCGCGAACAAGACCGCGCTGTACCAGGTGGTGCAGCTGCTCGCGGGCTACTCGATGGGCGCCTCGTCGATCGCCCTGTTCGCGCGCGTGGGCGGCGGCATCTACACCAAGGCCGCCGACGTCGGCGGTGACCTGGTCGGCAAGGTCGAGTCGGGCATCCCCGAGGATCACCCGCTCAACCCCGCGACCATCGCCGACAACGTCGGTGACAACGTCGGCGACGTCGCCGGCATGGGCGCGGACCTGTTCGAGTCGTACATCGCCTCGATCGTCGGCGCGATGGTCATCGGCGTGACCCTGGCGCAGGGCCGCCTCGAGGCGGTGCTGCTGCCGGCGGTGCTCGCGGCCGTGGGCGTGGTGGTCTCGGTCGCCGCGACCTACGTGGTCAAGACCACCGAGGACGGCAACCCGCAGACCGCGCTCAACGGCGGTTCGACCGGTGCCGCCGTGGTCATGGTCGTGCTGGCCTACTTCATCATCGACTTCTTCGTGGGCATGGCCAAAAACGGCGGCCACCCCATCATGATGGACAAGACCGCGCTGACGACGATGTCGCTGTTCATCCCGATGGCCGCGGGTCTGGCCGCGGGCGTCGCGGTCGGCTTCATCACCGACTACTACTGCTCGAAGCACAAGCCGGCGGTGAACGGCATCGTGCAGCAGTCGGCCACCGGCCCCGCGACCAACATCATCGCGGGCCTGGGCGTCGGCATGCGCTCGACCGCGGCGCCGGTGCTCTGCATCGCCGCGGCGATCTACTTCGCCAACTCCTACGCCGGCCTGTACGGCATCGCGCTCGCGGGCCTGGGCATGCTCTCCACCACGGGGATCCAGCTCGCGGTCGACGCCTACGGTCCCATCTCGGACAACGCCGGCGGCATCGCGCAGATGTCGAACCTGCCGCCCGAGGTCCGCGGTCGCACCGACAACCTCGACGCGGTCGGCAACACCACCGCGGCGATCGGCAAGGGCTTCGCCATCGGTTCGGCCGCCCTGGCCGCGCTGGCGCTGTTCGCCGGCTACCAGGAGATCGCGCTGCACGACAAGCCGATGACCCTGACCGACCCCAAGGTGACCATCGGTCTGCTGGTCGGCGGCATGATGCCGTTTCTCTTCTCGGCGCTGGCGATGAAGGCGGTCGGCGAGGCCGCGATGGACATGATCCAGGAGGTCCGCCGTCAGTTCCGCGAGATCCCCAAGCTGCGCCCCGCGCTCGAGCTGGTGCGCAAGGCCGAGGAGGACGAGCGCGATCTGAGCCCCGAGGAGGAGGAGCAGATCTTCGAGGCCACCAAGGACGCGCAGGTCGCCAAGTGCGTGGCCATCTCCACGCAGGCAGCCATCAAGCGCATGATCGCGCCGGGCTTGCTGGCGCTGGTGACCCCGGTGGTCATGGGCTTCTGGTCGCCCGAGGCGCTCGGTGGCCTGCTCGCCGGCACCCTGGTGTCGGGCGTGATGCTGGCGATCTTCATGTCGAACGCCGGCGGCTCGTGGGACAACGCCAAGAAGCAGGTCGAGGAGCAGAAGAAGGACTTCGATCCCAAGGTGAACACCGGCAAGGGCTCGGATCGCCACAAGGCCGCCGTCATCGGCGACACCGTCGGTGACCCCTTCAAGGACACCGCGGGTCCCAGCCTCAACATCCTCATCAAGCTGATGTCGATCGTCGCGGTCGTGATCGCGCCGTTCCTCCACTGATCGGCACCGGCGCCCACGCGCCCACGCGCCCCGGACGGCCCTCGCCGCCCGGGGCGTCGTCGTTTTGGGGTGATTTTCAGCCAGCATTCAGGCGGCGCGGTCACGGTGGTGACATGCGCGCTCGCGAGGCCCTGCTCGGCATCATCGCCCTGGTCGCACCGCTGGCTTGCTTCGGCGAGGCGCCGCAGTCCGCACAGGGCTCGGGCGACACCTCGGGCGGCGGCACCGGCATGTGCGAGCCGACCGAGACGCCGATGCCGGCCGTGGCGTGCCCGGCGATCTGCAACGGCGGCTGCGACGAGAACGAGTGCCAGATCCTGTGCCGGCCCGACAGCAGTTGCGCCGGCATGACCCTGACCTGCCCCGACGAGTTCGCGTGCGACATCGACTGCGAGGGCGACGGCGTGTGTGCCGGCCTCACGGCCAACTGCCCCACGGACTTCGCGTGCTCGCTGTCGTGCGGCGGCGCGATGGGCTGCAGCGATGCGGAGCTGCGCTGCGGCTTCGGCGAGTGCGCGATCGAGTGCGGCGCAGACCCGACCGCGTGCGCTGGCGCGAGCGTGCGCTGCGGTCCGGGCGCGTGCACGGCCGAGTGCGCCGGCGAAGCGACGCCGTACCTCGACCGCTGCGACGACGCGTGCGCGTGCGAGCCGTGCTGAGCGCGAGAGCGGCTGCGTTCAGCAGCCCGACGTGCGCACGAGCGACACGCGAAAGCGGGCGTCTGCCGGCAGGGATCGAGTTGACTTAGTCCATGACTTAGTTCATGATGCCGACGTGGCTGAGGTCAGCGTCCACGAGGCGAAGACCCACCTTTCGGCGCTCTTGGCCCGGGTCGAGGGTGGGGAGGAGATTGTGATCGCGCGGGCGGGTCGTCCGGTGGCGCGGCTGGTGCCGCTCGAGCGCGCGACACGGCGGCTGTTCGGTCTCGACGCGGGCCTGTTCGAGGTGCCCGACGACTTCGACGCGCCGCTGGCCGACGACGTCGCGGCCGAGTTCGAGCGATGAGGCTGCTCGTGGACACCCATGTGTGGCTGTGGCTGCAGGTCGCGCCGGCGCGCGTCGACCCCAAGGCGCTGGCGTTGCTCGCCGACCTCGAGAACGAGGTCCTGATGTCGGCCGCGAGCGCATGGGAGATCGCGATCAAGCACGCGCTCGGGCGCCTGCCGTTGCCCGTGGGGCCGGCGCAATACGTCCCCTCGCGGATGAGTCGCAGCGGCATCACGGCGCTGCCCGTGCTGCACGCCCACGCGCTGCGCGTCGCCGAGCTCCCGCCGCTGCATCGCGATCCATTCGATCGCCTGCTCATCGCGCAAGCGCTGCACGAGCGCCTCACGCTGGTGACCAGCGATCGCCAGCTCGAGGCGTACGAGGTGCCGATCGTGTGGGCCTGAGACGCGGCGCTCACGGGCGCGGCGTTGTTCCCCCATCGACCCCCGGCGCCCGCGCGCCCATGCGCCTCGGACGGCCTCGCCGCCCGGGGCGTCGTCGTGCTCGGGGCGGCCGTGCGGCGCTCAGCAGCCGGCGGTGCGTGCCAGCGACACCTGCAGCGGCGCGTCCGCCCGCGGGCCGCCGCGCGAGAGCGTGACGGTGACATCGCCATCGCGGCACTCGACGATGCTGCCGCCTTCGAGGTGCTCGATCGGCGCGCAACCGGGGATCTGCGCCCCCGCGATCGCCTCGAGCGTCGCGTCGGCCGCGATGGTGTGCCCGGCCAGCGACAGCGGGCCCACCGCAGACAGCGGCGCGCGCAGCTCGACCACGGCGAGGCGCATCTCGCCGCCGAAGCTGTACTCGATCGCGCCCACCCGGCTGGGCCGCGGCGGGTCGGTCTCGGTGTCGCCGAACTCGCCGACCGGCAGGCCACGGCCGCGCAGGGTCGCCTCGGCGTCGGGGATCGAGCGGCACAGCAGCGCAGCGTCGAAGCCCGGTGTCGCGCTCACGGCCGCGGCGGGCGTGGCCGCGGCGGGGGTCGCCGCCGCGGCGGGGGTGGGCTGCAGCTCGCGCGGCTGCGGCGCGCTGGCGGCGGCGGTGCAGGCGGACGAGAGCAGCAGCAGGGCGAGGGCGCGGTTCATGCTGCTTCCCACGCCCGTGTCCGCGGCGGCGGTCTGCGGCGCGGGCGACCATGACGGATCGATGACGCGGACCCGTCCGGTGCGCGCAGCCCGTGGGCTTGCGTCTGCGGGCGGCCTCGGGTAGGTGATCGGCCCCCGCGGCGGATGCTCCGCCCGCGGCTGACAACCCCACTCCTTGCTCCCGCGGTTCGCGGGGGCCGTGCAGTCCACAGGGAGAACCCATGGCCAAGCCCATCACGAACGGGCGCGTGCTCTCGCAGCGCGCTCGCATCGGTACACAACGCGAGTACGAGACCGTCACGATCCTCCGTCCGGAGACGTCGCGACCGGACATCGGCGAGCTCATCGCGCGCATGCAGGAAGTGCTCGGCTCGCGCGGCGCCAAGCTGATGAAGCTCGACAGCTGGGGCACGCGCGTGCTCGCGTTCCCGATCGCCCACTGCCGAAAGGGCATCTACCTCTACTGGCGCTACCTCGGCGGCTCCGACGTCGTCGCGGAGTTCGAGCGCCACATGCGGTTGTCGGACAAGATCGTCCGCTTCTACACCGTGCTCGTGGACGAGGACGTCGATCCCGAGGCCCGTCCGAGCGAGGTCACCGAGGAGCTGCTCGAGGCCGCGACCGATCCCGGTCCGGATCCCGACGAGCTCGCGCGGCAGGCCGCGGCCGAGGCGGCTGCGCGCGAGGCCGCGAGCGAGTCGCGTCGCGAGCGCCCCGACGTGTTCGAGGGCGAAGAGGAATTCAACGCCGAGGGAGACATCTGAGCCATGCGCGACGATTTCCGAGACAAGGACCGCGATCGCGGTGACCGTGACCGTGGCGAGCGTGGCGACCGCGAAGGCCGCTCGCGCAAGCGCTTCAACATTGCCGAGATGAAGGATCTCGTCATCGACTACAAGAATCCGCAGATGCTCAAGAACTTCCTCACCGACCGCGGCAAGATCGTGCCGGCGAGGATCTCGGGCCTGACCGCCCGGCAGCAGCGTCAGCTGACCCAGGCCATCAAGCGCGCGCGCATGCTCGCGCTGTTGCCGTTCACTTCGGGCTGAAGCCAGCGGGAAGGACCAGCGTCATGGAAGTCATCCTCACCAAGAACGTCGACAAGCTCGGTAACGCGGGCGACGTCGTCAAGGTCAAGCCCGGCTACGGTCGCAACTATCTGATCCCGCGCGGCCTCGCGTTGCTCGCAACCCGCGGCAACATCGCGCAGCACGACCACCACCGCCGTGCCATCGCGCGCGAGCTCGAGCGCGTGCGCGCCGAGCACCAGAAGCTCGCGGATCAGCTCCGCGGCATCAGCGTCTCGATCGCGCGCAAGCTCGGCAAGGACGACAAGCTGTTCGGCTCGGTCGGCGTGCGCGACATCGCCGACGCGCTCGAGACGCAGAAGGTGTCGATCGACAAGCGGCTGATCCAGCTGCCCGAGCCGATCCGCACCGTCGGCGTCCACGAGGTCGTGGTGCGCTTCGCCGGCGACATCGAGACCACCATCAAGGTCACCGTCGTCGGTATCTGACCCGCGGGCTCGCGCGAGCCCACGCCGCCGCCGACGAGGCGGCACCAGCGGCCACCCGCGAGCGTCACGCTCGCTGGTGGCCGTCGTGCATTCGTGCACCGACCGCGGGTGTTCGCCGCGGCGCTGCCGCTGGTCCGCGCGCGCGCGGCTGGTACACTGCCGCTTCACCCGTGTCGCGCCCACTGCCGCACAACAAGGAAGCCGAGTCCGCCGTGCTCGGCGGCGTGTTGCTGCGCAACGACGCGCTGGGGGACGTCGCCTCGATCATCGGCGAGGACGACTTCTACGTGCCTGCCCACCGCGCGATCTACCGCGCGATGGTCAAGCTGTCGGACCGTGGCCAGCCGGTCGATCTGGTCACGCTCGAGTCGCAGCTGCGCGCGGCGGACGAGCTGGGCCTGGTCGGCGGGCTCGAGGGCCTGGCCAAGCTCGCCGACCGCTACGCCAGCAGCCACAACGTCGGCGCCTACGCCGAGCTGGTGCGGCAGTCGGCGGCGGTGCGCAACCTCGTGGTCGCGGCGCAGGAGATCGCCGAGGAGGGTCGCGAGGAGCTGCCCGACGTCGACGAGTTCATCGACAACGCCGAGAAGCGCCTGCTCGAGGTCAACCAGCGCGGCCGCCAGGGCAGCTACCGCTCGGCCAAGGACCTCATCCACGGCGTGTTCGAGAGCATCACCGAGCGCGCCAAGCTCAAGAACCCCATCACCGGCGTGCCGACGCAGTTCACCAAGCTCGACGAGATGACCGGCGGGTTGCAGCCCGGTGACCTCATCATCTTGGCCGCGCGCCCCTCGATGGGAAAGACCGCGCTGGCGCTGAACTTCGCGCAGCACGCCTGCATCACGCAGACGCGGCACATGCACCTGCCGGAGGAGGAGCGGCCGTCGCGATTCCCGACGCTGTTCTTCAGCCTGGAGATGAGCGCAGGGCAGCTGATCGAGCGCATCTTGTGCTCGGAGGCCCGCGTGGACGCGGGCAAGCTCCGCGGCGGGCGCCTGATCGAGCAGGAGTTCGCCGAGCTGGTGCGCGCGGCCGATCGCATCTACCGCGCGCCGCTCTTCATCGACGACAGCGCCGCGCCGACCATCCTCGAGATCCGCGCGCGCGCGCGGCGGTTCCGCCAGGACCGGCAGATCTTCCCGCCGCCACCCGAGGGTCGCGAGTCCAAGCGACCGCCGCTGGGCTTGATCGTGGTCGACTACCTGCAGCTGTGCCGCGGTGGTCGCGGTCGCTACGACGTGCGCGAGCAGGAGATCAGCGAGGTCTCCCGCGGGCTCAAGGCCATCGCCAAGGAGCTGCAGCTGCCGGTGTTGGCGTTGTCGCAGCTCAACCGCGGCGTCGACAGCCGCGCCGATCACCGGCCGCAGCTGTCGGATCTGCGCGAGTCCGGCGCCATCGAGCAGGACGCGGACGTCATCATGTTCATCTACCGCGAGGAGCGGTACATGACCGACGACGAGAAGAAGCGGGCGGTCGAGGGCCAGTCCGAGGTCATCATCGGCAAGCAGCGCAATGGCCCCACCGGGACCGTGCATCTGACCTTCGTCGGCAAGCACACCCGCTTCGAGAACCCCGCCAACGAGCTCGGACTGTCGGCTGCAGTCGGTCGCAGCGGTCGCGCGGGCCCAGCTGGCGGTCTTCGCCGCGACCGGGTCATGGCCCGCTGGGCCGGCCGGCAACCCAGGCTGCGCCGCCTCCATGTTAGCTTCCGCCGTGGCGATGTCTGGGCCCGTCCCCGAACAGATCGGCCATTTCCGCGTCTTGCGCCTGCTGGGCAAGGGCGCCATGGGCGAGGTGTTCGAGGGCGTGGACGACCAGCTCGGGCGCCGGGTCGCGCTCAAGATCCTGGGCGCAAAGCACCGGGAGTCCACGGAGTTCAAGACCCGTTCTTCCTGGAAGGCCAGGCGCCAAGGCCATGAACCACCCCAACATCGTGCAGATCTACGCCATCGGCGAGCACGAGCGGCGGCCGTTCCTGGCGATGGAGTTCCTCGACGGCGAGGACATCGGCGGCACGCTCAAGCGCGGTGGCCCGCTGCATCCGGGTGACGCGGCCGAGATCATCCGCCAGTCGGCGGTCGGGTTGTCCGAGGCCCAGCGCGCCGGCGTGGTCCACCGCGACGTGAAGCCGTCGAACCTGGTCGTCACCACCGCGGGCATCGTCAAGGTCACCGACTTCGGCCTGGCCAAGGCGCTGCAGGAAGACCTGTCGATCACCGCGACGGGCGTGTTCGTGGGGACGCCGGACTACCTCGCGCCCGAGCAGGCCATGGGCGACGAGGTCGACGCGCGCGCGGACGTCTACGCGCTGGGCTGCTCGATGTATCACATGTGCAGCGGGCATCCGCCGTTCCGCAAGGGCGGTCAGGACGACCACTACACCGCGGTGCGCCGCCACCTCAAGGCCGAGCGATCGCAGCTCAAGCTCGAGATCGGCCTGGACGAGGAGCTCTCGGATCCGTGCCGCCGCATGATGAGCCGGCGGCCCGGACGTGCGCCCGACCTTCGACGAGCTGATCCAGAAGCTCGGCGAGATCTCTCGGCGGCTGGGCGGGCGTGCGCCGCCGCGCCACCAGGACGTCGAGCTGCTCAAGAACGGCACCGCGACCGATGGCGATCGCACCGAGCTGCCCGCGGTCCACGACGGTGTCGGCGGCGGCAGTTCGAGCAGCAAGGTCGTCGCGATCGCAGTCGTCGCCGGCGTCGCGATCGGCGTGGGCGTCTCGCCGCGGCGCTGTACGTGTTCAACAAGTAGCGGACCGCGATGTCCACGGTTGCGCGCGACGACGCCTCGGCCCTGGCCCGCCGGGTGCTCGCGAGCTTCGGCGAGCGCCTGGCGCTGCATGCCGACGACATCGGCGACGAGCTCGCGCGCTCGCTGCACCTGGTCGCGTGGGATCGCGAGCAGCTGATCGGCGCGGTGCAGGCGCGGCTGGACGCGATCGCTGCGACGCGGGTGCTCGACCGCGGTGGCGTGCCCGCGCGCATCGCCGAGTGGCGCTTGCAGCCGCTCGAAGCGCTCGACGCGGTCTGGGGGTTGCTGGTCGCCGGGACGTCGCGTGGCCTACGAGGCCGAGGCCGGCGCGTGCAGCTCGACCGCGGCGCTGCTGGCCGAGGCCAGCGCCGAGCTGCCGCCGGGCATGCTGACGCTGTTGCCGAGCTCGGCCGAGCCCGGCCGCGGTGGCACGGGCGTCGGCCAGCGGCCTGTCCGCGTCGCAACGCGCGGCGCGGATCCAGCCCGGCGACCCCACGACGTGGCCGCGGCTGGGCGTGGCCGCGGCCGTGCGCCGCGTGGCGTGGATCGACGCCGACGCCGATCACGAGCTCGCCGCGTACGTGCTGGCGCGGACGTGCCTGCGGCGTAGCGGTCTCGATCCGCGGGGCGTAGGTGGTCTATGCCGCGGGCAACGTCGAGCGCTTGCAGCGGCAGGTGCAGCGGCTGTGGGTCGGTGCGCAGTTCGGTCCCGCGGACGACCCGCGCTCGTTCGCGGGCCCGGTCGATGCGCCCACGCGCGACGCATTTCTGGTCGCGCACGCGGCCTGCGGCTGCGCCCGGGGTCGCGACGTGGTGCGCCGGCGCCGAGCTCGAGCACGCCGATGGCGACGCGATCTTACCTGCGCCGGCTGCCTTCGCCGCGCCGTGGCCGTGTCCCGATCTGCCGCTGGTGGGCCCGATGTGCTGCATCGTCGCGTGCTCGACCGAGCAGGCGATCGACGCGGCCAACGCTGCCGCGGCCGGTGGCGCGCAGGTGGTGCAGGTCGGCGGGCGCCCCGGCAGCCTGCGCGGCGACGTGCGACACGGCGGCGCGGTGCTGGTCGAGCGTCTGCCGCCGGGGTTGCCCGAGCCGCGACCGAGCTGACTCCTCAGGGAGGAAGCTCCGCTTCTCCCGCCGCGCCGGCCGCTGTCGCGCCTCCCCTCCTCTGGTATGCTACCGCGAGTCGTCAGGGCGAGGGCAGCTCGAGCGTGCAGTCGGGCGAGCAGTTGTCGCCGGGGGCTTTATTGCCGTCGTCGCACTGCTCACCCGCGAGCGGGTTGAGGTGGCCATCGCCGCACTCCGCAAAAGTGCAGTCGCCGTCGCACACGGCCGTCTCGCCGCCGCCGTCACACTGCTCGCCCGGATCGATCGTGCCGTCGCCGCAGCTCGCCACGCCGCCGCTGCTGCCGCCACCGCTCGAGCCCGCGCCGGTCGTCGCCGAGGCGCTGGCGTCGGTGGTCGTGCCCGCGCCGGAGGTCGCGTCCGTGCCGCTGGTGCCCGCAAGGGTGGTGCCCGCGTCGGTGCTGCTCGCGTCGGTGCTGCTCGCGTCGGTGGTGACCGGATCGGTGGTGACCGGATCGGTGGTGACCGGATCGGTGGTGACCGGATCGGTGGTGACCGGATCGGTGGTGACCGGATCGGTGGTGACCGGATCGCCGCTCGCCGATGCCGAGCCCCCCGTCGCGCTGGCCGAGGCGCCCGCGGTGATCGTCGCGCTGCCCTCGTGACCGCCGGGGATCTGCCAGTTGGTCGCCTGGCCGAGATCGCCATCGGTGTCCTGCTCGGGCAGGCCGGCGTAGCACGCGGCCACGAGCAGCACGCCTGCGCACGCCCGCTGTGGTCGCGCCCGCATCCTGCGATCACGCTAGCAGAGGCGCGCGAGCGATCGCGCGCCTCGCACGGGGCCGGGTTCGGGCGCGCCGCTCAGCCGCCCGGGAGCAGGTCTTCGCAGCTCTTGCCCGCGAGGCAGCCGCTGCAGACCTCGGTCTTGCCGCGCAGCTCGGTGTCCGGGTCGCCGCCGTTCGGATCCCAGTCCTTGGGCGACTCGACCGCCGCGACCGGCTCGCAGCCCTCGGACGTCAGGCTCACGAAGAAGCCACCCGCCAGCGCCGCCGGCGGCACGTTGATCGAGCCCGAGCGCAGCCATGGCTTGTTCGAGTCGTTGTCCTTGTAGACGATCGCCGACTCGGCGAAGCCGTCGATGGTGGCGTCGCAGTGGTCGCCCGACAGCTCGTTCTTGCCGGTGTTCTCCGCGCGGAACGAGGTCCACAGCGAGCTCGGCACATCGACCGTGATGTTGGCCGAGGCCGGCTTGAGCGCGGTGACCTTGACCGTGCCCGGCTCGTAGCCCTGGTTGATGCACGGGCAGTCCTTGTCCCACGCGGCGGGCTCCATGGTCATCAGATCCTGGAACTCGACGCACATCTGGACCAGGTCCTCGGGACACTTCGGGTAGGGGTTGAGCTGGCCCGCGACCTCGGTGGGGTTGGCGATGACGTAGGCCTCGCCGCTCTGCATCTGGACGTCGACGGTGGCCGCGAGGCCCTCGATGCAGACGTTGCCGCGGTTGGGGTAGCTGAACTCCTCGACGTTGTCGGCGGTCTCGATCGAGATGTCCTGGTGGTAGTCGGGCGGCAGCGTGACGCGGATGTCCACGCCCGCGCGCTTGAGCTGCGCCATGCCGTCGTAGTAGACGAAGATCGCGCAGCCGTCTTGCCACGGATAGGGCTCGCCATCGGCGTTCTCGCCGCCGCAGCGGGCGTCCTCTTCCATGTCGTCGGGCTTCTTGGGCGAGCCGGTGTTGGCGTTGTAGGCCCACAGCTGCAGCTTGTCGAAGACCTCGTTGGCGGCTTCCTCGTCGGTCGAGTAGGTGAAGCGGCGGAACTCGATCTTGATGGTGTCGGGCTCGCCGTCGAACTTCACGATCACGTCGCCGCGATTGATGAAGTTGTCCGCGGAGCCGAGCATGTTGCCGATCAGGATGTTCTGGATCGCGACCATGCCCTCGTCGTCGAGCGGCTTGAACTCGCCCTCGTGCTCGACCCGCCACTTGTCGCGGAAGGGCTTGTTGGCGGACGAGCCGTTGTCGGTTTCCCCTTGGCAACCCGTCATGCCGACGGCGCTGCCGGCGATCGAGACGAGATAGGCGGTCATCAAGGCGTGGGTCGGGCGCTTCATCGGGGCAGTTCCTGAACGGCTCGGAGAATACCCCCGCGCCCAACCATGGGCAATTTGCGTGGGACCGCTGCCTGCGCCGCGGTAGCGCGGTCGTACGCGCGGCTGCGGCCGCGACTTGACCGGATGCCGGACCGTCGCCAAGCCTTGCACCTGCTCGCCAGCGGGGCCACCGCCCGCGGCGAAGGACCCCCGAGCCATGACACAGTCTGAACGCGACGCGTCGACCTTCGCGGCGGCGCCCCGAGAGCTCGATCTGCCCCGCCTCGAGGAGGGCATCCTGGCCTTCTGGGACAGCCACGACATCGAGGGGCAGAGCCTGCGGCTGGGCGCCGATGCGGCATCGGGTCGCACGAATGCGCCCGCGTTCGTGTTCTACGACGGCCCGCCCTTCGCGACCGGGTTGCCGCACTACGGCCACATCCTACCCGGGACCATCAAGGACATCGTGCCGCGCTACCAGTCGATGCGCGGCCTCGCGGTCGAGCGCCGCTTCGGCTGGGACTGCCACGGCCTGCCGATCGAGAGCCTCACCGAGGACGAGCTCGGCGTGCACGGCAAGGCCGAGATCGAGGCGCTCGGAATCGACGCGTTCAACCGCGCCTGTCGCACCGGCGTGCTGCGCTACACGGCGCAGTGGCGCAAGACCATGCGCCGGCTCGCGCGCTGGGTCGACTTCGACAACGACTACAAGACCATGGACACCGGCTTCATGCAGAGCGTGTGGTGGGTGTTCCGCACGCTGTGGGACAAGGGCATGGTCTACGAGGGCCATCGCGTGCAGCCGGTCTCGCCGGCTTTGGGCACGCCGCTGTCGAACTTCGAGGTCGCGCAGGGTCCCCAGGAGAAGGACCCGGTCACGCGCAAGGAGGGCCACAAGCGGCGGCAGGATCCGTCGCTCACGGTCCGCTTCGCGCTCGAGGACGAGGACGCGTTCCTGTGGGCGTGGACGACCACGCCGTGGACGCTGCCGAGCAACCTCGCGCTGGCGGTGCACCCCGCGCTCGACTACGTGAAGATCCGCGTGCAGGCCACCGGCGAGGTCGCGTACCTCGAGCCCTCGCGCCTGGCGGACTACCAGGCCAAGGGCAAGCTCGGTGAGGTCGTCGTGCTCGCGACCATGCCGGGCACCGCCCTGGTCGGTCGGCCCTACACGCCGCTGTTCCCGTACTTCGCGCACCTGCGCGACAAGGACGGCAAGCGGCTGGCGTTCCGCGTGGTCGCGGCCGAGTACGTCTCGACCGACGCCGGTACCGGCATCGTGCACCAGGCGCCCGCGTTCGGCGAGGAGGACTACGAGGTCGGTCGCCGCGAGGGCCTGCCGCTGGTCAACCCGGTGAGCCTGCAGGGCATCTTCGACGCGCGCATCACCGACTTCGCGGGCCAGTACGTCAAGGACGCGGACAAGGGCATCGCGGCGATGCTCAAGGCCCAGGGCAAGCTGGTCGATCAGGACGTGATCGTCCACCCCTATCCCCACTGCTATCGCACCGAGCAGCCGCTCTTGTACATGGCGCTCTCGACGTGGTTCGTGCGGGTCGAGCCCATCCGCCAGCGCCTGGTCGATCACAACGACGCGATCCACTGGGTGCCCGATCACGTCGGCTCGGGTCGCTTCGGCAACTGGCTCGGTGGCGCGCGCGACTGGAACGTCGCGCGCAGCCGCTACTGGGGCACGCCGATCCCGATCTGGCGCTGCGACACCGACCCCGACGACGTGATCTGCGTGGGCTCGATCGCGGAGCTCGCCCAGCTGTGCGGTCGCCCGGTCGAGTCGCTGACCGACCTGCACCGCGAGAGCGTGGATGCCATCACGTTCCCGTCGCGCAAGACCCCAGGCGGCACCATGCGCCGCATCCCCGACGTGTTCGACTGCTGGTTCGAGTCGGGCAGCATGCCGTATGCGCAGAACCACTACCCGTTCGACGCGAGCAAGCGCGAGTACGTCGAGCGCAACCTGCCGGCCGACTTCATCGCCGAGGGCTCGACCAGACCCGCGGGTGGTTCTACACGCTGCACGTGCTCGCGACCGCGCTGTTCGATCGGCCCGCGTTCAAGCACGTGATCGTCAACGGCCTGGTGCTGGCCGAAGACGGCAAGAAGATGTCGAAGCGGCTCAAGAACTACCCCGATCCCACGGTGGTGATCGACCAGTACGGCGCCGACTCGCTGCGGGCCTACCTGGTGTCGAGCGCGGCGGTGCGCGGCGAGCCCATGCGCTTCTCCGAGCGCGGCGTCCGCGACACCGTGCGCACGGTGATCCTGCCGCTGTACAACGCGTACAACTTCCTCGTCACCTACGCGCGCGCGGACGGCTGGTCGCCGACACCGGCCGAGCTGGACGACGCGGCCGAGTTCGAGCGGCCGCCGGGCAAGCTCGATCGCTGGATCCTCAGCCGCGTGGTCGCGTTCGTCGACGAGCTGCAGCGGGAGTTCGACGCCTACGCCCTGTCCAACGCGGTGCCGGCGCTCGCACGCATCTGCGACGACCTCAACAACTGGTACATCCGCCGCGGCCGTCGTCGCTACTGGCGCGCGCGCGCGGGCGAGGGCGGTGACCGCGACAAGCACTTCGCCTACGCCACGCTGCTGCGGGTGCTGCTCACCGTGACCAAGGCGGTCGCGCCGGTGATCCCGTTCGTGACCGAGTGGTTGTTCCAGCGCCTGGTGGTCGACACCGGGCTGCTGCCGCCGGGGACCAGCGTGCACCTGTCGCGCTGGCCGGCGTTGCCGGCGTCGCTGCGCGACGAGGCGCTCGAGCGCGAGGTCGCGGCGGTGCGCGCGGCGGTGGGCCTGGGCCTGGCGGTGCGCGAGCGCGAGAAGCTGCCGGTGCGGCGACCGCTGCCGTCGGTCACCGTCGCGAGCCCCGATGTGGCGGTGCGCGCGGCGGTGTCGTCGATGCAGGAGGACCTGCTGGGCGAGCTCAACGTCAAGTCGCTCGAGGTCGCGGCCGACGACAGCGCGCTGTGCAAGGTCACGGTCAAGGCCAACTTCAAGCTGCTGGGCAAGCGGCTGGGCGCGCGGATGAAGGAGGTCGGCACCGCGATCGCGGCGCTCGACGCGGCCGCGATCGCGCGGCTGCACGCCGACGGCGCGATCGTGCTCGACGGCGAACGCATCGCGCTCGACGAGGTCATCGTCACGCGCGAGGTGCTCGGCGGTCGCGCCGCCGAGGTCGGCGAAGCCATGACCGTCGTGCTCGACACCGCGGTCACGCCCGAGCTGCGCCGCGAGGGCCTCGCGCGCGAGCTGGTCAATCGCGTGCAGAACCTCCGCAAGGACGCCGGGCTCGAGGTCAGCCAGCGCATCGCGCTGGTGGTCGCGACCGAGGGCGATCTCGCCGAGGTCCTGGCCGACGCGAACCTGCGCGAGCTCGTGGCCGCGGAGGTGTTGGCGGCGTCGGTCGAGGTCGTGGCGCCGGGCACGGTCGAAGGCGGTGGTCACGTCAGCAGCGACGAGATCGACGGCATCCCGCTGTCGCTCGCGATCGCGGTCCGCGGCGCATGAACCCAGCAACGCGCGGCCGCGATCACGCGGTCGCGCCCGCAGTTTGACGCGTCGCGGCCGGGCATGCTCCACTTGCCCCGTGCCTCGCGCGCGCACGTTCGACCGTCGCGCGGCGCTCGACCACCTCGGTCGCGCGCTGGTGCTCGCGGTCCTGCCGGCGTGCTTCTCCGAGCACTACACCCCCGGTGTCACCGGCGGTACCGGTGGCTCGAGCGGTGAGACCGGTGGGTGCACCCCCGGCGCCGAGACATGTCCCTGCCGCGACGGTGGCAAGTGCGACGCGGGCTTGGTGTGCGCGTCGCAGCTGTGCGTCGATCTCGGCGGCCTCGACGGGGGTGCCGACGACAGCGGCGGCAGCGGCATGCTCGAGGGCGGCGGCACGGCCAAGCCGATGGAGGACAGCGGCGGCGTCGGCCCGGGCAGCGACAGCGGCACCGCCGGTGAGACCGGTGTGATCGGTGAACCCGGCTCCTGTATCGACCACTGCGGCGAGGGCGTGCCCGACATGGGCGGCATGTGCTTCTGCGACACCGTGTGCGCCACGATGGACGACTGTTGTGCCGACTACGCGACGGCCTGCGCCGGCGGCTGCCTGCTCAACGCCGACTGCGCCCAGGACCAGGTCTGCAGCATGGCGGCCGGCGCGTGCGTCGGTGCATTCGAGGCCGACTACGACATCGTGGTCGAGCAATGGCAAGACGAGACGCCGGTGTGCTGGGACGGCATCAGCGACTGCTACGCGGACGTCTACTACCAGGTGTTCTACGGCGGCAACCTCGAGTTCACCTCCGCCACCGTCGACGACGCGTTGCAGGCCAGCTGGACCGATCCGTGGACCACGATGCTGGCGCCCGAGACCGTGCTCAGCTTCACGTTCTGGGATCACGACAGCGTCGGCGGCGACGAGTTCATCGTCACCGAGTGCTTCCTCGATCCCGAGAACGCATGCAGCCCCGTCGGTGCCGCGACGTTGCACGAAGGCGTGGCGTCGTGGCAGCCCGAGGGCGATGGCTTCATCGTGCAGGTGCGGTTCTTGCCGCACTGACGTGCGACGGCACGCGCCCGCTCAGGGGCTGAGCACGGTGACCCACGCGTCGCCGCCGGTCATGGGGAACGCGCCGCCGGCGACCGCGATGGTTCCGTCGGTGTCGATCGTGATGCCGCCGATCTGCGCGCCCTCGGCCGGCGGCGCGAAGCTGCCCTCGCCGATGGGCGTGCCCTCGGCATCGAAGCGGCGCAACCGCAACGACTCGTCCTGGGTGTTGTCGACGCCGAGCACGACCACGCTGCCGTCGGGCGCGGCCGCGAGCGCGTAGACGTCGACCTCGGCCGCCATCGGATCGGGCTGCGACCACGCCGGCGTGCCGTCGGGGGCGTAGCGGTGCAAGCTCCAGCTCTCCTCGACGTAGTCGGTCTCGTACACCAACACCGACAGGTTGCCGCTGCCGTCGACCGCGACGCCAAAGACCGCGTCGACGTTGGGCCCGGCGTACTCGATGGTGTCGCCTGGCGTCAGATCGGCGTCGTAGTAGCGCGCGGCCGCGTCGGATCCGACCAGGCCGCCGACCTCGATGCCGCCGCCGGGCACCGCGGCGATCGTGACCCACAGGATGCCCGAGACGAACTCCGAGGGCATGAGCGCGCCGGCGCTGCTCAGGTGGCCCATCCACGCGTTGCCGAAGGCACCGCCGATCACGTAGACCTCGTCGTCTTCGGACACCGCGACCTCGACGGCGCCACCGTAGAAGGTGTCGTCGTCGCGACGGGTCCACACCTGCGCGCCGTCGTCGGTCAGCCGCGTGACGCGGACCGAGGTGCCCATCGTGCCCAGTCGGAGCCGACCACCACGAGATCGCCATCGGACAGGAACGCGAGCCCGCGTGCGTCGTCGTAGTCGCTGGGGTCTCGTCGGTGCCCTCGCCGTCGAGGGTCTGCTGCCACAGCATGGTGCCGGCCTGGTCGTAGACCACCACGAACATGTCGGAGCCCACCGCCGCAGTCGTGCGACCGCTGATGCCGACGCTGCCGTCGGGCGCAACGCGACGTCCGACGCGGTGTCGAGCAGGGACGCGGGTCCGTCCCACGCCGCGGCCCAGCGCACCGTCAACGACGGCGTGCAGTCGCTGTTGCAGCCGTTGCCCTCGACGAGATCGCCGTCGTCGCACGACTCGTCGCCCTCGGCGACACCGTCGCCGCACACCGCACCGCCGCCGCTCGAGCCGCCGTCGCTGCTGCCGCTGTCGGCCGCGGTGCTGCTGCCATCGTCGGTCGAGGCGGTGGTGGACGCGGTGGTCGACGCGGTGGTGGATGCGGTGGTGGATGCGGTGGTGGATGCGCTGGTGGATGCGGTGGTGCTGCCGTCGCTGCTGCTGCTGCCGCCGTCGCTGCTGCCGCCGCCCTCGTCACCGCCGCCGTCGGGGGCGCAGGCGAGGGGGGCACAGGCGAGGGCGAGGCGTAGGGCGGCGGCGCGCATGGTTTGGCGCGATCGACGGGCCTTCGAAGGATGTGACCCGCGCGCGGGTGCGCCGGTGCCCAACCCGGCGTCGCGCCGGCGCGTGCGCCACCGCGCAGGCTATGCTGCCGCGCCCGTGACCGACGTCGACCTCTTCTCCCCCTTGCGGCTGCGCAGCGGCGCGCAGACGGCCAACCGCATCGCGTTGGCGCCCATGACCAACGAGCAGAGTCACGACGATGGCACGCTCGGGGACGACGAGCTGGCGTGGTTGTGTTCGCGCGCGGCCGGTGGCTTCGGCACCATCATCACCTGTGCGGCCCATGTCGCGCGCGATGGCCAGGGGTGGCCCGGAGAGCTGGGCGTGTTCGACGATGCCCACGTGCCGGGGCTGACGCGGCTGGCGACGGCGCTGCGGCAGCGCGGGGCGCTCGGGCTGGTGCAGATCTTCCATGGCGGTGTGCGGGCCGAGGCCGCGCTGATCGGCGAGTCACCGTGGGGCCCCAGCGCCGCCCGGGGCGTGCGCGCGGCGACGCCGGCGGACCTCGAGCGGGTCGTGGCCGCGTTCGCGGCCGCGGCGGCGCGGGTGCAGCGGGCCGGCTTCGACGGCGTCGAGATCCACGGCGCGCACGGCTACCTGCTGACGCAGTTCCTCTCGCGCGAGCAGAACCAGCGCGACGACGACTACGGTGGCGAGCTGCCCGGACGCGCGCGACTGCTGCGCGAGGTCACCCGCGCGGTGCGAGCCGCGACGAGCGCGGACTTCACCGTGGTCGTGCGGATCTCGCCGGAGGACTTCGGCAACGCGCGCGGCCTCGACCTCGACGAGAACCTGCAGCTCGCGCGGTGGCTCGCCGACGACGGCATCGATGCGCTGCACCTGTCGCTGTGGCGCGCGAACCTGCCGACGCGCGCGCGCCCGGACACCTTCGCGGTGCCGGCGTTCCGCGCGGTGCTGCCGGACGATGTCGCGATCGTGGTCGCGGGATCGATCTGGACCCGGGCCGAGGCCGAGCAGCAGCTTGCGCGCGGCGCCGACCTCGTCGCGATCGGTCGCGCGGCGATCGTCAACCCGCGCTGGGGTCTGGACGTGCGCGAGCCCGGCTTCGAGCCGCGCCGACCCCCGGTCACGATCGCCGAGCTGCGGCAGATGGGCCTGGGCCCGCGCTTCGCCGAGGGCATGCGTCGCTGGAAGGACTTCGTCCGCGAAGAGCCATGAGATCGGCTCCCACGGGGCGAACGGGCGTGGTACCAAGGGTTTCCACCTGCCCGGAGCCACGATGCCGTTCGACCCATCTTTCGCCCTGCCGCGCCTCGAGAAGTTCTGGTCGCTCAACGCCGAGTTCGGCATGGAGCACAACGCGTTCCGCGTGTACCTCAACGAGATCGTCAGCGATCGCTACGTGCTGGTGAACGGCTTGCAGCTGCTGCACGACGAGCTGCAGCTCGCGGGTGAGCGCGACAACGGCGACGACGTCGTCGCATGCGGTGCCGACCTCTCGTTGCCCAGCGTGATGTCGACGCTGGCGCACACCAACTGCGGCGATCGCATCCACCAGGGCGAGGCGACCAAGTCGTACGAGCAGGTGGTCGCGTCGCGCTTCGCGACCATGTCCGAGATCGGCGAGTACAAGCTCGAGGCGTTCTCGCCCACCGGCGGCGGCACCGACGACGGCCACACGCTTGCGCACGTCACCGTCGCGCACATGCTCGACGAGCCCATCCGCAAGCGCTTCTATGCCGGTCACCCGGGCTCGTACCTGCTGGTCAACATCGATCTCAAGACCCACGTGGGGCGGTTGGAACACGAGGGTCGGCTCGCGATCGGCCGCACGCAGGAGTCGAAGTGGCGCGAGCCCCGTGCGGCGTGCGGCGCGGTCGTGGGCACCTTGGGCAACTACAACCCCGACAACGCGGTCCACCGCCGCATCCGCGACGATCTGGGCGAGGAGAACTACGAGCTGCTCACGCGCCACGGCGTGTGGTCGCGCGACGGCGTCGACATCACCGCCGCGGTCGCGTCGTCGATCGTCGCGGTCCAGGGCATGCTCAACACCGCCAAGGCGCTGCAGACCGAGCTCGACGAGCGCGGCCTGGGCCACCTGACCGCGTCGCTCACGGTCAACCGCCCGCACATGGACGACACCATCGTCTATCTCGCGCGTGCGACCGTGTTCAACGGTGAGACCCGCGTGCAGGGCTTTGGCACCGACGCGTCGAAGTACTCCGGCCGCACGGTCGAACACCGCGGCGACAAGCGGCTGCTGTTGCTGTACGACCGCGTCGACGCGCACGAGCACGCGGTGCGGGTCGAGCGGTACACGCCGCGGCCGTCGTGACGCGGCCGCGCGCCGCGGGTGCGCTCAGCCCTGCGGCGTGCAGGCGACCGAGCCCAGCGCGTTGCCGGTCATGTCCGAGTACGTGTACGGATCCTCGAGCTCGTTGAACACCGACAGCGTGGTCATGTCCGCGACGTCGATCTTGAACGCGGCCGCGTGGGAGTCGGGGTTCTCGGGGTCGCGCCAGGTCGTGGCCCACAGGTAGCCGTCGGCGTCGAAGCTCACGCCCTTGACGGCCTCGTCGGTCATCCACGTCTGCCCGACCATGAGGGTGTCGACGTGGATCGCCCGCACGCTCGAGCCCGCGGACACGTACATCCAGTCGTCGGGGCCCTCGGCGAGGCCCGAGCCGCCGAAGCCCGGCACGGTCTCCCAGGTCTCGCCGATGGGATCGAAGCGCGCCGCGTTGCTGCCCAGGGTCGAGGAGAGCCACACGCGACCGGTGTGATCGACGGTGATGCCGTAGGGCGCGACGCCCTGCGGGATCGCGAACAGCTCGTAGCTCAGCGACTGCCGATCGACGCGCGCGAGCAGTCCCGGCGCGAAGGTGCCCAGCGGGCTGAACCACAGGTTGTTGCCGGCATCGACCGCGCCGCCGTAGGCGCCGAAGCTGTTGCCGGGGAAGTCGTCGATCATCACCTGCTCGACCACCGCGCCGGTGTCGCCGTCGACCAGCGACGCGATCACACCGCCCGCGCCACCGAGGCCGGGGAACAGGCCCGCGACCGCCGAGCTCACCGTCCACACCTGCGCGCCCTCGGCGGTGCAGGGTTCGCGCGCGTTGGTGCCCGAGGTCCACGCCACCGGCCGCTGATTGCTGGTCGGAAACGGCGTGTACCAGGCACGGCACTCCTCGACGTCCCACGGCAAGATGTCGTCGATGCCGGTCGAGGTCTGGATCCCCGGCATGCCGTTGCTCTCGACGCAGTGGCTCGGATCGGCCCAGAACTTCACCAGCCCGCCGTGGCGGTTGGCGACCGCGACGTCGCCGGCGAGGTTGACCGAGGTGCGCGAGGGATTGCCGGCCGCATCCTCGCGCGTCAGGTAGCGGCCCTCGGCCACCAGGGTGCGGGTGTCGATCTTGATCACCGTGCTGGTGTCGTAGTCGGCGATCCAGATCTTGGTCAGCTCGCAGTCGCACGAGCCGAAGCCACCGGTGGGTACACCGACGTCGAGCTTGACGCCGTCGTCGCTGCCGCTGTCGGCCGCACCGCTCGAGCCACCGGTGCCGTGGCCGCCGGTGCTGCCGTCGGCCGCGGTGGTGCTCGCGGTCGTGCCGCCGTTCGAGCCGCCCGACGAGCCGCTCGAGCCGCCGCCGTTGGAGTCGAAGGGATTGCTGGCGTCGTCGCCACACGCGAGCGCCACGAGCACGCAGCCCAACCACACCGAACGACGCGACGAAGCCATGCGAAACACCCCCGCGGCAGGTTCGCACGGGTGTCGTCGCGGTTCCCGCTCGCGCTGCGCAATTGTGCGGGGGCTGGCGCAGCCGCGCGCGTGAGCGGCCTCTCTGCCCGCGGCTACGGGCGAGTCAAGGCACGGCGATCTCGACCGTGCCCTGCGTGCACGTGGGCTCGCACTGCTCGCCGTTGGGGCGCGAGGTGTCGTATTCGGGGTCGTCTTCGCCCTCGACCAGCACGACGTCGTCGCGCAGCAGCGACCACGTCACGTGCTCGGGCAAGCTGGTGAGGCTGAGATCGACCGCGCCGTCGCGACCGAGCTGGGCGCAACTCGACTCGACCACGCACATCTGTCGCTCCCACGACTCGCAGCGATCGCCCGAGGCGACCTCGAACGCGCACTCGCCCGGCTCGCCGTCGGCGGTCCACTGCAGGCGGTAGTGGCCGTCGGCGATGCGCGAGCCGCCCGGGACCAGGGAGAAGGTGAACGCGTCGAGGCAGCCGATGTCGGTGCAGGCCTGGCCGAGGCAGCCCAGGGGTTGCCACAAAGAGGGCAGCGCCAGCGCGATCGCGAGCAGGGGACGGAGCGGACGGAGCATCTCGGACCTCGTGCGTCGGCGCGGTGGCCGGCACCGGGGCAGTGTCGCGGACCGGCGCCGCGATCACGTGCGGCCGACGTGGGGTCGCATCGTACCGCCGCGGGCCCGTACGATGGCCCATGCGCACGCGGTCGCGGCTCTTCGCGTGGGGGGTGCTCGTGGTGGCGTGCGGCGACGCCCAGGGCGGGGGCGACACCGCAGACAGCGGCAGCGCCGAGGCCGGCAGCGCGAGCGGCAGCGCGAGCGCGAGCGGCAGCGCGAGCGCCAGTGCGAGTGCCACCGCCGGGACCGACACCGGCGAGCCGCCGCCGCCGGCCTGCGATCCCGGCGGCACGCCGGGCGAGCTACAGGCGCCCAGCTTCGTCGCGAACCTGCCGACCGAGACCAGCTGGTTCGCGTCGCCGGTGGTCGTCGACCTCGACGGCGACGGCGCGCGCGAGCTGGTGTCCGCGTTCTACAGCGTGTTCGTGCACGACGCCGCGCTGCAGCTGCGCGCGCAAGACGGCACCGGCGACGGTCGCGTGTACGCGCCGCAC
Source organism: Nannocystaceae bacterium (assembly GCA_046351635.1). GTDB lineage: Bacteria > Myxococcota_A > Polyangia > Nannocystales > Nannocystaceae > Xiheibacterium. Next base: position 198,323 of record JAXLYC010000003.1, on the reverse strand, counting down.
GTGGTCGCGGATCTCGACGGCGACGGCACGATCGAGATCGTCGCGGGCCGCGGCCACGAGGTCTACGCCTACCGCTACGACGGCAGCGCGCTGGGCATCGTCGCGGGCTGGCCGGCGGACACCACCACCGCCGGCAACCCACCGGAGGTGCGCGGGCTCGCGGCCGCGGATCTCGACGGCGACGGCAGCATCGAGGTCGTCGCGACCACGACCCAGACCGCGCCGACCGAGGACGGCGGCGCGCAGGTGTTCGTGTTCGCCGCCGATGGTTCGCCGTACCAGCCCGCGGGCATCGGCTGGACCGCGTGGCCGCGCTACAACGCCGCCAGCGGCCAGGGCAACGACGCCGATCGCAACGGCGCCGGGCACCACGGCTACGGCTGCTACGGCCTCAACGTCGGCATCGGCCAGCTCGACGACGACGCCACGCTCGAGATCGTCGTCACCTACGACAACCACAACATCCAGGCCTTCGATCACGACGGCGTCGCGCTGGATGCCGCGCCGTTCTTCAGCAACCGCGAGAGCGGCTTCGAGGGTATGCCGCTGACGTGGGGGCAGTTCATCCGCTGGGCCGACCCGCAGGTCGAGGCCGATCACTACAACGCGCACACCGGCGAGTGGCCCAACCCCAGCTGGACCGAGTGGTTGCAGTGGACCGCGTCGCCACCGGGCGTCGTCGATCTCGACGGCGACGGTCGCGACGAGGTCGTGGGCATCCCCAATGTCGAGATGCACGAGCCCTACCAGACCCAGGCGTGGGCCGTGATGGTGCTCGAGGGCGCGCACGGCGACGGCAGCCGCTCGGCCATGCGCAAGCCCGGCTGGGAGCTGCTGCCGCGCGGCGGCGTGCCGATGCTGCCCGAGGGCGACTACCCGCCCATCGGTGTGCCCGCGCCGACGGTGGTGGATCTCGACGGCGACGGCCTGCGCGAGATCGTCGCGCCGCTGGGCGACGGTGCGATCCATGCCTTCGGCAGCGACGGCGCGCGTCGCTGGAGCTTCGACCACCGCTTCGGCCAGTCGCTGTCGTACGCGAGCGAGGTCACCGTGGCCGATCTCGATCAGGACGGCAGGCCCGAGCTGTTGCTGGGCACCTACGGCGCGCCCAGCTCCCACGACGCCGGCCACCTCGCGATCCTCCGCAGCGACGGCGCGCTCGCGTTCGATGTGCCGCTGCCGGGCGCCGGCGACAACGGCAACGGCAACGGCGCCCCGGCGGCGCCTGCGGTGGGTGACCTCGACGGCGACGGCGCGCTCGAGGTGTTCGTGCAGACCTTCGACCACGGCATGGACGTGTTCACCGTGCCGGGCTCGGCCGAGAACTGTCTGCTGTGGCCCACCGCACGCGGATCCGCGCTGCGCCGCGGCGGCTGAGTCGAGCACTGCGAACCAGGCGGCCGGCATCGGCAACCCAGCCGAGGTGGGAGCGCGAGCACGCCCCGACCGCGGCGCGGCCGGCCTGCCGGTGATAGGGTCGACGTCGCGGTCCATGTCGATCGACGTCGACCAGGCGACCACGCGCGAGCCCGAGGGCGACGGTCTGCAGGCGCCGCTGCGCGCCATCGCGCCGCGGGCGAGCGCGGCGCAGGCCCAGGCCCAGCGCCGCATCGAGCAGGCGCTGTTCGGCGATGCGCCGATGCCGACCCTGGGCCGCTACCAGCTGCTGCGCTGCATCGGCACCGGCGGCATGGGCAGCGTGCGGGCCGCGTTCGACCCCGAGCTGCGCCGCGACGTGGCGATCAAGCTGGTGCTCGCCGATCGGCTCGACCCCGCCGCGATCACCGGCGCGCGCTTCGTCCGCGAGATGCGGGCGCTGGGCCGCGTGAACCACCCCAACGTGCTCGCGCTGTTCGACTGCGGCAGCTACGACGTCGACCCCGTCACCGGCGTCGCGCGGGCGGGCGTGTACATGGTCACCGAGCTGGTCGAGGGCACTCGGCTGGACCAGTGGGTCGGCCGCGCGCGCGAGCCCGGCGAGGTGCTCGACGTGCTGATGGCCCTGGGCGAGGGGCTCGCAGCGGCGCACGACGCCGGCCTGGTCCACCGCGACATCAAGCCGGCCAACGCGATCGTCGGTCGCGACGGCCGCGCGCGCCTGCTCGACTTCGGGCTCGCGCGCGCGCCCGATCCCGCCGGCACCGGCGGCAGCGTGTCGGACTCGGGCACGCTGGGCCAAGACGACACCCAGCCGCTGGTGCGCGCCGGCGAGGCCGCGGTCTCGCGGGGGGCGTCGACCCAGGGATCGAGCAGCGGCAGCGATCGCCTGACCGCGCACGATCGCGTGCTGGGCACGCCGCACTACATGGCGCCCGAGCAGGCGCTCGGCGGCGCGCTCGATGCTCGCACCGATCAGTGGAGCTTCTCGCTGGTGGCGGCCGAGGCCCTGCTCGACGAGCCGCTGTTCGTCGCGCGCTGGCCCGAGGGCCGCGCGGCGGCCAAGCTCGCCGGTCCGCCGCCGCGGCCCCCGCGAAGCTTCGCCGCGTCGCCGCGGGTCTGGGCCGTGCTCGCGCGCGGGCTCGCGCCGGACCCCGCCCAGCGCTGGCCCAGCGTCCGCGCGCTGCTGCGGGCGCTGCAGCGGGCCCGGCGTCCGCGGCTGTTGCCGGTGCTGGCGCTGGGTGTGGCTGCGCTGGGCGGTGTCGCCGGTGCGGTCGCGCTCGCGCGCACGCCCGCGAGCACGTGCTCGCTGCCCGACGATCTCACCGGCGTGTGGGGTCCGCAGGTGGCGACCCGGATCCGCGCCGTGCAGCCGGCGACGTCGCGCGACGCGTGGGAGCGCAGCGCGCTGCAGCTGGACGCCTTCGCGCGCGCGTGGCACCAGGCACGCGTGGACTCGTGTCGCGCGCCGGTGATGGCCGCGTCGGTGCAGTGTCTTGCGCGCGCACGCGACGAGCTCGCGGCGCTGGTCGACGCGCTCGCGGAGGGTCCGGCCGAACCCGACGCGATCGAGCGCGCGGCCGCGGGGCTCGCCGCGCCGCAGTCGTGCGTCAGCGCCAGCGACGACGACGCGCCGCAGTTCGCGTCCGACGATGCACGACAGGTCGAGGCGGTGCACCGCGCCCAGCGGCGCGCCGACGCGCTGCTCGATCTGGGCCGCGCGCAGCAGGCCAGCGAGGCAACCCACGCGATCACGGAGGCGGCGGCCGGCGGCTCGCCGCGGCTGCAGGCCTATGCGTGGGGGCGCGTGGGTGCGGTGCTGCGGCTGGTGCCCGAGGTCGATCGCGCGCGCGAGGCCTTCGAGCGCTCGTACTTTCTCGCGCTGCAGCAGGATGTCCACGAGCTCGCGTTCAAGGCCGCGGCCGAGCTCGCGCGGCACCACGCCGATGCCGTGCACGACCTCGAGCAGGCGCAGCTGTGGTTCGGCCACGCCGAGGCCGCGCTGGCGCGGGTGCCCGAGCCCGACGCGGCCCAGCGCGCGCGGCTGCTGGGCCTGCGCGCGAGCCTGGCCCACGCGCGCTTCGACTACCAGGGCGAGTACGACGCGCTCGCGAGCGAGATCGAGGTGCTGCGCGACGACCCCGCGACCGCCACCGAGACCCTGGTGCTGGTGCGCGCCGAGCTGGCGCGCGCGGCGATCTTCCTGGGCCGCCACGCCGAGGCCATCGCGCTGTTGCGGCCCGCCGCCGAGGCGCTCGCGCGCATCGAGGGCGAGGGCGCGCCGCGGGTGCAGATCGTGCGTCTGCACCTGGGCGACGCGCTGGTGAAATCGGGACGCGTGGCCGAGGGCCTGGCCGTGCTCGAACGGATTGAAAGCGGTGGTGCGCCGGATGCCATCACGACGATCTACGGCGCGATCGGATCGACCGAGGCGCGGTGGATGCTCGACCACGACGCCGACGCGGCGCTCGCCGGCTACCGCGACGTGCTCGCGCGCGCCGCTGCGCTGCCGCACTTCAGCCCCCGCGAGGTCGCGCTGCTGCACCATCGCATCGGCCTGGTGCTGGCCGACGCGGCGCGCCACGCCGAGGCCGAGTCCGAGCAGTGGGCCGCGATCACCGGCCTCGAGGCCATCGCCGGCGCCGACTCGGTGCTGCTGCGTCGGCCGCTGGAGGCGCTCGCGGCGGCGCAGCGTGCCCAGGGACACGACGACGTCGCGCAGCGCAGCGAGGCGCGGCTGGCACGACTGCCGCGCGAGTGAGCGCCGCGCTCACGCCGGATCGGACGATGGCGACACGCGCTCGCGCAGCTCGCGGGTCCACTGCTCGAGCGCGTCGTCGGCGATGCCGGCCTCACCCAGTCGCCGCCGCAACACGTCGCGCGCGCGCGCCAGCCGGCTCTTGACCGTGCCCGGCGGCACCGACAGCGCGGCGGCGATCTGCTCGATCGAGAGCTCTGCCCAGTAGTACAGCTCGACGGTGGTCTGCAGGTCGCACGGCAGCTGGCGCAGCGAGGCCAACAGCACGCCGGCGCGCTCGCGGCCGGCGACCTCGACGCTGGGCGAGTCGAGCATCGCCTCGACCGAGACCTCGCCGAGCTGGAAGCGATCCGACCAGCGGCCCTGCGTGCGCAGGTACATCAGCAGCACGTTGTAGGCCACGCCGAAGAGGTAGGGGCGGAAGCCGACGCGGATCGGGCTGGGTCGCTCGACGCAGGCGAGGAAGGTCCGCTGCGTGAGGTCGTCGGCGACCGCGGGGGTCTTGTTGGCGAAGAAGCGATGCACCCGCGCGAAGTGGCGGCGGAACAGACGCGTGCCGGCGGTGCGATCCCCCGCGCGCCAGGCCGCCAGCTCCGCGGTGTCCTCCTCGTCTTCGGACAACGCCGGATCATCGCACGAGCGTGGGAACCAAACCGCCCGCGGTGGCACGAGGCGCCGTTCGAGGAGGCCACCGGAGCATGTGCCGAGTCATCCCACCGCGACCGTGGGTCGCCAGCATCGCCGCGATGTCCCTGCTCGCCTGCACCGCCGCGCCGGCCGACGGCGAGCCCGCGTCGGGTGAGTCGTCCGGGTCGCCGGACGATCCAGCGGTGAGCGACGACGGCGGCGGCGGGCCTGGCGGGGGAGGTCCCGCGGGCGGCGGCGCCGAGGCCGGCCCCGACGGCGGCGGCAGCGAGGGCGGCAGCGGCGGCCCCGGCAGCACGGGCGACGGCATCAGCGCGGGCAACAGCGAGGGCGGCAGCAGCGACGGTGGCGACGGCGAGTCGAGCAGCGGTGGCAGCGACGATGGACCGGCGCCGCTCGATCACCCCGCGCCCGGCACGTGGATCGCGATCGAGCCCGGCAGCTTCTCGATGGGCGCCGATCCCGACGACCCGTGCCCGATCAACAGCGGCAACGACATCCAACACGACGCGACGCTCACCGGTGCGTTCGAGATCTCCGCGACCGAGGTCACCTACGGCGAGTATGCGGCCGCGACCGGTAGCGCCCACCCGTGGGACGACGGCTGCGACGATTGCCCGGTGCAGATGGTCACATGGCACGACGCGGCCGCGATCTGCAACGCCTACTCCGACTACGCTGGCTTGCCCTCGTGCTATGCGTGCGAGACCACCGACGGCGGCCTGCGCTGCGAGCCGTCGCTGTCGGCCTACGACTGCGACGGTTACCGGCTGCCGACCGAGGCCGAGTGGGAGTACGCCGCGCGGGCGGGCACGACCACTGCGGTCTATGCCGGGCAGATGTCGATCTGCAACACCTCGGATCCGCTGCTCGACACGATCAGCTGGTACCTCTTCCACGCCGACGGCGACACCCACCCGGTCGCGACGCTGCTGCCCAACGACTGGGGGCTCTACGACACCTCGGGCAACGTCTGGGAGTGGACCCACGACAGCTATGTGCAGGATCTGTCGAGCCTGCCGGAGATCGATCCGGTGGTGGACGACTCGATCGGTGGCACCCGGGTCATGCGCGGCGGCTCGTACAACTGCCTGCCCAGCGAGGTCCGCGTCGCGCATCGCTCGGGTCTGCCGGATGTGATCGCCGGGCTCAACGTCGGGCTGCGCTGCGCGCGGTCGCTGGACTGAGGCTCAGGGAGCAAGCTCCGCTTCCCCTCGTCGCGCCGGCGAAGCCGTCGCGCATCCTCCTCGCGAGTGGCCCTACGACACTGGATCACGCGCGCGCGGCCGCGTGGCCCGCGTGTCGGTGTCACGCCGAAGTCGTCGTGAGGTCGGTTGCTGCAGCCGTCGTGGCGATCGTTGGATTGTTCGATCGTTCGATCGCGATGCCGACTTCCTGCGGGTCGGGCCCGCGCGCGACTGCAGCCCTTGCCCTCACCGCAGTCGTCGTCGGGTCTTCTGCACGAGACCACGCAGCCGCAAAACGGCCCCGGTCCCGCGGCCATGGCGATGCATGCCCTGTTGGCGCCAGTTCGGCATCGACGCTGCACGAACCCGCGCCGTCGAGGTCGCAGTTGCCGGGCTCGACCGGCGATGTGCAGGCAACCGCCTGCTCGCGCACGATCCGACCGTCCGCGCACGCGACGAAGCCCGACGCGGGCGCGGGATCGAGTCCGGCCTGCAGGATCGGCATCGGGTCCTCGCACGGCGCGAGCCCGCCGCCGGTGTCGCCGCTCGATCCGCTCGACTCACCGCCCTCCGAGCTCGACGTGCTCGATGTGCCGGCGCTGCCCGAGCCCGAGCCCGAGTCGGCGCTGCTGCCCACCGAACCATCGCCAGTGCCGCCGCCACCGTCGCCGCCGCCGGTGCAGCCCGCGATCGACGTCACCAATTCCAGCGCAACGATTGCTCGCATCCATGCATCCCGTGTCCGCATCCACCATCCTCCAACCATGCCACTGTAGCAGTCGCATGCGGCGTGCCAAGGCGACGCCGGTGCCGCGGCTGCGCACGTGCGGGCGCAACACCGGGCGCGCATCCTTTCGCCCGGCTCGACCGTGTTCGTCCCGAGCCCGCCTGCGAGTCGTCCTCGCGCCGCGCTCGAGGAGACCTGCGATGTCCGATTCCAGCCCTGCCCAGATCCTCGTCATCGGCGCCACCGGCACGCAAGGCCGCGCGGTGAGCCGTCAGCTGCTCGCGCGGGGCTTCGCGGTCCGCGGGCTCACGCGCAACCCGACATCGCCGGCGGCGCAGCGCCTGGCGGGCCTGGGTGCCACGCCGGTCGCGGGCGATCTCGACGACGCGACCGCGCTCGAGGCCGCGATGCGGGGCGTGCATGGCGTGTACCTGGTGACCGAGTTCTTCAAGAACGGCATCGAGGGCGAGCTGCGTCACGGCAAGCGCGTCGCGGAGCTGGCCAAGCGCGTGGGTGTGCGGCACCTCGTGCACGCATCGGTCGCGGGTGCCGATCGACGCTCGGGCGTGCCGCACTTCGACTCCAAGGGCGAGATCGAGGCGCACATCCGATCGCTGGGGATCCCGGCCACGTTCCTGCGCCCGACGATCTTCATGGAGGACCTGACCGACAAGCAGTACTTCCCGCCCGCGAGCTGGGGGATGATGCCGAAGATCCTCGGGCCCGATCGACCGGTGAAGTGGATCGGAGTCGATGACATCGGCGCGGCCGCAGCCGAGGCCTTCACGCGGGGACAGGCGCTGCACGGCGCCGCGATCGCGCTGGTCGGCGACGTGCGCTCGATGGCTGCGAGCCGCGAGCTGTTCCGCCGCGTGCGCGGCAAGGCTCCGTTCGCGCTGCCGATGCCGACGTTCCTGTTCCGTCGCCTGATCAGCGAGGAGCTGGTGCGGATGTGGGAGTGGCTGGCCGCGCACGAGATGGACGGCGACGTCGCGGCCACGCGCGCGCTGGTGCCGGACCTGAAGGACATGGAGACGTGGCTGCGCGGCCGCGTCGCGGCGGACGCGGCGCGGGCGGGCTGACGCCGCCGGCAAGCATTGCGGCGCGCGCCATCGCGGCTCGTGTCACGCTCATGCGATGCGACGGGCGTGCTCTGCGTTTGCGACGGCGCTCGCGCTCGGCGGCTGCGGTCGCGTCGATCCGCTGGTGTCGGACACCAGCGCGGCGCAGACCTCGACCTCGATGGACACCAGCGCCGGCAGCAGCAGCAGCGGCAGCGGCTGTGGCGAGCTGCCGCTTTGCGATCTGTGCCCCGACGAGATGGCGCTGTTGTGCGGGCATCCGTGCCCCGAGGGCGCCGCGCCGTGCAGCAACGAGATCGGCGACGGCATGGCGTGCTCGGGCGGCGTGTGGTCGTGCGTCGTGCATCCGCCGCTGGGGCCCGGGTGCAACGAGGTCTGCGGGCTGATGGATGCGTGCACCGAGGCCGGCTGCAGCAGCGGGCTGGTGCTCGCGCTCGAGGCCGCCGCCGACGTGTGGCCGGGCGGCAGCTACGGCGTCGCGCTCGACGTCGACGCGGTGGCGCAGGACTGCAGCTTCACCGTCTCCGACGATCCCGGTGACTGCGCGTCGCCGCCGTGCGTGACCGAGAGCACCTGCAACGCACAGTACCTGCTGACCGAGCACCCGCAACGCATCGAGATCGCGCTCGGCGTGGTCATGGTCCTCGGGGTCACGGTGACGCGCGACATGGTCGAGCTCGCGCAGCAGGAGTTCGAGCCCGCCTATGCCGTGGCCGCGCCCAACGGGCCCGGCTGCGGCCCCAACTGCGCCCAGGCCAGCGCGACGCTCGCGGTGCCCTGAGCGTCACGGTGCGGCTGGTTGGTCGCGCCGCGATTCGTCTACAGTCCGGGCCCGTGCCCGAGCGCACCCGAGACCTGTTCGTCGGAGCTGCCCCCGATCGCCCGCGCACCGCCAGCGGCGAGATCCTGCAGGTGCCTGCGGGTTGGCAGCTGCTGCCGCCCGGCGACGCCGGCCTCACGCGCCGCGTGAAGGCGGCCGGCCCGACGTGGACGATCCGCGAGCCCAAGGGTCGCAAGCTGTTCTCGCGCGGGCTGTGGGCGCCGGGCGACACCATCGCACGCGAGCGGGCCAAGCTCGAGCAAGAGCGCGAGGATCCGCGCTGGGCCCAGCGGCTCGACGCGGGTCGGCGCCGCCGCGACGCCGCGCAGGCCGCCTACGTCGAGGAGTTCTTCGCCGCGGTGTATCGCTTCCTCGCCTTCGCGCCGCGCCACCGCGAGCTCGCGGCACTGGTGGCCAAGGCCATCACCGATCACGCGGTGCCGGTCGGCAGCGGCACCGTCGCGCGCACGCAACGGATCCCGATCGAGCGCCGGGCCGAGGCCGCGACCATCGCGTGGCTGCGCCACCAGACGACCGCCTACGACACCATGGCGATCCCCCGCGTCCGCGGCATGCGACGCGACGTCCGACGCATGCTGGCCGAGCAGTCACGCCGCGTGCTCGCGCGCTACCGCAACGGCGAGGCGATCGACGACGGCTGCGTGCTGCGCCGCGCGCTGGCGCGCTGACGCAGGCGCGGGCGCTCCCAGCGTGCCGCAACGATCCCACGGTCGCGCGCGTGCGTCGCGATGCGTCCGCGGCTGCCGGCGTTGGTGTGCCGTGCAGCATCGCCCTGCAACTTCGCCTTGTGCCCGCGCGGGGGCGAGCTGCCCCGCTGCAGCACACGCGCGCGAGGGGCCGCGCGCCGCCGCAGGCGGCCGCGACCGACGGACACTCGCAGCACCGGGATCACCACGATGTCACGCACGCACGCCCCGTCCCATCCCTCGCGCGTCGCCGCGTCCCTCGTCTGCGTCGCGACGGTGTCGCTCGTCGCCGGTGTCGCCCGCGGGGCGGATCTCTACGTCGATGCGAGCGCCGCCGGCGGCGGTGACGGCAGCGCGGGCGCGCCGCTGCAGCAGATCCAAGAGGGACTCGCATTGGCGCAGCCCGGCGACGTGGTCCATGTCGCGCCTGGCAGCTACGCACCGATCACGACCGTGCGCGCCGGCACCGCGGACGCGCCGATCCAGGTGATCGCCGATCGATCGCGCACCGCGATCGTGCAGGCCGACGGCACCGGCCTCAGCTTCGATCACGACTACCACCGCTTCGAAGGGCTCGTGGTCGACGGTGCCTACGGCAGCGGCGATCTCGTGCGCGGCGGCGGCGGCAATCACATCGCCTTCGTCGACGTCGAGGTGCGCCGCGCCGGCAGCGACTGCATCGATCTGCGGACGGCGAGCGACATCCTGATCGAGGACAGCGAGATCCACCACTGCGTCGCGCTCGACGGCGGCGGCGCGGTGCAGGACAGCCACGGCGTGACCGGCGACTCGGTGTTCGATCTGACGATCCGCAACACCGACATCGGCATGATCTCGGGCGACTGCGTGCAGATGTCGCCGGCGCGGCTGCCGTGGGGCAACCTGTTGATCGAGTCGTCGGTGCTGTGGACGGCGCCGCTCGACGACGCCGACGCCGGGGTGCCGGTGGGCACGCCCATCGGCGAGAACGCGTTCGACTCGAAGGTCGGCGACGCGCTCGACGGCAATGGTGCGAACCCCACCGTGGTCATCCGCGACACCATCGTGCATGGATTCGAGGGCTTCATCTCCAACCAGGCCGCGTTCAACATCAAGGAGGCGGTCGACGCGACCATCGAGCGCGTGACCGTGTACGACAGCGAGCTCGGCTTCCGCCTCCGCGGCCCCGCGCTGGCGCGGGTGCGCAACGCGGTGATCCACGACGTCGACAACGCCGTGCGCTACGAGGACGGCATCACCGGCGTCGAGTTGTCGAACGTGACCCTGGGTGGCGGCATCACCGGCGAGCGGTTCGAGGACGGCGGCGGCGGCGGCTGGAGCGGAGCGAGCGTGGAGAACCTGCTCGTGCTCGATGGCGCGCTGCCGCCCGACGCCGCGCCCGGCAGCAGCCTCTCGGTGGGGCCCGAGGCGTTCGTCGACGCCGCGGCCCACGACTACCACCTGGTCGAAGGCGCCGCGGCGATCGATGCCGGCGTGGCGCTCGCGGCCGTGGCCGACGATCGCGACGGCATCGCGCGACCCTACGGCGCGGGCTACGACGTCGGCGCGTACGAGTGGGATCCGGACGCGGGCGCCGACACCACCGGCGGCGACGCGACCGGCGGCGCAGACAGTGGCAGCGGCGGTGATGCCGGCGGCTCGGGCAGCGACGCGAGCGCGAGCGCCGGCAGCGACGCGAGCGCGAGCGCCGGCGGCTCGGGCAGCGGTGACGACAGCGGTGGCACCGGATCGGGCGCCGCGGGCGACGAGGCCGGCGGCTGCGGCTGCGCCACTACGGAGCACGTGGGCTCGGGGTTGGCGATGCTGATCGCGCTGGCGCTGCGGCGACGCCGACGCTAGCGAGCACCGCGGGCTGCGGCTGCGCGACGACGCAGCGAGACGATCTCGCGCTGCAGCACGCGGACCTCGTCGTCGTCGGGGTCGAGTGTCGGGCCCGCGAGGATCGCCGCCGCGCGGTCGCACAGTGCCATGGCAGCGCTGCCGTCACCGCGCGCGAGCACGACCTCGGCGAGTCGCAGCTGCAGTCCCGCCGCGGCCAGGTCGTCGGGCGCGACGACCTGCTCGTGCAGCTCGAGCGCGCGACGATAGCCGAGCTCGGCCTGCTCGAGTCGAGCCGCGGCAAAGGCCATGCGTGCGGCGTTGGCCCAGATCCGTGGCAGCAGCGGGTGGCGCGGGCCCATGGTCCGCTCCACCAACGCCGACGAGCGCTCGAACGCGGCGGCGGCCTCCGCATGGCGGCCCTGCTCCTCCAGCGCGAGCCCGAGGTTGTTGTAGCCCAGCGCGACCAGGCGGCTCTGCGCGCCGTGGGAGTTGGTCCAGATCCGCAGCGCCTCGTCGATCTCGCGCTCGGCGGCGCCGAACTGTCCCGCGGAGGTGAGCGCGATGCCCAGATCGTTGCGCACGACGGCGACGTCGGGGTGCTCGGGTCCGACGATCACGAGCAGCAGCTCGAGCGCCGCGCGCAGCTCGGTCACCGCCTCGTCGGAGCGACCGGCGCGCTCGAGTGCGTTGCCGAGGTTGCCGCGCGCCAGCGCGACGCGTGGGTGCTCGTCACCGAAGGCCGTGCGCCAGATCTCCAGCGCAGCCGTGTGTTGCTCGATCGCGCCGCCGTAGTCGCCGCGGTCGTACAGCACCAGCCCGAGGTTGGTGCGTGCGGAGGCGACGCGGACATCGTCGGTGCCGGCGGCGGCGACGTGCAGTGCGAGCGCGCGTCGGTGCGCAGTCTCGGACTCGGCGTAGCGGCCCATGCCACGGAGCACCGCGCCGTGGACCGAGTAGGCCTCGGCGGCGTTGGTCGGATCCGCCTCCGCGGACTCCGCGAGTCCGGTCGCGATCACGCCGAGCCAGTAGGCGCGCTCGGGCGCGGCGACGGCGTTGGTCAGGTGGAACGCCAGCGCGTTGGTGGCCGCGAGCGCGAGGTTGGGGTCGCCTGCGTGCTGCGCCAGCGACAGCGCCTCGCCGAACTCGGCCTCGGCCTCGACATAGCGCGCCTGTCGGCTGTGCACGCTGGCCAAGGCGATGCCGGCCTCGACGCGCAGCCGTGGATCCGCCAGGGCCGCGGCGCGCTCGATCGCCGCGCGCGCGATGGGCTCGGCCTCGTCGTGGTGCCCGACCGCGCGCAGGGCCGCCGCGCGTGCCAGCTCCGCGCGCACCTCGGTGATCGCGGCCGCGAGATCCGGATCGGCGGGCCCGCCGGCCGCGGCCTCGAGCCGCGCGAGATCGGCACAGCGTTCGAGTTGCGGCAGGCCTGCGACCAGCTCGAGCGCCGCCGCGGAGGCGTCCGCGCGTGCGCGCACCTCGACCGCCGCGGCGAAGCGCGCGCGGGCATTCCACAGGCACGCCATGCGCAGATCGAGCTGCGCGACGCTCTGCGTGCGACGCAACCACGTGGCTTCGCACGCATCCTGCTCCTGCGCGCGCCAGCGCTGGGCGTAGGCGTCGAGCAGCGCATCGGCCTTGTGGCGCAGTGGCTCGGACGATCCGACGGGCGCGGCGTCCGGAGCCCACAGCCCGGCGAGGCGGTCGAGCTCGTCGTGACAGCGCGGGCTCGGCCGCGCGAACCACACCCCGCCGGCCGCCAGCACGCCCAGGCCCAGCACCGCCGCGATCCGCCGCCGTCGTCGTCGCTCGCGCTGCGGACGCTGCGACAGCTCGAACAACAGCGCGTCCATGTCGGGCCAGCGATCCGCGGGATCGACCGCGAGGCCACGCGCGATCGCGGCGGCGATCGTAGGGGCCACGCCGCGGATGGGCGGCAACGCCGGCGGCGGCCGTCGCTTCGCGGCGCGCAACGCCTCGAGCTCGCCCTCGAACAGCGGCCGCCGGGCCAGCGCCTCCCACAGCGCGACGCAGTACGCGTACTGATCGGCGCGCTCGTCGACCGCGCGACCCTCGAGCTGCTCGAGCGGCATGAATCGCGGCGTGCCCACGGGCCCGTCGTCGCCGCTCCAGGTCGCGTCCTCGGCCACCTGTGCGCTTGCGTCCGCGTTCGCAGCGTGGCCCGGGCCGCGCTCGCCCATCCGCGCCAGGCCGAAGTCGGCGACCTTGGGGATCTCACCCGCCGCCATCATCACGTTGCTGGGCTTGAAGTCGCGGTGCACCAGCTTCGCGAGGTGGGCGCGCGCGAGCCCTTGGCCCGCGGCGACGAAGACGTCGAGGATGCGCGCGGGTGTGGGCCCGCGGGCGAGCCAGTCCGCGAGCGTGCCGCCCTCGACCAGCTCCATCGCGAACACCACGCCGCCGCGCGCGGCAATCACGTCGTAGATCACGACGACGTTGGGATGGGACAGGCGCGCCATCGCCTGCGCCTCGGTGACCAGTCGCGACTCGCCCAGGGCGTCCACGAGATCGCGGCGCAGCATCTTGAGCGCGACGTCGCGGCGCAGCTTGGGATCGTAGGCGCGGTAGACCGTGGCCATGCCGCCGCGACCGAGCGGTTCGATCACGACGAAGCGACCGACGCTCGCACCGCGGCGCAGCGCGTGGCCCTCGTCGGGCTCGTCGGGCGCTCGCGGGCCTTCGCGCGTGGTCTGGTCGTCGTCGTGGCCGCGGGTCATCGCCCGGACCGACCGCCGCGGCTGACGGCACGCACGCGCCCGCTGGCGAGCAGCGACGCCAGCTCCGCGCGCGAGGCCAGGCCCTCGCGCTGGAACACGTTCGACAGGTGCGCGGTGACGGTGTGGGGGCTGATCTCCAGCAGCTCGGCGATCTCGGCGTTGGTGCGGCCCTCGCCCACGAGCTTCGCGATCTCGAGCTCGCGCGGGCTCAGCTCGACCATGCGCGGCTGCGGCACGTCGGCGGTGCGCGAGGCCCAGCCGAATCGCAGCGTGACGTCGGGCCCGAGTCGGATCCGATCGCCCGCTCGCACGATCGCAGCGTCGATCGGCGCGTCGTTCACGAAGGTGCCGTTCTTCGAGCCGAGATCGACCAGGTTGACCAGGCCGTCGTCGTCGAACACGAGCTTGGCGTGCTCGCGCGAGACGCCTTCGTCCTCGATGGTGAAGTCGACCTTGGGCGAGCGGCCCAGCACCGCGCGGCGCGCCAGCAGCCAGAACTTGCTGCCCCGTGCCGGGCCTTCGACGATCTCCAGGCACGGCAGCTCGCCCGCGTCCCGCGTGCGACGCGGCCGGGGCGGTCGCAGCTTGGTGGAGTCCTCGCTCACGCGCCGCCGACGATCATACACGGGCGCGCAGCCGCACAACGGCGATCGTCGCGTCGGGCCCACGCATCCGCGGCCGCGCGCGCTCAACCGCGCGGGATGTCGGAGCCCGGCGCGTCGTCGCAGCCGCGCACGACGTAGACGTCCTGACTGCGGCGGCCGGTGAACACGAAGTTGTTGCCCGAGACCGCGTCGGACTCCGCGCCCGAAGGCATGCCGATGCCCTCCACGAACACGGTGCGCGACTGCGGCACGGGGTTGCCGTCGTCGTCGAGCTCGTAGAGCGCGACGACGTAGTCCCAGGCCTCGGGCACCAGCACCGAGGGCTTGTCGATGTCGGGGTTGTCGGTGCCGATCCACGCGATGCCGCGGGCGTAGTACCCACCCCACTGCGGCTGCGGCGGCTGGATCGTGGTCGCCTCGATCGCGTTGCCCAGGGTGTAGCCGCCGTTGCCGTCGGCCACGGTCGGCAGCGTGAACCAGTGCGAGCTGTCGAGCTTCTCCGCGATGAGTTTGGTCGAGCCCGCGCCGGGGAAACCCGGTGGCACCACCGAGATCGCGACGATCACGTTGGCGCCGCCGAAGTACAGCTGCTCCCACGGCGGCAGCAGCGAGACCGCGTCGATCAGGTTTGCCGTGACGCCCGAGTCCGGGGCGCGCTGGCCGATCTGTTGTGGCGTGCCGTCGAGGTCGGTGCGCGCGAGCAGCATCGTGCCGTCGTCGAGCCAGGTCATGCCGCGCACGAACACCTCGGATGGCTCGCCGTCGGGGTAGGGCTGCCACTGCGCGTCGACGAAGCCGGTGATGTTGCAGTTCGCGTCGCGCGTGACCTCGGCCTGCGCGATGCCGCCGTCGAAGCGACCGATGAGCAGCATGTCGGGGTTGTCGAAGGCGAAGACCGCGTCGGTGTCGCCGATCAGGTAGCCCGCCGGTGCGCCGCTCCAGCACTGGTAGTGCTCATCGTAAGGCGGGTGGAAGTCGGCGAAGAACTCGTCGCACGGTGCGAGCAGCACCGCCGCGTTCGCGGTGGTGTCCTCGCACGAGCGCGTGCCACAGACCAGCGCGCCGCCGTCGGTGGTCGGGTCACCGCCGGCCTCGTCCTTGCCCTCGCCGACGTCGAACTGCGCGCCGTCGTCGGGGCCACCGGGGCGGTCGCCGTCGGTGCTGTCGCCGGCGCCGGGGCCGTCGGGCTTGCCGACGCTGCCGGCGTCGGAGCTGCCCTCCGACGCGCCGTCGCCCGCGGACGCGGATCCGGAATCGCTGCGCGGGTCCTGCGGCGCGCAACCGAGCAAGGACAGCGCGAGCACACCCACGTCTCGGACACACGTTCGCATACCACCACGCTAGGGCCGTGCTCGCATCGCGACAATCGCGGGAACCAACGGTCCGGGTCCGGGCCGACTCGTTGGTTCGGGGGATGAAGCGCGACGCGATCCGGGTCGCGCGCTCGACCCGATCCGAGTCGCGCCCGGCAGCCGCGGCGGCGCAAGCCCGCGTCGATGCGGCGATCCGGGGCCCGGCACCGCGGATGCTCTGCCGCAGTCGCATGCACCACACGTCGCGCCTGCTGGCGATCCCCACCTTCGCGCTCTCGACCACCACCGCGTGCGGCCTGTTCGGCATCGGCGGTGACGAGCCCTCGGCGAGCTCGGACGCGAGCGCGAGCGCGAGCGAGGGCTCGCTGGACTCGAGCGGCGGCAGCGACGGGTTCGGCAGCGACGGCAGCGGCGAGGCCGACGCGAGCGACACCGCGGCCGAGGCGGGTGACTCGACCGGCGGCGGCAACCATCTGCCGTCGGCGGTCGCGACCGCGATCGCGGCCGGGCGCCTGCACTCGTGCGCAATCGTGACCGGCGGCGCGGTGCGGTGCTGGGGCTACGCCGAGTACGGCCAGATCGGCACCGGCATCATCGACACTGCGCCGCATCCCGAGCCGCTCGAGGTCGTGGGCTTGGACACGTCCGCGGTCGCGATCTCTGCGTTCGGCGATCACACCTGCATCGTCGACGAGCACGGCGCGACCTGGTGTTGGGGTGACAACCGCGCAGGCCAGCTCGGCGACGGCACCGGTGAGACCTCGGCGAAGCCGCGCGCAGTCGCGGGCATCCCCGGCGCGTTCGCGATTGCGGCCGGCTGGGAGCACACCTGCGTCGCGGCGACCGACGGCACCGCGTGGTGCTGGGGCCACAACGAGTACGGCCAGCTGGGCAACGGCAGCACCGCCAGTGCGTTCGCACCGGTGCAGGTCGCGGGGCTGTCGGGCGTGCAGGCGATCGCGGCCGGCCGCGACCACAGCTGCGCCGCGACCGAGGACGGCACCGCATGGTGCTGGGGCGGTGACACCTACGGCGAGCTCGGCGACGACGCCGACACCGATGCGAGTCAGGTGCCGGTGCCGGTCGCGAACCTGAGCGGCATCATCGGCGTGAGCGCCGGCGGCAACGCCACGTGCGCGTGGGACGAGGGCGGCGCGGCGTGGTGCTGGGGCACCAACGAGTACGGCCAGCTCGGCGACGGCAACTCCGGCATCCTGCTCGACAGCCACTACCCGGTCGCGGTGCTCGGCATCGACGGCGGTGCGGCCATGCTCGCGACGGGGTGGACGTTCGCATGTGGCGTCGTCGACGGCGGCGCGCGCTGTTGGGGCAACAACTACGACGGCGTGCTCGGCACCGGCGAGGGCCCCGAGGTCGTCTCGCCCACGCCGGTCGACGTGCTCGGCATGGGCACCGGTGTGGCCGAGATCGTCGCCTCGACGGCCCACGTCTGCGCGCGGACCGACGACGGCGCGGTGCGGTGCTGGGGCGCCAACGGTGCGGGTGAGCTCGGTGAGGGCTCGATCGAGGATGCGACCGCACCGCAGCCCGTGATCAGCCTGCCGTGAGCGCGAGCGCCCGCGCGCGGCTGCGATCGTCCTTGCCAATCGCCGCGGCGCCCGTCATACCGCCACAGGCGTGGTGCTGCCGTTGCTGCTCGCCGTCCTCGCCGTCGCAGCGCCGCAGCACCGCGTCGACGTGGTCCTGCACGGCGAGGACGAGGCGATGCCGCAGCTGGTCGCGCGGCTGCGCGAGTTGGTCGAGCGCGACGGTCGCACGCTGGCGTTCACGCGCAGCGCTGCGATCGACGTGGGTGCCGCGCTGGCCACGGCGCAGCCCGACGACGACCAGCTGGCGCAGATCTGGCTCGAGCTCGCGCCCGACGGCGAGCTCGAGCTGCTGGTGGTCGACGGGCCGCGGGCGCGGGCGCTGCTGCGCAGTGTGCCGGCGCCGCTGGGCCTGGACGAGGCGGCGCGCGAGGCCCTGGCGACCATCGCCGCGAGCGCGGTCGAGGCGATCGCAGCCGGCGAGCCCGTGGGTCAGGCGCACGACGAGCTGCAGGCCGCAGTCGCAGGGCGCAGCGTGACGCCGCCCGAGCCGCGCCCGATCCCTCGGCCCGATCCCACGCCGCGCGATGCGAGCGAGCCCGCGCCACGTCAGCGCGACGAGCCGCGCCCGATCGCGAGCACGCCGGGTGCACCGGCAGGTCCGCGGTTGCCCAGCAGCGCGCGCCTCCGCGTCGCGGTCGAGCTTCGGGTTGGCGGGCGCAGGCGTGGTCCGCCCGCAGGCCGGCGGTGCTGCACGGGCCCACCGTCGCGGTCGCAATGCTCGCATCGGCGAGCCGACTCGCGCCCGGGGCCGTCGTCGCAGGGCAGTACCGCTTGCCGACCCACGTCGACGACGGTGAGCTCGACGCGCGCCTGACCGGCGGCGCCGTGCGTGCGCTGGCCACGGTCGAGCCGGCGCTCGGGCGTCGCGTGCGGCTGCGCGCGCGCGCCGGCTTCGGCGTCGACCTCCTGCGCGTCGCGGTGTCCGGTATCGATCGACCGGCGGCGTCGGCGACCCGCGCCCTGCCGATGTTCGCGATGGGCCTGGGCGCCGCGGTGCGGGTCTCGGCGCGCGTGGCGCTCGCGCTCGACGCCTCGCTCGAGCTCGATCTCGTCGACACGCGGCTGGTGCTGCGCAGCCCCGCGCGCACGGTCTTCGACCCCTGGCGGCCGCGGCCCGGTGTGGGGTTCACTGTGGCGTGGGACGTGGTCGCCGCGCCGTGATCGATCGCCGTCGCTCGTGGCCACTGCTGGGCACCATGACGGTCAGACACGAGTTCCACTGGTTGGCTCCGCTGCTGCTCGCGAGCATCGTCCCCGGCTGCGACGGCAAGATCGCGCTCGACGATCCGCAGCAGAACCTCGGCAGCGGCAGCGAGGGCGGCAGCAGCGACGACGGCGACGGCGGCACCGGCAACGGTCCCGGCTCGGGCGGCAGCTCGGGCGCACCCACCTGCGGCGAGGGCGACGGCATCATCGCCGACGACGCGCCCGCGGCCGTGCCGCTGCAGTTCACCCTGCGCAACGACACCGCGGTGCCGGTGCTCGTGCCCGGCCATCGCTTCTGCGGCGGGATCCTCGAGTACGTCTGGCTCGAGGCCTACTTCGACGACGCCGACACGCCGCCCGACGTCACCGTGTACGGCCATCCGTTCCCCAGCTGCGGCTCGGCCTACGACACCGAGTGCAGCGATCCCGAGGCCGCGGTCGCCGGCTGCGACGGCTGTGCCGCGGCCGCGCCGCTGCTGCTGCAGCCCGGTGCCCAGTTCACGCTCGAGTGGGATCGACTGTGGTACCTCGACTGGATCCGGCCCAATGCGTGCGAGGGCGACGCGCCCGAGACCTACGCGTGCACCCACCGCGGCGCGTTCGCGGGTGACGATCGCGCGACCGCGGAGGTCCACGCGATCGAAGCGCTCGACAGCTACCGCGGCGGTGCGCCGTGCGTGTGTCCCGACGGCGCCGATGCGTGCGTGCTCGACAGTGTCGACGGCGAGTCGGTGCAGTTCCAAGAGGATCTGACCTGGACCGCGCCGGTCGTCACGGCCGACGTCGACGAGTTCCTCATCCCGCTGGGACCATGACTCGGGTCGGCCTCGCGATGACCGCTGCGCGGCGTGGCCGCGACGAGCCTCGAGGAGCTCGTCGCTCGGGCCGTGCGTGGCGATCGCGAGGCCCAGACCGCGGTGCTCGCCGTGGTCGCGCCGCGGGTGCTCGCCGCGGTCCGGGGCGTGCTCGGGGCCAGCGCTGCCGACGTCGAGGACGTCGCGCAGGACAGCTTGATCGCGCTGCTCGACGCGTTGCCGAACTTCCGCGGCGACTGCCCCATCGCGAGCTTCGCCTGCGGCGTCGCGGTGCGGACGG
This sequence comes from Nannocystaceae bacterium, assembly GCA_046351635.1. Classification (GTDB taxonomy): domain Bacteria; phylum Myxococcota_A; class Polyangia; order Nannocystales; family Nannocystaceae; genus Xiheibacterium. The sequence goes on along the minus strand of JAXLYC010000003.1, from coordinate 178,635 downwards.
CGTTGCGCAGCCGTCGACGATGGCTGCGACGCGCACCCAAGCACGAGCAGTTCGAGCGCGAGCAGCTCGGCGCCGAGCCCGGTGGTGGCGTCGACGTCGAGCTCGACCGCGCGCGACGACTGGCGGCGCTGCGCGGCCTGCTCGCCGCGTTGCCGCTGGCCCAGGCCGAGGCGCTGGCGCTGCGGTGCCTGCTCGAAGCCGACCTACCGGAGATCGCCGCGGCCGCCGGCGTGCCGATCAACACCGTGCGCAGCCGCATTCGACTCGCGCGCCAAGCCCTGCTGCAGCGCATCGACGCCGACCCGTCGCTGCGCGCCCTGTTCGAGGTGGATCATGCGTGATTCGTCCCCCGAGTTGCGTTCGATCGAAGGCCGTCTCCACCGCGACCTCCGCGTCGACGCGGCGTCGCAACCCGGCGACGACGCGAGGCTGCAGCGCATGGTCACCGGTGCCGTCGCCGGCACCGTGGGCCTTGGCGCGCTGTGGCTGGCGCTGCGATCGAGCGCGGGCCTCAAGCTCGGCGCCGTGGTCGTCGCGACCGCGACGGCGACCGCGAGCGCGGCGACCTGGCTCGCCACGCGACCGACCGCGGAGCACGCCCAGGTGGTCACGCGTGCAGACGAGCCCGCCGCGGCGGGGCCCGCGGGCACTGCCGCCGACGTTGCGATCGCGACGCCGCCCGCGACGCTGCCACCGGTGGTCGCGCCCGCGCCTGCGCCCGCGCCGACGACCACGGCCGCCGTGGCACCGCGCGCCGCGACCCGGGCCGAGCCGTCGTCGGCCGAGCTGCTCACGGCCGCGAACGCAGCCCGTGCGGACCGCGAGCTGGAGCGCGCAGCGTCGCTTTATCGCGCGCTGCAGCAGCGTTGGCCCGACAGCCGCGAGGCCGCGGTCGGCTGCGTGGCGCTCGGTCGCCTGCAGCTCGATCGCGACGATGCCGCGGCCGCGGCCGAGACCTTCGCGCGCTGCGTCACGCAGCACCCGCGCGGTGCCGTGGTCGAGCAGGCGTGGGTCGGCCGCGCCGAGGCCCTGGATGCACTCGGCCACGACGCGAGCGCGCGCGAGGCCTGGTCCGAGCTGCTGCGACGCTTCCCCGACTCGCTGTTCGCCGCGCGCGCGCGCAAGCGGCTCGGCGGTTGAGTCGCGCGGCGGGGGAGGAAGCGGGGCTTCCTCCCTGAGACTCAGAGACCGTCAGCGAATGACGGTCTCGTCGCGCCAGCGACCTGAAGGAGGGAGCTCGCGAGCCGGCTTCGCCGGCACGGCGGAGGAAGCGGAGCTTCCTCCTGAAGCTCAGTCGTGATCGCCGGTGGGCCGCAGCGCCGCGGCCCAGCGATCGAGATCCAGGCTCACCGATCTCCAACGCTGCGGGGCTCTCGGCCAGGGCGGCGACGCGCTCGCGCAGGCGCTCGAGCGCGCGGCGCAGGCGGCTGCGCACGGCGGGCTCGGTCAAGCCCAGGGTCTGCGCCAGCTCGACCGCGGTCATCTCCTCCCAGTAGTACAGCTCGAGCGCGATCTGATCGTCGAGCGGCAGCTGCCGCAACGCCAGCGCCAAGATGCGCTGCTCGGCCCGCGCGGCCGCGACGTGCGACGGCGACTCGCCCAGATCGGCCACGCTCTGCTGTTCGGGATCGAAGCGGTCGGCGTCGCGGCCGCGGCGGTCGAAGTGCTTGAACAGCACGTTGCGCGCGATGGCGAAGAGGTACGTGCGGAAGCTGGCGTCCTCGCGGAAGCGTTCGCGACCGCTGACGCAACCCAACATCGTCTGCTGCACGAGATCGTCGATGCCGTCGCCGACCTTGTTGCGGAAGAAGCGGTACAGCGCCTCGAAGTGACGGTCGAACAGCGCGTTGCCGGCGTCCTCGTCGCCTGCACGCCAGCGATCGAGCAGCTCGAGATCGGACTGCATCGGCGGCGATGGTAGCAGGGCGCCGCGGACGCGCCGAGACGTGGGCCGAACGACCGATCGGACACGGCGTACCCGATCGACCGCGGTGCGGGTCCACGGCCACACCCATGCCTGCTACGCTGGTCGCCGCCGTGGCGGAGCCCGGTCCAACCTCTCGTCACGTCGACGAGCTCGCCGCCACCGCGCGCCAGACCGCGGCCGCGGACACGTCACCGCGGCTGCCGGCACCGCCGCTGGACGTGGTCGGCGGCGCGATGGTGCGAGAGGCCGCGCGCGCCAAGCTGTTCGGCTCCACGCGCGCGCGGCCGGTGCAGCTGGGGCGCTATCGCCTGCTGCAGCGGCTGGGTCGCGGCGGCATGGGTGAGGTCGTGCTGGCCCACGATCCCGAGCTCGATCGCAAGGTCGCGATCAAGCTGCTGGGCTCGGACGTCGCCGGTGGTAGTCAGGCGCGCGGTCGACTCGCGCGCGAGGCCCGGGCGCTGGCGCGGCTCGACCACCCCAACGTCGTGCCGATCCACGACGCCGGCGTGGTCGGCGAGCAGGTGTGGTTGGCGATGGAATTCATCGACGGCGGCACCCTGCGCGCGTGGCTCGCGGCGCACCGCCGCGGCCGTGTGGCGGTGCTGGAGGTGTTGCGCGCGGCCGGGCGCGGGCTCGCGGCGGCGCACCGGGCCGGGTTGCTGCACCGCGACTTCAAGCCCGACAACGTCATGGTCGCGCCGCTGCACGACGATCGCCCCGAGCAGGTGCGCGTGACCGACTTCGGCCTCGCGGCCCTGGTCGAGGAAGCCGGTGCGACGCCGCGCGCGCCCGGCGGTCGCGATCTCGCCGCGGGCTCGATCCACACCCAGGGCGTGGTCGGCACGGTCGGCTACATGGCGCCCGAGCAGATCGACGGCGGCAACGTCGGACCGGCGGCGGACCAGTTCGCGTTCTGCGTCACCGCGTGGGAGGCGCTCGCGGGCCGGCGCCCCTTCGCCGGCGAGACCGTGGCCGAGGTCTTGGCGGCAGCGAGCCGCGGTTCGCGACGCGAGCTCCGCGGCGCGCAGGCGATCCCCGCGCGCTGCGGCGCGTGCTGCTGCGCGGCCTCGCCATCGATCCCGCCGCGCGCCACCGGGACATGGACGCGCTGCTCGCCGCGCTCGCGCGCGAGCCCTGGCGCCACGCGCAGCGGGGGCTCGCGCTGGCGACGGTCGCCGGCGGGCTGTGGTGGTTCGGCCGCGCGCCGCAGCCGTGCGAGGGCATCGACGGGCCCATGCTGTCGCTGTGGCACACGCCCCGCGCCGAGCAGCTCGCGCGGGCGTTCGCCGACACCGGTGTCGCGGGCGCCGAGCAGGCCTGGACCACGGTGGCGGCGCGGGTCGAGCGACAGTCGCAGGCGTGGATCGCCGCGGCGCGCGATGCCTGCGACGCCCACGCGCGCGGCGAGTCGACCGACGCGCGCTACGACGCAACCACGGCCTGTCTCGATCGCCGCCGCGCACAGCTGGCGTCCACGCTCGAGATCTTCGCCGCACCCGACGCCGAGGTCGTGCATCGATCGCTGCTCGGCTTGACCGAGTTCGATCCGATCGAAACCTGCGCCCACGCCGAGCGCGTGCTCGCGGGACCCGAGCCGCCGGCGCCCGCGATCGCCACGGCGGTGGCCGCCGCGCGCGAGCGGCTCGCCGCGGCCCAGGCCAACGAACGCGCCGGCCGCTTCGCCCAGGCCCACGCGGAGCTCGATGCGCTCGCGGCGGAGCGCGACGCGCTGGGCTACGCGCCGGTGGCCGCCGAGCTGGCCCTGCGTCGCGGCGCGGTGCTGGTGAAGCAGGAGCGCTTCGACGACGGTCGCGCCCAGCTCGAGCAGGCCTTCTTCGCGGCCGTCGCGGCCGACGAGCGCACGCTCGCGCTCGAGGCCGCGACCGCGCTGGTCTTCTGCGCTGGCTACCGCCTCGCGCGCTACGACGAGGGCGCGCTGTGGGTCCGTCACGCCCAGGCCCACGCGGCCCAGGCCACGGCGCTGCAGCGGGCGATGATCGCCAACAACGAGGGCGCCATGCTGCGGGCCAAGGGTGATCCCCAGGCCGCGCTCGCACGCTACGAAGAGGCGCTCGCGCTGCGGCGCGAGGTCGCGGGCGCGGTGCCCGACGCGTCGGTCGCCGCTGCGCTCAACAACATCGGCCTCGCGCTCGACGACCTCTCGCGCCACGACGAGGCCATCGCGGCCCTGCGCGAGTCCCTGGCGATCCGTCGCACGGTGTTGGGCCCCGACCACCCCGAGGTCGCCGAGGGCCTCGCGAACCTGTCCAAGGCCCTGGTCGCCGCCGGCAACGACGACGAGGGCGAGCGGGAGCTGCTGGCGGCCATCGCCCTGCGCGAGCGCATCTTCGGGCCCGAGCACGTCTCGATCGCGCGCGCGCTGGTCAACCTGTCGATCATCGACCAACACCGCCAGCGGCCCGCGGTGGCAGTCGAGCACCTCGAACGCGCGCAGCGGATCTTCGAGCACGAGTACGGCGCGAGCAGCCCGCTGGTCGCGACCGTGCACCACAACCTCTCGTCGGTGTTGGCCGAGCTCGGTCGCAACGACGAGGCGCTGCGGCACGCCGAGCAGGCCTGGGCGCAGCGTCGGGTCAAGGACGGCGAGAACGCGCTGCAGACCCTGCAGAGCCGCTCGCTGCGGGCCGAGGCGATGTTCAGCCTGGGCCGCACCGACGAGGCGGTCGCGGAGCAGCGCGAGATCGTGCGGCTCGACGCCGCCGCACGCGGGGCCGAGAGCGCCAGCGTCGCGATCGAGCACGGCGCGCTCGGGCGCATGCTCGCGCGGCTGCAGCGCTACGACGAGGCCATCGCCGAGCTCGAGCTGTCGGCGGCGATCCACGCGCGCGTGCACGGGCCCGACCATCCCCGCGCGCGCCGGGCCGCCAAGGCCCTCGCCGACGCCCGCGCCGCGACGGCGTCGATGCCCGGGGGCGCTCAACCGGGCTGACCCGGGACCACGCGCACGCGGTTGCGACCCCGCACCGCCAGCGCGATGCCGAGGATCGCCGCGACCACGCCGGCGCTGATCGTCGCCGCGCCGACGACGGTGTTCGTGTGATCGTGGTGCTTGATACCGGAGGGCAGGATCACCGCGCCGCCGGCGACGGCACCGAAGCCAAACGGCGCGAGCATGAATCCGGTGATGAACGCGGCCTTCGAGCCGGTGCGCACGTGCAGCGTGACGTCACCGCTGCGACCGCCGAAGGTCACGGGTTTCGAGCGCAGGCCGGGCCGTCGCCGGCACGGTTGACGAAGTACGAGCCGCCGATGGTGTCGAGCGTGACGCCGCAAGGCGCGTTGCAGACGTTGGACCACGACGTCGCGCTGATCGTGACCGAGCCGGCGGTGCCGAACGCACCGCCGGTGTCGCGGTAGAGCATGAGCTCCTGCGCGCCGCGGCCCTCGCCCACCAGGTGCACGCGGACCATGCCCGCGGGTACCGGCGGCGGCACCGGGGCCGCGCCGAGCGACGCGGGTGCGGCCGAGGCCGGCGCGGTCGCGTCGGCTGCGGCCGCGGTGGGTGTCGGCGCCGCGGTGTCGTCGGGCGTCGGCGCGTCGAGGTCGTTGGGCGTCGGCGCTGCGGCGTCGTCGGGCGTCGGCGCTGCGGCGGTCGGCGGGGCGTCGTTGGGCGCCGGCGCGGCCTGGGCGGTCGCGGGCCGCGGGGGCGTCGGCGCGCTCGCGGGCGCCGGCGTGGCCGCGCGCGCGAGCTGGGGCAGGCACAAAGACAGCGAGAGCGCGGCGGTGACGAGTCGGGACGGGAGCATCGGGGACCTTCGAAGCCGGTGGTCCCGCCCGCGGGCGAATCGATCCGCGGTTGCGTAGGGCTCCGAGCCCGCGGCCGCGGCCTCAGGGTTGATCGGCCTGCCGACCCAGGCGCACGTCGACGCAGCCGACGCTGGTGTGGACCGCGGCGGTGTTGCTCACCCATGTGCCCTGGTACTCGAGTCCGGTCACGACCGCGAGCGGCACCAGCATCGCCTGCTCGGCGTGGAACGCCCCGGTGTTGCTGGGCACGTCGCAGACCGTGAACGTCGGGCCCTGGGCGTGATGGTTGATCGGGATCACCGTGTGCACGCGGCTGTCGTCGTCGCGTGGGGTCCAGGTCGCATCGAACGCCATGGGTGCAGTCCACTCGCCCTGCAGCGCGACCGCGAGATCGGGGAGGTCGGCCGCGAGGTTCATCGCCGGCAGCTCGACCTCGACCGGACCGAAGCGCAGCGTCAGCGCGATGGCCTCGGCATCGGGCGCGGCGGTGCCGTAGAAGTCGCCGGTGATCGGATCGGCCTCGAGCACGACCTCGCCGCTGCCGTCGTCGAGCGTCAGCGATGCGTCGGTGTAGGCCAGTCGCGGATCCACGCAGCGACCGTCGTAGGCGCACACCTGCGGTGCGCTGCAGCCCTCGCAACCGCCGGGCTGGAAGGCATGGAACGCGCAGCTGCCGTTGTCGAGCTCGGCGGGTCCGATCCACGGATCGGGTTTGTCGAAGATGCGGCCATAGACGCTCGCGGAGACCTCGTCGACCGCGGTGATGCTGACCTCGCCGATGCGCTGGTCGAGCGGACACACCGCACCCAGCTCGATCGCGTCGGGGCCCCCGGTGGTGGTTTCGCCGCCGCTGCTGTCGGCGGCGGTGGTGCCCGACTCACCGCTGCCCGAGCCCTCGGCGCTGCCGCTGCCGCTCGACTCGCCGCCCGACGAGCCGCTCGCGGACGCGGAGCTGCTGTCGCCGGCGGTGGTGGTGGTGGGATCGAGGTCGCCATCGTCGTGGCAGCCGGCGTGCGCGAGGACGACAGCCAAGGACAAGACTCGGAAAGTACAAGACATGATCAGGGTCGCGGGCGGCCGGCCGGGCCGCGCTCGCGAGCATGCACGGCCCCGCGGCGACGGATCCTTCAGTCGATGGATCCCTCAGTCGGCGGGGGCCCCGCCCGCGGTGCTGGCCTCGGCCGCCGCCACCGTCCGCGCGATGAAATCCGCGGCCGCGTCTGCGAAGGCCTGGGGCTGCTCGAGGAAGGTGACGTGGCCCGCGCGCTCGATCACGACCCGCTCGCGCCGGGCCGCTGGCGTGCCCAGGTGCGCGAGCGCGTCGTCGGCTGCCGCCAGCGGCACGATGCCGTCGTTGCGGCCCCACAGTGCCAGCACCGGCACTGTGATCCGGTGCATCTTGTCGCGGAAGGCGATCGCGCGCATGGCCGCGTCGTCGCGGTAGAGGCTGTCGACGACGAAGTCGCGGTTGACCTGCAGGTACGCCAGCGCCGAGCCGCCGGAGCGGAACACCAGGTCGAACGAGACCTCGACGTCCTGGTCGGGATCGAAGAACGCGGCGTTGGTCTCGTCGACCAGGCCGACCCAGTGATCGAAGCTCGCGATCCCCAGCGGCGGGCGCGAGGCCGCCCAGTCGCGGACGCCGCGCCAGTGGCCGACGTCGTGGCCGCGCGCGAGTTGCTGCTCGGCGTAGTCCTGCAGCCATGCGAGCTTCATCGGGAACACCGTGGGAAAGTCGTGATTGCCCGCGAGATCGATGAAGCCGGTGATCTTGGCCTGGCGCTTCGCGTCGAGCAGGTACGCGGTCGCGAGCGTGCCGCCCCAGCTGTGACCCAGCAGGAACACGTGCTGGGGGTGGTAGCGCTGGCGCACGAGCTCGACCACCGCGTCGGTGTCGGCCACGAACTGATCCACCGTGAAGCTCTCCGGCGCGGGGTTGCCCTGGGCGGTGCCGCAGCCGCGCTGATCCCAGTAGACCACGCCGACGTGTTGCTCGAGCAGGTCGGTGCCCTCACCGCGCAGCGCCTCGATGGGATCGCCGGGTCCGGGGCTGAGCCAGATCACGATCGTGCCGGAGTCGAGGTTGCCGCGGACCCAGATCGGCAGCTCGGCGTCGTCTTGGCGCAGAAACATGAACTCGCCCTCGGTCTGGTAGGGCGAGCACGCTGCCGCCGAGACGGCCAGCAGCGACAGGGCGAGGGATGCAGCGAAGGTGTTCACAGGCGGACTCCCAGCATCAGGGCGATGTGCGCGAGCATGTGGCGGTCGTAGGGGTACTGGCCGAACACCGCCAGGCGCACCAGCGGTGCGACGTGGCGGGTCTCGATCGCGACGCCGAGGCTGCCGGTGGGCATGACCGCGGCACGGCCGTGGTTGGGTGCGCGACGGATCACGCCGTCGTCGTCGAGTTCGAACACGCGGCCGGCGAGCCAGCTGTGTAGATAGCCGACGCCGGCGCTGGCTTCGAGCGCGACGCGGCGGCCCAGGTGCACGCGCCCTGCCAGTTCGGGCGCGATCGCGAGCCCGACGCTGTTGCGCCGATGAACCCACGACGCGACCGTGCCCTGCACGAGCAGCTCGACGCGGCGATTGCCGACCAGGCGCCACGCTGCGCCGGCGAAGCCGCCGGGGTGCAGCCCGAACTCGCCGAAGTAGCCGGCGTGGATCGACCACGCGCGCGCCCGCAACTGCGGCGGACCGCGGCGCACCAGCGTGGGATCGGGCGGTCGCGCGCTCGCGGCGGCAAGGGCGGTCGATGCCGCCGCCGCGGTGTCGGGCACCGAGCCCAGCAGCGCGAACGCGGTCAGCCATGCGCCGGCGCGGGCCGGCAGGAACGTGGAGGTCATCGATGCCACCATGACCGCCACTGCCGCAGGGCGCCGCCGCGCGGCGACCAGGCGGTCGATTGCACCGACCAGGCGGCGCGGCCGTGATCGGGCTCAAGCCCCGGGTCGCAGGCGGGCCATGAGCACCGCGCGAGAGCGACGCGACAGCGGCACGCGTTGGCCGTCGTCGAGCTCGACCTCCGCCGTCGCGCCGTCGCCCACGCGCACGACCCGCGCGAGGTTGACCAGCGCGCTGCGATGGACCCGGCAGAAGCCCGCGGGGTCGAGTCGCTCTTCGAGGTGGACCAGCGAGAGCTCGCTGATGTACTCGCGGCCGCCGGCGTGGATGTACGTGTAGTGATCGCGGCTGACGAAGCACGAGACGTCCGTGACCGCGACGACATCGACCTTGCCGCCCAGACGCAGCGCCAACCGCACGAGGAAGCCGCCCTGGCTCGCGAGGGAGCGCTCGAGCGCGGCCAGCCGCGCGTCGACGTCGAGCGCGTCGCGGACGCGGGTGCAGGTCGCAGCGAAGCGCTCGGGCGTGAAGGGCTTGACCAGGTAGTCGCACGCGTTGGCCTCGAACGCCCGCAGTGCGAACTGCTCGAACGCGGTCACGAACACCACCTTGGGCCGCGGCGTCGGCAGCTGCCGCAGTACGTCGAAGCCGTCGAGCTCGGGCATCTCGATGTCGAGGAAGACCAGCTCCGGCGTGAAGCTGCGCGCCAGCTCCAGCGCTTCGAAGCCGTCACGGGCCTCGGCCACGGCGGCGTGGGGGAACTGCAGCGCGAGCTGTCGCGTGACCGCGCGGCGACCCAACGGCTCGTCGTCGACCACGAGGATGCGGATGGCGTGGCCGGGATCGATCGCGCTCATGCGGCACCGGGACCGGGCAGGGTGATGCGCACACAGGTGCTGCCGTCGGGCTGGGTGCCGATCGACAGCTGCGCGCGCGGGCCGAACATCAGCGCCAGGCGTGCGCGGCTGTTCGCGAGGCCACCGGCGGGCGCGGGCGCGTCCGCGTCTGCGGTCGCGGGGGGCTCGCGCGCGGCCACCCACGGCGCGCCGGTGTTGACGACCTCGAGCACGACCTGATCACCGTGGCTGCGGCCGCGCACGCTCACGCGCCCGCCGGCGCGGGCCTTGGCGATGCCGTGGCGCACGGCGTTCTCGACCAGGGTCTGCAGCATGAGGCTGGGCAGCTCGAGCCCGTGCAGCGCCGCGGGCACGTCGATCTCGACCGCGAGTCGGTCCTCGAAGCGGACCCGCTCGACCTCGAGGTAGTTCGCGACGATCGCGAGCTCGCGATCGAGTGAGATGGTCGGCGCCGCCGCGGCCTGCAGGATCAGGCGGTAGAGATCGGCCAGGCGCTGGGCCAGCTCGCCCGCGCGCGCGGGTGCGTCGAGCGTCAGCTCCTTGAGCGCGCTCAGGGCGTTGAACAACAGGTGCGGCTGCATCTGCCGCGTGAGCACGGCGAAGCTCGCGGTCGCGGCCGCGCCCTGCAAGCGAAACGCCTCCGCGCGGTACCACAGCGAGCTGCCCGCGACGAGCAGCGCGCCGATCACCGGCACGAGGATCCCCAGCGTGCGCCTGAAGTCGCGCATCACGTTGGCGAAGCTGCGATCGGGTGACCAGCCGAAGCGGTACACCGCGAGGTAGCCCAGGAAGATGCCGACGAACAGCCCCGCGATCAGGAACCCCACCCGCGGCAGTCCCACGATCGCTCGGCCGCGCGCCCGCGCCAGCCGCTCGGCGAGCTCGTCCGCTGCGACGATGGCCAGCCACGCCATCGACGGCACCCACAGGGTACCGTCCCACCACCAGCCATCGAGCCCGTAGTAGAGCATCATCGCCGGCAGCACCGCGAGCACCAGCGCGCCAGCGACGGCCGACAGCCGCCCTGCACGCGCGGGGCCGCGCTGCTGCACCCGCCAGGGGCGCAGCAACCAGCCGATCGCGGAGCCATCGCGTCGAAACACCGCGAGGGCACTGTAGCAGGGCCGCGGCGCCCGGCCTGCGGCGACGACGATCGCCGAGGATCGAAGCGGTCGCTCGTGGGACTATCGATGCGGACGCCATGACGCACAGCCCACCTCGTTCCACCCGTTGCGTGACGCTCGTCTCCCTGGCGCTCGCGTTGGTCGCCCCGACCGCGTTCGGGGCGCCCAAGGCCACGCAGCAGGCCCAGCCGGCCGAGCCGCACGCGCCGGTGTCGCCCGCGCCCAGCGACAACGCGAAGGTGGCGCGCCGCGCCGTGCGGGACGCCGCCGCTGCGTTCTTCGTGTGCCTGCACGCCGCCGATCCGCAGCGGCCCTCGTGGTGTCTGTCACTCGCATCGCTGCAGCGCCGTGCGCTCGCCGATCGCGAGCGCATCGATGCCGCGGTCGCGAAGGCCGCGGCCGCGTGGGGCCGCGCGCGACCCGAGCCGTTGACGGACGCCGACGTCGACGGTCGTCTCGCGGGCGTCGAGCTGGGCTGCACCGGTCCCGCCGGCGGCCACGGGGCCATCACGCTGGAGTCGGAGGATCTCACCGGTGCGCTCGGCGCGGGCGATGCCGGCGCGCGCGCGCGCTGTGCCAGCAGCGAGGCATCGAGCCTCGGCCCCAACCTCGACGCGCTCGCGGTCGACGCCAGCGAGGCGTGGGACATGACGGCGGACTACCTCGACGCGTTCGTGGCGTGCGGCCGTGCGCGTCAACAGCAGCAACCGGCGAGCAAGGATCGCAACACCGTGGCTGACTGTGCCCTGGCCCAGGGGTGCACGGACGACGGCGACGTGCTGGGTCACGTCACCAACCACGACCGCGACAAGGGTTGGCTCGAGCCCGCGGTCGGCCGACTGTGGTCGCGGATCGTCGACGCGCTCGGTGGCAGCGAGCACGAGTCACCCGGCAATGCCGTCACCGGCGGCCGCGGCTACTGCCTCGCCGAGGGCCCCTGCGGCGAGGGTTCGTGTGAGCAGCAGGCGTCCGCGAAGAGCCTGAAGCAGCGGCTGCGTCAGCTGCCGGACGAAGGTTGCAACGACCAGGCGACGCCCAACCCCGAAGGCGGCAGCGGGTGCGTCACCGCGAAGCCGGCGAAGTCGTGGACGGCTGCGGATGCCCAGGCTGCGTTCACGCGCATCTGCGCCCTGCGGCAGCGGGTCGCGACGCCCGTCGACGGTCGACCGATGCGCTGCGTGCTGCCCAAGCCCAAGACCAAGCCCGCGGTCGACGCCTGCCACGACGATGTCGGCATGTGCGCGCCGGAGCAGGGCGGGGCCGCGGTGCCCGGCAGCAATCCGCAGCCGCCGGCGCCGCCGCAGTGATCACCGCCGCTTGGCCGCTTCGACCACGCGGAAGGTGATCCGCACCTTGCCGCGGCCGAGCTCGCGCCGCGCGTGCATGGCCAGGCGCTCGCCGTGCTCGCGCTCGTGTTGCTCGCGGAACGCGGCGATGAGCGCGTCGAGCGTGCGGTCGTCGGCATACTCGAAGTCGCGGTGGACCTGGGCGTCGGCGGGCTTCTTCGCCATCGTCGCGGGCAAAGGTAGCGCGCGCGTGCGGCCGGGTCACGCGTCGCCCAGCGCGAACAGGCCGTGTTCCATGGCGAACAGCGCCGCGGCCGCGCGCGAGCCCACGCCGAGCTTGTCGAAGATGTGCGCGACGTGGTTCTGCACCGTGCGGCCGGAGATGCCCAGCACGATGCCGATCTCGCGGTTGGTCTTGCCCCGGGCCAACAGCACCAGCACCTCGACCTCGCGCGGCGACAGGCCCGCGGGGGCAGGTGGCACGTCGCTGCGGCGGGCGCCCAGGGCGTCGAGCACCGCCGCGACCACGCGGCGATCGAAGCCCGGATCGGCCAGCGCCTGGGCGATGGCGTCGAGCGTCTGCGCGGGTCGATGCGGTCGCGGCTCGCCCATGGCGTGGGCGACGTCGCAGGCCGCGAGGATCCGCGCCGGCGTCGTGAGCACGGCGCCGGGCGAGCGGTGGGGATAGCCGCGCGCATCGATGCGCTCGTGTGCGGCGGCGGCGATCGCCGCCAACGGCCGCAGCTCGTCGCACGCCGACAACGCGCGCTCGGTGTAGTAGGCGTGCAGCCGCACGCGCTCCCACTCGGCGAAGCCCAGGGGGCCGGGCCGATCCCAGATGCGGTTGGGCACGCTCAGCCGCCCCAGGTCGTGCAGGTGCGCGGCGCGGACGAGCAGGCGGGTCTCGGCCGCACCGAGGCCCAGCGCGTGCGCGACCCGTTCGCACAGCGCGGCGACGCCGGCCGAGTGGCCCAGGGTGTAGACCGACTGGAGGTCGGCGAAGAAGCCGAACGCGCGCGCGACCGTGTCGACCTGGGTCTCGTCGCACGCGATGGCCACGGGCTCGGCGTCGAGGAAGCTCGCGAACAGGTCCGCGCGCTCGATCGCGGCGAAGAGCGCGTCGGCGTGGCCCAGCGCGATCGTGGTCAGGGCGGGATCGAAGTGCGCGCCGCGACGACGTCGCAACAGCGCGAGCGCGCCGTCGCGGCCGTCCCGGTGGTGGGCGATCTCGGCGACGTCGGCGATGATGTGCACGCGCGCGACCGTGGCGATGTCCTCGCCTCGCAGACCACGGGGGGCACCGCGTCCGTCGTGGCGCTCGACCACGTGGGACAGCGCCGTGCCCAGGCGCGACAGGCCCAAGAGCCCTGCGATGCCGACCGCGGTCTCGGTCTGCGCGCGCGCGTGCTGCTGCGGCGCATCGCCGCTGACGATGCGCCACACCGCCCGCGCGCGCGCGACCGCTGGCGCACCGCGGCCCAGCCGCGACGCGATCGCGCCCAGGGTCCGCAGCGGATCAGCCGCGTCGGCCATGCACATGACGTTGCGCAGCAGCAGGTCGTCGCCCGCGCCGAAGTAGACCGACTCCTCGTGGGCGAAGCCGGTGCAGCCGAGGTAGCGCAGCAAGCTGGCGTAGTAGGCGTCGGCGATCTCGTCGGGCCGCAGTCCCGCCGCGCGCGCGAGCGTGGCCGCGAACACGGCCGTCCGCATGGCCTTGCCCGGCGGGAAGTCGTTCGCGAGATCGCAGGCCAGCGAGAGCCCGCCGAGCAGTGCCGCCAGTCGCACCATCGCCGCGAACGAGGGTAGCGGAGACGAGCATGAGCCGAATTGCCCATCGACCGGTGCGGCCCGACCCCCGTATGCAGGGGCAGGAGGAGCGCGAATGATTCTCGTCTACAACGCCAACGGTGCGACAGGTTCGGGTGTGGTCAAAGCGCTGGTCGCCGCCGGCGTGCCGGTGCGCGCGATGGTGCGCGATGCCGAGCGGGCGCGGGCGGCCCTGCCCAGCGGTGTGGAGGTGATCGCCGCGCCCTTGCTCGACCCCGCCGGCCTGCAGGCCCTGCTGCCGCGGGCGCTCGCGGGCGTGCAGGCGTTGTACGTCGCCACGCCGGCGTGCCCCGAGCTGCCGCAGATCGAGGGCACGCTGGGCCGCGCGGCCGCGGACGCCGGCGTCGCGCGCATCGTCAAGCTCGGTGGCATCCGCGTCGAGGACGACTCGTTCCCCGCGCTGATGGGCAAGCTCCACGCGCGCGGCTGGGCGGCGTTGCGCGCGAGCGGGGTCCCGGTCGTGCACCTGCGCGCGGGCTTCTACATGCAGAACCTGCTGATGGCCGCGGGCGCGATCCGAGCCGGCGTGCTGCCGGCGACCACCGGCGGCGCGGCGATGGCCTTCGTCGACGCCCGCGATCTCGCGCGCTGCGCCGCGGTGGTGCTGACCGAGGCCGGCCACGAGGGCCGCAGCTACGATCTCACCGGACCCGCGGCGCTGAGCTTTCGCGACGTCGCGGCGATCCTGCGCGACGTGCTGCATCGCGACGTCGCGTGCCTCGACGTCGACGACGACAGCTTCCGCGCCGGCGCGATCGAGGGCGGCGCGCCGCCGTGGGTGGTGGACCGCCTGGTCGAGCTCTACCAGCACGTGCGCACGAGCGACTGGGCCGCGACCCCGACCGACGCCGTGCAGCGGTTGACCGGCCGCGCGCCGATCGACCTCGCGCATTTCGTCCAGGATCACCGCGGCGCGTTCGGTTGACGTCTGCGACGCCGCGGTGGCCCGCGGTGCGTCAGCGCGGCACGCCGCGTCCTCGTCGGCGCGCGGCGTGACGCCGCGATCCCGAGGCGAGCGTGCCGGCACGTCGGTTGCACCGCGCTGCCGCGATGCAAACCGACGAGGTCGACACCCACGAGCCACCTGCTCCACCGCCGCTGGCGCTGCTGCACCGCTGGTTCATCCAGTACAACCCGCTGTACCTCGTCAGCGCGGCGGTGGTGCTGTGGGGCATGATCGAGCTGCAGCGCGCCGGGCTCTCGCAACAGGGAAACGTGGGGCAGCTCGCGATCACGGCGATCGCCGAGGCCTATGCCTGGGCGCTGGTCGGCGGCGCGGCGCTGCTGGTGCGGCTGCGGCTGCGACGGCCGGCGTTGATGCTGGCGCTGCTGACGGCCGCGTTCCAGGCCGACCTCACGCTGCACACCGAGACCGCACCGCACCTGGGCCTCGCCGGCGCGCTCGCGTCGGCGCTGTGGGTTGCGAGCGCCGGGGCCAAGATGATGGCGCTGGGCCGCGCGCTGCGGCTGCGATTGTCGCGCTCCGCGGTCGTGGTCGCGGTGCTGGGTGCGGCCGTGCTCGCGGCGGTGCCGTGGTGCCTGCGCCTGGGCGGCGGGGCGGCGGCCACCGCCACGATCGGCGTGGCGATCTTCGTCGCGTTCGCGGCGGCGCTGTGGACCCGTCGCGCGATCGTTTCGCAGGTCGCACTGGATCCGTGGGCGCAACACGTCGCCAGGCTGGCGCAGCGCGGGGTCTGGATCGGCTGGGGCGTGATGCTGCTGGCGCACGCGTCGTTCTGGGTCGGGCACTTTCCCGGCCTGGTC
This sequence comes from Nannocystaceae bacterium, assembly GCA_046351635.1. Lineage (GTDB taxonomy): Bacteria > Myxococcota_A > Polyangia > Nannocystales > Nannocystaceae > Xiheibacterium. Next base: position 163,238 of record JAXLYC010000003.1, on the reverse strand, counting down.
GACACACCGCTGGCGTGGCCGCTGGCGGCGCTGCTGTCGACCCGCATGCTGCGACGCGAGGCCAGCGTGTGGGTGCTGACGGCGGCGACGCTGGTGATGACCGGCATCGTGCTGCCGCACTGGCTCAGCCTGGTCGCGGCACTCGCCGCGGTCACGCTCGCGCTACACGCCCTGCGGCAACCGACCCTGCTCGATCCCGAAGCGCCGCTCGACGCCGCCGCGGATCCCTACCGCAGCCTCGCGGCGGTGTGGCCCCCGTCGGCCGAGCCGCGGTGGGACTTCTTCCGCGCGAGCCGGGGCGCGTGCGTACGCCTGGGCACCGGCGTGATCGCGTGCGCCTACCTGGCGTGCTGGAGCGTCGATCACCTCGCGCCGTGGTGGCAGCACCACATCGTCGCGCTCGACCTCGCGCTGGTGGTCGTGGTCGCAGCGGTGGCCCATCGCGTGCGCACGCGGCTGCCGTGGCTGGTGCCCGCGCTGTCGGGCGCGCAGCTCGCCAGCGTGCACGCGCACCGGGTGATGCCGCAATCACACCACGGCCAGGCGCTCGCGCTGGTCGTCGTCGGCTTCGCGCTGCTGTGCATCGCGCTGGTCGCGTCGATCCGGTGGCGTCGCGGCGACCCCGGCGGTTGACCGCTGCCGCGCGCACGTGTCACCGTTGCGGTCGTGGTGATGCTGCGCGCATGGGTGAGCTTGCCGGCGATGCTGGTCGCTTTCGGCTGCGGCGCGCTGCTGGGCTACCGCATCCACGAACACCCCGACGATCGCGAGGACCAAGGCGTCCCCGGGATCGTCGAAGGTGGCTGCGACGACGCGGACGTGGTCGAGCTCGCGTCGCTGTTCGGCGCCGACGGACTGCCGGCCGCGGACGCGCCGGTGGGCCAGCGCGTCGCGCTCGAGGGCAACCCCGACGGCGTGCTCATCTGCACCCAGCGCGGCTGCAACTTCGAGTGTTGCGACAACGGCTGCGGTTACGAGCTCGGCTGCGCCTACCAGCTCGGCGACGGGCTGTCGGCGGTGTGCCTCGACCACGAGGACTTCCGTTGTGGCGGCAGCGACTGCAGCGCGTACTGCAGCCCGCTGTCGCAGGCGCCTGCGCACGACTACCGCTTCGTCGGCACGCTCGAGCTGCGCGGCGGCCGGCTCACGCTCGCGACCGAGGCCTACTGCCGCGCCGACGAGTGAGCGGCGTCGCGAGGCGCAGCTCAGGCCGCTTCGCACACCGGCGGCACGCCCGGCAGCCACAGGCTCGCGTGGTCGACCCAGCCGTCGCCCGCGACCGCCATCGTGCCGCCCTCACCCGCGTGCGGGCCGATGATGAAGGTGTGATCGAGCGCGATGCCGGCCTCGGCGTAGGCGCCGATGTCCGAGGTCGCGTTGCCGTAGGCGTACTCGAACTGCCAGCCCTCGGCCTGCAGCATCATCAAGGCGTCGGCCTTGTAGGCCTGGGCCGAGTCGCCCAGCACCAGGTTGGGCGACAGGATGACCATGGTCTTGTCGGGGTCGAGCGGGAACTCGTGCTCCATCAACCACCGCTCGGTGGCCTCGCGCGCGGTCTCGTTGGTGACCGCGGTCATGAGCGTCTCGGCGCGCGAGGTCAGGTACAGCACGCGGTAGCCGCGATCGGCGTAGCCGTTGATCATCTCCGACGCGCCGTCGCGCTCGACCGGATCGTAGTTGCCGTCGGCGAGCTGCAGCAGGAACTCCGCGTCCGACAGCGTGAGGGTCTCGTCGATGTCGGTCACGACCGCGGGGATCATGTCCGTGCACACGCCGCCGCCGGTGCTGCCGCCCGAGCTGCCGCCATCGCTGCTGCTGTCGGCTGCGTCGGTGGTGCCGCCGCCGTCGCTGCTGCTGCCGCCGCCGGTGCTGGCCGACGTGCTCGCGGTCGTGCCCACGGTCGTGCTCGCGCTGGCGCTGGTCTGCTCGCTCGCGCCGCTGGTGCCGTCGCTGCCGCTGCTGCCGCCCTGGCCGTCGCCGCCGTCGCCATCGTCGGCGCAGGCGCTGGCGCCCAGCAGCAGCGCGACGGCGAAGAGGTTGCGGCGAGCGAGCTGCGGGAATCGGCGAAGCGAAGGCATGCGACGGCAGCATGTGTATCCCAGGCGCGAGTGGTTCGCAGCGACCGCGCGCGCGGGGTGGATCCACGCTGGCTCCCGCACTCGCATCGGCGCGAGCAAGGTCGGGGCGCTCACAGGCGCATCGTCGGGTGAACGCGACCCTTGCGTCGATGCAGCATGTGACTGCATCGACGAAGGGGCGTCGCGTCAGCGTGGCGCTGGCTCCGCCACGATCACGTGCGCGCGTTCGCTCGGGCCCGCGGCGAGCTCGACCGAGCCGCGCGCGCCCTCGGGTGCTGCGGCCGAGATCGTGACCGGCTCGGTGTCGAGCAGGCCCTCGCAGGCGAAGCGGCCGTCGAGCTCGCTGAGCACCTGGGCCACGGGCGTGCCGCCGCGTCGCATGGTGTCGATGGTCGAGGTCGCGCTGCTGCAGGTGACCCAGGCCTCGGGCACGGGCTCGCCGCCCGTGTCGACGACCTCGCCGCGCACGGTGATGCTGCGTCCGGGCAGGCGCAGCGCGAGCTCGGTCGCGGCGTCGTCGATCAGCTGCGCCCGCGCTTCGACCAGCGGGCTGATGCGACCCATCGCGAGCAGCGGCGGCACCAGGCCCAGCGCCTCGCCAGCGGCGCGCGTGGCCGGCAGGACCAGCACGCGGACCTCGCCCGGCGGCAGCGCGGCGATGGCGAAGTTGCCGTCGTCGTCGGTGAACAGCGTGCGCCGCTGCGGCACCGGGCCCTCGCCGCGCGCGATCGCCTCGGCCGAGGGCCCCAGCTGCAGGTGGATCGCGCGCGAGGCCGCCGGCACACCCGCGGCATCGACGACGCGGCCGCGCAGCGACGCGGTCGCCTCGGGTGCGCGCGGGACCAGAAGCGGCACGTCGAGCCCGTCCGCGATCGCCAGGCTCGTGGTCTGGATCTCGCCACCGCGGCGGATCGAGGTGAGCGTGCCACCGGTGGCCGCGGCGTCGCAGCGGCCCGCCGCGTCGCTGGTGCAGACGTACTGCATCGGATCGTCTTGGCGCATCCAGTGCACGGTGACGTCGGGCACCGCGGCGCCGGCGTCGTCGCGCAGCACGAACGCGAAGTGCTGCAGCGGCGGCAGGCGCAGCGTGACCTCGGCGCTGCGCTGACCCGGCACGAGCTCGACCTCGACCGCGTCGTCGGGCATCGCGGCCTGCTGGCTCTGCAGCTGGACGCGCCAGCGCCCCGGCGGCACGCCGTCGATCACGAAGCCGCCGTCGTCGTCGACCTCGACCGTGCGCAGGATCCCGGCGCCGCCGCCGAAGGTGATCGCGTGGTCACGCATGCTCGGGGGCAGCTCGCCGTCGTGATCGCGCGGGCCGCCGCGCTCGGCCGGGCCGTGGAACGCCTCGAGGTCGTCGGGCAGAGCCCCGCTGGCGTGCACGCGACCGACGATGGTGGCGCCGGGGCGCAGCACGAACTCGAGCTGCTCGCGCTGCATCGCGCCCACGCGCACACCGGCGACGCGCGTGACGTAGCCGGGCGCGCGGATCGACAGCATCAACGGTCCTGCGGCCAGCCGGTCCACGACGAACTCGCCGCGTCCATCGGTCGGGTGCGTGCGCTCGTCGAAGGCGCGGGTGCGGTGCCACACCGTGGCGTCGGTGATGGGGCGACCCTGCTCGTCGACCACGCGGCCGCGCAGCACCGCCTCGGGCGTGAGCTGCACCGTCACGTCGCCGCCGCCGGCGAGGTCGGCGAAGCCGATGGCGTAGCCCTCGGCGTCGATGCGGATCGGACGATCGCCGTCCTCGGGCGCGGGCAGGCGCAGCGCGACGATCCCACCGGTGTCGGTGCGACCGAGCTCGCGATCGGCGGCACCGATCACCCGCGCGCCCTCGATCGCGCCGCCGAGCATGTCGGTGACGTGCAGGCGCGCGTGGGTCGCGAGCGGATCGTCGTCGTCGTCGTCGCCGACCTCCCGGGGGCCCGCACCCGCGAGCTGCTCGCGCCAACCCGGCGGCGGTGCGGTCGGCGCGTCGACGGCGGGTTGCCGCGGCGGTGCGTCCTCGCGCACGGCCGCGCTCGGCTCCGGCGGCTGCTCGCGGCCGCGACCGAGCGCGAGCACCAGCGCCGCGGCGGCGCCCAGCAGACCCAGCGCCCACGTCGCGGTGCCGATCGTCGCGCTGCCGCCGGTCGCGGACGCGCCGGCATCGGGCACCGCGGCGAGCACGGCGGCGGTGAAGGCGGCACCCGGCACCGCGCGTCGCAGCACGCGATCGAGCCGCGCATGGACCTCGTCGCGCAGCATCGTGCGCCCGCGATGCAGTCGCTGGCGCACGGTGGCCTCGTGCTCGCCCAGCAGCGTCGCGACCGCCGCGACCGACTCGCCCTCGCGATGGAACAGCACCAGCGGATCGCGGTAGCGCGGCGGCAACCGCTCGAGCGTGCGCCACACCAGCGCCTCGAGCTCGCGATCGCCCGCGGCCTCGTCGAGCGCAACCGGGTCCGCCGCGCGTTCGGTCTGCGTGCTCGCCTGCGGCACCCGGGCCTGACGCCGCCGCGCCGAGTGCCCGCGGTTGCGCGCGATCCGACACAGCCACGGGCCCAACCGCTCGGGCTGCTGCAGGTGATCGAGCGTGCGCCATGCCGCCACGAACGTCTCCTGCGCGGCGTCCTCGCCCAGCTGGCGATCGCCCGCCGCCGCACACGCCACGGCACACACCGCGCCCTGGTAGCGGCGCACGATCGCGGCGAAGGCGGTCGCCTCGCCGGCGCGGGTGCCGGCAACGAGCTCGACGTCGGAGGGGCTGGAGGTGGTCACTGCGGCTTGCACGAGGCCATGTCTTCGGCCACGAGGCGAAGGTGACAGAGAATCGACCGCGCCGGCGCGCGGCGGTGGAACTCCGGCGCAATCGCCCGCATGATCGCGCCCATGCCCACGATCGACTCGCTCCCGCGGTGGCTGCTCGGCACGGCCCTGCTCGCCGCATGTGGCGGCGCTGGCGGTGATGGCAGCGGTGGCTCGAGCAGCGCCGGCAGCAGCGCTGGCCCGGGCACCACCACCGCGAGCACGACCACGCTGGGCACGGCGACCGACGACGTCACCGTCGGCGACACGGTGGGTTCGGGCTCGTCGGCGGACAGCACCGGTGGTTCGGACGCGTGTGCGACGCCCTACGGTGACGATCCGACGCCGCTGTTCGAGCGCCCGCGCGGTCGGTTCGAGCTGCGATGGTACGGCACCTACACCAGCCTCGTGGGCGCCTACGCCGAGGCGCCGCCGCCGGACTTCCACCAGGAGGCCGAGCGCAGCGGTGCGTGCCGGCTGCTCACCTACGAGGCCAGCGTGTGCAACCCGGTGTGCGAGCCGCCGGGCGTGTGCATCGACGGGGCCTGCGTGACCGCGTCACCGCAGCAGTCCCTGGGCGCGGTGACGCTGGCGGGGATCGACGCCGAGCCCATCGCGGTGAACGAGGACGCGCAGCACACCTACTTCTGGGATCGCGAGGCCGAGCTGTCGCTGCAGAGCCTCGGGCTCGACGGCGAGGGCGGAGCCATCGCCGCGTTCTCGCTGGGCGCCTGCGCGGTCGCGGCGCCGCAGCCCGAAGCTGACTGGTCGGCGCAGATGATGGCGCGTGCGCCGGGCGAGTCGGTGGTGTTGCGCTGGACCGATCCCGTGCCGACCGCACGGATCTACATGCGCATGACCACCGGCATCGGCACCCACGGCGGCATCTCGCCGGTCGAGATCGAGTGCGAGGGCCCCGACGTCGGCGAGCTCGAGCTGCCCGGCGCCTACCTCGACGCGCTGTACGCCGACGGCTGGGCCTGCGGCGAGTGTGGCGGCAACGACCTGCTGCGCTACCACGCCGATCACAGCGGCGATCCCGGCGAGCTGCAGTTCAGGGTCGGTTCGATCGCGAACTTCTGGTACATCCCCTGACGCGTGATCGAGCCCGGCGAAGACGGCGGCGACGACGACGACGACGCGCGGCGTCGGCCGAGCCATCGCGAGACCGCCGCACGCATGAAGGCGATCGCGCTACTCGCCCGCGCGCTGGTCGGGCTCGATCGCAGCGCGCTCGCACACGTGCCGCTGCCCGAGGCGGTCGCAGCCGAGGTCGTGTTCTGCCAGAGCCTGCGCAAGAACGCGTTGGCGCGGCAGCTGCGGCGCATCGCGGGGCTGCTGCGCGGCATCGAGCTGGCGCCGATCGAAGCCGCGATGCACGAGCTGGAGACCGGACGCGGCGAACGTTCGCGCCGCGAGCAGGTCTACGAGCACTGGCGCACGCGGCTGCTGACCGAGGGCGACGGGGCCATGACCGCGTTCGTCGCCGCGTTCCCCGACGCCGACGTGCAGGGGCTGCGGCAGCGCGTCCGCCTGGCCACGCGCGAGCCGCAGAGCGCCCGCGGCAAGGGAGCGTCGCGCGAGCTGCTGCGGGCGATCCGTGCCCTCGGCGAGGCTGACAGCGCCGCGGCGCCGCCGGACGAGGACGAGCCCGAAGCGGTGTAGTGTGTCGCGGCCGTGCGCCGCCTTCGTCCGTCGTCGTCGCTGCTCCTGGTCCTCGCGCTCGCCTGTCAGCGCAACGCTGGCACGACCACGCCGCCCGGTGACGGCGGTGGCGGTGCCGCGACCGCAGGCAACACCGTGGCTGCGAGCGCAGCCAAGGCCGAGGCCAAGGCGGTGCCGCGGGTCTCCGACGATCCGACGATCCAGGCGATCGTCGAGCTCGGCACCACCGAGTCCAAGGTCGACGAGCACCTCGAACACCTGACCAAGCGCATCGGCGCGCGGCTGACCGGCTCGCACGCGCTCATGACCGCCGAGCGGTGGGCCCGCGATCGCTTCGCTTCCTACGGTCTGACCGCGACGCTCGAGCGCTGGGGCGAGGTGCCGGTCGGCTTCGATCGCGGGCCGTGGTCCGGTCGCATGGTCGCGCCGACCACGATGGAGCTCGACTTCACCACCCGCGCGTGGAGCCCCGGCGCGTTCGGCCCGGTGCGCGGCCGCGCGGTGCCGTACCCCGAGAGCGTCGCGCAGGCCAAAGCCGAGGCCAAGCGCTACGTCGGCGCGTGGGTGCTGGTGCCGCCGCGCACGCCGGGCACGCCGCCCGATCGCGAGCGCCTCGCCGCGATCGACGACGTGCTCGCGGCCACCAGCGTCGCAGGCTTCGTCGAGCGCGCGCGCGACCCCGGCGGCAAGCTGGTCCACACCGGCGGCGAGCACGGCATCGACTGGGCCAAGCTGCCCCGCGACACCCGCGTGCAGCTGCGCGGCGAGCAGTACGACGACCTGAGCAAGCGCGTCGCCGGCGGCGAGGTCGTCGAGCTCGAGTTCTCGATCGACAACCGCTTCTTCAAGGGCCCGGTGCCGCAGCACAACGTCATCGCGGATCTGCTCGGCAGCGAGCTGCCCGGCGAGTACGTCATCGTCGGCGGTCACCTCGACTCGTGGGACGGCGCCGAGGGTGCGGTGGACAACGGCACCGGCTGCGCGACCACGCTCGAGGCCGCGCGGCTGCTGGTCGCGGCCGGGGCCAAGCCGCGCCGCACGATCCGCTTCATGCTGTGGAGCGGCGAGGAGCAGGGGCTGCTGGGCTCGACCGCGTACGTGGGCCTGCACCCCGAGCTCGTCGATCGCACCAAGGTCGTGCTGGTGCACGACGGCGGCACCAACTTCCTGTCGGGTCTGCGCGTGACGCCCGAGATGGCCGACGACATGAAGCGGGTGTTCGCGCCGGTGATGGCGCTCGATCCCAAGCTGCCGTTCGGGTTGTGGTACGCCGAGAGCCTGCGCAAGGGCGGCAGCGATCACACGCCCTTCATCGACAAGGGCATCCCGGCGTTCTTCTGGGAGCAGGACGGCCGCGCCGACTACGAGTACTCGCACCACACCCAGTACGACACGCTCGACTTCGCGATCTCCGAGTACCAGCGCCACTCGGCCATGGTCGTCGCGATCGCGGCGCTGGGCTTCGCCAACCTCGACCACGAGCTCGATCGCACCGACAGCGCCGCGCTGCCGCGGCGGGATCTCGGCGCCGAGTTCGAGGGCAACCGCGTGACCAAGCTGACCAAGGGCGGTCGCGCGGCCAAGGCCGGCATCAAGCTCGGCGACGAGGTGCTCGAGGTCGAAGGCCAGCCCGGCTCGCGCTGGGAGCTGCTGCGGCGCATCAACCAGCCGGGCGTCACCAAGTCGGTCACGCTGGCGCGCAAGGGCAAGCGCATCACGGTCACGCTCGACTTCACCGGCGATCCCGCCGACGCCGAGCGCGAGGCTCGGACCGCGCGTCGGCAGAAGCGCTTCGGCAACTTGGACTACGACAAGCCCTTCGCCGGCAAGGCGCTGCCCAAGCCGCCCGCGCCCGCCGCTACTGCACCGTGATCTCGCCGCTGTCGAGCGTGCCGCCGGGCACGGTCACGCCGCCCTTGCCGATCATGTTCACGTCGATGGTGTCGCGCTCGGCGTCGACCAGGGTGAAGCGGCTGTGCACGGCGTAACGCGTGAGCTTGCCGTTGGCCGGCATGCTGGTGCACTCGCCGAAGCCGTCGAACACCGCGGAGCTGGGTCCGAAGCTGACGGTGTCGAAGCGGTCGAAGTGGCAGCTCGCGCCGCCGGGCGTGCCGGGGTAGACCAGCAGCACGAACGCTCCGGTCGCGCGCTTGCCGTCGTACGCGAGGTTGCCCGACAGCGTGAAGTCGCCGCGGCGGGCCCAGCCCGACACGGTCCGGGTGCCCGCGGCGGCGTCGGCGGTGGCGGAGCTGCTCGCCCACAGCAGCGCGGCGGCGAGGGCGAGGCGGGTCGGCAGGCGCATGGCGGAGGTCCCTTCGCCCCGGTCGAGACCCGCCGCGTCCGGATGTGACGCGCGGGCCCGGGGGGCCGCCGCGCTTGTGCGCGGGAGCCCGGGCGCATACAACCGCCTCGACATGGCGATCTCGACCAAGCCGCCCTCGGGCATGCGCGACTTCCTGCCGGCCGATCTGGCGCGGCGGGCCCATGTGGTCGGCGTGGTGCGCGAGGTCTACGAGCGCTATGGCTTCGTGCCGCTCGAGACCCCGGCGGTGGAGAACCTCGAGATCCTGCTGGGCAAGTACGGCGAGGACGAGAAGCTGATCTACCGCCTGCTGCACCGCGGTGAGGAGCTGCAGCGCGTGCTGGCCGAGCCCGGCGCGATCAAGGAGTCGGCGCTGTCGGACCAGGCGCTGCGCTACGACCTGACCGTGCCGCTGGCGCGCGTGGTCGCGCAGTACGGTGATCTGCCGCGCTACTTCAAGCGCTACCAGATCCAGCCGGTGTGGCGCGCCGATCGTCCGGGCAAGGGACGCTTCCGCGAGTTCTACCAGTGCGACGTCGACATCACCGGCACCGAGAGCCTCTGCGCCGAGGCCGAGGTCTGCGCGGCGGCGTGCGACGTGCTCGATCGGCTGGGCTTCGGCGACTACACCCTGTGCATGAACCATCGCGGCCTGCTGCGCGGCATCCTGCGCGCGGCCGGCATCGCACCGGAGCGCGAGGGCACCGCGCTGCAGGCGGTCGACAAGCTCGACAAGATCGGCCGCGACGCCGTCATCGCGGAGCTGGGCGAGCGCGGCATCGCGACCGAGTCGGCCACGCAGTTGTTGACGCTGATCGATCGCCCCGCGGACGAGCCAGACGACGCGCGCTTCGAGGCCATCGCCGCGGGGTTGGTCGACGACGAGGCCCGCGGCGCGCTGGCGCAGCTGCGTGAGCTCGCGGGACTGCTGCGCGTGACGTCGGCGGCCACGCACGCGCGTTTCGTGCCCGCGCTCGCGCGCGGGCTGGGCTACTACACCGGGCCGATCTTCGAGATCCAGGTGTCGGATCTGGGCAGCAGCATCGCCGGTGGCGGACGCTACGACGAGCTGGTCGGCATCTTCGGCAAGCGCCGGGTGCCGGCGGTGGGTCTGTCGCTGGGGCTCGAGCGCATCTTGGTGGTGATGACCGAGCGCAACATGTACCCCGAGCTCGCGATGGGCCCCGAGCTCATGCTGTGCTGGCTCGACGTCGAACTCGCCGCGGTGCTGCGCGTGGCCAAGGACCTGCGCGCCCAGGGCCTGCGCGTGGAGGTCTTCCCCGAGCACGCCAAGCTGGGCAAGCAGCTGCAGTACGCCGACAGCCCCGGCGTCGGCGCGCGCTGGTGCGGCATCCTGGGCAAGGGCGAGCTCGAGGCCGGCACGCTCACGGTCAAGCACCTGCAAAGCGGTGCGCAGCACACCGTGGCGGTGGCCGAGGTCGCGGCCCACGTGCGCCGCGGCCCGCCGGTGGCCTGACGCGGGCGCGCGATCAGCCGGCGGGTTCGAACTCGTCGCAGGTGGTGTCGATGATGCCGACGGCCTGCTCGAAGATCGGATCCCACGCGTCCGCGCAGATGCTGCCGAGCACGCCGCGCTCGCCGAAGCCCTGCACGAACGCGCGCAGCTTCGGCGCGTCCTCGGCGCCCTCGTCGTCGTTGCCCGGAGGGCACGGACCGCCGGGCAGGCCACCGGGCACGCCGCTGTCGCCGACGAAGCCGACCACGACCACCGCCTCGGCGTTGCCGCCCTTGGCCGCCACCAGATCCGCGGCCCACGATGCGGGCGTGCCCGGCGAGGTCTTCTCCTCCTCGTCGGTGATGAACACGACCACGAGCACCGCGTCGTCGCGCACGAAGCCGGCGTTGCAGCCACCGGGGGCGTTGAGCCCGTCGCCCACGGCCTCGAGCATCACCGCCATCGGCACCTCGTCGCCGTTGCCCGAGGTGCCGACGCTGGCGATGCACGCGAACGCATCGGCGACGCCCGCGTCGCTGCCGACCAGGTACGGGTGCTCGTCGCCCACGCCGCAGTCCTGGCCGGCCGCGCTGAAGCGCCGGCCGACGCCGAAGCCGAAGTCGCACTCGCCGGCCTGATCGATCGCGCCGCAGGGCACGCCCATGCAGGTGTTGTTGCCGCCGGCGCAGACCTCGTCGCAGCAATCGGGCGTGGGCGCGCAGGTGCACGCGCCGTCGATGCAGACCGAGCCGGTGCTGGTGCCGCCGCCGCCGATCGCGAAGGTGCCGTCGGTGGTCACGACCATGATCTGGTAGTCGCTGGCCTGCACCTCGCTCGCGATGGTGTCGATGAACTGCGGGAACGCGGCGACCAGGTGCGCCTGCTCGTCGGCCATCGAGCCCGAGTCGTCTATGACGAAGAGGAAGTCGACCTTCTCGCAGCCGGGCGTGTCGCTGCTGCTGCCGACGTCGAGCAGCAGCGGGCCCTCGCCGGCGCCGCCGCTGCTGTCGAGCGACGCCGCGGTGGTGGCGTCGGCCTCACCCGGCGGTGCGCCGCTGCCGTCGGCCGCGGCCGCGGTGGTGCCGCTGCTGCCGTCGATGGCACCGTCGCTGGCGGCGTCGAAGGGGTTGGTGGGTTCGATCGACGAGCAGCCGAACGACGTGAACACCAGGACCTGCCAAGCGCGCGGCGTCATGATGGCCGCCTGGTGGCCACGTCGCGCCCGCGGCGGGTCACCGTCTGGGTGCGGTGATCCGCAGCACGTCCGCGCGCCTCGCCGCTGACCTGCTGCGCGCCGACGGCCGACACCTGGGCGGCATGACGACACGGATCCTCCTCGCGACCTCGCTGTTGGTCTTCACGGCCTGCGACGCCGACGCGCTCGCGGCCCTCACCGGGCAGGGCGACGCCAAGACCGGCTTCCGCGCCCTGCTCGATGCGCTCGGCGGCGCCGATCAGGCCCGCTCGGCGACGCTCGAGCCGGCCTTCCGCGAGGCCGGCGGGCCCATCGAGCTGGCCGACGTCGCGGTGCCGTGCCCCGGCGGTGGACAGATGGTGCTCTCGGGTCAGCTCGACCTCGGCAACCTCGACATCGACCCCGGTGCGATCGATCCCGGCAACCTGCAGGTGCCCTCGGTCGCGTTCGACTACTCGGTCGACTTCGACGCCTGCGTCGACGGCGGCGTCACCATCGACGGCAGCATCACGTGGTCGCTCGACTCGATGGTCGATCCGGCCAGCTACGCCGCCAGCTTCACGTGGAGCTACCAGGGCTCGGTCGAGTTCAGCGGCGACGTCAGCGGTGCGTGCAAGCTCGATCTGCAGGGCACCGCCGACGGCGACGCCGACCAGTGGGACGCGCTCGAACCCGGCGCGTTCTCCGGCGACGTCTGCGGCTTCGATGCCGACGCGACGCTCGGTGACGGTGGGTGAGCGCGCGGGGACGCGGCCTTGCGGCAGCTTCGGCGGCGAGGTGATAGCGTAGGTGCTGGGTGACCCGCACCTTCGCGCTGATCCTCGCCGCTGCGCTGCCGGCGGGATGTCTCAAGATCAACCCCGACTTCGTCGAGGGCAGCGCCAGTGGTAGCGCCAGTGGCAGCGGTGGGAGCAGCAGCGGCTGCGGCCCCGACGACCCGCTCGCGGATCCGGACGCCGAGGCCGATGCGCTCGATCTCGGCTCCGCGGTCGCGCCCGACCCCACGCGTGACGCCACCGGCGTGCTCTCGACCCTGCAGACGCAGTGGTGGTTCTACTTCGCCTCGCAGAGCGACGGCAGCAGCGGCCACATCGTCGCCTCGCTCGAGGCCGACGAGCCGCTCGAGGTGTGCATCTTCGCCGAGTGCATCGACATGCCGGGGGTCCCGGTGGTGCTGTGCAGCGACGTGTCCAAGTCTGCCAAGAGCGAGCTCGGCCGCTCGGGTTGCTGCGACGTCGACACCGTCAACCTGCTGCACGCCTGCTCGGGCGACGTCTCGGTGTGGCTGCGCGTGTCGGATCCGGAGCCCGCGGCGTGCGTGCCCTTTCGCGTCGAGTACCGTGTGACGGAGCTGGGTGGTTGACGCGGAGGCAGCGGCCGACGAGCTCGTGGCGGCATTCACCGCCGGCATGCGCGCGCGCGGTCTGTCGGCCGACGATCCCGCGTGGGTGCCGTGGTTGCGCCGCGCGTGGCAGCGGGCGCTGATGCGCTGGCCCCAGGGCCTGCGCGCCGCGGCCTACGGCACCGGCTTGGCCGCGCGCGTGCGCCCGGGCGAGCGCCCGGGCGAGCTGGATCACGCGTTGCAGCTCGAGGACCTCGCGCTGGTGTGCGCGTGCCTCGACGGCGACGCCCACGCCATCGCCGCGCTCGAGCACGGCTTTGCGCGTCACCTCGACCAGGTGTTCGCCGGCATCACGGATCTGCGGCTGGGCGAGGACGACAAGCGCCAGATCGTGCGGGTGCACCTGTTCGTCGCCGGACCCGATCGCCCGGCCGCGATCGCGACCTACTCCGGTCGCGGTTCGTTCGTGGCGTGGTTGCGCGTCACGGCCAAGCGCGCGCTGCTCAACGCCGTGCGCCGCCACGAGCCCGCGCGGGTCGACGCCGACGACGAGGCCGTCGCCGATGCGCTCGCGGCCACCGCACCCGACGCCGAGCTCGCGCTGCTGGGCGCGGGCTACCGCGAGGCCTTCCGCGGCGCCTTCCGCCACGCGCTCGCGCAGCTGACGGTGCGCGAGCGCGGGTTGCTGCGGCAGGTGACGACCGGCGGCCTGTCGGTGCGTGATCTCGGCCGCATCCACGGTGTCCACCACGCGACCGCGGCGCGGTGGCTGCGGCAGGCCTACGACGCGCTGCTGGGCCACCTCAAGCGCGCGCTGGCGCAGTCGCTGTCCGCCGACGAGCGCGGCGTGGACAGCGTCTTGTCGATGATCCGCAGCGGCATCGATGCGAGCTTCGCTGGCTTGTAGCAGGGGGCGGCGAACCCAACGCGTTGCGCCGTGCCCACGCCCGACGCCGCGTTCTCACCCCCCCAACCGCGACGCCAACGCCTGCAGCCGCGCCGCTGCTCGCGACTCCCCCAGCGCCTTCGCGGCCTCGTACTGCCGCCGCGCGGCGTCGTACTCCAGCGTGCGCATGTACGCGTCACCCAGCGCGATGCGATACCGACCGTTGCGAGGTCGCGCGCGCACGGCCCGGTCGCCGAACTCCACGGCCAGCGGATACTGGCCGCGCTCGAAGTGCACCTCGGCCAGCCCCGCGAGCGCCTCGGCCGCGCCACGCTGCAGCCGTAGCGCGCGGTGGAAGTGCTGCTCGGCCGCGGTGAGATCGTTGGCCCGGATCGCCGCGCGCCCGTCCGCGATCTCTCGCGCGGCCGCGCCCGGATCGGACGCCGCTGCGCGGCTACCGGGCAGCTCGGCCGCTGCGTCGTCGCCGGCCGCGGTGGCGTCCGCGTCGCCCGGGCCGGCGCCCCCGCTGGTGCCCGCGCCGACCGTCTCGCCGGTGCCCGCATCGATCGCCGCCGCGTCGTCCGCCCGCGGCGCGATCGCGGGCCGCGTCGCGGGCGCGCGCGAGAGAACAGCCTCGGGCGCGCGCACGATGTCCTCGAGCCGCGCGAGCACGCTCGCCGGCGCGGCGCCGCCTTCGAGGATCGCCTCGGCACGACGCAGCCGCCGCTGCGGCTCGGGGTCGGCGAGCACGGCCAGCGGCTCGGCGGCGACGAGCTCCTCGTCGGAGAAGTCCGCCGCGCTCGCGCGCTCGCGCAACGACGCGAGCTCCCCGGGCGTGACCATCATGCGCGTGGCGGCGTGGCGGTTGTCGGGGTCGAACACGGTCGCGGCGAGGTAATAGTCCGCGGCGAAGGGGCGGCCGCCGGCGCGGGCCCAGTACTCGTCGCCCAGGCGCGTGAGCGTGGTCGAGAACTCCTGGCGCAGGGTCGTCGCGGCCGCGAGCGCCTGCTCGTGTTCACCGCCGCCGAGGGCTTCGAGCGCGAGCACGCGCTGGTACGCGGTCGGGCGCTCGGGATCGTCGGCCGCGGGGTAGAGGAAGCGGGCCTCGGCTGCGGCGGCGCGGGCCTCGTCGACGATGGTGTCGACCGCGGAGGTCTCGATCGGCGCGGGCGTGCGCAGGCTCAGGCCGATGCCGACGCCGGCGGACGCGAGCACGACCGCGCCCAGCGCGATCGCGAGGTGTCGCCGACGCGCGCGGCGATCCCAGGTCATCGCGCGCAGCAGTGCCGCCATGTCGGGGTGGCGCGCCGCCGGATCCTCGGCGAGTCCCCGCAGCACCGCGCGGCGCAGGGCCGCGGGCACGTCGCGGCGGGTGCGGGGGCTGCGGGTCTCGCCGCGCGCGATCGCAGCGAGGTATGCGTGCGCGTCGTCGGCGACGAAGGGACGGATGCCGTACAGCGCCTCGTACAGCGACACGCAGAAGCTGAACTGATCCGCGCGCGCGTCGACCGTGCGTCCACGTAGCTGCTCCGGCGCGACGTAGGCCGGCGTGCCCATGACCGTGCCGGTGCGTGTGAGCGTCGCGTCGAGCAGCGGCTGTCGGGGCGAGCGCGCGAAGCTGGCCTCGGCTTCGTCACCGTCGTGCTGCTCGCTGGTGCGGGCGAGGCCGAAGTCGGTGACCATCATGCGGCCCTCGGCGTCGACCAGCACGTTGCCGGGCTTGAAGTCGCGGTGGACCAGACCCACGCGATGCGCCGCGGCGAGGCCGGCACCGGCCTCGACGAACGCGTCGCGGACCTCCTGCCAGCTGCGCGTGCGCGCCGACAACCACGTGCGCAGGGTCCCGCCCTCGACCACGGCCATCGCGATGTACGGGCCGAACTCGCACAGGCCGAAGTCGAACACCGGCACGACGTTGGGATGGGACAGCCGCGCCATCGCCTGGCCCTCGCGCGTGAGCCTGGCGGCGAGGCCCTCGGCGTCGACGCTGCGGTCGCGCAGCAGCTTGATCGCGAGCTTGCGATCGAGCTCGGGATCGTAGGCGAGGTACACCCGCCCCAGTCCGCCCTCGCCGAGCAGCGACAGCACCATGTAGCGGCCCACCGGTGCGCCGCGCTGCAGCGCCGCGCCGGGCATGCCCGCGACCTCGCCGTCGGCGGCGGTGGCTTGCATGCCGGCGTTGGCCTCGCGCAGCAGCTCGCGGCAGTCGACGCAGCCGTCGAGGTGCTGCTCGAGCGCACCGCGATCGAGTTGCGTCAGCACGCCGGTCGCGTACTGCACGATCACATCCGCGTCGGGACACCCGGTCATCGTCGCGACTTGCGATGGGCGATGCGCTCGCGCAACCCCAGCACGATCGCGCCGGTGATCGCCGCGGTCGCGCCGCCGACCACCATCGCGATGCCGGCGCTGCGCGTGTCGTAGAGGTAGCGGCAGTGGCCGAAGGCATCGCGGTCCTCGCCGCTGCAGCGCCAACCCACGCCGCGGCTGTCGATGCCCCAAAGCGCCGCGCCGCCGGCCGCGACCGCCACGCCCACGCCCAGCAGGACGGCTCCGGCGGCGGTCGCGGCCCGTCGCGCGCTGCGGCCGTCGTCGGCGTGCGGCTGCGGCGGAGGCACGACCACCGCATCGGCGGCCGGCGCCGGCGTCAGCTCGAGCAGCACGCGCTCGCGCACGCCGTCGACCAGCTCGAGCTCGCGCGTCGCGGCGAGGTGCCCGGGCTTGCGCACCTCGATGCGGTGGTGACCCGCGACGGTGTCGAGCTCGATCGGGCTCACGCCGCGATCGATGCCGTCGACCAGCACCCGCGCGCCCGTGGGCGTGGTCTCGATGCGCACCGTCGGCGGCGCGGTGACCAGCCGATCGATCTTGTCGCGCAGGCTCGCGGCGAGGGCCGCGAGCTCGGTGCCGGCGTCCGCGAGGCCACAGATCTCGCAGCTGCCCGATGCGGTCGCCACGACCTCGCCGCGCTCGAGGTCGATGAGCTCGAGCGAGAAGGCGTAGTTGCGATCGACCAGCTCGATGCGATCGTGCACGAGGTAGCGGGCCTGGGCGCGGGTGGCCTCCGGCACGCATGCGAGCGCGTCGCAGCTGGCCGCGTCGGGCGGCAGCTCGATCAAACGGAAGCGTCCGCGCGAGAGGCCCTCGCGCAGCGCGGTCGCGAGCGCGTCGCGCCACTGCTGCGTGAGGTTGCCGCTCACGGTCGCCGCCAGGGCGATCACGCCTGCGGTCGCGGTGGGCTCGGTCTTGGGCCCCGTGGGCGCGTCGTCCGCGTCGGCGGGGCCGAGCGCGAACGCGAGCAACAGCGCAGCCGAGCCCATCATCGGTCGCGGGATCGTACCGCGCTGGGCCCGGGCTGCCCAACCGCGAGCGGGCCACGGCTGCGCCCGGGCGATCCACGTCACGTCGCGACCCGCTCGAGCATGCGACGCCGCGGCCGAGCCCGTGTCTCGGGCTCCGCGATGATGCAGGTCGAGACAGACTGCGGCGGTTCGGGTCGTCCATGGCTCCGTGCGACGTGCAGCGGCGAACGCGAGCTGGTCCGTCGCGCGGTCGCGGGTGAGCGCCGCGCGGTGGCGGAGCTGTGGCGCCGGGTCGCGCCGCGGGTGCACGCGATCGCGCGGGCCATGACGCGCAACGCCGCCGAGGCCGACGACGCCGCACAGGTGGCGTTGGTGGAGATCTGGCGCCACCTCGAGGCCTTCGACGGCAGCGGTTCGCTCGCGGGCTGGATCCGCGTCATCGCCTGGCGTCGCATCGCGCGGCAGCTGGCGCGCACGCGTCGCGACGCCAGGCGCGAGGCCGGCGACGCCGACGAGCTCGCGGCGCCCGAGGGCGATCCCGGCGCGCGCGTGGCCCTGGGCGCGCTGCTGCGCGACGTGCCGGGGGCGCAGCGCGAGGCGCTGTGGCTGCATCACGGCTGCGGTTGGTCGATCGAAGAGGTCGCGGCGCACACCGGCGCGCCCGCGAACACGGTCAAGAGTCGGATGCGCCTGGCCCTGGCCGCGCTGCGCAGCCGCGAGCGTTGATGCGCAGGATCAGGGTCGAGCAGGCGCGGCCGCGACCGGCCGAGCGGTGGTGCGCGCGCGGGCGCGGACGCAGTCGCGTCTGGGCGCCGCGACGCACCACGGCGCGTCGCGTCGTCGTCGTCGATCGCAGACGCGGTGGGGGCGAGGGGCGCCCCGCGTGCACCCCCGCCGCGGGGGGACCCGGTGTGCCCTCGCGCTACAACACGCAGATCGCGTCGCAGGCCGCGCCGCCACCGAGGTCGACGCACTGCTGCACGAAGTCGGCGCACATGGTGTCGAGCGCGTCGCCGAGGCAGCCGTCGAGCTCGACGTCGCACGCGCCCAGCGCGTCCTCGACACCGTCGACGCAGTCTTCGGCGTCGCCGACGGCACCGTCGACGCAGGCATCCACGCCGTCGAGCAGGTCGAGCTCCAGATCGGCGCACGCGTCGAACTCGGCGTCGGTCTGCGCGGTCAGGTAGCACTGCGTGAGATCGTCGATCGCGCCCAGGTCCACACCGCAGGTCTGCGGCGCGGGCACGCAGCTCATGGGATCGGTGCCCGCGATGCAGCCGCTGTACGCGTCCGCGCAGTCGCCCCACGCACCATTGGACTCGAAGGGAATGTCGCCCTGCAGCGCCTGGTCGAGGGCAGCGTCGGCCTCGCGCAGCAGCTGGTCGACCGGGTCCGCGTCGTCACCGCGCTGATCGCAGCCGACGGTCGAGACCAAGCCGAGCACCACCATCATCGTACATGCGGGTTTCATGGGTTCGCTCCTCCCGGGCCTGGGCCCGTCGGCACCCCGAGACACGCCCACGGCTCCAGCGTCGCATCGGCAGTGGCGACGCCATCGTTCAGCCCGTGGCGCCGAGCGAGCGCGCGACCGCGGCGCCCAGCTGGATGGCCCCGATGGCCCACAGCGGCACGATCGTGAGGCTGCCGCCCATGGACGGCGCGAGCAGCCACTGGCTCGAGTTCGCAGGGGTGCCCGCGGCCAGCTGGCCCCGTCGCGAGCGCCAGCGCAACGCGAGGTCGGCCGCGATGAGGGTCACGCCGCAGACGAACAGCGCGAAGACGTCCTGTCGCCCGGCCACCCACCACGCCAGCCAGCCCAGCAGCAGCGCAGGCACCACCATCATGGCCGAGCGCAGGTTCACGCCAGCAGCCTAGCATGCGCCGTCGCGCGGTGGACGGGGTACCGTGGCGGCGGTGGCCGCGATCGACCCGTGGACCGAGGTGCTCGCGGCGCTGTCGCTGGCGACCGATCTCGCCAACGATCACGGCGACGACAAGACCCTGCGCACCGCGGTGCTCGCGGTCGGACTCGCGCGCGCGTGCGGCTTGCCGGCGTCGACCCAACGCGACGTCTTCCACGCCGCGCTGCTGCGCTTCATCGGCTGCTCGGCGTTCGCGCCAGAGGAGGCGCAGCAGTTCGGCGACGACGTGGTCGCACGCCGCGTGTTCGGAACCGTCGACTACGGCGATGCGCGGGCGCTGTGGCGCGCCGGCGGCGAGGCGCTCGCGGGTGAGACCAGCCGCTGGCGCCGGCTCGCGCGGCGCGGCGCGGCGATCGTCGGTGCGCCCGCGCGCCTGCGCCTGCTGTTCACCTCGCAGTGCGAGGTCGGCCGCCGCTTCGGCACGCGCATGGGTGTGGGCGCCGGCGCGATCACGGCGCTCGATCGCATCCACGAGCGCTTCGACGGTCGCGGCGGGCCCCGCGGCCTGCGCGGCGACGCGCTGGGCCACGTGGTCGCGGTGGTGCAGGTGGCCAGCCTCGCGGAGCTGCTGCAGCGCGCGATCGGGCTCGCGGGGACGTGCGAGGCGCTGCTGCGGCGGCGCGGCGGTGCGCTCGATCCCGCCGTCGTCGACGGCTTCGTCGCCCACGCACCGGCGCTGTTCGAGCCGCTTGCGGCCGGCGCGGCGTGGGATGCCTTCGTCGCGCTCGGCGCGGAGTTTCCCATGATCGGTGCCGACGCCGACGTCGACGCGGTCGTGACCGCGTTCGCCGACTTCACCGATCTCGCGAGCGTGCACACGCTCGGGCACAGCCGTGCGGTGGCGATCGCAGCGGAGGCTGCCGGTCGCAACGCCGGGCTGTCGCCCGCGGAGCTGCAGGCCCTGCGCCGCGCGGCGCTGCTGCACGATCTCGGGCGCGTGGCGATCCCTGCGACGGTCTGGTCCAAGCGCGGGCCGCTGTCGGCCTCGGACTGGGAGCGGATCCGCATGCACGCCTATCACGGTCGCCGCATCGTCGCGCGTGCACCGGTGCTGCGCGATGCGGCGCAGCTGGCCGCGTGTGATCACGAGCGCGGCGACGGCTCGGGCTACCCCGCCGGGCTCGCGCGCGAGGACCTGCCACCGGCGGCGCGCCTGCTCGCGGCCGCCGACGTGTGGTGCGCCCTGACCGAGGCGCGACCCCATCGCCCGGCCCACGACCGCGAGACTGCGATCGCACTGCTGCGCGGCGAGGTCGCGGCTGGGCGGCTCGATCGCGAGGCGGTCGACGCCGTGCTCGGCACGCCCGCGCCGACGCGCGGTGCGGCCGCGCCAGCGGGGCTCACCGCGCGCGAGGTCGAGGTGCTGGTGTGGGTCGCACGCGGCGAGACCAACAAGCAGGTCGCCGCGCGCCTGGGGATCTCGGCGCGCACGGTCGGTCACCACCTCGAGCACGCCTACGCGAAGATCGGCATCTGCACCCGCGCCGCCGCGGCGCTGTTCGTGGTCGAACAGGGGCTGGTCGACGGCGAGCGCGACTGAGGCGCGCGCAGCTCAGGGCGCGGGCGCGGGCGCAGGCTCGGCCGGTGCGCCCGCGGTCTCGGCCGCGCTCGTGGCCTCGGCCGGTGTGCTCGCGGGATCCGCCGGCGCCCGCACGGCCGGCGTCGGCGCCACGCCGCGTGCGCGTAGCCACGACACGCTGAGCTCGAAGACCTCGCGCCACTTGCTGCTGCCGATGAGCCAGTGGTCGGCGCCGGCGATCTCGCGCAGCTCGGTGTACGCGTTGGCGCGGCCGTAGCGGCGGAAGGTCTTGCGCCCGATCACCGGCGGCACCGCGTGATCGAGCTCGCCGGTGACCAACAGCAACGGCCCGCGCTGGGCGCCGAAGTCGACCTTGCCCTGCTCGGTGGTCGCGCCGCGACCGACCCGACGCGACTCGGGCTGCGCGAAGCTCTCCCAGATCTCGCGCTGCTGGGCGGGTGGTTGCGCGTTGACGAACACGTAGGCGAAGCGCTCGGGGTCCATGTCGAGCGGCTCGTCGAGCGAGCCCCGCAGCACGCGGCCGTTGCTCTTGAGGAACTTGCCGTTGAACGTGAACACGCCCTTGGGTGGCGCGGCATCGATCGCGATCGCGGCGCTGGCGAGGCCCTCGGCCAGCAGGATCTGCACCACCAAGCCGCCCATCGAGTGGCCGATCAGCACCGGCGGTTCGTCGAGTCCGCGGATGATCGTGCGGTAGTGATCGACGACCTGCGCCAGATCCACGGCCGCGAGCTTGGGGTCGGGGTGGGCGCGGCGCGCCTGTGCGGGCGTGCGATCGTGCGCGGGCCAGGCCGGCGCGAGCACCTCGTAACCCTGCTGCTGCAGCGCGTCGACCCACGGGCCCCAGCACGCGGGCGTCATGAACATGCCGTGCACCAGCACGACGGTCTTGGTCGGCGCGGCCTTGGGTGCGGTGGGCGGCGCGTGCACGCCCTCGTGGGCGCAGCCCGGCAGCGAAGGCAGCATCGCGCACAGCCACAGCGCCAACGCGCGCAGCGGGTGACGTCGGGAGGGCACGGCGGGCGGGTGCTTCAGCATGGCCGCTCCACCTTGTCGTCGGGCGGGCGCGGCTTCAAGTCGGTCGAATGACCCATGTGCGACCGGCGGTCACGGCCCGACCTCGTCGAGGGCGATGCGGACCAGGCGCGCGGCTGCGGCGGCCGTGGGCTCGTCGCGGTGGAAGAACAGGCCGCCGTCGCTGACCACGTAGATCGAGGCGCGGTCGTGCTCGCCGTGGCCGAACACCAGCGAGGTCGGCCCGGCCAGCAGGTCCTGCGGCACCGCGAGCGCCGACCATGCGCCGTCGGGATCGATGCGGATCACGTCGCTCAGGTGAGTCGCGGCGTAGATCTCGCCCGACGCCGCGAACGCGAAATCGTCCACGACCACGCCGGTCATCGCGATCTCGAGCGGGCCCGCGGGCGCGCCCGCGTCGTCGATGGCGATCCGCCCCAGCGGCGCGCGCCCGCTGTTGGCGATCCACAGCACGCCGTCGCGCAGGTGCAGTCCGTTCGCGCCGGGGGCGACCAGGCCGGCGACGGCCTCGAGCCGGTCGTCCTGCAGCCACGGCGCGAGCGCGCCGCTGTCGGCGTCGAGGCGCCAGATCGTGCCCGCGCTCGAGTCGGCGACCAGGAACACGCCCGGCGCCACACGCTCGATGCCGTTGAGCATGCCGGCCTGCGGCGCGTCGGCGACCACGGTCGCATCGCCGTCGGCGTCGATCCGCCAGACCCTGCAGCTGGCGACGAAGGGATCGTCGAGCTCGAGGATGGACTCGCGGAATGCGGTCACGTACAGCGTGCCGTCCACGTCGAACGCGAGGCCGGCGGGGCTGTCGTCGATCGCGGCCAGCGTGCGCACGCCGCTGTCCTCGTCGAAGCGCAGCACCGCGCGGCCGGTGAGATCGCTGAACACGACCCCACCGTCGGGCGCGATCGCGAGGTTCTCGAAGAAGCTGCCCGGCTGGCCCTCGTGCAGCAGCGCCTCGCCGCCGCCGGTCTGCCCGCCCGAGCCGCTGTCCGCGGTGCCGTCGCCGTCACTGCCACTGTCACCGCTGCTCTCGCTCGCGGCGTCGGCGGTCGAGTCCGCCGCCGCGCCGTCGTCACACGCCACCGTCATCGCAACAAGCCCGATCACGAACGTCTGCGCTCGCATCCCACGTCTCCCATCGATGTGCTGCACGTCACCGGGCCCGGGCCCGCCGGGTCCGCGTACGCGCCGCGCACCCCTTCGACGGCGCCGCGACGGCGTGGGTTACCACTGTTCACCCAAGTGCGCCGTTCGGCATCGATGCCCCATGCTCTTGGCGCCCCGCGATGCCGGCGGCGCCTCCACCCGCGCCTGCACCAGCGCGGCGTTGGCGTGGCCGCAGTCGCGGCGATACGCTGGAGGCTCTGGCTTCGACGATGCGGTTGCGTGCTCGAGTCCCATGGGTGGTGACGTGGCTGTTGCCGATCGCGGGTTGTTTCGACGAGGGGCCCGGTGTCGATTCGTCGCCGCAGAGCAGCTCGAGCGGTGACACCACGGGCGAGGGCACCGACGCGACGACCGGCACGACGACGCTGTCGGAGACCGCGAGCGGCTCGGGTTCGGAGTCGGTCGACAGCGGCTCGGTCGACTCGTCCTCGGGCACCGCCGGTGCGCCGGTGTGCGGCGACGGTGTCGTCGCGGGCGACGAGCTCTGCGACGACGGCAACGACACGCCCGGCGACGGGTGCAGCGGCTGCGTGCCCAGCGGCACCGTGGTGTGGTCGTACACCGCCGGCACCGACGTCGACGACGAGGGCGCCGAGGCCTTGATGTTGCGGCCCGCGGATCTGGTGGTCGTGGGCGGGATCGCGACCGCCGGCAACGACCGTGACGTATGGGTGCAGCTGCTCGATCTCGACGGCGGTGCGGTCGCGCGCGTGACCGCCGACGGCGAGAGCCAAGACGATCGCGCATTCGCGGTGGCGCCCGGAGCCGACGGCGGCTTCACGGTCGCCGGCGGCGTCGCACGCGTCACACCCTCGGGCGAGCTGTGGCTCGGCCGCTTCGACCAGGACGCGACGCTGGTCGAGGAATCCGAGCAGGGCTCCACGCCGGAGTTCGATCTCGGCCTGGGCGTCGCACCGCTGCCCAACGGCGGGGTCGTCGTGGCCGGGCAGAGCACCGCGCTGGATGCCGACAGCGACGGCTGGCTGATGGTCTTCGACGGCATCACCCACGTCGACGAGGTCCGCTGCGACTGCGGCTTCCTCGGCACCGCGCGCCGCGTGACCTCGACGCCCGCAGGCGCGCTCGCGTCGGTGTGGTTCGAGGATTTCAGCTGGCACCTGCGGGGCTACCAGGGCGCCATCGACACGATGTCGGTGCCGGCGTGGGACCAATCGCTCGACAACGTCATCGGCGAGGTCGCGCTGGCGCAGGCGCCCGATGGCAACCTGCACGTGTGTGGCGCGATGTCGGGCTTCAACGACGTCGAGCTGTGGTGGGGCGTGTTCTCGCCCCAGGGCGACCCTCAGCTCGACGCGTCCTTCGATCTCGGCGACGGCGACCAGGAGTGCCAGGCGCTCGACGTCCGGGGTGGCAGGGCCGTGCTGGCCGGTACGATCGACGTCGGCGCGGGCAAGAAGACCAGCGTGGTGACCGCGATCGACGTCGCGAACGCGACGCCGGTGTACCAGGCCGAGATCGCGATCGAAGACGCCGGTTGGACGCGCGTGCGCGGCATCGCGGTCGACGGTGATGCGGTCTACGTCGTCGGCGGGTATGGCCCGACCGAGCACGAGACCGACGCCTTCGCGGCACGGCTGGTGCACTGACGCGGACCGCGGCGCGTCAGCTCGGGTCGCTCGCGCCCGCGGCCGCCACTCGATCACGGTCGGCGGCGGGCCGTGATCAACCCAGCAGCTCGCGCACGCGGGCCTCGTCCTTGCCGACCACGACCGCGTCGTCGGCCAGCAGGATCGGCCGGCGCAGCAGGTTGGGCTCGCGCAACACCGCGGCCACGAACGCGGCCTTGGTCGGCGGCTTGGTCGCCCAGCCGTTGGCTTTGGCCGCGGCGTGGCGCGTGTTGAGCACCGCGGCCACGCCGCCGGCGCGCCTCACGATCGCCTCGATCTCGGCCTGGGTCAGCGGCCGCTTGGCGTAGTCACGTTCGGTCACCTCGGCACCCAGCTCGCGTACGAGACCTCGTACGTCGCGGCAGCTGGTTCAGGTGCTCTTGAGATACAGCGTCGCGGGCATGTCGTCCTCGACGCTAGCACGGCGTGCGGCGCTTTCGGGCATCATGTCGCCGATGACCGAGACCGGCGCTGCCGACGACGACGCCACCGCCGCCGCGGGCGAGGCCTCGACCGCGCGTGCGGGTGATCTGGCGGGACGCATCCTCGTCGCCGACGACGAGCGCAACATCCGTCGCACGTTGCGCATGGTGCTCGAGGGCGAGGGCGCGGACGTGATCGAGGCTGCCAGCGGCGAGGAGACCCTCGCGCTGCTCGACGCGACCACGCCGGCGGTGCAGGTGTTGATCATCGACGTGCTCATGCCCGGCATGAGCGGGCTGCAGGTGCTCGAGCAGCTGGCCGAGCGCGGCGGCGGCCGTCCGGCGATCCCGGTGATCCTCATCAGCGGTCACGCCGGGGTCGAGGACGCAGTCAAGGCCACGCGGCTCGGCGCGTTCGACTTCTTCGAGAAGCCGCTCGACCGCGACCGCATCATCGTCAGCGTTCGCAACGCGCTGCGGCAGCACGACGCCGACCGCAAGCTCGCGTCGCTGCGCGCGCGCATCCGCGGCGAGATCATCGGCGAGAGCCCGGCGATGGCGGCGCTGCTGGCCCACGTGGCCAAGGTCGGCCGCACGCGCGCACGCGTGCTCGTGACCGGCGAGAGCGGCACCGGCAAGGAGTTGATCGCGCGGGCGATCCACGAGAGCAGCGACCGCCGCGATGCCCCGTTCGTGAAGGTCAACTGCGCCGCCATCCCGCCCGAGCTCATCGAGAGCGAGCTGTTCGGCCACGAGCGCGGCGCCTTCACCGGCGCGATGGCGCAGAAGAAGGGCCTGTTCGAGGTCGCCGACGGCGGCACCATCTTCCTCGACGAGATCGGCGACATGTCGAGCACGGCCCAGGCCAAGGTCCTGCGCGTGCTGCAGAGCGGCGAGCTCATGCGCGTGGGCAGCAACAAGGTCATCAACGTCGACGTGCGCGTGCTCGCGGCCACGCACAAGAACCTCGCAGAGCTGGTCGGCAGCGGCGAGTTCCGCGAGGATCTCTACTTCCGCCTCGCGGTGGTGCCGATCGTGGTGCCGCCGCTGCGCGAACGGACCGAGGACCTCGAGCTGCTCTGCCGTCACTTCATCGACGAGGCCTGCCGCGAGAACGGCTTGGCGCGCAAGCGCCTCGCGCCCGAGACGCTCGCGGCGCTGGCGGCCTATCCCTGGCCGGGCAACGTCCGCGAGCTGCGCAACGTCATCGAGCGCATGGTCATCCTGTCCGATGGCGACCTCGAGCTCGACGACGTGCCCGCGGAGCTGCGCGGCGCCGCGACCGAGGACGACGGCGGCGGCCTGGGCCTGGGCCCCGCGCTCGAGCTGCAGGCCGGCGCGCTGCCGCCGGGGTTGTCGCTGCGAGACTTCCGCGAGGCGGTCGAGCGCGCGTTCATCACCCAGCGTCTGCGCGAGCTGCAGTGGAACGTGTCGAAGACCGCCGAGTCGCTCGGCATCGAGCGCACGCACCTGCACAAGAAGATGTAGCTGCTGGGCATCCAGCGCGGCGGCTGAGCTCGGCGGACGAAATCGCCGAGAACTTCGGGCGTGATCGCGGCGGTGCTAAGCCTGGTCCCGACCGCGCCGGCGTCGGCGCGGCCCATGGCCATGACCCGCCACGATGCTCGCGCGCTCGCCCGCCTCCGCAGCCGTCTGCGCTGGTGGACGCGGTGGATGCTGGGCCTGGCGGGACCGGGCTGGCTCGCGGCCTGCGAGCCCGCGCCGGCGGCGGTCGAGCCCGGTACGCTCGCGCCGCGCGTCGCCGAGCTGCAGGCGCTGCCGGCCCCGCGCCCGAGCGACGCGACCGGCATCCTCGCCGAGCTGGTGCCGCTGCCCGGTCGCGCGGCCGTGGTCGTCTACGACGTCACGGGTCCCGCGGGCATCTCGGGCACGCTCGAGCTGCTCGCGTCCGAGGGCGGGCTCGTGCGCGAGAACTGGGTGCTGACGCTGCCGCTGCCCGACGGCACGCGAGAGATCCGCGGTTCCGCCGTGCACACCCCCGACGCGCTATGGCGCGCCGAGGGCGAGGACGCGGGCACGGTCGAGCCGGCACAGCTGGGCGCTGCCGCGCGCACGATCGCCGCGTTGCCGTCGGCGCGCCGCGATCGCATCGTCGACGCGGTGCGAGCGTGGCGCGAGGAGCTCGAGCTCGCGCGCAGCGAGGACCCGGGAGCGCGCGAGACCATCGCAGGCGTCGAGTGTGTGCGCGTGCGTGCCGGTGGCGGTGAGGTCTGCACCTGGGAGGCGGCCGGATTGCCCCTGCGCTACGACGGTCCCTCGTTCACGGTCGTCGCGACCCACATCGAGCAGGGCAGCGCGCTGGGGCTGCACGCCTTCGAGATCCCCGCGCAGGCCGCACGGCCGCCGCTGCGACACGAGGCCGTCGAGCTCGGGCCCACGCTCGACGCGATCGAGGCCGGAGACCGCGCGGCGATCCTGCGCCTGGTCCACCTCGACACCCTGCCGCTGACGCTCGCGGCCGCGGACGCCGTCGGCGAGCGCTGAGCCCCGCACGATCGACCAGCGCCGGGCGGGCCGCGCTCGCCCGCGTCACGGACTCGGGCCGCGGGCGCCATGGCCGTGCAGTGCGAGGCCGTGGTGCGCCCCGCGTGGTGAATCGTTGGTCCGTCGACGGCGGCCGCGGTGTGCCCCCACACCCGCGCCGCCGTTCGCCGGGGAGGAGAGCGCGCGTGTCCACCAGCAGCATCGTCATGTTCGAGCTCAACGAAGTGCCGTGGCGGGTCGTGCTCGACCACGTCGCGCGTCGGCCCCACGGTGCGCTCGCGCAGCTGTTGGGCCAGTGCGAGGCCTTCACCACGGTGGCACAGGAGCAGCGCCTGAGCCCGTGGGTCACGTGGTCGAGCCTGCATCGCGGTGTGCCCGAGGCCGAGCACGGCATCACCAACCTCAACGCCGACGTGCGCGAGGTCGATCGCGCGCGGCCACCGTTGTGGTCGTTGCTGCGCGACGCCGGCGTGAGCACCGGTGTGTTCGGCTCGATGCACTCGAGCGCGCTGCCCCAGGCCCTGCGTGGCGTCGCGTTCCACGTGCCCGATCCCTTCGCCGAGCACCCGCAGACCCTGCCGCCCGCGGTCGAGCCGTTCCAGCGCTTCAACCTCACGCTGTCACGTCGCAGCGCCCGCAACGTCGAGCGCGGTGTGCCGTGGCGTGATGGCCTCGCGCTCGCGCGCAGCCTGCCGTCGCTGGGCCTGCGACCGCGCACCTTGGCCCAGACCGCGGCGCAGCTGCTGCACGAGCGCGTCGACGCGGCCAAGGTCGTGCGTCGACGCAGCGTGCAGGCGCGCCTGGGCTTCGACGTGTTCACGCGGCTGCTCGCGCGCACGCAGCCGCGCTACGCCTGCTTCTTCACCAACCACGTCGCCGCGACGATGCATCGCTTCTGGGCCGCGGCCTATCCCGACGACTACGCGCGCAACGACTACCCCGCGCCGTGGCGCGCGGCCTATCGCCACGAGATCTCGTGGGCGATGGATCAGACCGACGCGATGCTGTCGCAGTTGTTGGCGTACACCCATGCCGGCCGCGGCCGCGAGCTGTGGCTGAGCACGAGCATGGGCCAGGCCGCGACCCGGGCCGACAACCGCACCAGCACGCAGCTGTACCTCGAGGACCCCGCGGCGCTGATGTCCGCGCTGGGCTATGCGCCGGCGCAGTACACCCGTCAGGCCGCGATGCTGCCGCGGGTCGTGCTCGCGCTCGACGACGTCGCCGCCGCGAGCTTCGCCGAGCGCACCCAGGGCCTGCGCGTGGCCGGCGAGCCGGTCGAGATCGAGTGGCTCGGGGGCGGGCGCGTGTGCGTGGTCGTGCCCGTGGTGCAGGGCCGCCACGACGGCACCGCGATCATCCGCGGTCGCAGCGTCTCGATGCGCGAGCTCGGCTTCGCCGATGTCGCGATCGAAGACGAGTCGGGCCAGACCGCGTACCACGTGCCCGAGGGCGTGCTCGCGATCCACAGCGCGTCGGCGCCCGTGCGCGCGCGTGTGGACGCGGGGCTGCCGCGGCCGCACTGCAGCACGCTCGCGGTCGCGCCGCGGGTGCTCGAGCGGCTGGGCGCGCCGGTGCCCGAGTACATGCGCGAGCGGCCGCTGCGGATGCCGGCGCACGCCGGCCCGCGGCAGGCGCTGCGGCCCCGGTCGCTGCGACCCCGCGCCGCGGGCACCGGCCGCGGCCGCGACGACGACACCACCGTCGCGCTGGGCTCGGGCCCGGCGCGGCTGGGCTGATCCGCCGCGCCCGCGGCAGGCTATGCTCGGCGGCGCCACCCGCCATGTCGCGCCGCATCGAGAGCTTCGACGAGTTCTGGCCCTTCTACATCGGCGAGCACCGCGTGCCGATCTGCCGCGCGCTGCACTACTTCGGCACGTCGCTGGGCACGCTCACGGCGAGCTACGCCGCGCTGATGGGCCCGATGTGGCTCGTCGCGCTCGCGCTGGTGTTCGGCTACGGCCCCGCGTGGGTGGGCCACTTCTTCATCGAAGGCAACAAGCCCGCGAGCTTCAAGTACCTGTTGTGGTCGCTGCGCGCGGACTACCGCATGCTGTCGTTCGCGCTGCGGGCAAGATGGCCGCCGAGGTCACGCGGTTGTACGGCAGTCCCGCGCCTCGCCGCGACGCGCCGCTGTTGGTCCAGCGCTGATCGGCGCGCCCACGGCTGCAACGCCGTCGCGGCCGATGCCGACGGGCCCGCACGAGCCCCGCGTCGCGCGGGGCGGAGGTCGGGCCCATGTCGGAGGACACCGGCGCGCGTCCGCTGCAGGACGCGCGCGTGCTGGTGGTGGTGATCGATGCTGCGGCATCGATGCGGATGGCGTCGGCGATCGCGGCCGCGGGTGCGGAGGTGGTGGCGTGCCGCACGGGCGCAGCTGCCCGCGACGCGGTCGCGCTGCGCGGTCGCCCGTTCGACGCGGCCCTGCTCGACGCCGGCCTGCGCGCGTCGGTGCGGGTGGCGCTCGCGGGCGCGCTGCACCACTGTCGCCGTCCGTGCCTGCACGCGCTGGTGGGCATGCCGCCGCAGGGCGAGGGCCCGCGGGTGGCGCTGCGCACCGGGCCGCTCGAGCTCCTGCCGGGCGAGGGTGCCGCGGCGGAGCTGGTCGCGGCGGTCGTGCGCGTGGCCGCGGCCACCCGGCAGCTGCGGCAGCAGTGCGAGCGCACCCTGCGGCTGCGCACCGAGGCGCGGCCCGAGCGGCTCGCGCTGCCCGAGGTCCGCGACCGCGTCGAGGCCCACGTCGAGGCGCTGGCGAAGCTCAGCGGGCTGTCGGCGCGCGAGTGCTCGGTGCTGCGCTACATCGCCCAGGGCTATCGCTACCAGGACATCGCGCGGGCCCTGTGCATCTCGAAGAGCACGGTCAAGATGCATACCATCAACCTTCGTCGCAAGCTCGGGGCCTCGTCGCGCTTCGAGGTGCAGCGACGGATCTTCGCCGCGTGACGCGATGCTGCGCCCGACTGCATCGCTGGTGCTGCTGACCCTGTTCGCGCGGCCGCGGCCCGAGCCCGATCCGTGCACCGTGCACTGCAGCGAGTGTGTCGCCGACTGCACCGAGGCCTGTGAGGGCGCGTGCGACGGCGCGTGCGAGCAACCCTGTCACCGTCGCTGCGTCGCGGAGTGCAGCGGTTGTGTCCGCTTCTGCGAGAGCACCTTGCGTCGCGGCGACGCGATCAGGTGGCCGGCGCGACGCGCAATCGCGCTCCGGAGAGCTCGCGGCCATCGAGCGCCCGCCGGGCCAGCTCGGCCGCCGCCGCGGTGACGAACGAGACGTAGCCAAAGCCGCGGCACAGGTTGGTCGACGGACGCATCACGACGCGGGCGGCTGCCAGCTCACCGAAGTCGCGGAACAGCGCTGCCAGCCCGACCGAGTCCATCTCGGGCGGGAGGCCTCCGACGTAGAGCGTGTGCGGCCGCGGCAACACCAGTCGACGACGAAGCCTACCGCCGGCTGGTTGCACGCGCCAAGCCCTCGTGCGTGCGATGCATCGTTCGCTCGGTGCATCGACGTGCGCAAGCGTGGGGGTCCTGCGGCGCGGGCGCGCAGTGGGGCGCGACGATGCCGGCCGATGTCGCCCGGCTCACCGCCCTCGCCGGCGGTGTTGCGACTCGCCTCGGGCGGTGCGCGTCAATCGGCCTCGGCCCGGCCGGCCTTCGCGCGCTTGCGCTCGCGGGCCTCGGCCAGCATGCCGCGGATGTTGCTGACGTGCCGGATCCAGATGATGGTCGCGGTCGCGAGCGCGAGCAGCTGGTGCGGTCCGGGTCGGTCGGCGATCCACAGCGACAGCGTGATGGCCGTGACCGCGGTCAGCGAGCCCATCGCCGACACCCGGGTCAGCCACACGGTCTGGCCGTAGAGCACCACCGCCGCCAGCGCCACGGCGGGATCGAGCGCGAGGAACACGCCCAGGGCGCACGCGACTCCCTTGCCGCCACGGAAGCCGAGGTAGACCGGGAAGATGTGGCCCACGACCGCGGCGAAGCCGACCGCCGCGAGGCCGGCCTGGGCCGCGGGTCCGTCGCCCAACGCGTCATCGCGCATCGCGAGCCACACCGGCGTCGCGGCCTTGACCGTGTCGAGCAGCAGCACCACGACCCCGAGCTTGGTCCCGAGCACCCGGCCGGCATTGGTCGCGCCGATGTTGCCCGAGCCATGGGCGCGCAGGTCCACGCCGCGCAGCCGCGCGACGACCACGCCGGTGGGGATCGCCGCGACGAAATACGCGAGCGCGACCCAGAACCCCACGCTGTGCTGCAGCTCGGCCACGGCCGGGCGCAGCATATCAGGTCGAGTCAGCCCTTCGCCGGCGGGGGCTCGCTGCCGGCGCCCCGGCGTGCGGCCTTCTCGTCGTGGCCGCTGGTGCCGAAGCGCGCCGCCAGCACCGCGGCGACGTCGCGCGGCGACAGCTCGCGGGCCGCGAGCCCGACCCACGCGTGGAACAGCAGGTCCGCGGCCTCGGCCGCGACGCGCTCGTCGGCCTCGCTCTGCAGCGCGCGCGCCAGCTCATCGGCCTCCTCGCGGATCTTGGCCGCGATCGCCATGGGCCCGCCGGCGAGCAGGTCGCGCACGTAGCTGCGGCCGCCCGATGCGGTCGCGCCCACGCCGGCCTTGCGCGCGAGGATCACCGCGAACACCTCGGCCAGCGCCGCCAGCTCGGCGCCGGCGACTGCCGCGGGACCGTCGTCGGCACGCAGGCCCTCGCCGTGGGCCTCGCGGAAAAAGCAGCTGCTCGCGCCGGTGTGGCAGGTCGGCCCGACCGGATGCGCTTGCACGAGCACGGCGTCGCCGTCGCAGTCGATGCGCAGGTCGACCAGGTGCAGCGTGTGGCCCGAGCTCTCGCCCTTTTCCCACAGCTGTTGGCGACTGCGGCTGAAGAAGGTCACGCGTCGGTTCGCGAGCGTGCGCGCGAGCGCCTCGCGGTTCATCGCGCCGACCATGAGCACCACGCCGGTCTGGGCGTGCTGCACCACCGCGGTCACGAGGCCGGCCGCGTCGGGCTTGGCCTCGCGCCACAGGCCCTCGAGCGCGTCGGCGTCGACCACGGTCACACCAGCGCCGGGTGGGCGGGCTCGGGCGGACGCACGGGGATGTCGTGGTCGAGCAGGTAACGCTTGGCCTGTGCGATCGAGTACAGCCCGAAGTGGAAGATCGAGGCCGCGAGCGCCGCGTCGGCCTCGCCCCAGCCGGTCGCGAGGCCCTCGCGCAGGTGCTCGAGCGAGCCGACGCCGCCCGACGCGATCACCGGGATCGGCACCGCGCGCGCGACCTCGCGGGTGATCCAGAGGTCGTAGCCATCGCGGGTGCCGTCGCGGTCCATCGACGTCAGCAGGATCTCGCCCGCGCCGAGCTCGGCGAGCTGGCGGCACCAGCTGACCACGTCGAGGCCGGTCGAGCGGGTGCCGCCGTGGATCACGACCTCGTACAGCGGCTCGCGCTCGCCCGGGCGTGCGGGCAGGCGGCGCACGTCGACCGCGCCGACGATGGCTTGCGAGCCGTAGCGCTCGGCCAGCCGCCGCACCAACGGTGGGTTCGCGACCGCGGCGGAGTTGATCGCGACCTTGTCCGCGCCGGCGCCCAGCAGCTTGCGCACGTCCTCGTCGCGGCGCACGCCGCCGCCGACGGTCACGGGCACGAACAGCTGCGCCGACACCCGCCGCACCACCTCGACGAAGGTCTCGCGGCCCTCGGTGGTCGCGGTGATGTCGAGCAGGCAGATCTCGTCGGCGCCCTGCAGGTCGTAGGCCCGTGCGGCCTCGACCGGATCGCCGGCGTCGCGCAGGCCGGCGAAGTGCACGCCCTTGACCACGCGGCCGTTCTTGATGTCGAGGCAGGGAATGATCCGTCGCTTCAGCATCGCGTCATCGCCTCTTCGATGGAAAACGAGTTCTCGTACAGCGCGCGGCCGACGATCACGCCGGCGATGCCGGCGTCCTTGCACGCGTGCAGGTGCGCCAGCGAGCCAACGCCGCCGCTGGCGTAGATCGGGATCTCGACCTCCGCCTGCAGCGCGGCGGTGGCCGCGATGGCGGGCCCGGTCTGCATGCCGTCGCGGCCGATGTCGGTGTGCAGCACTGCGGCCGCGCCCCAGCCGGCAGCCTCGCGCACCAGCGTGCGCGCGGGCTTGCGCGAGGGCTCGCGCCAGCCGTCGATCGCGACCATGCCGTCCTTCGCGTCGGCGGCCACGACGATGCGCCCGCGGTGCCGCGCGCACAGCGATGCGGTCAGCTCCGGCTGGCGCAGCGCCAAGGTGCCCAGCACCGCTGCGTCCGCGCCGGTCTGCAGCGCGCGCTCGACCGCGTCGGCGTCGCGCAGGCCACCGCCGAGCTCGACCTGGGCGCCGCCCTCGTGGGCGCGCGCGCACAGCCGCGCGACCAGCTCGTGCTGCGGCGGCTCGCCGAACGCACCGTCGAGATCGACCAGGTGCACCAGCGTGACGCCGGCGGCGAGGAAGCGCTCGATCATCGCCTCGGGCGCGGTCGCGTAGCGTGTCGCCTGCGAGCGGTCGCCCTGGACCAGGCGTACCGCGTGGCCTTGCAGCAGATCGATCGCGGGGATGATCTTCAACCCCAGCCTCCGAGCAGGAACGCGCGCAGGAACTTGAGACCCGCGCGTTGGCTCTTCTCGGGGTGGAACTGGCAGCCCAGCAGGTTCTGGTAGCGCACCGCCGCGGGGAAGCGGATGCCGCCGTAGCTCGTCACCCACATGACGTCCTCGGGACGCTCGGGCTCGACGTAGTAGCTGTGCACGAAGTAGTAGTGCTCGCCGGTGGGCTCGACCGCGTTCCAACCGACGTGGGGCACCTTCACCAGGCGGCGCAGCGGCGCGTCGGGGTTGTCGCGCGCGACCGGGGGCGGCGCCTGCACGACTGGCGGTGGTGGCGGCACCACGGGGGCGACCGGCACGATCACGGGCGCCGCGGCCGGGGCGGGCTCGGGCGCGGACGCTTGCGGGCCCTCGTTCGCGGGCGCGTCGGAGCTGGGTTCGCCGCCGCCGTCGTCGCCACGCGGGGACTCGTCGCCGTCGCTGGCGGTGAGCGTCGCGGCGGCCTTCGACGATTCCTGGTCGCCTTCGAGCGCGGCGGCGATGGAGGCCGCCATCGACTCGCGCTTGGAGCCGCCTTCGACCTTGGGCTCCACCGCGACGATCGGCACCGCGGGCGGGCGGGCGTTGGGTTCGGCGTCTTCGTCGAGGCCCAGCGGGAAGCGGCGGCAGTAGCCCGGCAGGATGCCCAGGCCGGGGTGCCCGGTGTTCTCTTCGCTGCGATCGAAGAGCATCTGCATGCCCAGACAGATCCCCAAGAAGGGATCGCCCCTGTCGATCACCATGCGCAGCGCCGCGCCCAGGGCCCCGTCCACGATGGCGCTGGTGGCCGGCCCGAAGGCGCCCTGGCCGGGGAAGACCACCATGCGGGCCGTCGCGACCTTGTCCGGATCGCCAGAAACTCGAACAGCGGCGCCGACTTGGATGAGCGCGCGCTCCACGCTTGCCAGGTTGCCCAGACCCGCGTCGACGATCGTCACTTCCCGCGCCATGCCGGCCGCGGTTGTATCACAGACGCTCCGAGCTTGTCGTGGGCGGCCGGCTCGGTGGGTCGCAGGCGACTACGGCACGACCGGTAGGGGCGGGCGATCCTGCGAGGGCTCGAGGCCACCGTCGGCGGCGGCCTCGTCCGCGCGGGGATCCTCGTTCGCGACGCGCTCGGGCTCGATCGCCTGCGGTTGCGACTCGAGCTGCGCCATCATGTTGAGCGCCGCGATCGTGAGGATCACGATGATGCAGATCACCTGGAACGGCAGCGTGATCAGCCCGAGCAAGCCGCTGTCGCGCTCGAACGTGGCCCGACGTCGGATCTTCCGTGCGACCTTCTCGGCGAAATCGGGCGGGGCCTCGACCGCGCCGAGCTTGCCCACCAGCTGCATGACCCGACGCAGATCCTCGAGCTCGGTGCGCGCCTGCGGCGAGTCGTCGAGCCAGCGCTCGAACGCCTCGGTCTCGGCCGCGTCGAGCTCGGCATCGAGATAGGCCGTCATGCGTTCGGCCTGGTTGTCGCTGGGGCTTGCCATGGGGCGGGGCGTCTCGGAAAAGGGTAGTGCGCGGGGGACCCGGGCGCACCCGGGCGCGAGGAATCCTCTTCGATTCAGCGCATGTAGGGTTTGAGCCGGTCCTTGAGTGCGAGCCGGGCGCGGTGCAGGCGCGACTTGAGCGTGCCCTCCTGCAGGCCGGTGATGCGCAAGATGTCGCCGTACGACATGCCCTGCACGTCGCGCAGGACGATGAGCAGGCGGTGTTCGGGCTCGAGCTGCGCCAGCTCGGCCGCGATCGCGGCTTCGAGTCGACTGGCCTCGACCGTCGCCTCGGGCCCGGCGATGTGGCTCTGCAGCGAGACCGCGGGTCCGCCCTCGGCGGCTGGCGCCTGGGCCTCGGGTGTCTCTTCGACCGGTACGGCGCGGTGGAAGTTGCGACCGCGCAGGTACTTGATCCGGTTCTTGCACGTGTTGGTCGCGATGCGATACAGCCACGTGTAGAAGCGGCCTTCGCCGCGGTAGCTCGCGAGCGCGCGGTGGACGGTGATGAACACCTCCTGCGCGAGATCCTCGGCTTCCTGACGATTGCCGATCATGCGCAGCACCAGCCCGAAGATGCGGTGCTGGTAGTGCTGCACGAGCTCTTCGAACGCACGCACGTCGCCGCCGCGCGCCCGCCGGATCAGTCGACGGTCGCGCAGGTCCTGGGCGTCGAGGGCGGCCGACTCGTCGAGTTCGGCGGCGGTCGGCGCGGCGGGCTGGGCTTGTGGCGTTGCCCCGGGCTCGTCGTCGCGCACGGGTGCGTCCGCGATCCCGTCGCGGACGTCGGCGTTGCCGGCGAGGGGGGCGCCCACGGTCGGCTAGACTACTGCAGCCTCGCCAGGTTCCGCGACCGCTGCACGACGATGGCGCGGCGGGTGGGCCTGCCGTGGCGTGGGCGTGGCTCCGCGTGAGAGCGAGTCCTGGCAGGCGGTCGCGCCAGCGACCGGACGGCGGGGCGGCGCGCCGGGAGGCAGCGGAGCTTGCGGCCTGGAGGCTCAGAGGTCGGGATTGAGCCGCAGGCCTAGGTTCAAGCCCAAGATGGTCTCTTTGAGCGGGCCCTTGACCTGCTGCGAGAAGCCGAAGCCGATGTCGACGCCGACGCTGCCCAACGGCGCCTGGCGCACGTAGGCGATGCCACCGGAGACGAACACGCGATCGTCGGCCTTGCCGCGGCCGCGGCTGTCGTAGGTGGTGCCGAATCGCAGCGGCACCGGCCCCGCGACGAACTCCGCGCTGCCGCCGTAGACGTTGCGCGTGACCTTCTCGAACTTGAAGGTCGAGAAGTCGTAGTAGCCGTCGGCGTTGATCGAGAAATCGATCTTGTGCAGCGGGAACACCGACACGCCCCACGCGACACCCAGCGGGTACTCGGCCAGCTCCGACAGCGACTTGTAGCGGATCGTGCCTGCGGTCGCGCCGACGTCGACGAGGCTCACGTCGCTGTCGTCGGTGAACGAAGGCTTGGAGAAGCCGGTGAGGTTGGTCGCCACCACCGCGATCGCAGCCCAGCCCGCGAGGTTCGCGGTCATGCTCAGATCGAGCCCGAAGGCGCTGAGCTTGTGCGAGGCGTTGCGCGCGGCGCCGGTCGAGTCGCGGTAGCGCAGGCTCGCGTACTGGTACTTCGGCTTGATGCCGAGCGACAGCCACCGCTTCACGATCGCGACGCTGACCGCGGCGAAGGCCTCGTGGCCGAAGCGCGACAGCTCGAAGTCGCGGTCGGCACCGGTCTGTTCGTCGGTGAACGTCACCGTGGGCGTGCCGCGCATGAACAGGTAGCCCAGGCCGAGCGACACGCGCGAGTTGTTGAGCGAGTCCATCACGACCACGCCCAGGCCGCTGGTGCGCGAGCGGATGTTGAGCTGGTACATCGGCTCGATCGCGAACACGCCCGAGAACGACATGTTCGAAGGGTTGGCCAACAGCGCGTTGCTGCCGTACGACGACGCGCGCGAGTTGTTGCCCAGCGAGAGGTTGCGCGTGCCGTCGACCGCGGGTGACGCGAGCGCCTGCGCGGGGCCCAAGGTGGCGACGGCCGCCAACGCGGTCGCGAACGCCAGACGCAGCGGCGCACGGCGGGACATCACGTCTGCGCAGAGCAAGCCCCGTGCCTGCGGCCGCAGTCGCGCCGACACGCCGGTTGTGTGGGGGCGGGTTCGCGTGGGCTCGACACTCTGTCCATCGGCGCGCGGGGCCGTGTCATCGCGTCGCAGGGCCTGGCGACCCTGGGGCTCGGGGCGACGATCGGCGCGGGCGGTCATGGGCGGCCGCAGCATACGCTGGGCCCCGATCGCCACAAAAAAACCAAGCGCGCGGGTACTCTGGGCGCGCGCCGTGGGTCAGCACGAGCTCTATGACGTCGTGATCGTGGGGGCCCGTGTGGCCGGTCCACGGGGGCTCGAGGCGCTCACGCGCGCGGTCGTCGATCGCTTCGCGATGCCGCAGGCGTCGGTGCAGGCGGGTCTGGCCCAGGGCGCGCTCGAGATCCACCGCAAGCTGTCCAAGCTCGAGGCGATCGCCGCGGCGCGATCGCTGCACGAGATCGGCGCCATCGTCGACGTGCGCCCGTCGCGGGGGAGTCGGGCGCGCTGGTGCTCGAGCCCGACGAAACAGGGCCACGCGGTCACGCTTCCGCCGGCGCCGCCGTTCTCCGGCGGCGGTGGCGACGACCGCGATCTGCTGACGGTGTCGCGGCTCGATTCGGCCGACGATCTCGAGGTCCCGCCGGTGCGGCGCGGCACACCCGCCGCGGTCGAGCGCGGGCGCTCGGCTT
This sequence comes from Nannocystaceae bacterium, assembly GCA_046351635.1. Taxonomy (GTDB): domain Bacteria; phylum Myxococcota_A; class Polyangia; order Nannocystales; family Nannocystaceae; genus Xiheibacterium. Next base: position 125,172 of record JAXLYC010000003.1, on the reverse strand, counting down.
CGACCGAGTCCGATCGCGAGGCGCCGCGGCGATGCTGCTGGCGGCGTCGATCGGCCGCACGCAGCCGCCGCGGCCGGTCGAGTCGCGCGCGCCCGCGCCGGTGCGCACCAGCCAGGTCACGCGTGCGACGCAGGTGCCGGGGGCGGCCCCGCGTGCCAGCGAGCCGCCGCGCAGCAGCGAGCCGCCCCGTGCTGCCGCGAGCGCGCGCCCGCAGACGCCGCGCGCCGCCGAGCCGCCCCGTGGCCCGCGCGCGACCGATCCGCAGCAGACCTTGCCCGGTCCACCGACCCGGCCCGCGCCATCGCGTCCGGCCCGTCCCAGCGACGCGCCCACGCTCGATCCCGAGGCGCCGGTGCTCGACGCGACCGCGCTGGGCGGTGGGCCCAAGCCCAGCGGTGACGCCCGCTTCGCGCCGCCGGTCGCCGGCGAGCGGCTGCAGCTCGATCTCGCCGCCGCGGGTCTGGCCAAGGCGCCGGTCGGCACGCACGGCGTGAGCGCGGTCGATCGCGCGGCCGACAGCAGCGGCTCGCGTCCCCGCGTCGATGCGCCGGGCAGCACGCGACCGCCGTTGCCACCGCGCACCGATCCCTCGATCCCCGCGGCGCGGCTCGAGCCGGTCGAGACCGCGCCGGCGGCCAGCAGCGGTCGCTTCGCGACGGTGCCGGCCTCGCGCAGCGCGAGCTTGCCGGCGTCGGCGAGCATGCGCGGGCAGATCGAGCTCGCACCGAGCCGCGGACTGCTCGCGGGCGATCGCGTGGTCTCGGCGCTGTTGGGTCTCGCGCTCGCCACGGTGATCGGGATCGTGGTCGCGTACGGCTGGGTTCGTCGCGACGCGAGCAGCACGTGCGAGCGGCTCGAGGGCGAGCTCGCGACGGCAGTCGCGGATCCGATCGGCGTGGCGGAGGCCCGCGTGCGGGCGCCCGCGACGATCGTCGGCGAGCTCGACGAGGCGCTGGGCGATCTGCGTCGCCGCTTCCTCTTGGTGTGGCTGGTCGTGGCTGCGCCGCTGGGCATCGCGGGCGCGGCGATCAAGCGGCCGGGTTGAGCCGCGCGGGGATCAGGGCGCGGGGCTGACCGCGGGCGCGGCGACGGTGATGGTGCCCGCCGCGGACATCGTGTCCGGTGGGCGCGCGGCGACGGGCTTGGTGCCGGCGACGCTGCCGGCACGCAGGCCGATCCACGCGATCGCGGCGAAGCCGAACAGCAGCGCGAGCGTCAGCGCCTGCTCGTAGGCGTCGAGGCGCTCGGCCTCGCGCAGGCGCTCGACCGGGCGGCCGGCCACGAGATCGGCGCGCGACCACGCGGCGTACAGCGCGGGCAACAGCACCGCGCGCCAGGCTGCGGTCGCGGCGACGGTGCACATGGCGATGCCGGCGGCGGCGCGCGAGCGGGTCCACCGCGGCAGCAGCACGAACGCGACCAGCGCGGCCGCGAGGGCGATCTCCGCCAGGCGCATGTGGATCGGTTGGGCCAGGGCCTTGGCGAGGTTCGCGTCGACCAGGGCATGGGCCCGCGCGAGGATCGGCAGCACGACCCAGCGTCCCAGGCCGAGCGCCGCGATGGCGGTGGCACAGACGAGCAGGCCGAGGCAGGCCGAGGGACGCAGGGTGCGTGACATCGAAGGACGCTCGGCTGCCTCCGTTAGCAAGCCCGATCCGCGGGCGCCAGAATCTGGCGCAGCCGGGGTCCCGCGGCCCGGGCCGCGGCTGTGCCATTCTGGCGCCGGGCCTGGCAGGGCTCACGCGACGCCGCTTCGCGGTGGCGGCCGGCGCGACCGCGGCGGTCGCCGCGGGCGGGCTGTGGCCGCGGCGCGGGCTCGCGGCCGGCGAGCGCGTGATCGACGAAGCCCACTCGCCCTACAACCACATCGTGATCGCGCAGAGCGAGGACGTGCGCACGATGTACTTCGTGGTCGACGGCACGTACTACATCGAGTCGCGGCTCGATCTCACGCGGCCGCTGGCGCTGGACCTCGACTACACCCGCACGATGATGGCGGGCTTCCTGGTGCGGCCCGAGGTGAAGCGCCTGCTGATGATCGGCTTCGGCGGCGGGACGCTGTCGAACTACCTCTTCCGCCACTTCCCCGGGCTCGAGGTCGACGCGGTCGACATCGACCCGGAGGTGATCCGGCTGGCGCGCAAGCACTTCGAGGTGCCCGACGACCCGCGCTACCGCACCCACGCCGCGGACGGGCGCCTGTTCGTCGAGCGCAGCGGCGAGGCCCGCTGGGACATGATCATCCTCGACGCGTTCCGCGGTGTGTTCGTGCCGTTCCACCTCAAGACCCGCGAGTACTACGCGCTGCTGGCCGCGCACCTCGACGACACCGGCGTGGTCGTGGCCAACCTGCACAACGCCACGCCGATGTACCCGCACGACCGCGTCACCTTCGACGCGGTCTTCCCCACCGGCTACGCGTTCGCGGCCGAGAGCAGCCGCCAGACCACCTACGTCGCGAGCAAGAACCTGCGCCAGATCGGTGTCTACGAGCTCCGCCACAACGCTGTTGCGCTGGACGACAAGTTCGACTTCGACCTGCTCGCGCTCACGAGTCGCTGGTATCTGGGCCGCGACTACGACGCGAGCGTCGCCGTGCTGGGCGACGACTTCCCGCCCGGCGACACGCCCCAGGGCGCGGAGCGGCACAACGTGCGCTGCGAGGGCGGGGACTGTCCGTATCGGATGAAGTAGCGCGACGGTGACGTGCACGCACGAGCGGACGATCACTGCAGCAGGGCGCAGACACACTCGCATGCGGGATGGCTCGGCTCGGCGCAGTCGATCCAAGGCGGCTCGTCGGGCGGCGCTTCTGCGGCGGGTCCGCAGATCCGATCCATGGGATAGAAGATCAGCTCGGTCGCGCCGCCGATGTCGCGGATCATCATGGGCCCGTCGGCGTCGGGCATCGCCAAGCCGCCGCGCTCGCATGGATCGTGGTGCTGTGGTTGCGCGAGCCCGCGTCGAGGCGCGACGCGGGCTGGGAGCGGCCCGCGCCGGGCGAGCACGCCGGTCTGGTTCGATTGCAGAAGTGGCGTCGATCCGCGACGGAGTCGGTCTTCCGGCGGCGTCCGCAGGAGCCGACCTCGAGCTTCTCCGAGGAATGGATTCTCGGGGCTCCCGAACGGCAGGACACAGAGGCTTTGTTGCGGGCAGCCGAGTCGGCCGTGGGCCTTCCCGATCGACTCGGCGACGAGCAACCCGGGTGGGCGGACTTCTACAACGGATTGACCGATCCCTTCTTCATGCACGACGTGGTGTTGGCCTGCGGCGAGGAGATCCGACCGACGCAGCGGTGCTATCTCGGGGTTCGCGTCGTCGCAGCCCCCGAAACCACCGAGGCGGGTGCAGGCAGCGTCGTCCAGTATTCGGAGATCGCAGGCGCAGAGCCGGACACCCACGAGTGCCGTGCGTACGCGAGCTGTGTCGCCGACGCGATGCTGGGTCGAGAGCTCCCGGCCATGCCCGAGGGGCAGGACGACCCGCAAGGCACCGAGGTGACCTGGCACATGGACGCGTGGGACGACACGCGGATCCAGGTCAATCGCGATCGCATCACGGCGTGCATCGAGACCTGCAAGGAGGCGCTCGCCCTGCTCGAGGATACCGAGACGATCCTCGATTCCGTGGAGGCGAAGCGGTACCAGGTCGGCAACTACGAAGCGCGACTCGCCTGGTGCGAGATGCTGCTCGCCGAGCTCGACGGCACCTGAACGACCGGGCCCGTCACACCGCCTGCGCCAGCAGCCACGCGCGCGCCGTGGCCACGTCGGAGAAGAACCGCTGGTCCGTGGTGCCGACGGTGGCCTCGTAGCGGGCCATCTTGTCCGGGTCGTGGTGCACGTTGGCGAAGGCGGTGCAGCGCACGCGCGGGGTGGGCTCGGCGGTGACGGCGGGGGCGTCGTCGAACAGGCCGAGCACCGCGGGGCGCATGCCGGTGTGCAGCAGCAGGCGGGGGATGACCTCGCGCATGGCACGGTGGGCGTCGAGCGCGGCGGGCTCGTAGCCGTGCAGGTCGAACAGCAGCTTGAAGCGGGTGCCGGTGGGGATCGCGTCGGTGGCGACGCGCAGGGACGCTTGCCACGTCGCGACGTCGTCGACGGTGACGCACCCGACCAGGCGGCTGTGCAGCAGCGCGGCGTCGCGATCCCAGGTCGAGTCGAGTTGTTTCATCGCGAGTTCCTCGGGTGACACGCGGCGCGGCGTCGCGCCTGCGCGCGGCGGCACGCGCGGGCGCGGCTGCGCCCGCGCGCCGCGGGACTCACCAGCCGCCTTCCTTGGTCTCGCCGCCGCCCTCGGCCGCCTCGCCACCGCCGTCGGCCGCCTCGCCGCCTTCGGCCGCCTCGCCGCCGCTGTCCTTGGCGGCGTCGTCGGGGTTGGTGGTTTCCTTCTTCTCGCAGCCGGCCAGGCCGGGGACGAGCGCGAGGGCAGAGAGCACGACGAGACGGTGGATGGAGCTGCGCATGATCGATCGCCAGTCTACGCCAGCTCGCGATCACTTGCGCCAACGCTGCAACGCTTCGTCGATCTCCGCGAGCTCCTGGCCCCAGCGCGCACCCGCGGCCTCGCTCGCGGCGTAGCTGTCGCGCGCCGTCGTCGCCAGCGCGATGGCCTCGGCGCGGCCGCCGGGCTGCTCCGCCAGTGCCTTCGCCAACAGAAAGCGCGTCTCCGCCAGCAGCGTGGGATCGACCTGGGCGCCGGCCTTCGACGCCAGCGCCTCGCGCAGCCGCGACACCGCCTGCGGCGCGCGGTGCAGGCCCAACAGCGCCTTGGCCGACGCGTTCGCGACGAACACCGCGTGGGGATGATCCGGGCCCAGCCCCGCCACGATCACGCCGGCCTGGGTGAAGCTCTCGAGCGCGCCGGCGAAGTCGTCGGCGGCCAGCTGCGTGTAGCCCACGTTCATCCACGACACCGCGACCTCGGGGTTGCCCTCGCCGAGCTCCTGTCGCCACAGCGCCAGCGCCTCGCGGTGGTGGGCCTCGGCCTCGCGCAGCTTGCCCAGCCGTCGCTCCATGCGGCCGAGCTCGTCGAGCGCGGTCGCGACCTCCGCGTTGGCACCGCCCTGGCTCTCGCGGTGGATCGCCAGCGCGAGCTCGAGCATCCCACGCGCGGGCTCGTGTTCGCCCAGCTCGCCCAGCGCGAACGCGAGGTGCCGCATCGCCACCGCGGTGTCGGGGTGACGCTCGCCGTAGCTCGCCTGGGCGATCGCGAGCTCGCGGCGGGCGAGCTCGACCGACTCGCGCGGGCGCCCGAGGATCCGCTGCAGCGTGCCGACGTTGCCCAGCGCGACCGCCATCTCGGGCGAGTCGGGCTCGCGCGCCTGCCAGTAGTCGAGCACGCGCTGGTGCGCCGCGAGCCCGGCCTCGTAGTCGCCCGCGGTGGTCGCGAGCGCGCCTTCGGCCGACCACAGTGCGACCTCGACGCGCCCGTCGTCCTCGAACGCGCGCAGCAGCGTGTGCCCGATGCGCGCCCACGAGCGGCCACGCTCGACATCGGCCAGGCGCGAGCCCACATACGCGAGCTTGCTGGCCACGAACGCCGCGCGCCGCGGCTCGCCGGCCACCAGCGCCTCCGCGAACGATTGCTCCCACGCGTCCGCGGCCGTCGCGGTCGCGCCGGTCGCCAGCTCGATCGCCGCGTGCAGCGAGAACATCTGCTGCGACAGTGGTGCCCAGCCGATGCCCAGCACCTCCTCGCGCACGGCCGCCAGCTGCGGCCGCGCCTGCTGGAACGCGCCCGCGTCGACCAGGGCGTCGATGCCCACCAGCGTGCGCTGCAGCGCGTCGGCGCGCGCGCGGACCTCGGGATCGCGCGGCGGTGGCTGTCGCGAGACCAGCGCCTGCGTGTCGCGGCACTCCGCCAGATCCGAGAGTGCCCGCGCGGCATCGACCGCGCCGATCACGGCGTCGCGCTCGGCGGCCTCGAACAGCTGCAGCAGCGCGGCGAACTGCTCGAGGTCGCGGTCGAGGCAGGCCATGCGCAGATCCATCAGCGCGCTCGACTGCTCCGCGCGCTCGTGGGTCGCGCGGCAGGCATCGACGCGCTCGGCCTGCCACAGCGTTGCGTGGGCATCGAGCAGCTTCGCCGCCGAGGCCCAGCTCTCGCGCGCGAACGGCAGGCCCGAGGCCGCGAAGCGCTCGCCGATCGCGTCGCGCCGCGCCGGCGACCATGTCGCGGCCAGCCGCTCGTCGCTGGACGGACACGCGCTCGGCCCCGGCGGTGCCCGCGGTGCGAAGTAGGCCGCCGCCGCCACGCCGCCCAGGGCCACGACCACGGCGACGCGCCGGCGCATGCGGCCGCGATCGCGCGCGAGCTCGTCGACCAGGCTGGTCATGCTCGCGAAGCGCTGTGCCGGCTCGGGCGCCAGTCCCCGCGCGAGCAGCCGCTGCAGCCACCGCGGCACCGCGCGCTCGTTGCTGGGCGCGCGCGTGCGTCCCTGCAGGATGTTGAACGCGATCGCGGCGTGGGTGTCGCCCGCGAACGGCCGCTGGCCGTGCAGCGCCTCCCACAACGCGACGCAGAACGCGAACTGATCCGAGGCCGGGCCCGCGGCGCCGCCGGTGTGCAGCTCCGGCGCCATGTAGGCCGGCGTGCCGAGGATGGTGCCGTCTTGCGTGAGCGCGTCGTCGAAGTCGACCGGGTGTTGCGCGAGCTCGCCGAACTCCTCGCTCTCGGGCGCCGACTCGACCCCGCCTGCGGTCGCGCGCGCGAGCCCGAAGTCGAGCACACGCACGCGCCCGGTCGTGCCGCCATCCTCGGCCGTGCGCCCGATCATGACGTTGTCGGGCTTGAAGTCGCGGTGGATCAGATCGGCGGCGTGGGCGGCCGCGAGGCCGCGGCCGGCTTGTACGAACACCTCGACGATCTCGCGCCAGCTGCGGGGCTGGCTCGCCAGCCACTGCCGCAGGGTCAGGCCGTCGATGTACTCCATCGCGACGAACACCGCGGGGCTGCGTCCGCGCATCGGTTCGCCCGCGAACGCGGCGTCGCCGACGTCGAAGACCTGGATCACGTTGGGGTGGCCCACGCGCGCGAGCGCCTGGGCCTCGCGCAGCAGTCGCGTGCGGATCTCGGCCACCCGCTTGCGCATGCCGCCGCGCACCGCCACGACCTTGATCGCGACGCGGCGATCGAGCTCGGGATCGTAGCCGCGGTAGACCACGCCCATCGTGCCCGCGCCGAGCTTCTCGACCACGACGTAGCGGCCCAGCATGCTGCCGCGGGACAGCTCGGTCGGCGGCGGCGCCGCGCCGCGCGGGTCGGTGCGCTCGACCGGCCCGGGCAACGGCGGACCGCCGAGCTCCACGGTCGACTCGGCCGACGTGCGCTCGTCGCCGCTGCCGCCATGGTCGTGATCGGTCACCGCGCCGTCGCGAGGCCCATCCGCGCGTCCCCACGCGACAGTACCAGGATCGAGCGCCGCCGCGCCCGGGCCCTGCCGTATGCTCTGGCACGGTGAGGGTGATGCGCATGCGGAGCTCGCGAGGGTGCGCCTGGGCGTTCGCGCTGTGCGGCTGCGGCGCGGGCGTGGGCGTGGGCGGTGACGACGACGGCGGCGCGAGCAGCTCGAGCAGCTCGAGCAGCGGGGGCACCAGCGACGGCTCCGCTTCGGCGACCACGCTCGCGACCACCAGCGCGAGTGCGACCAGCGTCGATCCCACCGCGGGCACCGCCGACGGCAGCGGCGGCAGCAGCTCGGAGGCCACCGGCGAGCCCGGCAGCACCACCGGCGAACCGTTCCCCGATCCGGTGCCCGACGACTGCATCACCGAGGTCGACGCGGGCCACCACGAGTTCACCTGCGATGGGCTGGTGTTCGACGTCGAGGTGCCCGAGCAGTGCCTGCACCAGGCCTGCGGCCTGGTCATCGACGTGCACGGCTTGTCGATGAGCGCGCAGATGGAGAACGCCAGCACCAACATGCGCGCGCTGGGCCAGCGTCACGGCTACATCGTGGTGCAGCCCAACGCCGACCCGGCGCCGCCGCTGTCGAACTGGATCCCCGCGGTCGACGACCTGAAGGTGTGGGAGTTCACCGAGCGCACGGCGGCCGCGTTCCACGTCGATCCCGATCGCTGGCACTTCACCGGCTTCTCCCAGGGCGGCTTCATGACCTGGCGCTTCGCCTGCGCCCACGCCGATCAACTGGCCTCGGTCGCGGCCGCGTCCGCCTGCGGCAACGACTTCCCCATCGAGGACTGCCAGTTCACCGACGACGAGTCGCCCAGCGAGCCGATCGACATCCTGTACGTGCACGGCACCGCCGACCTCGTGGTCAACTTCGCCTGCGCGCAGCCGCGGCGCGACGCCGTGATCGCCCACTTCGGCCTGCCGAGCGAGCCCGAGGTCCTGCTCGACGATCCCGACCTGCGCTGGCATCGCTTCGCCAGCGACGAGGTGGTGTTCGAGTACCTCGAGCACGACTACGTCGGCGACGCGCCCATCGCCGGCGGTCACTGCATGATCGGCGCCGACGATCCCGGCGACGCGCCCGGCCAGGTGGTGCCGGCCAGCTGCGACGATCCCGGGCTCGTGATCTGGGGCGAGGCCGCGATGCAGTTCTTCATCGATCACCCGCGCGGCTGAGCGCCGCGCGGGCGCGATCGTCAGCGGCCGCCGCCCAGCTCGTCGTCGATGATCTCGCGGAACGCCGCGAGACCCTGGCTGCCGACCAGCAGGTCGCCGTTGATGAAGAACGCCGGCGTGCCCTGGGCGCCGGCGCGCATGCAGACCTCGCGCTCGTCGGCGACGCGCTGCGCGGTGGTATCGGCGACGAGGTCGGCGGCGAAGCGATCGCCGTCGAGCCCGAGCCCGCGTGCGAGCGCCACCAGCGACTCGACGCTGCGGTGATCGGTGTGCTCGAACAAGGCCTCGTGCATGTCGGCGAAGCGGCCCTGGTTGGCCGCGGCGACCGCGGCCCGGGCCGCGAGCGCGCCGGCGGGGTGCATGTCGAGCGGCATCTGCAGGAAGTGCAGCGACAGCCGGGCGCCGTAGTGCTCGCGCAGCTGCTCGAGGGTCTCGCGCGCGCGGTTGCAGTAGGTGCAGTCGTAGCCGCCGCACTCGACGATCTCGACCTCGGCCTTGGCCTTGGCCTTGGCCGCGAACAGCGGCTGCAGGCCCAGGCTCGCGACCGCGGCGTCGGGCTCGATTGCCGCAATCGCCGAGGGCTCGGGCAGGCTCCACGTCGCGGCCTGGGCGCGCTGCTGCGCCAGCGCGGCGTCGCCGATCACCGCGGTCACGCCGCGGCGCTCACCGGCCGGTAGCGCGTCGATGAAGCTGGGCTCGAGCGCGTGGGCCATGCACTCGCCCACGGCGTCGAAGTGGCGCACGCCGGGGCCGTCGGGCTCGTCGAAGCCCGCGTCGGGATCGATGCACGCGATCTTGCGCCCGCGGGTGACCGACACGCCGGTGATGCTGTTGCCGACCTCGGGTTCGCCGCCCTCGACGTCGACGATGACCTCGAAGCGGCCCTCGCGATCGGCCTGGGGCAGCAGGTGCTCGCAGCCCTCGAACGCCGCCAGGATCACGCTGTCGTCGGCGACCTGCATGCGGATCGGCGCCGCCGCGGGATCGCAGCCGCCGGCGCACTCGCCCTCGCACGCGTCGCCGGGATCGCCGTCGCAGCCGGGCGCCTCGTCGGTCGCGGGCGTCGGCGCGGGTGCGGCCGACAGCGCGCTGGGGCCCGCATCGGAGCGCGAGGGGGCGCTCGCGCTCGCGACGGGGGCGAGCGCAGTCGCGCTCGCGGGGGTGACGGCGGTGGTGGGCGCGGTCGACACGGCCGCGTCGCCGCGGGTGGTCACGAGCACCAACGCGGAGGTCGCGGCGGTGCCGGCGAGCGCCCAGGGCAGCGCGCGGGCGAACGAGAGCGGGAGAAAGGACTTGCTGATCGGCATCGTGGTCGCTCCATGGGCCCGCGCCGCGTCGCGGCCGGGCCATGCTGCGAGCGCGACTGCGCCGCCGCACCATCGCTGGCGGTCGCCGTAGCGCTCGTCGAGGCTTGCGCGGATGCGACGCAGTCCTTCGTGGATCTGCCATCGCACCGTCGCCGGCGGTGTGCCGGCGTCGCGCGAGATCTCGGCGGGTGCGCGGCCGAGGAAGAACCTCGCCTGCAACACCGAGCGATACGGATCCGGCAGCTGCACCAACGCGGCTTGCAGCTGCGCCACCAGCTCCTGTCGCACGAACAGATCGTCGGGCGAAGGTTCGGCGGCGTCCTCGATCGCCGCGAGCTCGCGGGCGGCTCGCCGCTTGTCGCGGCGCAGTCGCTGACGCTGCTCGTTGCGCATGACCTGGCGCAGCCAAGGTCGCAGCCGCTCGGGCTGCGGCGGGTCGGCGGCCAGCGCCGCGACGAAGGTGTCCTGCACCAAGTCGTCGGCACCGCCGTCGCGTGCCAGGCACCACGCCAGCCGGCGCAGCTCGTCGGTCGCGCCGGCCATCGCGGTCGTCGCCGCGGGCGTGTGTTCGTGGGTTCGCATCGCTTGCCCACACCCGATGCCGCGGCATGTCGCGCGTTGGTTCGCGGTCGACATCGCCGCGTCGAATGCATGTGAGTCTTCGCGCGGGTGCATCCGCGCGAGCTCGCCGGGGGTCGTGCACGCGATCGCCACGACCCCCGAACGTCGCGAGTCGCCGATCGCTACTGCTTCTTGCCGCCGAACAGGCCCTTGCGGGTCGGCGCGGCCGCGGCCGCCGCGGCGCCGGGCTTGGCCAGGCGCAGCGCCCGGGCCTGGCGCTCGGCATCGATGAGGTGCGGGTCGAGCTGCGCGGCCTTGGTCAGCGCCGCGATGGCGGGGTCGACCGCGCCCAGATCCTTGAGCACCAGCCCGCGGAAGTAGTGCGCGCGGGCGATGAGCGGCGCCTCGGCCACGACCTCGGCGAGGATCTTCTCGGCCCGGACCGCGTCGGCGCGGGCCTTGCTCGAGAGGTTGTAGCTGCACCACGCCTCGGCCGCGCGCAGATCGGGCTCGTCCTTGGTCAGCGCCAGCGCGCGGTTGTAGTGCTCGAGCGCGCGGTCGAAGCGACCGGCCTTGAGATACTTGTCGCCCTCGCGCGCGAGCATCTCGCTCTCGAACGCCGCGCGCGCCATCGCGGTCGCGTCCGCGCCGGCCTGGGTCGGCGACACGCCGCGCTGGATCGCGTCCTTGAGCTGCTCGCGCTTGTGCTCGTCCGACAGCAGCACCTGGGCCTCGCTCAGCGCGGCGAAGACGTTGCCGACCCGCTCGCGCAGGTCGAGCAGGCCGCGGGCGGCCATCGCGTCGGGGTGGAACTTGCGGCTGAGATCACCGAACGCGCGCCGGACCTCGCGCTTGCCCGCGTCGAGCGGCACGCCCAGCAGCTCGAACGCGTGGGCACCCTTGGCCAGCCGCGCCTCGAGCTCGCCGAGCTCGCGCAGGAACGTGTCGTTGTCGACCTCGGCCGGGCGCGCGCGATCGTCCGCCGCGGGGATCTCGGCGGTCGGCGGCGTCGGTGTCGGTGCGGGCGCGGGTGCGGGCGCAGGGCTGGCCGGCACCGGCCGCGTCGGTGCGGGCTTGCCGGTCACGCGCTGCGCCGCCGACATCGGTCGGGTGTTCGCGCCGCCGGGTGCGGCTGCGCGCGGGCCCGCGGCAGGGGCCGCGACCGTCGCGGTCGTGCGCGCGGGCGCGGGCGTCGGCGCGGGCGCGGCGGTGGCCTCCGCGGCCTGGGCGGCAGCGCCCACGCGCAGCATCTGGCACGCCCACAGCGTGAAGACCAGCTGGGCCACGCGCTTGCGCGACGCGCCCGCGGTGCGCGACAGCGCGTCGAAGTCGGTCGCGTGCTGCAGGCGCTCGAGGATCGCCTGGTCGGCGGCGCCGAAGCGAAAGTGCGCGGTGTATCGCGCCAGCGCCGAGGTCGCCGCGAGCGGGCCCTGCAACGCCGCGCCCATCTCCGCGCCGACGCGGGCCTCGTCGTAGTGCGCGAGCACGCCGGCGAAGATCAGCTCGAGCGTGTTCACCTTGCCCATCGCGGGGCCGTCGAACTCGCCGGGCGTGACGAAGACCTCGCCGCGCCGAAGCGTGAAGGCCTCGACCAGCTTGCGCGCGCACTGTCGTCGCAGGCCCTCGGCCAGGCGCGCGTCGTCGATCACGCCCAGCGACAGCAACACCGGGCCGAGCCGGCCGCCCTGCGACGCCATCGCGCGCAGGGCCTGGGCCAGGTCCTCGGGCGCGAGGATGCCCTCGGCGACCAACACCTCGCCCAACGCCTGCGTGGCCGAGACCCAGTCGGTGAAGATCGGCATGCCGCCCGACAGCCAGATCGTCCGCGTGCCCGCGGGGTCGGGCTGCTCGAGCTGCAGCGTGCCGGTGAAGCGCTGGTGCAGCAGCGCGAACAGCAGCCGCGCCAGCGGCACCTGCTCGAGCTGCACGGGCTTGCCGCCGGCCCCCGGCGCGGTACGTGGACGCCCGAGCTCCATCGCGTGGTCGCACGAGTCTACCGCAGGCGCACCCGCGCCGCGGCCTGGACCAGTGGCACCCGGCCGAGGCCCCGCAGGGCGCGAGCACGCGGGTCGCGACCGCGCCCACAAGCGCTCCGGGATCGGCTAGCGTTCTAGGCGGCGATGAGCATCAGCTTCCTCGACAGTGGCTGCCGCATCCGGTTCTCCGGCAAGACCGACATCGGACGCGTGCGCGATCACAACGAGGACAACATCCTGCTGCCGACCGAGCTGCCGCTCGCGGCGGTGTCCGACGGCATGGGCGGCCACGCCTGCGGCGAGGTCGCCAGCAACATCGCCGTGCGCACGGTGGACGGGTACTACCAGGCGACCGCGGCCGAGACCGCGCCGACGTGGCCGTTTCGCATGCCGCAGCTGCACGTGGAGCGCGACCGCATGGTCGCGGCGATCAAGCTCGCCAACAATCGCATCCACGAGACCGGCCTGGGGGATCCCAGCAAGAAGGGCATGGGCTGCACCCTCGATGCGATCTACTTCACGCAGGGGCGCTGCTACATCGGACATGTCGGTGACTCGCGGGTCTATCGCATCCGCGGCGGTCACATCAGCCAGCTGACCGAGGACCACTCGCTGCTCAACGACTACCGCCGCATGCGCGAGATGAACGGCGAGGAGCTCGAGAACTTCGGCTACAAGAACGTGGTCGTGCGCGCCCTCGGGCTCACGCCCAACGTCTTCGTCGACATCGTGGTCGAGGAGTACGCCCGCGGCGACGTCTACGTGCTGTGCTCGGACGGCCTGTCGGGGATGATGCCCGATGCGGTCATCATGCAGACGGTGACCCGCTTCGAGAGCATCGACACCGCCAGCAACCAGCTGGTCGCCCTGGCCAACGAGGCCGGGGGTGTCGACAACATCTCCGCGGTGATCGTGCGCATCGAAGCCGGCTGACGCGACCTCGCGCGCGAGGCCGGCGGCCCCCGCGCCCTCGCACGTGCGTTGTCGCAGCCCACGGCGAGCGCGTCGCTGATACGCTGGCGTCATGGTTGGATTCCGCTCGGGCCCCGTGACGTCCGCACTGCGCTCCGCGTGCGCCGCTTCCCTCGCGCTGCTCGGCTGCACGGTCGAGCCGAACAGCAGCTCGGCCAGCGGCGACGACGGCGAGGGCTCGGGCTCGACCGGCATCGGCACCGCGAGCGCCAGCGCCAGCGCGAGCGACACCAGCGCGGGCACCACGGTCGGCACTGCGAGCGCGTCGGCGGGCAGCGGCGAGAGCAGCGGCGGCGGGCCGAAGTTCGACGTCGCCGAGGGCGGCGGCAGCGACGAGTCGGGCACCACCGGCTACGACGGCCCCGGCTCGTGCCGCATGTCCGAGGTCTACGGCGCCGCGGGTGGCTACCCCGCGTTCACCGACCCGATGTACAGCGACTTCCTGGGCAAGCAGGTGCTCGTGATGACGAGCTACGCCTACCAGGCCAACGACTTCGAGCTGCGCGTGATCGACATCTCCGGTGATCCGCCGCCGCCCAACATGAACTACCCCGCGCCGATCTACATCCACCCGACGTGGACCTCGGCGACCTTCGGTGGCGGCATCTTCGGCCTCACGCTCGACTCGTACGGCAACATCTACGCCGCGGCCTCGCGGGTGTACGGCAGCACGACCACGCCCTCGACCATCTACAAGGTCGACAAGGACACCGCGATGGTCAGCACCTTCGCGACGATCCCCAACAACGGACCGGCGTTCGGCAACATCAACTACGACTGCAACAGCGAGACCATCCGCGTGGTCAACCACGAGGACTGCCGCATCTGGCAGCTCGACATGAGCGGCAACGTCGTGAGCACGTATCACCACGGCAACGGCGACGTCAGCATCGGCGAGCCGAACGACGCCAACGAGCCCGACGGCCAGTTCTGCCCCCTGGGCCAGCGCATGTGGGCCGTGCAGGCCCACTACGGCAAGGTCTACTACAGCGTGTGGTGGGAGGACGGCGGTCGCCAGAACGCCGCGCAAGAGAACGAGATCTGGTCGGTCGACGTCGACGACGCCGGCATCCCCGATCCCGACACCGCGGTGCTCGCCGCAACCATCCCGGGTCTCAACGGCGCCAACTACTCCAACCCGGTCTCGGACATCAGCTTCGCCCAGACCGGCTGGATGTTGGCGGCCGAGCGCACGATGTACGCCGACAACCAGACCAGCGCGCACCAGTCCACGACCTACGAGCTGCAGCAGCAGATGGACGGATCGTGGTTCGTGGTCGGCACGACCTACGTCGTGGGCGAGCTGCCCAACAGCAGCGCCGGCGGCGTCGATCACGACTTCGAGGCGGAGGGCTACGTGTGGATGACCGGCGACGCGCTCGACTTCTACACGCCCGACGTGGTCTACGGCGTGCAGGGCACGCCCTACGGCGGTGGCACGATCACCACCAGCACGCTCATCGATCACGACGCCGAGGTCACGCAGCAGGACAAGACCGCCCTGGGTGACTGCGAGATCCCGATTCCGGGCGATGCCACGCCGCCGCCGCCGCCGCCGGCCGGCTGATCGTCGCTCGCGCGCAGCCGTCGCGCTCGCGTCGCCGGCCGCCATGCGGCATGCTGCGCCCATGGGTCGCGGTGGACGGTGGCTGTGGCGGTGCGTCGGGGCAATCTCGCTGGGCTGCGGGCCGCAGGTCGGCACGGCCGAGGGCGGCGGGACCGACGGCAGCACCAGCGCGGCCTCGACCGCATCGACGACCGCGTCGACGACCGCGTCGACGACCGCGTCGACGACCGCGTCGACCAGCGTCGGCACCACGCCGCAGGACACCGGCGTGTTCGACACCGGGGTCGACCGCGTGGACATCGGCGCCGAGACCTGCGGCTTCCTGGTCGACTGCCTCGATCAGGGCGGGCCCGCGATCGAGTGCGACGTCTGGGCGCAGGACTGCCCCCAGGGCGACAAGTGCATGCCGTGGGCGAACGACGGCGGGCCGCACTGGAACGCGACCCGTTGCTCGCCGCTGTTCGGCGACGGCCCCGGCATCGGCGATCCGTGTCAGGTCGAGGGCAACGTCGTATCGGGCATCGACGACTGCCCGCTCGGTGCGCAGTGCCTGTTCGTCGACCCGCGCACGAACGTCGGCACCTGCGTCGCGAACTGCGGCGGCAACGCTGCCGCACCCAGCTGCGACTCGCCGGCCGAGAGCTGCGAGATCGCCTTCGACGGCGTCATCCACCTGTGCTTGCCCAACTGCGATCCGCTGCTGCAGGACTGCCCCGCCCACGGCACCTGTGTGCCCGACGCCAGCGGCGACACCTTCGTGTGCGGCCAGCTCGCGGCGCCGCCGCAGCCGCTCGACGAGCCCTGCAGCGGGCCGTGGGACTGCGAGGCCGGCCAGGCTTGCATCGGCGCCGACGTGCAGCCCAGCTGCAGCGACGACGCCTGCTGCACCGCGTACTGCAACCTCGAGGTCGGCGACTGCGTGGTCGGCGAGTGTGTGCCCTACTTTCCCGACAACCAGGGCCCGCCGGAGTTCAACCTCGTGGGTCTGTGCGTCGGGTGAGTCTTTCGGGAGGAAGCTCGCTGTCGCGACGAGCCCGCGCGATCACGGCAGCGTGACCGGCACGAAGACGGTGTTGTTGTCGTAGTCGCGCTCCACCAGCAGCGGCACGGCCCAGTCGCTGCGGGCCTGGTTGACGGTCGCGCGCAGGGTGTAGTCGCCCGCGGGTACGTCGGTGACGTCGATCCACTGGCACGGCAGCGCCGACTCGTAGATGTCGGCCCAGCCGCGGCTGATGCCCTGGTTGGCGCAGTCGTAGTGCGCGTTCTCGCCGGGCCAGGCCCAGCTGAACGAGTCGAGCAGACAGAAGCCCAGCTTCTGACCGGTGCCGATCACATCCGCGCCGTCGAGCAGCTCGTAGTGCGCGTACTCGTCGAAGTGGTAGTGATCGTGGCAGCTGCTGTAGTGGAAGATGTCGGGGTTGTTGGCCGCGACGCCGAGCACGAGGTCGCGGGAGCCGAGGTTGGGCGTGACCAGATCGAAGCGCAGGATCGTGCGCGTGCCGGTGCCGCCGACGCAGCCCTCGTAGAGCAGGCAGCTGTCCTGGTCGACCATGATCTCGGTCAGCACCGGCATGATGAACTGCTCGGAGATCGCCAGGTCGGGCGCGTCGCAGCCGAGCGCGCCGTTGCCGGGCTCGTCCGGGCTCGCGGGTGGGTCGTCCGGATCGAGCCCCGCGACCGCACTGGCGCAGCGATGCGCGCCGACCTGCACCGGGCCCTGGGCGCAGCAGACGAGCGCGTCGGGGCACGCGGCCGCGCCCAGGCCCGGGTCGCACGCGCCGCCCTCGCCGGTGCTGCAGATCGTGGCCTCGTCGTGGGCGATGACGCGGACGGTGTCGATCGCGGCCTCGACGATGCCGCCGCCGTCGTCGCGCGCGGTGATCCGCAGGCGCGAGTCGTCCACCAGCGGCACGCCGCACAGCACGTACTCGCGCGGCGTCCAGCGGTGCTGCGGATCGTCGGTGGTCGCGGCGGTGATGGACTCGAGCACGTGCGCGGCGTAGCCGTCGGGCGCGTCGACGTCGGGCACCAGCAGCTCCACCGTCAGCGCCGCGCTCGCGTCGGCCAAGCCCTTGTACACGTGGCGCTGCAGCTGCACGGCACCGGCGGCCGCGCGTGACAGATCGAACGGCGGCGAGGTCAACGTCGTCGCGCCGCCGTCGACGTCGTCGAGCTCGGGATCGGCGTCGGGGTTCTGTCCGGTGAACCAGCACGCATCGCCACCGGCGCAGCGATCGGGCTGCGCCACCGCGGTGCCGTCGAAGGTCGGCACCGGGTTGCCGCGCACCCACGCGCCCGCGACCGCGTCGCCACCGACCTGCCAGTCGGACGGGTCTTCGAAGCGGTCCTCGAACACCACGTGGCTGTCGCCGTCGGCGATGGTGGTGAAGCTCCACATCGCGCTGGGCTCGCCCTGCCGCTGCGGATCGTCGGCCTCGAATGCCTGCACCTGCCAGCCGAAGGTGTGCTCGAACGCGAGCGACAGCGGCGGCGTGCACGGGCCCTCGTAGCCCGGCTGATCGCCTTGGATGCCCTCGGCGAGCTCGATGCCGTCGACGAACACGCGGTAGCGCACCGCGTCGCCGTCGGGATCGGTGACCGGTTGCCAGCACAGCGCGGTCTCGATTGGCACCTCGGTCGCGCCGTCGGCCGGGCTCTGCAGCAGCGGTGCGGGCGGCAGGCCGTCGTCACCGCCGGTCGCGCTGGAGCTGCTGCCGTCGCTGCCGTCGCTGCTCGCGGTCGTCGTCACCGGCCACGTCGTCGCGGTCGTGTCGGCCGAGCCTGCGGTGGTCTCGTTGCCCGGCGCGGGCACGTCGGCACATGCACCCACCAGCGCGAGCGCGCCGAGGCCCGCGCGCGATCGCAGGGGTGCGCGGTTGCGCTGCCGCGGTCTGCCCACCACCGCACGATGGTAGGGCACCGCGAACCGCCGCGTCGAGACGATGCTCGCGCTGCGGTACCGTAGGCCACGATGACCCGCACCCATCGCCTGTCGCGAATCGCCTGGGCCTCGCTGTTCGCCCTTTCGCTGGTGGCGGCCTGCGCCGACGGCGGCGGCAGCGACGGCGGCGTCACCGATGGCGGCAGCAGCGGCGGTGGCAGCGACGGCGGCAGCAGCAGCGCCGCCGACTCCGGCAGCGGCGGCATGGATCGCGACGGCGAAGAGGTCTACATGCTGCTGTGCGCCTCGTGCCACGGCGCCGACGCGCAGGGCACCATGCTCGCGTACGAGCTGCGTCACCCCGTGCGCGACTACGCGGCGTGGGTGGTCCGCAACGGTCGCACCGGCAACGAGCTCGCGCCGTCGGTGATGGCCGCGTACCCGAGCAGCGTCGTGACCGACATCGAGCTCGAGCGCGTGTTCGACTTCCTCGACGGCTTCCCGCGGGCCCAGGGCGGCGAGGCGCTGTACCTCGATCACTGCCGCAACTGCCACGGCGCGGACGCGGCCGGCGGCGAGGTGCAGAAGGACATCCGGCCCAACCCGTTCAACGACGCGCTCGAGAAGACCCGCCAGGGCGAGGGCGGCACCAACTACGGCGCGCGGCTGCTGTTCATGCCGTCGCTCGACGCCGAGGCGTTGTCCGACGACGAGCTGCAGCAGATCGTCGACTACATCGGCACGCTCTAGAGTCTTGCGGGAGGAAGCTCGCTTCTTCGCCGTCGCGCCGGCGAGGCCGTCGCGCCTCCCTGCTGCCCGTCGCCGTGATCACGGCGTGGGCGCGGCGAGGAACGCATCGACGTCGGCGATGTCGGGCGCGAAGGTCTCCGGGCCCTCGGCGACGTAGCCCGCACGGGCATCGCGTGCCAGCGCGAGCGCGCGGTCGGGCTCGCGGCCCAGTCGCCGCAGCACCTTGGCCAGCTCGAACGCGGTCTCGGCCCGGTGCAGCGGCGGCAAATCGTCGCGCGTGCGCAGCGGCAGCGCCAGCTCGAGCTGCTCGCGTGCGGCCTCGAGCTCGCCCTGCGCCGCGAGCACGCGGCCCAGGCCGAAGATCGCCTGGGCCGTGAGCGGGTGTGCGGCGCCAAGGCTCACGCGCCACATCGCGATCGCGCGCTGCAGCAGCGTGCGCGCGCGCAACAGCTCGGCCGGCGTGGGCTCCGGCTTGGCCACCAGCAGCAGGCCGAGGTTGCCCACGGTCGCCGCGAGATCCGGGTGGTCGGCCGGCAGCTTCGCCTCGCGGATCGCCAGTGCGCGCTCGAGCAGGGCGAGCGCGCCGTCGAAGTCGCCGTTGGACGCGGTGTAGTTGGCGAGGTTGTTGAGCGCGGTCGCGACCGCGGCGCTGTCGCGGCCCAGGGTCCGCTCGAACGCCGTCGCCGCACGCTGGCCGATCGCGATGGCGCGATCCATCTCGCCCAGGTGATAGTGCTGGTTGGCCATGTTCACCCAGACCTGCGGCAGGTTGGGGCTGTCGTCACCCTCGGTCCGCTGCCACACCGCCGCGGCGCGTGTGTACAGATCCAAAGCGCGACGGTACTCGCCGCGCGCGTCGTAGGCGTTGCCGAGGTTGTTGAGCGCCCCGGCGATGGCGGGATGATCGGAGCCATACGCGGCCTCGAACCGGTCGAGCGCCTGACGCGTGACCAGCTCGGCCTCGTCGAAGTGGCCGCGCTCGAGCGCCACGATCGCGAGGTCCAAGAGCACCGACGCGACCGCGGGGTGGTCGGCGTCGAGCTCGCGCTCGTAGATCTCGCGGGCCTGCACCAGCCAGCGCTCGGCCGCGTCGTAGTGCCCGCCCGCAGTCTCGGCGCGGCCGAGCGCGTGCAGGATGCTCGCGACCGCCGGGCTGTCGTGGGATCGCACGCGCGCCAGCGCCATGTCGGCCAGCGGCAACCACCGCTGCGCGATCGCGGAACTCGTGCTGCTCGAAGCCGCTGATCGCGGCCGCGCGCGCGGCCGCCGAGGCCGCCGCACGATCGTCGCCGGTGCGACCGGCGAGGTAGAACGCCTGCTCGCACTGCGCGACGGCCTCGTCGAACTCGCCCAGCTGCGCGAGGCCTTCGGCGAGCTCGAGCCGGGCCTCGACCTCGACCACGCTGGCGTCGTTGGCCGCCGCGGCGCTCACGGCCTGGCGCGCCGCGGCCCGCGGCGCGTCCGTCGCCCACCAGCGCAGCTTCGACGGCCTCGCGCAGGCGCTCGCGCGCGCGGTGCCGTCGTCGGTGCGGCCACTCGTCGCGCGCGAGCGCGCGTCGTCGGTGCAGGGATCCAGCGCCGGCGGCCGCTCGCGGCCGTGACCGCGACGGCCGCGCGCGCGGCATCGCTGACCAACCACGTCAGCAGCCCGTCGAAGGTACGCCGGCGCTCGGCCAGGCACTCGACCGCGCGGTCGCGCAGCGTCTCGCTGCGCAGGTGATCGACGGCGGTCGCGAGGCAGACCTCCGTCCGCGTCGCCCGCCACTGCGCGGCGTAGCGATCGAGCCACTGCTCGGCCTTGGCCCACGACGCGCGCCGACTCGCCGGCGTCGGCGAGCATCGCCGCGCTCGTGCGCTCGCGAATGGCCTGGTTCCACGACCCGTCGATCTCCGCGCCCTCGCGCTCGCAGCAGGCGCATCGCGCACGCCGTGTCGGCACCACGACGGCAGCGACCGCGGCCGCGACCACCGCGACACCGCCGAGCGCGGCCTGGCCTGCCGCGCCCGTCGACCACCGCCGCGGGCCAGCGCCTCGAGCAGCGCGCATGCTCGGCGCGAAGCGAGCAGGAATCGCTCGCGAGCGTGCGCCGCACGATCTGGCGCAGCCACGCCGGCACCGCGCGCTCGGCCGGCTCGTCGCGGATCGTGCCCGACATGGTCGCGGCGGCCAGCTCATAGGGGTTGTCGCCGGCGAACGGTCGCACGCCGTAGAGCGCTACGTACAACGCGACGCCGAACGCGAACTGATCCGAGCGCGCGTCCGCGGGCAGGCCGCGGTGCAGCTCGGGCGCGATGTAGCCCGGCGTGCCGGCGATACGGCCGGCGTGGGTCGGCATCGAGTGCGCGATGGTGCCCGGCGGCGGCGCCTCGTTGCCGTCCACGCTCGCGGGCTCGGTGTCGGGGCGGCTGTCGTGCGCGAGCCCGAAGTCCATCACGCGTACGCGACCGTCGTGCCCGACCATGACGTTGTCGGGCTTGAAGTCGCGGTGGACCAGGCCGCGTGCGTGGGCGGCCGCGAGGCCGCGCCCGGCCTGGGTGAACAGCTCGAGCGCCTGCGCCCACGGCAGGCGCGCGTGCAGCCGCGCGGTGAGGGTCTCGCCCTCGACCAGCTCCATCGCGACGTAGACGCGACCCGCATGCTCACCGACGTCGTGGACGGTGATGACGTTGGGATGCGTCATGCGGGCCATGGCCATGGCCTCGCGCTGGAGCCGTCTCGCCTCGCGCTCGACGCGATCGGCACGGCTGGCGCGCATGAGCTTGATCGCGACGCGGCGATCGAGCTGCGGGTCGTAGGCCGCCATCACCACGCCCATGCCGCCCTGACCCAACCGCGAGGTCACGACGTAGCGACCGATCACGGTGCCCACCGCGATCGACACGTCGTCGCCGCGTGGGCCCGACGGTACCCGCAGGTCGGGTTCGGTCGCGGAGTTCGGAGCAGTCACCGCAGCCGATCATCGTACCACCGCGGCGGCGGTGCGCAGGAGCGCCCGGGCTCAGTTGCCCCAGACGATGTCGTCGTCGCCGTTGCCGTCGAAGTCACCCGCGAACGGCACGAAGTTGCCGCCGGCGACCTCGTCGGACGACACGGCGCTGCGATCGCCCTGGAAGACCCACAGGAAGTCGGTCGCGCTGCCGGGGCGATACCACAGGATCTCGTCGTCGAAGAGGTCGAAGCCGAAGTTGCCCGCGACCGGCACGTAGGAATTGAAGACGGCGTAGGTCACCGAGGTGAAGTCCGTCGGGCTGTCCCCGAAGCCGTCCTTCCACCACAGGAAGTCGGGCTTGTCGGGCCCGGGGCCGTGCCAGAAGATGTCCTGCTCGAAGTCGCCGTCGAAGTCGCCCACGAACGGGATGTAGTCGCCCGTCACCGCCCATGGCTCGACCTCGAAGGTCGAGCCGACCGCGCCGTTGCGCGGCTCGGGGTGCCAGATCTCGTCGCCGGTGGCACCGGGCCCGTACCAGAAGATGTGCGCGAGGCCGCCGCTTTCGTACACGAACGGACGGCGGCCGTCGGGCGCGTCGACCAGCTCGGTGATCCAGCTGTTGCCATCGCGCCACGCGATGATCTCCGACAGCCCGAACTCGCGGTACAACATCAGATCGCAGTCGCCGTCGGCGTCGAAGTCTCCGGCCAGGCCCGTGGTCACCGTGCCCGAGACGAAGGTCTGCAGCGTCGTCGAAGTGAAGGTCTTGTTCGCCTGGCCGAACCACGCCCGCGGGTTGGTGTTGTTGCCCCACCAGTAGATGTCCTCGCGACCGTTGCCGTCGATGAAGCACGCCGCGCCGTGCATGCCCGTCGGTAGCGTCACGAACGTGGTCGTGTGGGCGTCGTCGTCCCAGAACCAGATCGGCGCGGCCTGGGCGGGCAGGGCCGCGACGAACGTGAGCAGGGCAGGGACCAGGCCGAGGCTGCGGTGGCGCATGACCGGTACACAGAGCAACGCGCGTGCCACGGTCCACGCCCCGGCGCCCGCGGGCTTCGGCGCGGGGGCGCCCCGGTGGGCCGTGACGTTCGCGGGCAGGCGTCACGCGACGTCACACCGCCGGCGCTCGTCTACGATGGGCCCCGAGGATGGGCCGTCCATGAGCCAGGAGGAGCCGAAGTCCCTGGTCCCGCAGGAGCCGCAAGCGCTCGACGCCTACGAGCGGCAGTACATGGCCGGCGAGGGCAAGCTGCTGCACCACGACAAGCGACCGGCGCCGAAGTGGATGCAGGCGCTCACCGGCAGCATGGCGCTGGTGGGCCTGGCGATGTTGTTCTCGCCGGCATGGCTCACGGGACTCGTGTTCATCCCCATCGGCGTGGTGCTGTGGTCGCTGTTCGCGGTGTTGCGCTTCAACGTCAGCGAGGGCGCGGTCAAGATCCAGTACGGCCTGTTCGGGCCGACGATCCCGATCGCGTCGATCGAGCGCGCCGAGGCGGTCGACTACGACTGGAAGACGTTCGGCGGCTGGGGCATCCGCCGTTCACTCGCCGGCGAGACCATGTACAACATGCCCGGCGATCACGGTCGCGCGGTCCGCATCGTGTGGCGCGACGGCAAGGGCCGGCAGCACGTCACCAACGTCGGCACGCCGCAGCCCGAGGCCGCGGTCGCTGCGATCCGCACCGCACAGGCGGCGCTGCCGTCCGCGGCGACGCCGGGTTCGCTGCCGCCGGGGCGCGACGAGTAGCGATCACAGGCCCAGCGCGCACGCGCGTCCGGTCGCACCGGGCGCGGCGCACGGGCCCTCGGTGACATCGACGCAGACGCCCAGGGTCTCGAGCCCCGGCGGGGCCTCGCCGTCGGGGTAGTACTGCAGGCACGTCGGCGCTGCCGCGAAGCCGTTGCCGTTGCCGCAGGTGTTCGCGCCGACGGTGCAGTACCTGCTGCAACAGCTCACGTCGTCGGTGCAGCTCCACGCGGTGGGCGTGGTGTCGGCCGGGAACGCGTCCGCGGCGACGCACACCGCACCGTAGCCGAAGCAGCCGCCCAGACAGCTCTCGCCGTAGGTTGCGCTGCCGAGATCGACCAGGCCGCTGCACTGGAACCCCGCCGCGCTGTCGCTGCAACCGGTGTTGGGGATCGCGCCATCGGGCTCGCGGCACCAGCTCGATGCCTGCCGTGGATCGCAGCACGCGCCGTCTTCGCCCGCGGGCGTCATCGGGCAGGAATCGCAGGCGTTGCCGATGCCGTCGTCGTCGCCGTCGACCTGATCGGCGTTGGGGAACATGCAGTTGTCGCAGGGCTCGCGCACGCCGTCGCCGTCGCCGTCGGGCAGCGAGGGATCGCTGCAGTCCTCGCACGCGTCGCCCTCGCCATCGCCGTCGCCGTCGGCTTGGTCGGGGTTGACGACGCCCACACAATTGTCGAGCTCGTCGTCGATGCCGTCGTCGTCGTGGTCGAACATCGCCGCGAGCGGCGGCGGCGTGAACGGCAGGCCCAGCTGCTCGGCGTAGGCCTGCAGGTTCGCGAGCACGAGCGCGGTGTCGACGCGTTGGCCCGCCGCGTGCCAGGTCTCGGTGCGCTCGGGCTGCAGCGCGCCGTCGTCGGCGAGATCGAGCGCGGTGGCGTTGAGCAGGGCCTGCAGCTGCGCGCTGGCGTCGCCCTCGCCGGCCTGCTCGTGCGCGGCCTGCAGCGCCGCGGCCCCGGCCGCGACGACGTAGGCGTTGTCGAGGCTGCCGTCGCCGTAGACCCCGAGGGTCTCGAACCCACCGCCGGGCACGTGGCCCACGCCGATCGGCAGCGCCGCGACGAGCTCGTCGTGGGCCTGGGCCCGCGCCGTCGCCGGCGCGGGCCGACGCCACCAGCGTGCGCGCGCGGTCGGCCTGCGGGTCGGTGAGCACGTTGATCCGCTGCTCGAGGCTGCGGGCCCATCGCGACCACCAGCGCATCGAGTTGGATCGGCGCGCCCGAGAGCGCGCCGCCGATCTCGTCGTAGGCGAAGCCGCTCGCGCTCGCGGCCGCGAGCGTGCCCGGAAGATCGACCGCGTAGCTGCCGCGATCGTCGGTCACCTGCGCCGGGAACGTCAGGCCGGCGGGCGAGCCCGCGTCGTCGAGCAGCGCGAGCGTGACGCTCGAGCCCAGGATGAACGGCCCCTTTTCGACCACTCCGACGACGTGCGCGCTGCCGTCGGCCCCGCCGTCGCCGGTGCCGGCGACGGTGCCCGAGCTGGACTCGGTGCTCGCGGTGGCGCTGGTGGTCTCGGCGCTGCTGCTGCTGCTGTCCCCGCTGCCCGCGGGGGTCCCACCCGTGCACGCCACCGTCGCACCCACCACCATCCATCCAACACGTCGCACGATCGGGGCGATGGGCGCGCCGGGGCGATTCCGTGCCCGCCTGGTGCGGTTTTCAGAAGCACGAATCGGGACTGGTCGACCAGCCACCGCCGCAGGCCTGCAGCAGCGGACCCGCGTCGGTGCCGGCCATGCAGGTGTTGCTCGCGTCGCACCAGCCACAGCCGACGGTGCCGGTGCACGAGATGCACGTCATCTCGTCGGCGCAGTCCTCCGGGCAGATGTCGAAGTACCACTGCTGATCGGCACACTGCCCGCCCGGCGCGGGCATGTCCGGGGCGCCGGGCATGCACGTGCCGTTGGCGGCACACCACCCGCAACCGCTGTAGAAGTCCTGGCAGTCGGCGCAGTTGGTCTGCGCGAAGCAGTTGGCCGCGGGGCACGAGAAGAAGTCGCCCGCCAGGACCCAGCCGCCGCTGCAGCTGCCGCCTGCGGGCCCGTTCGCGTCGCCTGGGGCACACGTGCCGCTGGCACCACACCAGCCGCAGCCCTCGACCGCACCGCAGCGCTCGCAGTCGCCGATGCCCTCGCACGAAGGTGGTGGCGCGTCGGTGGTGCTGCCGCCCACCGAGCCGTCGGTGCCCGCGGATGTGTCGGAGCCGTCGTCGTCGCTGCTCGCGGCAGTCGAGCCCGCACTGGTGGCGCTCGTGCTGCCGCTGCCGGGCGAGCCGGTCGCGTCGGCAGCGGTGCCGTCGTCGGTGCCACCGCTGCTGACGTGTCCGCTGCCGCTGCTGTCACCCGTCGACGCGGTCGTCGATGCGCTTGCGGTCGAGCCGGCGCTTGCGGTGGCGTCGCCGCCCGGCACACACGCGGCAGCGATCAGGGCGAACAGCAGGCAGGGGACGGCGCAGGGTCGCATCGGGACCGGTGTTCCCCGGGCACGCCAGTGGTTTAATCCATCATCTACGAAATTCTTCGTTGACTTCCACGAAGATCTTCGTAGAGTGCCGGAGCGATGGCGCCACCCAAGCCGACCGCGGCCGAGACGGAGATCCTCACGGTGCTTTGGGATCACGGACCCGCGACCGTCCGTGCGGTCCACGAGGTGCTCGCGGCGCGGCGCGCCACCGGCTACACCACCGTGCTCAAGCTGCTGCAGATCATGGCCGGCAAGGGCCTGGTGCTCCGCGACGAGCGCGAGCGCAGCCACGTGTATCGCGCGGCGCAACCGCGCGAGGTGGTGCAGCGCGAGTTGGTCGGCGACCTGATCGATCGCGCGTTCGATGGTTCGGCCGCGGCGCTGGTGCTGCGGGCGCTGTCCGCCGGCCGGCCCAGCCGCGACGAGCTCGACGAGATCCGCGCCCGCCTCGACGAGCTCGAGGCCGCGCGGCCGCGGAGGTCCCGCTGATGCTGCCGGTGCCGCTGCAGGCCCTGGCGATCGCGCTGGTGCACGCGCTGTGGCAGGGCGCGCTGGTCGGTGCGATCGCGTGGGCGGCCGATCGCGCGCTGCGGCGCCGCAGCGCCGCGCTGCGCTACGCGGTGTTGCACGCGTGCCTGTGGGCCGTCGCGATCGCGTTCGCGTGGACGTGTTCGCTGGCGTGGGCGCAGCGGTCGAGCGCGCCCGCGCTGCCGACCGCGACCGCGCATCACGGCGCGTTGCCGTGGCAGGTGCCCGCGGCGTGGGCGTTGCTCGCGGCCTGGGCCGCGGGCGCCGGTGCCCACGGCCTGCGGCTCGCGCTCGGCGTGCTCGGCGTGGCCAGGTGGCGGCGGCGTGCCGTCGCCGCGGCGCCGTCGTGGTCGCAGCTGTTGCACGAGCTCGCCGACGCGATGGGCGTGCCGCCGCGGTTGCGCGCGCGTCTGCGGCTGGCCGCGCTCGCCGGCCTCGACAGCCCGGTGGTGTTCGGCGCCGGCTAACTCATGAAGGCGCAACTGCCGATGGACGTGCGCGGCGACGGCGGCGCCGGCCGCGACGGCGGCGACGGCTGACCTGAGTTTCTCGTGGTGCCGTACGATGGCGACTTCACGACGAATCGACGAATCGGCCATCAATGGTTCGCAAGGGTTCGCAGTGGCCAAAGGATCGATGACGACGCGGGCACCCCGATTGCTGATTGGTCGATCGACCTGGGACCTGGGCGTCGGCCAGGTCACCGCGAGCATCGAGATCAGCACCGAAGTCACGGAGACGGACTGGGCTTTCGTCGCCCACCGTGCGAAGCTGGGCTCGCCTCGCGAGTTCGCAACTCGGGGATGGGGTCTCGATGAAGCGAAGTGGGATGACGATCCTGGTGATCTGTGCGGCGGCTTCGCTTGCGGCGACTTGGTTGTTGCTCGATCGCCCCGATCCCCCGGGTCCGTCGACTCGCCGTGTCGCGCAGACGAGCGTGGCGGTCCAAGCCCAGCCTCGGCCGGATGCGCATCACCCTGCGCGCTCAGACGAGCGCGGCGCGGCCGTCGATGCAGACGACGCGCGTCCGACCCGCGCAACACGTGAGGCCGTCGTCCGCGCGACGCACGAGGACGGCGAGAGCGAGCTGACGTTGCGATGGAAGGACCTCGCACCAGCAGAGCGACTACGGATCCTGCAGGATGACTTCGAGAAGGCGGTCGTCGTGCTGGAAGAGCCTGGTCTCGCCGTGCGCGAGCAGACTGACGCGCAGCACACCGCCGAAGGAGCGCTCTCGGCGATGCGCGCAGAGCTCTACGACTCGGAACGCGGTCGGGCGCTCCACCAACGCTACGAAGAGCGGCTCGAGCGCGCGGTCGCGGCGCGCGAGCCAGGAGGGGGTTGACGCGATGCTACGTCGGTTGTCGCTCTGGTCTGCTTTCGTGGCGAGCACGTTCGGGTACGCCGGGTACGCCGTCGAGGCCCACGCGTCGATCATCGACACCTCGGGTGTCGTCCTGCCGGCCGACTTCAACGGCGACGGCACCATCGAGGTCGTCGTCTCCTCGCCGGAGACCAACTGCGGCAAGGGAGCGATCTACGTGATCGCCGGATCGACGGTCGCGACGTGGACGCGCGACACGACCGGGATCCTCGGCACGGCGGCGTGCAACGACCTCTTCGGTGCGTCGCTCGGGATCGATGACATCAACCACGACGGGCGCGACGACCTCGTCGTCGGGGTTCCTGGCGGCGACGACTCGGGCGTCACGGACGCGGGCTCCGTCCACGTCATCTATGGATCGTCGACGGGGCTCACCGACGTCGGCGATCAGATCTGGCACCAAGACACCACGGGCATCGAGGGTGCAGCCGCGGTTGGCGATCACATGGGCGACGCGGTCGAGATGGGCGACTTCAACTGCGACGGCTATGCGGACCTCGCCATCGGCGTGCCGCGCGAGAAGTACAACACGCTGACGGAAGCCGGTGCGGTGCAGGTGATCTACGGCGGCAGCGCCGGGGTGACGACCGTCGACAACATCTTCTACGAGGGCGTGGCGAGCATGCCCGAGACGACCGAGAAGCTCGACCACTTCGGGGCCGCGCTGGCGCACGCCAACTTCAACGGCGACACCGCGAGCGGCCACGCGTGTGACGATCTCGCCATCTCGGCGCCCCACGAAGACTTCGGCACGATCACCGATGCGGGATGGCTGGTCGTGATGTACGGGGCCGCAAGCTCGGGTCTGCACGTGAGCGGGGCGCAGAGCTTGTGGCAGAACGCGATCGGCGTGGTCGACGCGAGCGAGAACAGCGACCTGTTCGGCTGGCGCCTCGCCGCGGCGCGCCTCAACGGCGACGCGTACTACGATCTGATGGTCACGGTGCCGGGCGACGCGTGCGGCTCGGCGCCCGGGTCTGGCCGCCACATCTTCTATGGTGCCTCCACCGGGATCTCGATCACCGGCAACGCGCTCGACTGCGATACGTATGGCTGCTCGGTGTTCGACGGGACGGACCTGGGCTGCCACGCCGCGCCCGCGCCGGTCTACGGCCGGAGCGGTGCCGACACCTTGCAGATGTTCGTCGGCAGCGACGCGGCGTGGGGCGGCGCCGGCGATGACAAGCTGCGTGGCGATTCCGGGGACGACCGCCTGTTCGGCGGCGACGGAGCAGACGTCCTCGATGGCGGCCCTGGGCGCGACGCGCAGATCGGCGGGAACGGCAACGACATCTTCGTGATCGATGCCGACTGCGAGGTCATGGCCGGTGAGGTCGTCGACGGCGGCCCTGGCACCGACGCGATCCACAGCCACCGCTCGCTGTCGCAGTTGCAGGCCATGGGCTTGCTCGTCGTCTCCGTGGAATCCGTGACGACCATCTCGGCGGATCCACTCGGCCGGTGCGATGCTACGCCCGTGGACGACGGGCCCCACCTGCGGCCGCGTGTCGAGCTCTCCTGGAACTCGCTGCCCAACCCGACCTCGGTCTACAACACGACGACCGGCTCGCTCCAGGTGCTGCTGGCCAACAACGACGCGGATGCCGTCGCAGCGACCCTCACTTTCGAGCTGCACGTCCGAGGGCAGCACGTCTCGCTCAGCTCGTCGGCGCTCACGGTTCCCGCGAACGGATCGACGGTCTACACCTTCGATCTCATGGACTTCATCCCGTTCGGCATCAACCCTTCGCTGCTGCCGCCCGCGTTGCTCGAGATCCCGAACTCGGCCACGATCACCGTCACGGCGAGTCTCGTCGTGGGCGGTAAGCCCTTCGGGAAGACCATCGGGCCGACGATCTATGGGCACCTCGAGAACGGCGACACCGCGGTCCTCTACCGCGAGGAAGCGCTGCACGACTTCTACTACGATGGCGATCTGGCCGCATGGCGAGCGGGCGGGGCGCACGACACGGGGCCTGGCAAGCGCATGGGACGAGTCGAAGTCGTGGGCGGGCTTGGGATCCCCGGGTACTGAGAGGAAGGACTCGGCATGGTCAACCTTCATCCTCATCGCAATCACACTTGGCGCCACCGCGCGTGGCGTCGCGTCGCAACTACTGCGTCGCCGCTGGTCCTCGCTCCGATCGGCTGGCTCGTCGCCAACACCGCGTCCGCCTGTCACGAGACCACCGTCTGCTTCTACTGGGACGCCGCGTGGGACGACAGCAACGTGGGGGAGGACTACCTCACAAGCGGGCCAGTGCAGGCCAGCGGCGCGCGCGTCGTAGTGCTCCGTCCGCCCCCGGAGACGCCGCTGACCAGCTCGCTCGACACCGACGGCTGCATCACGTTCGACACGCAATACAGCTACGGCCACAAGGCGCTCGTCTACGCCGACGCCGTGATCGGCGGCGTACGGCTTCTCCCCGCACTCGACAACAACTCGCAAGATCCGAGCAGCCAGGCCGTCCCACAGACCCTCTTCTGGGAGGTCGACCTCCAAGGCCTCGAGGCGGGCGGCTCCGCGATCGGGCTGGCTTCCGCCGAAATCAGCCTCGACCAAGGGGACCTGCACGTCCGGATGCTTCCGATCTTCGCCGCTGCCACTGCGACGATGCGGCGCTTCGAGGAACTCGGGGTCATGCCGCCGGGCCTTGCGGAGGACGAGACGATCTACCTCGCGTATCGGCCGGTTTTCGGGAACGCGCGTTGCCACTGCAACGGCACCAGCCCGTCGGTCGTCGATATCGGCGTCGACTCGTTTCGAGAGAAGTTCGTCCTCGCCCATGAGCTGGGGCATTGGTTGGACGGGACGTGGAACGTCACCGGGCCGGGCGCGTTCAGCTACGCATACGACGCGGTGGATGCACCGTGCCAGTTCGAGATCGCGCAGACCCACGACATCGACATGAACCCCATCCTCTCGGACGGTGGCGGGCATGGCATGAGGGAGGCCAACTATGGCGGCGGCGCTTTGGTCGAAGGCATCGCGCACTTCATCGCCGCCGTGACATGGAACGACCCCGCGGAAGAGACCGGCATTTTCCGGTACTACAAGGACATCCTGCTCGAGGGCATGGATCCCCCTTACCAGGACTTCATCGATGGCGGCTCGCTCATTGCGCTCGAGGGCGGTGTGGCTGCCGACACGGTCGGCGGGCGGAGTCGCTGGGTCGCCACGCAGTGCCCGACGGACTGGGCGGCGTGGACGGCGACGACGGACGTGATGAGCGAGATGGACTGGATGCGCTTCTGGTGGAGGTTCTTGTCCGATCAAGCGACGGCCCAACCCACGCTCGCTCAGATCCTCGGCTTCACTGCTTTCGTGGAGGGGGGGCCGACGCCGTGGACCACCACGCAGGTCTGGCCGCAGCTCTCCAGCAACGTGGAGGCCGCAGGCTCTCCGTTGGCCGGCTTTGGGCAGAGGTTCACCGATCTCGCGGACGAGGAAGGGGTCAACCCGTGAGCGATGCGCGAGCTCGGCGGCGCTCCCACTCTGGGCGCACCGGCCTGGGAGTCACGCTTCTCGTGGCAACGCTCGGATCTGCCTGCGGCGACGACGCAACGATGGCGAGCGGCACCGGTTCCGGCTCGACCACTGGCTCGACGACCGGCTCCACGTCGACGTCCACCGAGTCGACGAGCGCCGATCCCTCTTCGAGCTCGACGACCGAGCCGACCGGCTGCTGGCGCGAGGTCGAGGGTGACCTCTTCGTCGCCGAGGACTCGAACCTCGACGAGCTGAGCGACCTCATGTCCGTGAGCGGCACTCTCTACATCGCGATCGGAAACCAACCACGAGAGGACCTCTCGTTCCTCGGGTGCCTCGGGCGTGTCGGATCGCTGCACCTCGAGGCATCCGAACACCTTCGCAGCACCGCCGGGATGGCTCAGTTGTCCGAGCTCCCCTGGCTCGAGGTGAGCGGTTACTCCTCGCTGTCCGCGATCGAGGGCCTCGACCTGCTCACCGAAATCGGCACCATCGTCATCCAAGAGGGCCACGCGATCGAGCTCATCGATCTGCCCACGATCCGCAGCGTGAAGCATCTGTCGATCGGCGAGTGCAGTTGGGGAGGAGGAGCACCGGCACCCGAGCCGCCGGGGCCGTTGACCTCGCTCGGGGGCTTCGCGTCGCTCGAGTCTCTCGAAGGGGTATCGGTCTACGGACAACCGTCATTGGTCGACGTCTCGGTCCTCGACGCGTTGATCGCGAACGGCGCGCCACCTCCGACATCCGCCTCGTTCTGGGGCAACGTCTCGCTCGCGCACGATGAGATCGTGATGAAGCTCGAGGCGCTCGGCGTCACTGACTACTACCTTTGCGGCAACCTGGGAGACGCAGAGCCATGCGACTGTCCACCGACGGGATGATTCAGCGTAGGATTGCGGATCGGTGTCGTCGCTCGTGCGGACGCCAGGTCATCGCGCGACTGGTACATCTCGCGGTGAGCATCGTCGGTTGCGGCGACGATACCGTGGGGGGCAGTGGTGGGGTCACCGCTTCGACGACCGGCGAGTTGACCACGAGCACGACGACCGCGACCACCACCACCACCGCGGATTCGGGAAGTGCCGACTCGACCACGGGATTCGTGCCGGATGGGGAAGCCTGCGAGGCACCCTTGTGCACGACGGTCGCCGACTGCTGTGTCGGCGTGCCGGCCAGCGTCGCCTGCCCGGACACCTACCCGAACAACTGGAGCTGCGCGGGTGGCGTGTGCGTGCTCGGCCAGTGCACGGGCGACGGCCAGTGCAGCGACCTGTTCACCGGTTGGTCGTGCACCAAGGTCGACGGCAAGAAGCGGTGCGTGGCCGGCTGCACAGACGACAGCGACTGCACGGATGACCGCAACATGCCCGGGACGGTCTGCGTCGACAGCGAGGACGTGGGGCGACGCTACTGCGTGGAACCCACGTGATGCGGTGCTCTTGGACAACGCCGCACGGCACCCGCGGCGGCGGGGCGTAGCTGTTGCGCATCAGCGAGCCACGCGGAGTGTGCGGCCCGATCGCACGTCCCGCTCGACAACAACCGCACCGAGCGTGCGCTCCGCGGCCTCGTCATCGGCGCAGCCCTCGCGGGACCGAGGTCGCCGCGATCTTCTACAGCCTGCTCGAGTCCGCCATCCTCAACGACCTCGAGCCGCGCGCCCTCATTGGCCGCGCGCGATGCCAGCGCCGCGCCAGCGCGATCGCGCTGCAAGCCGGCGTTTCGCCGGGCGTGGGCGCCAGCGGCCCGCGGCGACCCGCCCGTGCGGGGCCCTTGTGCGGACCGCGGTCGATTGCGCAGCATGTGACCGCTCGCCTCGCCGTGTCCGATCCCCCGCCGCCCGACCTCGACGACGCGCTCGCGCAGCTGGGCTACGCCGCGTTCCGGCCGGGGCAGCGCGATGCCATCGAGGCGCTGTTGGGGCAGGGCACGCTGCTGCTGGTCGCGCCGACCGGCGGCGGCAAGAGCTTGTGCTACCAGTTGCCCGCGGTGGCGCTGCCGGGCGTCGCGCTGGTGATCTCGCCGCTGGTGGCGTTGATGCAGGATCAGGTGCTGTCGCTGCAGGCCCGCGGCGTGTCGGCGACCTACCTCGCGGCCACGCTCGAGGGCGACGAGGTCCGCGCGCGCATGGCCGCGATCGGCCGTGGTGAGCACAAGCTGGTCTACGTCGCGCCCGAGCGCCTGGCGTTCCCCGGCTTCCGCTCGCTGCTGGCACGCATGCCGCTGTCGCTGGTCGCAGTCGACGAGGCCCACTGCATCAGCGAGTGGGGCCACGACTTCCGACCCGAGTACCTCATGATCGGCGAGCTGCTGCGCGAGCTGCAGCCGCCGCGGATCATGGCCTGCACCGCGACCGCGACGCCGGTGGTGCGCGACGAGATCCTCGCGCGCCTGGGCCTACCGGCCGAGACGCCGCAGCTGGTCCACGGCTTCGCGCGACCGAACCTGAGCCTGCGCGTGGCCGAGCTGCGCTTCGCCAAGGAGCGCGAGCACAACACCGACTCGATGCTCGCGCTGGCGCTGGGCTCGGCCCGCACCGCCCGCGGCGCCGCCATCGTCTACGCGCCGACGCGGCGGGGTGCGCAGGAGGAGGCCACGCGGCTGTCGCGGCTGGGCTGGAAGGTGGCGGCGTACCACGCGGGCATGGACGGTGGTCACCGCGAGCAGGTCCTGCGCGACTTCAGCGACGGCAGCCTCGACGTCGTCGTCGCGACCAATGCGTTCGGCATGGGCATCGATCGCGGCGACGTGCGTGCGGTCATCCACCTCGCACCGCCGGGCTCGATCGAGGCCTACTACCAGGAGGTCGGTCGCGCTGGCCGCGACGGCGAGCCCGCGTGGGGCCTGATGATGGTCGCGCCCTCGGACCTGCCGTTGCGCCGGCGGCTGCTCGAGCGCGACATCGACGACCGCGCGCCCGATCCCACCGTGGTCGAGCACAAGTGGTCGATGTTTCTGGAGCTCATGCGCTGGGCCGAGGGCGGCAGCTGCCGCCACGACGCGATCCTGCGCTACTTCGGCGACGAGGCCGAGACCCTGCACGGCTGCGGCCGCTGCGACGTGTGCGAGCACATCGGCGGCGACGCGGTGCCCGACGCCGAGGTCGAGCTGGTGGTGCGCAAGGCCTTGTCCGCGGTCGCACGGGTGCACGGTCGCTTCGGGCTGCAGACCGCCGCGCGGCTGCTGCTGGGCGTGGACGATCCGCGACTCGAGCGTTCGGGCCTCGCGCAGACGCGGACTTTCGGCGCGCTGTCCGAGCGCAGCGACGCGTGGATCACCAAGCTGCTGCGCCGCTGCATCAGCGCGGGTTGGGTCGACTTCCACGGCGACGAGCGACCGGTCGCGCTGTTGACCGAGCTGGGTCGCGAGGTCATGACCGGGCGTCGGCCCGCGCGGCTGCTGTTGCCCGGTGACGACGTGCCGCTGCCGCGTCGCAGCGAGGGCGGCCGGCGCGGCGAGGGCCGCGGACGTGCGGCCGCCGACGGCGTCGATCTCGATCCCGAGGCGGTGGTGGTGTTCGAGGCGCTGCGCCGCCATCGCATGGATCGCGCGCGCGCCGAGGGCGTGCCGCCGTACGTCGTCGCCAGCGATCGCACGCTGCGCGAGATCGCGATGCTGCGGCCGCGCACGTCCGCAGAGCTGTCGATGGCCCACGGCATCGGCCCGGCCAAGCTCGAGCGCTACGGCGCGGGGCTGCTGGCTGCCGTGGCCGCGGCGCGCGGTCCGGGGTGAGTCAACGCGGCCGCGCGTGACGGTGAGGCCGAAGCGGATCATCAGGATGCCCGGCAGCGCCAGGCCCAGCAGCGGCAGCGCCGCGAAGAGGTCGCCACCGAGCAGGTGCAGCAGCGCGAACAGCAGCGACGGCGCCGCGACCACGCCACCGAGCCCAACGTAGAGCGCGCGGGTGATGCCGCGATTGTTGTTGGTGCGCTCGAGCAGGTGTTCGCTGCGCAGCATCAGCGACAGCTCGCGCGCGCAGGTGCTCGCGGCTTCGTCGAGCCGTGCGCGGCAGGCGTCGCTGCAGGCGAGCTCGCCGCCGGCGATGACGCAGGCCTCGCACGCACCGCGGCCGCAGGCCCGGCACACGCCGATGGCCTCGCGCTCGCGGTGTTCGAAGCATCGCATCCGTCGGTCACCCTCGCCGCTTGCGCGACGTCGGATCCTCGCACGGGCGTAGCAGGCCCGAAAGCCCAGACCTGGGCCGTGGTGCCCGGCGGGCGGGCTTGATAGGCTGGCGCTGGCGTGCGTGCTGGGCGCGCGCGGCGCCGCAGCCCTTTGGAGAGATTGACCATGCATCGCCGCGCTGCTCGTGACCGCATCCCATCGACTTTCGCCGTGGCTCGTGTTCGGCGTGCTCGCGAGCGGCTGCCCCGACAACCCCACCGAGGCGACCAGCGGCACCGACGGCAGCAGCTCGAGCGGCGGCGAGGAGACCACGACCACGACCGAGACCACCGACGCGGACTCGAGCACGACGTTCGTGGATCTGTGCGGCAACGGCATGCTCGACGAGGACGAGGTCTGCGACGGCACCGAGTTCGGCGACCTCAGCTGCCAGAGCCAGGGCTTCCTGTCGGGTGAGCTGACCTGCGCGATCAACTGCAAGAGCTTCGGTACCTCGATGTGCATCCTGTCGGTCTGCGGCGACGATCAAGTCGACGGCGAGGAGGTCTGCGACGGCACCGACCTCGCCGGCGAGGACTGCATCTCGCAGGGCTTCCTCGCCGGAACCCTGGCGTGCGACGAGTTCTGCACCTCGTTCGACACCAGCGCCTGCGCGCCCAACATCTGCGGCAACGGCACCATCGAACGCGGTGAGTCGTGCGACACCGACGACCTCGCGGGTGTGACCTGCGTCGACCTCGGCCACGACGAGGGCACGCTCGCGTGCGCGGGCGACTGCAGCTACGACGAGAGCGGCTGCATCGACTACAGCTGCGGCGACGGCGTGATCAACAAGGACAACGAGGACTGCGACGGCGAGGACCTCGCCGGCGTCACCTGTGCCGACGGCGGCTTCGGTGCCGGCGCGGTCACGTGCAGCAAGACCTGCACCTTCGATTTCACCGGCTGCTGCGGCGACGAGATCCAAGGCGGCGCCGAGCTGTGCGACGCGCTCGACTTCGGCGGCCAGAGTTGCGCCGATCTGGGCAACTTCGACGACGGCACCCTGGTGTGCGCGCCGACCTGCGACGCCATCGACACCAGCGGCTGCACGCTGTGCGGCGACGACGTCGCCGAGGGCAACGAGGCCTGCGACGGTGCCGACCTGCAGGGCCTCGATTGCACCTCGGTGCCCGGCGGCTTCGTCGGCGGCGTGCTCGCGTGCGACGCGAGCTGTGCCATCGACACCACCGGTTGCAACTTCTGCGGCAACAACACCGTCGACCCCGGCGAGGACTGCGACGACGAGGACCTCGGCGTCGGCGACTGCCTGTCGCTGGGTCACACCGGCGGGCTGATCGGTTGCGCCGCGGACTGCAGCTACGACGAGTCGCTGTGCACCGACTTCGCGGTGCCCGGCGCCGACGAGCTCTACCTCACCGAGATCATGCGCGACCCCACCGCGGTCGGCGATCCGAACGGCGAGTGGTTCGAGCTGTTCAACCCCAGCGTGACGACCAGCTACCAGCTGCTGGGTTGCACCGTGCAGGACGACGGCGGCGAGAGCTTCACCATCGACGCGGACCTGGTCATCGGTCCGGGCGAGTTTCTCACCTTCGGCCGCAGCGCGAGCCCGGGCTTCACGCCGTCGTTCGTGTACGGCGGCATGGTGCTGGGCAACGGCGACGACGAACTCGAGTTGATCTGCGCCGGCACGAGCGTCGACCGCGTGGCCTGGACCAACGCGACGTTCCCGGCGCCGGTGGGCGCATCGATGGAACTCGATCCGCTGGTCGGCGACGCGACCACCAACGACGACGGCAGCAACTGGTGCACCGCGGCCGATCCCTACTTCATGGGCGACCTCGGGACACCCGGCGCGGGCAACACCGGCTGCGGGTGAGTCGGTGTCGCCGCGCGCCACGTTCCTGCGCGCGTTGGTGCTGATGCTGGCCTACGTCGTGGTCGCGCACGGCGTGGGCAACCTGTTCCCGTTCTCCGGGTTCGAGATGTACGGCGCCACGCGGCTCGACAGCAGCAGCCGCATCGCGGTGCGCACGAGCGAGGGGCTGCGCGAGGTCGAGTCGTTCTCGGCCTGGCGCTGCGAGGCGCCGCCGGATCCGGACCCGCGGCAGTGCGCGGCGCAGTGGCCGTTTTTCCACGTCGAGGCGCGTGACCGCGAGGCGCTGGCACACATCGAGCGCGCGCCGGTGCCCACGCGCGGGGAGGCGGTGGTGCTGATCCGGCGGGTGTGGCGGCTGCAGCACGGCGGCTACGAGGTCGACGACTGCGAGCTCGCGCGCTGCGAGGTCGCGCCGTGAACGCGCCGTGGTGTTGGCGTGGTCGCGGCGGTCGCGATCACCGGATCTGCTGGGCCTCGCGCTCGAGCTCGGCGCGGTCGCGACCGTGCCGCCGCATCCGCAGGCGCCGTCATGGTTGTTCGCGCTGGCGGGCGCGCCGGCGTGGTGGCTCGCGGCGGTGGGGCTGGTCGCGGCGGGGCGCTGGCTGGCGGCGCCACGCACGACGGTGCCGATCGCGATCATGCTCGCGGTGCAGGCGCTGCTGGTCGAGGCGCGGCCGCGCACGGGCCTGGGCCCTGGCGCGCGCGCTTCTTCGTCGGCGCGGTGCTGCTGGGCCTGCTGGCGGCGCGCGGCTGGTCATGGCGCGCGGGGCGCGCGACGACGCGCTGGCGCGTACCGGCGCGCTGGCGTGCCTGGGCGGCTGCTACGTCGCCGCGGCCACGAGCAAGCTGCTGGGCGCGGGGCCGACGTGGATCGACGGCGACACCCTGCGCGCGGTCGCGCTGTCGCACGCGCACGTCGACGGCGCCGCGCTGACGGACTGGCTCGCGCACTCGCCCCGGCCGCGCGCGCTCGCGGGCGCGACGCTGGCGGTGCAGCTCGGCGGCGGCGTGGGCCTGCTCGTGCCCGGACGTGCGCGGGTGATCGCGGCCGCGTCGCTGGTCGCGTTCCACCTCGGCGTCGCCGCGTTCACGCGCATCGGCTACTGGCAACCGGTCGCGCTGCTGCTCGCGCTCGCGGGGCCGTGGTCGCGCGCCGACGACACCGCGGCGGCGCAACAACCGGCGCGGGCCGATCGCGCGGTGCTGCTCGCGATCGTGATCGCGACCGCGATCGCGTGGCTGTCGCCGCGCTGCGGCGCTACGCGGACGGGCACCACCGCACGCGCCTGCTCGCGCACGGCGACACGGCTGCCCGCGAGCCCCGCACTTCGCTGGGGCCGCTGCTGCGCGGTGACGCGCTCGCCGACGGCTGGACCCTCGATGCGCTCGCGTGCGAGCCGGGGCGCGCGATGATCGTGCTGCGCCACGCGAGCCACGGCCGCGCGGTGCTGTGGCTGACCGCGCCCGGCACCGGCCCGCGCAGCCCCTTCGATCGCGCGCACCTGCAGCTGGGCTACGAAGCCACCCCCGCGACCGCGACGCTGCGCTTCGCGGCGGCGGCGGTGGTGATCGCCGATCGGCTCGAGGCGGCCGCGATCGCGGGCACGCCGATGCCGCCGTGCGGCTGAGGCTTCACCAGCCGCAGATCGTCAACGTCTCCTCCATCCCGCACAGCGTGCCGGCTTGGGCTTGCAGCGTCTCGCAATCCGTCGCGTTCAGGCACGCGTAGTAGTCCTCGAGCGCGGACTCGCAGTCGGGGCCGACCTGCGCGCCGGCGTCGAGGTCGAGCTGGCAGTAGGCCGCGCCGCCGCTGCCGAAGCCGCAGTCCTCGAGGTGTGCGTCCCAGTCGAGGCAGACCTGGGCGGCGTCGCCGTCGCCCGCGGTGCCCTCGGCCGAGCCGCTGTCTTCGTCGGCGTCGTCGGTGTCGGCGTCGTCGGTGTCCTCGCTGTCGCTGTCCTCGTCGTCGGTGTCGGCGTCGTCGGTGTCTTCGCTGTCGCTGTCCTCGTCGTCGTCCTCGTCGCCCTTGGACGATTCGCCGCCCTCGGTGTCCTGGTCGTCGTCGCCCTCGGTGCCCTTGCCGTCGGTGTCCCCGTCGCCGGTGTCGGACGCGGTGCCGGAGGTCAACGCGTCGCCGACGTCGAGCATGCAGGCGGGCAGCATGGCGATCGAGAGCAACAGGGCGAGGTCGGTGCGGGCTGGCTTGGTCATGACGGTGCTTCGCTTCCGTTTCCGCACGCCAGTGCCGGCGCGAGGCCGCCAGGTTGGGCCGCGGCGCGCCGGGGTTGATCGAGATCACGCGCGGGCTTGGGCCTGCGGCCGCGGCGGGCTACCCTGGGCGCGCGCGTGCAGCTCCGCATCGGCAGCAGTGGCTTCAGCTACGACTTCTGGCGCGGCGGGTTCTACCCGCGCGAGCTCGACGACGGCGACATGTTGGCGTACTACGCCGCGCGCTTCGACACCGTCGAGATCAACAACACCTTCTACCGCATGCCCAACGCGGCGGTGCTGCGGCGGTGGGCCGAGGTCGTGCCCGCGCACTTCCGCTTCGTCATCAAGGCCTCGCGCCGCATCACCCACGTCGCACGCCTGCGCGACGTCGGCAGCGACGTCGCGTACCTGTTCCGTCAGCTCGAGGCACTGGGTGACAAGCTCGGACCGGTGCTGCTGCAGTGCCCACCGTTTCTGCGCGCGGACGTCGAGCTGCTGCGCGGGTTCCTGGCCCTGCTGCCGCAGGGCTGCGAGCCCGTGCTCGAGTTCCGCCACCGCTCGTGGTTCGACGCGTCGGTCTACGACGCGCTGCGCGAGCGCGGCGCGTGCCTGTGCATCTCCGACGAGGACCGGGCGGATCCCCCCGTGGTCGCCACTGCCGAGGTCGGCTACCTGCGTCTGCGCGGCGAGGACTACGACGACGAGACCCTGCGGACGTGGCTGCGGCGCATGGCAGGCTGGCCCCGCAGCTACGTGTTCTTCAAGCACGAGGCAACCGCGCCGCGGCTCATCGAACGCGCGCGGGCGCTCGCGGCGGCGCCGGCGGTGGACCCCCCGGGCGGCGACGACGATCCCGATCGATCCGCGCCGCACTCGACGCCGTAGTACAGTCGTTGCGAGGACTCGCCACGGTGCGGACCATCGCGCGCAGCTTTCTTCTGGGCCTGGCCCTGGGAGCGGTGCACTGCGACAGCGACGAGACGCCGCTGTCGTGCACGGATCACGACGCGACCAGGCTGTTCGACGAGCGCATCGCGCCGCTGCTGCAGAGCGACCGCCAGTCGACCTGCAACCAGTGCCATCTGTCCGGCGTCAACCTCGGCCTGTACAGCCACGGTGATGCCTGCGGCACCATGGCGTGCATGGTCGAGTCGGGCATCGTCGATCTCGAGGCGCCCGATCAGAGCGTCGTGCTCACGTGGATCCTGCGCGCCGAGCCCGACAGCGCCGTGGTCACCGACGAGGTCATCGCCGCCGAGCACGACGCCATGCTCGAGTGGATCGAGTACAACGCCCGCTGCGGCGCGCAGGTGTGCCCGCCGATCGACAACCCCTGCGAGGCCGCGCCGGTGCAGGCCGGCAGCTGCGACGTGCCGCCGGCGGGGCCCTCGACCGGCTCGCGGCCGTTCGACGACGGCGGCGACTGCAGCGACGCCACCATCGAAGCCGGCTTCGCGGCGCTGGTCTACTCGTGGCGCGGTCGCTGCTATCCGTGCCACTTCGACAGCCACACCGGCGACCCCGAGGACGCGCCGCGCTGGGTCGTCGACGGCGACTGCGACCTCGGCGCAGCCGCGAGCCTGCACGAGGTCGAGCGCCTGGGCCTGCTCGACCGCGCCGATCCCACGCAGAGCCTGCTGCTGCTCAAGCCGCTCGCGGTCGCCGCAGGCGGCGTCGAGCACGGCGGCCACGACAAGATGGACGACACCAGCGATCCCGCCTATCAGGACTTCCTGAAGTGGATCGAGCTGTGGGCGCGCTGTCGGCCATAGCCGCGGTGATATGCTCCGCGCGCCCGTCCATGGCGACGCAGTACAAGGCGCACACCTTCCGCGACGACGACGCGTGGGAGACCATCGACACCTATTGGAGCAGCCCGCTGTCGTACTGGTCGCAGAAGAGCATGCGCATCGAGCCGCC
The DNA here is from genome assembly GCA_046351635.1 of Nannocystaceae bacterium. Taxonomy (GTDB): domain Bacteria; phylum Myxococcota_A; class Polyangia; order Nannocystales; family Nannocystaceae; genus Xiheibacterium. The sequence continues at coordinate 83,889 of JAXLYC010000003.1, read as the reverse complement.
GGTGCCGCTGCGCGTGGTCGCGCTGGGCCGCGTGCTGGCGCAGTCCGACGCCGGCTGGATCAACTACGGCGGCGTGTGGGCCATGCTCGTGCAGACCGTGCAGGCCAAGGGTCGCGCGGGTCAGCGCGTGCGCGCCGAGATCAGCGACGAGACCATCCACGAGGACGAGTACTGACCCGTCGCGCGCGCAGCCTCAGCGCACCGCGACGTCCGCCCGCGGCGCCAGCACGATGCGCGTGCCGCCGCCGCCGGCCGAGCGCTCGATGAGCGCGACCCCGTCGATGCCCGCGCGCACGAGGTCGCGGCGCACGCGGTGCACCAATACGTTGATCGCGGTGCGGTCGCTGGGCTTGCCCGGCCACACCCGCGGCAGCAGGGCGTCGTCGGGTACGAACTCGCCGACCCGCAGCGGCGGCGGCGGTTGCAGCAGGCACGCGATCAGATCGCAGCGTCGATCCGCGAGGTACAGCGAGCGCTCGCGTCCGCCGACCGTCAGCCGCAGACGACCCCCGTGCGGCAGGAACTCGAGCGCCGCGCGCGTCACCGCCAGCGCCGCGACCTGGCTGCTGCCGCGCGTGGTCGCGTCGTGGCCACCGCCGCCCGCGATCACGCGCATGGCCTCGGAGCCCACGACGATGCGCGCGCCGGCGCCGACGGCCTCGACCGCGCCCGCGGCGACGGCCTGGCCGTCGAGGCTGCCGCCGTCGCCGAACTCGACCAGCAGACGCTCGTCGACCACGCGGAACGTCAACGCGCGCGGCGGCATACCGTCGATGCGCAGGCCGTCCGCGGGATCGGAGCCCACCGACAGCGGCCGATCACCGATGCCGAAGAAACTGCCGCCGACGCGCTCGACCACCCAGCTGGGTTCGCCGTCGCGCTCTGGCACACTCTCGGCGACGATGCGGCAGCTCGAGCCGGGCAGCTCGATGGTCGCGCCGTCGAGCAGTGCGCGCGAACCCTCGACCACGTCACCGCCGAGCTTGGTCGGCGCGCGGCCCATCGCGACCAGATGAGGCCCGTCGGCGCCGAGGTACACCAGTGCCTGGCGGCGGCTCGCGTCCTCGGACACCAGCACGACGTCGCAATCCGCGGCCCGGCCCAGCAGGCAGCCCCACGGCTCCACCCGACGACGCGAGCCATCGGGCAGGACCAGCCACCAGCTCGCCGTGCGCGTCGGTTTCACGCGCTGTGAGGATAGCGCGGCGGCCTGCCGCCCGAAAACCGCGGTCGCGCCGCGGCGGCGTGCGGCCTACGGCGTCACGTAGAACGCGTTGGCGTAGACCCACGGTCGCGGCTGCGACGCGAGCTCGGCGTAGTCGCCCAGGAACTCGGTCAGGTGCAGCGGCACGATCCGCACCTCGACGCGATAGGCCCCCGGGGCGTCGGGCTCGTACGCGATCGTGTCGCGGCCAGCCATGACCTCCTCGAACCCGCCCTCGATCGCGCGCAGCACGTGCACGGTGATGGTCGGCGGCGTCGCCATGGGATCGAGCCCGCGCACCGTCGGCGCGACCGCGTGGATGACGGGGCCGTCGCCGAACGCGACCTCACCGCCGATCTCGACCACGGTGTCGCCCGCAGCGACGTAGGCGTCGAAGCCCTGGGCGTAGCCCATGTACTCGAACACGCCGTACAGCCGCCGCGATCGCAGCGCGTCCTTGAGCGCGAGGTCGTCCCAGCTGCCGTCCTGGGCGCCCTCGACCAGCAGGTGGTTGGAGAACCACAGCATCATGCGGCGGAAGCTGTCGATGCGCTCGCCGTCTTGCAGCTCCTGCATGAACGTGTTGCGGTGGGCGTCGGTGCCCATCGTGGTCACGCGCCGCGTGCCGTGCGACAGCACCGTGCCCCAGGTCTGCAGGTAGCGCACGTCCTCGCTCCACAACGGCATGATCGCGAGGTCGGGGTGGGGCAGGCCCTCGCCGCCCTGGGCCAGCTTCGCCAGCAGCTGCACTGCCGCGGCGAGGTTGAGCAAGGTGTTGGCGTGGAGGTTGTACATCTCGAAGCCGTCCAGCGGCAGGGTCTCGAGCTGCTCCACGGTCCAGTCCTCGGTGTGCGCCACCAGGCTGACCGCGCCCGCGGCCTTGAACGCGTCGATGGCCTCGGCGCTGACCTGACCGTAGAGGCTGCGATCGTCGACGTGATGCTCGAGCCCGACCGGCATGGTCTCGCCCTCGGTGCCGGCGAGCAGCAGGATGCTCGAGCCGTCGTCGCAGCCACTCCAGTTGCCGACCGGCGCGCCGTCGCGCTCGAGCAACGCATCGCCGCGGGTGGCGTCGAACAGCAGCACGTCGGGATACTCGGTCGCGTCGAACAGCTCGGGGTGATCGGTGAACATGACCCAGTCGTGCTGGGTCTGGCACAGCCCGCGGCGCAGATCCTCGAAGCACGGCTCGTTGAAGTGGCCGTCCTCCTGCACCGGCATCTCGTCGCACGCGTCGTGCGAGTAGACCGAGTGCGTGTGCACCAGCCCGCGCAGGTCGAGTAGCCCGCGGGGGTTGGGCTCGGGCAACGAGCGATAGACCGTGCCCGGCTGCCACGGCGCGTCCTGACCACCGCCGCCGCTGGTGCTGCCGCCCGAGTCGTCGCCGCTGCTGCTCGCGGCGGTGGTGCCGGTGGTGGCGCTGCCGCTGCTCGTGCCCGAGCCGTCGGCCGTCGACGCGCTGGTCGTGGTGCCCGTGCTCGCGCCGGTGTCGCTGCCATCGCCGCTACCGCCGTCACCGCCACCGCCGCACGCCACTGCCGCGCTTGCGAGCCACAAGACCGTCCGCCGCATGGCGTGCACCGTAGCGGTACGGCCCGCGCGTTGTCTGCGACCGAGCGCACGCGCACGCGGGGTAGGCGGAACAGGGATCGAACCTGCGACCAACGCGGTGTAAACGCGTCGCTCTACCGCTGAGCTATCCGCCCCTCTCGCGCGTGGGCACTCTAACAAGAACTGCGCGCGTGCGGGCGTCGGCGTGCGCCCCCGCCGGTCGGCCGGCCCCGGCTGGACTCACACGAGCGGCAGGCCCGGCGCGGCGTGCTCGAGCGTGCGCGCGTCGGCCGGCAGCGCGGCCAACAGCGCGTCGAGGCCGTGGCCGTCGACCCGAAGCTGCGGGAACACGTGCGTCAGCGGCAGCAGCACGAAGTCGCGGGCGCGCAGGCCCGGGTGCGGCAGCTGCAGCGACGGCGAGTCGTGCGCGACCGAGCGGTCCTCGCCGGCGGGCACCCACGCGAGCAGGTCGAGGTCGATCGTGCGTGGGCCCCAGCGCTCGCCGCGGACGCGACCGAGCCCGCGTTCGATCGCGAGCAGGTGCCGCAGCACGTCCTCGGGCGGCTCGGTCACGGCGCACGCCGCCGCGGCGTTGAGATAGCGCGGCTGCGGCGGCCCCAGCGGTCGCGTGTCGAAGGCCGGCGAGACCGCGAGCGCGGGTCCGAAGCGCGCGCGCAGTGCTGCGAGCGCGCGCTGCAGGTGTTCGCGGCGCGGCTCGAGGTTGCTGCCCAGCCCCACCAGCGCGGTCGCGATCACAGCGACACGGGCGCGCCGAGCCTGTCGCCGACCACGCGCGCGAGCGTGCTCATCAGCTCGTCGCCGTTCTTCGCCGCGACCCACTGGCCCCGCGCCGGGACCCAGTCGAAGTGCCACGCGGTGCGGCCCGCGGCCATCCAGATCTGACCCGCGGCGCTGTGGGCGTTGATGACGAAGCGCCCGCCGTCGGCGAATGCCAGCGTGAGCACGTCGCCCGCGAGCTGGACGTCGAGCGCGTCGTGCTCGAGCCCACCCAGGGTCTGCTCGATGTGTTCGAGCGCGCGGGTCGAGAGCGCGGTGAAGTCGCTGCGTTCCACGGTGTGATTGCCTCGCGCGTCAGGGTGCCGGGCTCGCGGGGGCCGGCGATGCTGGTCCGGGGTCGTCGGGCTCGGGCTGCGGCAGCGGGCCCAGCAGCTCCTGGGCCTGCTCGGGTGTGAGCTCGACGATCGACTGCTGGCTCCCGTCGGGCAAGGTGATCGTGCGCCGATGGGGCGCGAGCTTCTGCTCGAGCTCGTCGGTCGCCGTCGCGGCCTGCGGGTGACGCTCCTGCCACCAGCGATCGAACGCGCGGTAGGAGAGGTACCCCAGCACCGGCACGTAGATGCACAGCCGGATCAGGATGCCCTTGCGAGGCAGTCGCACCCGGTGACTTTGGCGCAGCGCCGCGCCCGCTGCAACCCCGCCGCGGCGGCGGTCTCGGTCACGGCACCGACACGAACGCGACGCGCCGCTCCGCGCGGCCCTCGAGGTAGCCGCCGGTCGCGAACTGGGCGGGGTACTCGACCGCGGCGAAGCGCGCGAAGGTGTAGATCGCGTCGCAGTGATCGCGCGCGCCGCCGTCGACGACCTCGGCGGGGATCTTCCAGTTGCCGTCGTCCTCGACGTCGACGCCGGCTTCGTTCTTGTAATCGTGCTCGGCGGTGAGGGTCTCGAGGCACACGCCACCGCCGATCTCCTCGAGCAGGCCGATGCGCATGGTGCCGCCGGGGTCGGGCGGTTCCCACTGCAGCACGAAGTCGGCCGAGCGCGGGATCTCGCCCTGGGGTTGCGGCGCCGTGATCTCGAACGCCGGCGGCAGTGCGATGGTGAACGCGGCCGCACCCTCGCCCTCGCGCGTGAGCTCGAACGCGAAGGCGCGGTTGGCCGTGGCCGGCTCGGTGTGCGAGTAGACCACGCGGCCACCGCGATCGGTGTGCTCGGGCTCGGCCCCGGCGATCGTGAGCTCGTCGCCGTCGCACAGCGCGACCCAACCTTCGCCGGAGCTGCGATCGCCGACCGCGAAGTCGACCTCGGCGCGCAGGTCCTCGCCGTTGTCGACCAGGGTCGCGACCACCGAGAGGCGCTCGGTCGGCACGCCGCAGCTGGTCGGCGTGCCGTCGCCCTCGCACGCGGCGTTCGCGGCGCCGGTCAGCAGCACGAGTCGAGCGAGCGTGGTCGCACGCGGCAGAGCCACGATCGTCATGATAGGCGCGCCGCCACGATCGCGACAACCGGGGCGCCGCCCGCCGCCACAGGCTCGCGCCGGGCGCTCAGAACGGCTTGGTCACGGCCATCAACACGACCACGATCAGCACCACGGTCGGGACCTCGTTGATCAGCCGGCACTGCCGCGAGGTCAAGCGGCAGCGACCCGCCTCCAGATCGCGGCGGACCTTGCCGCTGTAGAAGTGGTAGGCGAACAGCGCCACCAGCATGGTCAGCTTGACGTGGAACTATCCCGACGCCAGATAAAACGAAAGATCGCGCATCCACAGCAGCACGCCGAAGATCGTCGTGAGCACCATCGCGGGCCAACAGATGCCGCGGTACAGCCGACGCTCCATCACCCGCAGCACTGCGATCACCTTCGCGTCGTCGGCGTTCTCGACGTGATAGACGTACAGCCGGAAGATGTAGAAGAGCCCGGCGAACCACGTCACGACGCCGATGATGTGGAGCGCGCGCAGCAGGTCGTACGACATCGCGGGCGAAGGCTAGCAGGGTCGCCCTGCGGTGCCCGCGATCCGTGCGGCCCGCGCGAGCGTTGCCGACGTGGGCGACCCCGGCCGCGCGTGCGCGGGCTCGCGCTCCGGCGGGACCGTCGCGCGGCTGTGGCCGCGACCCGGCCCAGGCGGCGACCCGAGACGGACGCGCAGGGGGATCCTGGCCGCAGCCCGCCAGCGCGCCGGCCGCGGCCGCGCCACGACCGGCGCCGCGGCCCTTCGATCGGGCCCCGGACATTGGGTGTATCGTGATCTGCGATGGCGGACGGACCCGACCACAATCGCCGCGACACGCTGGGCCGTGGCGATGCGGCGCGTCGGAACAACCCGATGAACCGCCTCGTGCCGTACCTCGATCTGTTCATGCGGCTCGACGACGCCGAGCTCTCGCGCCTGGCCGGCGTCGAGCTCGACGTGGTCGCGACCTTGCGCCGACAGGTCGTCGAGATCGGCAACGGCCTCGCGCACTATCTCGATCTGCTGCCGCGACTCAGCGACGAAGAGCTGGTCCGCCTCACGGGTGCGAGTGCGAAGACCATCCGCTTCTGGCGCCTGTGCCAGCCGCGCAGTCGCACCACCGATGTGTCCGCGCGCGCCGAGATCTCGTCGATCACGCCGATGCCTCGGCCCGCGCCCACCGTCGCCACGCCGGCGCCCGCGCGCACCGAGCCCGCGCCGGCGGAGCCGCGTCGTCGTCGGACGACCGGCGTCGACATGCAGGCCGCCGCGGCCAGCAGCAGCAGCACGAGCATGCCGGTGGCCAACTGGTCGAGCGAGGCCACCGCGACCAGTGCCGCCACCACCATCACACCGGCGCCGCACCAGGTGCCGCGCCAGCCCTCCGCGGCATGGGACACCACCAGCCCGCAGTCGGGCACCTCGACCATGATCACGCCGATCGGTCAGACGCCCGGCGCGATGTGGGGCGCGGGCTCGCCGTCGGACACCGCGACGATGCCGGCGACGCCGCGACCCACCGAGGGCGCGAACCCAGCGGTCGGTGGCACGCCCGCGCGCGCGTCCGACAGCCAGGTCAGTCCGCGCATCGACATCGCCGGCGAGCCGTTCCCCGGCTACGAGCGCTGGCGCCCGGCGCTGAGCGTGAACCCCGAGGACGACGCCGATCTGCCATTGGCAGAGTTCGACCCCTGAGCCGTCACGGCAGCGGCGGCAGCTGCTCGACGTACTTCGTGCCCGCGCCGGTGTTGAACGTGACGACCTCGTCGTCCGCGCGCAGCCAGCCCGAGGCGCGCAGCGCCCGGATCGCAGCGATGCACGCGCCGGCCTCGGGGCAGGCGTTGACGCCCTCGCTGCGCGCAAGCTCGCGCGTGGCGGCCACGAGCGTCGCGTCGTCGACCGCGACCGCAGTGCCGCCGGTGCTGCGGAGGATCTGCAGCATCATGCGATCGCCGACGGCCTTGGGCACGCGCAGGCCCGACGCGCAGGTGTGCGCGGCCTCGAACAGCGGTGCTTCGTCGTCGCCGCGCTCGAACGCGCGGACGATCGGCGCGCAGCCCGAGGCCTGCACCGCGACGAAGCGTGGCTGGCGGGCCTCGCCCAGCCAGCCCAGCGCGGCCGCGGCCGCGATCGCGGCGTGGACTCCGAGCAACCCGGTGCCGCCGCCGGTGGGGTAGACCACGACGTCGGGCACGCGCCAGCCCAGCTGCTCGAGCAGCTCGAGTCCCATCGTCTTCTTGCCCTCGAGCCGGTAGGGCTCCTTGAGCGTCGACAGATCGAACGCGCCCAGGGACTCGCGCTGCTCCGCGACCGCGCGGCCGCAGTCGTGGATCAGCCCGTCGATGCGGTGCAGCTGCGCGCCGAACAACAGCACCTCGCGCTGGTTCACCTCCGGGGTGTCGCGCGGCACGAACACGTGCGCGGGCACGCCGGCGCGCGCGGCGTAGGCCGCCAACGCGCCGCCGGCATTGCCGGCCGACGGTACCGCGAATGCGCGCGCGCCCAGGTGCAGCGCCATCGTCACCGCGGCCGAGATGCCGCGCGCCTTGAACGAGCCCGTGGGCTCGCCGGCTTCGTCCTTGAGCCACAGCCGCCGCACGCCCAGGCTGCGGGCCAGCCGCGGTGCGTCGAGCAGCGGCGTGTCGCCTTCACCGAGGCTGACGGGTGCGTGACCCGCCGGCAGCGGCAAGAGCTCGCGCCAGCGCCACATGCCGCGTGGGCGCACCGCGATCTGGTCGCGGTCGACCGACGCGGCGATGCGCGGCAGATCGTAGCGGCACACCAGCGGGCGCCCCGCGGCTGAGAGGCCTTGCAGGCGATCCCACGGCGCCGCGGTGCCGGTCGACGAGCACACCAGATCGATCAGGTAGGTGTCGGGCATCGGAGGTCAGGTCCCAGGCGTGTGGCCGAAGATGGCGATGTGCAGCCGCGGTCCCAGTCGGAACCCGGTCGCGCGGCAGACCGGCACCAGTGCGGCATAGTCCGCGGAGAGCCGCGCCGGGTCGGTGCACTCGGGCATGAGCAGCACGTGGCCGCGATCGCCGTCGCGCAGCCGCAGCATCGCGAGCAACGCGTCGATCTCGAGCAGGTCCTGCTGCAGCGCCGCGGCATCGTGGGCGCGGACGACGAACTTGAGCTGCCACGCGCCGGTCATCAGCGCGGCGATCACCTCCGGCCGCCGGCGCCGCGCCTCGTGGCGCGCCGCCCACGTCGGGTCGGACGGGCGGCTGTGCGACAGCTTCGGACTGAGCGACATGAGATCTGCGTGTACGCCGGCGAGCGTCACGGTCGCGGCCGTCTCGATGGTCACGTGGTGGCCCGCGGCCGCCAGCGCCCGCGTCAGCGTCGCGGTCTCGCGGAACAACAGCGGTTCGCCGCCGGTGACGACCACGTGCCGTGGACCCGCGGCAGCTTCGCGCACGAGCTCGTCGACCGCGACCCGCGGGCCCTGCGGGTGCCACGAGCTCGCGGGGCTGTCGCACCACTGGCAGCGCAGGTTGCAGCCGGCCACGCGGATGAAGCGGCTGGGGATCCCCGCGAGCACGCCCTCGCCCTGGATCGACACGAAGCGCTCTTGCACGCGCAGGGACTCGCCGCTGGGCACCGACGCATGCATCCCACGCCAGGCGGCGGGAGGGAAGCGGCCCGGTCGGGTCGCAGCGGCCGCGCGCCGCCGCCATCGCGCGCGCAGGGCCGCGGATCGCACGGGCCGCGTGCTACCCTCCGGCCCCGCCATGCAGTCCCCGCGCACCCGCATCGTCGAAGTGCTGCAGCTCCAACCGCCGTGCGCGGAGGTCCGCGTGAAGGGGTGGCTCCGGACCGTCCGCGACAGCAAACAGGTGGTCTTCCTCGAGCTCAACGACGGCTCGTCGATGGCGAGCCTGCAGGTGGTGGTCGACGCCGCGCTGCCCAACATCGAGGACGTGCGGCACCTGAGCACCGGCTCGGCCGTGGCTGTGCGCGGCGAGCTGGTGCCGTCGCCGGCCAAGGGCCAGAGCGTCGAGCTGCGCGCGACCGAGGTCGAGGTCATCGGGCGCGCCGAGCCGGATTTCCCGCTGCAGAAGAAGCGCCACAGCTTCGAGTTCCTTCGCACCATCGCGCACCTGCGCAACCGCACCAACACCTACGGTGCAGTGTTCCGCGTGCGCTCCAAGCTCGCGCACGGGATCCACTGCTTCTTCCAGGATCGCGGCTTCGTCTACGTGCACACGCCCATCATCACCGCCAGCGACGCCGAAGGCGCGGGAGAGATGTTCCGGGTCACCACGCTGGATCCCGCGGCGCCGCCCAAGACGCCCGAGGGCCGCGTGGACTGGGACGCCGACTTCTTCGCGCGACAGGCCTACCTGACGGTCTCGGGCCAGCTCAACGGCGAGACCTTCGCCATCGGCATGGGCGACATCTACACCTTCGGGCCGACGTTCCGCGCCGAGAACTCGAACACCAGCCGCCACGTCGCGGAGTTCTGGATGATCGAGCCCGAGATGGCGTTCTACGATCTCGAGGACAACTGCACGCTGGCCGAGGCGTTCGTGAAGCACCTGCTGCGCACGCTGCTGGAGGGCTGCGCCGAGGACGTCGCGTTCTTCGACGAGCGGATCGACAAGGGCCTGATCGCGCGGCTGCGCCACGTGCTCGAGTCGCCGTTCGAACGCATGCCGTACGCGGAGGCGGTCAAGCGCCTCGAGGCCAGCGGCCAGTCCTTCGAGTATCCGGTTTTCTTCGGCGCGAACCTCCAGGCCGAGCACGAACGCTTCCTGACCGAGACCATCATCGGACGGCCGGTGTTCGTCACGGACTACCCGAAGGAGATCAAGGCGTTCTACATGCGTCGCAACGACGACGGCCGCACCGTCGCCGCAGTCGATCTGTTGGTGCCGCAGGTCGGTGAGCTCATCGGTGGCTCGCAACGCGAGGAGCGCTACGACGTGCTGCTGCAGGCGCTCTCCGAGACCGGGCTCTCGCCGGAGAGCTACGCGTGGTACCTCGACACGCGGCGCTACGGCACCGTGCCGCACGCCGGCTTCGGCCTCGGTTTCGAGCGCTTGATCATGTACGCGACGGGCATGCAGAACATCCGCGACGTGATCCCGTTCCCCCGCACGCCGCGGCACTGCGAGTTCTGATCGCCGCGTCGTGACAGTGGGACTCCGCCGGGTCGCGGCCGAGCGACGACCCGCCGGCCCCCGCCGCGGGGGCGAAAAAAAATACGCGCGCGGTTCGCGAGCGGTGGGGCTGAACGCGGTTTTCGGGCGCGATGGCTGGCGCCGGATGGAGAAATCGATCTTCTTCGTGGAGCGTTGAAGCTTTGCACCGCTAGGTCGTCGAAGCGCAAGTCCGCCAAGGCACCACCCCCGCTCGACGACGCCTGGTCGGAGAAAACCACGAGGAACGAAGTCATGTACCTGCGTAGGAACAAAGTCCGTTGTGGCGAGTCGCGCCGCACCTACCTGTCCATCGCCCACAACGTCTGGTGGTCGGGAGAAGGCAATCGCCGCGCGCAGAGCCGTCCCATCGTCGTCGCCAGCTTCGGCGTGGAGGACAACGTCGACATCGAGCTGGCGCGAGACCTGGTTCAGGTCGTCGAGAAGTGCGCGCCCAAGTTCGCGACCAAGCGTGGCGAGGGCAAGGCTGCGACGATGCGCATCGCGCAGGAGATCCGGAAGATCGAGCCTTTCCTCAAGGCGCTCGCGAGCCGGAAGCTGAACCTGGCGCAGCACCTGCCGCCGCATCCGGAGCGCGCTGCAATCCTCGAGGCGCTCATCCGTGACCGCCTCGCGGAGCCCAGCGTCGGCGCGCGCGAGGAAGAGATCCTCACCAGCCTGCGGGCTCGTTTCGAAGGCGCGACCGCGTGAACCTCAGGACTGCCCGCCGAAGAGTCTCGTGATGACTTCGGCGGGCAGCGCCTGTTCGGGCTTGCGCGAGATGAAGACGTGCCGCGAGCCGTTGCTCAACAACGTGCCATAGCCGACGCGAGGCGCGAGCACCTCGAGCACGCGAAGTGACAGTCCCCCGATCTCGCGGGTACTGGCACGTTCCGACAACGCAGGCTTCGACAGCGGCGTGTTGTCGAGGAAGACCTCGCTGAGAAACTCGACCACGATGCCGACGTCGCAGCGCTTGCCCTGCAGGCGATCAGCGAGTTCGCGAGGCAGCCCGGCCGGCAGATCGCCCGAGAGGCTGGCGATCACCAGGGGTCGCAGCAGGTCGGGCTCGGCCAGACCCGCGGCCGGCAGCGCGACGATCCCGAGTTCGTCGAGCACGTAAGCCAGTCCGCTCTGGACCGCTTCTGCCCGCTGCCGCTGCGCGGCGGCCTCGGCCGCGGCCTCGTTGGCGCGCCGCTTCGCGTCCTCTTCGACGTTCGCGCGCGGCGGTGGCGTGGCGCTCGGCCGTTGTGCTGCTGCGGGCGCGGCGGTTGCTCCCGCGCGCGCGGGCGCAGCCGGCGGCGCGTCGGCGTCACCCTCGGGCCCCATGGCGTCACGGCCGATCAGCGTCATCAGCAGCTGCTCGTCGTTGTACGAGCTCGCGTCGACGAGCGAGATCTCCACCCGCGGCGAGCCTGGGAATCCCGCGGCCAGGTCGGCGACCGACAGCCGCATCTGCTCGCACAGCCGCTGCACTGGCCAGCCGGTCTCGGGGCGCGCACCGCCGGTCTCCTCGGAGGCCTCGTCGGAGCCGATGACCTGACCGCGCTGAGCGACGAGGAAGCCCTCGCGGCGCTTGCCGGCCGGACCCGGCTGCGCCCAGTACAGCAGCACGCGGTGCGGTAGCGCCTGGCTCGCGATGAGTCCGAGGTCGGCGTTGGTGCGCCAGAACTCGGCGGGGTCGTCGCCGGTCACGTGACCCTCGACGCGCAGCAGCAGCACGCGCGAGGCCTCGTGACGCACCGCCAGCAGCTTCGCGTCGAGGATGTTGCGCGCCTTGCTGACCAGCAGCTCCGCGAAGATCGCAGCGAGCTGCGACAGCCGGAACATGTCGAACGGAACGATGATCCCGCCGTGGCTGGTGGGCTTGGTCGCTGGGAGCTCGGTCATCGTGGGCGGGAGGATAGCAGGCGAGCGTCACGGAGGCGTGCGTCACGGAGGCGCGCCGCCGCGGAGACCCCCGAGCACCGCGAGGGAGACGAACCACGCGCCGTCGGGGCAGCGGGCGTGGCCGATCGCCAGCGTGGAGCCGCCGTCGACCGGGCACGTCGAGAACTCGCCTTGTGCGGCCGGGTTCGCGGGTGCGTCCTCGAACGGCCGCGCGCAGTGGTGCGCGAGCGCGGTGCGGGCCTGCGCCGCGACCTCGGCGCTCTGGCCGTCGGCGAGGTCGGCCATCTGGGATCCGACCACGCCGGCCAGTGAGACCTCCAGCGTGAAGGTGCGGCGCGCGACGGTGAGCTCGGGGTCGGTGAAGCAGACGTAGGTCGCGCCCGAGTCGGTGCGCTGCGGCTCGGGGTCGACCGCGCACCAGCGTCGCGCGGCCTCGATCAGCGCGGCCTCGTCGGCCCCCGACGCGAGCAGATCGATCGCGGCGCCGAGCATGCGATCGACCTGTGCCCACGCCGACGCACCGGTCTGCGTCGGACGCTGCGGCCGACGGGATCGCGATCACGGCCGCGCGGTCCACCGCTGCCGCCGCGGCGCTGGGCGGCCTCGAACGCGGCGCGCGTGCGTGCGTCGGTCCGATCGGCGCACCCGCCTGTGGCCACCGTCAGGCCCAGTGCGATCGGCTGGCATCGCGCGATCGTGAGGCCCAGTGCGATCGCGTGGCCGCGGGAGATGGCCCGGCCTCGCGCGATCGCCCGGCTCAGCACGATCGCTCGGCCGCGTCCGATCACGAGACCAGTTCCTGCCCGGCGACGACCACGTGTACGACCACGGCCGCGGTCGCGGCCAGCATGGTCGCGTCGAGCAGGAACGCGTCGGGTACGTCGCGCAGGGTCGGGTGGGTGCGATCCACCACGGCGGCGTCGAACTCGCGTCCGACCGCGAGCTCGCCCAGCTCGCCGCCACGTCCCAGCGCTGCTGCGCCGTCGCGGGTGGCCGCACGCAGCAGCCGCTCGCCCTGGCCCATGGTCTCGGAGGCGAGGCGGATGCGTCGACGGGTGCGCCAACGATCGCCGAGCTCGAGCCAGCGCGCCTCCTGCAGCAGATCGACGACGGTGTTGCTGTCGCTGCCCAAAGCCAGCGCGACGCCGTCGCCGACGTAGTCGGAGGCAGGCACGATGCCGTCGCCGAGGTCGGCCTCGGTCGTGGGGCACGCGCACACCGTGTGGCCCGCGAGCAGGGCGCGGTCGGCCGGATCCACGTGGATCGCGTGCACCGCGGTGAAGCCCCCGCGGCGCTCGAGCGCGCCGCAGCGCTGCAGCAGCTGTAGCGGCGAGCAGCCGTGTTCCATCGCGCACTGCTCGTTCTCGCGGCTGCTCGGACACGTGCGCGTGCAACGGCAGGTCGTGTTCGGCGGCGTAGCGGGCCAGCGCCCGCAGCGAAGTCGACGACACCGCGCGGACCGAGTGCGGCGCGATGCCGACCGCGACGCCGCGGTTGCGCAGCCGCTCGATCCTCGCGAGGTAGTCCGCGACCGACGCGTCGCAGAAGCGCCGCTGCTCGGGCAGCGGCGGCGCTCCGGCGCCGGCGCGTTCGTAGTAGCACTCGAGCAGCACCAGCCGGATGCCGGCGGCGGCGGCCTCGACCACGGCGAGCGAGCGCGTCGGGTTCGTCGTAGCGCGAGCCGTCGGGGCGGTGGTGCAGGTAGTGGAACTCGCCGACGCAGGTGATGCCCGCGTGCAGCATCTCGCTGAAGCATGCCTGCGTTCGGGCACGGACGCCGTCGGGGTCGAGCGCTCCCGCGGCCTCGTACATCGCGGTGCGCCAGCTCCAGAAGTCGTCGTCGTCGCTGCCGCGCTGGTGGGTTGCGCCGCGGATCGAGCGCTGGAACGCGTGGCTGTGGGCGTCGACCAAGCCCGGCAGTACCACCGCGCGCCCGAAGTCGCGGACCATCGGGGCCAGCGGCACGGCCTGCAGCTCGAGCTGGCTTCCCGCTGCCACGATGACGCCGGTGTCGTCGACGTCGTAGCGCACACGCGCGAGCATGCGGCCGTCGACCACGCCGTGATCGGCCAGGAAGCTGCGGCCCGCGATCACGGCGTGATCCAGATCTTCTGCGTCTCGTAGTCGATGCTCACGGCCTTGCGGCCGATGGTGCCCAGGCCGACCACGCCGTCGATGCGGAAGCCGTCGGCGCTCTGGGTCTGCTCGAAGTAGCCGAACACGCCCATGACGTTGTCGACCACGAGATCGCCCAGCGTCACCCGCGCGATGGTGACCAACGGGATCTCGTCCGAGCGCAACGGCGGCGCGCCGATGCCCGCGATGGCGTAGGCGCCCTGGTTTGCTGCGAGGTCCGCACCGCGCATGCCGGTGTTGAGCAGATACATGCCCTCGGCGTCGAGCAGCTTGGCGCGGATGTACAGGTGATGCGCCTCGTGCAGGTAGAACGGCACGGCCTTGCCGGTGCGGCGGGCGTCCCGGGCAGACTTGCACTTCGAGCCCGGCGCGACCAGCTCGAGCTTGCCGCCGGCGATGTCGAGCGTGATGAGGAACTCCGACAGCGCGCGGGTACCGACGACGACGCGGACCTTGCCGTCGGGCTCGCCCGACATCTCGGCGATGACGTCGTCGGCGATGACGGTCGCGGGCACGTTGGCGATCTCGACGCCCGCGATGGTCATGGCCGGCAGCTCGGTCCAACCCTGCTCGGGCGAGTCCGGCGGCGCGTCGCTGGGGCGGATCGCGAGGCCGGCGTCCTTGGCGAGGCTCTCGGCGATCACGACCTCGGCGGAACCGGTGTCGATGATCGCGCCGCCGTGCTTGCCGCCGATCGTGACGTCGGCGATGGCGAGCGGCTTGGCCGTGATCAGCTTCTCGGAGGCGACGCAGCCCGCGGGCATCTTCGCCGCGAAGGGCTTGCCCACGAACGCGCGGTAGCGGCCCGCGGTGGAGGCACTGCCAGCATCGTCGAGCGCGCGCGCGAGCTTGCCGAACTCGCGCTGGCGCACGAACACCCACGCGAGCTGGCGCGCGATCGCCTCGGCCTTCACGCCGGCCTTGGCCGCGCGCTGCAGCGTGCGCTGGCCGCCGGCGAGGTCACCGCGCAGCAGCTGGCTGCGCGCGAGGATGAACAGCGCCTCGGGCTCCTTGCCGTCGATCGCGAGCGTCGCGCTCGCGGCTTCGGCCGCGGCCTCGAAGCGCCCGTCCGCGAACAACAGCCGCGCGAGCGCGACCTGCAGCGACGGGTCCTTGGGCGCGGCGGCGGCGTCCTTGCGCGCCTGTTCGATCGCCGCCGCAAGCGGATCCGGCACCGGCTTGGGCGCCGCGAGCTTGGGGACCGCGAACTTCTTCGCGTCGACGGCGTCGTGGGTGACGCGTTGGGTCTCGAAGTCGACGACCTGCTCGCGATCGCCGAAGCGGTTGGTGACCTTGACCTTGAACGCGACCAGCACGCCGTCGACGTCCTGGTAGTCGTCGTAGCTGATGATCTGCTCGCGTCGGTTCTCGTCCTCGCCCTCTTCGATGCTCTCCTCGCGCAACAGCCCGGTCTTGCGGTCGAACCACAGGCTCTTGGCCGGTTGCTCGGGGTTGACACGCCACTGCACGCCGTCGAGCACCATGACCTGCTTCTGCGAGTCCTCGTTGCGCGGCTGCAGCAGCGTGGTCTCGATGCCGCGCTCGGCGACGCCGAAGTACCAGTGCAGCAGCGCGTCCTCGCGCGAGACCGCGGCTTCGGTCGGGGTGTCGACCCGCAGCAGACCGTCGCCGCTGAGGCTCCAGCCGGTCTTGCCGTCGTAGCCGCGTTCCTCCACCAGGTCGCCCAGCACCGTGCGGCGGTAGAGCTTGCCGTCGGCGGTGGAGTTGAGCACGAACGATCCGACCTGGTCGGTCTTGAAACACGAGCCGTCGTCGGCCTCGCAGCCGGGCTCCGCGCGGTAGGTCATGCGCGCCTCGACCGTGCGCTGCTTGATGCCCTCGAGCTTGGGCGCCCCGCCGATGGCCTTGATGTGCCGCGCGAGCACCTCGCCGGCGGTGGTCGGTGCGCCGGCGGTCTTGGTGTCGGGCTCGGAGAGATCGGGTGGCACGCGCAGGCAGCCACCGAGCAGTGCGCACAACAGAAGCGAGAGCGAGGCGTTTCGCACGGCGGCACGGTCGCGCGAGCGCGCGGCCCTCGTCAAGGCGAGCCCGCCCGCGCGCGCGCGGTTGGTCCCACGCGACTTGCCGCGGCGGCGGCCATCGTGCAGGGTTTGCCGTAGTGCCCACATCGCCCGCGTTCGCCGCCCGAGTCGTGGCCGCGAGCACGATGTTGCTCGCGAGCGCGTGCGTGGTGTCACGGCCCGCAACCCCACCGCCGGCGCGGCCCGAGTCGGCCGAGCCCGTCGCCGCGGGCGCGAGCACGGTCCCGGCCGCGGGCTTCGGCGTGATCGCCTATCGCGAGGTCGGACCCGCGGCAGCGGTGTTCGTGCTCGAGCACGCGAGCTGTCGCGTCGCGCCGAGCTTGCCCACGGGCCGCGACGTGCTGCTCGAGCGCGACGTCTCGCGTTGCCGCGTGCGCGCGTGGCGGGGGCCGGTCACGCTCGAGCTGCGCGACGCGAGCGGAGCTTGGCACGCGCTCGAGCCCGCGCCCGTCGCCGATCGCGAAGGTCGACTGGAGCTGCGCTACGCCGAGCTCGATCGACAGCTCGCGCGCGCCGGTGCGGCCGGGCTCGATCAGCACGACGCGATGCGGGTGGGACGCGGCGGTTGGGCCGGCACCTACGATCTCGCGCGGCTGCGGCGGCTGCAGGGGGACCTGCACGCGCAGTGGGTCGAGCGCGGCCGCGGCGCGCCCGGGTTGTTCGCGGTGCGGCACCCCGATCACCCGCGCGCGGCTGCGGTCGGCGAGCTCGCGGTCGAGGCCCGGCTCGCGCGGCAGGAGTCGGACTTCGCGGCGGTGATGCGCGGCGAGCTCGCGCCCGCGGCATTCCTCGATCGCCACGTGTGGTCGCCACTGCGCGTGCGCGTGGCCGCGATGCAGGCGGCGGCGTCCGGCGTTCAGCCGCCGTCGTCGGGGTCGGAGCCCTCGGGGTCGGAACCCTCGTCCGGCGACGCGGACGCATCCTCGTCGTCACCGTCGACGGGCCGCGGTCGTCGCGGCGGTGGCGAAAGCGGCGGCGACGGGCCCTGATCGCGCACCTGGATGCGCTCGGTCGGCAGCTCCTGCCACAGCCCGACGTAGTCGATGCGCGCGCGGCCCTGGTAGATGACCTCGCGGAAGTAGATGCGATCGTTGCCCGCGACGTAGTAGGTCCAGTACGGCTCGGCGCCGGCACGCACCGTCATCTCGGGCCCCGGCGGCATCGGCTGCGATTGCCACTTCGCCTTGGCGGGGAAGCGGCTGGCCGCGGTACGCAACGCCGCGAGGAACGCCTCGCCGTGGTCGGGGCCGAAGATCGGCCGCGCGCCGAAGCGCGAAGGTTCGGGCAGGCCCCACGTCGCGTCGGGCGTGAGCACCAGCGGCAGGTCCTCGATGCGATCCTTCGCGGCGGTGATGAGCAGTGCGATCACCAGACGCTTGGCCTGGAACGGCAGCTCCCACCACTGCGCTTCGTGGGCGTCGATCGGCGGCCGCGCGGCGTACTCCTGCAGCAAGTTCCCGGCCTCGCCTTCGGGCGGAGGCTCGATCGGGTTGGGGATCCGGATCGGGGTGTACGGCGCGGCAGGCAGGAACTCGTCGGGCCCGGCCCACTCGCACGCCAGCAGCAGCGCGCCCGCGGCGAGCAGGGCCCGCGTGCGCTGGATCCGACCTCGCCGTGGCTGCACGCGCATGCCTGCAACACTTCTTAGTCCGACGCTCGACGGCTGACAATGCCGACCGCGGCCGAGCGGCCGCGATGGGGCCTCGCGATCCCACGGCGCGATCCAGGGCGGCAACGTGGGCCGGCAGACCCAGAAAACGCGGCGATCGGCACGGCCGCGCGGGTCCGGTTCCCCAGCGCCGCGCAGATCTGGCAGACTACCGGGGCAGGTCGAAGGGGCAGCAGGATGAAGGCGGGCGAATCGCGGCTCGGGGAGGAGAAGCCCCGCCCGCCTTCCGCGTCGGCGGCGACCGATCGAGGAAGCTTCGACGCTGCGTGGGGTGACCTCGTCGAGACCGCCGCGGGTGCTGGTGCGCCTGCGGATGCGACGCCGCCGGGCGACGACGCGCGCGACACCAAGGTGTGGGACGACCAGGCGCGCGCCGCGGCACTGCCTCCGCCCGCAGCGACGCCGCCACGCGCGGCCGAGCGCGACGGCGAGGGCCCGCACATCGCCGAGAGCTCGTCGACCGATCGCCCGACCGCCACGCTCGACGACGAGGGCGCACAACCCGACGATCGCGTGCAAGCCGGCGATCCCGACGCGACGATGGACGCGATGATGTCGGGCTCGTGGGCGATGGCGACGCGCGACGTCGCGACCGCGATGATGCCGCCCAAGGCCAAGCCGGCCCGCGACCTGCGCGAGTCCGAGGCCGAGATGGCAGCGTTGATGGGCACCGACGCCGTTGCGTCCGAGTCGAACACCGCGTTGCCGACCGCGGGCAGGGCGCCCGAGTCGCGCGCCGCTGCAGCGCCGCGCAGTGGTGACGAGCGTGGCTCGAGCCCGTCGGTGCCCGCGCGTGCGCACGCCGAAGCCAAGCCCGGCGACGCGCGTCCGCGGCGAGCGACGCCGGAGCCCGCCGCGCGAGCAGTGGTCGTGCGCCCCGCGGTCGACGACGACGAGCCCGAGCGTCCGCGCGTGGCCGTGCCCGCGCAGCGTCGCGTGGTCGCGCCCGAGCCCCGTCGCATCACCTCGCGCACCGCGGCGCTCGAGCTCGGCGCCAAGCCGCGTCGCAGCTCGCTGATGTGGGCCGTCGTCGCCGGCGTGGCGATCGCCGGCACCGCGTGGTGGGTCTCGCGCGACGACGGACCGCAGCCGACCACGGTCGCAGCCGCGCGGGGCAAGGACGACGCCACGCCCAAGGCCGCGGTGGTCGACACGCCCGAGCTGCGCTCGCACGCGCAGGAGCGCCGGCAGGACGGCAAGGCCACGCAGCCGCAGCCGCTCGAGACCGCGAAGGTGGCGGAGTCGCCGACGCCGACGCCGACGACGACGCCCCAGCCCACGGCCGAGACGCCCGCGCCGACAGTGCCGCAGCCGCCCACGCCCGCACCGACCAAGCCGCGCTCGAACAACCCGCGCGAGGCCCCGCCCGGCACGCCGCCCGAGATCGCCGCCACGTTCGCGCGCCTGCCGGTCAGTCCGGCCGACCTCCCGCCGGTCGGTGGCGTCGGCGCCTCCGGCATCCACATCGATCGCATCGAGATGGGCGCGAGCTACGACAAGGACGGCTGCGGCAGCGTCGCCAACGCGTTCTCGGTCGCGAGCCTCGAGGAGATCAACGTCTGCATGCGCGTGGTCCACCCGCGCCAGGACGAGGTCATGTCGATCGTGTGGCAGAAGAAGGACGGCAGCACCGCCCGGCGCGGCAAGATCGCGGTCAAGCCGCTGCACGCCTACCGCACGCGCGTACCTGCGGCTGCGCGCCGAGTACGTCGGCGAGTGGTCGGTGCGGATCATGTCCGAAGACGGTGTGGAGCTCGCGAGCCATGCATTTTCGATCCGGCCCTGAGCGTGGCGCCCGCGTGGCGTTGGCGCTGGCGCTCGTCACGGTGGTGCCCACGGGGGCAGCCGCGCAGGACCCCGAACCGGCCGCCGCGCCGACGCTCATCGGCCTCGAGCCCGAGCCGCCGCCGACCTGGCGCTTCAAGCGGGACGACAAGCCGGTCAAGGTCGTGGTGCTCGCCGGATCCATCGGGGCGTGGCCCAAGCAGCCCTATGCGCGCGAGCTCGAGCGACTGTGCAGCAACGTCGAGGTGCACAACCTCTCACGCGTTGGCCAGGGCGCGCTCGCGCTCAAGCAGCGCTTCAAGCATCAGGTGGTGCAGAACCGTCGCGTGCACGCCGAGGATCCCGCGCTCGAGCACTGGCTGGTCTACGGCGGCGGCCTCAACAGCGTCGGCACGCCCAAGTCGACCAACAAGCACATGCGCGACCTCTTCGTCGCCGCGCACGATCACGGCTTCCGCGTGATCGGGCTGTCGCTGACGCCGTGGGGCGATCTGCACGATCGTCGCTGGCGCGGCGAGGAGGGGCTCGAACACCGCCGCGTCACCCAGAACGTGGTCGACTTCAACATGGGGCGGTTGACGCCGGAGCAGGCGCTGGGCGAGTACGGCGCCAAGCGGCCCGGTGGCGTCGCTGCGCCATGGGACCCGCGCGAGCTGCCGGACATCGCGATCGATCTCTACGACTCGGCGCTGCGCGATCGCGAGGCGCCGTTGGGCGAGCTCGAGGCCGCCAAGACCAGTTTGGCCAAGGACAAGCGGTGGAAGCAGGCCCACGCGAAGCTCGACGAGGCCGGCAAGGCCACCCAGCTCGAGCTCGACGCCGCGGCGCTGGCGGAGCTGCCGCGGTGGTTCCTGCGCAAGGAGCTGCGCAGCTTCGATCACATCCATCCCAACACCGAGGGTCATCGCATCATCGCCGCGACGGTGTGCCCCAAGCTGCCCGCGAGCTGGGGCTGCAGCTGCGAGCCGGTCGAGGCCGCCGCGGTCGACGACGCGACGCCGTAGCGACGTCGCTCAGTCCAGCAGCGCCAGCAGTTCGTCGCGGGTGATGCTGGTGGCGGCGGCGCCACCTTCGATCGCGGCGGCAGCGAGGGCGCGCTTGTGCTGCTGCAGCGCGAGGATGCCCTCCTCGACGGTGCCGCGCGCGACCAGCCGGTGGACGAACACCGGCTTGTCCTGACCGATGCGGTGGGCGCGGTCGGCCGCCTGGTCCTCGACTGCCGGGTTCCACCACGGGTCGAGCAGGAACACATGATCGGCGGCGGTGAGGTTGAGCCCGGTCCCGCCGGCGCGCAGCGAGATCAGCAGCACCGGCGGTCCCTGTTCGTCCTGGAAGCGTGCGACCACGTCGGCGCGATCGCGGGTCGAGCCGTCGAGCCGCAGGTACGGCATCCCGGCCTCGGCCAGCCGCGGCTCGACCCGATCGAGCAGCGAGGTCCACTGCGAGAACACCAGCGCCTTGCTGCCGGCCTCGCGCGCGGTCGCGAGCGCGTCGAGCAGGCGCTCGATCTTCGACGAGGGCTCGTCGCGCGCCGGTTGCCCGGGGACCAGGGCGCCGTCGCACGCGGCCTGCCACAGGCGCAGCAGCGCCTCGAGCACGGCCATGACCTCGTCACCGCGGCCGAGCCGCTCCGCGATGTCGTCGCGCGTGGCCGCCCGCACCGCGTCGTAGACCGCACGCTCGTCGTCGCGCAGCTCGCAGTACAGCACGAGGTCGGTGCGCGGCGGCGTCGCGGGCGACCTCGCGCTTGAGCCGGCGCAGCACGAACGGCCGCACGCGCTCGCGCAGCGCAGCGGTTTGCCTGCGCGTCGCCGGCCGCGACCGGCCGGGCGTAGCGCTCGAGGAACTCGCTGCGCCCGCCGAGCAGGCCGGGATTGGCGAGTGGAACTGACTCCACGGTCGTCGAGGCGGTTCTCCACCGGCGTGCCCGACAGCGCCAGGCGTGCCTGCGCACGCGAGCAGGCCGCGCGTGCGACCTGGCTGTCGAGTTCCGCCGATCGCCTGGGCCTCGTCGAGCACGACCGTGTCCCGCGATCGCAGCGAGCTGGTCCTGATCCAGGCGCAGCAGCGCGTAGCTCGTGGGCGGCCTCCAGATCCGCGGCGTCGTCGGGCTCGCGCGCGCTGCCGTGGTAGGTGCACACGCGCAGCGGGGCCGGAACTTCGCCGCCTCCGCGGCCCAGTTGAGCAGCACTGGTCGGCGCGACCACCCAGGGTGCGGCCACGGATCGCGCACAGCGTGCAGCGTCTTGCCCAGGCCCATGTCGTCGGCGAGCAGGCCAGGCCCGCTCGCGCGCAGGAACGACAGCCACCGCGACGCCATCGCGCTGGTAGTCGCGCAGCGAGCACGCGCAGGTCCGTGGGCAACGTGGGCGCGGGCAGGCCCGCGAAATCCTCGGGCTGGCGCGCGCAGCTCGGCCCACGCGGGCGGCGCGGGTTGCTCGAGCGCCTGGCACAGCGCGGCGAGGTCGGCTTGAGCCCAGCGCGGCAGCCCGTCGTCGCGGCTCGACGCGCGCCTGCAGCAGCGCCGCGACGCGATCGCCGTGGCGCGCGAGGAAGTCGCCGGGGATGTGGCCGAAGCCACCGCCGACCAAGGGCACCAACGACTCGCCCCGCGACCACGCGGCCAGCACCGCGCCGGGTTCCGCCCGAGAGCGCGTGCCGCCGCCACCGCCGCCGTCGTCCCTTCGAGCGCGAACTCCAGCGTGAAGCCGCCGTGGGCGACGTCGAGCAGTTGCGGCGTCAGCAGGCCGCGATCGACGAAGCTGCGGTGGGCGGTGCCGTCGACCGCGTAGCCCTCGCCGTCGTGGAAGCGTGACGTCCATGCGATGGCCTCGGCCGCGCCCAGCTGCCGCCGTACGCCGGGCTCGAGCCCGAGCTCGTCGCGCATGCGCTCGAGCAACGCCTTCTCGAGCCGGAGGTTGCGCAGCGGCACGTCGCCGCCCTCGCGCAGGCTCGTGAGGCGTTCGCCATCGACGCGCGCGATCGCGGGGTCGCCATAGACGATGGTCGCCAGCAGCGACAGGCCATCGCCCTCGCGGCTGGTCGCGACCGCGATGCGCGGCTTCACCGACTTGGCCTCCGGCAACGCCTCGGTCTCGAGCGCGACCGGCAGCGAGCGTCGCCACCGCGGCACCAGATCTCCCACCAGCGTCGCGCGGTCGTCGGCGCGAAACCACTTACCGCGGCGCAGCTCGTCGAACTCGCCCTCGGACAGGCCGTGCCCGCCCAGCGGATGCAGCCGGCCAGCGCGCACCAATGCGCCGTTCTTGAACACGGCGGTCACCTCGGGGTCGCGCTCGAGCTGCGCGACCACGCGGTCGCCCTCACCGCGCACGTTCACGCGCAGGCCGCAGCTGGGCGGGCCGATCGCGATGGCCTCGCCACCGAGGGTGAGGTCGGCGGCGCCCGCGAGCGCGTCGAGGATCTTCGCCATGGACGGCCGCGGCAGCACCTGCGCGCCGAAGGTCCCCACCAGCTTCTCGAAGCGCAGATCGACGTCGTCCGCGACGAAGCGCGGACCGGGGCGCTTGCCCTGCGCGACCGCAGCCAGGCTGCCGTCGAGCGGGTGCTCGCGGCCGTCGTGCACGATCACGCGCCGCAGCGCCAGGGACTCGGCGCGCGCCTCGAAGCGGTAGCCCACGCGCCCGGGTGCCGATGCCGCCGCGACGGTGGCCACCGGCTTGCCACCGGCCTCGCTGCCCTTGAGCGACTGCTGCCACGCGATCGCGGCGGCGGCCACGTGGGCGCAGGCGTCCTCGGACCAGTTGCACTCGCAGCTCCACTCGTCGTCGTCGAGGAACAGCGTGACCAGTGGCGCGACCATGCCGCCTTTGGTCGCGACGCGGAACTCGAGTTCCTTGTCGCTGCGCTCCTGCAGCACCACCGCGTCGGTCCGCGCCAGCTCGACGCCGCGGGACCACGTCGCGGCGGAGCAGGCCTTGCGGATGGCGGCGAGCAGCGTGTCCATGGCGCTCAGTAGCGCGGGATCGACTTGTCGATCTCGCGGGACCACGCGTCGATGCCACCTTCGAGGTTGCACACGTGGGTGAAGCCCTCGTCGAGGAAGTGCATCGCGGCCTGGCGGCTGCGCTGGCCGTGGTGGCAGTGCAGCAGCAGCGGCGTGTCGCGCGGCAGTGCCATGATTTCGGCCATCAGCGCCTCGGTCAGCAGCGCCGCGCCGGGGATGCGCGCCCGCTCGTGTTCGGCCGGGGTCCGCACGTCGATGAAGCGCAGCCGCGGCTCGCCCTGCAGCAGCGCCTGCGCCTCCTTGGGTCCCATCGGGCGCACGCTCGGCGGGGCGTTGGGGTTGTCGATCTTGAAGCCCGGCTCCGGTTGCTCGACGTAGTCGATGCGCACGCCGTCGGCCCGCCGGGCGCTGCGCGGGTCGAGCACCAGCGACACGCCGTTGGCGGCCACGGTGACGTCGCCGGGCTCGACCGTGGTGATCGTCAGGTCGTGGGCGAAGCTGCGATCGATCGCGAGGCGCAGCGACTCGCCCGGCGCGATCTCGCCGGCGGCCTGGGCGAACGCCCGCGCGGCCGCGTCGGTGATGGTGAGCTGCGGCGTCGTCTGGGCCGCGACCAGCTCGCCCAGCACCTGCACCAGCGCGCCGGTCTCGTCCATCTGCCGCACGATGTCGCAGCCGCCGACGAACTCGCCGTCGATGAACAGCTGCGGGATCGTCGGCCACTGCGCGTACGCCTTCACGCCCTCGCGGATCTCCGCGTCGGCGAGCACGTTCACGGTCGTGTACTTGCCCAGGTGCTGGTCGAGGATCTCGACCACCTGCGCCGAGAAGCCGCACTGCGGCGCGGCGCGGGTGCCTTTCATGAACAGGACCACGCGGTCGGACTTCACCAGGCGATCGATGCGGTCGTGGAGCTCGGTCACGGCCGAGAAGGGTAGCAGCGGTCGGCGCGAGGCCACGACCGCCCGCGGGCACGTCCGCGCCCGGGCGACCGCGAAGCGCGATTCGCCCTTGTGCCGGCCGGCATCGGCGCTACCTTGCTCCGGACGAGGCCCCGCGTTGGACGAACTGCCGCTGCCGCTGCTCATCGTGCTGATCCTCGCGGCCGTCGCGGCCGGGCTGTGGCTGGGCCACCGCGCCGGCAAGGCGGTGCCGCGCGCGGGCAGCGGCAAGGACGAGGGCAAGAGCCTGGGCCAGCGGGCGCGCAGCGCCGTCACCGGCGGCATCGTGAAGCTGTGGAAGTGGAACCGCGCGCGCAAGCGCGAGTCCGAGACGCGCTGAGGCCCTCGGGGCCCTGCCCGATGCGACGGGCACACGGGCGTTCAGCGCAGCAGGCTGGCGATCGCGGCGGCGTTGGCGAGCACCAGCGCGGTGAGCTCGACGCGTCGCTGCCCCGCCGCACCCACGACCGTGCGCAGCCGCATGCCGGCGAGGTTGCCCAGCAGCAGTCCGGCCATCAGCGCCGCGATGGCCCCCAGTTGATCGGTCGCCATCAGCCCGACCGCGCCGTAGCCGAGCACGCGCGCGGCGTGCATCGCGGTGGCACCGATCGCGATGGTCGCGAGGTAACGGTTGCCTGCGCCCACCACCGACAGCACCAGCGGTGCCAGCAGCATGCCCGCGCCGCCCGAGGTCGCCGCCAGCGCACCGACGGCGAAGGCCCACGCTGCGACGTGGCGGCGGCGCGGCACCAGCCGTACCAGGCCGTACGCGCGGAGCACCGCGAACGCGGTCGAGGCGGTGAAGAGCGCCGCGATCACGACCTCGGGGATCGCCGGGAGCGCCAACGCACCCAGCAGCGCGCCGGGGACCACGCCGAGCACGAGCGTGCGCGCCAGCGGCCGGTCGAGGTCCGCGCGCAGCAGCCACGCGCGGTGCAGGTTCGACACCAGCAGCGCCGGCGTGGTCAGCACCAGCGCGAGGTGGGGACCCCGCAGTACGCCGAGCACGACCAGCAGGAACAACCCGCCGCCCAGGCCCGCGACGGTGCTCAGCAGGCCTGCGGCCGCGCCGAGCACGAGCAGCACGATGCTCCCGATCACGGCCTCAGCATGGCCACGGTCCGGCCAGCACGCCCATGAATGTTTCGGCACATTTCGATAACCTTTGATTATGCTCGAGTCGATGCGCCACTTCCTGCTCGTGGTCGAGCAGGGCACCTTCACCGCGGCGGCGCGGCACGCCCACGTGTCGCAGCCGGCGCTGACCGCTTCGATTCGCCGGCTCGAGCAGCAGCTCGATGCGCGCCTGTTCGATCGCGGGCGCCTCGGCGCGAGCCTGACCGAGGCCGGCCGCGCGCTGATGCCCCACGCGCGCGCGGCCGTGGTCGCGGTCGCCGAGGCCCACCGCGCGGTCGAGATGCTGGGCCGACTCGACGCCGGCGAGGTCCGCATCGGCGGCGGCAGACCGCGTGCACGTACCTGCTGCCGCCGGTGCTGTCGGCGTTCCGCCGCAAGCACCCGCGCGTGGCGCTGCGGCTGCGCGAGATGCCGGAGGAGCGGGCGGTCGACGCGTTCGAGGCCGGCGAGCTCGACATGGTCGTCGCGGGGGATCGCCGTGGCGAGGCGTGCTTCGAGGATCGCGTGGTGCTGGTCGCCGCGCCCGGGCTCGATCCGGCGACGCTCTCGTTCATCGCGTTCGCACCGGGCAGCGCCGTGCGGGCGCTGATGGATCGCCACTTCCCCGGGGTCCCGGTGGCGATGGAGCTCGGGAGCATCTCGACGGTCAAGGGCAGCGTGCGCGCCGGCCTGGGCCAGGCGCTCATCAGCCGCACCGCGGTCGCGACCGATCTCGAGCTCGGTCGTCTGGTCGAGCTGCGCGACGCCCGGACGCCGATCCGCCGGCCGCTGCGGCTGGTGCATCGCGGCGTGGATCGGCTCGCGCCGGCCGCGGCCGCGCTGCGCAAGCTGCTGCTCGAGCTGGTGCCGGCGGTGCTGGTGGCGGTGGTGCTCGCGGTCGTGCTCGCCGTGGTGGTGCTGCTGCTGTCCGAGTCGATGATCGCGTCGTGGTAGTCGTCCGCGGGACAGCCCATCGACGCGGCGACGAGCGCGGGCACGAGCAGGGCGCGGAGGCGGATCGAGGCCGTCATCGCCGACATCCTAGCAGGAGCGGCCGCCGCGCCGCGCTCGCGTCAGTCGTCGAGCTTGCGCGTGGGGTCGCCCTTGTCGCCGTCCTCGTCCTCGGTCTCGTCCTTGGGCGCATGGGCCTTCTCCCACGCGCGCTTCTTGTGCTTGATCCACGGCTTGTACTTCTCGTTGTCGGGTAGAGGCGGCAGGCCGTGGCGCTCGCGGATCCAGTTGGGCAGCTGGCCCATGATCGCGCCCTTGCACTGCTCGGTGTACTCGATCTTCTCCTCGCCGGTGCGCGCGAGCAGATCCTCGGGCACGTAGAAGCCGCGGCGCCGCACGTCCTCGGGCGAAGGAATCTTGTACCAGACCTTCACCAGCTCGACCTTCTTGGGCGGCACGCCCAAGCCCGAGAGCCCCTCGACCAGGGTCGGATCGAGCGCCCACTGGCGGCAGTACCAGCGCGCGTGCCACTTGCGGTACCAGCTGGTGTCGCCCGACTCACCGCCGATGATGCGGCGGTTCATCTTGCGCATGCGGTCGTTCCAGATCCACGGCATCGGCTTGCGCTCGGGCGCGTAGACGTCGGTCTTCATGTCGTAGACCTCGCCGTCCTGGCCGGTGACCAACACCTTGAGGAACACGTTGCTGCGCGGTGGGTTGGGCGCGAACATGCCCCAGCCCTGGTCGGTCTGCGTGCGCGTGAGCCACAGCGCGAACACGTTGCGCGCCGGTCCGCGCCAGGCGTGCAGGCTGTCCTTCTCCGGCAGCAGCCACACCGTGACCGCGACGAGGTGCCAGATCAGCAGCGCGCCGACCACGAAGCGACCGAAGGGCCCGTAGGCCCACGGCGTGCGCCCGCGGCCGGTGTTGGGATCCACGACCGACAGCGGCTGGCCCCGCGCTGCACGCCACTGCTGGAACGCGACGCCGGCGGCGAACAGCAGCGCGCCCCACCAGATGCGCTGCCAGTTCCACTGCGGCTGCACCACCGCGGCGACCAGCACGCCCACCAACACGATGCCGGCGGTGGTGAAGAGCGCCCACTGCGGCAGCTTGGCCGAGTCGCGCCGCAGATGCGGCAGCGTCTCATCCTCCGCCGGCAGCGGCGGCAGGCCGTCCTTGACGTCCTGCGGGATGAACGGCACGCCGCGGCGCGCGAGCCAGCGGCCGAACCATCGCAGCCCCACCGCGACCTCGAGGCCGGTGAAGAAGATGAAGGTCTGCGACATCATGCCGGTCTGGAACTGGCCGATGTTCATGAGCGTGAAGATTCCGCCCATGAGCGCCAGGTGCCACGGGATCCAGATGCGGCGGCCGAGCACCCAGCGGCAGATCCACAGCCGATCGATCTGCGTGGTGCCGAAGCTGCGCATCGCCGCCCACCAGCTCGGGCGCTTGGCGCGGATCCGCAGCATCACGCCGACCGAGAGCACCAGCCAGCCGGCGAGCACGCCGAGCCACTGATACCAGTGCGGCGCGTCGGCCAGCACGAGCAGGCCGCACACCGTCGCGCCCAGGCCCACGACGAGACCGGCGACGAGGCCGGCGGCGCGCTCGGGCCGGATCACGATGGGCTTGCGTTCGACCCGCTCCCAACCCCACCACAGCGCCAACAGCAGCGAGATCCACAGCGACACGAACACCCACGAGGGCATCTCGGGCACGAAGTGGACGCTCCACGTGACCCAGATGAGCGCGCCCGAGACCAAGACGATCGTGAACCAGCACAGCCGCAGCAGCAGCCGGCGCACGCCGGTTTCGGGCGGGAACTTCTCGCTGCGGGCCCAGTGCACCAGTACGCCGATGAGGCACACCGCGAAGAAGACCTCGCCCCAGTGGGCGAACCACGCCATCAACCGCAGGAAGTTCGTGCCGATGAGCGCCGTGATCCGCTGCGGGTAGTAGCGGTAGAAGTGGTCCATGTTCCACGCGTAGTAGATCGCGTCGCCCTTGGCCCACACGCTGCCGTTCTTGACGATGCCGGTGTACGCGTACACCGTGCCGAGCTGGAACATCATCAGGCGCCGCGGCCACGCCGGGATCAGGCGATAGATCGCCTGTAGGCCCTGCGGATGCGCGTCGTCGGGGGCCAGGCCCG
The DNA here is from genome assembly GCA_046351635.1 of Nannocystaceae bacterium. Taxonomy (GTDB): domain Bacteria; phylum Myxococcota_A; class Polyangia; order Nannocystales; family Nannocystaceae; genus Xiheibacterium. Next base: position 55,140 of record JAXLYC010000003.1, on the reverse strand, counting down.
CGCCGCCACCAGGGCCGTCGCGCTCGCTGAGCAGGCCGCGCTTGCGCAGCTTCCGACAACGCAACCAGTTGTCGATGCTGTAGGCGTAGCCGGCCTTGGCGCAGATGAGATAGCCCAGGAAGACGCGGTAGACCAGCTCGGTGCCCTCCCAGAACAGGTGGTTCCGGAAGAAGATGCTGTTCATCAGGAACCACGTCAGCACGCCGGTGAGCCGCGTCCACAGCCCCAGCATGAACATCGTGGCGAGGATCTCGAACGCCCACAGGTGGATCCAGAACGCCGTCGGGCTGTCCCAGAAGTAGAGCAGCGACCACTTCGGGCCCTTGAGGAACTCGACGAAGCCCCAGAAGTCGAAGAAGCCCCAGGGCTCCTCGTCGGTGAGTCCGTCGCCGAAGCCCTTGAACTGCGCCGAGGCGTGGACCTGTCGCGCGACGTCGGCGGTGAAGATGCCTTCGTCGGTGAACAGGAACGTGAAGTACTCCCAGAAGTCGTTGACGTTGCAGATGACGAAGAAGCCGAAGACGATGCGGTACAGACCGATCGCGCGCGGGTCTTCGGCGGTGAGCCAGAAGCGGCGCCAGCGTTCGCCGTGGAGGATGAACAGCGTCACCGCTGCGATGGCGCCCACCAGCATCACCCAGCCGGTCTGCGGCGACAGGGCTTGCGCAGCCTCGTTGGGGACCTTGTCCTCGGCGAACGCGAACAGCGAGCCCGAGGTCCAGCCCAACACGGCGGACGAGACGGAGCCGAGGCCCCCAGCGGTCAATCCAATCATCGGTTCGTCGGAGTCTTTCCGACGCGCCCGTCGAGCGCAAGGGCTGCGGCCCTGCACGTCGTCGCTTGCGCGCGTGCGTGGGCCCACCCGCGCGGGCTTGCGGATCCGCCGTCCTCGCGTGTCCAGGCTGCCACGGCGCGGATGCGTCGCGCCGCGGCCACGCGCCGCTTCGGGCCCCGGCCGCGCGGTGACGATGCGAGGGCCGCTCGCGCCGCGACACCGCGGCGGCACCATCGCGCGCTGGCGGCCGTGGCTGCCCTTGGGTCAGCTTCGTCGCGGTCGCACGCGGGCGGTTGCTCTCCCGCGCGCGGCCGCCGTAGCGTGGCATGGTCGATGCTGCCCGAGGTCCTGCCCCAGCGCAGAGCCGACGAGCTGGCACGCATCGCGCCGGAGAGCTCGACGACCTCGATGCCGGTGATGCGAGCGCCGGATCTCGACGCGACCGGCTACCACAAGCCGCTACCCGCGGCCGGGCGCGTCGGGCGGCTGTGGAGCGCCGCGGGCCTGCTGCTCGGTCGCCAGCTCGCGACCGCGGTGCGCGACGATCACCTGTTCGTGATCCTGATGGCCGCGTTCGTCGGCGTCACCAGCGGCGCCGCCGCGGGCTTGTTGCTGGCGTGGATCGAGTTCGCGGTGGACTCGTTCCCGCGACCCGACGAGGGCTCCGCGACCCTGCGCTGGCTCGCGATCGTCGGCGCGGCGGTCGCGGGCGGCCTGCTCGCCGGCGGCCTGCGCGTGTTCGCGGCGCGGGTCGTGCAGCAGCCCCCCGCCAACGGCGTGCCGGCCGTGATCGAGGCGGTCGCGCTGCGCGGCGGCACCATGCGCGGTCGTGCGGCCATCGTGTGTGGTCTGGGCACCGGCGTGACGATCGGCTCGGGCGGCTCGTGCGGCCACGAGGGCCCGTCGGTCGCGATCGGTGCGGCGGTCGGCAGCGTGCTCGCGCGGTTCTTCGGCCTGCGCCAGCGTCGACGGCTCGCGATGCTCGGTGCGGGCGCGGCCGGCGGCCTCGCGGCTGCGTTCAACGCCCCGCTCGCGGGCGTGATCTTCACGGTGGAGATCGTCTTCGGCGGCGCGATCGGTGGCGATGTCGGCACGATGTCGGTGTTCATCCCGCTCATCGTCGCGGCGGTGTGCGGCACGTTCACGAGCTATGCGATCCGCGGCGACGACGTCGCGCTCGAGCTCAGCGCCCACAGCGGTGCGGGCCTCGGCGATCTCGCGTTCTATCTGCTGCTCGCGGTCGCGGCCGGTCTCATCGGCACCGCGCTCGCGCGCATCATCGTGCTCGCAGCGGCGCGCTTCGAGGCGTGGTCGCTACCGGTGTGGATCAAGCCCGCGGTCGGGGCGTTGGGCGTGGCCGTGCTCGCGGCGCTGGTGTCCAACGAGCTGCTGGGCGCCGGCCACTCGACGGTCGAGCGCGCGCTGCACGGCCAGCTGCCGGTCGCGCTCGCGGCGTCGCTGCTGGTGCTCAAGATCGCCGCGACCGCGCTGACCCTGGGCTCGGGCGGCTTCGGCGGTGCCTTCATGCCCTCGCTGTACGTCGGCGCGTGCCTGGGCACGCTGGTCGCCGCGTTGGCCGGGGTCGCGCTGGATCACGCGCAGGCGCCGGCCGCCTACGCGGTCGTGGGCATGGGCGCCATCTTCGCGGCGACGATGCACGCACCGCTGACGCCCATCGTGATGATCTTCGAGATGACGCACGACTACGCGATCATCTTGCCGCTGATGCTGTGCTGCATCCTCGCCGTCGTGGTCGCGCGGCGCTTCGGTCGCGACAGCCTGTTCAAGCTCGACCTGCGCCGCCGCGGCGTGGTGCTCGAGCACGAACGCGAGGCCGAAGTCATGCGCCGCGGCACGGTCTCGGAGCTGATGCTGCCGCCCACGCCGGTCCTGACCCTGGGCGCCGGGCTCGACGAGATCCGGCGCCTGACGGTCGACGCCGAGCTGCGCGCGGTGTTCGTGGTCGACGAGGACGGCGGCGTGGTCGGCTACGTCAACGGCACGCAGCTGGCGCGGCGCATGCTCGAGGGCGATCTGCGGCCCGACTCCACCGCCAAGGACCTGATGACCGCGCGCAAGATGCCGCTGCTGTACGCGACCGACACGCTCGCGGGCGCGATGCTGGCCTCGGCGCGCTCGGGCATGGAGCTGTTGCCGGTGGTCGATCCGCAGCGCCGGCTCGAGGGCGTGTTGCGCCGAGGCGACCTCATCGCGCACTACAGCGACAACGTGCTGGGCCAACAGGAGGAGGTCGTGCAGGTGCGCACCGGCGGCGCGGGCGTGCCCGACCAGGAGGTTGGTCTGGGCAAGGGCACGATCCTGGAGCGCGTGGTGGTGGGGCGGCGCTGGGCCGGCCGCACCCTGGTCGAGCTCGATCTGCGCGGCCGCACCGGCGTCACCGTGATCGAGTGGTGTCGCGGCGAGGAGACCTTGCCCATCGATCCGCGCGCGCCGCTGCGCGAAGCCGACGTGCTCGCGCTGGCGGGCACGCGCGAGCAGATCCTCCGCACCCGCGCGCTGTGACCCGGCGGCTCGCACCGTAGACCACCCGCACCCGGCGGCGCGTTAGCCTGGTGCACACGTGACCGCTCGATTGCCTTCCGTCCACCGCCGCGACCTCGTCCGTGGCCTGCTCGCCCTGTGCGCTGCCGGTTGCAGCGCCACCGATCGCCCCAGTGGCCCGCCGCCCGGGCCGGCCAAGCCCCAAGGCGTCGGCGAGACGCCCGAGGATCCGCCCATGACGCCACCGCCGGAGGTCGACCCCGCCGACGCCACCACGCTGGCCCACGCCATCGACGACTTCGCCATCGACCTGTATCGCAAGCTCGGGTCCGCCGACGCCAACGCCATCGTCTCGCCCGCGAGCATCGCGTTGGCGTTCGCGATGCTGCAGGCCGGCGCGCGGGGCAAGACCGCCAGCGAGCTCGCGCGGGTGTTCCACACCGGTGACGACGCCGCCGCGCACCAGGGCGCCGTCGCAGCGGCGCTCGCGCGGTGGAACGCGCCGAGCGAGGACGTGACGCTGCAGATCGCCAATCGCCTGTTCGGCGACGACGGTGTCGCGTTCGATCCCGCGTACCTCGAGCTGGGCGCGCGGGTCTTCGGCGCCGCGCTCGAGCCGATGCCGATGCGCAAGCGCCCCGACGACGCGCGCAAGCGCATCAACGCCTGGGTCGAGCAGCAGACACGCGAGCGCATCCGCGATCTGTTGCCCGCAGGCTCGCTCGACGAGTCCGCGCGGCTCGTGTTGGTCAACGCCATCTACTTCAAGGCCAACTGGAGCGACCCGTTCGACAAGGGCCAGACGCGCAAGCGCGACTTCTTCGCGCCCAAGGGCAAGCGCAGTGCGATGATGATGCATCGCACCGGCCACATGACGATGGCGCGCCACGACGGCGCGACCTTGGTCGAGCTGCCCTACGGCTACGGCCGCTATGGCCTCACCGTGGTGTTGCCCGACCAGCGCGACGGGCTCGCGGCGCTCGAGCGCACCATCGATCGCGCATGGTTCGAGCGCGCCCGCGCCGGCGCCACCGGCGAGCGCGTGGCGCTGGCGCTGCCCAAGTTCCGCATCGAGGCGCCCGAACCGTTGCGGCTGCGCGCGCTGCTGCAGCGCCTGGGCTTGGTCGAGGTCTTCGGCCCGCACGCCGACCTCACGGGCATCGCGGCGGCCAAGGAGCAGCTGCAGGTCAGCGAGGCCTTCCACAAGGCCTTCATCGCCCTCGACGAGGATGGCACCGAGGCCGCCGCCGCGACGGCGATCGGCGTCAAGGCCGGGGCTGCGCCCGCGCCGGCAGAGCCGATCCCGGTGGTCGTCGATCACCCCTTCGTGTTCGCGCTGCGCGACAGCGAGAACGACACGATCCTGTTCATGGGCCGCGTGGTCGATCCGACGGCGTGACCGCGCGTCCGCGCGCGTACAGCAGCAGCGCGCCCGCGCCGGTCATGATGCCCGCGCCGAGCCACGTCGACCACGACAGCGGCGAGTGCCACAACCACGCGTCGAGCCCGGCGCTGATCGGGATCGCCGCGTAGGCGACGATCGCGATGATCGGTGCCGGCGCACGGGCGTAGGCGCTGCTCATCATGAGCTGGCCGACGAGGCCCAGGCCCGCCATCGCGCCGATGCGGCCCAGCGCCGCGCCGGTGTCGAGCGCGGCCGGCAGGCTGCGGAAGTCGCCCATCGCCAGGCCGATCGCGGTGCCGACCACGGACACGACCCACGTGAAGTGGAACACCACCGTCGCGGGCGCGTCGGGGGGCGCGCCAGGATCGAGTCGCGTCGGCACGTCGTCGCCGGTCGCAAGGCGCAGTGTGATGTGGGCCAACGCCGAGCTCGCAGCCGAGAGCATGTTGACCAGCCCC
>JAXLYC010000003.1:0-42500 GCA_046351635.1 Nannocystaceae bacterium | reverse complement strand
CCCGGCGCGCTGCCGACGGCGCCGCAGCGCGCCACGACGGCCGCGCCCGCCCGCACGGTCTGCGCCCGCGCGCCGGCGTCAACCGATCGGCTCGCACCACATCGTGGGCTCGGTCGCGTTGTTGTCCTCGCGGCACTCGTTGAGCGCACCCACGCCCATGCCGTCGTCGTCGACCACCACGGTGATGTCGAACGGCGGGTTCGCGGCGTCCATGACCGTGAGCTCGACCTTCTCGGACGCGCCCGCCTGGATCGCTCCGGTGGTCTGCACCACACCCAGCAGCGTGGCGCCATCGTAGAAGGCGACGTCGACGCCGGCGCCCACGCCCAGGCAGCCCTGGTTCAGCACGCGCGCGCTCATGTCGAGCAGCGGGCACTGCAGGGTGTCCACGGTGAGATCCGTGGGCACGAGATCGGGCGCGCACAGGGTCTGCAGCTCGCCCTGGGTGTTGCGCCGGTAGCTGTTGTAGGGCGAGCCCGGCGGCGTGGTCCAGTTGTCGGGCTCGAGCGTGGGGATGGTCGCGTCCGCCAGCACGTTGGTGACGTGGTACGTGTGCTGGTTCCAGATCGGTAGCGTCGCGACCCAGTTGTCGAGGCGGTCCTCGAACACCTCGATGCCGGCGTCGCCGATGTCGCCCTGGGCCGACTCGTTGTTCGAGCTGATCACGAGCTCCGCCTTGAAGTCGCCATCGACATCCGCGACGACCGGGTTCTCGGTGCGCGTGCGCGACGAGTTGATGTCGATGAAGAGGATCTCCTCGTCGGTCATCACGCCGTCACAGTTCATGCCGCCGGGGCAGTCGGGCTCGACGCCGGGGTAGATGCGCAGGTACCACTCGTCGTCGTAGATGACCTCGGAGCGGCCATCGCCGTCGAAGTCGAACACCGACGAGCCGGTGCGCTGCGACGAGCCATCCTTGGTATCGGCCAGCCACAGCTCGCTCCATGCGTCGACGCCGTTCCACTGCAGCACGACGTAGTGATCGGCAGCGGCGGTGCCCAGGTCGGGGAAGCCGTCGCCGTCGAAGTCCGCGAGGTTGGGCGGACCGCCGGCGCCGCCGCCGGGGATGGTGTAGTCCGCCAGGGTCGTGCCGGTCTCGCCGTCGAAGAGGTACACGTGGCCGGAGTTCACCGACGCGACCTCGGGCGTGCCGTCGAGGTCGAAGTCCGCGATGCCGCAGTAGCCGTCGGCCGGGCTCGCGGTCCACAGCACGCTGCCGGCGAAGTCGACGCCGACCGTGCCGGTGAAGGTGTAGACGGTGCCGCCCGCGATCACCTCAGGCCGGGTGTCGCCGTCGAGATCCGCGACGCACGACAGCGGGCCGAACCCGCCGGTCGAGCCGGTCGCGCCGCTGCCGGCTTGCCACGCGATCGCGCCGGCGTTGTCGAACACCGCGCGGCCGAAGACGATCTCGGGCGCACCCATGCCGTCGAGGTTGGCCAGCGAGGGCGAGCCGCTCTTCACTCCCGTGAAGCCGTAGTTCTCGGACACCCACATCGGCGTGCCATCGCCGTGGACCGCGAGCAGCTGTTGACCCTCGCCGGGCACGACGATCTCCGGCGCACCGTCGCCGTCGAGATCGCCGATGGCCGGATGCCCGCTCGCGTCGGTGCGATAGGCCGCGTCCGACAACGTCCACGCGGTCGAGCCGTCGTCGCCGTGCAGCGCACGCAGCATGCCGTCGGTCGTGAACGTCGAGTTGCGGTAGCTGTTGAACACGATCTCGGGGATGCAGTCGCCGTCGAGGTCCGCGACCATCGGCGTCATGACGACCTGATGCCACTCGGGGAAATCGTCCTCGGCGATGTCGTGGTGCGGCCAAGTCGGCGTGCACACGTCGTTCATGCAGGCCTCTTCGACCTGGCAGCCGTCGGTGCAAGGGCGGACCTTGCGTACGCCCCAGCTGAACCGTGGCACCGGATCGAACACCCCCGGCTCGGGCTCGAACGCGCAGCTGGGATCCGCGAAGTTGGGCACACACAGGCCCAGCCCCGAGTCGCAGACCTCGCCGTCGTCGCACTCCTGCGTGGTGTTCGTCGCGCACGCGAGCCCGCCGCATGGGTCGCCCGGCACGACGCAATTGCCCGCGTAGCACAGCTCGCCCTCGGCGCAGCAGATCTGATCGGGGCCGCAGGGGTCGTCGATGCCGCAGTCGACCACGCACTGACCGTCGACGCAGACCTCGCCGTCCCCACAGCAGCCGGTCTCGCCGCAGAGCTTCTCGGCCGGGCAGGGCGCGGCGGTGGTGCTGCTGCCGCTGCCCGAGCCGTCCGCGTCCAGGCCCGAGTCGGAGCTGGAGTCGCCCGGACCCGTCAGCGTCGTGATGCCGCCGCTGCCCTCGTCGGTGTCGCGCCCGTCGCCACCGCCACCGCCGCCGCACGCTGCCACCATTGCGGCACCCGCTGCGAGCGCCGCAATCCCCCCACTTCGTCGCCAAGGACGCATCGTCCTCTTAGTACCCGCGGGTGGGGGTCCTGTCCGGGGCAAACTGCGCTTTTCGTACCGTGCGCTGCGGAAGCGGCGGCGCAGCGGAACACCGCTGGGCCTTGCTATCCTCGCGTGCGGACATGGACGGCCCGCAGCGCGAGCCCTGGGCCGACGCGACGCCGCTGCGCGCGGTCTCGCTCTGCCTCGTGCGACCGCCCGCCGTCACGGCCCCGCGGAGCCTGAGCTACTACGGTGCGGTGCCCGAGCTCGGGCTCGCGTACGTCGCGGCCGCGGCGCGGCAGGCCGGCCACCGCGTGCAGGTCGTCGACGGTCCGGGTGAGGCGCTCGATCACGGCTGGCCGCTGGTCACCGCCGCCGGAGTGCTGCGCGCCCACGGACTGCCGCCCGCGGCCATCGTGGCCCGCATCGCGCCCGGCACCGAGGTCATCGGCGTCGCGAACATGTTCCTGCACGAGTGGCCGACCACGCGCGCGCTGCTCGAGGCGATCCGCGTCGCGCACCCGCGCGCGCTGCTGATCGCGGGCGGCGAGAACGCCAGCGCGATGGCGCACGAGCTGCTCGCGCAGTGTGCCGCACTCGACGCCGTCGTACGCGGCGAGGGCGAGCGGCCGATCGTCGCGCTGCTGGCCCAGGTGGCCGCCGGCGCGCCGCTGGGCGAGCTGCCCGGCGTGGTGCGCCGCGGGGGCCGGCAGCGTCCGGCGCCGCGGATCGAGCGGATCGATGCGCTGCCGTGGCCGGCGTGGGACCTGTTCCCGATCGCGCACTACCTGTCGCACGGCAGCCGCGGCGGGGTCGATCGCGGCCCGTCGATGCCGCTGCTGACCAGCCGCGGCTGCCCCTACCGGTGCAGCTTCTGTTCGTCGCCGACGATGTGGGGCACCCGCTACGTGCGGCGCGATCCCGCCGGTGTGCTCGACGAGATCGCGGACTTGCAGCGCCGCTACGGCATCACCAATGTCGACCTGCACGATCTCACCGCGATGCTGACCAAGGCGTGGATCGTCGAGTTCTGCGACGCGATCGCGCAACGTGGCCTCCGCTTCACCTGGCAGCTGCCCTCGGGCACGCGCTCGGAGGCCATCGACGAGGCGGTGGCCCGCCGCATGGTCGCCGCGGGCTGTCGCAACTTCTGCTACGCGCCCGAGAGCGGCTCGCCCGCCGAGCTCGCGCGCATGCGCAAGCGCGTGGTGCCCGAGCGCCTCTTGCGATCCCTGCGTGGCGCGATCGCGGCCGGCATGGTCACCCACGCCAGCATCATCATCGGCATGCCCGAGCAGACCGCGGCCGACGTGCGCGCGACCGCGGGGTTCATCGCGAAGATGGCGTGGGCGGGCCTGCACACCCTCTCGGTGATGGTGTTCTCGCCGTACCCCGGCAGCGAGGCCTATGCGCAGGCGCTGTCCCGCGGCCAGCTGGTGCGCGACGAGGCGTGGATCTACGGCTCGTTGCTGCGCTCGCGCGGCGGCGGTCGCAACACCCGCGGCGTACACCCGCGCTGGTCGCCGCGACGGCTGCTCGCGCTGCAGCTGGGACTGCTCGTCGGGTTCTTCGCGATCTCGTGGGCGCGGCATCCACGGCGTGCGCCCGCGAGTCTGCTCGCGGTGCTCCGCGGCCGCCAGGACACCGTGCTCGAGCAGCTCGCCGCGACCAAGCTGACGGCGGCGCGCGCGTGGGCGCGCGAGCGGTTCACGGCGGTGCTGCGATCGCTGCGTCCAGCATCCTGAACGCCGCGGCGATCTCGGCGGGCGCCGGCGGAGCCGCAGCTGCGCCGAGCTCGATGCCGCGATCCCGCAGTTGGTACAGCGCGGGCTCGGGCACGCCGAAGCGCAGGGCCAGCACCCCCGGTGGCGCGCCGCCGAGCATCGCGAGCACGATGCGTTGCTCGCGGCCCAGCGGCGGAGCGGTGTCGATGCCGAACCCGCGCTGCAGCGAGGGCGATGCGGCGGCGAGCGCACGGCGGGTGCGGTCGGCGACCTCGGCGGCCGCGGGACTCCACGCGGGCGCGGGCGAGAGCGGCTGCTCGAGCCACGCGAGCACCCGCGCGAGCACGCGCCGGGGGTCACTGAAGCCCTCGCGACCGTGCAGCATGCGGTGGTTGTCGAGCACCAGCGCTTGACCGGGGCCCAACACCACGCGGCGCCGCGGCGCGTGCTCGAGCGCCGCGCCCAGCGCGGCCGCGACCGCATCGTCGGCTCGCGGCTGTGGCGTGAGCGTGAAGCAGGGCCGCTCGCCCCGTAGCGCCGCGGTGGCGCCGAGCACGTCGCCGAACACGAACGGCATGACCCGCGGCCGCGTGAGCAGCTGCAGCGCCAACGCGGGCGCGTCGCGCTGCAGCTGCGCGAGCCACTGCCACGCGTCGAGCAGCAGCGACGCGCCGCCGTCGTCGGCCGGGCGCAGGCACACGGTGAGCTGCAGCTCGGGTGGACGGCCGCGCCACAGCTGGCTGTCGCTGTGCAGCGGCGCGGGTGCCGACGAGGCCGCGAACGAGCGCGCGCCGGCCACGGGTCGGATCGGCTGCACCTCGACCACGAGCGGCGGCTCGCCCAGCAGCGCGTCGACCAAGAGCCACGGCTGTGCCAGGCGCACCGCCGCGAGCTCGCCCAGCTCGACGATCGCGAAGCCGTCGCGCGCCAGGGTCTCGCGCAGCGGGCTCACCCGCGGGCCTCGGCCGTGCGCGCAGCGGTCGGCAGCGGCGCCGCGAAGACCGGCGCGGCCCCGGCCACGGTCGGATCGTACGGCAGCAACCACGACAGCGGCGCGCCGGCGGCGAGCTCGAGCCGCGCACCGATCGCGAAGCCGAACACCGCCGGCGCAGCGTGGAAGCGATCGGTGTGGATCGAACCGCGCAGGATCTCCGCGCCGGGCCAACGCGGCCCCTGCACCAACGTGGCCCAGCCCGGCGGGGTCGAAAACAGCGCCGCCGGCTTCACGAACATGTGCGGCTCGCCGTCGACGTGGGGCGTGAAGTACTTGCTGAGGTACCACAGTGCGCCGCGGTGGTCGTCGCCGTCGCCGAGCAGCGGTTGCCAGCGCGCGGCGATGGCTTCGCCGTATCGCGCGAGCGCGTCGCCGTCGGCGTCGACGTGCACGCGCAGGCCGTCGAAGCGTGCACGGAAGCCGACCGCGTTGCGACACGCGAAACGCAGCAGCGGCGTGGCCGGGGCGCCGTCGCTCGGACCCTCGACACCGTGACGTCGGGCGATGGCCTCGATGCGCACGTCGGCGTCGCCGGCGAGCACCGCCAGGGCCCCGGGCTCCGACTGCGCCGCGCTCGCGGCCGCGATCGCGCGACGGTACTTCCGCGTGGGACCCTCGCGCTTGCTGGCGAAGTACTGCGCGTCGTAGAAGTCCAGGTGCGCCCGCGCCAGCCGCGGGTGCTCCGCCAGCGCTGCGATCCGTCGCGCGGGACCGGGCGCGATCGCGGCCAGGGTCGCGAGCTCGCCGCCCAGCGCGACGGCGTCGCCGTCTTCGCGGGGTTGCAGCTCGAGCACCAGCGGGATCCAGCGCTCGCGCTCGTCGACGACGTGCTCGTGCACCCCCAGCGCGTGGTTGCGACGATTGCCGGCGTCGAGGCACAGCAGCGAGCCTGCGGCGCCGGCCCGCACCAGCAGCCCGGTCCACAGGCCCACCGCGGGGTTGCGCAGCCGCGCGAGTGGCCCGCGGGCGAGCTCGATCACCGGACCGTCTGCCAGCGCCTCGCACCACCACGGCGGTGCGAGTCCGTGGGCCGCGAGGTAGGGCGCGCACGCGCGGGCGCTGCGGACCATCGCGTCGTCGAGCAGCTGCCAGCGGCCGCGCCGGCGCACCAGCGAGGTCGGCGCGTCCCAACGCAGCTGCCAACCGAAGGCGTTGCCCTCGAGCAGTGGCGCGCACGCCCGCGCGGCCCGCAGCGGCACCGAGCCATCGAGGTCACCGCTGCGCCGTGCGAGCGAGCACCAGCCCAGCGCATCGACGACCTCGAAGCTCACGAGCAGCCGCCTCCACCGCCGCAGCCACCGCCACCGCCGCAGCCTCCACCGCCGCCACAGCTCGAGGCGCTGCAGCTCGATCCGCTGGAGCCCGACGAGCAGCTGCTGTGGCTGGTCGTCACGGGCACGTAGGTGGCGTGGTAGGCCGCCAGCGCCGGTACGGCGGAGACCGCGAGCAGCCCGCCGAGCAGGACCGCGGTCTCGACATCGTCGGCGTCGCGGCGACGGCCGCTGCCGACGTCGGCGCGCATCGACAGCGTCGCGTCCTCGAGCCAGCGCAGGTACGCGGTGCCCGCGGCCGACGAGTTCGAGGGATTGCTCAGGGCCATGCCGACGATCGCGAACACGACCAACTCGATCAGCAGGAACGCCGGCAGCGGCGCGCCGCTGCCGTACAGCGCGTGGCGGACCAGCAGACGCAGCACGCCCACGCTCAACAGCAACGCCACGCCCAGAAACCACACCGTGCGCATGGTCGAGCGGGTCGCAGCCGAGCGCCGCAGGCCCGAGCGCTCGATGATCGACTCCAGCGCCGCGGCGTTGCGCGTGGCGACCGCGCCCGCGGCGTCGCGCAGCGCCGTCGCACTCAGGGTGCCGCTGCCGGCGGCGGCGCGCTGGAGCTCCGTCGCGAGCTCGGCCAGCAGGCGGTCGTCGATGCGACGCGCCGCCGCGAGCTCGATCGTGCCGGCGGCGCCGGCCGTCACGAGGTCGCGCACGAACGCCGCCGCCGCCAACGCGTCGGTGAGGCCGCGGGTACCGCCGCGCAGGTATGCGACCGCCCAGCGCTGTTCACCTTGCGGCAGGCGACCGATCGCGAGGGTGTCGTCGTACGGCGCGGGTTGGCGATAGCTGCCACCGGGGCCCGCGCCCGGCGCGGGCCGGACCGCGGCGCGATCGAGCGTGTTGCCGATCGCCGTGCGCACCAGCAGCAGCAGCGGGAACGCCACCAGCGCGAACACCAGGTACACGATCATGAAGCCGGGTCCCGGCGGCATGTCGAACGGGAAGAAGTCGAACCACAGCGCCCAGCTCATGGGGTCTCCTTCGTGTTGGCGCGATCGACATCGGCGATCGCGGCGTCGAGCAGTGCGACCAGGCCGTCATAGGCCGGCAACGGTGCTTCGCGCACCCGCGCCAGCGCGTCGAGATCGAGCGACCAGTGTTTCGCGCACGCGGCCAGCACCGGCGCGAGGCTGTCGTCGGTGGCGAAGCCGCGCAGGGTCGCGAGCGCGAACAGCGGGCCGCGGATCTGCTTGAGCTTGCGTTCGATCGCGCCGGCGAGGGTCCGCGGCACGCTCGCGCACTCGGTCAGGGCGCGTCGCAGGCGGATCCGGGCCTCGCGCAGCTCCTGCTCGATGCGCAGCCGCCGGTGCTCGTCGAGGATCTGCAGCGCCGCGAAGGGGTTGTCGCCGCGCAGCACGATGTGGCGGCTGCGAATGTCGTCGTACAGCAGCGGGAACACGTCCGCTGCGCTCTGCAGCTCGTCGGCACGCAGCAGGATCGCCTCGATGCGCGCGGCGTGCCGCGCCAGCTCGAGCGCGGGGCCGACGGCCGCGAGTCGCTCGCGGCCGTCGCGGCGCACGACCACGACCAGGTCGATGTCGCTGCGCTCGGGGTCGAAGCCGCCGCGCGCGAGGCTGCCGTGCACGAGCACGCCGACGAGGTCGTCGCCGAAGCCCTCGACCAGGGCATCCGCCAGACGCAGCAGGTGTTCGCGGGTGCGCGGCGGCAGGGCGCTCACGCGGGGATCGTCGACGGTCGCGGTCATGTTCGGCTCCGAGGGTTGGCGTGGACCAAATGGACGTTGGCGGTGCGGCCGGGGCCCTTGAACGCCCACGCGATGCGGCCGTGCGCGTGGGTGCGGCCGACGAACGGCGCCGCACGGGGGCGCAGCGCGCCGGTGGCATCGGGCGCGCGGAACCTCGCGCGCAGCAGCAGGCCGTCGAGCGCGGCCGCGTCGCGCAGGGCCGCGTCGGTGCGCGCGCGCTCGGCGATGCGCCACGCGTCCGACAGGCTCGCGAAGCGCTCGGTGCGGGCGGTGCCGGCCAGGGCGGCCTCGGCGTGGGGCCGCACCGCCGCGGCGAGCTGGGCCAGCTGCGGCAGGTGGGGCAGCGCGTCGTCGATGCGCTTGCGCGCGAGGATGGTGCGCGTGCGCGCCAGCGGTTCGCGGCCGAAGCGGGCCTCGATCGCCGCGTCGGGCGACTCGACCGCGGTCAGTGCGAGCGCGAGCGCGTGCTGGGCCGCGGCCAGGGCCACGTCGTCGCCGTCCGTGGTCGGCTCGCCCGCGCCGGCGGTGACGCGCCCGCGGACGGGGCCAGCCGCGTCGTGCAGCGCGCCCAGCTGCGCCAGCTCGCGCTGCAGCCCGGCGAGTTCGTCGAAGCCACCGTCGCGCTCGAGCAGGATCGGCCGCGGCCCGGTGTGTCGCAGCGCCGTGGCGAGCAACGCGAACACCGGCTCGCCGATCGGATCGGCGTGGGTGTCGAAGTAGAAGCCGTGCTCCCACGCGCCGCCGGCGATGTGGAACATCGCGACCGCGTCGAGTGGGAAGCGCAGCAGCTCGGTCTCGGGATCGCGCCCGGCGTTGACCGCGTTCGCGTACAGGTTGCCGACGTCGAGCAGCAGTGCGCAGCCGCTCGCGCGCACCAGCGCCGCGTAGAACTCCGGCTCGTCGAGCTCGTCGTCGGGCCACACCACCGTCGCGGCGGCGTTCTCGAGCAGCAGCGGCACGTCGGGCAGGTGCCGGCGCGCACGCGCGACGTTGCGCGCGAGCACCCGCAGCGCCGCGTGGGTGTACGGCAGCCGCGTCAGGTGGCCGATGTCCCGCGTGGCCGAGCGCGTGAACGAAACGTGCTCGGAGACCAGCGGCGCGCGGAGCTCTCGCGCCAGCGAGCCCAGCCGCGCCGCGTGGTCGTCGCGGATGCCGTCGGCGCTGCCCAGCGAGAGCTTCACGCCGTGGGGTACCACTGGCCACAGCGCGGTGGCCGCGAGGGCCTCGCGACGGGCGAGGGGGTTGGCCATGCAGGCCTCGGCGACGACCTCGACGAAGCGCACCCGGCACGCGCCGGCCTGCGGCCCCGTGTCCGAGCGGCCGTGTGCCGCCAGCAGCAGCGCCGCGAGCTCGGGCCGCAGGCCCAGACCCACGCCTGCGATCGCATCGGCGGCTGCGACCGGCTCGGCCCGCGACTCGCGCGAGCCGCCCGGCGGTGCCGCCTCGCCGTGGCTGTGGACGGCCCCGCGCGCGTGGTGCGAGCGCGGGGCCGCGGTCCTGTCGGTGTCGCTGCCGATCATCGTCCAGCGGCCCCAACCGTCCCCCCGCAATCGTGCGGTGGGGCCCGAGCAGTCCGCACCGGATACTTTACAGCGATCCGACTTCTTCCATAATGCGCCGATCGTGACCGGACCCGACGACGCGCGCCCACAGACGGACACCGCCAGGCCCGGGGTGTCGTGGGCCGGCGGCCGCTGTACGCCGGTGCTGCGCGTGGTGCCCGAGGTCCTGGTCATCGCCGGCGACGGCGACGTGCAGGAGATCTCGACCGCTGCGCTCGAGTTGTCGTTCGACTACGGCGGCATCGTCGTGCGCGCGTCCGGCTCGACGCCCGGCCGCGTGCAGCGAGACGCGCAGGCCGAGGCCCACGCGCGCCGCGTGCGCGAGGGCTTCGGCCCGGTCGAGGTCGATGCGCTCGAGCACGCCGCGCCACCGCCGGGCTCCGACATCGACTACGTCGTCGATCCCCACGGCGACACCGCGCGGCTGTGCAGCTTCAGCAGCCACGCGATCCCGCGGCTGCGCGCCTTGGGTTGGCAGGTCGAGGTCGATGGCGAGCTCGACCTCGAGATCATCGACGGCAGCCAGTGGTACGGCACGCTCGAGTCCGACGAGCGCGGATGGTTCGAGCTCGAGCTCGGCGTCGAGGTCGAAGGTCGTCGCGTCGATCTGTTGCCGACCCTGCTCGACATCATCCACAGCAAGGGCGGCCTGGCGCGGATCGCCCGCGGCGTCGGGCGCACCGCGATCGTCGATCTCGGCGATCGCCGCCACATGATCGTGCCGGCGGACCGACTGCAGACCCTGCTCGCGGTGTTGACCGAGCTGTACGGCGTCGAGGGCAGCGGCAACCGCGGCGCGCTGCGGATCCCCGAGCTCGTGCCCGACTGGATCGACCGCATCGACGCCGCCTTCGGCGAGCACAAGCCGCGCTGGAGCGGCGCCCACGGTCGCGCGGTCGAGCGACTGCGCGAGCCACCCGAGCCCGCGCCCACGCCCGAGGGTCTGTGCGCGACGCTGCGGCCGTACCAGGCCCTGGGCGTCGGCTTCCTGCAGCGCATCGCCGAGCTGGGCCAGGGCGGCATCTTGGCCGACGACATGGGCCTGGGCAAGACGCTGCAGACGATCGCGCACATCGTCGCGTGCAAGGCCAGCGGCACCATGCGGGCGCCCGCACTGGTGATCACGCCGACCAGCCTGGTCGGCAACTGGCGGCGAGAGCTGCAGCGCTTCGCGCCGCACCTGCGCGTGCTCGAGCTGCACGGCGCCGGCCGTCACCGTCGGCGCAGCGAGGTGCCGGATCATGACGTGGTCGTGACGTCGTATCCGCTGCTCGTGCGCGATCGCGAGGCCCTGGTCGGTGCGCGCTTCTCGATGCTCGTGGCCGACGAGGCGCAGACGCTCAAGAACCCGCGCAGCCAGGTGCACCAGGCGGTCAAGTCGCTCGACGCCGACCACCGCGTGTTCCTCACCGGCACGCCGATCGAGAACAACCTCGACGAGCTGTGGGCGCTGTTCGATCTGCTGGTGCCGGGCTTGCTCGGCGACGCGGCGACCTTCCGCGGGGTCTTCCGCCAGCCCATCGAGCGCGACGGTAACGCCGCGCGGCTCGACAGCCTGCGCGCCCGCATCGCGCCGTTCGTGCTGCGGCGCATGAAGGACCAGGTCGCGACCGAGCTGCCGCCCAAGACCGAGATCGTCCGCGCGATCGAGCTGCACGGGCGCCAGCGCGACCTCTACGAGGCCATCCGCCTGGCCGGCCACGCGGCAGTGCGCCAGGCCGTGCGCCAGCGCGGCATCCACGGCGCCGCGATCGACATCCTGGGCGCGCTGATGAAGCTGCGCCAGGTCTGCTGCGATCCCCGCCTGGTGCGCGTCGGCGTCGCGCGCGAGATCGACGAGTCGGCCAAGCTCTCGGCGCTGGTCGAGATGGTCGTGCAGCAGCTGTCGCAGGGGCGCAACATCCTGGTGTTCTCGCAGTTCGCGACCATGCTCGCGCTCATCGGTCACGCGCTGCGCGATCAGGGCATCGAGTTCGCGCTGCTCACCGGCGCGACCGCCGATCGCCAGGCCGAGGTCGACCGGTTCCAGTCGGGCCGCGTGCGTGTGTTCCTGATCAGCCTCAAGGCCGGCGGCACCGGGCTCAACCTCACCCGCGCGGACACGGTCATCCACTACGATCCATGGTGGAATCCGGCGGCGCAGAACCAGGCCACCGACCGCGCCTATCGCATCGGTCAGACCCGGCCGGTGTTCGTCTACAAGCTCATCATCGCCGGCTCGGTCGAGGAGCGCATGATCGCGCTGCAGCAGCGCAAGCAATCGCTGGCCGACGCCCTGCTCCAGAGCGGTGGCGCTGGCGGCATGCCCTGGACCGAGGGTGACGTCGACGACCTGTTCGCGCCGCTGTCGGCCGACGACGGCGCGGCGCCGCAGCCCGCTTGAACCAGCGCGCGTCCGCGGGCACGCTTGCGACGGCTCACGTGTCGTCGCCCCGCACCCTCCGTGGCTTCTCCCGCATCGCCGCCGCGGTGCCGCCGGTTGCGGTCGCCGATGTCCCGGCCAACGTCGCAGCGACGCTGTCGCTGTGGCGTCGCGCCCACGACGAGGGCTGCGCGGTCGCGGTGTTCCCCGAGCTGGGCCTGACCGGCTACACCGCGCGCGACCTGTTCCACGACGGTCACCTGCAGGAGGCGGTCGACGCCGGTATCGCGCAGCTGTGCGCGGACTCGATCGCACTGGCTCCGCTGGCGCTGGTCGGCGCGCCGGTGCGGGTCGGCGATGCGCTCTACAACGCCGCGATCGCGATCCAGGGTGGTCGCGTGCTCGGGGCGGTGCCCAAGGCCTACCTGCCCAACTACCGCGAGTTCGAGGAACGGCGGTGGTTCCGCCCCGGCTACGACCTCGCGCCCGCGGCCGAGGCGACCCTGGGTGGCATGCGCGTGCCGATGGGTCTGGACCTGTTGTTCGCGGCGCGCTCGCAGCCGCAGCTCGTGCTCGGTGTCGAGCTCTGCGAGGACTACTGGGTGCATGTGCCGCCGTCGGTCTACGCGGTGTCGGCCGGCGCGACCGTGATCGCGAACCTCTCGGCGTCGAACTTCACCGTCGGCAAGGCCGAGCTGCGGCGGCTGCTCGCGCGCTCGGCCTCGGATCGCGGCAAGTGTGTCTACGTCTACACCGCCGCGGGGCCGGGCGAGTCGTCGACCGACCTGGCGTTCGATGCCGACGCGTTCGTGTGCGAGAACGGCCGCGAGCTGGTGTCGTCGCGGCGCTTCGCCCGTGAGCCGCAGCTGGTGGTCAGCGACGTCGACCTCGAGTTGCTCGTGCGCGAGCGCGTGACCACCACCAGCTTCGGCGAGTGCAGCCGCGCGCACGCGCGACCCCACCGCGTGCTCGCGTTCGAGGCCCCGGCAGCGATCACGTTGCCGCTTCGCCGTGCGGTCGCGCGGCACCCGTTCGTGCCCGCAGACGCGCGGACCCTGGGCGAGCGCTGCTGGGAGATCTTCGAGATCCAGACCAACGCGCTCGCGACCCGCATGCGCGCGCTGGGACGACCCAAGCTCGTGCTCGGGCTCTCGGGTGGGCTCGACTCGACCCACGCGGCGTTGGTGTGCGCCGGCGCGCTGGCGCTGGTCGGGCAGCCCACCGCCGATCTGGTGTGCGTGACCATGCCCGGGCTCGGCACCACCGCGACCACGCGCGGCAACGCCGAGCGGCTGGCCGCGGCGCTGGGTGCGGTGCTGCGCGAGCACACCATCGCGGACTGCTCGCGCGACGTGCTCGCGCTGGTCGGCCACGCCGCGGCCCAGGGCACCGACGACGTCGCCGCCATGATCGCGCGGGTGCGTCGCGATCCGGCCCTGGGCGACGTCACCTTCGAGAACGTGCAGGCGCGGCTGCGGACGCTGGTGCTCATGACCGTGGCCAACCAGGTCGGCGGGCTCGTGGTCGGCACCGGCGATCTGTCGGAGAAGGCCCTGGGCTGGTCGACCTACGCCGGCGATCACATCTCGATGTACGACGTGAACGCGGGCGTGCCCAAGACGTTGATGCAGTCGGTCATCCGCTGGGTCGCCAACGAGCGCGCGGCCACGCCGGGCTCGCAGTGGGCTGCGGACGCGACCGCGCTGCGCGAGACCCTGTTCGCGATCCTCGACACGCCGATCTCGCCCGAGTTGCTGCCGGCCGACGCCGAGGGTGCGATCGCGCAGCTGACCGAGTCCGCCATCGGACCCTACGAGCTGCACGATTTCTTCCTGTACCACTTCGTGCGGCACGGCGAGGCGCCGACGCGGATCCTCGAGCTCGCGCGCATCGCCTTCGCCGACGACTACGACGTCGCCACGCTCAAGAAGTGGCTGCGGCTGTTCCTGCAGCGGTTCTTCGCGCACCAGTTCAAGCGCTCGTGCACCGCAGACGGCCCCAAGGTCGGTCAGGTCGCGCTGTCGCCCCGCGGGGACTGGCGCATGCCCTCGGACGCGCGCGCGCGGACGTGGCTGGCCGAGGTCGACGCGTATCCCGAGGTCGATCGCTGATGCGGTGGCGCGCGCCCGCGTGGCTCGCGGTTGCGTGGGCGTGCGGCGAGCCGACGGTGCCGGTCGATGCCGCGCCGCAGCGCGCGACGCCGCCGGCCGCGGCCGCGCCCACGGGTGCCGAAGCGATCGCCTGCGATGGCGATCGTTGCACCGTCGCGGCGGCCCTCGCCGCGAGCCTGCGCGCGGATCCGGCCGCGCTGGTCGGGCTCGGACGGCTCGAGCCGGTCGAACGCGACGGCCGTGCCCTCGGGCTGCGCGTCCTCGCGCTGGAGCCTCTGCCCCGGCGGCTGGGCTTCGCCGATGGCGACGTGATCGTGTCGATCAACGGACTCGCCGTGCAATCCCCGCAGTCCGCCCCACAGCTCTACCTGCAGCTGCGAGCCGCCCGCCGCTTCACCGTCGTGTTCGAGCGTGATGGCGTGCGCAGGACCAAGCGCGTCGACGTCGTCTGACGGCGCCTCCGCCCCCGAGCGCAGCTCCCCGCGCGCGTGGCGAATCCGCTTGCGTGCGGGCCAGGGAACGGCCTAAACCGGAAACCCAGCGAGAGGCAGGCCGTACCCGCGATGAGTCGCTCCGAGATCTGTCCGACCTGCGGCACCAAACTCGGGCCCACGCATGCGCGCGTCGAGATGCGCGTGTGCACGGCCTGCCAGCGCAGCAACCCCACCGGCTTCAGCTACTGCGGCTTCTGTGCCTCGCCGATGGAGAACACCGAGATGCGCGCGCGGATGTCCGAGCTCGCCGCGCCGCCCGGTGGTTGGCCCAACCTGACCAGCGAGCTGGTCGAGGTGCGCTTCTATCTGCAGCAGGGACTGTTCGACGACGCGTACGAGCTGCTGTCGATCATGCAGAAGCGCTACCCCGGGCATCCGCAGCTCAACGAGCTGTCGCGGCGGCCCAAGCCCAGCCGTCGCGTCGACACCGGTGTACTCGCGCTGGTCGACTCCGTGCTGGCCGAGTCCGCCAACCTCGTGGCCAAGGTGCCGCGCCGCGCCGCGCCGCACTTCCAGGCGCCCAGCCCCGGCAGCCCCGCGCGCACCGACGTGCATCCCACGGTCGAGGAGGCCGAGGCCGCGACCCCGCGCACGCGCAGCGGCAAGACCGGCGGACACGCGAGCACGCGCGGCAGCGGTCCGCGCGCGACCGTGGCGCCCACTGGCGCGCACGCCAAGCCGGTGCCTGCGATCGAGGTCTCGCGCGCGGCGCGTGCCGCAAGCACCTCGCGCAGCAGCGCGGAGTCGCAGCCGGCCGCGCGTGAAGCTGGGACGCCCGCACCCGCGCCGCGCGAGCGCACGCAGATCTACCGCACCGTCGACGCGCCGCCGGCCGTCCGCGCGGCGCCGCCGATCTCCACCGCGCCGCGTCCGCCGTCGGGAGCACACGCGCCGGCCCCGACGCCCTCGCCCTCGCCCGCGCGCGCGACCGCGTCGTCGTCGCGGCAACCCACGCCGGTGCGCGCGCCCGAGTCGCCGCGCGCCGCGGCACCGCGCGCGGCCGAGCCGCCGCGCACGAGCGCACCGGCGAGCCCGCGCACGGCCGAGCCGCCGCGTGCCGCTGCCCCGCGTGCCGCGGAGCCCTCGCGTAGCACTGGCTCTTCGCGCGCGGCCTCGCAGTCGCGTCCGCACGCCGTCGCGGGCACGGTGCAGACGCCACCGACGTCCACCGCCACGCCGATCGACACGCCGCCCGGACGCACCGAAGTGCGGCCGGTGCCGCAGACCGGCCACACGATGGTCGTCGATGCCCTGCAACCGCCGGCGCCGTTCCAGACCGAGTCCGGCGACGGGCGTCGCGGTCGTGGTCGCCGTCGTCGCGAGGGTGAGCCCGCGGCGGCCGAGCCCACGAGCGAGGCTGCTGCGGCCGAGCCCGAGACGACGAGCAAGCCCGAGGCGACGACCAAGCCCGAGCCTGCCGCCGCCGAGGGCGAGGCGCCGCGTCCGCGCCGCACGTCGTTCGGCGAGCACGTGCTCAATCGGCTGCGCTGACGCGCGCCACCGCGTTGACCGGGCCGGGCCCGGACGCAGTGTCCCGCGTCGGGCCGGCGGTCGCACGGATCCGTCCGAATCCCGCCATCGCGCGGACCGTGGCACGGCCATTGCTCCTTGGGCCGGTGCGATGGCCAAGCGTCACCTCCACGACGGTTCATGCATCGAGTTCGATCCGCTGCGTCGACGCTGCATCAAGCTCGCGAAGACCGGTCAGTACCGCAAGGCCGCGATCGCGTTGGCCGAGCTCGCGCACCGCGAGCAGGACGCACCGACGTGGGTGCGCCTGGGCGCGATGCTCCTGCGCGCGGGCCGAGACGACGCCGGCATCGATGCGCTCAAGCAGGGCCTGTGGCTGTATCGCATGGACAAGAACAACAAGCGCGCGAAGGTGGTGTCGCAGCTGATCGAGCGCGCGAGCCATCACCGCGCCGCGTGAAGCAGGCTTCTCCTGGCGCACCGCCGACAGCCTCTCAGCGTTCCGCCAGCGCCGAGACCCGCTGGAACACCGACTCGGGCAGCCGTCGCACCACGCCCATGATCGGTGCCCACCACCGCGGCACGAAGACCTCGCCCGCGCGGGCATCGATGGCCGCGACGATCGCGTCGGCGACCGGATCGACCCGCGCGAACAGGGCGTTCTTGGGGTGGTCGACCGTCATCGGCGTGTCGACCGGGCCGAGCTTGAAGGTGTGCACGCCCACGCCGCGTTTCCACAGCCGGCTGCGCAGGCCCTGGGTGTAGGCGGTCAGCCCGGCCTTGGCTGCGCCGTAGGTGAAGTTGCGCGGGCGACCGCGGATGCCCGCGACCGACGACAACACCGCGAGATCGCCGTGCCCCTGGGCCTCGAGCGCGTTGGCCAGCGGTACCAGCAGCGACACCGGCGAGAGCAGGTTGGTGCGCAGGATCTGCTCGGCGTGGGACCACGACTGCTCGCTGCGCCGCTGATCCCCGAGCATGCCGTGGGCCAAGATGGCGAGATCGAGTCCACCCAGCGCCGCGATGCCGCGTTGTACCAACGCCTCGCTGTCGTCGGTGCGGGCGAGATCGGCCGCGCCCGCCCCGACCACCGCAGTCGCGAGCGATGCCGCCAGTCGGTCGAGCTTGTCGCGGTCACGGCCGACCAACCACAACCGGTCGCCGCGCTGCGCCAGCCGCTGGGCCACGGCCGCAGCGATGGCCGAGGTGGCGCCCAAGACGATCACGCGCTTCATCGCCTGCGAGCATAATCCCGGCCCCACCGCGGCGTGGGATTCGTGCTAACGAGCGGCCATGGTGCCGCTGCGCCCCCGCCTGGCCGACGACGTGCTCGCGCGGCTCGACCGCCGCGGTGAGGCACGAACGCTGGTGCTGTTCGACCGCCGCCACGGTCGCACGCTCGTGCTCGAGGGTCGCAGCTGGGCGCTGCTGGGTCAGGCCGATGGCACCCGCGATCTGCAGGGGCTGGTCGCGGCGGCACGGGGGCTGGGCGTGCGCATCGGCGCCGAGCCGGCCGCGCAGCTGTTGGCGCAGCTCGACGCGCTGGGACTGTTGGTGGAAGGGGCACCCGAAGCGATCCACACCGGCGTGCCCGAGCCGTCGCCGTGGCACGACGACGCGCGCGCGATCGAGGTGTGGCCGCAGGCGCGCTACCACTGCGACGGGCGCGGCGGTTGCTGTCGCGTCTATCCCAGCGTGCTGGTCCTGCCCGACGACGTGCACCGTGCGGCGGCGACGTTGCCCGAGGATCACGAGCTCGGTCACGCGCCGCAGTGGGCCAGCACGCCGGTGTGCGGATCGGCGCCGACGGTGCGGCGCACGCTGGCGCTGGTCGAGGGCGGGTGTCGCTTCCATCGCCAGGGCGAGGGCTGCTCACTGCACGCGCGCGGCGGTGCGGCGGCCAAGCCCCTGGGCTGTCGGTGGTTTCCCGCGCAGCTGGTCGACGACGGCGACGCGCTGCGTGCGACCGTCGCGATCGAGTGCGCCTGCGTGGCGCACCACGATCCCCGCGGTGAGCCGTTGCTGCCGCCCGAGGTCGTGCGCGGCGCCGATCTACCGCGCGGCAGCGTGGTCGCGCGGGTGCCCGCGCAGGTCGGGCTCGCCGCGGAGGTGAGCCTGCCGCGTGCGGACGCGATCGCGTGGCTCGAAGCCATGCCCGACGACGACGACGACGTGGCCGCGACGGTGCTGCGCCACGCCGCCGCGCTGCTGCCCGCGCGCGATCACGACGCGAGCGCGATCGTCACCGCCGCGGCCACGCGGCTGGTGCCGGTGCTGACGGCCGCGTTGGCGCGCGAGCGCTGCTGGCGTGGTGCAGACGAGCCGGTGTGCGTGCGCCTGACGACCATGCTCGGGGCTGCGCGGCTGCTCGCGAGCCCGACCGCCGCGGCGCTGCTGCTGGCCTCGGCGCCGTCGGATCCGGCGCTCGAGCGGCGCGCGCTGGCGGCCGCGCGGTTCGGACGGCTGTGGCTGCTCGAGGGCGAGCTGCACGCGAACGCGCTCGAGTTCGCGATCTCGGTCTGGCTCGCCCGCGCCGTCGCGGCGCTGGTGCCCGCGCAGGCGGACGCGACCCTGCGGGAGACGCCGTTGGCGGCGGTGCTCGCGAGCCTGCGCGTGTACGCCGGCGCCTGAAACGGCGACGCCGCGGCAGCGGCAGGGCCGCCCGCGGCGTCGACCGGGATCACCGCAGCGCGGCGATCAGCCCGGGATCGGGCACGCGACGGTCTCGGTCGCGCCCTCGTTGTTCTCCTCGTTGCACTCGAGCACCGTGCTGGTGTCGGTGTCGGCGCCGTCGACCGCGGCGTAGTAGTTCTTGGGCTCCTCGGCCGGTGCGGGCACGTTCCACACGAACTGCGTGAACGCGCCGGGCAGCAGGGGCTGCGCCGTCATCTGCGTGCCGACCAGCATGCCGCTGGCGTCGGTGCCCTCGTACAGCGACACCGGCACGCCCGCGGCGACGCCGATGGAGCCCTCGTTGCGCACCGTCACGTAGATCTCGAACACCTCGTCGAGGCACGTCGACAGACCGACCGCGATCTCCACCGAGAGGTCGGGCGCGTTGAAGATGCCCTCACCCTGCGAGTTCTGGCGGAAGTTGTTGAGGCCGGGCTGCAGCCAGTTGGCCTCCTCGGTCATCGGCGTGAGGCCCGACGAGGTCGCGTTGGTCACGTGGTAGGTGTGCTGCGTCCACACCGAGCGGGTCCGGACCCAGCGATCGTTGGCGTCGCCGTAGACGAACACGCCCTGGCGGCCCTGGTAGCCCGGCAGGTCCATGCACAGCTCGGGGTTGGAGTTCGCGGCCACGACCATGAACTCGGTGTTGCCGTCGCCGTCGACGTCCGCGACCACGGGGTACTCGTGGATGGTCGGCGAGGAGTTCTCGAGCTGGACCAGCACGTTGCCGGTCGCGCCGTCGAAGACCCACGCGTAGCACTCGTCTTGGTACATGACCTCGGCCGCGCCGTCGCCTTGGAAGTCGAACACCGACGAGCCCGTCACGTTCGACGAGGCATCGCGCGTGACCGCGAACCAGCGCACGTAGATGTCACCGGGGCCCGGCGGCAGGAAGCCGCCCGGCTGCACGATCTCTTCGCCCTCGCGGTTGAAGTCGTAGACCGCGTAGGCCGAGGCCCCCGCGACGCCGACCTCGGGGCGACCGTCGCCGTCGAAGTCCGCGACCGTCGCAGGACCGCCGCGGCCGACCTCGCCGCCCATGCCGTCGTCGGCGAGCACGATGGGCTGCGTGCGCATGGCGTCGTTGCCGGCACACGCCGCGCCGGTGGCATCGCGGCCGCACCACAGCAGGCCCGTGTCCGACTCGAGCACGCGCAGCACGCCGTTGGTCACGATGATGACCTCGGGCGTGCCGTTCTGATCGAGGTCGCCGATGGCCGGGAAGCCGTCGTCGCCGCCGGCGGTCCACAGCTGGTTGACGGTGACGTTGGGCGAGCCGATGCCGGGGTCGTCCCACGTGACCGAGAAACCCTCGCGGCCCGAGACGATCTCGGGGTACGAGTCGCCGTCGATGTCGACCGCAGTCGCGATGCCGCCGAGGTAGCCCGGCGGGCTGCCGTAGACGCCCGAGCCGGCGTTGAACTCGTTGTTGAAGGCGTCGGAGACCACCAGGCCGTCGTTGTCGGCGATCGCGATGCCGTGGACGATCTCGGACTCGGGGTCGTCGTCGAGGTTGACCGCGAGCACGCCGCCGTTGCGGGTGTAGATCCAGTGGTCGGTGCCGTCGGAGTTGTGCGTGCTCCACAGGTGCTGGCCGACGCCGTCGATGGCGTGGATCAGCGAGCGGTTGAACACGCCCTGCTGGTTGGTCGGCATGCCGGCGTAGACGATGTCGGGCAGGTTGTTGCCGTCCACGTCCGCCAGCGCCGGGGTCCCGCGCATGTACGCGGCGTAGCTGTCCGCGGCGGGGTTGTCGTCGATGCGCAGCTTCTCGGTGCCGTTGCTGCCCTCGAGCACGACGATCTGGCCCTCGAAGCCGTCCGACGGCGGTAGCCGTGCCACGACCACGACGTCGGTGTTCATGTCGCCGTCGATGTCGGCGACCAGCGGCATGGTGTTGGACCAGTCGGCCTCCCACGACCACTCGAGCGTCAGGGCGACCTCGGTGAACGTCGGCACGATCTCGCATGCGACCGGATCCTGGTTCGGCAGGCACTTGCCCAGGGTGGGCTCGCAGAACTCGCCGTCGGGGCAGTCGTAGGAGTCGAGGCAGTCGGCGCCGGGTGTGACGCACTCGGGCTGCAGGCACACGTCACCCTCGGCGCAGCAGACCGAGAGGTCGGCGCCGCAACGGACCTGCGTGTCGCAGATCGGCTGGCAGGCCTCGAGCACGCACTCCTCGTCGTCGTCGCAGCACTCGGTGCCGCACTGGATGAACTCGCAGGTGTTGCCGCCGCCGGTGGTGGTGCCGCTGGTGTCGGGGTTCAGCGTCGCGTCGGTGGTCGAGCTCGAGCCGCTGGTGCTCGTGCTCGACTCGTCCGACATCGTCGTGGTGAGGGTCGTCGAAGGGCCCCCGGTGGTCTCGTCGCCGGTTTCGGTGCGTTCGTCGCGGCAGCCGACGGCGAGGAGCGTGAGTACGGGGATGAGCGAAGGCTGGGTCAATCGCATGGGCTAAGGACAACCCTCCGTCGTGGCAGGATAACAAGACCCGTCGCACACCGCACGTGGCGTCGGCCACGGCGACGCGGGATGGGTCGCTTGGTATGGCAACATGCGCCTGGGAAGGACGCGGGTTCGCATCGAGGTCGAAGGCGACAGCGGCGCGCGACGTGGTGGGACGGCAGCGCATGCGCCTGCGGTGTCGCGAGATGCCACGCCCGCCACGGCCGGCGACGGGCCGCTCGCGCTGGGGACCATGGTCGGACGCTACGTCGTGACCGCCACGCTGGTGCGGGGCGCGACCGGCGTCGTCCACCTGGCGCACGACTCCGAGCTCATGCGCAAGGTGGCGCTCGCGGTTCCGTGCGACATCGATGTCGCGGATCGGCCGTCGGCGGGCCACGACGGTGCGCCTTCGCCGTGGCTGGCGCGTGCGCGGTCGCTCGCGCGGCTACGCCACGCAACCTCGTGCCGGTCTACGATTTCGGCACCGACGCGGATCGGGTGTGGATCGCGTTCGAGCACGCCGGCGGCCGCGGCCTCGCGGCGGCTGCGCGCGCGACCCCGTCACTGGCGCGAGCTCGAGCCGTTGCTCCTGGCGGCCGCGCAGGGCTCGCGGCGCTGCACGACGCCGGGGTCGTGCACGGCGCGATCACGCCAGCGGCGGTGATCGTCGGCGACGACGGGCGCGTGCGCGTGGGCGGCTTCGACGCGGCGCTGGTCGGTGCGGTCGCGGACGAGGCGCTGCGCTCGCCTGTCGCGCGCCCGAGGCGACCGTCGACGCGCGATCGGATCAGTACGCGTGGTGTGCCACCGCGTGGCACGCGATCACCGGCGCGTGGCCGCCGGTGGCCGCACGGCCGATCGTCGCCGGGGTGCCCCGCGCCGCGATCGCGCTGCTGCAGCGCGGCCTGCTGGCCGAGCCGGCGCAGCGCTTCGGCGACATGGCCGCGTTGCTGGAGGCGTTCGCGCGTGCACGGACGCGGCGACGCCGTCGCGTCGCGCTCGCAGGGACCACGGTGTTCGCCGGGCTCGCGTTGGCGCTGGGTCTGCGCAGCGATCGGCCCGCGTGCGCGCGCAGCTTGCCCTCGGGTTGGACGGCGGCCGAGCGCACGGCCACCGTCGACGCCGTCACGGCGCGGCTGGGCCCGCGGCTGGGTACCGCGGCGGTGGCTGCGATCGATCGCGTGCAACACGATGCGGCCGACGCCGCACATCAGGTGTGCGAGGCGACCCAGGTCCGCGGTGAGGGCTCGCCTGCGCGCCGCGAACGTCGGGCGAGGACTGCGTCGCGCAGGCGTGGGCCGAGGCGCTCGCCACCGCGGCGTGGCTGCGCGAGAGCGAGGTGCCGACCGAGGCGCAGGCGCTGCTCGACGGCTTGTCCTCGCCGGCGGCCTGCGCCGCCGCCGGTGGCACGCCGCTACCCGAGGCGTTGCGCGAGGCGTGGGCCCAGGCTGCAGTGGCGCGGCGCAGCGGCGCGGTCGAACGTGCCGGCGCGGCCATCGACGCGATGCTCGCCGAGGCGCTCGCGCGCGAGCACGGCCGCGCGGATTGCGTTGGCGCGGCACGAACGCGCCTGCTGCTGCGCCAACGCGGCGACGCCGAGGCCACCATCGCGGCGCTGCTGGTCGAGGTCATCGCGGACGCGCGCCGCGACGGCGATGTCACGCTGGAGGCCTCGGCGTGGCTGGCACTGGGCGAGGGCATGCCGCGCGACGACGACGGCCGCGCCGGCGCAGCGATGTGCGGCGGCATGGCCGACGCGCTGTTGCAGCCCGGCGACGACCCACGGCTGCTCGCGCGCGCACGGGCGCTGCGCGAGGGCGCGGCGCCGAGACGCCTTCAGCGCGAGCGCTTCGCCGCGCTCTTGGCCGCCTTCGTCGCGGTGGTCTTCTTCGCGGTGGCCTTCGTCGGTGGTCTTCGTGTGGCCTTCGTCGCGGTGGTCTTCTTCGCGGTGCCTTCAGGTGGTCTTCTTCGCGGGTTTCGCGCCGGCCGTCTTCGCGCCGGCCGTCTTCGCGGTGCGGCCGTCTTCGCGCCGGCCGTCTTCGCGCCGGCCGTCTTCGCGCCGGCCTTGCGTGGCGCCGTCGCGCCGCCACCCTTGAACGCGATCCACGCGCGGATGACCCCGCGCAGCGCCTCGGCCTGTTCGTCGACCTCGCGCACGCTCGCGAGCTTGATGGAGCGGCCGGTGTCGCCGTCGCCCTCGAGGATCGGGTGCTGGCCCGGGATCGATGCGCCCTGGTGGAACATCAGCGACGCGTGCTGCTTGGCCTTGGGGAAGAAGCTGGCGATGTTGCCTTCGAAGGTGAAGGTCGGCGCCTGCCACTTGATGCACTCACCCACGCGCGGGTCGACGCCGAGGATGACCTCGCGGATCCGCTGCACGACCGGCTTCATCGGGTTGTCGTACCGCGCGAACCATGCGTCGACTTCCGTGCTGCGGCCCATCGCAGCCATCATGCCGCGATCGCGTGCACGCGCCCAGCCCCTGCCGATCACGCGCGCGCGCGTGTCCGCTTCCGCGACGCGCGACCGTCCCAGCCCCAGCGCACCAGGTCGATGCGCCCGCGCGCGTCGAAGCGCACGCCCTCGCGCAGCAGTCGTCGTCGCTGTTCGGTCGCGCCATCGCCCGACAGGCTCAGCTCGCCCCGCGCGTTGACGACCCGGTGCCAGGGCAGCGGCGCATCCTCGGGCAGCTCCCGCAGCGCGCGGCCGACCTGGCGCGCGCAGCGGGGTGCACCCGCGAGCCACGCGACCAGCCCGTAGCTGGCCACGCGGCCACGGGGGATCCGCGCGACCACGGCGACGATGCGCTGTTGCAGCGGCGTCATCGATCGCGCCGCTGGGCGCGAGGGCGCCGCATGCGACCGCGGCGCCCGCTGGCCGCGCTCATGCGCGGCGGCGTCGCCACGCGCCCGCGAGCACCAGCAGCGCGAGCGTGCCGATGGCCCCGTCGCCGGCGTCGGGCGACACGGCGCAGCCCTTCTTCTTGGGCTCGACCGGCGGCGGCGCACCGGTGTTGGCTCCGTCGCCGCCCTCGCCACCGCCACCGGAGATGGTGTCGAGTGCGTCCTGGGCCGCGGAGTCCTGCTCCGGCTCGCCCTTGTCGTCGCCCTCGGTCTCGCCCTCTTCGGGCTTGGGCGCAGCGACCCAGCCGAGCTTGACCTTGCCCGACGCGAGCTTGAAGTCGCGACCTTTGTCGTCTTGCTGCGTGATCTCGACGAAGTAGGTCTTGTTCTTGTTGAAGCCCTTGCTGCCCTCGAGCTCGATCTCCAAGCTGATGTACTTCGCGCCGTCGAAGGAGTCCTCGACGTGGCGGTACGCGAGGTAGCGCTTGCCGTCGTGCTCGCCGTAGAACTCGACGTTGAGGCCGCCGGGTGCCGGCTTGTCGAGCTTGGCCCACACGTGGACGACCCACTCCTCCTCGCCGGGCGTGGCGTTGGGGACCTCTTCCTTGGCGGCGCTGCGACCGGCGTCCGTCAGCTTGCCCTCGTCGTCGACGGCGAGCGCGGCGGCGCCGAACTTGATCTCGCCGGCCAATGCGAGCGCGGGCACGGACAGCGCGGCAGCGAAGACCAACGCCGAGAGCGACGATGCGAGACCACGACGACGAGCATGCGAACGGATCATGTGCGGGCTTCTCCCTCGAATCGGCTCCGTGGGGAACCGCCGGGAGGATAGCACGTCACAGTGGCGCGAGCGCACGCGCCAGCGCGCCCGAGGCGTCCATTGCGGCCAGCTCGTCGTAGCCGCCGATGGACTCGCCGCGCACGAAGATCTGCGGCACGGTCTGGTGACCGGTGCGCTGCGCGAGCCACCGTCGCGCCGCCGGTGTGTCGACGTCGAGCTCGACGAACTCGATGCCGCGCTTGCCCAGCAATCGTTTCGCCAGCCGACACCACGGGCACCACCAGGTCGAGTACAGCACCACCGCCGCGGACAGCTCCTCGGGTGGGGCCAGGCCTGCAGGTGGCGCGTTCATGCCGGCAGTGGTCGCCGCGTCAGGCATCGTCGCGCAGCAGCGCGAGGATCTCCTCGTCGAGCTGGGCCTGGTGCTCGCTGGCGAACTTGCCCACGATGATGTCGCGCCGCTGGGTGATCGGAGTGCCCGCCTTCACGCCGGCGCCACCGATGCCACCGACCGCGCGCCGCTTGATGCGGCTGGGTCCGGGGCTGGGCCGCGACTGGCCGTGGCCCGCGGCGGCGGCGGCCACCTGCGCGCGCGCCTCGGCGGCGGCGAACACCGGATGCGACAGGCTCGGATCGACCGTGGGTCCCGGGCGTCCTGTCGCCAGCGGCGGACCCTGGGGCTCGACGTCACGCGGTTCGGGCGGCGGTCGCCGCTCGGGCCGTTGCGCCGCGGCCGAGTCGGGCGGCAGCTCGGTGATCTCGCGGTTGTCCGCGACCGGGTGGGCCCCGATGACGCGCTCGATCTTCTCGTCGAACTCGCCGTTGCGCAGCGCTCGGATCATCGCCTTGTGCGAGTCCTGCATCAGCGCGACGATGACGGGCCCGATCTCGGACTCGCCGAGCTTGTCCTTGTACTCGGTCTTGCGGCTCGCGATGATCGTCCCGTCGTAGAACACGTGCGTGAAGATGTGGGCCTTGTCGACGCCCGAGTCTTCGGTCTGCACGTGATAGAGGCGACCGCGATGCGGAATGTTGTGGTTGTATCCGAGCTGGGGGGACGCGGACTTCATGGGGGCGAGCGCCCTGCACCTGCAGCGTAACACGGTCGGCACCAGCCGGCCGCCGCGCTGGACCATCGTGGGCGCGTCCGCGACGGGCACGCGGCACCGGATCGGGTCGGCAGGACCCGCTCGCGACGCGACCGCCCCCACCATGCGCGGGCCTCTCGTTGGGGCCGAGCGCGACCGCGCGGGCCTGCGGGTGCGCGTGGCCAGGCCGCCGCGCACCGTTCTCGCGCGAATTCGGGGCGCACGACCCGGCCGGCTGGGTTCGTGATAAGGCCCCGGCCCCGCGCATGCGAGACCCGGCCGTGGCGACGCCGAGCACACCGACCGCATGGGTCCCCGACGACTTGTTGCGCCCGCTGGCCGTGATCGCGGCGACGCAGACGTACCCGGACAAGGACGTCACCGCGCAGGTCGCGGCCGCCGCGGCGCGGGTCATCGAGATCGCACCGCAGCGGGTCTATGAGCTGCTCACGCCGCCGATCTGCAGCAAGGTTCCGCACCTGGTGTTGCAGTGGATGCGGCAGACCGGCCTGCTCGTGCACCTGCTGCCGGAGCTCGACGCGACCGTCGCGTTCTCGCAGGAGGCCGATCGCAAGCACAAGGACGTCTGGGAGCACACCAAGGCCGTCGTGTGGCAGGCGGTGCCGCGTCCGAGCGTCCGATGGGCCGCGGTGCTGCACGACATCGGCAAGGTGCCCACGCGTCGCTTCGGCAAGGACGGCAAGGTCACGTTCCACGGCCACGCCGAGGAGGGCGTGCGCATGTTCCGACGTGGGCCGGCCAAGCGCATCGGCTTCCCCGACGCCGTGCGCGAGGACGTCGAGCTGCTCATCTTGCACCACCTGCGACCGGGTCAGTACGACGGCAGCTGGACCGACACCGCGGTGCGGCGGTTCCACCGCGAGATGGAACCGATCCTGCGCGACCTGCTGGATCTGTCGCGCGCCGACGTGACCAGCAAGCGGCCGGGCAAGCGCATGCGGTGCCTGCGGCAGATCAGCGAGCTGGGCAAGCGCATGCGCGCGCTGGCCGAGCTCGACGCGCGCAAGCAGCCGCTGCCGCCGGGCCTGGGCAACCTCATCATGACTGCGCTGGCGCTGCCGCCGGGCAAGCACATCGGTGTGCTGCGGACCAAGCTCGAGGCGCTCTACGAGGCCGGCGAGATCGAAGGCGGCAAGGATGCCGAGTACTACGTCGAGCAGGTGCGTAGCCGCGGTCTGCTCGAGGGCGTCGAGATCGTGCCGCCGCGCGGTCTGCCGCGCTGAGCCGGCGACGTGCGGGTGGGCTCGTCGCTGGCGCGACCAGAGGCCGTCAGCATCCGCGGACAGCCTCTCAGCCGCCGCTCTTGGCGTAGGTGCCCACGAGCTGGCCCTGCGCGAGGATGTGGCCTTGCATCGCGGTCTCGAGCGCGGCCTTGTTCGGCGCGCCGAGATCGCCGAGCTTGCGATCGAGCGCGTAGACCTTGTGGAAGTAGCGGTGGCGGCCGATCGGCGGACAGGGGCCGCCCCAGGCGGGCTTGGACCAGTCGTTGTTGCCGTGACGCGCACCGGCGGGCAGCGCCGCCGCGGCGCCGCGCTCGAGCGCACCGAGCTCGGGCGGCAGATCGTAGACGCCCCAGTGGACCCACACGCGCTTGGGCTTGGCCGGATCGGGCGCGTCGGGATCGTCGACGATGATCGCGATGCTCTGGGTGCCCGGCGGTGCGCCCGTCCACGACAAGGGCGGCGAGACGTCGTCGCCTTCGCAGGTGTACTCGGCGGGGATCGAGCCGCCCTCGGTGAAGGCGGACGAGGTCACGGTCAGAGACGGCGTGTTCACGGCGGGCGGTGCTCCCGGTGCGGGCTTGTCCGCGCAGCTGGCTGCGAGCGCGAGCGCGACGATCGAGGTGCGTGGACGAGCGAGCGGCACGAGCCCCGCGAGCGTAGCAAGCCGTCAGCGCGACCGCAGCCCGCGGCAGACCGCAGCAACTGCGCCGGCACCGTCGGTGGGGCAGTGGGCCTCGTCGCGCACGACCCGGTGCTTGCCCCACAGCTGCAGCGTCTCGAGCGCGGCCAGGCCCGACAGCGGTGACAGGTCGGTCACGGGGTTGTTGGCGATGCGCAGGACCCTGAGCTTCGCGAGCGGGCGCAGCGGCTCGAGCGAGGTGATGCGGTTGTCGTCGAGGTAGAGTTCCTCGAGCGCGGTCGCGTCGGCGACCGGCCCGATGTCGGTCAGGCCGCAGCGCTCGAGGTGCAGCAGTCGCAGCTGGGTGTGCTCGCGCAAGGGCGGCAGCGCCGTGCCCGGTCGCAGCGTCAGCGTGAGATCTTCGAGCGCGGTGAGCTCGGTCAGCGCGTCGATGTCGGCCACGCCCTTGCCGCCGAAGACGTCGAGCTCGCGCAGCGCCACCAAGCCGCGCAGATCGTCGAGCGAGCGCACCGCGTTGTCGTGCTCGACGCGCAGGTGCTCCAGCGTGGTGAGCCCGCGCAGGGCCGAGAGGTCCTTCAGACCCGGGGTCATGCCCAGCCACAGCTCCTTCAGGGCGGGCAGCTTCGCCAGCGGCGACAGGTCGGTGGTGCGGATGTGCTGCAGGTGCAGCCGCTCGAGCCGCTCGAGCGACGCGATCGCACCGATGTCACGCACCGTGCGCGAGGTCGCGACCAGCTCGCGCAGCCGCGACAGCGATCGCAGCGGCTCGAGCGTCGGCGAGCGCAGGCTGTGGATTTCGAGCACGCGGAGGTTGTGCAGCGTGCCGACCGGCGACAGATCACGGATCTCGTTGAACGACAGCACCAGCTCGGTCAGCGAGTCGAGCCCGACCAGCGGCGCGGCGGTGGTGATGCCCGACATCGACAGATCGAGCGTGCGCAGCTGCTGCAGCGCGGCGTACTGCGCCGCGCAGTCGCCCGGCTCGACGCGCTCGCGCAGGATCGCGACGGTGGTCTGCTCCGCCGCGCTCGCGGGGCCCAGGCAGTAGTCGAGGAACGTGCGGGCGGTCCGCGTCGCCGGCGGGGGCAGCAGCGGCTCCTCGGGCGGCGACGGACTCGCCGCAGGCGGCTTTGCGGCGGGGGCAGGCGCCTGCGGCCGCTCGCGCTGCGGCGGCGCGTCGGTCGGGCCCGGCGGCTGTGCCTGCGCGGCGATGGGTGCAGCCGCGGGCGCGGCGAGCGGGCCCGCGGGCTCGCGGCACGCGGTGCTCAGCAGGGCGACGAGCGCGAGGCGGCGCATGGCCGGGATCATCGCAGCTCGACGCGCGAGCGTGCGGCCGGAGTTCCGCACGCCCCGGGCGCGGGCGGGTCGACCGCCTACTCGTGGGTCTCGCCGGCCAGCTCGATCAACGCGTGGAAGGCCTCGTGGAGCTTGGTGAAGGCAGCCTCGAAGTCCTTGCGGTCGCCATTGCAGCTGGTCTGCAGGCCCTGGGCCGCCGCGGTCAGCTCGCCGCCGCGGGTCTTCCACGCGGCGGCGTCGGTGGCCGCGGTGGGCATGGGCTCGGTCTCGATGGCGCCGGCCTTCGCGAGCAGATCCGCCGCGGCGGCGCAGGTGTTGGTGACGCGCGCGTCGTCCTTGGCCGCGTGCCACAAAGGCGCCATGGTGTCGTGGAACGACTTCACGCCGCCGGTGAACTCGTGCTCGTGCTCGTGCTTCGCGCCGTCGTCGTGGGCGTGCGCGCCGTCGGTGGCCGCAGCGTCACCGGGCGGAGTCGTCGTCGCGGCCGCGTCCTTCTTGGCGCACGCCATCACGCCGAGGGTCAGGACGAGGGGAAACAGTCGGAATGCGGACATGGGCGAGCTGATACCGGCCGCGCCGGTGCAGCGTCAAGGCTCGCGCGACGCCGGAAGCGGGCGCGGGCCGCAGGATTCGCGCGGTCGCGAGCGCGCGGGGTCGCTTGCACGCATCGGCGTCGTCGCGCGCCGGCATCGCGCGGTACCGTTGCCGGCGCGACGACGGCTCGCTGCTTCACCGTCTGCGTCGCTTCGTCTTGCCGCCGGTGGGCGCCGGCTGAGCCGCGACTGGTCGCGGTCGCGGGTCGTCGCGCAGTGCGATGCCCGGTGGCAGCGAAGCGAACGCTGCCGGTGACATCGCCGACGCGGACCTCGGAGCGACCGGGGCGGCCGCCTTGGTTGCCGGGGCGGCCCGAGGGCCGGCGGCGCCTTCGGGGCCGGGCGGTGGGTCTTCGCACGAGTCGCACGCGCGTTCGGGCGCGGGGCCGCCGGCGCCGCCGTAGCCACCCGAGCCCGCGTCGCCGGGTGAGCCGCCTGCGACGTCGATGCCGATGTGTTGCGCGAGATCGGGGTAGCGATCGTCGACGACGAGCACGACCTCGCCACCGTCGCCGCCGTTGCCACCGTCGCCACCGGTCCGCCGGGGCCGCCTTGGCCCTGCGGATCGGCGCCCTGGGCCCCATCGCCGCCGCTGCCTCCGGTGCCGCCCACACCGCCCGATGCGATCACCGTGATGCCCTCGGCGGGATCGAACAGCGTGAGCTGCTCGACGTCGCCTTCGATCCGCAACAGGCCCATGCGATCGTACTTCGGCGTGCGCACCAGCGTTGCGTACGCGACGATGCGCGGACCGGGGCCACCGTTGCCGCCGGGGCCGCCGGCCGAGCCGGCCTGTCCCGCGTCGCTGCCGGCGTAGCCGCCCTCGCCCCATTCGCCCGCGAGCCCGCTGCTGCCCGCGCCGCGGATGCAGCCGTAGACCGGATCGAGGTGCACGACGGTGGTCTCGTCGGTCTCGTTGCGGTAGGTCGCGCGCAGGTCGTAGCCCAGCAGCGCGGCGAAGGGATCGCCGCTGGCCGTGAACACGCCGCGCTCGACCGTGCCGCCGCGCGCCGCCATCGCGAACTCGACCAGATCCATCTTGCCGCGCAGCGCGGATCCGGTCGTGCCCTCGGGTGCGGTGCGCAGCGTCACCGCCTTGCCGCCGCGGCGCTCTGTGCCCTGCGCCACCACCGTGAACGAGCCCGACTGCCCCGGGCACCACGTCGTCGGCGTGCCCGGAAGCTCGAGCGCGATCGCATCGACGTCGACCTTCTCCATGTCGACGGCCATGACCAGGCCACCACCAGCGCCGCCGCCGGCGAGCGCACCGAAGAAGCTGCAGCCGCCAAGGCCAAGCAGCGCCAGGGACACGACGAGAGGCTGTCGCATGATGATCATCCCTCCGAGCCGGTGCTCTCGTCGCTCGCGACGACGCAGGTGTGGGTGGTGTCCTCGCACGTCATCGCGGGATAGCCGAAGGCCTCGCCGTCGATCGCCGGTGTGCTGCAGTCGAGCGCGCCGTCGTCGGGCATGCACGAGCAACCCAGCTGTGCGCCGGACTTGCACGGCAGCTTTTCCGTCAAGCACACGCCCGGCAGCGCCGCGGCGCGTTCGGCATCGGTGCGCGCACAGTGTTGATCGGTCCAGCAGTCGGCCTCGACCTCGCAGGGCTGGCCCTCGAGGTCGTCGCCGAGATCACAGGCCGCGCCGAGCATCACGCCCAGCAGCAGCGGTTGCAGCAGCGTTCGCAGGGTCGACATCAGAACCTCACCTCCATGGACAACACGCCGCCGCCGCGCAACGGTGAGCCGCCCAGTGCCACCTGTGTGCGCTTCTCCTCGCGCAGCTTCTTGAAGCGGCGGCCGCCGACGCCCGAGAGCACCGCACCGACCACGATCGTGCCGATACCGATGCCGAGCACGATCGGCATCGCCTGCGCGGTGCGGATCGCGTGCTGTCGCCCCGCATCACCGGGCGGCAACACGCCATCGTGCTGCGACTTCAGCTTGTTCAGCCGCGAGCTCGGGATCGTCATCATGGTGTAGCCGGCCACGGTCGCGCCGATGCCGAGCACCATGAGCACGCCGCCCGAGAGCGCGGTCGCGGCGGCGCGGCGGATCTGCCGGTTGAGCTGGTGCGGGTCGGACTTGGCCGCGTGGGCCTTGTCGCCGCCCTCGACGGTCCACTCGGGCACCGGCGCGAGTGCGGCGAGGTCGTGGTTGGCCGGCGCGGCCGCGGGCGGGCTCGCGGGCGCGGCTGGGGCCGGCGGCACGGCCATCTCGAGGCCGAGCGCCAGCGCGACGGGGAGGGTGGGTTCGAGCATCGCCGCCCACGTTCCGCGCCGCGGCGATCGGTTTAACCCCACCGCGAGCAGGCGCGGGAACCTGGAGGCATCCGCAGCCAACTTGCAGCGTCGAGGGGGGCGCGCGGCCATGAGCCGATTCCATTGCAGCGTCGTGCTCACGCTGGTCGCGTGTGGCACGCCCGGCAGCGAGCGCGACACGGTCGGCAGCTCGGTCTCGCTGACGAGCATCGGCAACCCGACCGCCGGCGGCGACAGCAGCGGCGGCAGCGAAGCCGGCAGCGGCGACGAGGCCGGCGAGAGCTCGGTCGGTAGCCCCAAGTACGACGTCGGTGTCGGTGGCTTCTGCGACCAGCGCAGCGCCGGCATCTACTGCAGCGACAACGTCGCGATGGAGTGCGGCGACGCCGGCGACCTCGTCGACAGCGTCGACTGCGATCCGGATCTGTGCATCGAGGGCACCGGCTGCGTGGTCTGTCTCGCGGGCCAGTTCCACTGCCAGGGCGCCAAGGTCATGCACTGCAACGCCGCCGCGAATCCACCGGCGTGGCAGCTGGTCGAGGTCTGCGATCCTGGTGCGGGCGAGGGCTGCGATCAGGGCAGCGGCATGTGCGAGGTGCTGCAGCCGATCGGCACGCAGAATCCCACCGGACAGTACTTCCAGTTCGCCGACTTCCACACCGGTTCGTCGGCGTTCCTGGGCGGCTACGACGTCGACAGCTACGAGGACACGATCTACGTCCTGGGCCTGAACAACCAGATCGACGTCTACCAGGTGCAGCTGCTCGACACCGACGGTGACGGCAAGCTCGAGCCCAACCAGCACCCCGACAACCCCGACACCGCGGGGCCGATCGAGGGCCGCACGCTCACACACCTGATGTCGTTGCCGGCCTTCGGCACGCCGTCGCCCAGCAGCTCCGAGCTGCAGGCGCTCGAGGATCGCCTGTTCATCGGCGGCAGCGCGCTGACGCAGTACGTGCTCGCCAACGGCACGACCTCGGTGGTGACCAGCCCGCCCGGCTGGGCCGGCACCTTCGCCGAGCTGGGTTTCGACGACGTGCACGGCGTGTGGTACGCGTCGAACGAGAACAACCGCCGCGTGTTCCAGTACGACGCGACCGATGGCACCTGGGGCATCGCGTTCCTGTACCCCACGCTCGCGGGCGACCACATGGACGGCATGGAGGTCGTGACCGACCCGGAGACGAACATCCCGTACGTCTACGTCTCGGACATGACCAGCGACTTCATCGGGCAGTACCGGCTCGATCCCACGCTGGGTTGGGTGCAGGAGAACCTGTTCAGCTACGCCGGCACCTCGGGCTCGCTGGTCGAGGGCATGGGCTTCGGCGCGCTGCACCACTTCTGGGCCACCGGCGGCGACTCGCTGTACGAGGTCGGCGGCGGCGACCTGTCGGAGTACACCGACCCGCCGGGTTGACCGCCGCGCGACGGCCGGCCCACGCGCCGCGCCGGCGCAGGCGCGGCGGCACGGCCGGTTGTGCCGGCGATCGCCGCGGCGGCGCGCGCGTGCTGGATCGCGGCGGTGGGCTTGGGCAAGATCATCGTGCGATGCGTGTCCGACCGTGGTGGCTCGGTTTGGTCCTGACCGCTTGTCCGGCGGTGACGCCGGGCGACGCAGGCACCAGCTCGGCCGCCGAGGGCAGCGTCGGCTCCGGCGAGAGTCAGGGCAGCCACGGCGACGTCGGCGACAGCACGGTCGGCGATGCGAGCACCAGCGGTGCGATGACCACCACCGTCGGCACGACCGCCGGCAGCTCCGAGGGCGGTAGCTCCGGCATGACCACCGACGACAGCAGCAGCGAGACCGGGATCCCGCCGCCGCCGCCCAAGTCGTGCGCGCTCGCGACCGTCGATCCCACGGCCGACCCCACCATGGTGATCGACATCGGCACCGAACCGGGCCAGATTCCGCCGACGGTCGGCGACGTGCTGCTGCGCAACTGCGGCTGCCACTACACCGACAACGTCACGCCGGGCCAGTACGTCGACTACAAGTCGAACAAGGTCCCGATGGCGACGCAGGCCGACTTCCACGTCCTGTACGCCGGCACCTTCCCCATGGGCTACGCGGATCAGCCCGCGTACGTCGGCATCGAGCAGCGCGTCGTCTACCACAACCCCCTGCCGATGCCGCCGTTCCCCTGCGGCGTCGAGGGCGAGGTCGGCACGATCGCCGCCGCGGACCTGCAGGTGCTGACCGACTGGCTCGCCGCGGCGGCGCCCGACGGCACCGCGTGGCCGTGAGCGTGGTCGCGCGTCAGTCGTCGTCGTCGTCGCCGTCGCACGCCTCGTCGACGATGTCGGTCGCGGCGCAGGCGGCTGCGTCCTCGCCGAAGAGCGCCTCGCAGGCGTCGTCGACGTCGCCGGCGATCGCACAGCCATCGTCGAGTTCGCCGGCTTCGCAGGCCTCGTCGACCGCATCGAACACCGCCGATCCCACGCTGCGTCTGCTGTTCCCCGCTGGCCCGCAGCAACTCAGCGCGTTGGTGACCTGGCCGCTCGAGACGCTGGTGACGCTTCCGCGCCGGGTCAAGGTGGCGCGGCGCAACCTGCAGAGCGTGGCCGAGTCCGTGGTGCAGATTGGCGTCGACCCGCGAGTGCGCCCCCCTCTCGCCGGCTATCGCAGCGCGCCGGGCTTGTACCAATCGAGGCGATTGGGGCGGCGAAAGTTGTTGAGCCCGACGCTGATGCTGACGTCGAGCGCGACCACTTGGTGCCACCAGCCCGCGGGCAGGAACAGGGCCTCGCCGGCCGCGAGGTCCAGCTCGTACACGCGGGCCGTCGCGAGCTCCGGGTCGTCGGCGATCCGGCGCGGGTCGACGTCGCAGTAGACCCCGCGCGCGTGCGCCAACCACGCGGGCTCGCAGGCATCGCACAACCACACGCGCTTGCGACCGAGGACCTGGCCGAGCAGGATGTTCGAGGTGTCGTGGTGTAGCGACGTCGTCGTGCCCGCGGGTCCGAACCACAGCGCCGAGCTCCCGACCAGGCGCGCCGGGTCCAGGTACGGCGGCAGCACGAGATCGTCCAGCAGCGGGCGCAGTCCGGGGCGCGCGAGGTTGTGGTTGTTGGCGATGAGGTAGCAGTCGTTCGAGACGTCCCCCGCCGCGCACACGCGATCGACGTAGTCGGCCATGCGCATGCTCGCGCGATGGGCCGCGAAGTTGATGTCGTAGTCGCGATCGCGTTCACGATCGACGCTCGCCTCGATCTCGACGTCTCCGAAGTGATCGCGAAGCCACTGCGGGGTCCAGCGCCCGAACGCCGGCCACCGCGGCACGACGTCGGTCGCCACGAATGGCGTGCCGGTGGCCCAGTAGCGGTCGAACAGCTCGCCGGGGTCGGGATCGCAGCGACGCTCGATGCTCGTGAGGCCGACGCGCTCACGCACCAGCTGTAGCAGCATCGCGAGACGGCTCGAGCGCAGCGCCAGCCGCTGCGCTACGGCGAAGGCCGGGGAGCTGCGGATCTGTGCGATCGCCCGCGTGGCCTCGTCGTGGGCCACGCCGCGCTCTTCGAGCAACGTCAGCAGCTCGTCGTCGTCGAGGCCATGCGCCAGGTTGTCGGCCAACCATTCCTGCCACGGGCGAGCGAGCACGCTTCGGTCCACCACGCCTCACTCGACGTCTGGCGCACCCGGGTCCACCGCGCCGCCGTCGGGCGGTGGCATGGGCGGGGGCGGCATCGGCGGGATCGCGGTCGTGGACGAGTCTCCGCCGCCGCTGGAGCCCCCACTCGAGCTGCTCGCATCGGTGCCGCCGCTCGAAGTCGTGGCCGAAGCGGTGCCGGCGGAGCTCGAGGACGCGTCGGTGTCGGTCGGGTTGGGCATCGGCGCGACCGTGTCGGACGCGGTCGCGCCCGACGTGCCGGCCGTGCTGCCCTGCGTCGCATCCTCGCCCGTGCTGGGGCCGATCATCGGCGCCGTGTCCGACGCGCTGGCGCTCGCGCTGGCGCTCGCGCTGGCGCTCGCGCTCGAGCCATCACCGGTGTCGTCCCCACACCCGCCGATCATGCCGAGGGCCAGACTCGCGCGGACGAGCGCGGGGGTACGGGGCGGGGCGGTGGGGCGAGATCGCAAGCGCATGCGTGATTGGCCCACGTCCGAGTGCCCGTCGTCAACCCCGGATGCGGTCTGCTGGGCTGGCATCGATCGCACGTTGCGATGAGGACCGCCTCACGGCACTGACGAACCTGCTGATCGTGGGCTGTCCGGCCGACTTGTTTCACTGGTCTGTGCGCGCGTTGGCGCCGCTCGACGACGAGGCGCTCGCGATCGCGATCGACGTCGCGGGCACCCGGGCGATCACCGGCGGGGCGACGTCCGGCGCCGGCGGGTGGGTCGCCTCGATCGAGGTCGCGATGGCCGGCGTCGAGCCGCTCATCGTCACCTGGGGATCGCCGGCGAGCGTCGTGCCCTCAGGACCGCCCGCGACGCCTCGCGTCGCCTCGTTCGGTTTGACACACTACATTTGTAGTGATATCACTACAACGGTCGCTCGTAGACCTCGCGAACCATGGCCGAACATCCCGCGATCCTCGACACCGAATGGGACGTCCTGGGCGTCCTGTGGGAGCGCCGCCAAGCTACCGCGCGAGAGGTCGCGGAGGCGCTCGAGGAGCGCCGCGGCTGGGCCTACTCGACCGTCAAGACGATGCTCGATCGCATGCTCGACAAAGGCCTCGTCTCGGCCCGCCGCGTCGGCAACGTCTGGGAGTACAGCGCCGCGGTCGCCCGCGCGAAGGCCCAGCAGGGCGCGTGGCGCCGGTTCGTGGAGACCGTGCTCGGCGGCTCGGCGCTGCCCGCCCTCGGGCTGCTCGCCGAAGACGGCGGCCTGACCAAGCGACAGCGCGCGCAGCTCCAAAAGCTGATCGACGCCGAGGAGGACGACCGATGAGCGCGCTCGCCGAGGCCCTGCAGACGGACTCGCTCGTGGGGTGGTGGGTCACCACGACGCTGCTCTCGCTCGTGGTGCTCGCGGTCGCGGCGGTCGCCGACCTCGCGCTGCGGCGGTTCGCGGCGCCGGGGGTCCGCATGGCGCTGTACGTCGCGGTCCTCGTGCGCGTCGTGCTGCCGGCCGACTGGCACTCGCCGGTCGGCATGGTGCAGACGAAGATCCAGGCGAGCGCGACGGTGATCGACGCGCCGAATCCCGCCGCGCTCGCGTCGACCCCCGCGAGCGCTCCGATCGTGATCGAAGGCGAGACGACCGCGGCCGTCGACGCGTCGCGGCCGTGGCTCGCGTACGGATTGCTGGGCCTGTGGGGCCTCGGCGGGGCGGGCCTGCTCGTCGTCATCGCGCGGCGGCTGCGTGCCGGACGTGCGATCGCGGACGCCGCGTCGCACGTCGCCACCATGGACGACACGACGATCCACGTCCACCCGACCGCGGGCCCCCTGGTCGCGGGCATCGTGCGGCCGAAGATCGTCGTGCCCGCCGCGATGCTCGACGACGTCGATCCTGCGGTCCTGCGGGCGGTGGTGCGCCACGAGCAGGCGCACGTCGATCACCGCGAT
Organism: Nannocystaceae bacterium; assembly: GCA_046351635.1. GTDB lineage: Bacteria > Myxococcota_A > Polyangia > Nannocystales > Nannocystaceae > Xiheibacterium. The sequence goes on along the minus strand of JAXLYC010000003.1, from coordinate 4,930 downwards.
CCGTGGTCGACGTTCGCGCTCGCCTGCTTCTGCGCGCTGATGTGGCCGGTCGTCCGATCTGGCTGGCCGTCGGTCGCATCCGACTGCTCATGGAGATGCGGGCGGACGCGGTCGCGCTCGCCGGCTGCACCCCGGCCATCGCCCGCGACTATCGACGCCTGCTGCTCGGCCTCGCGGCGACGCGGTGGCACGCGCCGGTGCTCGCGCCGGGGCTCGGCCCGGTGTCGGGCTTGCGCGCGCGCCTAGGGGCCATGGCGACGCGGCCGGCGATGCCCTCGCTGCTGCAGGTGCTGTTCGTGCTGCCGCTCGCGATCGGGCTCGTGCTCGTCGCAGCGCGCCGCGTCGACCCGAGCGCGTCGCCGGCCGCGCCGACGCCCGAGGTCGCGCCGAACGAGCCCGCGCAGCCGCTGCCCGCCGAGCTCACCGCGCTCGGGTTTCCCAGCTGTCGCGAGCACGCCGCGGCGCTCACCGAAGCGATCTCCGATCCCGAGGCGGCGCGCGTCCGGCCGCAGTTGCTCGTGGCGCGGCGCGTCTTCTCGAAGGCCGCGATCCCGGAGATGGTCGACGCCACGGCCGCGAGCGTGCTGCGCGGCGTGACCGATGCCGCCGCGCGTGGCGAGGCCGAATACGTGATCGGGCTCGGCTACGCCGAGCTCGGACGAGTGCGCGAAGCCGAGGCGCACCTCTCCGAGGCGACGTGGCAGCTCGCGCTCGTCGAGCACGACCTGCTCGCCGCTGAGGCGGCCGCCGCCGCCGCGCTCGTCGTGTCGCGAGCCGGACGCGCCGACGAAGCCAGCGCGTGGTCGCGTCACGCGGTCGCGTCGTATAGGCGCTCGGGTCGACCGGGTCCGCTCGCGATCGAGATGCACCGCGAGCTCGCGCGCGTCGCCGAGCGCAGTGGCGATCGCGAGACGGCGGCCCACGAGCGCATGACGGCCGATCGGATCGACGTCGACTGCGAGATCGTGTCGCCGTGAGCGGCGGGTCGCCGGCGCGCGTCGGCGACCCGCGCTACCTCGACGCGCAGCAGACCGTCGCGGGCTCGCTCGTGGCCGCGGCGTCGGCACAGCCCGTGGGCTCGACGCTCGTCGGCGCGACGAGCTGGACCGACGCGGCGGCGGTCGGGATGCACGGCGACGGCACGGCGACGTCGTCGATCGGCGCGCCGATGCAGTCGGCCTGGCCGAACAACGCGAGGCGGTGCGCGCCGCAGTACGCGGTGGTCGAGCACGCGTCGCACGCGTCGCACGCGATCGCGACGGGCTCGACCGACAGCGGGCTCGTGCCTGCGGGACACTCGGTCGATGTCGCCACGAAGCACGCCCCGGTGAAACCGGGCGCCGCAGGCATGCAGGTCTGCGTCTCGACCCACGGACGGCACACCGCGATCGCGACTGCGTCGGGGCCTGGGTGGGGCTGCGCCGCCGCCTCGCAGGTCCGCGCCGGCGGCGTGCTCTCGACGGCCATCGCCTCCGCGGCCTCCGAGAGGTTGCGACACCCATCGACGCTCAGATCGAGGTCGACCACACCGACGCAGCCGACCGGCGTCGTCGTGACCTCGACGCCGCACACGTCGTCGGGCGAGGTGCACGCGCAGCGGCAGCTCGGGTTGCCGTCGACGCGATCGAACAGCAAGCGATCGAGGACGTACTGCGCGGGGCAAGCCGCCGGCGCAGCCCCGGGCTCGCCGACGTGGACGACCGCCCAGTCGATCGCGGCGTCTTGCAGCATCGGCACCGCGAACGCGTCGCCCTCGCAAGCCCCGGGCGGCTCGGACGAGTCCGACGTCGAGCTCGCCGTGCCCACCGTCGCGACCTCGGTCGTCGCGCCCGACTCGGTCGCGTCGATCGACGTGCCGCTGGGCTCGGATCCGTCGAGGTCGGCCGCCGGGCGCTCGTCGAAGCAGCCCCCGAGGACGAGCAGCGCGAGCGTTCGTCCCCAACGATCCCGCGGCCACGCGTGTCCCCCGAGGCTTGGCATGGTCTGACTCCTTCGTTCTCTACAAATGTAGAGATACCACTACAGTTGTCGCGACGCAAGGCGCAGCCGCTCCGGTTCACAGCTCAGGCGCCCCCTCCACCACCCACCTCCACGAGTACCCCCTTCGAACCTCTCGACCGCGCTGGTGGACGACGCGGAGGCGTAGAGATCGAGCTGGGCTGGACCACCCGGCTCGGGCAACGGGTATGCTGGCGTCGACCATGCCGTCCGGCGTCCTCGGCCGCCCGAGTCTACGGATGCGGTGGCCCGCTCGTCTCGCGATCGGTGGGTCCCTGCTGGCCTGCGGCCCGACCATCGACCCCTCGGGGAGCGCAGCGTCGACCGGCGACGTGTCGACGTCGAGCGCGAACACCTCGGGCACGTCCACGTCCCTGGGCCCGACGAGCTCGAGCTCGACCGCCCCGCCCTCGACGACCACGAACCCGAGCGAGGGCTCGTCGAGCGTAGAGGGCGGCACGACGGACGAGTGCACTTGCGAGGGCTCGCCCATCGGCCTCGACGACCCGGTCGACGAGGGCTTCACCCCCGCCGAGCTGCTGGCGATGACGCCGTTCCTCGACGCGCGATGGACTTGGGGGGCGATCGAAGCGGCCGCGGAGACGACGGCGACCGCCGACGCTCAGTACGAGGGCGGCGCAGTGTTCGATGAGCCCGGCGGTGGGTGCGACCTGTGGCCGTGCGCCGAGGGTGTGACGATCCACGGTACGCGCGTATCCATCGCGACCGCGGACGGGCGCCTCGAGGACCACTTCGACGGGGTCATCACGGGCTACGAAAATGGCGGCCTGATGTTCGAGTTCGTCAGTGATCCGGTGCCCCTCGCCGCGATCGCGGGCACCCTCGCCGCCGACACGTTCGACAATCAGGGGACCCCGTACGTCGCAACGACGGTGTTCCTCGATCTCGTATGGCTCTACGACAACGATGCGCTCACCCTGCAGTTCGGCGCGCTCTACGGGGACGACGGTGTCCAGCGGATCCTGCTCGGCGTCTATGAACCGCGCTGATGCGGGCGAAACGAGCCGTCGACTTGAAGAACGCGATGGCCTGCCAGAGCGGCGTGGTCATGTCGAGCGTGGTGGCGCGACGCAACAGCGCGCGGGCGAGCCGTAGCCCCGGGGAAGAACAGCAGCACCGCGAGCATCGCGACGACGGGGCGCTCGGTCCAGCGCATGAGCGCGGGCCACTCGAGGTAGAACTGCTCTTCGATTCCGATCGACCACAGCTGCGCGGCGTGGGCCAGCATGCCGAAGAAGCGCCACACCGCGTTGGGCAGGATGACGAGGTAGAACAGCACGATGACGGACGAGCTGGTTTCGATCACCGCGTACGCGCCGGTCCATGCGAGCGTCGGCAGCCGCGGTCCGAGCCACAGACCGACGAAGACGATCGCGTAGCAGAGCGGCCAGATGCGCAGGATTTCGTCACACGCACGCGCGGAGCATCGCGGTCGCGCATGGCTCGACGATGTGCTCGAACGCGCGGCGCATCACGGCGGAGACGTGTTCGTGCGCAAGCAATCCATGCGCGACGCACTCGACCGCGGTTGGGGACGCGCTTGCTCGCGGTGTGCTCGCGAACACACGCGCAACCGCATCGCGCACCGGCGCACCGCCGGTCGCGATCGCCCAACGCACTGTCGTCCATGCGAGCTCGGCGTGCTCCGCTTCCTCGGCAGCGATCGTCGCCATCGCGAGGCGCACCTCCGGATCGTGGACGACCGCGAGAATCTCCGCCGCGAGCCATGCCGCCACCGTCTCGCCGACGCAGCCTTCGCGCACGGTCCACGTCGCGAGCTCGACGAGGTTCTTCGCGATCGGTGCCGAGCTCCCGAGTGGCATCGCACCCGGACCGATCTCGCGACCGGCATACCGACTGGCGAGCGCGAAACAGACGAGCGCGTGCTCGACCTCCTGATTCGCGGCGCGTCCCGCTGCGCGCACGAGCTCCGCGGGGGCGCCGTGGGCGAGTAGATCGAGCGCGAAGCGATGGAAGCCCGCGACCGACGAATGCTCCGCCAACGCGGCCTCGGTCCAAAATGCGACGAGCGCCTCACGTTGCGCGTGCGTGAGCGGCTCGCTCGCTGCGACGTTGCGCGTCCATCCGTTGCCGCGCGCCACGTCGGCCTGCCGAATCCGGCCGTCCGCGACGTAGGGGCGACCGTAACAACCGCAGCCACCTCCGCACCCGCCCGTGCCGCAGCTACCCTCGTCCGCCACGAACTCCGTGGTGCCGCCCGCATCGTCCGCGGCCGAGCTACCGCTGCTCGTCGAGCCACTGCTCGTCGAGCTGTCCGAGCCCGAACTCGTCGCGCCCGAGACCGGCCTCGCTTCGCCCGCCGCGAGCCCGATCCCCGCAGCGACGAGGATACGCAACCGAAACCGTGAGATGCGGAGCTCGTCCATCGACACGCCTCCGATCTCAGGCTGCGCCGACGCGCGCGCACCCGTCAAGGCACGCGCGCTCGGTCGCGCGCCTCCCGGGGTGCACCGCAGCGGTCTTCCTTGCATGATCGTGAGCTGAACGAGGAGGCACGCCCGACACCCAGCGGCACCCGCTGCGACGCGGTGACCGCCTCGCGATCGGGCGGTTCGGCCTCGACATCCAGTATCCCCAGGGTTGATCACCGCCGATCCGCGGCTATCCTCGACACGATCCGCATGTCCGCCGGCCCCCGCGTTCGCTCGTCCTTGGTCGCGCCCGAGTTCCTGGTCGTCGGCGGCTGCGTCGCGACGCTGGTGCTGTGGTCGTTGCCGCCGATGCTCGGCATCTGGATCGGCGGTGGGCTCGCGGTTGGCTCGCTGGTCGTGGGCGCCATCGCGGGCTTCGTCTATCACGTGCAGCTGCATCGCGCCCTGGCGCCGCTGCGCGCCGGCTGGTGGTGGAATCCCACGCGCGAGCACCCGCGGCTCGACGATCCGCAGCGCGG
>JAXLYC010000002.1:0-554851 GCA_046351635.1 Nannocystaceae bacterium | reverse complement strand
CGGGCGAGCGCCTGCTGCAGCGCCGCCTGCAACACCGCGTCGTCGTCGGGCTCGACCGTGCGCAGATCGAGCCACAGCGCACCGGCCTCGACCCGACCGACCACCGCCGGCGTGCCCAGCCGCAGCTGCCGCGCGAGCGCGCTGGGCGAGCCGTGCTCGAGCCGCAGCGCGACCGACGGCATCGCATCGCCCGGCAGGCTGCCGCCGCCGATGGTGGCCTCGCACGTCGCGACCGTGGCGCCCGGGATCGCGGCGGCGATGGTGGCCGCGCGCGCGTGCAGCTGCGCGGGCTCGCAGCCGACCATGCGGTGCAGCGGCAGCGCGACCGCGCCGCGACGCGCGTGTGCGGTCGCGGTCGCGTGCAGTGCCGCGAGCGTGACCTTGTCGGGCCGCAGCGCACGCGCCATCGGATGGCGCCGCAGCGACTCCACCAGCGCCGCGCGACCGGCGATGATGCCGGCCTGGGGTCCGCCCAGCAGCTTGTCGCCGCTGGCGAGCACGAGGTCCGCGCCCTGCTCGAGGTACGACGCGATGGTCGGCTCGCGCGGTGGCAGGCCCTCGCCGAGCGAGCCGCTGCCGAGGGCGGCGCCCAGCCGCACGCCGCGCGCGCCCGCGATCGCGGCCAGCTGCGGCAGCGCGACCTCGGCGACGTAGCCGTGCTGCTCGAAGTTCGACAGGTGCACCCACAGGATCGCGGACGCCGGCGCGCCGCGGGCCGGATCGAGCGCGGCCTCGTAGTCCGCTGCGTGCGTGCGGTTGGTGCTGCCGACACCGACGATGCGACAACCGCCGGCAGCGGCCATGGTCGCGACGCGGAAGCCGTCGCCGATCTCGACCATCTGCCCGTGCGACAGCACCACGCCGCCGGGCTGGCCCAGCACCGTGCAGGCCAACAGCAGGCCCGCGGCGTTGTTGTTGACCACGTGCACGTCCTCGGCACCGATCACCGCCGCGAGCGCGGGCCGCAGCCACGCGAAGCGAGAGCCGCGTTGACCGCTGCCGAGCTCGACCTCGAGGTCGCACGCACCGGCCGCCGCGACCGCAGCCGCGATGGCCTCGCGCGACCACGGCGCGCGGCCGAGGTTGGTGTGCAGCAGCACGCCGGTGGCATTGAGCACGCGCGTGGGGTGGCGATCGAACAGCGCCTCCAGCCGCGCGGCCACGGTCTGCGCGAACTCCTCGGCACCCGGCACCGCGGTGTCGCTGCGCTCGCGCACGCGCGCGCGCAGCTGCGCGAGCAGGGTCTCGGCGACGCGGCGGACCACGTCGCGGCGCCACTGCACACCCGCGAGCGCGGGCGCATCGAGCACGCGATCCATCTTGGGCAGGCGCGCGAGTGCCTCGGTCACGCCCGCGGTTCTACTACAGCCACAGCATCGCCGCGACCAGGGCACCGAACACGAGCACGCCGGCGAGCGGCAGCCACAGGCTCGCGCCGCCGCGACGCGCGTCCTCGCCGGTGTCGGTCACCGTCATCGTGGTCTCGCCGGCGCGCGCGAGCACCGAGGTCACCTGCGAGGCCGGATGGCTCAGCACCAGCGCGAGGTCGCCGAGCGCGAGGCTCTGGCCGTGGACCATGTGCGTGGGCCCGCGGATGGTCTGCCCGTCGATGCGCACGCCGTTTTTGCTCTCGAGGTCGCGCACGATCACGCCCTCGGGCCCGACCTCGAGCTCCGCGTGCCGCCGGGACACGTCCTCGTGCTCGAGCTGCACGCTGGCCTCGCTGCCGCGTCCTGCACGTGACGACCGTAGCCCAGCTCGTGCATGCGCCCGGCGTGGGGCCCGTTCGACTCGAGCAGCATCGGCACGGAGCGGGCGCTGGTCATGGGCCGGTTCATTGTAGTCGCAGTGGCGCGAGCCAGCGCTCGCCGTCCCAGCAGTGCACCGCGTCGTGGTCGAACGCCGCGAACGAGGGCCCGCCGTGGCGGCGGCGGCAGGCCGCGATGGCGGCCTCGGCCCGCGCGCGCGTGGGCCACTCGCATACTGCCGCGGGCTCGCTGCCGTGCCAGCGCGCCGGCGTGGTCGCGGCGAGCTCCTCGCGCAGCGCGGCGACGTGGGGCGGCGCCGCGCGCGACGACGGGCCCAGGACCACCACGCGATCGATCGCGAGCGCGTCGAGCAGCGACGGCCACGTGGTCGGATCGCCGGTGGCGCACGCACGCAGCCGAGGCCCTCACCCCGCGCGCGACCTGGCAGGATTGCGCCGCGGACCGAACGCGAAGTGCGGCAGGTCCGGCAGCGGCGGCCGCAGCCGCACCAGTGACCAGGTCCACGCCGCGAGCACGAGCGCAGCGACGATGGGGCGGGCGCCCAGCGTTGCCACGCCGGCACCGCCGCCAGCTTCGGCCACGCGCGCAGCGGCAGCGTCAGCGCGGCCACGCACGCCAACGCGCCCAGCGACACCCGCGGCAGCGCGGCACCGAGCGCGGCGATGTCGAGCACGAGCGCCGCGGCCCAACCCGCGGGCAGCCACGCGGTCGCGCCGAGCAGCGGCTCCGTCACGACCGCAAACAGGCCCGCGGGCGTGAGCGCGAGCGTGAACACCGGCACGGCCGCGAGATTGGTGACCACGGCCCACGCCCCGGTCTCGCCGAAGTGCAGCGCGACCACGGGCGCGATGGCCCAGGCCACGCGCCAGCTCTGCTGCGCCAACCCGGCCGGCGCGCGCAGCAACGCGGCCATCGCGACGAACGACAGCTGGAAGCCGACGTCGAAGGCCCACGCCGGCCGCCACGCGAGCATCGCGGCGCCGCTCCACGCCAGCACGGTGATGCCGTGGCTGGGCCGCAGCGTCGCCGACGACAGCGACAGCGCGATCACCAACAACGCCGAGCGCACCGCCGGTGCTCGGCGCCGACCAGCGCGACGTAGGCCGCGACCGGCGCCAGCGCGATCGCGGCCGCGAGGCCCGGGGCGCCGGCACGAACACGGCGCTGGCACGCAACGCCACGCGGAAGGCGACCCACGCGACGAGCGTGACCTGCATGCCGCTCACGGCGACCAGGTGTCCGAGCCCGCGATCGCGAGCGCGCGACGTCGCGGCGGCGACAGTGCCGCGCGCACGCCGAACAGGCTCGAGACCACCAGCGCGCGGCCGTCGTCGCCGGCTGTCGAGCCACCAGCGCGCGCGCGCTCGCGACCCAGCGCGACCACGTCGCCCGCCACGACCCCGGCGCGCGCGCGCTCGGCCACGCGCGCTCGGCCGCGAGCACCCAGCTCGCACCGCGGCTGCTGGCCTGTTGCCGCGGGTCGGCGGCGCCGGGCCATGCCGAGCCGGCGCTGGGCCGCAGCGATCGCGCGGGCACCACGATGCCGTCGCCCCACGACAGCGGGCAGCGATCGGCGGGCAGCTCGAGCCAAGCGGTGCGATCGCTACCCTGCGGCGAGGCCAGCACGCTGCACCGCGCGCCCGACCAGCTGGCGTCGCGCACGTCGAAGTGGATCACGCTGCCGTGATCGCCCCGGGTCGCGGGCCAGTCGACCTCGCCCGAGGCCACGGGGACGCCCGCGACCGGGCCGGCGCCCAGACCTCGCGCGAGCGCGAGCGCGAGCAAGGCGATCACCGTCGCGAACCGTGGTCCGCCGTGCACCGGCGGCGGCACGCGACGGATCGTGGCCACCGCTGCGAGCGCGCCGACGCTCCACGCCAGCATCACGAGCATCGGCACGATCTCCGCGGTCGCCTCGCTGCGCGCGAGCGCGTGACCCCCCGCGAGGGCGACCACGGTCCCCAGCCACAGCACCGTCACGCGCACCGGGCCGACGTCGTCCGCGTCCGTGGCCGCGTTGCACACGAGCACGCGCACGCCCAACCCGTCGCTGCCGCGATCGTCGCGGGCATTTGCCGCGGCGAGCCCAACGGGCCTACACTGTGCGCGCGATGCTGCTGACCCGCATCTGGGGCGTGATCCTTGCCGCCCTCGCGACCCTGTGCCTCGGCGGCATGTTCCTGTTGTCGCAGGGACAAGGCGGCGACTTCAGCGAGAGCGACCGCACCGCGCTGCACGCCGTCGCCGAGGCCGGCATCTCCGCGCTCGAGGCCCAGATCGAGTCGGCACCGGTGGGGCAGGTCGGCACCATCTTGCTCGATCCCGCGGTGCGCGAGGCCCTGGCCCGCACCGCGGAGCAAGAAGCGAAGCTGCCCGCGGACAAGTACCCACTGTCGCAGGTCTTCACCGAGGCATCCGAGAGCCTGCGCGTGCGCAACCGATCCGACATGACCGTCGCGGTCGTCGACGCAGCCGGCGCGACGGTCGCGAAGTCGGGCGTGGGCGAGGCGCTCATCGCCGAGCTCATCGCGACGCCGCCGTACCAGGAGGTCGCGCCCGACGCCGACAGCCTCTTCTCGGTGGTGCTCGGCGGACAGATCCACGTCGCCAAGGTGCTGCGCGCCGACGCCAACGGCCGCCGTCTGCTGGCGTTCGAGCCGCTGCACCTGGGCGCGGGCTCGCTGCTGCGACGCGTGCTCGGCACCGACAACCCCGCCGGCATCGTGCGCAACGGCAAGCTGCTGGGCGACATCATCGGCGATCAACCGGTCTCGGGTGAGCTCGAGAAGCTCGCCGGCGCGCACCAGGACGACGCGCCCGATCAGGGCGCGAGCAAGGTCTTCCCGGTCGGTGAGGGGCTCGATGCGCGCATCGGCGCGGTCGGCCGCGTGCCCGGTCCGGCGGGCAAGGGCAAGAGCGGCGCGCTGCTGGCGGTGATGTCGCGTCGCACCGCGGCCGCCGGCCACCGCGATCTGACCGACGCGCTGGGCGACGCGCGCGACCGCGGCCTGGTCTCGCCGGCGAACTGGGTGTTGCTCGCGGTGCTGCTGCTGATCTGCACGGCGCTGGCGATCTACCTGCCGCAGATGGAAGCGCTCGGTCCGATGCGGCGACTCGCGTCCGAGTTCGTCGCGGTCTCGCGCGGCTCGCAGCACCAGATCTTCCACGATCGCTACGGCGGCCCCACCGGTGATCTCGCGCGCGCGGCCAATGCCGCCCACGAGGCCCTGCGCGCGGCGTACCTCGCCGAGCTCGAGATCGACGAGGAGGTCAGCGAGGAGCCCACCGGCGGTCAGCGGCAGCGGCCCAAGACCATGCGCGGTCGCAAGCTGACGCGATCGGTGCGCAAGCTCGAGGACTCGGGCGAGCCCGTGCCCGCGCCCGCGCCGATCCCTGCGCCGATGGCTGCGCCGGCCGAGGAGCCGCGCCCGGCCCCGCGCGCCGCCGCGAACCCGCCGCCCGATCGCACCGTGCCCACGCCCGCGGCCGCGAACCCGCCACCCGCGCGTCGACCCACGCCGATCGCCGCACCCGCGAGCGCGCCCGAGGCCGCCGCGCCCCGCCCCGCCCCTGCGCCGCGCGTGGCCGCACCACCGCCGCCGACCCAGACCCAGGTCGCGCCGAGCACCGCGGCCAAGCCCGCCGCCGCTGCACCCGCGCCCGCACCGGTGCAGACCCAGGTTGCGGCCAGCGTCGCCGCCGACGCGGGCGAGGACGAAGAGCGCATGCGGTACTACCGCGAGGTGTTCGAGGAGTTCCTGCAGATCAAGATCGCCTGCGGCGAGAATGCCGACGGCTTCACCTTCGACAAGTTCGTCAAGAAGCTGCAGAAGAACACGCAGGACATCCTCGAGAAGCACAGCGACGTCCGCGACGTGCAGTTCACCGTCTACGTCAAGGATGGCAAGGCCGCGCTCAAGGCCAAGGTCATCCGAGGAGCCGGCGCATGACCACGCTGATGAAGATCGCCCAGATCGGCGCGCCGGTGCTGCGCGAGCGGGCCCACGAGGTGACGCGCGAGCAGCTGGCCACGCCGGAGTTCCAGCAGTTCATCGACGATCTCGTCGCGACGATGCGCGACGCCAACGGTGCCGGGCTCGCGGCCATCCAGGTCCACCGCCCCGTGCGCGTGGTCGTGATGGAGGTCGACGGCAACCCCCGCTATCCCTACAAGCCGAAGATCCCGCTGACGGTGCTGGTCAACCCCGTGCTCACGCCGCTGTCGCAGGAGCGCTTCGACAACTACGAGGGCTGCCTGTCGGTCCCGGATCTACGCGGCGTGGTCTCGCGCTTCGCCGAGCTGCGGGTGCAGGCCTGGGATCGCCACGGCACGCCCATCGACCGCGAGGTCCGGGGCATCACCGCGGGCACGTTCCAACACGAGGTCGATCACCTCGACGGCATGCTGTTCGTCGATCGCGTGACCGACCCGCGTTCGCTTTGCACGTGGAAAGAGTTCGCACGCCACCACGAGGCGGGCTTCCGCCTGCAGGTCGAACGCATCGTGGCGCGGTTCGGCTCCTGAGCCGCCCGCCCGCGCACGACCGGCCGCCGCCCGCCGTGGGCGCGCCGGGGGGCCCATGCTATGGTCGGGGCGCGAGGTCCGTGAAAGAGCGCCGCCGCCAGTCCCTGGCCGCCGTGGGCTCCGCGGTCGTCCACGTGGTGCCCGTGGTCTGGGGCATGGTCTCGTTGACGCCGCACATCGAGGTCGACCTCGATCTCGAGCTCACCGAGGTCGAGCTGATCGAGCCCGACGTGGTCCAGGGCCACGAGCCGCCGGCACCGCAGGCGCAGCAGGTCGCGCCGGCGCCCACGCCCCCGCCGCCGGCGACCCCGCCGGCCACACCCGAACCGAAGCCGGCGCCCAAGCCCGAGCCCAAGGCCGAGCCACCGGCCGACCAACACGATCTGGGCAAGGCGCGCTCGAAGGTCGACCAGCTCGGCCCGACCAACAGCACGTTCTTCTTGATGCTGGTGCCCAAGCGCATCCGCAAGCTCAGCTTCGCGGACAAGGCGCTCGACATCATGGCGCCGCTACCGGACTTCCAGTACCTCATCGCCGGCGGCGGCTTCGATGCCATGCGGGACTTCGATCACCTCGGGATCGCCAGCCCCGACATCCGCGACTGGCGGCAGACCTTCCTCGCGGTCGACTACAAGATGAGCCGCGCCGAGGTACAGCGCGCGATCGAACGCGCAGCCGCAGCCAACGGCGAGTCCATCGAGTGGCTCGAGGAGAACGGCATCATCCGCGGCAACCCGCGCCCGACCGACACCTCCGAGCCCGACGTCGACACGCGCTGGTTCGTGCTGCTCGACGACAACGTCGCGCTGTACCTCCGCGAGGAATTCCTGCCCCACGTGCTCGCGCCCGATCCCGGGCAGGAGCGCACCGCGGGCAACTTCGTCGCCAACCTCGCCAAGCTGCGCAAGTTCGCCGCGTCACAGCCGACCGCGGGCCTGCAGATCGTCTTCAAGGACCTCTCGCGCGCGCTCAAGCGCGCCAAGCTGCCGTTCCAGATGCCCGACACGATCGAGCTGACGGCCGAGGCCAGCGAGGATCCGGAGCTGTTCGTGCGCTTCGAGTTCGCGACGTTGGTCGACGCCAAGGCCTTCGAGAAGTGGTGGAAGCACGACCTCGAGGAGATCTTCGACTCGAAGTTCGAGCTCAAGCTGTTCAAGGGCTCGTTCTACGAGCCGCTGGAGCTCAGCCGCAACGACGCCGAGGTCCAGCTGTGGTCGCGCTTCGAGACCAAGCAGGCCGCGCTGATCCTGGGCATGCTCGCGGACAACACCGCCCGCTTCTTGAAGAAGACCCCCGAGCAGATGGCGGAGCTCCGGCAGCAGCGCAAGGAGAACTGGCTCAAGCGCAAGGGCGGGAAGCTCCCGCCGTCGGTCCTCGATCCTGCGGCCACGCCGACGGGGGACCCACCTGCGCCCCCGGCCGCGTCGGGTGGCGCCAGCGAGCCCGCGCCCGGGCAGCACTGAACGCGCGGCGCCTCGGCGCGAGGCCGCGCGAACGTGGGACCCACGTGGGTGCGATCGAGCACATGATCCGCCGCCTGCGGCCGCAGCCGCACCCCGATGCGACCGGATGCGCCCCGTCGCTGAAGGCGCCGCGCCAGCGTGCCATGTACGCGACGGGCGGCAGTGGTAGGGGGAACGCATCGAAGGCCGTGCTCGTGCGCTGACGCGCATGCGCTCGCGGCGTGGGCAGGCCGATGGGCAGGCCTGGATCGTTCGCGCTATGCTGTCGCATCACGTGTGCTGCACCGGGTGTCGGCCCGGGAACGTGGCCCGCGATGGGGCGTGGATCGACACCACGAAGGATGATCGGACGATGGGCACCTTGGCCAAGGACAACGAAGACGAACGCGACCCCTCCGAGACGTCGGGCTACGCCGACATCATGGAGATCGCGCAGTCGCTCGGGATCGAGGACGAGGACGCCGCATCCGCCGGCGCCGCACAGGACGATGCCGAGGACGTGGAACCGGTCGGACCCGGCTTCGGCGGCGCGGCCGCGGCCGCGTTGATCGGCGATGCCGCACTCGAGGCCCCCGCGGCCGCGAACACGGCGCGCACCGGTGAGACCAAGACGCCACCGCCGCCACCGCCACCGCGCGCGAAGACCGAAGCGCCGGCCGCAGAGGCCGCCAAGCCCGAGGCTCCCAAGGCCGAAGCGAAGCCCGAACCCAAGGCCGAGGCCAAGCCCGAGCCCAAGGCCGAGGCCAAGCCCGCGCCGGTGGTCGAGCCCAAGCCCAAGGCCGAGACCTCGAGCCCGAAGTCCGCGGCGGTGTCGTTGCCGCCGACGTTGCCGCACAAGGAGACCGCACGTCCCGCTGCGGGCGCGGTGACGATGACGCCCTCGGCGACGCCTCCGAAGCAGCAGGAGGAGCAGCGCAAGGGCGGTGTGCTCTGGCTCGTCGGCCTCGGCGCGCTCGTGCTCGGCGGCGTGATGTGGGTCGCGATGCGGGGGGACAAGGAGCCGGTCAAGCCGACCACGGCTGCGGCCGAGGTTCGCGCGGCCACGCCGGCGCCGGTCGAAGAGGTGAAGCCCGCGCCCGAGCCGCCCAAGCCCGCGCCGGTCGTCGCACCGCCGGTGGTCGAGCCGCCGCCGGTCGTCGAGGAGCCGCCGGTCGAGCCGCCGCCGCAGACGAGCAACGTGGAGGTCACCGTCACGCAGAAGAAGAAGGGTGACAAGAAGAAGGCCGCGGCCGACGGCCCGCCGGAGCCCGCGGGGCCCCCGGAGCCCAAGGAGCCCGAGAAGCTCACGCCGCAGGAGATCGACGAGAAGTTCCGCGCCGAGTGCGTGCTCGATCCCAACAAGCCCGGCTGCGCCGAGCTGCGCAAGCGGCAGAAGGACGGCCCGGATCTCGACGCCAAGCTCGCGGACAAGCTCAGCGAGGCGCAGCTGCGCAAGGGCTTCTCGTCCGTCAAGGGCAAGGCCAAGGCCTGCGGCGGCGCGGCCGGCGAGACGGTGCGCGTGAAGGTCTCGATCGAGGGCAACAGCGGCGACGTGGTCTCGGCGGAGGCGCTCGCGCCCCACGCGGGCCAGCCCCTGGGCGACTGCGTGGCCGATGCGCTCAAGGGCGCCCACTTCCCGCGTTTCCTCTCGGAGACGATGGGCACGGTCTACCCCGTCAGTTTCTGATCCTGCGCGCCCGCGCGGTCCTTCGAGGGCCGCCGGGCTTGCCCGCGCCCGCGTCTGCGTGCATGCAATCGTGCGGGCATGAACCTGGCGTTCCGATCGCGTGCGCTCGGTGATCTGCACCTGAGCGTGTGGCATCGCGCCGCGGACGGGGACGATGTCGTGCGCCTGCGCGAGGAGATCCGCGCGCTGGCCCGTTCGCGGCCGCGCGTCGCGTTGATGCTGGTGATCCCCTCGGGCGTGGGGCTCTCCAGCGAGGCCGCGCGGCGCGAGGCGGTCGAGCTGCTGCGGGAGCTGCGGCCGGCCCTGGCCGCGATCGCGCTGGTGATCCGCGGCAGTGGCTTCGCATCGGCGGCGATCCGCGCGATGTTCACCGGCCTGGGGCTGGTGCTGCGCCTGGGCGTGCCGTGGAAGATGTTCGCCGAGGTGGGCGACGCGATGCCGTGGCTGTCACCGCTGATGCGCGACGAGGGCGCGGAGATGATACCCGACGAGCTCGTGGGCCACGTCGCCGATGCGCTCGCCGGCGCGGCCGCGCCTACGAGCTCGTGAGCGAGACCGCGGGCGCGAACAGCTCGGGCACGCGGCTGGCGCGGAGCGGCTCGCCGAACAGGTAGCCCTGGCCGCGCAGGCAGCCCAGCCGCAGCAGCTGATCGGCCTGCGAGCGGGTCTCGATGCCCTCGGCGATGACGTCCACCGCGAGCGCCTGCGCCAGGCCCACGATGGTGCGGATCATCGCCGCACCGGCCTCGCTGCCGTCGAGCACGTCGACGAAGGCCTTGTCGATCTTGAGGCCGTCGACCGGGAAGCGGTGCAGGTACGACAGCGACGAGTAGCCGGTGCCGAAGTCGTCGACCCAGATGCGCACGCCAGAGCCGCGCAGGGTCTCGAGGATGCGCAGCACCGTCTCGGCGTTGTCCATCAGCACGCTCTCGGTGAGCTCGAGCCGCAGGCAACCGTGGGGCACACGGTTCACGCGCAGCGCGGTGTCGATCTCCTCGAGCAGGCGCGGATCGGCGAGCTGTCGCCCTGAGAGGTTCACGCTCATCGACAGCGGCGGCAGATCCGGCAGCGCCTCTTGCCAGTGGCGTAGCTGCTTGACCGCCTCGTGGATGGCCCAGCGGCCGATCGGCAGGATCAGCCCGGTCTGCTCGGCCACGGGGATGAACTCCGCCGGCGGCACCAGGCCGCGACGGGGGTGACGCCACCGCGTGAGCGCCTCGAAGCCGATGAGGTTGCCGGTGTCGAGCGCGACGATCGGCTGGTAGTTGAGCTCGAACTCCTCGCGCTCGACCGCCTGCCGCAGCGCGACCTCGAGCCGCAGGTGCGTGAGCGCGTCGATGCGCATCTTGGTCTCGAAGACCTCGTGGCGGTCCTGGCCGCGCTCCTTGGCCTTGGTCGCGGCCGCGCCGACGTCGTTGATGACCTCGTCGGCGTCTTCGTAGCCGCGGGCGCTGGTGGTCAGACCGATGCTGACGGTGGCGTAGACGGTCTGACCGTCGACCTCGAACGGATCGCGCACGGCCAGGCGGATGCGATTGGCGATGTCGGTGCCCGCATCGACGTCGTCGAGGTTCTCGAGCAGCACCGCGAACTTGTCGCCGCCGAAGCGCGCGACCACGTCGCCGGGCCGCACGCAACCGCACAACCGCCGCGCGAGGATCCCGAGCATGCCGTCGGCGGCCTGGTGACCGATGCTGTCGGCGAGCCAGCGGAAGCGGTCGACGTCGACCATCAGCACCGTGAACGCGTAGCTCGAGTCCTGCTTGCGCAGCTCGATGGACCGCGCGATGCGCTCCATGAACGGCTCGCGCCGCGGCAGGCCCGTGAGCGGATCGTTGCGGCTCTCCTCGAGCAGCTTCTGCTCGCGCAGGCGGAAGTCCGAGGTGTCGGTCAGCGAACCGGCCATGCGCAGCGGCCGGCCGGCCTGATCGCGCTGGACCACGCCGCGGCTGATGACCCAGCGGTAGGTGCCGTCGCTGGCGCGCAGGCGGTGCTCGTTCTCGTGGAACGGCTTGTCGCCCGACAGGTGCGACTCGATGTCGGCGCGCAGGGCCGCGATGTCGCCGGGGTGCACGCGACCGAACCACTCGTCGACCGAGTTGGACAAATCGTCGATGCCATAGCCCAGCAGCTCGCGCCAGCGCCGCGAGAAGTGCATCTCGCCGCTGTCGAGCAGCCACTCCCACACACCGTCGTTGCTGCCGCGCACCGCGAGCGCGAAGCGCTCCTGCACCTCGGCGAGCGCACGGCGCATGCGGCCGCGCTCGATCGCGGCGTGGATGCTGGCCTCGAGCAGCGCGCCCGAGATCTCCGAGCGCAGCACCACGGCGTCGGCGCCTTCGTGCTGCAAGATGCTGCGCCGCGCCGAGCGCTGCTCCGCGCGCGCGGTCGTGTCGATCGCGATGATCGGCACCGCCGGCAGCCGCCGATCGCGGACCAGCCGCGTCCAGGTGCGTCGATCACTGGAGACCTCGACCAGCACCGCGTCGAATTCGACCGCGCCCAGGGAGTGGATCGCGAGCACGTCGTCGGCTGCGTGGTCGCAGGTGAAGCTGGGATCGCCGACCTGCTCGAGCAGCTCGACCACGGTCGCGTGGTCGCGGCTGCTCTCGCCGACGTAGAGCACCCGCAGCTGCCCCGTGACCGCGGGCGCAGCCGCACGCGGCTGCACGAACTGGGTCGTGCGCGCGCCCGACAGCGAGGTCATCTCCATGGTCGGTCGCCGACCCGAGCTCGAGGAGTCGTGATCGTCGATCACGTCGCCGCCCTCCCCACCGGCGTGAACTCGTCCCAGCCGTGCCGGCGGACGTAGTTGCCCCACACGCCCTCGCAGACGTCGTCGTAGCGGCAGCTTTCACAGGCGTCGCGCTTGAGTCGTGCGGCCTCGTCGAGGTCGGCGCGCCGCAGCTGCACCAGGCCGTCGCCGGCCGGGGTCCCCGGCAGCGCGGTCACCTCGGCGGCCGCGACCGGTGCGACGCCGCGAGCGGGCTCGAAGTGGACGTAGCGCTCGACGTAGCCGCGATTGAAGTCGGGCACCGCACCGGTCGTGCACAGCGGGATGTCGACGAGGAACGCCATGGGCCGCGGCTCGCTGCGCGACTGCTCCTCCACGAAGGACGAGAACGTCGCAGCGATGTCGCGGTAGCGGGGAAAGATCTGCTCGAAATACGTGTTTGCGCGGCCGTTGGCCTGCATCACGTTGAAGACGACCTGGTCGACGCCCAGCCCCCGCAGGAAGCGGTAGATCGGCGCCATGTGCGGCAGGTTGCGGTTGGTGACCACGGTCGAGGTGTGCAGTGCAACACCGTAGCGACGCAGCCGCGCGACCTGTTCGATGCCGGCGACGGTCTGCGCGAAGCTGCCGGGCGTGCGCGTCAGGCCCTCGTGCAGCTTGGCGTCGTGGCCGTGGATGGACACGTAGACACGGTTGAGCCCGGCCGCGACCAGGCCCATGGTGTAGCGCTCGTAGCTGAGCGCACGGCCGTTGGTCATCACGCTGATCACCGGCACACCGGCCGTGCGCGCGCGCTTGATCCACCGCGGCAGCGCCGGGTTGGTGGTCGGCTCCCCCGAGGTGAAGCAGACCTCCTCGACGCCAGGGTTGTGGTCGAGGATCCACTGCACGGTCTCGTCCGTGGTCGCGCTGTTGGTCACGCGGCGACCCTCGCGGTCCTCCTCCATGCAGAAGATGCAATTGTTGTTGCACACCGCGCCGGTCAGCACGTGCACGCGCTCGCGCCGAGCCGCGATCCGCTGCTCGATCCGAGGTTGCCGGTGATCAGCGCGTGCGCCGTCTGCCACTACCAACGCCCGTGACTGCCGTGCGAGCCGTGGCTGCCGTGCGAGCCGTGACTACCGTGCGAGCCGTGACTACCGTGCGAGCCGTGGCTGCCATGCGAACAGTGTGTGGGGGCCGCCATCGCCGCTTCACCGGCGAGACCGCGCGGCCCGTCGTCGGCGTTGTGCTTCGCGCGCGCGGAAATCTCCCGCTGCTCGCTGTGGAGCATCGACGCGGGGCTCGGCACATAGGCCGGCACGTCGTCGTCGTCTCGATCGTCTGCAGCTTGATCCACCGACACGCGCTCCCTTGTCCGATGATACCAGGGCGGGCGCCCGGGCCGATCAGGCGCGACCGGCCGGGGCGCGCTGGGGTCGTGCGCGCGAGGCCGCCGGTGGCGCGGCGGCGCAAAGCCAGCACTCGAGTCGATGGCGTGGGGCCGGGCGCGATCGCGCATCGCCGTCGCAGCGGTCGTGCGCGCACTCGGACGGGGGCGGAAGGCGGCGCGGCACGGCGACGCACGGGGGCCGACGGCCCCACGCGAACCGCCGCGCGATCGGGCCGCGGTCCGCTCCCGGCGCGGACGGGATCGCGCCGGCGGCCGACGGGATCGCGGGCTCGGGCCGCCGCGCGCCGGGCGCGGCGCCGCGCAGCCCGTGGCGATCGCGGCGCGTGCCGGCGTCGCGTCAGCCCGCGGGCGGCTGCAGGAAGTGCTCGCGCGGGCGCACCGTGGTCCAGCGCTCGAGCACGTCGAGGGTCTCGCGATCAGCCGTCGCGAGGCGCTCGAACAGATAGTCCTGGATGCCCTTGTGCACTGCGCACATCGAGCTCTCGCGCATGCGCCCCATCATCGTGCCCAAGGTCTTGTGGTTGTGCTCCGGCTGCGTGCCGCAGTACGGCAGGTACGGGCACGACACGCAGTCGGGTTGACCATCGAGGTTGGACGCGATCGCCATCGCGCGGATGGTCGGATGACCGACGATGTCGCGGTAGCGCGCGGTCGCGACGTTGCCGAGCAGGAACGTGCGATCGCCCATGGCCCCGAGCATGCGGCCCTCGTCGGAGCTGTAGATCGAACCGTCGTGGTCGTACGCGAGCTGGCCGATCCCGGCACCGCCGGGGCTGCGGATGTCGAGGAAGTTGGGATCGTCGCCGCGCAGGATCTTGGTCAGGAAGATGGCGGCGTAGCGCTCGAGGATCTCCACGCCGCCGCGGTTGAGCTCGATCATGTAGTCGACCGCCTGGCGGTAGTAGGCCAGGTACTCGCTGCGCGGGTACTCGACCACGCGGCGCGTGCGTTCGGCGAAGCCGAACGGATCGACCAGGCGCAGGAACAACGCGCGACAGCCCAGCTCGACGTAGTGATCGACGACCTCGCGCCAGCGCTGCAGCGTCTCGCGCGTGGTCGTCAGCAGGGCCTCGACGTGGTACAGCGTCGGGTCGAGCCCGGCGGCCGCATAGGCCTGGTTGATGCGGCGGATCCACGGCACCGCGGCGGCGTGGGCCGAGGCCTGCGGCAGCTTGCGCTGGCGGTCGTGCAGGTCCGGCGGGCCGTCGATGCTGGTGCAGATCTGCACGCGGTGCTCGAGCAGCCACGCCAGCTTGGCCTCGTCCATCAGCGCGAGGTTGCTGACCATGGTGAACTCGAGCTGCTTGCCCAACCCGCGGTTGCGTTGCAGCGCGTACTCGACGATGTGCTGCACCACCGGGAAGTTCACCAGCGGCTCGCCGCCTTGGAACTCGATGGTCACGTGCGGGCTGGTGGTGCGCAGGATCAGGTCGACGACCTTCTCCGCGGTCTGCGGCGTCATGTCGGTGTGGACCGCGTCGAGGTCGGCGCGCGACGCATGGCAGTACACGCAGGTCTCGTTGCAGCGCAGCGTCACGACCACCAGCTGCAGGTTGGGTCCGGCGTGGAGGAAACGCTTGCGCCGCTGCAGCGTCTGCGCCGCGCGGCGCACGTCGAACTGCTCGCGCACGAGGTTGCGCTCGACCAGACGCTGGTGCAGCGCGCTCGTGCGATCGACCGTGCCACCGACGAAGGCGCGGAACTCGTCGCGGTCGAGCACGATCCACTCGCCCTCGAGGCTGGTCACGACCACGCGCTCGCCCAGCTCGCGGTAGCGGAAGAACGCGGGGTAGCCCTGGGTCCGCAGCGGTGTCGCGACGTCCGTCATCGGTCGGGCCCTCCGCGCTCGATGGTCAGCCCCAGCGCGAGGTTGGCCAGGGCATGAGCGATGCGCCGGGCGCGACGCTCGCGGCGTGCGGCATCGTTGCCGCCGTCGACCAACTCGCGCAGCTGCACCACGAAGTGGCTGTCGGTCTCGCTGCGGTCGAAGTGCGCCAGCGCGGCGAATCGCTGCAGCGCCTGATCGATGGCGCTGCCGGCGTAGAGCGCACGATGGAACTGCAGCCTCACGGCGCGCCCTCGCCGTGGTCGCCGCCGTCGCCCTGCGGCTTCTTGCGGTACTTGTCCTCCCACGACTGCGCGATGCCCAGCGGGTCTTCGAACGGCTCGTCGGTGAAGTCGAACGCCTCGAGCTCCTCCAGCGACGGCGGCCCCATCGCGCCGCCGAACGCCTGGGTCGTCACCGACTCGATCAGCGCGCGGTTCTGCCGCGTGATCTCGCGGCGGCACGCGGCCGACAACAGCTCGTTGGCGAACTCGCCGACCAGGGCGCGCAGCTGCTCGGCGGTGGCGGTCTGCTTCGCGGTCAAGACCACCGCGACGCGGCCGGCGTCGTCGCGATCGAGCACGACCCAGCAGCGCGCGATGAACGGGTACGCCGCGGCGTAGACCACGTCGAGCGGATACAGCGTCGGATCGAGACGCATCGTGACCGCGGCCTCGCCGAGGTCAGCGTCGATCTGCGGCGCGGGCAGGCCCCAGAGGGTGTCGCTCATGCAGGACTCCGGCGATAGCGTAGCAGCCACTGATTGCTCGTGTCGGGCCCGACGTCGCGCTGCTCGAGCCGCTGCAGCCCCGGCCGCTGCAGTCGCGCGTGGGCCCGCGCGGCGTCGTCGTTGCGGTGGTGTTGCCAGCCAGCGACCGCGTCGCGGCCGCGGCGATGCTGCGCCTGGGTCCGCGCCAGCCCGAAGGGCACGTCGTCGAGCAACCACAGCTCGCCGCCGGCCCGCAACACCCGCTCGACCTCGTCGACCACCGACAGTGGCTCGGCCAGGTGGTTCCACGCGTGCGCCATCACCACGTGATCGAAGCTCGCCGCGGGCAGCTGCGGCAGCGCCGTCTGGGCGGCCTGCGCGAGCGTGGTACCGCCGGGCACGGCCGCGGCGGCGCGGGCCAGCGCGGCGCCGTCGGGATCGATGCCGGTCCAACGCAGCGTGCCCGCGGCCGCACCCGCGGCGAACGCCGACGACAGCCGCCCGCCGCCGCAGCCCAGCTCGAGCACCGCGCCGCGCAGCGCGGCCAGGCGTTGCCGCAGCGAGGCCTCGTCGCGTGCGAACACGTCCTGCCGCGCGGGCTCGAACAATCCGGTGCAGCGCGGTCGATGCTCGCAGCCCTCGCACACCGACGCGCGTTCGAGCTTGACCAGGTCGGCGCCGAAGTCGTCGACCGCCGGCGTGGTCGAGGCATCGAGGTAGAGCTGACCGTGCTCGTGCTTGATGGTGTGCAGCGTGTCGTCGGCGAGGTCGCGGCTGTCGCAACGGTAGCGCGCGAGCGCGTTGCCCTCGCGCACGAACAGGTGCCGGGCCGGCTCCCACGGATCGAGCCCCAGCGGCAGCAGCGGGCAGCCGCGCGGCTCGCAGGGATCCTGCCGCTCGAGCACCCAGTCGCACGCGTTGCTGCGCGGCCCCGGTCGCGGCGGCGCCAGCTCGCCTGCACCGTGGCGCGCGTGGTACTCGCGGAACAGCCCGGGACAACCGCCGCGCAGGCGGCAGTCGTCGCAGTGCGGCGACGGATGGACCATGTTGCGCGCGTCGACCGGCACCAGATCGGGCTCGCCGACCTCGACCATGGTCCAGTAGTCGTGGCTGCGCAGATCGTCGAGCGCGTGCTCGTGGCCCGGCAACAGGCACGACGGAAAGCCGCCGTGGCGCGCACGGCCGGGGCCCAGCACGCGGCCGGCATGCTCGAGCGCGTCGAGCACCGCCGCGGCCGCGTCGGCGATGCGCGGCACCACCTGCGGCAGGCTGCGCAGCGCCCCGCCCTTGGGCTCGGTCGCGGAGAACTTGATCACCGCGTCGGGCCACGCCTGCGCGCGATCGACCAGGGATCGCAGGTGCGCGAGGTTCTGTCGCGTGACCACGCAGTTGACCGTCAGCGCCAGCCCGCGTCCCTGCAAGCGGTCGAGCGCAGTGCAGGCGATCGCGAAGGACTCGGCGCGGACGATGCGATCGTGCACGTCGGCGACGCCGGCGTGCAGCGACATGTACACGTACCGCAGCCGCGCATCGAGCAGCCGCGCCAGCACCTCGGGATACGACAACACCAGGCCGTTGGTGACCAGTCCCAGCTCGAGCCCCAACGACGCGACCAATCGCGCCCACCGCACGAGCTCGGGCCGGATGGTCGGCTCACCGCCCGACAGCACCACCATGCGGTGGCCCAGCGCCGCGGCGCGACGGATCTTCGCCTCGATCTCCGCAGGCTCGCCCTGCACCTCGCGCAGCGGCTGGGTGTGGCAGAAGCTGCAGTGCTCGTTGCAGGCGTAGCCGACCTTGATCAGCGCCTTCATGGTGCGGCTCCCGAGGACGCCGCACCGCGTCGCAGGGTCACGAGGTCGGCGGCGGGCCCCAGCGGCCGCGGCGGCGCGTGCAGCCGCTGCCACGCCGCGAGCAGCTGCGCACCGTGGGCGCCGGTGTCGACCTCGACGATCACGTGGGCGATGCGATCGTCGGGGCCGATCAACACGCTGGTGCGTCGAACCCCGCCGCGATCGTCGAGCGCGCCGTAGGCCCGCGCGAGCCCACGATCGACGTCGGCCACGGCGAGCGCCGCCGCGCCGTGCCGCGCGGCCCAGGTCGCGACGATCTCCGGGGCTTGCGGTGCGACCACGACCACGCCGATGCCGTGGGCGGCGAGTCGGTCGCGCTGCACCGCGACGCTGCACAGCTCGGCGGTGCAGCCGGGCGAGCCGGCCTCGGGCACGAAGCAGATCGCGCGCCAGCCCGACAGCGCGACCGGCAGCGGCGGTGCCGCGCGGCCCAGCAGCGACACGCGGCCGTCGAGCACCAACGCGGTGTCGATCACACGCGGTCCCGGCACCGGCACGAACTCCGCCGCGCCCAGTCGCTCGGGGTACTCGCGCCACGGTCCCTCGCAGATGGGCTCGTAGCGGCAACCGCCGCAGGCCTCGAAGCGGAGCTTGCCGCGGGCCATGCGGTCGGCGGCGTAGTCGGGCACGACGTAGCCGTCGTAGACGATCTCGGTCGCGGGCATGTGCAGCTCGGCGACCTCCGCCTCGTGGCCGGCCATCAGGCAGAACGGCATCGCCTCGGCCATGCACGCGATGCCGGCCGCGCGGCCGATGTCCAGCGCCTCGTGGATCCACGGCGCGACCTGGGCCATGCGCGGCACGACCTGCTCGAACAGTGTGCCGGCGTGGCCGGTCGGGTGTGGGAACGCGAGCTGGAACTGCGCCACGCGCTTGCGCACGAGGTAACGCGCGAGCTCGGGCAGGTGTCGCGCGTTCTGCTTGGTCACGACCGTGTTGGTCACGACCCGCTGGCCCAACGCGACCAGGTGATCGATGGCGGCGTCGATCTGCACGAACGAACCCGGCGCGCGCGTGAGCGCATCGTGCAGCTTGGCGGTGTGGCCGTGCAGCGACGGCGAGAACTCGTTGGCGCCCGCGGCGATGGTCCGCTCGCAGAACTCGCGATACGCGAACATGCGACCGTTGGTCTGGATCTGGATGTTCTCGTAGCCCAGCCGTCGCGCCGCGCGGACCAGCTGCAGGAAGTCGGGCCGGATCGAGACCTCGGCGCCGGTGAAGACCACGTCGACGCAGGTCTCCCGGCTGCGGCGCAGCTCCTCGATGCACGCCTCGGTCGAGCGATCGCCGGTGAAGAGGTGATCGCCGATGACACAGAACACGCAGTTGCTGTTGCAGGTCGTGCCTGTCTTGAGATCCGCGCGGCGACGCATGCAGGTGGGCGCGAACGCCCAGAGCGCTAGCGTAGGAAAAATCCCGCGCGCGCGCACCTGGACGGCGGGGCCGGCCGCGCTACGCTTGCCCTGCGTGCGGTCCCCCGGCACCCGTGAACCTGCAGGCCCGGGCGCGCACACGGGCGACGCCGACGCCGCGCGTGTGCAGGTCGGGATTCGCCTGGCGCGCCGCGACGACGCGCCCGCACTGGCGTGGATCCGCACCGCGAGCTGGCGCGCGGCCTACCGCGACATCATCCCCGCGCGCGCGCTCGAGCGCATCGCGGCGCACGACGCCGGGCGCATGAGCCGGGCCGTCACGCAGCGGCGTCCGGGCCACGCGCTGTGGCTCGCGTGCGACCCCGACGACACCGCGCTGGGCTACGTGTGGCTGGCGCCGCAGACCGATCGACGGCTGCCGTTTCTCGGCGAGGTCATCGAGCTGTACCTGCACCCGCAGTGGCAGCGCCGCGGCATCGGCCGGCAGCTGCTCGTGCACGCGATCTGGTCCGCGATCGCGATGGGCCTGCAGCCGGTGATGCTGTGGGCGCTGGCGGACAACCGCGCCGCGCGGGGGTTCTACGAGGGCCTCGGCGGCGTCGCGGTCGAGCAGCGTCCGATCGAGCTCGGTGGCCGCGTGCTGCAGACCGTCGCGTACGGCTGGCACGCGCTGCTGCCGTTGCCCTCGCTCGCGGACGTCCGCGGTCCACTCGCGCCACCTTAGCGCGGCGGGCCGCTCGGGCGACTCAACCGGAGATGCCGGCCATGCGCAGGGCCTCGCGTCCGCGCTTGCCGACCTCGGCGCGCGCATCGACATGGATCTCGTCCATGACGGTGTCGAGCTCGCCCTCGCCCTGCCACGCCGCCCGCAGCACCTCGGTCGCCAGCTCGCGCCGCAAGATGCGATAGACGTGGGCCGCGACGTAGAGATCGTCCATGAGCCCCAGCGGTCCGAAGTCGGCCTCGGGCATGACGTCCTCGGGCACCACGAAGTACGCCAGCACGGCGTTGACCAGGGCCCGGGCGTCGCGCGACAGCGCGTCGTTGCCGAACAGACGCGCGTAGAACTCGAACACGTCGGGCGCCCGCGCGATGGTCCGCTGCCGCGAGCCCTCGTAGGCGTCGACGAACAGGCGCAGCGCCGCCAGGAAGTCGGGCGCGAGCATGGTCGAACCAGGCTAGCCCAAGCGCGACGCCGGTGGATCGGCGTCGGCGCACGTGGGCGCGGCGATCGGCTGCATCGCGCCGAATCCGTGCGCGCGCACCCAATTCACGGCCATGCCCGCACAGGCGCCGTCGAGCGCACACGCGCGACAACGCAGCGACTTCACGCGATCGTTGGCCGCGACGAAGCGCGCGGCGTAGCGACCGATCTCGAGCTGGCCCGCCGGCGTCAACATCGCGGTGTCGAGCGTCGGCGGCGGGACCCGGGGCGCGCGACCGAGGATGCACGGCGCGACCCCCTCGACCGGCAGCGCCGGCCAGCGCGCCGCGGCGCGGGCGAACCACGGCGGTGGCACGTCGAGCGCGGCGGCCTCGCTCGCCAGCGCGCGGTCGGGCTGCACCAGCGCGAGGCGTTGCGGCCAGGGTGCCCCGGCCGGCAGCGCGTCGAGCCACTGCGCGAGCTCGCGATCGACGGCCGCGAGCACCTCGAAGCGATGCGGCCAGGCCAGCAGCGTGCGCGCCTGGGCGCCGTCGCGCGCGTGCACGCGGACGAGCTCGACGCCATCGAGGCGTCCGGCGTCGCCGAGCACCTCGTGCAAGCCCGCGAGCGTGTCGAGCTCGAGCTCGAGCGCGCCGCGATGGGCGCCCACGCTCGCGAGCGCGGCGCGGGCCTGCGCGACGTCGTGCGCCACCAACCACAGCCGCGACGCCGACGCGATCGCGGCCGCGCGATCGATCGTCGCGGGTGCGCCGGCCAGCGGCAGTCGCCGCGCCGCGGCCTTGCGGGCGCTGGCCGGGTCGCCGCCGAAGCGCGCGACCGGCTCGGTGCCGGCGCGCAGGTCCAGCCGCACGCGCGCGAACTCGGCGCGCGCGAGCCCAGCGCGGGTGTCGTCGAGGTGATCGCACAGCCGCCGCACGTAGCAGTGACGGCAGCGCGCGGGCTCGCGGCAGGGTAGCGGCGTGCCGTCGGCCAGCAGGCGATCGTACTCCTCGCGACGGCCGCGGACCTCGTCGTTGAGCTTGTACGGGTCCTGGATCAGGGCCTCGAAACCCTCGAGTTGCTCGAGCGGGAAGCGGTTGAGCCACAGGTGCACGTCGGGCTCGCTCGCCATCGCGAAGACCTCGTGGAGCTCGGCCCGCGCCTCCTCGAAGTCGTAGAACAGCGTGTGTTCGCCCTGCGACCACGCGCGGCCAAAGGGGATCACGTGCAGCAGATCGAACTCGCGGACGCCCATGGCCCGCAGGCCCCGCAGCATCCGCGGCAGGTGCCGCACGTTGGCCCGGTTCACGCACACATCGACGTTGACGATCGCGCGCCCGTCGGCGAGCGCCGCCCGCAGGCCGGTGATCTCCTCGTCGTAGGCGCCCTTGACCCCGACGAGCGCGTCGTGGATGCGTGCGTCGGGCCCGTGGATCGAGAACGTGATCTCGCCCAAGCCGGCATCGAGCGCGCGCTGCAGGAACCCGGGATAGGCGAACATGCGGCCGTTGGTCACCGTCTGCACGCGCGCGTAGCCGGCCGCGCGACCCAGCCGGACGAAGTCGACGAAGTCGGGGTGGATCGTGGGCTCACCGCCCGAGAGGATCAGTCGCTCGGCCCCCTTGCGACGCCCGTCGAGAATCTGCGCCTTGACCTCGTGGCGATCGCGGACGCGACCGTCGTGCGCGTCGCTGTCGAGGCAGAACACGCAGCGATCGTTGCAGTCGTAGGTGAGCCGCACCCAGTTGCGCAGCTGATGGGCCGCGCGCTCGTGCTCGTCGCGCTTGGGCCCGAGCTCGGGCTGGGACGCGTGGTCGCTCACCGCATCCGAGTCTAGTCGCGCCGCCGCGCCGGGGCGCAGGCGGGCAGCCTGCCGGATCCGCGCGGGCCCCCGCCGGGTTTCCGGACGCGAGCACCCGGTGCTCCCTCGTGGCTCCGCGGTCGCCCCGCGCGATTTCCGTTGGCATCGGCATTGCTCTGCCTGCGACTCCCGCCCGCGGTGCGGCCCCATCGGGCCGGCCCCGGCGCGAGCGCCACCGCCGAGGCCGACCGCGGCCGTGGCCACCTCCCGATTCGACACGATGCCACCCGCAGCCCTATCTTGGAGCTCGATGTCGTCCCCGGGCCAGCCCTCGGAGGTCGCGCTCGGCGTCGCCGAGCTGCGTCGCCGCGCGCTGCTGCGACTGGTCCACCGCTTCCGCGTGGCCAGGTGGGTCATGGCGCCGATCCTCTTCGGCATGCTGGGCTGGATCCTCTATACGGACGGCACTCCGTGGCGCTGGGCCCTGGTGATGGTCGCGTTCGGCTTCTGGCTCGCGCTGGGCGTGCGCTTCAGCTTCGGCAACGCCGCCGGCATCGCGCGCTTCTGCGAGCACGACTTCCGCCCCGCCGACGCCCTGCCCTTCGCGGCGATCCAGGTCTGCCTGCTGGCCGTCAGCGGAGGCCTGGCGAGCCCGATGCTGCCGGCGCTGTTCGCCGGCACGCACAACGCGGGCCTGTTCGGCGGACTGGGCACCTCGCGCTCGGTCTACTTCGTCCACATCGTCGGCATCTGGGTGCTGCTCGCGGTGCACCTGTCGGGCGTGGTCCAGCTGCTGCCGCGCCCGCTGGTCGACTCCGACTGGCCCGGACCCACCTTCCTCGTGGTGGTCGCGGTCATGATCTCCGCGGCGCTGACCGGCGCCCACGTCATGGGCCTGCGCGTGCGCGAGAGCGTCGACGAACAGCTGCGCCAGGCCGTGCTCGCGCGCCAGGCCGCGCTGGGCAACTACCGCGAGCGCGCCGACGAGCTCACGACGTTGTCGGCCGAGATCGCCCACGAGCTCAAGAACCCGCTCGCGACGGTCAAGGGCCTCGCGGCGCTGCTCGGGCGCGACGCCGAGGGCAAGAGTGCCGAGCGCCTGGTCGTGCTGCGCCGCGAGGTCGACCGGATGCAGGGCATCCTCGACGAGTTCCTCAACTTCTCGCGGCCGCTCGCGCCGCTCACGGTCCGCCGCGTCGACCTGGGCAAGCTCATCGCCGAGGTCGTCGACCTGCACGAGGGCATCGCCAGCGACCGTCGCATCGCGATGGTCATCGACGCCGACGCGGGCGTCGGTGCGGTCTGCGACCCGCGCAAGATCAAGCAGATCCTGGTCAACCTGCTGCAGAACGCGCTCGATGCCGCGAGCGCCGAGACCACGGTGCACCTGACCGTGCGCCGCATCGCCGAGTTCGTCGAGATGCGCGTGCTCGACACCGGCCCGGGTGTGCCGCCCGAGCTCAGCGAGCGCGTGTTCGAGGCCGGCATGACGACCAAGCCCACCGGCAACGGCCTGGGTCTGCCGATGGCGCGCGCGCTGGCGCGACAGCATGGCGGCGAGCTGCAGCTGCAGCGGCGCGGCGACGGCCCCGGCTGCGCCGCGGTCGTGCGACTGCCGGTGGTGGGCCCGGCCCTGGGCGGCGCGACACCACAGGAGAGCTCCATCGGCGACGTCGCGCCGAGCAAGCCCGCGGCGACCGAGGAGCGTGTCGCCGCGGATCGCCCGATGACCCCGCAGCCGCTCGGAGCACCGGTCTGAGCCCGACGGTGAGCGCGCCGTGAAACCCCACGCCCTGGTCGTCGACGACGACGATGGCGTCCGCTTCACCCTCGCGGGCATCCTCGAGGAAGAGGGCGTGCTGGTGTCGCAGGCCGCGACCGGCGAGGCCGCGCTGGCGTTGTTCGACGATCCGACCACGCCCGAGGTCCACCTGGTCGTGACCGACATGCGCATGCCGGGCATGAGCGGCCTCGACGTGCTCACGGCCCTGCGCCAACGCACCCGCGCGCCCAAGGTCGTGATGATCACCGCGCACGGCAACGAGCGGCTCGCGGTCGAGGCGACCAAGGCCGGGGCCTACGACTACTTCCGCAAGCCCTTCGAGCTCGAGGAACTCGTCGCGGTGGTCCGCCGCGCGCTCGAGGCCGTGCGGCTCGAGGTCGAGAACGAGCGACTGCGCTCGACGCTCGAGCTGTCGCAGACCATGGTGTTCGTCTCCGATGCGATGACGCGCCTGGCTGTGATGGTTCACCGTGTCGCGCCGCGCGACGTCACGGTGCTCATCCGCGGCGAGAGCGGCACCGGCAAGGAGCGCGTGGCCGAGGCCATCGTGCGCGCGTCCCGTCGCGCGGGCCGCCCGTTCGTGCGCTTCAACTGCGCCGCGCTCACGCCGGAGCTGGCCGAGGCCGAGCTCTTCGGCCACAGCCGTGGCGCCTTCACCGGTGCGGTGCGCTCGCGCGCGGGCCTGTTCCGCGAGGCCGACGGCGGCACGATCCTGCTCGACGAAGTCGGCGAGCTCGACCTCGCAACCCAGGCCAAGCTGCTGCGGGTGCTGCAGGAGCACGAGATCCGCCCGGTCGGTGAGGACCACGCCATCCCCATCGACGTGCGCGTGATCGCGGCGACCCACCGCGATCTCGCCAAGCGCGTCGAGGAGGGAGCGTTCCGCGAGGACCTGTTCTACCGCCTGCGCGTGGTCGAGATGCACGTGCCGCCGCTGCGCGATCGACCCGAGGACATCGCGCCGCTGGTGCGACACTTCCTCGAGCGCTTCGCGCTGCGCTTCGGCGTGGGTCCGCTGCGCGAGCCCGCGGAGCTGATCCCGCGCCTGGCCGCGATGCCGTGGCCGGGCAACGTGCGCGAGCTCGAGAACGCGATCGAGAGCCTGGTCGCGCTGTCCGACGGCGACGAGCTCGACCTGGGCCCGCTGGGCCCGAGCGCGGCGCCGGTGCGGGCCGCCGACGCGGCCGAGGGCGGCGGCCTGCGCGAACGGGTCGACGCGTTCGAGAAGCAGCTGCTCGTCGACGCGCTGGCCCTCGCCGGCGGCAACCGCAGCGAAGCGGCGCGCGCGCTGGGTATCGGTCGCGCGACGCTGCACGACAAGCTGCGAAAGCACGGCATCGGCGACGGACCCGCGTGACGCACTGGCGGCCGTGTGGCCGCGACCCTGCCAGTTCGTCCCGTGCCGACACCCTCGCCTGCCGGAAGCTCGGACGCCGATCCGGCGCCCCGACAGGGCCGAGGGGCTGCGGCGCGGTCGCGTGCTGGAAATCCCACGCATCGGTTGCGGCGCGTCGGTGGCACGCAACGTGCTCACTGCGTGCGGCATGTCGGCGCCCACGCTGCATCAACCCGTCCTGCGAGCCCCCAACGAGCCGCGCCTCGGCGCCCGAGCCCTGCGGACCCGGCACCGCTCGCCCCGCGCCAGCGCGCAGATGCAGGCGTACCTCGCGGGCGACGACCACGCGCTCACGTCGCTGTTCCGCTTGCTCGCGCCGCGGATCCGCCGCTTCGTGCAGACCCGCATCGACGACCCCGACATGATCGAGGACGTCGTCCAGCAGACCTTCGTGAAGGCCCACCTCGGACGCCACGCGTTCCGTGCCCGCGTCGGCGAGGACGGCCACAACGACGACGCCATCATCGCGTGGTACCTCGCGATCGCACGCAACACCGCGATCGACGGCGTGCGTTCCGAGCGTCGCCACCACCGCGGCCGCGTGCGCGACGACGACAGCAGCTGCGACGGCGCCCTGGCCGAGACCGCAGCGGTGGATCCCGATCCGGAGCAGGACGCGATCGATCGCGAGGGTCGCCACGCACTGCGCGGCCGCGTGCGCGACGCCATCGCGGCACTGCCGGCATCGCAGCGCGAGGTCGTCACGCTGCACAAGCTCGAGGGCCTGTCGATGCAGCAGGTCGCCGACCGGCTCCACGTCATGCCTGGCGCCGCGCGCGTGCGTGCGCACAGGGCCTACCTCGCGCTCGAGCGGCTGCTCGCGCCCACGCCCCGCATGGACGCTGCGGTGTCTCGCGGGCCCGCCCGCGCGGCCGCTTGACGCAGGACTGGGCGGTTTCCCCGAGCCAAGGCCCAGCGATCTCGTCCGCCGCCGCCGCGGGCCTCGATCCTGCGGCGCCAGGTGGCGGTATGCTTCCCTGGCCCGGGTGTGACCCATGCTGGACGGCTGGACCCTCGCGTACGCGCTCGCCACCGGTTGGCTCCGCAGTCTCGCGGCGCTCGACTGGTCCGCGCTCGCGAGCGTCGCGGCGGCCGACACCGACGCGGCGGTCGAGACCACGGCGCTGGTGTCGAGCACCAGCGAGGACACCATCGCGCTGGTCGACGACACCGACGCGCTGTTCGTCGATCACCGCGACGGACCCCTGGTCGAGCACTTCGAGACGCCGCGATGGGTCGTGCATCGCGTGCGACCCGGCGAGACG
Source organism: Nannocystaceae bacterium (assembly GCA_046351635.1). Classification (GTDB taxonomy): domain Bacteria; phylum Myxococcota_A; class Polyangia; order Nannocystales; family Nannocystaceae; genus Xiheibacterium. The sequence continues at coordinate 528,152 of JAXLYC010000002.1, read as the reverse complement.
CCCACCGCCATCGCCGCGCGCTACGGCGCCGCGGTCGACAAGCTCATGCGCTGGAACCGCCTCGACCCCAACGCGGGCCTGGGCCGTCGCCACACCCTGCGGGTGTTGACCGACCGGGCGCCGCCGCCGCTGCGGAAGATCCACACCACCGTTCGCGCCGGCGAGACCTGGGACGACCTCGCGGCACGCCTGCGGACCGACGAACACGCGCTGCGGACGCTGAATTGGCGCATGCGCACCCCGGTGGCCGGCGCGACCGTGGTCGCGTGGATCGATCCGCTCGAGGCGCCCAGCTTCGCGCCGCCGGCCGAGCCGCCCAACGTCGCACCGCTCGAGCTCAGCCGCGACGGTCGCAGCATCGGCACGCCGCAACGCGGCAAGCTCGACGACGCGGTGCCGCTGCCCGAGCACCCGCTGTGGGTCCGCGGCAACCCCGATCATCTCTTCGGCAGCGCCCACGCGATCACCACGCTGCATCGGGCGTTCACGATCCTGCGCGCCGAGAAGGGCTATGGCTCCGGCTTGCTCATCGGCGCGATCAGCCGCGAGCGCGGCGGCCGCTTCGCGCCGCACCGCTCGCACCAGTCTGGCCGCGACATCGACATCCGCCTGCCGCTGCGTCCTGGCAGCCGCGTCACGCTCGAGCCCACGCCCGACGAGATCGACTGGTACGCGACCTGGGCGTTGATCGAGTCGTTCGAGCAGACCGGTGAGCTCGAGGTCGTGTTCCTCAACGAAGCCCACCACGAGCGGCTGTACCGCGCCGCGCGAGCGATGGGGGTCTCGCGCGAGCGTGCGCTCGAGTTCGTGCGGTGGCCGACCTGGGCCCCGGTCACGCCGTTGGTGCAGCACGCCGAGGGCCACAACGCGCACCTGCACGTGCGCGTGCGCTGCGGGCCGTCGGAGCCGAAGTGCGAGTGAGCGCGGCCGCTGCTCGACCCGCGGTGCTCGTGGTCCACCCGCCTTTGTCGGTGGCGCGCGACTTCATCGACTACCCGCAGATGTCGGACCTGGGCGCCGTGCAGCTGGCCGCGGTGTTGGCCGCCGACGCGGACGTGACCCTGGTCGACGCGTTCGCGCTGCCGGGTGCGGGCCTGCGCTGGCGCGACGACGGACGCGCGCGGCTGGGCGTCGAGCCGCACGAGGTGATCGCGGCGGCACGCGGGGAGCACGCGCTCGCGGTCGTCGCGATCACGCCGTTTCATCGCCCGCCGCTGCGCGACGATCTGCTGGCCCAGACCCTCGCGGGCCTGCGCGCCGCGGCGCCGACGCGCCCGATCGTGCTCGCGGACCTGTACCAGTCCGGGCAGCACTACGTCGCCGCGGCCGCGGAGGCGATCCTCGCGGCCTATCCCGAGGTCGACGCCTACCTCGCGCACGAGGCCGAGCTCGGCGTGCCGCAGTTGCTCGCGGCGCTGCGGGCCGGCGAAGCGCCGCGCGGGGGCTTGCGCGGCCGACGGCCGGAGTCGCTCGACGCGTTGCCGCTGCCGGCGTGGGACCGCGTCGATCTGCGGGCGCGCGACGGCTTCCTCGCCGCGTTCGTGGCCGGCTTCGGACGGGGCGAAGGCGCGTTCCCGATCCGGGGCCGCACGCTGCCGTGGATCAGCGCGCGCGGCTGCCCCTACGACTGCGCCCACTGCAGCAGCAACCCCGACCGCGTCGCCGGCGAGCCCAAGACCCAGCGGCGGCTCGCGCCCGCGACGATGCGGGCGCAGCTCGCCGCGCTGCGGGCGATGGGCGCGCAGTGCATCCACGTGCTCGACGAGATGGTCAACGTCCATCCGCAGCACCTCGGCGCGCTGCTGGATGCGGCCGAGGCCGCGGCGCTGCGGCTCGAGTTCCCCAACGGCATGCGCGCCGATCACCTCGACGATGCCACGCTCGTGCGGCTGCCCGGCCGCATCACGACCCTCAGCGTCAGTGCCGAGAGCGGCTCGCAGCGCGTGCTCGACGAGGTCGTGGGCAAGCGACTGCGCCGCGACGCGATCGAGCGCGTCGCCGCGAGCGCCCATCGCCTGGGCCTGCCGACGCTGGTGCACTTCATCATCGGCATGCCCGGTGAGCGCGCGAGCGAGATCAACGAGACGCTGGCGTTCGCGCTGTCGCTGTTCGATCGCTTCGACGCCCGGCCGGCGGTGCAGTTCGCCACGCCGCTGCCGGGCACGCGGCTGGCCCGTGCGTCGCGGCTGCCGCTGGTCGACGACTGGGGCCCGCGCTTCCAGACCGAGCCCACGCCGCTGCACGGCGCGGTCGATGCGGCGACGCTGCAACGCTTCAAGACCACGTTCGAGGCGCGGCTGCGCAGCAGCACCGGACCGCAGAAGCTCATCCTCAACGCGACCTACGTGTGCAACAACCACTGCACCTTCTGTGCGGTCGGCACGCGCACGCAGCTCGACGGCGATCCGACGCGCCAGCGCGAGGTGCTCGCGGCCCACCGCCGCCGCGGTGTCGAGCTGCTCGACATCGACGGCGGTGAGCCGACCATGAACCCCGAGCTGTTCGCGTTGATCCGCTACGCGCGTGCGCTCGGCTACCGCCGCATCAACGTCACCACCAACGGGCGGCTGTGCGCCTACCCCGAGTTCGCGGCGCGGCTGGTCGGCAGCGGCGTGACCTCGCTGCTGTTCTCGCTGCACGGCGTCGACGCCCGCACCCACGCGGCCCAGGTCGGCGTGGCCGAGGCCTTCGACCAGACCGTTGCCGGCATCCGCAACTGTGTCGCCGCCGCGCCGCCAGGGCTCGAGCTGGGCATGAACACCACCGTGACCAAGGGCAACCACGCGCAGCTGCCCGAGCTCGCGGCGCTGTGTCTGTCGCTGGGCCTGCGGTGGTTCAACATCCAGTTCCTCACGCCCTTCGGCCGCGCCACCCGCATGGTCGCACCCGACACCGAGACCGCCGCACGGCTGGCGATGCAGGTGATCGATCGCTTCGGCGACCGCATGAACATCCAGGTCATCAATCTTCCGTTTTGTTTCATGCCCGGCTACGAGCGCCACCTCGCCGGCGATCTCGACAAGCGCGCGCGGCAGATGGTGTTCGTCAACAACGACGGCGTGAACCTGGCCGAGTACCTCGCGGCTCGCCGCGTGCGCAAGCCGGTGTGCGACGGCTGCCCGCACGCGTGCTTCTGCGCCGGCTTCTACGAGCTCGACGACGTGCCCGAGCCGCCGTGGCAGGTCCGCGCCGAGGACCTGCGCCGGCCGGTCGCGCCCTGACGTGGGCACGGGCGCGGTGCGCCGGGCGGTTGCGTGATCACGCGGCCGAGAGCCGGCCGAGCCTTCGGAACGCGCCGGCAAACTGCCGCGCGAGCGAGCCCTCGCCATCGCCGTCGACCCAGCGATCGACCGCGGCTTCCAGCGTCGACACGACCGCACCGGCCCAGATCACCGCCTCGAACGGATCCGCCGCGTGGCGGCTGCTGCGAAAGACCTCCGCGAGCGCGACCCGCAGCATGCGCGCGTCGCCGGCCGCGACCTGCTGCAACGCCACGTTGGCGCGGATGAGGCGGGCGCGCCGCAGGATGCGGACGCGATCGCGGGTGTAGACCTCCCCGACCGCGCGGCTGAGTGCGCGCGGCAACGCCTCCAGCACCGCGTGGTCCGCGAGCTCGGCGGTGACGGCCTCGAGCAGCATGGGATCGTACTCGTCCCACAACACCAGGCGCTCCTTGGTACCGAAGTTGCGGTAGATGGTCGCGGGCCCGACCTCGGCGGCAGCCGCGATGGTGTCGATGCCGACCGCGTCGTAGCCGTCGCGCTCGAACAGATCCAGCGCGACCGCCTGGGTGCGGCGCATCGCGGTCACCCGTCGGCGCGTGCGACCGTCCTCGGACTCCGGGGCCTTCGCAGACATCTGAGAGAGACTATCACCTCCGCGGCGTCGCCACGGCGCGGCGATTTGCACGAAATCTGCAGCGGCGCGGCCGCGCCCCCGCGCGTATGCCTCTACGACGATGAGACGCTGCCGACGCGCGCTGGTGATCGTGGCCGTGGTGTTCGCACTCGCGCTGGCGGGCTGGTGCGCGACGCGACCGAGCGTGGAGCAACGCGCGCTCGCGTTGCAGCAGCGGCTGCTCGAGGGCGTGCAGGACCCGGACGCGCAGGCCGAGGTCGCGGCGGCGCTGCGGCATCGCAACCCCGAGTGGGACCTGATGCACCGCACGTTCCTGGCGCTGGCGCTGGTCGATCGCGCGATCGCAGATCCGGAGCAGGCGCCGGCGCTGCTGCCACGGATCGACGCGCTGGTGCAGTCGCAGATCGACGACCAACGCCGCTTCGGCGACCGCTACTTCCTGCTGCCGTACGGCCAGCGCGGCGACTTCGCCGACCCCGCGGGCGCGAGCGTGTTCGTCGACGGCGAGATCGCGCTGGTGCTCGGTGCTCGGCGCTTCGTCCGCGACGATCCCACGGTCGCGGCCGAACACCGCGCGCGAGTGGCCGCGATCGCGGCGCAGATCGAACGCAGCCCTTCGCTGCTGGCCGAGAGCTACCCCGGCGAGGCGTGGCTGTTCTGCAACACCAACGCGCTGGTGGCGATCCGCATGGCCGACGTGCTCGACGGCAGCGATCACGGCGGGCTGGTCGCCCGCTGGGTCGCGCACGCACGCACCGCGCTCGTCGATCCGGCCACCGGCCTGCTGGGCTCCGAGTTCAGCTGGCAAGGCGCGCCGCGCGATGGCCCCGAGGGCTCGAGCCTGTGGCTGGTGGCGGCCAACCTGCGCCTGCTCGACGACGGCTTCGCGCAGGAGCAGTACGCGCGCGCGAAGCAGGCCCTGCTCGGTCGCGTGCTGGGTCTGGGCTACGCGCGCGAGTGGCCCACCGCGACGCACGGCACCGTCGACGTGGACTCGGGTCCGGTCGTACCGGTGCTGGGCGCGAGCGCGTCGTCCAGCGGCTTCGCCTTGTTGGCCGCGCGCGTGTTCGACGACCAGCGCAGCTTCGATTCGCTGGCGCGATCGCTGGGCGCGGCCGACCTCGTGCTCGCGCTCGACCCCGCGCTCGCCGCCATGGCCGACAACGCCATGGGCGACGCGGTGCTGCTCTACGCCCTGGGCGCGGGGCCGCTGTGGCGCCGGATCGGCGCGGCCGCCCTTGCGCCGCCCGACAACTTATGATAGTAACTATCACAATGAAGATCGACGCCCCGACCCCCTCCGACGCCCGCGGCCGGCTGCTGCACGGGCACGACGCCGTCCCGACCTCCTCCCTGCGCCGGCTGTGGCGCACCGGTCGCAGCGCGCTGGGCGTGGGCTCGGCCATCGCCCGCACCCGTCGCGGCGACCCGCCGAGCGCCGAGGAGCTCGAGGCGATCGTGGCGCAGCTGGGCGGCCTCAAGGGCGTGGCGATGAAGGTCGGGCAGATGCTCGGCTACGTCGACGCGACCGTGCCCGAGTCGGTGCGCTCGATGCTCGCGCTGCTGCAGACCGCGGCCCCGAGCGCGCCGTGGCACGAGGTCGAAGCGACCGTGCGCGCGTCACTGGGCGAGCGCGCCGACGCGCTGTTGTCCCGGCTCGAGCGCGAGCCGATCGCGGTCGCGAGCATCGGCCAGGTGCACCGCGGCCAGCTGCCCGACGGCCGTGCGGTCGTGGTCAAGGTGCGCCACCGCGACATCGAAGCGGCGCTGCGCGCCGACTTCCGCTCCGCGACCCTGGGCAAGGCCTTCGCAGCCGTCAGCGGCGCCGCCACCGTGGGCGAGCTCATCGACGAGGCCCGCACCGCGTTCCTCGAGGAGTGCGACTTCACGCTCGAAGCACGCCGGCAGCAGCAGTTCGCCGCGCTGTTTGCCGACGACCCCGACCTGGTGGTGCCGGCGGTGGTGCCCGAGTTCTGCGGCGCGGCGGTGCTGGTCAGCGTGCGGGTCGACGGCACCGACCTCACGCGCTGGCTCGCGGCCGCGCCGGACCAGGCCGCCCGCGACCGCGCCGGCACGGCGTTGTTCCGCTTCTGGATGCGCACGCTCTACCGCGAAGGTCTGTTCCATGCCGACCCGCACCCGGGCAACTTCGCGTTCCTGGGCGACGGCCGCATCGTGCTGTACGACTTCGGCTGCGTGCGCAGCTTCGAGCCGTCGCTGCGCAGCGGCTTCGCCGAGCTGGCGCTCGCAGTGCGCCGCGACGACGTCGACGCGATGTCGGTCGCGCTCGAGGCCCTGGGTGGTCGCGCGCCGACCGACGCGCGCGGCCGCAGCGAGCTGCGCCGGCTGCTGCACGGCTTCTTCGGCCCCCTACGCGACGAGGGCGCCCGCAGCATCGCGCTCGACGAGGGCACCGACGCTCGCGCGCTCATGCGCGACAAGCTCGCGATCGGCCGACTGCAGCTGCCCGGCCGCTTGCTGTTCCTGTTCCGCCTGCGCTTCGGGCTCTACGCCGTGCTGGCGCAGATCGGCTCGCGCGTCGACTGGGGCGCGCTCGAGCGCAGCTGGGCCGCGTCGATCGCGAGCGCATGAGCACGACCGCCATCGAGCACGCGGCGCGCTGGGGTACCATCGCGGGGCTCCGCCGCCCGGATGCGGGCGGGCGGCGCTGCGCCATGGCTCCGACCGCACCGCCCCTGCCCCCGTCCGCCGACGCCGCGTCCGACGCGGCACTCGTGGCCGCGTGGCTCGCAGGCGATCGCAGCGCCGGCGAGGCGCTCACGCGCCGCCACTACCCCAGCGTGCGCCGCTTCTTCGACCTGCGACTGCCGCAATACGCCGACGATCTCACGCAGCAAGTCTTCGTCGCGGCGACCGAGGGTGCCGCGTCGCTGCGCGACGGTGCCGCGCTCAAGCCGTACCTATACGGCATCGCGCGGCGGCTGCTGCTGGGCCACCTGCGCAAGGCCGGGCGCCACGACCGCGCGATGAGCCTCGCGCAGGACGACTCCGCCGCCCGCACCTCGCTGAGCGTGGTCGCGGTGCGACGCGAGGACGAGGTGCTGGTGCTGATGGCGCTGTCGACCCTGCCGATCGACTTCCAGATCGTCGTCGAGCTCTACTACTGGGAGGGCATGAGCACGGTCGAGATCGGCACGGTGCTCGAGACCAACCCCAGCACCATCGGCAGCCGGCTCGCGCGCGCGCGAGCTCATCGTCGCCGCGGTGGTGGAGATGACGCGGCCCGGCGCCCTGCGCGATCGCGTGGTGTTGGGGCTCGACGACCTCCAGCGCGCGCTCGGCCCCGCGACGCGCGCGGCCAACCTCCCGCGCGACCCCTGAGCCGCGGCCCGGCCCTGGTAGAATCGCGGTGTGGATCCACCGCGCGCGCCGACCCTCGGTGGGCTGCCGCCGGGCACCCGCATGGGCCGCTACGAGCTCATCGGTCGGCTCGCGACCGGCGGCATGGCCGAGCTGTACGTCGCGCGGCACAGCGGGCTGTCGGGCTTCGAGCGCACCGTCGTGATCAAGCGCGTGCTGCCGCACCTGACCGAGGATCGAGTTCATCACGATGTTCCTCGACGAGGCCCGCATCGCCGCCTCGCTCGATCACCCCAACATCGCGCAGGTCACCGACATCGACAGCGTGCGCGGCGAGTACTTCCTCGCCATGGAGTACGTCCATGGCCGCAACCTCCGTGAGGTGCTCAAGCGCGCGCCCGAGGGCCTGCCGCTGGGCCTGGCGCTGGTCGTGCTCATCGGTGTGTGCGCCGGGCTGCACCACGCCCACGAGGCCCTGGGCAACGATGGTCGACCACTGGGCCTGGTCCACCGCGACGTCTCGCCGTCGAACGTGATGGTCGCGTACAGCGGCGCGATCAAGCTGACCGACTTCGGCATCGCCAAGGCCGCCGCGCGTACGAGCAAGACCCTGGCCGGCCGCATCAAGGGCAAGATCGGGTACATGTCGCCGGAGCAGTGCCGCGGCGAGGAGGTCGATCGCCGCAGCGACATCTTCTCGCTCGGCATCGTCGCGTACGAGGTGCTCACCGGCGCGCGGGCCTTCCACGCGCCCAACGAGTTCGCGGCGATGGCCCGCACCGCCCGCGGCGACTTCAGCCCGCCGCAGCAGCTGCGACCCGAGCTGCCGCCGGCGTTGGTGCGCATCGTCGAGCGCGCGCTCGCGACCGATCCCGACGCGCGCTACCCGACCGCACTGGCGATGCAGCTCGAGCTCGAGGCCTTCGCCGAGGCCGACGGACGCACGCTCAGCACCGTCGAGCTGGCGGAGTTCATGCGCGAGAGCTTCGGCGCGCCCCCGCATCCGCAGACGCTGTCGGTGCCGCACGTCGCGGCCGACGACGGCATGACCGTGCGCGCGGTCCCGCCGGCACAGCCGCCCGCGATCGGGCGCGGACGCTTCTGGCTCGCAATCGCCGCGGCGTCGTCGATCACCGCGGTCACGGTCTACGCCGTGACGCGCCCGCACGATGCCGAGGCGGCGCGCACCGACACGGCCGCGCCGACGCGCGCGGAGGATCGCCCACGGGAAGCCGGCGAGATGTCGGCGGGCGACGCAGCCCAGCCCGCGGTCGCGACGACGCCGGTGTCGGCGACACCGGGCGCGGCTGCACCTGCGCCGACTGCCACGGCCGCACCGACGCCGGCATCCGCGGCGGCGCCGTCCCCCACCGCCGCGGCCGCGACACCCACGGACGCGAGATCGACCTCGACGCGCGAGCCGGCCCGCGCGCCCGCGCGCCGACGTGCACGCGGCGGGACCAAGCCCGCGCCCGCGAGCACCAGCGCTCCGAGCACGCCGCCGGCGTCGCTGTATCCCCCGGGCTACGAGCGATGAGCGCGGTCGCCCTCTTCGCGATGTTGCTCGCGGTCGCGCCGGCGACCGCCTCGGACACCGTCGTCGCGGCCGAGCGCGCGTGGTCCGAGGGTCGCTTCGCCGAGGCGGCCGAGGGCTTCGCCCGCGCCTACGCCGAGACCGGCGACATCGCGTACCTGTTTGCGCGTGGCCAAGCGCAGAAGGCCGCGGGCGATTGCGTCGCGGCCATCACGACGCTCGAGGCCTTCATCGCGACCGAGCCGCTGCCCCAGGCGGTGACCGCCGCGGAGGCGACCATCGACGCGTGCCGTGCCGAGCTGCCCGAGCCCGCACCCGAGCCCGAGCCCGCGCCCGCGCCGGTGCCACCGCCGCGGGTCGAGCCCGCGGCCCCGAGCGACCGCGCGCCGGCGCGACGCTGGCAGCGCGATCCCGCGGCGGCGAGCCTGGTCGCGGTCGGCAGCGCGATCGCGATCACCGGCGCAGTGCTCGCGATCGTCGCGCGCCGCGAGCAGTCCCTGGCCGACCGCGCCGGCGTCGTCGACGACTTCGGCACCCACAACGATCGCGCGGTCGCCCTGTCGCGCGCGTCGATCCCCGTGCTCGTCAGCGGTGGCGCCTTGCTCGTGGGCGGCATCGTCCGCTACGCCGTGCTCGCGCGCCGCGATCGCCATGCTCGCCGCGCGCGCCCGTGATATCGTCGCGTGCGTGCGGGGCGAAGCGGTGTGGCGGACCGCGGTTGCGCTGACGGTCGGCGCTGCCGCAGCCGCCTGCATTCCGGTGGGCGTGTTCGCCTGCACCGACGACGCCGAGTGCGGCGCGGGCGGCAGCTGCGAGGGCGATGGCTGCTGCGCCGCGACCGACGACGGCTGCGACTCGGGCCTTCGCTGGTCGCGCTACGCCCCGGCCGACATCGCGGGCCACTGCGTCGCGCCGACGGGCACCAGCGACGGCGGCGCGAGCTCGAGCACCACGGCTGCGCTCGAGGGCACGGGCGGCAGCACCACCGCCGCGATCACGACCACGCTCGGCAGCGGCGGCGACACCACGTCGGAGGGCAGCGCGTCGTCGGGCGGCGACACCACCACCGGATCGACGAGCGCGTGCGTGCCCGAGGGCCGCGCGCCGGTGGTGCCGGTGCTGCTGTACGACTTCTGCGAGGGTGACGGCACCACGGTCTCGTCCATCGTCGGCGATCCGTTCCCGCTCGACTTCGAGGACGCGGGCGCGCCGGGTGTGCTCGGGCAGGGCTTCACCTGGGTCGCCGACGGCCTGCGGCTCGACGGCGACTGGGAGGGCGCGCACACCGGGCTGCGCTCGCGCGAGCCGGTGTTCGAACGGCTCGACGACTGCCGCGACGGCGGCGAGCTCACCGTCGAGGTCTGGGCCACGCCGCTGGACGACTCGCAGGGCGGACCCACCGGCATCGTGACCTACGGCTCGCCGCCGGGCGGACAGCAGATCGAGTTCGCACTGGCGATGAACCCCGAGTGGACGACGCGGGGCTACGTCGGGATGCTCCACACCACCGACGCGATGATCGAGCTCGACTGGCTCGACACCCCGATGCTGCGCGCGAGCCACCTCGTGCTGGTGCACCGCACCGGCGAGACGACCTTGTTCCTCGACGGCGAGGTCATCGCGACCAACGCCGAGCCGGGTGACCTCAGCGTGTGGAACCCGAACTACGACCTCGTGTTCGGCAACTTCCCCGACTACGACGTCCGCAACTGGCGCGGCACGCTGCACCTGGTGGCGATCTACTGCGAGGCGCTCGCGAGCGAGGCCATCACCGCCAACTTCGACGCCGGCCCACGTCCGCGCTGATCCGCGCGGTAGCGGTTGCGCGCGCGCCACTCAGAAGTCCAGCGGCCCGGTGCAGTAGGCCGGATCGCCGAAGCTCTCGTCCTCGACCCCGAGCTTGTGGCACAGCCCGAGCAGCAGGTCGTTGTGCGAGCGCCCGCCGCAGGCGGTGTAGCGGTCGCCGGTCAGCAGCGTCGGTCCGCCCGCGACGACGTAGGTCATGCCGCGTGTGCCATGGTTCTGCGCCAGCTCCTTGACGTGCACGACCAGGGTGTTGTCCAGCAGCGACGACCCGTCGACGTCGGTCATCTCGGCCAGGCGATCGAGCAGGAACGCCAGCTGCTGCGAGTACCACACCTCGACCGCCTTCGCGTCGGCCACGACCCCGGGGTCGTCGACCTGCAGGTAGTGTTCGTGCGCGATGTTGTGGACGTCGAGGCCGATGTCGATGCCGTCGTCGGGCCACAGCGGCGTGAAGTTGCCGCCGGCACGGCCCAGCTGCAGCGTGGCGATCTGCGCCGCGCCACAGCCCAGGGCCTGGGCGATGATCGACAGCTGCGCCCGCGTGGTCTCGGGCACGCGCGCGTTGTCGGCGGCGTCACCGGGCGCGGGCGTGACCGGGTCGCACGTGGCGGTGAGCGCATCGTCGAGGTGCAGCTCGATGTCGCGGATGGAGTCGAGGTGTTGATCGAGCCGCGGCCGCTGCTCGGGCGGCACGGTCGCGCGGAAGGCCTGCAGATCCGCCGCGACGCGATCGAGCACCGACCGCTTGCGCGCGCGCCGGGCGGCCAGCTCCGCCGCGTCGACGCCGACGTCGGCGAAGAGGTTGGCGAACGCGACCGCGGGGTCTTCGATGGGATCGACGGGGCTCTCGGACGCGGCGTAGCTCATGCGCCCCTTGCCGGTCTTGTAGCCGCAGGTGACGCCGAGCGTCAGCGCCGGCTGGCCCAGGGCCTGCGCCAGGTATTGATCGACCGAGACGCCGCCAGCCCAGAAATTGTTGTCGTCGGGACCGATCCACGCGGTGCCGGTCAGCGCGTGACCGATGCTGGTGTGGCCGCCGTCGAAGAGGTTGTCGATCTCGCCCAGCACCGCCAGCCGCGAGCGGTGGGCCGCGAGCGGCTGCAGGAACGCGGGCAGCACCGCTGGCAGCGCGGCGCCGGAGACCAGCGGGGTCTCGTACTGCTCGACCCACTGCGCGTCGTTGGGCGACCACACGATCACCAAGCGACGCGGCGCAGCCGCCCCGCCCGCGCGCACGAACGACGACAAGGTCGGGAGCCCGAGCGCGGCGGCGGCACCGGTGGCGAGGAAGTGACGGCGGTGGATGCGATGGGTCACGGCAGCTCCTGGCCGGTGAACCCCGGCGCGGTGGCGAGCTCGACGATGAGCGCGACGATGTCGCCGTCGCTGGCGAAGGCCGCCGCGATCTCGTCGACGCCGCAGGCCTCGTCGTCGGCGACCGTGCGGCGGTTGGCGAACGCGAATAGCTGCTCGGCGAAGCACGCGTGGGCCTCGGGCGCCTCCGCGAGCAGCTCCGAGAGCGCGATCGGATCGGCGAATTCGGCCGGATCGAAGCCTTCGATGCGGCCGGGCGTGGCCGTGCCGAGGTACATGCCGATCGCGTCGTAGCCGTCGAAGCCGATGCCGATCGGATCCATGAGGCTGTGGCAACCCTTGCACGCGCCGTCTTGCAGCCGCGAGTCCTCGTCGATCGGCTGATCGGCGGCCCCCGGGGGCGGCGGCGGCAGCGTGGTGCAGAGCATCCGCTCGCGCACCCACTTGCCGCGGTGGACGATCGAATTCTGCGTCGCGTGGGCGTGGCCGGCGAGGAACGCGATGCGCGTGAGCAGGCCCGCGCGCTGGTCCTGCGGCAGCACCACCCAACCCTCGCCATCGGCCGGCGCGGCGACGCCGTACGCCGCCGCGAGCGCCTCGTCGACCCAGGCCTCGCGCGAGCGCAGCAGGCTCGCGAAGCTGCCGTCACCGTCGCGCACGACGCGATGCAGCATCGTGGCCGCCTCGCGCTCGGCCGCGTCGGCCAGCGCGGGCGTCCAATCGGGGAACATCGCAGGATCCTTGGGCGCGCGTTGGCCCAGCGACGCGACCTCGAGCCACTGCGCCGAGAACGACGCCAGCGCGTCGGCGGCACGGGGATCGTCGAGCATGCGCCGGACCTGCGCCGCGACCTCGTCGCGCGTGGACAGCTGCCCCTGCGCCGCGGCCTCGAACAACGTGTCGTCGGGCATCGTCGCCCACAGGAAGTACGACAGCCGCGACGCCAGATCCCACGCGCGCGCCGAGTCGTCGCCGAGCTCGCTGCGATCGCCCAGGTAGAGGAAGTGCGGCGACGCCAGCATCGCGGTCGCGACCACCTGCAGGCCCAGCGCCGCGCCCTGCTCGCCCGCGATCGCGGTGTAGTCGGCCAGGTACGCCGCTTGCTCGGACGCCGACAGCGGCCGCCGGAACGCACGGGCACCGAAGCCGGCGATGAACGCCTCGGCACAGCCGTCGTCACCCGGCGTGCAGTCGACGAAGCGTGCGATCTCGCTGCCCGCCGCGATCGCGCCCAGCTGCTCGGCCGCGTCGAGGTACAGCTCGAGCTGCGTGGTCGAGGGCGCCTGGGTCGCGTTCGCGTCGTAGCCGGCGACCTGTTCGTCCGCAGCGAAGCTCATGGCGACGTCGTCGCCGACGCCCAGCAGATCGCGCATGGTGTTGGCGTACTCGCGCCGCGTCAGCGTCCGCAGCGCGACGTGCGGGCTGGTCGCGGCGCAGTCGGCCGGGGGCCCGTCGGGCGCCGCGCCGGTGGAATCCCCGGCGTTGCCGGAGCTGCCGTCGGCGTCGGGTTCGGCAGCGGCGGCGGCCGGGTCCAGGCCCTCGTAGCAGGCCGACAGCAGCGACAGGCCCAGGATCGCGGCGAGGCTTCGCAGCAGCATCGGGCATGGAGTCGCCGCAGCGGCCGGTCCATCCAGATCTTTTTCGGCGGGCCCGCACCCCGGCGCCGGGGGCCGCCGGCCCCCGCGGCTACTCGCAGCCGATGGGCTCGGTCGAGATCACGAAGTCGTCGATCGAGCGCTCGAGCTGCGACGGCGCGCCGCCGGGCCACAGGTTCTCGATCGTGATGAGGTTGATGCCGTAGTCGGTCCAGCTGCCGCGCCAGTCGAGATCGTAGACGCCGTTCTGCAGCTCGCCGTCGACCCAGAACTCGAACACGCCATCGCTCGAGCCGGGGCTGTTGAGCGCGACGTGGGCCTCGACGCAAAACCACCGATCCGCGTTCTTCGCCGCGAACAACGGCGTGGCACCGACCAGGCCGCCCAGGCCCTTGGGCCCGTCGGGGTCCTCGTAGCCGCTGCACGCGACCTGATCCCCCTGCACGCACGTGGTCGGCTCACCCAGCAGCACCACGTTGTCGCCGTCCGAGCGCAGCCGCGCATTCATGGCCTGGTTCCACATCGGCGATGCGAACGAGGTCGCGCTGGTGAGATGGCCGGGGCCGATGCCGGGCCAACCCGCCTGGGTCTTCACGCGCAGGCGCCAGTACACGCTCTGGAAGTCCGAGTCGGTCGAGGCCTGCGGCACGTCGCCGAACACGATGGGGTTGCGCCCGAACGCGGCCGAGAGATAGCCGGCACCCTCGACGCCCGGTCGATAGGTGACGCGCATCGATCGACGGCCGGATGCACCGCCGCCGTCGTCGAGCACGAACGCACCCTCGCCGTCTTGGTACTCGAAGAACGCGCTCGCTGGATCCTGCAGCGCCTCGAAGTCCTCGCACAGCACCCAGCCCTCGGGCAGCGGCTCGGGACACATCGCGTACTCGCCCGGCGGCGGCGGATCGTCGCCGGTGGTGCCGTCGCCACCGGTGCTGGCCTCGTCGTCCGCACCGCTGCTGCTCTCGGCGTCGTCGTCGCCGTTGCCGCCGTCGCCGGTGTCACCACCCGCCTCGCCGCTACTCTCGGCGGTGAGCGAGGTCGGCGCGACGAAGTCGGTCGCCGGTGTGCTGCAGCCGCCAGCGGCGAGCCCGGCCACGAGGCCCAGCCGACGCCACGGAGGCGCCGTGCGGTGGAGAAGCCCAGTCATCGGCAAGAACAGGCGAGAAGGACCAAGCAACAGGATAGCAGGCGCGCGCGGGGGATCGCCAATCCAGCGGCGCGTGCGAAGGCCGGCACAGGCGCACGACACCGTCGGCGCGCCGCGACATTCGTGTCAGAGCAGCGCTTGCACCGCGCGCACGAGCGCGTCGTAGTCGCGCCGACACTGAACGTGATCGCGGGGCCCGTCGGGGTGTAGCTCGGGCCCCGGGTGGACCCAGCGCACGATGCCGTCGCGATCGAGCACCAGCGTCGCGCTCGTCGCGTCGCGTGGGCGCGTCAGCCACCAGCGGCGCAGCGTGAGCCAGTGCTCGTCCAACGCGATGGGAAAGTCCATGGCCCACGCCCGCGCCGTCTCCGCCACGCGTGTGCGATCGACCACCGCGTCGGCTGCGATCGCGGGCTTGGGATGGTGGATCCCGATCACGACCACACCGTCGTCACGGAAGCGCTGCGCCAGCGCGACGAAGCCCGGCATGCTCGCGCGGCAGTAAGGGCACGTGTCGGTCCAGAAGCGAACGACGACGACGTGGCCCCGCAGCGATGCGAGCGTCGGCGCCGGTGTCGGCGTGATCACCTCGCCGTCGGAGTCGAGCTGCAGCCATCCGTCGACCTCGAGCTCCGGCAGTGCGCGGCCGAGCAACTCGGCGCCGGCCTCGGACAGCTCCGGCGTCGCAGACGCGTGCCCCGCGGTGGGCCGCTCCGGAGCGATCCCGCACGCAGCGCCCGCCCACAGCGACGCCGCCGCGCACCACGACCACGCGGATCGCCGCCGGGGCGCGCCTTGGCCGCTGCCCATCTGCCCCGAAAGCTTCTCTGCCACGCCGAGCCATGATAACGCTGTTCTGAGCATGTCTACGCCACCCGTGCCACCCGGGTTCGACGACGAGGTCCTCGCGAGCGAGGCCTGGTTCCGCGCGCAGCTGCGCACCTTGGTGGAGCTGCCCTCGGTCAGCCCGGGTGCGACGCAGGACCGGGACATCCGTGCGAGTGCGATCGCGGCGCGTGAGCTGCTCTCGTCGATGGGCGCGCAGGCCGAGCTGGTCGAGACGCGCGGCACGCCGACGGTGATCGGCCGCCTGCGTCATCCCAACGCGCGCGCACGTGTCATCGTCTACAACCACCTCGACGTGCAGCCCGCCGACGCGGCGGTGTGGCAGCAGGCCAACCCCTTCCACTTCGAGGTCGAGGATCACCCCAAGCGGCAGTTCTTGTACGGCGGGCGCGGCGCGACCGACGACAAGGGCCCGGCCCTGTGCGCGCTGCGGGGCGCGAAGATCGCCATCGATCACGGCGCGCCGATCGACGTCACCTTCGTGTGGGAGACCGAAGAGGAGATCGGCAGCCCGCACTTCGGTGAGGTCCTGACCGCACGGCGCGAGGAGCTCGCCGCCGCCGAAGCCGTGATCGTGTCCGACACCATCTGGCCCACCGACCAGCAACCCGCGGTCTCGACCGGTCTGCGCGGCTCGCTGCACGCGAACCTGCGCCTGCGCACCGCCGGCAAGGAGGTCCACTCGGGGCTCGCGGGCGGCGTCGCGCGCAACCCCGTGCGCGAGCTGTGCGCCCTGGCGACCGCGATCGACGGCGCTGGCTTCTGGCACGCCGGCGTGACCGCGCCGTCCGAGGACGAGATCGCCGGCTTCCTCGCGTCGGGCTTCGACCCCGAGTACTTCCTGCACGCCCACGACCTGCACCACGTGACCACGCGCGTGCCGCTCGAGATGATGCTCAAGATCTGGACGCGGCCGACCTTCGAGGTCCACGGCCTCGCGGGCGGCTACACCGGGCGCGGCACCAAGACCATCGTGCCCGAGGCCGCCGAGCTCAAGGTCAGCTTCCGCCTCGTGCCCGATCAGGACCCGATGGTGATCGGCCAGGCGCTCGTCGAATTCGTGCGCGCGGTCAATCCCGACGTCGTCGTCGATCTCGGCGGCTGGCTCGCGCCCTACCGTGCCGATCAGGGCGGCAAGGTCCACCGCGCCATCGTCGAGGCGCTCCACGCGACCACCGGCCGCTGCCCGGTGACGGTGCGCGAGGGCGGCTCGATCGGCGCGGTACCGATGATCGCGCGCGAGCTCGGTCGCCCGGTGCACGTCCTGCCGCTGTCGCTGCCCGATCACGGCTACCACGCGCCCAACGAGTTCTTCGACTGGCGTCAGGCGCGGGTCGGCATCGGCGCGTTCGCGCGGGCCTTCACCGCGATCGCATCCAACCCGTGAGTCGCGCCAGCGACCGAAGCACAGAGGCCCCGAAGACGGCTCTGCCGCCGCGGGGAGAGGAAGCGGAGCTTCCTCTCCAGCGACTGATCGCACCGGGCGGTGCGGGGCACTGGCCTCAGCTGCGCCGCGCGAGCAGCTTGCCGGCGCGGGCGATCGCGGCCTGCGACAGCGTCGGGAAGATGCGCTTGAGCGCGTCCGCGACGTGGGTCTCGCGCTCACCAACACGCGCGAGCGACCGCGACGCATCGCGCCCAGGATGATCTCGGCGCAGCGTTCGGCCGGCATCGCGTGCCGCTCGAAGAACGACACCAGCCGGCCCTGGCGGTGGGCGTGGCTGGCGACGAAGCGACCGTCGCGCACGATGTTGGTCGCGATGCCGCCCGGATGCACGCTGAGCACGCGCACGCGCGAGTGCGCCAGCTCGGCCGCGAGCGACTCGGAGAAGCCGCGGACCGCGAATTTGGTCGCACAGTAGCCCGACTGCCCTGGCACGCCGACCAACCCGAACAGGCTCGAGAGGTTGACGATGTACGCGTCGTCGCTCTCGCGCAGCGCGGGCAGGAAGAACTTGCAGCCGTGGACCACGCCCCAGAAGTTCACGCCGACCAGCCAGTCGAGATCCGCGAGGTCGAGCTCGGCGAACTCGGCGGCCACGGTCACGCCGGCGTTGTTGATCAGGATGTCGACGCGGCCGTGCTCGCCCAGCACCTCCTGCGGCAGCGCAGCCATGCGCGCGCGATCCGAGACGTCGGCGCGGTGGCACGAGACCCGGCGGTCGCTGTCGCGTTCGAGCTGGTCTTGCACGTCGCGCAGGCGTTCGTCGTGCACGTCGACCAGCGCGACGTGGGCGCCCGCGCGCACCAGCGACTCTGCGAGCGCACGCCCGATGCCGCTGCCCGCACCCGTGATGACCGCAACCCGATCGCGAAAGCTGTCCATGGCGGGCGCGAGCCTACCAGGGAGCGTGCGACGACGGCGCGGCCGCGCCGGCACGGCGCGCGTCAGCTGCGGAACGCCAGGTTCGCGAGCGAGGTCCAGCTCCAGTCGCGGTTGTCGAAGCCGACCACGCGGCCGTAGCCCGCGCGCCACTCCACGACCATCAGCGGGGTCCCGCGCGGGATGAGCTGCGGCTTGCGCCACTGGAATCCCGGCGGGCCGTCGCGCACGTATGCGTCGTCGACGACGACGTCGGTGGCGTAGGCCCCGGGCGCCGGCACCGGCGGCTGCAACGGCAGCAGGCCCAGCGGCGCGAGGTGGCGCTCGACCAGCGCGATCGCAGCGTCGCTGGGCACGTGCACCGACATCGCATCGCGGCCGCGCACGAACTCGCGCCAGGGTCCCGCGGCCGGCTGCTCGCCCGCGACGCTGGCCGCATCGTGGGCGTCCTGCAAGACCGCGCGCTCGTAGGCGCGCGCGGCCTCGGTGCCCACCGCAGTGGTGTCACCGGGCGCGGGTCCGCCGGCGTGCATCGCCACCAGGTCGACGTAGGCGCGGCGCAGGCCCGCAGCGCTACCGCTGGCGGGCCCGACCACGCTGAAGCCCAACGGCGAGAGCACGCGCTTGAGCAGGGCGTTGCGCTCGTAGCGGCCGAGCTTGGTCGAACGTGGCGCGACCGCACCGCTGTGGCTCGCGGTCGCCGGCGGCACGCCGCGCCAGACGATCTGCGCCCGCGGGGCGAAGCGCAGCACCTGCTGCACCAACGCACCGACGCTGCGCTGCTCGGTCGACGACAAGCCGAGGTTGCCGCCCAGGCCGATCTCGACCAGCACGGTCGCGGGCGACAACGCCTCGGCCACCGGCGGCCCCGCGTCGAACTCGTCGCGCGTGCGCCACAGCTCGCCGAAGTCGCTGTCGTACAGCGGGTCGCCCGCGCGCAGCCAGTTCCGCGGCCGCGAACTCTCGCGGTACTTCACCACGATCTGCTCGGCGGGGAAGCCGGCCTGCGACAGCACCCGCTGCAGCGCGGGTCCGAAGACGTACTCGTTGCTGTCGCCGAAGGCGACGACGTTGGGGAGTCGGTTGTCGAACGCCACGGCCACGACGATTGTAGCGGCGCGGCGACGACCGCGGCCACGCGCGCGAGCCGAGGCTTCACCGAGCGCAGGTGCGGCGCTGCCCGGCGACGTGGCCGAAAGATCGGCCGACGATCACTCGCCGCCGGTGGGCGCGAGCACGATGCCGGGCATGAACGAGCCGCTCTTGGTCCGCTGCGGCTGCGCGTTGATCATCGTCCCGGTCGCGGGCTCGTCGTCGAGCGCGACGTGTTGCGTGGGCCCGACGCGGCTGGGCGCGCGCTTGCCCACGAGCTCGGCACCGGGCGCGTCCGGGGCCGCGATGACCTCGTCGGGCTCGAACACCGGGGCCTCGGGCGCCGCGGTCGACACCAGCGGTTGCAGGTCGGGATCGACGGCGGCCTGGCGCGCCCGGACCCCGCCACGGACCCCGCCACGGATCTGGCCGCAGCCGGCCAACGCAACCAAGCACGATGCCGCCACACACCAGGCCGCGGCCCGGGACCGCTCGCGCTCCGCCTTCGCCATGACGTTCATCATGGGTGTGCACGTGCGGGCGGCGCAAGTGGTTCCCGCGTGCGCACGCGCGCCGGGCCCATCGCGACGGCGCTGCTGCTAGAGTGCGGCGCCGTGGACGAGCCCACACCGCCGCGGGAACCAACTGGCGCAGTACGCGACGGTGCGTGCGTGCTCGCGATCGACCTCGGCACATCGGGACCCAAGGTCGCGCTGGTGAGCATCGACGGCGACATGCTCGCGTGCACCTCCGCCGCGACCGCGCTGCGGCTGTTGCCCGGCGGCGGCGCAGAACAGGATCCCGACGACTGGTGGCGCGCCATCGTCGAGGCGACCGCGGCGCTGTGGCGCGCGGGCCATCGCGCCGATCAGGTCGTCGCGGTGTGCGTGACGTCGCAGTGGGCCGGCACGGTCGCGGTCGCGCGCGACGGACGACCGCTGCATCCGGCGATCACGTGGATGGACACCCGCGGCGCCAAGCACATGCCCGCGCGGGTCGGCGGACTGGTGCGCGTGCAGGGCTACGGCGCCGGCAAGCTCGCGCGGTGGATCGCCCGCACCGGCGGCATCCCCTCGCTGGCCGGCAAGGAGCCGGTCGCTCACCTCGAGTTCCTGCGCCACGAGCGACCCGAGGTCTTCCGCGACGCGCACATGTTCCTCGAGCCCAAGGACTGGCTCAACCACCGCCTGTGCGGACGCTTCTGCGCCAGCTTCGACTCGATCGCGCTGCACTGGGTCACGGACAACCGCGACATCGATCGCATCGCCTACGACGAGCAGCTGCTGGGCATGATCGGCATCGAGCGCCGACGGCTGCCCGACCTGGTCCCTGCGACCGCGGTGATCGGCAGCGTCACCGCGGACGCGGCCGCGGCCCTGGGCCTGCGCGCGGGTGTGAAGGTGTTCGGCGGCACGCCCGACGTGCAGTCGGCGGCGATCGGCTCGGGCGCCGCGCGGGACTTCGAGCCGCACCTGTACATCGGCACCTCGTCGTGGCTGTCGTGCCACGTGCCGTTCAAGAAGACCGACATCCTGCGCAACGTCGCGTCGCTGCCGTCGGCGCTGCCGGGGCGCTACTTCGCCGCGAACTCGCAGGAGACCGCCGGCGCGTGCATGAACTGGCTCCGCGACCGCGTGTTCTGGCCCGCTGATGCCGCCGACGCGACGCCGCCACCGGCCGATGCGCTCCCGCGCATCGACGCGCTCGCGGGCACCGTCGCGCCGGGGGCCGCGGGCGTCACGTTCGCGCCGTGGTTGTTCGGCGAGCGCTGCCCCTGACGCCGACCCGCACGTGCGCGGGGCATGGCTGGGCCTGTCGCTGGGCACCGGCCGCGCCGAGCTGGCGCGCGCGGTGCTGGAGGGCGTCGCACTCAACACCCGGTGGTTGCTCGAAGCGGTCGAGCACTTCGTCGGGCGCAGGCTCGACGCCATCCGCATGATCGGCGGCGGCGCGAGCTCGACGCTGTGGTGCCAGATCCACGCCGACGTGCTCGACCGCGAGATCCTGCAGGTCGAGGATCCGGTGCGCTGCAACGCGCGCGGCGCCGCGTTCGTGGCGCTGCTGGGCCTGGGTCGCCTGCGGGTCGACGAGATCGCGGCGAAGGTCCCCATCGCCGCGCGCCACCGCCCCCGCACCGCCCATCGCGCGCTGTACGACGCGCTGTACCGCCAGCAACGCGCGCTGTGGAAGCAGCACCGCGATGCGCTACGCTCGCGCGCGCCGGCATGACCGCACGCTCGCGACTGCACGAACACCGCGCACTGTCCCCCTTGCGTCGACTCGGCGAGCGCGCGCTCGATCGCCTGTTCCAGCGCGCGAAACGGCTGCCGCTACTGCGCGATCGCATCGCTGCGGAGTACGCCAAGCTGCTGGGCGACATCCGCCGCGCGGCCAAGCCCTACGCCGAGTCCGAGCCCCGCATCACCGTGCTGCCCGAACGCGGCCGCGACCACGCCGAGCTGCTCGCGGACATGCAGCGCCTGGCCGCACGCGAGCGCGAGCGCTGGCACGACGGCTTCGTCTCCGGCGCGGTCTACCACGGCGACGACGAGCACGTCGCGCTGCTGTCCCAGGTCTATGCCAGCTTCTCGCAGACCAATCCGCTGCACGCGGACGTGTGGCCCTCGGTCGTCAAGTACGAGGCCGAGATCGTCGCGATGACGGCGGCCCTGCTCGGCGGCGATCACGTCGGCGACGGCGGCCGCTTCCCCGGGCCCGCGGTCGGCGTGGTCTCGAGCGGCGGCACCGAGAGCATCATGCTGGCGATGAAGACCTACCGCGACTGGGCCCGGGTCGAGCGGGGCGTGACCTCGCCGCAGGTGGTCGCGCCCAGCAGCGCCCACGTCGCGTTCGACAAGGCCGCGCAGTCGTTCGGGCTCGAGCTGGTGCGCGTGCCGGTCGGCGAGGACTTCCGCGCCGACGTGCCGGCGATGCGCCGCGCGGTCACGCGCAACACCATCTGCATCGTCGGCTCGGCGCCAGGCTTCCCCCACGGCGTCATCGATCCGATCGAGCCGCTGTCGGAGCTCGCGCGCGCGCGCGGCATCGGCTTCCACACCGACGCGTGCCTGGGCGGCTTCGTGCTGCCGTTCGCGCGCGAGCTGGGCTGGCAGGTGCCGCGCTTCGACTTCGCGTTGCCGGGCGTGACCTCGATCTCGGCCGACACGCACAAGTACGGCTTCGCGGCCAAGGGCACCTCGGTGGTGCTGTATCGCTCGGCGGCGCTGCGCCGCTACCAGTACTTCACCGCGACCGAGTGGCCCGGCGGCATGTACCTGTCGCCGACCTTCGCGGGCAGCCGCCCGGGCGCGCTTTCGGCCGCATGTTGGGCCGCGATGATCGCGACCGGCAAGCGGGGCTACCTCGACGCCACGCAGCGGATCCTGCAGACCGCCAGGACCCTGCGCGCAGGCATCAGCGCCATCGACGGCCTGCGCGTGCTGGGCGAACCGCTGTTCGTGATCGCGTTCGCGTCCGACACGCTCGACATCTACCGCGTGCTCGATGCCATGACGCGGCGCCACTGGAACCTCAACGGCCTGCACAAGCCCGCAGCGGTACACCTGTGCGTGACCCTGCGCCACACCCAGCCCGGCGTGGCCGAGCGATTCCTCGCCGACCTCCGCGACGCGGTCGACGAGGTCCGCAGTCAGCCTGCGGGCAAGGGCGGGCTCGCGCCGATCTACGGCCTCGCGGGCACGATCCCGGTGCGCAGTGCGGTCGGCGACCTCATGCGCGCCTACCTCGACGTGCTCTACGAGGCCTGAGAGGCTGTCAGCGGATGCTGACGGCCTCTCGTCGCGACAGCGACCGGAAGGAGAAAGGACCCGCGACGGCTCTGCCGGCGCGGGAAGAGGAAGCGGAGCTTCCTCTTCAAAACTGAGCGGCCACACGCTTCACAGCGGCAGCAGCCACGCGAGTGCGGTGAGCGCCAGCGACAGCGCCACCGCCTTGCGCATGACCCTGCGCGCCTGCGCCCGCACCTGCGCGCGCTCGGCAGCGTCGGTGATGCGTTCGGGCCCCTGATCCATGTCACGCGAACCGCGTGACGCCAGCGCGACTCAAGTTCGGTCGCGCGCCTGGATCACCGCGCTGGCGGCCGCCACCAGGGGGAAGAACAACGCGAGCCGCCAGCTGCGCTCGATCCCGTAGGCGACCATCACCGCCAACGCGACCGTGGTGGCAGCGAACGCGAAGACCCCGAAGTTGCGGCGCTTGCGACGCTCGCGGACACCGATGTTGGCGATGCAGACCTCGGACACGCGGACCGACCCGGTCGCGAAGGTAGCACCGATCCGGCGCCTGGCACGGCCGGCGGCGTCGCGCAGCGGGGCGCGCGCAGCGTGCTACAAACCCGGGCCATATGGCACTGCAGCTCTCGCTCGAAGGCAAGGTCGCGATCGTCACCGGCGGTGGCCGAGGGATCGGCAGGGCAATCACCGAGCGCCTCGTCGAGGCCGGCGCGGCGGTGGCCATCGCCAGCCGCAAGCTCGACGCGCTCGAGACCACCGCACGCGAGCTGGCCCACTTGGGCCCCCGGGTCCTGCCGGTGCAGTGCCACGTCGGTCGCGCCGACGATCTCGAGCGGCTCGCAACCACGGTCGAGCGCGAGCTGGGCCCGGTCGACATCGTGGTCAACAACAGCGCGACCAACATCGGCCAGGGCCCGTCGCTCGCGACCACCACGGAGATGCTCGACAAGATGGTCGACGTCAACGTCAAGTCGGCGTTCACGCTGGTCCACCGCGTGCTGCCGTCGATGATCGAACGACGCACGGGTTCGATCATCAACATCGCGTCGATCTCGGGCCTGCGACCCCAGGCCGGCGGGCTGCTGTACAGCTACACCAAGGCGGGCCTCATCATGCTCACGCGTAGCTGGGCCCGCGAGTTCGGCCCGCACGGCGTGCGCTGCAATGCCATCGCGCCAGGGCTGATCCAGACCGACCTGTCCGCGTACTACTGGCAGGACCCGGCGCGCGCCGCGGAACTCGTGGGTGACCAGCCGATCCGGCGGCTGGGTCAGCCGCGCGACATCGGCTTCGCGGCGGCGTGGCTGGCCAGCGAGGAGGCGGCGTTCATCACCGGCCAGGTCCTCGTCATCGACGGCGGCGCGCTGGCCTGAGCGCGGGGTTGTGACGGCGGCGTAAGCCGGGCGCCGACTCGGTGCGTTGCAGGGGCGTCCATGCGCCGCCGGGTCTGCCTCACCGCCCTGTCCTTGCTCACCGCCCTGACCGCCTGTCACCCCGCCGGCACCAAGCCGCCGTCGGCCGCGATCACGACCACCGATGCGACCCGCGCGGCCCCGACCCTGGTCGGGCTCACCGCCACGCTCGACCGCGGCAGCCTGCCGCCCGACACGACCACGCGCGTGGTCGCGCAGCTGCGGCTCGACGCCGGCGCGGTCGCCCCGGTCGCGTCCGCCGGTCGATCTCGCGCTGGTGATCGACACCTCGGGCTCGATGATCGGCGAGCCCATCGCGCAGGCACGCAACGCCGCGATCGCGATGCTCGACGGGCTGCGTGCGGGTGACCGCATCACCGTCGTCACGTTCGACACGCGCGTGCAGGTGCTGGTCGCGCCCACGGTGGTCGGGCCGCAGACCTCGGCCAACATCGCCAAGCAGCTGCAGCAGATGCAGGCGCGCGGCACCACCGACCTCGCCGCCGGCCTCGCGACCGCGCTGCAACAGGTCGCGACCACGCCGCTGGCCGGCAGCGCGGCGCGCATCGTCGTGCTCGGCGACGGCGTGCCCAACGACGCGACGACCATCCCCCAGCTGGTCGCTCAGGCGGCCGCGTCGAAGATCGCGATCTCGGCCCTGGGCCTGGGGCTCGAGTACGACGAGACCCTGCTGGCCCAGCTCGCGCGCGGTACCGGCGGCCGCTTCCACCGCATCGCGAAGGACGAGACCATCGCGGCGGCGTTCCGCGACGAGGTCTTCCACATCGAGAGTGTCATCGCCAGCAACCTGTTGCTGCAGCTGCACCCCGGACCGGGGGTGAACATCGTCCGTGTGATCGGCCACGCGACCGCGCCCGATCACACCCGCGCCCACGCGGTGCGGCTGACGGACCTGTCCGCGGGTCAGCAGCAAGACATCTTCGTGGAGCCTTCCGAGGTCTCCGCCCACGCCGAGGGTGTCGCCGGTGGAGCTGCTCGACGCGATCGCGAGCTACGACGCCCTACGCCGCCAACGCCGGCCACCTCGAGCAGCGCACCTGGTCGCGGCCGAGGCCACCATCGAGCATGCCCACGAGCGCAACCTCGAGGTCGAGCGGCGGCCGCGAGCGCGCGCGCGGCCGCGCCACGGTCGACGCCATCGCGCAGTCGCGCGTGGGCGACTTCGCCGGCGCCGACACACTGTTGCGCGAGACCGAGGCGGCCGCAAGCACGCTCAAGGACACCGGCGACACCGCCCTCACGCACAGCGCCGACGAGCTCGCGGGCCTACGCAAGACCCTCGCGAGCGAGCGCAAGCGCTACGAGAAGGCGTCGCCGAGGCCGAGCGCGAGGCCAAGCGGCACGCCGGCGGCACCGTCGGCGCCAAGGCGCCGACGCCCGCGCCCCACGCGGCGATGCCCGAGCCCGACCGCGACCAGATCCGGCCGCGTGCACGACGACGCGCTCGCGACGATCCAGCCGCGCTGAGCCGCGCACCGGGGTCACGGTGCGAGCGAGACCACGTACGCGTCGGTGTTGACGCCGTCGTCGGCGCGGCAGCCGGTGACGGCGAAGTTGCCGTCGCCGTCGATCGTGATCGCGCGCAGCTGCTGGTACGCCATGATGTCCGGCACCGGCAGCTCGCGCTGCCACAGGATCGCGCCGTCCGCATCGAAGCGCGTGACCGTGCCGACGTAGCCGGTCGCGTCGTCGTAGCCGTCGGTCAGGATGGCGAAGCCACCGTCGGGCGTGCCGATCACGTCCATGGCGTAGCCCGTCATCGGCACCGGATCCGAGAGCGTCCAGTTGACGTTGCCGTCGGGGTCGTAGTTGTACAGCTCGTCGGGTTGCGCGCCGCCGGCGAAGCCACCGATCACCAAGGTGTCCTCGCCCACCGCCGCGATGCCGCCGAACGCATCGTTGTCCATGTTGGAGTCGATCACGTCGTCCCACACGTCGTTGCCGTCGCCGTCCATGCGCACGATCGCGGCGTCGCCGTCCATGTTGTCGTAGCTGCCGGAGACGATCACGCCGCCGTCGTCGAGCGGCCGCGCGCGCCAGAAGCGGTCACAGCCGTTGCAACCGTCGGCGCCTTGCGCTCCTCGGTCCAGTACTCCACGCCGTTGGTGTTGTACTTGCTCACGAACGCGTAGAGCCCGTGGGTGCCGACGACGAACACGTCGCCGGTGTCACTGACCGAGACGCCGTAGCCGCGGCCGGTGTCCGTGTCCGGCCCGGTCCGCGTCCACGCGGTGCCGCCGGTGGTGTCGTACTTGCGGATCCAGACGTTCTCGGCGTCGACGTTGTCGAGGAACTCGTGGCCCGCGACGATGATCTCGTCGTCGTCCTCGATCGCGACACCGTAGGCGCGGTCGGTGCTACCACCGCCCGATTCCATGTTGCTGATGCTGTCGTAGACGTCGCTCCACGTGACGCTGCCGTCAGGGGCGATCGACAGCACCAAGATGTCGTAGCTCTCCTGGTCGGCGGTGCTGGCCTCGCCCGAGACCGCGATGGTCCCGGCCGCGTTGGCGGCGATGTCGTGCCCGCAGTCGCTGCCGCCGGCGGGCGCGTCGAAGAGCAGCTCCCACCGGATCGTGCCGGACTCGACGCAGTCGTTGTTGCAGCCGTCACCCTGCACGCGATTGGCGTCGTCGCAGGCCTCGCCCTCGTCGACGACACCGTCGCCGCAGCTCGCCGGGGTCCCGGTGGTAGAGCCGGAGCCGTCGGTGCTCGAACCGCTCGCGTCGTCGCCGGTCGAGCTGTCGGCCATGGTGGTCGACACCGTGGTGGTGGACATGGTGGTCGTCGCGGTGGTCTCGGCGCTGCCACCGGAGCTGTCACCGCTGCCGGAGCTGTCGTCACCCGAACCACCAGGACCGTTGTCCTTGCCGCACGCGGCGAGCATCAAGGCGATCGAGCACAGGCAGCGAAGCGAAGGCGTTTGCATGGCTCATTAGAACAGGCCGCGGCAGCGATGTGACGCGCGCGGATCCCCCTCGGGCAGCCGGTCGCGCCGCGCCGCCGCCGCACCGTCACAAATGGATCGTGACCCCGTCGATCGCGGTCGCACGGCCCGACCCGGGCGCTTTCGCCCGGGCTGCCGTGACGAAAGGGCGGACGTCATGCTCGACAAGATCATCCCCAGCCTCGCGCTCGTGCCGTTGCTGCTCGCCGGATGCGATGCCCCAAACCCCGGAGCTGAGCTGACCCCGCGCGACGGCGAGTCGGTGCAGTTCAAGACCCAGAGCACCGACTTGTCCTTCAAGTGGCGCGGTTGCGAGCCGCCCTGGGGCCCCGACCCGTACAAGCCCGAAGCCGCGCCGAGCGAGAAGTGGCTCGAGGCCGTGGGCAGCCGCATCGCGATCGACGCCCCCGCACACGCGCTGGCCTCCGCCCGTGAGTCCGGCCTCGACAAGGCCTGCGACGCGGGCTGTGCCGACCTCGACATGGGGTGGTCGGGAACGGTGTCGATGGGCGAGGGTCGCCACGCGATCAAGGATGTCCAGGCCCTGGGCTGGTGCGACGAGAAGAGCGCGGCGTGGTCGATCGACGTCGCGATCGACGCGTCGTTCCAGTGCGCCTGCGAATGATCGAGCGGGCGCATCATGTCGGAGCGGCCGACCCCGACCACGCTCGAGCTGCGGCCGCCTCCACCGCTGGCGCAGACCCGCGACGAGGACGCGCCGGCGGCGGCACAGTCACCGACACCGTCGTGCATCGGTCGCTTCGCCCTGGTCGGCGAGCTGGGTCGCGGCGGCATGGGTTCGGTCTTCGCGGCCTGGGATCCGCGGCTCGATCGCAAGGTCGCGATCAAGCTGGTCGACGACGATCGCTTCCCCGATCCCGAGGAGGCACGGCGACGGCTCGAGCAAGAGGCCCGTACCGCCGCGACGATCAACCACCCCAACATCGTGACGATCTACGACGTCGGGCTCCACGCCGGGCGCGTGTTCCTGGCGATGGAGCTGGTCGGCGGCGGGACCCTGGGCGCGTGGTTGCACACGCGTCGGCCGTGGCCCGAGGTCGTCGCGATGTTCGTGCAGGTCGGCCGCGGTCTCGCGGCGGCCCACGCCGCGGGCCTGGTGCACCGCGACTTCAAGCCCGACAACGTGCTCATCGGCCAGGAGGGTCGGCCGCGCATCGCGGACTTCGGCCTGGCCTACTCGCGTGAGCCGCCGCGCGAGGGCATGCGCACGACCGCACGCGGGCGCGCTGGGGCCAGCGCCACGGTGACGCCGCGCGTGATGGGCACGCCGGCCTACATGGCGCCCGAGCAGTTCGAGGGCCTGCCGGTGGGGCCCGCGGCCGATCAGTTCGCGTTCTGCGTCGCGCTGTTCGAGGCGCTGTTCGGCCGTCGACCGTTTCCCGGCAACAGCTACCAGGCACTCTCGACGGCCGTGTGTGCCGGCGAGCTGCAGCTGCCCAAGGACACCGGCGACGTGCCCGCGGCGCTGATCGACGTGATCCTCCGTGGGCTCGAGCCCGGGCCGCCGATCGCTTCCCTCGGTCGAGGCGCTGCTGCAGCGGCTCGAACGGCTGCTGGGCGCGCGGCGCCGCCGGGTCACGGTGCTCGCGGCGACGCTCGCCACCGGCATCGCGGTCGCGGTGGGCTTCGGCACCGCCGAGGCCGTCACGCCGCGCCCGTGCGAGACCGTCGACGCGCTGTCCGAGCGCTGGAGCGGCGGCGACCGCCCGCGCGTGCTCGCGAGCCTCGGGCCCTCGGTGGGCGAGCCCGTCGTCGCGGCGCTGGACGACTTCGTGCGTCAGCTCGACGGCAAGCGCCACGAGGTCTGCGAGGCCACGCGCGTGCACGGCACCCAGTCCGACGAGGCGTTGCAGCTGCGCATGGCGTGCCTCGACCGCATGGCCGCGCGCTTCGACGGGCTGAGCCACACCCTGGGCGAGGGCGGCGACATGTCGCGCGTGGACGTGGCCTCGGTGGCGGCGCAGCTCCCCGCGATCGCGCCGTGCGACGACGTCGAGGCCCTGGCCAAGCTGACCAACCGAAACGCCACGCGATCGAGTCGCGACTCGGTCGCGCAGGACCAGGCATGGACCGAGGCGGTCGCGCTGGTGGAGCGCGCGTTGACCCGGCGCATGCTCGGCCGCGACGACGCGCGCGAGCCGGCGCAGCAGGCCGCCGCGCTGGCCGCGGAACACGGCTTGTTCGGCGTGCGCTCGCGCGCGCTCTCGGTGCTGGCCGACCTCGAGATCGAGGCCGGCAACCCCGCCGCGGCGGAACCGCTGTGGCGCGAGGCGGTGCAGCTCGCGGTCGCAGACGGCCACGACGACGCCGCGGTCCACCTCATGCTCGACCGCGCCGACGCAGCACTGTTCGCCGACCGCATCGACGAGGCCGAGCTGCACCTGGCGTACTTCGATGCGTTCTTCGGGCGCATGTCCGAGTCCGACGCGCGGGCCCAGATCGCGCGCACCGCCGAGATCGTGCGCGCTCGCCTGGCGCTGGCCCACGGCGACGCCGAGGCCGCGCGCGCGCGCCTGCTCGCGATCGACGACGCCGGGCTCTCGCCGCTCGACCGCCGCGCGGCGTGGATGGCCCTGGGCACCGCCCAGCGCACCCTCGGCCGCGCGCGCGAGGCCGCCGCGACGTGGACCAAGCTGCTGACGCTGGTCGAGGCCATGCGCGGCGAACGGCACGTCGATGTCGCCGCGGTGCTCAACAACCTCGCGCTCGCGCAGCTCGACGCCGGCGACGCCCGCGAGGCCGATCGATTGCTGCTGCGCGCGCAGGACATCGCGCAGGCCAGCGAGGGCGAGCAGAGCCCGCTGCTGGCCGCGATCGCGACCAACCGCGGCTGGGCCGCGCGCGTCGACGGGCGGCTCGACGACGCCCAGCGCCAACTCGAGCGCGCGCTCGCAATCGGCCGCGCGACCCGAGGCGAGCGCCACCCTGCACAGGCCTTCGCGCTCGACCAGCTCGGCGAGCTCGCGCGCGCGCGTCACGACTACCCCGCCGCGCTCGAGGCCTTCGCGCAGGCCGGCGAGCTGCGCGATGCGACCCTGGGCCCCGATCACCCCGAGACCGCGACCAAGCTGCTGGGCCAGGGCAAGGTGCTGCTCGCGACCGGCGAGCGCGAGCGCGCCGCGGGGGCCCTCGCCGCGGCCCTGCGCATCGTCGAAGCCCACCCGGGACCGCCGGCGCGCCGCGAGGAGATCGAGGCGCTGCTCGAGCGCGCCCGCGCACCGCAGTGATCGCGCAGCGCCGACGCGGTGCTCACCAGCTCTCGATCTCGCCGTAGGCGAACAGCTGGTCCTGCTCCGCGACCCAGCGCAGCTCGAAGATCTCCGGCCCGCGCAGGCCGGGCTCGAGCCTCAGCTCGTCGAGCACGCCGTCGAACCACCGATCGACCACCTCGCTGTTGCCCACGATCATCGGCAAGTCGCCGTCCGACAGCGGTATCCCCGGCGCGGGCGCGTTGTCGAGGTGGACCTCGCGCTGCTGCCCATCGATGTAGATCTGCGGCGGCGAGAAGGCATTGCCCATCTCGTAGGTCACGGCCACGAGGTGCCATTCGCCCAGGGTCAGGCTGCCGGGCTCGCTGGCCCAGATGGCCTGCGACGAGCTGAAGCCCTGGCGGAAACGGATGTCGCCGCCATCGTCGCCCGAGACGTAGAACATCCAGCCGAGCTCGCTGCCGTTGGACTTGTCGGCGATGCGCCCGCGCAGGCTGCCGCCGAAGCTCGCGGGCCAGATCCACGCCGAGATGGTGCAGCCGTCCACGCACAGATCGGCGATCGCGTCGTTGCTGGCGACCTCGACCCGCGAGGTCGCGTCGACGAAGCGCAGCCCGGCGTCGAGCTGACCGACATCCTCGGTCACGTTGCCCGAGACCACGCCGTCGACCGCGTGCCCGGTCGCGTCGGCGACCGTGGCTCCCAGGTGCCACACGCCGCCGTGATCGGCCCACACCGTCGCGGGATCGTCGACGGTGGCAGCGTCGGCCGCCAGCGGATCGCCCCAGTACAGCCACACCGTCGACGCGTCGAGCAGCGACAGCCGCAGCCACACCACCGAGCTGCCGTCGGGGTGCCACGGCTCGCGCACGTAGGGCACCGGTGCGCCGTCGCCGTCGAACACGCGCAGATCACGGCCGTCGTCCGCGGCGGTGTCGTAGTCGAATCGCTCGGGCGTGAGCGTGACCGGCACGATGACGTCGGCCAGGGCGCCCACGAGCAGCGGCATCGGCGTCAGCGCCACGCGCCGGCGTGCACCGCAGTCGTGCCAGTCGGCGGGGCAGCTCGGCGGCACATCCGGCGTGGACGACTCGCCGGTGGTGCCGCTCGAGCCATCCACGCTCGATGCGCTCGACGTCGAGCTCGCGGTGGTGCCAGAGATCGACGATGCGTCGAGCGAGGTGACCGCGGAGCCGCTGCCGCCGCTCGAGGAGCTGCCGCCCTCGACCACGCAGGCGCCGGCGAGATCACCGGCGGCCTGCGCACCGTAGCGCCGGCCCGAGTCGCAGCTGGGGTCGTCGAACGAACACGCGCCGCTGGCCTCGCAGACACCCTCGCGATCACCGTCGCGGCACTGCGCGTCGGCCTCGCACACGAAGCCGAGCGAGCCGCACGCCACCGCTACGGCCGCGACCACGACCGCGATGGCGCACCCCGCTGCGGCGGCGAACCTCACGCCGACCAGCGTACCGCGGCCGGCGTGGTCCCGTCAGCCGGCCCCGAGCTCGAGCTTGTTGTACGCCTGCTTGGCCGCGTCGCGCACGGGGTGACACCAGCAGCCCTGGTCGAGGAACGGATCGCTCCACTGCAGCCGTTCCATGTGTTTCTTGGCCTTGGTCAGCGACAGCTCGCCCACCGCCCACGCCGCCTTCGCGCGAACGTAGGGTTGATCGCTGCCGAGCGCCTTGACGATCACGTCGTCGAGGTTGCGACAACGCTCGGCCACGATCCCGTCGATGGCCCACTGCGCCGTGATCGACGTACCGCTGGCGATTGCGCGCTTCCACATGGTTGCGCGGGTGCTGCAGTCGCCCCAGGCCCCGTGGGCGCGCAGGAACTCGGCGCCGCGATCGAGCGCGCGCGTGGTCTGTGGCAGAGTCGCCTTGCCGCCGAGCAGGTAGTCCTTCATCGAGGCCACGAGCTTGTCCTCGCCCACGCGCTGCGACAGCCCCGCGAGCACGCCGTCGGCTTGGTCCGCGGACGAGTCCAAGAGCGCGGTGAAGAGCAGCTCGTAGCGCTGGCTGGTGAAGAGCTTCTCCGCCACGTGCGGCACGCAGTAGTCCCAGGTCGGCAGCGCACGGGTGCACTCGCCGTCGATCCAGCGGCGGATCGCGTAGGCGTCGGCGGCGATGGCCGCGTCGAGGCCGGGCTCGAGCGACTGCGCGGTGCGCTCGACGTAGACGGTGCGCCCGCTGCTGGTCGCGAGCTCGGCGGCCGCCGCGAAGTGCCCCTTGGGGTCGTGCTTGGCCAGACCGGAGGCGCCGCACTTGGAATCGATCTGCTTGCGCAGCGACGCGACCTCGTCGTCGAGCGACACGTCACCCTCGAGCGGGTGCTCGGCCACGCGCCGCCCCAGCGCCGTCACCATGGTCTCGCCGGCGGCCTCGCGCAGGCTCGAGTTGCCCTGCTGCGGCACTCGGCTGGGCTTCTCGAGGCACTTGTACAGGTACACGCTGGCGAGGTCCCGCAGCGCGGCGCCGGCGGTGGCGCTGTCGCTGGCGGTCGCGAGCACGGAGCCGCGCTGGGCGATGCCGCTGGCGTCGAGCGCCTCGACGCCCACCGGCGTGAGCTCGCCCTTGGCGGCGCGCACGAGAAGTCCACACCCAGACGCGGTCGACAGCACGAGCGCGGCGGCGACCACGAGACGACGATTCGACATGACGGAGCACTCCCGGGGCATCGTTCGCCCCCAGACCCCAGGCGGACGAGCGCGCCCGCTGACGCATCGGCTCGCGCGATTCGTGGCCGCGGCGGCGGCGAGCGACCTCACGCCGCGCGCAGGGCCACGCGCCGCAGCGACTCGTGCAACCCCGCGGGCGCCTGCACGTCGATGGTCGATCCGCCGGCGCCGACGAAGCGCAGCGCCACCGCCCGCAGCATCAGCCCCGGCTCCTGCAACGCGCGCCACAACCGGTTGTGCGCGCCGTCGCCGTAGCGCACGTCGCCCACGACCGGGTGGCGCAGGTGCGCGAAGTGGCGGCGCAGCTGGTGCAGGCGGCCGGTGTGGGGCTGGGCCTCGAGCAAGCTGTAGCGCGCGGTCGCGTAGCGCCCGCACGGTCGCGGCAGCTCGACCTGCTCGAGCCGCCGCCACGCGGTGCGGGCCGGCACCGGCGCGACCCCGGTCGCTGCGCCAACGGCCAGTCGATCTCGCCGCCGTCGTCGAGCCAGCCGCGCACGATCACGTGGTAGCGCTTGTCGACGGTGTGGGCTGCGAACTGCTCCGCGGCCACGCGCGCAGCCTCGGGATCGAGCGCGAACACCAGCACCCCGGTGGCGGCGCCGTCGAGGCGGTGGATGGGATACAGCCGCTGGCGCAGTTGGTCGCGCAGCCGCTGCAGCACCGGCCGCGCGTCGTCGTCATCCCACGGGTTGCGGTGCACCGCCACGCCGGGCGGCTTGTCGACCGCGACGTAGCGCTCGCAGCGATGCAGCAGCTGCAACGGCGCCTCGACGGCGTGCTCGCGGCGCGCGTCCATCGGCGCCGTTCAGCCCTCGTCGGGGACCAGGAAACAGCCGGCGTCGGTGGGTTCGCACACCAAGGTGCCGGTGATGCCGCAGCCCTGCACGTGCCAGCGCTCGGCCCAGTGCGCCAGCGACGACGCGTCGACCTCGATCTGTTCGAGCGGACATCCGGTCAGTCGCGCGGTGACGCGGCAGGCGTCGCCCTGCATCGTGCGCAAGAGCACGGCGAACAGCGCCACCGCCAGCAACGCGGTCACGACCGCGGCCCCGAGCAGGGCTCGCAGCACGCGGGTTCGGCTCGTGCGCGTCATGCTCGGCGGACTGTAGCACGCGCACGCGCCGAGGCGGGCGCCGGCCCGGCCGCGTCGCCTGGCGAGCGCGGCGCAGTTTGCCACCATCTTGCCGCCCATGGATCACGACGACCAGCCGCGCGACGACCTCTACCGCATCCGCCACAGCCTCGCGCACGTGCTCGCGCAGGCGGTGCTGCAGCTGCGCCCGGGTTCGACCCTCGGCTTCGGCCCGCCGATCGACGACGGCTTCTACTACGACTTCATCCTCAGCGCACCGCTCTCGGAGGAGGACTTCCCCGAGCTCGAGAAGCGCATGAAGCACATCATCAAGCAGGGCCAGGCGTTCGAGCGCGACGATCTCCCCGCGGCCGAGGCGCTGTCGCGCATCGAGGGCATGAACGAGCCCTACAAACGACAGTACGCCGAGGAGCTGATCCACAAGCGCGGCCTGTCGAGCCTGAGCTTCTACAAGAACGGCAGCTTCCTCGACATGTGCGAGGGCCCGCACGTCGAGAACACCCGCAAGATCCCCGAGGGCTGCTTCAAGCTGCGTTCGATCGCCGGCGCGTACTGGCGCGGCGACTCGCGCAACGCGATGATGACCCGCATCTACGCCTGGGCCTACGCCTCCAAGGAGGAGCTCGAGGCCAAGGTCAAGGCCTACCACGAGGCGCTCGCGCGCGATCACAAGAAGCTCGGCCGCGAGCTCGAGATCTTCGTGATCGACGAGGACATCGGCAAGGGCCTGCCGCTGTGGCTGCCCAACGGCACCGTGCTGCGCGACGAGCTCGAAAAGCTGGCCAAGGAGCTCGAGTTCAAGGCCGGCTACGTGCGCGTGGCCACGCCGCATCTGACCAAGGCCGACCTCTACTACAAGACCGGCCACCTGCCCTACTACGCCTCGCACATGTATCCGGTGATGGAGCTGCGCGAGCAGGTCGACGGCGAGAGCGTGGTCAAGGAGTCGTACTACCTGCGGCCCATGAACTGTCCGCACCACCACCGCATCTTCGCCTCGCGCAAGCGCAGCTATCGCGAGCTGCCCCTGCGATTGGCGGAGTACGGCCAGGTCTATCGCTTCGAGGACGGCGGCGCGCTCTCGGGCCTGCTGCGGGTGCGCGGCATGTGCATGAACGACGCGCACATCTACTGCACCGAGGAACAGGCCCACGCGGAGTTCCTGGCGGTGATGGAGCTGCACCGGCAGTGCTACGAGATCCTGGGCCTGTCGGACTACTACATGCGCTTCTCGACCTGGGATCCCGCCGATCCCAAGGGCAAGGAGAAGTACATCGACGATCCCGAGGGCTGGGAGCGGGCGCAGAACATCGTGCGCGACGCGATGGAGCGCAGCGGCGTGCGCTTCGTCGAGGGCAAGGGCGAGGCCGCGTTCTACGGGCCCAAGATCGACGTCCAGTTCCGCACCGTCACCGGTCGCGAGGAGACCGCGAGCACCAACCAGCTCGACTTCGGCGTGGGTCGCCGCCTGGGCCTCACCTACGTCGGCTCCGACAACAAGGAGCACACCCCGTACATCATCCACCGCGCGCCGCTGGGCACGCACGAGCGCTTCATTGCGTTCCTCATCGAGCACTACGCCGGTGCGTTCCCGACCTGGCTCGCGCCGGTGCAGGCCCGCGTCATCACGGTCGCCGATCGCTTCGACGAGTACGGCAGCAAGCTGGTCGCGAGCCTGCGCGAGCGCTTCGTGCGGGCCGAGCTCGACACCTCGACCGACACGCTCAACAAGAAGGTCCGCAACGCCGTCACGGAGAAGATTCCCAATGTGCTCGTGGTCGGCGAGCGCGAGCAGCAAGACGGCACCGTGACCTTGCGTCGCTACGGTGAACCGCGCCAGGAGACGATGGCGTTCGCGGCGTTCGAGGCCCGCCTGCACGCCGCCATCGCGACGCGCAGCCGCGGCCTGCCGACATGACGCGTGGCCTCGCCCTGGTCGCGACCGCGCTGCTCGGCTGTGCCGACCCCAGCGCGTGCGAGCACGGCGACGACCCGGCGGTGGTGCTCGGCCGCCCCGGCGACGGGGCCTTCGTGCCACTGCGGGATCACGAGGTGCTCGCCATCGCCGACGCGCCCCAGGGGGGCTACGGTGTGCCGGTGCGCGTGCGCACGCGGGGCCTTTCGGCCAGCAACCGCAGCACCGCGACCATCGCGATGTCGATGCAGCTCCAAGGCGAACCCGCCGGGGCGTTCACCCTCCGCGGCTACCCCTTGTTGTGCGAGGGTGCGGACATCGGCGGCAGCGTCGGGGTCCAGGTCGTCCCGCTCGACCCCGCGCGCTTCGGCACCCCCGAGGCGATCGCCGGCCTCGCCGGACAGACCGCAGTGCTCGCCGTCACCCTCACCGACGACGACGGCGAGAAAGCCACCGAGACGGCGATCGTCGAGCTGGCCCTGTGACACCACCAGGCTCGGAGGTGCCTGACGTCGATGTCGCGATCGAACCACCGTCTGCGTGACGTCGACGCCAGGGGGTCCGTCCACGGGGCGTGATACAGTGACCGAGGTGTCGATGCGGATGGTGGATGTCGCTGGGGTTCGGCCCCCGTGCGCGACGGTGGCGCGGAGCTTGCTGCGCGAGCAGCCGCGCGCGTTGGGTCGGGTGGGTTTGGGTCGATGGACGAAAGCGGTCGCGGGGGCACTGCTCGCGCTGGTGTGTGCGGGGTGCCCCGCGGACGAGCCCGCCCACGCGGTGTGGGAGAAGACCTTCGAGCGCCTCGACGGCGCGTTGCTGTCGGTGTGGGGCACCGCGGCCGACGACGTGATCGCGGTGGGCTCGGATCCCGGCGCTGGTCCGATGGTGCTGCACTACGACGGCGAGGGCTGGTCCAAGCTGGCGACCGGCGCGAGCGGCGATCTCTGGTGGGTCACGATCCACGGTGACCACGCGTGGATGTGCGGCGACGCCGGCATGATCCTGCGGCTCGATCGTACGACCGGCGCGTTCGAGAGCTTCCCGCCGGTGACGACCGAGCGGCTGTACGGCATCTACGCCTTCGCCGACGACGACGTCTGGGCCGTGGGCGGCAACCCCGAGAGCCAGAGCGCGGTGGTGCTGCGCTTCGACGGCAACGCGTGGTCACCTGTCATGCTCGGGGCCGAGGTCACCGACGCGCTGGTCTTCTTCAAGGTCTTCGGCAACGCCCCCGACGACGTCTGGATCGTCGGCCTCGGTGGCTCCGCCATCCACTTCGACGGCAACACCTACGAGCGCGTCGAGGTGCCGCTGGGGCGACCGCTGTTCACGGTGCACGGCAACGGCGACGAGATCCTCGCCGTCGGCGGCGTCGAGAGCGGGCACATCGTCCACGCCGAGGGCAAGAGCCTGCACGACGACACGCCCTCGGGCGTGGTGCCGCAGTTCAACGGCGTGTGGCTCGAGCCCGGCGGCGACGCGGTCGCGGCCGGCATCGGTGGCGCCGTGTGGAAACGCAGCGCCGGCGAGTGGGCGGAGCTCGATGCGCCGCCCAAACTGCTCGCGGATCTCCATTCAACCTACGTCGACCCCGACGGCGGCGTATGGGCAGTCGGTGGTTTCATCCTGACCGAGCCTCTGCACGATGGCGTGCTGATGCACTACGGGCCGAGCATCGGCCAAGGAGCCCTGTGATGAAGGAACTCTGCAAGCTCATGGGCATGGCCGCATTCGCGTCGGCCATCGGCGGGTGCGAAGACCCCGAGCACGCCTGCGCGGACGCCGCTGGCATCTCGTGCATCTGGGCCGGCACCGGCAAGGCCGGGTTCAACGGCGACGGCAAGGACCTGCGGGAATCCAAGCTGTACTGGCCCATCGACGTCACCTTCGCGAGCTCGGGCGCCTATGTGCTCGACTGGAACAACCACAAGGTCCGTCGAGTCGACGACGACAACACCTTCGAGACCGTCATCGGCACCGACTTCGTCGGTGATGGCGATCCGCTCAAGGCCGACCTGATGGCGCCGGGCGTGCCCGGCGACACCGTCGCGCTCAACCATCCGACCAACTTCGTCGAGCTGGGCGACGGCACCATGATGCTGATCGCGTGGCACAACCACAAGCTGCGCCACTTCGACCCCCAGACCGGCATGACCTACGTTGCGTGCGGTCGCGGGGCCGGCTTCGACGGCGACGGCATGCCCGCGTTCACCGACGTGACGCGCTTCAGCCAGCCGTCGTCCGCCGCGGTCGCGCCCGATGGCGCGATGTTCGTGCTCGACCAACGCAACCAGCGCATCCGCAAGATCGGCGCGGACGGCATCATCGACACGGTCGTGGGCGACGGCATGGCCGGCTTCGCCGGCGACGGCGGCGATCCGTTGATGGCCCAGGTCAACTTCCCGACCGGCCCCAACCCGCAGCCCAACGGCACGATGGCGCTCGACGGCGACGGGCGGTTGTACTTCGCCGACTCGCTCAACCACCGCATCCGCCGCGTCGACTTCGCCAGCGGCGTCATCGAGACCGTCATCGGTACCGGCGAAGCCGGCTACGGGGGCGACGGTGGCCTGGGCACCGCCGCGAAGATCGACAACCCGCGCGACCTCGCCATCGGGCCCGACGGACGGCTGTACTTCGCCGACGAGATGAACCACCGCATCCGCGCGTTCGACCCCAAGAGCGGCAACGTCGAGACCGTGGTCGGCAGCGGTGAGGACGGCGCCAAGGCCGACGCGCTCGACGACGGACAGGACGCGCTGCAGACCGCGCTGTCACGACCGACCGGCGTCGCGTTCGATCCCGACGGCTACTTCTACGTCTCCGACACCAACAACCACGTCGTGCGCCGCGTGAACCTCGAGGGGGTGACACCGTGAAAAACCCGATCTCCATCACGATCTCGATCGCCGGTGTGGGCGCGGCGCTGCTGCTGGGCGGCTGCGAAGAGGAGCTGAAGGGCTGCAGCAAGGAGCCCGGCACCATCTGTCGCTACTTCGGCACGGGCGAGGCCGGCCTGGGCGACGAGGACCTCGACCCGCGCAAGACCGAGCTGTACCTGCCGCAGGACCTGACCTTCACGCCCGACGGTGTGCCGTACGTGCTCGACTGGAACAACCACCGCGTGCGCTCCGTCGACGAGGCCGGGCTCGCGCACACCGTGATCGGCACCGGCTACCTCGGCGACGCGCAGGACGGTGACGCCGTCGGCACGGCGCTCAACCACCCCACGCACATCTCGATCGCGCCCGACGGCGGCATCATCATCGCCGCGTGGCACAACTCGAAGGTCATGCGCTATGACGCCGGCAGCGGCGAGCTGACCACGCTGTGCGGCAACGGCATGCGCTCGTACGCCGGCGACGGTGGGCCCGCGAAGGACGCGGTGCTCGATCTGCCGGTCGCGACCGCGTGGGGCCCCGACGGCAGCATGTACATCGCCGATCAAGCCAACCAACGCATCCGCCGCGTCGACCCGCAGTCGATGATCGAGACCTATGCCGGCAACGGCACCGCCGGCTTCGCCGGCGACGGCGGGCCCGCGACCGAGGCGCAGATCAACCTGCCCGGTGGCCAGGCCGCGCCGCCAGCGGGTCGCCTCGACATCGACAAGGCCGGCAACATCTTCTTCGCCGACAGCGCGAACCATCGCATCCGCAAGATCGACGCCGGCGGCACCATCACGACCTACGCCGGCGACGGCAAGCCCACGTGGAACGGCGACGGTGGGCCCGCGACCGCGGCGTCGCTGTCGCGCCCCAGCGACGTGGCGCTCGACGCCGACGGCAACCTCTTCATCGCCGACACCGACAACGCCTGCGTGCGCAAGGTCGACACCAAGGGCAACATCACCACCGCGGTCGGCATCTGCGGTTCGCCCGGCCTGGGCAAGGAGAACGAGCTCGCGACCGAGACGCTCATCGATCGGCCCTACGGCGTGACGTTCGATCCCGACGGCAACCTCTACGTCGCGGACACCCACAACCACCAGATCCTGGTCGTGTGGGCCGAGTGACCCGTGCGCTGCTCGCCGCGGCGCTGCGCGCCGGGTGCGAGCCCGACGAGGAGCCGCAGACGGAGGCCAGCCTCCTGCCGGCCGACCACGCCTCGTTCCCCGAGGTTCGAGGCTGCCGCTTCAGCGTCGACCACGACGCGGTCTACGTCCGCGTCTTCACCAACCCCGAGGCCCAGGCCGCGTACACCGGCGGCAGCTACCCCTTCGCGCCCGGCACCGTGCT
This sequence comes from Nannocystaceae bacterium, assembly GCA_046351635.1. Lineage (GTDB taxonomy): Bacteria > Myxococcota_A > Polyangia > Nannocystales > Nannocystaceae > Xiheibacterium. The sequence continues at coordinate 488,025 of JAXLYC010000002.1, read as the reverse complement.
GCTCAAGCACTACTACCGCGACGCCGGCTGCACCGAGCTACAGGGCTACGGCGTGATGCAGCGACTGGGCGAGGGCGAGGCACGAGACGCCCTCGGCTGGGCCTGGCAGGAGCTCGACGCCGACGCGACCGTGCAGCCGATCGAGGTCGCGGCCTGCGTCAGCTGTCACGACAGCTGCACCGCCGGTCGCGACGGCGCGTGCACCGATCCCTGATCAGCGACGGCGACGCCGCGGCAGCGCGAACGCCGTCAGCCAAGAGAGCCCCAGCGGCGCGCCGCCGGTGCTCGAACAGCCGTGGCAGCCGCGCTCGCCGAGCGCACTGCCATCGGCGCTGTCGTCGTCACCACCGCCGCAGTTCTGCGGCGCGAGCGGGTCGTCGTGTTCGCGACAGAAGTCGTAGACCGGGCCCGGCGGTGTGGGCTCGAGCGCGCCCGGCACGATCACGACGTCGTCGGGCGAGACGTAGCGGAAGCTGCGGCCGCTGGGATCTTCGACCTCGACCGCGAAGCGCACGATGGTGCCGCCGGGATCGATGTCGGGCGGCGGCACGAACGAGAAGCTCGAGATGCCGCCCTCTCCCACGGGCTGGGCGTCGATCTCGGTCCACGCGATGGGATCGAGCCGCGACCAGCTCGCACGGACGGTACTGCCCGGCGCCGCGTCGGCGCACGCGCGCAGCTCGAGGCTGTTCTCGCTGCCCAGCTGCAGCGCGTGGGCCTGCAGCGCCACCGCCGGCGGGTCGTCGCCGTCACCGTCGACCAGCTTGAACACGCCACGACGCGGACGCCACAGGTTCACCGGCGGGTCGAAGGTGTAGCCCTGCACGACCCACGCGCCCGCCGGTACCGTCGAGGTGTCCCACGCGACGCCGGCCAGGGCCGCATTGCAGTCGATGGTCCGGCGCGCGTCGTCGGCGACGATGCGGTGGCTGCAGCCCTGCCACGCGGCGGCGAGGTCGAGCACGTCCTGCGGCCCCGGTGGCGGATCGGGCAGCTGGTCGATCGCGGCCGCGCGATCGACATCGGCGTGGGCGAGCCACTGCGGCAGCAGCTCGCCGGGCTCGGGCGTGCGACACAACGCGACGAATTGGTGGGTCCGCGAGTCCGGCAGCTCGTCGTCGCCCAGGCAGGTGTCGGGCATCGGGATGGTGTACTCGAGCTGGGTCGTGCTCGCGACGCTGCGATCGACGCGCGTGAGGCACTGCTCGCCGACATGGATCACCGGCGTGCGCGGCAGGTTGCCGTTGCTGGCCTGCGCGCCGGTGGTCACGCCCGCCGCCATGGTCGCCGCCGCGAGCAACACACGCGTCCGCATCGCCGCTGCAGTCTATCAGCCCCGGTCTCCGAGCACGAAGAGGCCCGAGCGCAGGCCCTCGCGCACGAACGCGAGCGCGGGCGCGGTGACCTCGTCGGCGCCGAGATCGGCGGCCTCGGCATGGGCCGCGATCGCGGCGGCCAGGGGCTCGTGGTCGCGCAGCGCAGTGAGCAGCAGCACCGCGACGTCGCTGAGCTCGCGATCGCTGCCGGCGCCGTGCTCGAACCGCAGCGAGAAGCGGTCGATGCCGCTGGGCGCGAGCGACTGTTCGTGCACGATCGACGCCGCGGGATGGGGCCGCACGACGCGAGCGAGCAACGCATCGTCGGGCAGCGACGCCGCCGCGGCCGCGTCGAGCAGGCGGCGCAGGCCCGCGGCGTCGAAGGCCGTCAGCGCGCCGAGCTCGAGCGCAAGCAACGAACGCGCGTGGGGATCGACGCGCGCGTGCAACAGCACGTGGCGTACGCGCGCAATGCCCATGCGTTCGAAGTGATCGCGGTAGCGCACCAGCTCGGCGCGGTAGGCTGCGCCGAGCGTGTCGTCGCGCAGCGACGCGTAGGCCATCGACTGGATCTCGGCGCTGTTGCCCGGCAGCGCCAGCGCGCAGGCCTGCAGCGGCGCGCCCGCGAACGCGCGCTCGATCCACGCGACCACAGCGGCCAGCGTCGGCTCGGGCGTGTCGAACAGTGCCCACAGCCGGCCCCCGGGCGCGAGCAGGCGTGGCGCCTCGGCCAGCAGCCGCGCGGCGAGCTCGTCGCCGCGGCTGCCACCGTGCAAGAACGTCACGCCCTCGACGTCTGCAGGCTGCGCCACGTAGGCCGGCTGGCTGACGATCGCGTCGAAACGCTGCCCCTGCAGCGGTGCGGTCATGTCACCCACGGCCCAGCGGCAGTGCAGCTGGTTGAGCCGCGCGTTGAAGCGCGCGAACGCGATCGCACGCGGATCGATGTCGACGCCGACGACGTCCGGCACCCCGCCTTCGCGGCCAAGAGCGCCAGGCTGCCGGCACCGCAACCGACGTCGGCCAGGCTTGCGACGCCGTCGTACGCGAGCGTGTGCGCGAGCTCGTCGGTGGTGCCGCCGGGGCCCATGACCGCGTCCGCGCCCGCGTCGAACTCCGTCGACGCGACCCACATGCCGTGAAACGGCATGATCCGCACGCGCGAGCGGATCGTCGCGTCGCCGTCGACGACCCCGACCTGCTGCAGCGCCGCGAGGGTGTCGCCGCCGAGCGCGGCGTGCAATCGCTCGCGCTCGACCCTGCCACCGTAGGCAAACAGCGCCGCCAGCGTCGCCGCGTCGGTGCCGAGCCGGGCCAGCTCGCGCAGCACCAGCGGGCGACGCAACACGTCGAACATGCGCGGCGCCACGCCCTCGGCGGCCGCGATGGTCGCGTCGCCGAAGCCCGTACGCGCGAACGCCTCGCGCAGCGCGCCGACGTGGTCGTCGGACAGCGAGTCGAGGCGCTCGAGATCGATGTGCAGTGTCATCTCGGCCGCGAGCGTATCCCAACTCGCGCGCAAGCGAGCAGCGCGCGAGCCCCCTTCGTTCGGACCATGGCGAAGGGGACTCGCGCGTGCCCAGGTCCCGTCAGAAACGCCCGCGTAGCACCACGCCTGCGTACCTCTGGGTCACCGCCGGTGCGATTGCAAGCTGGGCCTTCCGCTTGTTCTTCGCACCGACGGCGATGAGGGAGATACCCGTCACCGCGAGCACGGGCGCCAGCACGGCGCCGGAGATCAGCAGTGCGTTCATGGAGCGCCCGCGCTGATCGATGCGCATGCGCTGGTCGTCGCTGTAGCCGGGCAGCTTCTGGTCGTCGCGGGCGCGCGCGCCCTCGACCGCGCCGACGCCGATCATCGCGGTCGCACCGACACCGAGCGCGAGCATCACCGCACCCGCGGCGATGACCGGTGCACCGGCCTTGGGCCCGGTGTCGGCGTTCGCGGCGTTGCCGTTGGCGGGCTGCGGACCGACCGTGCCGCCTCCGCTCGTGCCGCCTCCGCCCGTGCCTCCTCCGCCCGTGCCGCCTGCCCGTGCCGCCTCCGCCGGTGCCTCCTCCGCCCGTGCCGCCTCCGCCCGTGCCGCCTCCGCCGGTGCCGCCTCCGCCCGTGCCGCCGCCTCCGCCCGTGCCGCCGCCTCCGCCCGTGCCGCCTCCGCCCGTGCCGCCTCCGCTCGTGCCGTTGTCGGCGTGGGCGAGCGCTTCCTTCATCACGAAGCGCGCCTCGACGACGGACTCGGGGATGTTGCTGGTGCCGTGCGCATCGCGGTACGCCTTGAAGTAGGCGTAGTACGCGTCCATGCCGGTGCGCAGCAGCTCGGCATCACCGGTGGCCTCGAAGCCGGCCTGGTACGCCGCCATCGTGTCGAGGATGATCCCGGCCCGCAGCGAGCGGTTCTCGGGCGACTCGGGCACCTTGCCCAGCAGCGCCGACCAGGTCTTGCCGGCCGTGGCGTAGTCCTGCTTGTCGTAGGCGCGCTTGCCCTCGTCGTACTTGCTGCGCTCGCTCTTCGCGAGCGCAGAGCTCGGGGTCTTCAGCGCCGGCGCGGCCTCGGCCACGCTGGCGTGCGCGACGCTGAGCGTCAGCGCGGTCGCGATCAACAGGCGACCCAGGGTGTGGTTGTGCCGTGCCATGGCTCAGTCCTCACCATCGCAGGTCACGATGTCCGTGCGCCCCAGCGGAACGCCGTCGGTGCAGTAGTCGCCCTCCCAGATCTGGTCGCAGGCGCCGTTGAGGCACTGCAGTCCCTGGTCGTCGTGGCAGTAGCCACCGGCTTCGCTCTTGACCTTGCACACGCCCTCGAGGCAGTAGAGCCCGTTGGCGCATCGCGGCGTGTCGTCGGTGGCGTAGTCCTCGTCGCACTCGGCGCCCTCTTGCGCGCCGATGCGGCACTCCGGGTTGGCTTCGCCGTCGTCGGTCGCGTCCTCGCACACGCCGGTCGAGCACCAGTTGCCCGAGACGTTGGCGGCACGCTCGCCGGGTACGCACACGTCGCCGTTGCCCAGCAGGCTGGTCCGGCACAAGCGGCCGTCGTCGCTGGTGATGCAACCGATCGTGGTCGAGGGGTTGCACTCGCGGTCGGCGTTGCAGGGCTGGTTGGCGTTGACGACGATCTCGCACTGATTGCTGCCGCCGATGTCGCAGTAGAGGCCGGCTTCACACTCGTTGATCAGGGTGCAGTCGTCGTGCAGGCCCGCGTCGGTGCGGCAGCTGTCGCCGGCGCAGTGCATGTTGTCGACGCAGTCGCGGTCGGTGTCACAGCGATCACCGTTGGTGTCCTGCCGCTCGAGGCAGTAGGTGTACGTGTGATCGTCGTAGTCGACCGGGATGCAGCTCTCGTCCTCGGGGCACGACTCGTCCGCGGCGCAGTCGTAGTACGTGTTGCAGTAGGCGATGCAGGTCTCCGACTGCGGGTCGCAGGTCAGGTGCTCGAGACACGGCAGCGTCTCGGTGCCGACGTCGGGCTGCTGCGGGTTCTCGAACTCGCAGTGCTCACTCTCGTCCGCACGGATCGCGCAGCGCCCCTCGGCGATGTTGCAGTAGAGCCCCTGGTCGCACTTGTCGTCGGCTTCGCAGTACTCGTCGACGAGTCCCTTGTCGACGCACACGAAGATGCCGTCCTTCTCCTCGCACGACGAGCCTTCCTCGCACTCGATGTCGTAGCCGAGACCCGCGAGCGCCTCGCTGCAGGGCTCGCCTTCCTTCTGCGTGCCGGTGAAGAGGTTGCGCAGGTCGCAGGGGTTCTGCGACGGGTCACCGCCGGGCGAGCAGTAGCCGCCGGGCTCCCAGGGCTCCCAGCACTGCTGCTGCTCGAGCAGGGTCTTGCACTCCATCGCCGCGTCGGCGTTGGGCGAGCTGCGGTCCAGGCGCACGCCGAAGCCGAGGGTGTAGAGCAGGTCGCCGCGTTGCAGCTCGGGCTTGTCGTCGTTCGAGTACAGCTGCTGCGTGAAGCGCTCGGTGCAGTCGGCCGCGTCGGTCGTGAACGGACCCAGGCGATAGGTCCGCTCGCCGTCGTCGCAGCACTTGAACTCCCAGTCGCACAGCACGCCGATCAGCGGCTCGATGTCCTCGCCGCTGGCACCGGTGTCGTTGCCGCTGTCGGCCGAGCCGGTGTCGTCGGGGTTGCTGCCGCCCTCGGCGCTGCCGCTGGCCGTGGGGTTCGCGGTCGCGCCCGTGCCATCCGCACCCTCGCTACCGCCTGTAGCTTCGGTGTCGGTGCCACTGCCGATCGTCCCCTCGCCCGCGTCGTCCTCGGCGACCTCTTCCTTCTTGTAACAACCGGTGGCTGCGAGCATCGCGAGCGACACGTGCAGCACACGGTGAGTCTTGGTTGTCCGCTGTAGGCCCATCACGCATGGTCGAACGCAGGGCCCGTCGGACCGATTCAAGCCAACCACGCGGGATCACGGCGCGTTGGATTGGGATCCGATGCTCGACTCGAGCAATGCCATCGCGATCTGCGAAGCCGCCGTCGCGTCGAGATCGACGCGCGTCGTCGCGGTCGAAGGGCGGGCGGACGTCGATCTGCGCGAGTCGAGCAAGCGTGCCCGATTTGGGCAGTGCGCGCGCCCGAGTTGGGCAAATCCGGGGGCAAAAAAAAAATTGCTGCCCGGGGCTCGGTCCCCGCCGCCGCGCCCGATCCCCGCGCAAAACGGCGCCGGGCTGCGAATTCCTGGGAACCGTCAGTCGGGATCCGCCACGATGCGCGCCACGATCGGGGCCGGGTCCACGAACACGGGCGCGAGCTCGGCCGGGTCGTAGTGGTCGCCGCGCTCGAACAGTCCCGCGCAGATGGAGTCGAGCGAGCACGCGCGGCAGACCTCGGCCTTGGGGTGGCGGAAGTCCGTCTGCCGCACCGTGCCCTTGCGGTCGAGGAAGTGCACGATGCGCTCCTCGCCCTTCACGATCTTGCGGGTCTCGGTGCTGCAGTGCGCGAACTCGGTCATGTAGCACAGCGGCACGCGCTCGACCCGGAAGCTGCGGCCGCGGCGATGCAGCAGCCGCATCGCGCGGGCGAGCGAGAGTTCGAAGTCCGCCAGTCGCGGTGCGGTGTCGCGGTTGGTCTCGGCGCGCCCCATCGAAGGGTCGAGGTTGTTCCACACGAAGTGTCGGATGAAGGGATGGCGTTCGAGTAGCCGCGCGACGGTCTCGTCGAGGTGGTCGGCGTTGTATGCGTTGATGACCGTGTTGATGTTGACCTCCGCGGCGGCGTCGCCCAGCCGCGCCAGCGCCGTCATCGCCAGGGCGTGGCTGCCCTTGACCCCGGTGAGGAAGTCCTCGAGCTCGGGGCGCATGCTGTGGATGCTGACGTGGAAGCAACGCAGGCCCGCGTCGACGTAGCGTTGCGCGAGTCCCTCGCGCGCGAGCTGCGATCCGTTGGTGATCATGCGGACGTGGAGTCCGCGCGCGACGGCGTAGGCGGCGACCTCGGACACGATCGGCGACAGCGACGGCTCGCCGCCGGTGAGGATCACGCCGTAGTAGCCGCGCCGCACGAAGTCGTCGACCTGGCGCTGCGCGGTCTCGAGGTCGAGCACGAACCCCGACGCGGGGTTGGAGCAGAACCGGCAGTACTGGTTGCAGCCGCGGACCAGCTGCATGTAGCCCAGATTCGCCACGACCACGATCGTAGCAGCGCCGGGCTCATTTCCAGCAGGCGTAGTCGAAGGTCGCGCTCTGCTTCTTGGTCGTGGGCTTGGCCTTGGCACCCGCGGGCTTGTCGCCGCCTTCGGCCGCGGGCGCCGGGATCGTCGTGACCACGTCGATGCGGGTGGGGTTGCCCTTGGCGTCGAACTTGTAGCTGAACTTGCGGTCGACGGTGCCGTCGCGCCCGAGGTCTTCCTTGATGGTCTTGATGCGACCGTCCTTGTCGTAGCTCAGCTCGATCGCGGTCGCGCCCTCGCCCTTGGACTTGGTCTGCGCCTTGGTCACGCGCCCGTCGGCGACGACGGTCTCGATCTCGCCGGGCGCCGCCGCGATGGGGTAGCCGGGCTCGAGCCCGGCGAACACGCCCAGGTTGACCAACGCGAGCTCGCGGTTGCCACCATTGTCGGCGTTGGCGGTGACCTTGGCGGTGACGAGGTTGCTGCCGGCCTGGGGCTTGGGCTCGATGCGAAGGTCGGTCTTCTTGTCGCAATCGAGGTCGATCGAGATCTTCGTGACGTGACCGTCCTTGCGCTCGAACTTGCCGCAGGTGTCGGCCTCGCCGTCGCCGGTCTGATCGATGCGCACGGTGCCACCTTTGTCGGTGTGCTTGAACCGCAGGGTTGGACCGCCCTTGTAGCTGACCTTGCACGGACCCGGCCACGGACCCTCGGACGCGGGCGGCTTGGGCGGCGGCGCGTCGTCCTCGCCACCTGTGGCGTCGTCGTCCTCCCAGCGATCGTCGGCGAACGGATCCTCGGGCAGCGGTGTCTCGGCCTTCGCGTCGGGCGTGGGCTCGACCTTGGTCTCGCCGGCGCTGCGCACCGGCGGAGGCGTCTTGGCGTCCTGCGGAGTCGAGTCACCGCAGGCGAGCGCGACGAGCAGCGAGCAAGCGAGCAGACGAGAGACGGGGCGACGACGCGGCATCTTGGGGTCTCTTGGGGGTCAACGCAGGGCCGGGGGCACCGGGTCTGTGCACGGCACCAGCTCGTCGGTGCCGTAGAGCTCGGCGTAGCCGCGCCGCAGCCCGAAGCAGCGGCGTTCTAGCACACAAACGCCGCAGGCGTCGGCTTTGACGAACTCGCCGCGGTCGATGCCGGCGGGCAACTCGGCGAGGCCGAGACCGCCGCCGGGCTGCCGCGCGCGCTCGCCCGGCGGCAGCAGGCACCACGGGATGCCGCACATGGAGTCGAATCCGCCGACCTCGATGCCGTGTTCGCGCGCCCGTGCGAGGCCCGCCGCGAGCGCCGGCGCGACGTCGCGGTAGCGCGGCACCATCGCGACGGTGCGCGGCACCAGGTCCGACGACGGTGCGACGAACGACACCGTGATCGCTGCCCGTGCCCAACGCTGCGCCACCAGATCCACGAACGCGGGGAACTCGGCGAGATTGTGGCCGCACAACACGAAGTTGATCCGTAGCCGCAACGCAGCCGCGCGCGCGAGCGCATCGAGCCCTGCGCAGGTGCGCTCATACGTACCCGGCGCCGCGGTCACGCGATCCGAGACCACCGCGGTCGCACCGTGCAGCGACACGAACGCGCTGTCGAGCCCGGCCTCGACCAAGCGAGCGACCAGCGCATCGTCGAGCCGCGTCGCGTTGGTCTGCAGCTCGACCTCGGCCGCGCCGCCGGCCTTGCCGCGACGGATCCACTGCGGCAGCTCCGGCACCAGGGTCGGTTCGCCGCCCGAAAGCACCAGCACGCCGCCGCGTGCGGCGATGTCGTCGATGGCCGCGGCGACGGCGTCGTGCGCCGGTGCCGGCAGGTGCGTGGACACGAAGCAGAACTCGCAGGCCTGATTGCACGCGAAGCCGATGCGCACGACCCGGGCCGCGACGGTGCGGCCGTCGCTGCGACGCCACAACTCGTCGGTCACGAGCTCGCGCTCGATCTGCTTGGGCACCGACTCGACCACCGACAGGCGCCGACGCAGGCGCTCGTCCGCGAGCGCACGCGCGTGGATCAGGGCGTGCTCACGCCACGCCGACGGCACGCCGGGGCAGCGATCGGCCAGCACACAGCGATCGCACGCGGCACGCGCACGCGATCCACACGGGCCGGCGCGCCGGGGCCCAGGGCGTAGGCATGCGCGAGCCGATCGGGTCGCCGCAGCAGACACGGCGGCACCAACGTGGCCGGGTCGATCTGCAGGCGCAGGCCGGCAGCGCGCGCGCCCTCGGCGAGGCGCTCGAGCCCGGCGATCGCGGCTGCGGGTTCGGCGAGCGAAGCGGCGGCGCCTGCGGGCGCGTCGCAGGGTACGCGCGCCCACAGCAGCGACACCGCCGGCAGTTCGCGAGCGATCGCCGCGGCGAGATCATCGAGCTCGGCCAAGCTCGACGCCACGATCGGCACGACCGCCTCGACCACAACACCCGCCTCGTGCAGCGCGGCCACGGCCCGCCGCAGTCGCGCACGATCGTCCGGTGCGCCGGTCGCCCCCGCGTGGCCCGCGAGCCCGGGCACGTGGACCCGCGCGACCGTCAGGCCCGCGGCGGCCAACCCGCGCGCACGCGTGGGCGCGAAGCTGCCGTTGGTCTCGAGCACGACCCGACCCGCACGCTGGGCCGCGCTCGCGACCAAGCGCGCCAGATCGCGGCGCAAGGTCGGTTCGCCACCGGTGAGCACGAGCTCCTCGACGCCGGCGAGCGCATCGATGCGCGCGAGCACTGCTGCGAAGCCCGCGACGTGGGCGCGCTCGTGCTCACGCCGCGCCGTGCAGAAGCCACAGCGGTGGTTGCAGGTCTCGTTGGTGACGACCAGCGCCGTGCGCACGCCGGTTCATGATAGCGGCTGCGTGCGGCGACCGCCGCCAGTGCGCACCGCGATCATCCGCGAGAGGATCCGCAGGCCGTCCGCCACGCGGTGCAGCTGGGTCTTGCCGCCGGCGCGGGCGCGGCGGCGCACCGGCACCTCGACCACGCGTGCGCCGGCCTGCAGCGCGCGCGCGAGCAGCTCGGTCTCGATGTCGTAGCGACGGGCGCGCAGCGGCAAGCGCTGCAGCAACGCCCGTCGTGTGGCGCGGAAGCCGGCCTGGGTGTCCGTCAGGCGCACGCGGAACAGCCGGCCGAACAACCACGACAGCGCGCGGTTGCCCGCGTGATCGATCGCCGTGATCGCCCCGCGCTCGAAGCGACCCAGGAAGCGCGAGCCGATAACCAGGTCGGCGCCGTCGGCGATCGCGGCGAGCAGGCGCGGGATGTCCTCGGGGGCGTCCTGACCGTCGCCGTCGAGGAACACCACGACCTCGCCGCGGGCCGCACGCGCGCCGCGGCGCAGTGCCGCGCCCTTGCCCAGGGGCACGTCGCTGCGGATCACGTGCGCGCCGGCGTGCGCTGCCGCGGCGCCGGTGCCGTCGGACGACGCATCGTCGACGACGATGACCTCGTCGACGTGCGCGCGACAGGCCCGCACCACCGCCGCGATCGCGACGTGCTCGTTGCGGGCAGGGATCACCGCCGAGACCGCGGTCACAACAGCGACTCCAGCCGAGCGCCGCCCTGGGCGAAGTCCTGGGCCTGCATCGCGAACAGCGTGCACCAGACGTTGCGATGTCCGGTCACCTCGTCGTAGCGCACCGCGCCGCCGTCGAGCTGGCGCGCGAGGAAGCCGAGCGCGCGGCCGATCACGCCGGCGTGGATCTGCCGATCGACCGCGGCCCACAGCCGGATCGCCTGGGCCGTGGCGTCCGCGCGCGCCGGGCCGCAGCCGCCCTGACCGGGGCGCCACCACGCGACGATGCCACCGTCGTCGCGCTGCACCGTGGTCAGCCATCGCGCCGCGTCGACGCAGGCGTCTGCACCCTGCAGCGCCCACTGGCCCTCGATCGCGTAGAGAAACGCGTGCAGGTAGGTCGCGTCGGCCCCGACCGTGGGCCGCGGCGGCAGCGACTCGGTCGTGCCGACGCGCTGCTGCAGCAACGCGCGCAAGCGCGTGCCGTCGGGCGCGGGCAACCACCGCGACAGCAACGCGAGCTTGCGCAGGTGCGACGCGAACGCGCGACTCCACCGCGCCGGCTCGACCTCGGGCCAACACGCAACGCCCTCGGCGACCGCAGCGAGCAGGCGTGCGCAGCCGCGCTGAAGCGCGGGCGTCCACGGCGTCGCGCTGCGCTGCGCCCAGCGCAGGCGCCCGAGCAACACCACCGCGAGATCGAAGAGGTAGCGCTGTCCGTCGCGACCAACCGCGTCGAGCGCGATGCACTCGTCGAGCCACGCCGCCACCGCCGGGGCCTTGGCCGCGGCGGCGGGCTCGTCGGCGGCCCACGACAGCCACAGCCCGCCGGCCTCGGGATACACGTGGCCCTGTTCCCACGCGAACACGCGGCCGCGGCGGTCGACGACCGCGTCGCCCAGCAGCCATGCGCGCATGGCCGCGCGATCGAGCACCAGCGCGTGGGCCTCGCCGTCAGCCACCGTGCGTCCGCCCTGCCCGCGCGTCGTGCTCGCGCCACAACCTCAGCCCGCGCCGCGCGGTCGCCCGCAGCGTCTGCAGCGGCGCGCCGGCGAGCGCGGGATAGGCCTCGCAGGCCGAGAAGCAGCCGCCGCACGCGAGCCGCTCGATGTCGCCGCGCACCTGCAACGTCGACGCCGCGTGCCACAACGCGACGACGTCGTGCTCACGCACGTTGCCCAGCGGTCGATCGTACAGGTGACAGGGATACAGCTCGCCCTCGGGCGACACGAACAGCGTGCTGCGCAGGGCCTGGCAGCCGACGCCCGAGGGTTCGCCGCGCTGGGTGAAGGCCAGGTTCACGAGGTAGATCGACTCCATCAGCTCCGGCAGCGATCGCGGCAGGCCGCGCGCGAACACGTGCGCGCCGACGTCGTCGACTGCGACCCGCAGCGGCGCGGCCTCGGCGTTGTCGTAGAAGTGCGGCGAGATCTGCATCGCGTTGAGGTGCCAGCGCGCGCGCGGCAGCTGCGGCAGCGCGTCGCGCAGCGCCGCCCACGTCGCGGGCAAGTGCTCGGCGTTGTCGCGCGTGATGGTGGTGCCGACGTGCACGTCGATGCCGGCATCGCGCAGGCCCGCCGCGGTCGCGACCGCGCGTGCGAAGGCCCCGGGCACACCGCGGATGCGATCGTGAAGCGCTGCGGGCCCGTCGATGCTGACGGTGACGATGAGCTCGATCTGCGGCGACAACCGTCGGCGCAGCGCCTCGGTCTGCGCCAGCACGCGCGCGGTGAACCACCCGTTGGTCTGGAAGTGCAGCACGCCCAGCGCCGTCGCCCGGGTCGCGACCGCGTCGAAGATCTGCGGCAGGTCGCGGCGCAGGAACGGCTCGCCGCCGGTGAGATCGAGCCACAACAACCCCGGGCCCAGCCGTGCCAAGAGCGCGTCGATCTCGGCGGCGGTCAGCTCGCCGTCGGACTGCCGCGCCCACGTGCGGCACATCGCGCAGCGCAGGTTGCAGCGCCGCGTCAGATCGAGCACCACGCGCGTGGGCAGCCCCGGCCGTCGCACCCACGTCTGCGCGAGCCCGGCGACCAGCCGCGCGCGCGCGCGCAGGCCGGGTCCGGGTCGCGCGGGCGCCTTGGCCATGCGCCGATGATAGCGCGCGAGCGCCCGTGGTAGCCTCGGGCGGTTCCATGGCCGAGCCGCCGCGGCGCGTGTTGGTGACCGGTGCCGACGGCTTCATCGGCTCGCATCTGGTCGAGCGACTGCTCGACGCGGGCCACGAGGTCACCGCGGTCGTACGCGCGAGCTCGACCGTGGGCACCAGCGAGCTGCGGCTGCGCAACCTCGCCGCGGTACGAACCCGCCTCGCCGGGGTCGTCGCGCTCGACATCGCCTCGGCCGACGCGGTCGCGCGCATGGCCGAGTGCGCGCCGCAGTGGGTCTTCCACCTCGCGGCCGAGGCCTTCGTCGAGCGCTCGTTCACCCAGCCGCACGAGGTCCTGCGCACCAACCTCGGCGGCACCATGAACGTGCTGCAGCTGGCGCGGCAGTGCCGCTCGATCGAGCGCACCATCGTGACGTCGTCGAGCGAGGTCTACGGCACGGCCCAGCACGAGCGCATCGACGAGCGCCACCCGCTCGAGCCGACCTCACCCTACGCCGCGTCGAAGCTCGCGGCCGATCGCATGGCCGCAGCCTTCGTGCACACCTGGGCCCTGCCCCTGGTGATCGTGCGTCCGTTCAACTGCTACGGCCCGCGCCACGTCTACGACGTGATCCCCGCTTCATTGCGCGGGCGCTCGCGGGCGAACCGCTGCGGATCTTCGGCGACGGCCGGCAATCGCGCGACTTCACCTACGTCGACGACATGGTCGCGGGTTTCCTGCTGGCGGCACGACACCCCGACGCGCTCGGGCGCGCGATCAACTTCGGCAGCGGTGAAGCGGTATCGATCGCCGCGCTCGCGGACCATCGTCGAGCTGACCGATTCACGCTCGGCAATCGAGCACGCGCCGCCGCGGGCCGCCGAGGTCGCGCGGCTGTGCTGCGACGCCACGGCGGCGCACACCCTGGGTTGGCGCGCGAGCGTGCCGCTGCGCGAGGGCCTGCGCCGCAACATCGCGTGGGCACGGGAGCACGCCTGATGCGCTGGCGCCCGGCGGCGCCGTGGGTGTGGGTCGCGACCGCCGCGTTCGTGGTCGCGGGCTGGATCGAGGTCGTGCGCGGTCGCTGGCTGCACGACGAGGGTCTGCTGACCTACCACTTCGCGTCGTGGGCGTGGGCGGAGCCGGGCGCGACGCTGCTGCTGCAGAAGAGCCGGCCACCGATCTCGGCGCTGTACGCCCCGTTCGCGGCCCTGGGCTTCGAGGCGTTCGCGCTCGCCCACGTGCTCCTGGCCGCGGCGGCGATCCCGTGCCTGGCTGCGATCGCGCGCGCGCTCGGCCATCGCGACACCACCGTGGTCGCGGCGGTGCTGGCGAGCTCACCTTTGTACTTCGGCGCCGCGGTCGCGGGCGTGTCGAACAGCGATGGCGTCGCGCTGGCCGTGATCGCGACCTGGGCGTGGTTCGTGCGCGGCCGCGTGCGCTGGGGCTGCGCGCTGCTGGGCGCGCTGCCGTGGGTCCGCGCCGAGCTGGCATCGTTCTCGGCGCTGCTGCTGCTGGTCGCGTTCGGCGAGCACCGCTGGCGCGCGCTGCAGGGCGCGATCGCGTTCCCGCTGGGCTACGCGCTGGTGGGTGCCATCGGCCATGCCGACCTGCTGTGGCTGATCCACTTCCCGCCGGCCTTGCCCGAGCCCATGGCCGACAACCCCTACTGGCCCACCACGACGGGCGCATCGACACCGCGACCATCGTCGCGAGTCTGCTGGCGCTGTCACCCGCGTGCGTACTGGCGGTGCCGATCACCCGCGCACGCATGCCCGCGGTGCAGTGGGCGTGGTTGTGCTTCGCCGCGCTCGAGCTGGGCGTGTTGTTGGCGCTGCCGCGCTGGCGCGTGTTCAACTTCGATCTCTCGCCGCGCTACCTGCTGCCGGTGTTGCCGGCGCTGGCGCTGGGCATCGGCTGGCGCATGCAGGCGCTGGGCGCCGCCGACTCGCGTGCAGCGCGGGTGCTCGAGCTGGGCGTGCTGCTGGGCGCGACCGTGGCGGCACAGGCCGCGGCCACCTCCGGCGCGCCACCGGCGGGGCTGGTGGCGGTGGCCGTGTGCGCGGCCATCGTCGCCATCGCGCGGGCCGGCGCAATCGTGGCCGCGCGGTCGTTCGTGCTGGCGCTGGTGCTCGCAGGACCGTGGGGCTTCGGCGACGGCGTGCGGCTGCGGCGAGATCGCGAGGCGCCGGAGCTGGCCGAGATCCTCGCGCGCCTGCGCGAGGACCCCGGGCTGCACGAGCGGCCGATCTACACCAATGCGCCGCTGCTGGCGGCCGCAGCCGCGCGCGAGCAGCTGCCGCTGGGCCGCGTGCACTACCTCGTGCAGGCCGATCAGCTGCACGAGCTGGTCGCGCTCAGCAACCCCGACAACGGCCAACGCGCGCGGCTACTCGCCGCGATGGCGCGCGAGTTCTACGGCACGCCGCTGCTGCCCGACGCGCTCGATCCCGAAGCGCTGCCCGACGATGCGGTGTTCGTGCTGGTCGACGACGCGAGGCTGTCCCTGGTGATGCCGCCGGAGCGCTGGGGACGCGGCGCTGGTGCTGCGCAGCACAGCGCGCGCGTGCGCATCGCCGAGCTGCGCGCACGGGGGCGGCCTTGAACCGCGTGCGATCGCGGCGGCGCCGCCGGCCGTGGTCGCGGTGGTCGCGGCCGTGTTGGCGATCGCGGCGGCCCTGTCGCCGCAGCCGTCACCGCCACCGCCGCCGGCGAGCAGCGGTCCGGTCGCGGCCCTGGCCGGACTCGCCGCGGGCGACCGCATCGCCGGCTGGCGCGTCGTCGCGATCACACCGACGCTCGACGGCGGTCACGACGTCGCGCTGCAGCGCGACGAGCTGCGCTTCGTGTTCACGATCGTGGCCCTGGGCGCGCGCAGCGACAACCCGCGTTTTCGGACGCACACCACGCGCTCTACTACGGCCACGCTACGCCGGCAGGACGAGAGATCCCCGCGGGTGCGCTGCGGGCGATCAGCGCCGAGCTGTTGCGTCGGCTCGCGCGCGCGCAGCCGTGATCGCGACGCTGGTCTCAGCCGTCTGCGGGTTCGTCGGGCTCCGGCGGCTCGGGCTCGGGCGGCTCGAGCAACGCGGGGAACAGTGGCTTGGCATCGCTGGGCTCGCGCGTGCGGGTCTCGTCGCGTCCGGGCAGCGGGCGCTGGGCGATCGGCAGGGCGCGCGCGGGGCTGCGACGCGGGCGTGGGCGCGGCCGCGACGTCGCCGAGCCCCACGAACATGCGCGCGAGCGCGGCGGACATGGGCGCTTCCGCGGCGACGGCCTCGCGCGGGTGCAGCTCGTCGCCGAGAAAGCGCGCGAGGTAGACCGCATCGACGCCGGCGCAGCGATCGCGGGCGGGGCATCGTGTGCACGCAGCCGCGAGGCGCGCGCGGCATCGTGGCGCGCGAGCCCGGCGAACGGGCCCAGCAGACACAGCGGCGCGCCCGTGATCGCGACCGGCAGCCCCAACCGCTGCGCGCGGTCGATCGCGTGCAGCGCGAAGCGCGGCCAACGCGAGCCGCGGCAGCACCCGATCGAACGCTGCGGCCGCGCGGCCGCGCGCAGAGCGGCAGCGCCACCGTCCAGGCTGCGATCCCCAGCTGCCGCAAGTGCGGGCAGCTCGCCCAGCACGCGGAAGTTCGAACGCGTCAGCACGGTCGTCGCGACCACCGTGACGCCGCGCGCGCGCAGCCCCAGCGCCGTGGCGGTCGCGGCCACGAAGCTGCCGTCGCGGCCGGTGTGGAAATCGTGCACGTCGGCGCGCGCGCCGTGGATCGACAGGTGCGCGTCGCAAAGGCCCGCGTCGCACACCGCCGCGCGCAGCGACGCGTCGGCCAGGGCCCAGCCGTTGCGGTCTGCACGCCCACGGCAGCGAAGCCCAGCGCGCGCGCGGCGAGGACGTGCTCGGGCAATCGCGCGGCCGGCAACGCGGGCTCACCACCGACGAAGCTGACCTCGTCGTGCCCAGCCGCGCGCGCGTCGGCCAGCGTGGGCGCCGGGGACCACAGAAGACCATCTTGCGCGCAGAAGCAGCACGCATTGTCGCAGGCCTCGCTGATCCGGACCGCCGCGCGCGTCACGACAGCGGCACGCCGAGCGCGGCACCACGATGGTCACGCTCGCGCTCGCGCATGGTCGCGAGCCGAGGCATGCCCGCGACACCGAGCGTCGCCAGCCGCTGGGCGAGGGCCATCACGCCCAGGCCCTGGGCCTCGTCGGTCGCGGTGCTGCCGTCGCCGTGGTTGGCGACGAACAGCGCGAGCTGCTCGGTCTGCGCCACGCCCGCGGGGCCGGCGTCGTCGCGCGCGAGCACGTCGACCTGGAAGCGCGTGCCCGCGTCGGTCGCGAGCACGATCGGGACCGCGCCGAACTGCGGCGGGTGCACCGCGACGACCGTGACCGGACCGAGCCGCTCGCCCTCGGCCAGGGGCGGCCACACACCCCGCGCATGCGATCGTCGCGTCACGGCCATCACCACGCCGGCGGCTGCGAGGGTGCTCGCTGCGATCGCGCCGACGACCTCGCGTCGACGCCACCAACGCGGGGTGCGCGTGGCTGGAGGCATGCGAGCACCAGTATGCCATGGCGGCGCGCGGGCCGGCCAGCTTGCGGTAGCGTGGAGCCGACGCGGGGGCCGAAGATGTCGCGAACGAGCGGTGCGAACGAATCGAGGATGCGGGTGCAGCAGGCCGTGCGCGCGGCGGTGGTCGCCGCGGCCGCGGTGCTCGGCTGCGGCGGCGGCGGCGGGGACGAGGGCGCAAGCACCGGCAGCGACAGCACCGGCGGCAGCGGCAGCACCGGCACCACCGCCGGCACCACGGCGTCGACCACCGCGACGACCACCATGGGCACGACCGCGACGACCACGGTCGGCACCGATTCCGCGACCGATCCGACCCTGGGCGACTCGAGCTCGAGCGAGACCGGCGAGCCGGCCGAGCCCGCGGTGCACTGGGTCGGGCGCACCGACACCTCCGACCCCACGCGCACGCGCGTGGGCTGGTCGGGCGCGGGCCTGGTCGTGCGCTTCTCCGGCACCGGCGCGTCGGTGCGCATGGACGACCCGGCGCAATTCTGGACCGTGGTGCTCGACGGCGCGGTGCAACCGCGGCTGCAGACCCAACCCGGCGAGCAGGACTATGTCCTGGCCACCGGCCTGGCCGCGGGCGAGCACGTGGTCGAGCTGTATCGTCGCACCGAGGGCAGCTTCGGCGCGACCTCGATCCTGGCGGTCGATCTCGAGGGCGAGTTGCTGGCACCGCCACCGGTGACACGCCGCATCGAGATCATCGGCGACTCGATCACCTGCGGCTACGGCGACGAGGGCGTCTCGCCGTGCAGCTTCAGCGCCGACACCGAGAACCACTACCTGACCTACGGCGCGGTCGCGGCCCGTGCCGTCGGCGCGGAGCTGCACACCATCGCGTGGTCGGGCAAGGGCGTCATCTACAACTACGGCGACGACACCTTCGAGCCCATGCCACAGCTGTACGACCGCACGCTCGCGAGCGAGGGCACCAGCTGGGACTACAGCTGGCAACCCGACGCCGTGCTGGTCAACCTCGGCACCAACGACTTCAGCACCGACAACGACCCCAGTCAGCAGCAGTTCGTCGACGCGTACCTCGCCTTCGCCGCGCACCTGCGCGAGGTCAACCCCGACGCGTTCATCCTGCTGCTGTCACCGTCGTTGTTCGGCGACGAGGCCACCATGGTCGACGGCTACCTGCAGCAGGTCGTCGACGGTCGCATGGGCGCCGGCGACACCGCCATCGCATGGGCCAACATCAATGTGCCGTGGGAGGGCTCGGGCTGCGACGGCCACCCCAACGTCGCGACCCACATGGGCATGGCCGACCAACTCGTGGCCCAGCTGCAGAGCCACCTGGGCTGGTGAACACCGCGACCGGGTGGAAGCCGGGACGAGGACGGGCGCCCGAACCGTCAGCGCCCGCGAGCATCTGTTTGTACGTCCGCGGTGGGAACGTTCCGCCCGCGGCGGCACTCTTCGACCGCACACGTCGTCACCTCGTCGGGGGATTGTGACCATGAAGACACACCGGAGCCTTTCGATCCTGCTGCTGTGCGCCTGCGCGGCGCGGGGCCAGGACACCAAACCCAAGCCGCCCGACGCCGGCCACGAGGCCGCCCGGGGTCACGCGCCGCAGGTGAAGCTGGAGCGCGCGGCAAAGCGGGAGCGAGGCACCGCCACGCCGTTGCTGCAGGCGATGCAGGCCGAGGCCGCGCGCGCGAGCGCGGCGCTGGGCGGCGACGGCAAGGCCAAGCCGTACTACTTCGGCTACCGCGTGCACGAGGCCGACGTCGCCGAGATCGTCGCGAGCCAGGGCGCGCTGGAGCTGTCGACCCGCGATCGCGAGCGCGTGCTCGACGTCGAGATGCGCGTCGGCGACCATCAGTTCGACAACCACCACTGGCACCACCGCACGATGCCGGGCATGGGCCTGGACGCCGAGGTCGGCACCCGCAGCGCCAAGATGTGGGGCCACGCACTGCCGATCGACGATGATCCCGGCGTGCTCGCGACCGGTCTGTGGTCCGCGACCGACCACGCGTACAAGAGCGCAGCGACCGAGCTCGAACACGCCAAGGCGCAGAAGCAGCTCGCGGCCAAGGCCGACGACGACGCGCCGGACTTCTCCGAGGAGACGCCGGTCCAGTCCATCGAGGCCATCGGCACGCTCGAGATCGATGCCAAGGCCTGGGAGCCGCGGGTGCGCGAGCTGTCGGCCGCGCTGGGCAAGCACGCCGAGCTGCTCAGCAGCGAGGTGCGCCTGGTCGCGCTGGCCGACAACCGCTACTTCGTCAGCAACGACGGCAGCGTGGTCCAGAGCGGTCGCACCCACGTGCGCCTCATCTTCAGCGGCACGGCCAAGGCCGACGACGGCATGGACCTGTCCCACGCCGACATCGTCGATGTCGCCACGGTCGCGGATCTCCCGGATCAGGCCACGCTGCTGCGCCGGGTCGACGCGCTCGCGAAGCAGCTGCAGGACCTGCGCAAGGCGCCGGTGGCCGAGCCCTTCGTCGGCCCCGCGGTGCTCGAGGGCCGCGCCGCCGCGGTCTACTTCCACGAGGTCTTCGGCCACCGCGTCGAGGGCCACCGCCAGGAGGACGAGTCCGAGGGCCAGACCTTCGCCGACAAGCTCGGCACCGCGGTGATGCCGACCTTCATCGATGTCTACGACGATCCGACCATCGCGCGGCTCGATGGCACCTTCCTCAACGGCCACTATCGCCACGACGACGAGGGCGTGCCGGCCGGCCGCGCGGCCCTGGTCGATCACGGCAAGCTGGTCGGCTTCCTGATGTCGCGGACGCCGACCAAGGACCTGCGCCGCAGCAACGGCCACGGCCGCGCCCAGGCCGGCTCGGACGTGGTCGCGCGTCAGGGCAACCTCGTGGTCGCGCCGCACGAAGGCCAGCCGCGCGCGCGGCTCACCGATCGCCTGCTCGAGCTCGTGCGCGCGCAGAAGCTGCCCTACGGCCTGCGCTTCGTCGAGATCAGCGGCGGTGTGACCAACACCAGCCGCTACATGGCGCAGGCGTTCCAGGTCACGCCGGTGGTGGTGTTCCGCGTCTATCCCGACGGCCGCGAGGAGCTGGTCCGCGGCGTCACGCTCGAGGGCACACCGCTGTCGTCGCTGACCAAAATCGTCGCCGCCGGCGACGACTACGAGGTGTTCAACGGCTTCTGCGGCGCCGAGTCGGGCTTCATCCCGGTCTCGGCCGCTTCGCCGGCGCTGCTGCTGTCGCAGATCGAGGTCGCGCGCGCGCCCGCGGCCCAGGACAAGCCACCGCTGCTCGATCCACCCGGCGCCGCGCCGGCCTCCGGAGGTGCCCGATGAACGCGCTGTCGCTGCTGCTGAGTCTGTCCCTGGGTGTGCCCGCCACCGCAGGCACCGTCGACGACGACGTGGTCATGCGCGCGATGCGAGACGAGCTCGCCCGCACCACCACGATGAAGCTGCCCGACTCGCCCGCACCCTACTGGGCCTCGGTCAACGTGTTCGACAGCCGCGACGCGGTCGCAGTCGCGAAGTTCGGCGCCCTGGTCGACACCGAGATCTCGCGCGCCCGCGTGGTCTCGCCGCGCGTGCGCGTGGGCGACTTCGGCCTCGACGCCGTCGGCGTGCCGATGCTCGACCAACCGCCGCTGGTCACCTTCGAGGACGACTACGACGCGTTGCGCCACGCGCTGTGGCGCTTCGGCGACAGCGCCTACAAGATGGCCGCGACCGGCTTTCGCGAGGCGCAGACCGAACAGGCCCAGCGCACCGTCGACCCTGATCGCCCGGCCTCGTTCGGCACCGCGACGCCCGCGGTCACCTTGGGTCTGGTGACGCCGGTCGAGCTCGACGTCGCACGGATCGAAGCGCTGGCCAAGCGCATCTCCGGTGTCTTCCGCGAGCACGAGCACATCCAGGACTGCGAAGTCACGGTCTGGGCCCACGATGGCCTGCGCCGTTACGTCGCGACCGATGGCGGTGCGGCACGCGACGGCAACCGCGGCCTGACGATCGTGATCGAGGCCACGACCCAGGCCGACGACGGCGAGGTCCTCGGCGCCCGCGTGGTCCGCATCGGCGGGCTCGGCGATTTCAGCGACGAGGCCAGTCTGATCGCCGACGCCGAGCGCATCGCGGCCGATCTCGCGGCGTTGCGCAAGGCGCCGCTGGTGCGCGACTACGCCGGGCCGGTGCTGCTCGAGCCCGAGGCCGCCGCCGACCTGCTCACGATGGTCATCGGCAACGAGCTGATCTCGGCCGGCCGCTGGAGCACGGACATCGAAGCCAAGCTGGGCCAGGTCGTGCTGCCCCGCGGCATGTCGGTGGTCGACGATCCCGGGCTCACCAGCTTCGGCGGCAAGCCCATGCTCGGCGGCTACCGCGTCGACGACGAGGGCACGCCGGCGCAGCGGGTCGAGCTGGTGGTCGACGGCAAGCTGCAGACGCTGCTGGCCGGGCGCACGCCGGGCAAGAAGGTCAAGCAGAGCAACGGCCACGCGCGCAGCGGTCCGTTCGCGATGGAGCTGCGCCCCTCGGTCAGCAACCTCGTGATCTCGACCAAGAAGGGCCTGGGCGCCGCGGCGATGGAGAAGAAGCTGCTGTCGCTGGTGCGCGCCCGCGGCATGGAACACGGCATCGTCATCGCGCGCGGCTCGGGCATGGGCCGCGGCATGATGGCGTATCGCATCGGCAAGGACGGCAAGCGCGAGCTGGTGCGGCTGGGCTTCATGCGCCCGCCCGAGATGACCAAGCTGCGCGAGCTCGCCGCGGTCGGCAAGGAGCTGGCGGTCGTGCACCACATGCAGATCGGCGGGCACCCGTTCGAGCCCTCGGGCGCGCCCGCGGAGCTGAGCGCGTTCGCGTCGCCGATGTCGGTCGCGGCGCCGGCGATCCTGCTCGACGACGCCGAGATCCACGCGTGGGGTGACAGCCACCCCAAGCCGCCGTCGTACCCCAAGCCGGCGCTGCGCAAGCGCTGAGCCGGCCCGTAGGGGGGCGGCTCCCGCAGCACCGGCGAGTCCGGTGCGCGCAGCCGCGTCCGCGTCTACCATGGAGGCGGTGTCGCGCACCGCCATCGCGGGTCTGCTGCTCGTCGGATGCATTGCCGCCGCGTGCAAGCTCGGCGGTTTCGCCTGCGCCGACGATGGCGACTGCGCCGGCCGAGGCGACGGCGCCACGTGCGAGGCCACGGGCTGGTGCTCGTTCCCCGACGAGGACTGCGCCTCGGCTCGCGCTACGGCACCCACCGCGGGCGACGGCCTGGGCGGGACGTGCGTCGAGCTCGGCGGCAGCTCGGGCACCACCGGCTCGAGCAGCGACGGCGGTCCCACGACGCTCGACCTCGACCGCGACGCTCGAGACCTCGGTGTCGACGTCGGTGACGACCGACGCTCGACGGCTCCAGCAGCGGCGGCGACGCCGTGTGTGGCAACGGCGTGGTCGAGGGCGCC
Source organism: Nannocystaceae bacterium (assembly GCA_046351635.1). Lineage (GTDB taxonomy): Bacteria > Myxococcota_A > Polyangia > Nannocystales > Nannocystaceae > Xiheibacterium. The sequence goes on along the minus strand of JAXLYC010000002.1, from coordinate 465,550 downwards.
GAGGCCTGCGACGACGGCAACCGCAGCGGCAGCGACGGCTGCAGCCCCTCGTGCGTGCGCTCGGGCGAGATCGACTGGAGCGTGATCGTGGGCGAGCGGACCCCGGGCTTCGATGGCGCGTTCGCGATCGAGGCCATCGGCGACGGCGACGTGGTCGTGTCGATCAGCCGCAGCCTGGTCTCGGGCGGCTCGGGCGCGGGCGTGTGGCGATTCAGCCCCGCGGGCGACATCGCGTGGCAGTGGGCCCACGCCGACCTCGAGTGGCCCGACCCCTACGGCTGGGGCCTCGACGTGCTCTCGATCGATGGCCAGGACATGATCGGGACCGCAACCACCGGCACGCCCAACGGTGTCTGGCACGTCGCGGCCGCGTTGATCGACGACCAGGGCGTCGAACGCTGGGCGACCACGTTCGAGGGCACCGGCTTCGGCGTCGCGCTGGCGCCCACCAGCGAGCTCTACGTCGGCGGCCACGACATCGACGGCACCGGCACGATCTGGCGCCTCGACAACACCGGCACCATGGGGATGAGCGTCCAGGGCGAGCCACTGCTGCCGGCCGGCGGGTTCCCCTACGATCTGATCTACGACGGCGCGCTGCGGATCCTCATCGCGGGCCAGTACCCGGTCGACGCCACCACGGTGGGCTTCTACCGCTCGATGGACATGTTCGACATCACCAACTTCGACATCGCGCTGGGCACGGACAACGAGGCCCTCGCGATCGCCTACGACCCCGTGACCTCGCTGGAATGGGTCGTCGGCTACGCCGACCCCGGCGGCGGCTGGGTCGCGTCGTACCTCGGCGGCGACGCGATGCACGAGCCCGAGATCGTCACGACGCTCGCACCGGCCAACCTCCACGGCGTTGCGGTCGCGCCCGACGGTGGCGTGGTCGCGATCGGCTGGGACAGCCAGTTGGGCGACCGCGACATCTTCGTGGTCAAGCTCGACGCCGAGGGCATGGTGCAGTGGTCGCGCGCCTACCCCGAGCTCGGCACCGGCGACGAGTACGGCCGCGACGTGGTCGTGGGCGCCGACGGCTCGATGTTCGTGGTCGGCCAGATCACCGACGACAGCGGCACCGCGGCCGACGGCTGGATCGCGCGCCTGCTACCCTGAAGCCCGTGGCGTTCGCGGTGCTCGACGTCGACTACGGGATCGAGCCCGGCGCGGCCACGGCCGCCTGCGTGGTGGCCGACCGCTACGAGGACGCAACACCGTTCGCGACCTTGGTCGCCCACGTCGATCGCGTGGCGCCCTACGTGCCGGGCCAGTTCGCCGCGCGCGAGCTGCCGTGCCTGCTCGCGGTGCTGGCCAAGCTGCGCGATCCGGTCGACACCCTCGTGGTCGACGGCTACGTGCAGCTCGACGCGGCGGGCACCCCGGGGCTGGGCGCGCACCTGTATGATCACTTCGCCGGCCGCTACGCGGTGATCGGCGTGGCCAGGGCACGCCCACGGCAGTGGCGAGTTCGCGCTGGTCCGCGCGAGGCTGCGAGCCGCTGTGGGTCACCGCCGCCGGTGTGCCCGCCGAGCAGGCCGCCGCGCGCGTGCGCGCGATGCATGGGCCCCACCGGATCCCGACCCTGCTCGCGTGGGTCGATCGCCTCGCCGCGGGCGACCCGCCGCCGTGGCCGATCGGCCGCGCGAGGTCGCCCTGACGGCCCGCGAACCGGCGTCCGGACCGCGACGCGGTTCGTTTCGGGTCAGCCGCGCCGCTCAAGCCGGCAACGAATCGACGCGATGCCGGGATCGACTCCGGGCACCCGCGCGACGATGACGCCGCCTCCGATCCCCACCTTCGACCCCGCGCATGGGCCCGAGGCCCAGCCGATCGCCGTGCTCGAGACCGCCGCCGAAGAGCGTTTCGAGCGCTGCACTCGCCTCGCACGCAGGCTGCTCGACGTGCCCATCGCGATGGTGAGCCTGGCCGAGGGCGCGCAGCCGTGGCTGCCCGGCGGCCGCCCGATCGAAGAGCGGCAGCACGAGCACGAGGTCTCGTTCTGTCACCGCGCCATGCTCGGCGACGACGTGTTCGTGATCCCCGACGCGCGCGCCGACGCACGCTTCGCCGACCACCCGCTCGTGGTCGGTGCCCCCTTGGTGCGCTTCTACGCCGGTGTGCCCCTGCGCGGACCCAGCGGCCTGCGCCTGGGCACGCTGTGCGTCATCGACCGGCGGCCGCGCACGCTCGACGACGCCGACGTGCAGGCGCTGCGAGATCTCGGCGCGATCGTGGCCGACGAGCTGGCCGCGCTGCGACTGGCGACCGTCGACCCGCTGACCGGGCTGGCCAACCGGCGCGGCTTCTTCTCGCTCGCGCGCACGGCCCTGGCGCTGTGCAGCCGCAGCAAGCAACACGCCGCGGTCGCGATGATCGATCTCGACCGCTTCAAGGCCATCAACGACGGGTACGGGCACCACGAGGGCGACTGCGCCCTGGCGGAGTTCGCCGAGATCCTGCTCGCGACGTTCCGCGAGTCCGATGTGGTCGCGCGACTGGGCGGCGACGAGTTCGGCGTGCTGTTCACCAACACCAGCGCGCTCGATGCCCCGCGCGCGCTGCAGCGGCTCGAGCAGGCGGTCGCGCGCCGCAACGCGACCACGCCGCGGCCGTATGCGCTGTCGTTCAGCTACGGCATCGCCGCGTGCCACGGCGATGCCCCCTCGTTCGTCGCCGACCTGCAGGCCGCCGACACGCACATGTTCGCGCTCAAGCGAGCACGTGCGCGCGGCGGCTGAGCGCCGCGGGGATCAGCCCTTGGGGCGATCCTTGTACTTGTCCACCAGGCCTTCCTGGATGTTGCGCGGCACCGGGGCGTACTTCTCGAACTCCATCGAGTACTCGGCCTTGCCCTGGGTCGCGCTGCGCAGCTCGGTCGAGTAGCCGAACATCTCGGACAGCGGCACGTGGGCCTCGATGGCGTTGGTGCCGACCTTGGTGTCGGAGCCGACGATGATGCCGCGGCGGCGGATGAGCGTGGTCTGGACCGCGCCCTGGAACTCCTCCGGGGTCTCGACCTCGACCTTCATCAGCGGCTCGAGCACGACCGGATCGGCCTTGCGCATCGCCTCCTTGAACGCAGCGCGAGCCGCGACCTGGACCGCGATGTCGCTCGAGTCGACGGCGTGGAAGCCACCGTCGTTGAGCTCCATCTCGATGTCGACGACCGGGAAGCCGATCAGCACGCCGCGGTCCTTGGCGATCTGGAAGCCGTTGTCGACCGAGGGGATGAACTCGCGCGGGATGATGCCGCCGACGATCTTGTCGAGGAAGCGGTAGTGCTCGCCCGGCTGCGGATCCGGCAGCGGCCGCATCACGCCACCGATCTTGGCGTACTGACCCGAACCGCCGGTCTGCTTCTTGTGGGTGTACTCGTACGGGACCTCGCGCTGGATGGTCTCGCGGTACGCGACCTGCGGCTCGCCCACGACGGTGTCGACCTTGTACTCGCGACGCATGCGCTCGATGTACACGTCGAGGTGCAGCTCGCCCATGCCGGCGATGATGGTCTCGCCCGACTCTTCGTCGCGGCGGACCTTGAAGGTCGGGTCTTCCTTGGCGAAGCGGTTGAGCGCCTTGGAGAAGTTCGCCAGCATGGCGTTGTCCTTGGGCTTGACCGCGTAGAAGATGACCGGCTCGGGCACGTACATCGAGCGCAGCGAGTACGGCGTCTCGCCGGTGAACGTGTCACCGGCGGCGCAGTCGATGCCGAACAGCGCGACGATGTCGCCGGCGCCGGCGCCCTCGATGTCCTCCATCTTGTCGGCGTGCATGCGCACCAGACGGCCCACCTTGGCCTTCTGGCCGGTGCGCGCGTTGTAGATGGTATCGCCCTTGCCGACCTTGCCCTGGTAGATGCGCAGGTAGGTCAGCTGGCCGTAGCGGCCGTCCTCGAGCTTGAACGCCAGCGAGCACAGCGGCTTGTCGTCCTTGGTCTCGAGCACGACCTCGCGCTCGCTGTTGCCCTCGCGCAAGAAGGCCTTGTTGGTCACCTCGGTCGGGTCCGGCAGGTAGCGCGTGACGCCGTCGAGCATGGTCTGCACGCCCTTGTTCTTGTAGGCCGAGCCGCAGAACGTGGGCACGAACTTGAGCGCGATGGTGGCCTTGCGGATGACGGGGATCATCTCCTCGGCCGTCAGCTCGTGGCCCTCGAGGAACTTCTCGGTCAGCGCGTCGTCGTGCTCGGCGACCGCCTCGCACAGCTTCGCGCGCCACTCCTCGACCTTGTCGTCGTAGCCCTCGGGGATGTCGGCCTCGCGCACGGTCTCGCCGTTGCTGCCGTCGAAGTAGTACGCACGGCGGGTCAGCAGGTCGATCACGCCCTCGAAGCGGTCCTCCGCGCCGATCGGCAGCGTCATCATCACCGCGTTGAGCTTGAGCTTGCTGCGCAGGGCCTCGTGCACGCGGTACGCGTCCGCACCCGAGCGGTCCATCTTGTTGATGAACGCCAGCCGCGGCACGTTGTAGCGGCGCATCTGCCGGTCGACCGTGAGCGACTGCGACTGCACGCCGGCGACGCCGCAAAGCACCAAGATGGCGCCGTCGAGCACCGACAGCGCGCGCTCGACCTCGATGGTGAAGTCGACGTGTCCGGGTGTGTCGATGATGTTGACGTGGTGGTCGGCCCAGGTGACGTGCGTCGCGGCGGACTGGATGGTGATGCCGCGCTCGCGCTCGAGCTCCATCGAGTCCATCGTCGCGCCGACGCCGGACTTGCCCTTCACCTCTTCGATCTTGTGGATCTTGCCGGTGTAGAAGAGGATCCGCTCGGTGAGCGTGGTCTTGCCCGAGTCGATGTGGGCCGAGATGCCGATGTTCCGGGTCTTCGCGAGGTCGAGCATGGCGCTTGTCCAGTTCCACGCGATGTGGCGCGCAACGATGCGTGCCGGGGCGTGAAAGTCGGCGGAGTGTGGCCCCACATCGGCGCCGCCGACCACCGGGGCCAGCGTGAGATGACGCAAGCGTCGGACCGCCGCGCGCGGCGGCGGCGCGCGGCGCTCACGCCAGCGAGAGATAGCGCGCGACGACCTCGTCGACGGTGAACCCGAATTCCCGCGCGAGCGCATCGGCGGGTGCCGAAGCGCCGAAGTGGTCGATGCCGAGGCTGTGCGCGGCCCAGCGCTGCCAGCCCAGCGTGCTGCCAGCCTCGATCGACAACCGGCGCGTGACCGCGGGCGGCAGGACCTCGTCCTGCCACGCGCGACCCTGCCGCTCGAACGCCTCCCAGCACGGCATCGAGACCACGCGTACCGCGAGTCCCTGGGCATGCAGCCGCTTGGCCGCCTCGTACGCCAGCGCGACCTCGCTGCCGGTCGCCAGCAGGATGCCGTGGAGCGCGCCACCGCCGGGCGGATCGAGCAGCACGTACGCGCCGCACGAGATGTCCTCGCGCGACTCGGCGTAGACCGGCAGGTTCTGCCGCGTGACGAGGATGGCCGTGGGCCCCTCGCCGAGCTTGCGCGACAACGCGTGGCGCCACGCGCCGACGGTCTCGCGCGCGTCGGCCGGCCGCACCACGTCCAGCTGCGGGATCAGCCGCAGGCTCATGCACTGCTCGATGGGTTGGTGCGTGGGACCATCCTCGCCGAGCCAGAAGCTGTCGTGGCTGAACACGTGCGCCACCGGCAGGCCCATCAGCGCCGACAGCCGCACCGCGCCGCGCATGTAGTCGGAGAAGATCAGGAACGTGGCGTCGAATGCCCGCAGCCCGCCGTGCAGCGCGAGGCCGTTGGTGATGCCGCCCATGCCGTGCTCGCGGATGCCGTAGTGGATCACGCGGCCACCGGGCACGCTGCGGCTCTGCTCGGGCACGCCGCTGATGTGCACGCCGTTGCTCTCCGCCAGATCGGCCGAGCCGCCGACGAAGCCGGGATGCGACTTGATGATCGCGTCGACGACCTTCTGCCCGGCCTTGCGCGTGGCGATGGCGGTGCCGGGCGGGAAGCTCGGCAGCGCCGACCACGTCGCCGCCGGGACCTCGCCGCGCTGCAGCGCCTCGAACTCGGCCGCGAGCTCGGGGTGGGCGGTGCGGTAGGCCGCGAAGCGCTGCTCCCACGCCGTGCGCATCGCGGTCAGCTGGTCGCGCCGCTGCGCCAGCGCGGCGCGCAGATCCTCGGGCACGAAGAACGTCGGCGTCAGTGGCCAGCCCATCGCGGTCTTGGTCGCCTCGACCTCGGCCTGGCCCAGCGGCGCGCCGTGGCTCGCGGAGGTGCCGGCCTTGGTCGGCGCGCCCTTGGCGATGGTCGTGCGGCACTCGATCAGACTCGGGCGATCGGTCACCGCGCGCGCGGCCTGCAGCGCCGCGGTCACGGCCTCGCCGTCGTGCCCGTCGCAGTGCTGCACGTGCCAGCCGTAGGCGGCGAAGCGGGCGCAGACGTCCTCGCTGAACGAGATCTCGGTCGAGCCGTCGATGGTGATGCGGTTGCTGTCGTACAGGAACACCAGCTTGCCCAGGCCCAGGTGCCCCGCGACGCTGGCGGCCTCCGAGGCCACGCCTTCCATCAGGTCGCCGTCGCTGCAGATGCCGTAGGTGAAGTGGTCGACGATCTCGTGGCCGTCGCGGTTGTAGCGGTCCGCGAGGATGCGCTCGGCCAGCGCGAGGCCGACCGCGGCGGACACACCCGAGCCCAGCGGGCCGGTCGTGACCTCGACGCCGACGGTGTGGCCGAACTCGGGGTGACCCGGCGTGCGCGAGTGCAGGCGACGGAACTGCTGCAGCTCGCTCATCGGCAGGTCGTAGCCGGTCAGGTGCAGCAACGAGTACAGCAGCATCGAGCCGTGGCCGGCGCTGAGCACGAAGCGATCGCGGTCGGGCCACTGCGGCGCGGTGGGATCGTGCACCAGCACGCGCAGCCACAGCGCCGCGGCCATGTCGGCGGTGCCCATCGGCATGCCCGGGTGGCCCGACTTCGCGGCCTCGACCCCGTCGATCGCCAGCCCCTTGATGGTCTTCACCATCGTCTCGTGCAGGGCGGCGTCACAGGGGCGAGCGGGCAGGCTGCGGCGAGGGCTCATCACCCGATGCAGCTATCACGAAACCCGCACGATCGCGACCGGTCGCCGGCGGGCCGGATCAGGCCACACCGAGCGCCCGCTGTACCGCGGCGACGGTCTCGGCCGCGCGGGCGGGCTTGCGCAACCACCCACGTGCACCGGTCTGCCGTGCCAGCTCCTCGAGCTCGGCGTTGGGCAGACCGCTGTGCAACAGCACCGGCGCGTCGATGCCGTAGGCGGGATCGAGCGCCCGCATGGCGCGGACGGCCTGCACACCGGACAAACCCGGCATGTTCACGTCGAGCACCACCAGATCGGGCCGGTGCTGCTTGACCGCGAGCGCGAGCCCGAAGCCCGAGGTGTGCACGACGACCTGCATGCCGGCGCGTTCGAGCACCGCACGAAGCAGGTCGGCGACGAGGTCGTCGTCGTCGACGACGAGGATCGTCGCCATCTGCCGCACACATCGGCGGCCGGCGCCGCGCGCTTGAGCCGGAGCGGATCGCGCTCAAGCCCGAAGCCGGACGGGTCGATGCGGCCGGGCGGATGGCCCCGAGCAGCAGCCCCCGCGACACGTCCCTGCAGGTCCGCCGCGGCGCCTCGCGGGCGCCCGACGCCGCCGCCGCCGTACGGGAGCTCCGCGACGCGGTGGCGCAGGACGACACCCGCCTGGTGCTGTTCTACTGCGCACCCGACTACGACCGGGGCGCGCTCGCGTCTGCGCTGCAGCGCGAACTGCCCGGGCGCACCGTGATCGGCTGCACCACCGCCGGCGAGATCGGCCCGCTGGGGTACCTCGACGGCTCGCTCAGCGGCGTCAGCCTCGCGGGCGACATCCGCGTGGCCGCGGCGCGCATCGATGAACTGCGCAGCTTCACCGCAGAGGGCGCGGCGGTGACCATCCAACGGCTGCGCAACCGCATCGAGAGCGACGGCGCGCCGGTCGACGGGAGCAACACCTTCGCGTTCCTCGTGATCGACGGCCTCAGCGGGCTCGAGGAGGTCGTGGTCAGCCAGCTGTACCGCAACCTCGGCGACGTGCAGCTGTTCGGCGGGTCCGCCGGCGACGGCACGCGCTTCGGCGCGACCTTCATCTACCACGACGGCAGCTTCCACCAGGACTGCGCGGTGCTGGTGTTGATGCAGACCTCGCAGCCGTTCCGTGTCTTCAAGACCCAGCACTTCGTCCGCGCGGACGACAAGCTCGTGGTCACCGGCGCCGATCCGGCCCGGCGCATCGTCACCGAGATCAACGGCGAGCCTGCCGGCCGCGAGTACGCGCGCATCATGGGTCTGGACGTGGTCGACCTGACGCCGCTGATCTTCGCGTGCCACCCGGTGGTCGTGCGCATGGCCGGCGAGGAGTACGTGCGCTCGATCCAGAAGGTCAACGACGACGGCAGCCTGACGTTCTTCTGTGCCATCGACGAGGGCGTGGTGCTCACGGTCGCGCGCGGCGTCGATCTGATCGACGGGCTCGAACGCCAGTTCCGCGAGCTCGAGGCCGAGCTGGGCCCGCCCCAGCTGGTGCTGGGCTGCGACTGCATCCTGCGCCACCTCGAGTGCAAGCAGCGCGGCATCACCGATCGCGTGGGCGAGATCTTCGCGGCCAACAACGTCGTCGGCTTCGGCACCTACGGCGAGCAGTACAACGCCGTGCACGTGAACCAGACCTTCACGGGTGTGGCCATCGGCCGGCGGCGGTGACGGGGACGATGAGCGACGAAGCCGAGCTCGAGGCGCTGCGTCGCGAGGTCGCCCGGCTGCAGAAGATCAACCGCTCGCTCATGGTTCGGGTGGAGCGCAGCCTCGACCAGTCGAGCGCGTTCTCGCTGTTCGAGAGCGCGACCTCGCTCGAAAACGAGGTCCGCCAGCGCACCGCCGCGCTGCACTCGGCCCTGCGTGAGCTCAGCGCGACCAACGTCGAGCTGCGCGCGGCGACCGAGGCTGCGGACGCGGCCAGCCGCGCCAAGTCCGAGTTCATCGCCCGCATCAGCCACGAGCTCCGCACGCCCATGAACGGCGTGCTGGGCATGACCGAGCTGTTGCTCGCGACCGAGCTGAGCACGCCGCAGCGGCGCTCGGTCGAGACCGTGGCCCGCTCGGCGCAGATGCTGCTGCGCATCATCGACGACGTGCTCGACTTCACCAAGGCCGAGCAGGGCAAGATGCAGCTCGAGCGGCGGCCGTTCGACCTCGCGGCGGTGCTCGACGAGACCCTGGGGCTGCTGCGCGAGGGCGCCGAGAAGCGCGGCCTGACGCTCGCGTGCTGGATCGACCCGGCGTTGCCGCCGTGCCTGCTCGGCGACGGCCTGCGCGTGCGGCAGATCGTCACCAACCTGGTCGGCAACGCGCTCAAGTTCACGCCCGAGGGCGCGGTCGCAGTGCGGGCGTCACAGCAGTCGCGCGACGGCGACAGCCTCACGCTGCGGCTCGAGGTGCAGGACACGGGCATCGGCATCGACGCGGCCGGCCTCGATCGCATCTTCCACGCCTTCACCCAGGCCGATGGTTCGACCACGCGGCTGTACGGCGGCACCGGCCTGGGCCTGGCGATCGTGCGTCAGCTGGCCGAGATGATGGGCGGTGACGTCTCGGTCGCGAGCACGCCCGGCACGGGCTCGATCTTCACCGTGCGGCTGCGCCTGGGGTGGTCGGAGCAGCCCTCGGCCGCGGCGCCGGCGATGGCAACGACCGCGGCGATGAAGCTGGGCCTGCACGTGCTGCTGGCCGAGGACAACCCCATCAACGTCGAGGTGCTCGCCGGCATGCTCGAGCACCTGGGCTGCAGCTTCGAACGCGTCGCCGACGGCCACGACGCCGTCGGCGCGGCCACGCGCGGGCGCTACGACGCCATCCTCATGGACTGGCAGATGCCGTTGCTCGACGGGCTCGCGGCGACGCGGGCGATCCGCGAGCACGAGACCGCGAACGACCGCCCGCGCACCTGCGTCATCGCGATCACGGCCAACGCCCTGCCCAGCGATCGCGACCGCTGCTTCGCCGCGGGCATGGACGCGTTCTTGGCCAAGCCGTTCACGCTCGCGGGGCTGGCCGACGCCCTGCGCGGCGTGGCGCCGTCGGAGCGCGACGCGCCCGCGGCCAACACCGTGGTCGAGCACGCCGCGCTCGCGGACCTCGCGGACATCGATCCCAGCGGCGCGATGCTGGCACGCGTGCTCGACGCCTTCACCGCCGAGGTCCCGCGGGCGCTCGGGCAGCTGGCCGTGGCCGTGGGCGCCGGCGAGCTGCGCGAGGTCGCCACCGTCGCGCATCGGCTGCGCTCGAGCTGCGGCTACGTCGGCGCCCGCAGCATGGTGGTCGCGTGCGAGCGGCTCGAGCACGCGGGCAAGACCGGCGACGACTCGCGCCTACGCGAGCTGCTCGCCGGGCTGCAGCAGGAGTACGCCCGCGTGCGCGCGCGCCTGCCCGCCGCCGTCGCCCAGGTGCGCCCGCCGCCCGAGTGACCGCCGGCCGGGAACCGCGGCGGGCCCGGTGGGACGGATCCCGTGCATGCCCGCCGCACGCCCGTGGTGCCTGCTCGCCGCCCTCGCCGGCGGATGTGCCTATGGCGGAGCGCCGCAGGACGGCCCGCGCGAGATCGATCTGCACCGCGTCGAGATCGAGATGCGCGACGGTGTCGCGGTCATGGTGGGGCTCGACCGCGACGACGAACCGGTGTCCGAGTCGACGCTGTTCGCCGACGGTGACAACGGCGTGATGCAGATCGAGTACGACGCCGACGTGCTCACGGTGGTGATCTCGCCGACCGCCGGCACGCTGCAGCTGAGTTACCTGCGCGACGTGTGGCGCTACGACTGGAGCACCGCCGCGTCGGCGCCGATTCCACCCGAGCTGGTCGAGGGCTGGAACCCGGTCGCAGCCGCGTGGCAGCACGTGCTCATGCACGGCGAGGTCCTGTCCGACGGCGTCGCGCCGGCGATCAACCTCGCGGAGTTCGAGCCCATCCCCGAAGCCAGCGCACCCGAGTGGCCGTACGTGTGCGGCACGGTCGTCGGCTGGCAGTGCGCGGGCTTCGAGCCCTCGGTCGCGCTCGCGTGCCGCGTCGCGGGCCAGGTGTTCTGCGAGGGCGTGGTGCCCTGAGCGATCACGCCTCGCGCGGCCACACCTCGATCGCCGAACCGACGGCGAACGCGACGTGACACGGCGCGGTGCGGTCGAGCTCCGACCACGGCTCGCCGTAGAGCTCGCCGAAGTCGACCGCGAGCTCGAGCCGCGACAGATCCGTGGGATAGACCGCCCACACCGGATGGTGCACGCGGTAGACCACGAGCTCGCCGTCGCCGTCGCGACCGAAGCCCCACTCGTGCTCCTTGAAGAAGTGCTCGACCGAGTCGGCCGCGGGGACCACCGTCGCGGCCTCGCCCGTGACGCGCATCGCGTGGGTGCGCTCGCCCAGCTCGATGGTCATCGCCATGGAGCGGACGCCGTCGCGCTCGTCGACCTCGCAGTGCATCGGCACGCTGCGGTAGTGCTCGTGGTACAGCAGGTTCGCGACGGTCGCGATCGCGGGCTTGGGCACGAGCTCGGCGATGAACGTGACACCGCGGCGGCCGGTCGCGCGCTCGCGCACGTAGGCGCGAAGGTTGACCTCGGGGAAGTCGGTGTGCAGCGGCACCGCGATGCCCTTCACCTTGGTGTCGAGGAATCGGAACGACACGAAGCTGACGTAGGCGACGCCTTCGGGATCGTCGGCGCGACGGTCGGGCTCCAGACCCGGTGGCAACCACGCATGCAGCAGCTCCGCAGGGATGCGCCAGGTCACCAGCACCAGGTCGACCCACCGCGCGGTGAGAAACGGAGTCGCAGCCGTCACCAGCGCAGCATCGCGCGGCGCGCCCGGCGAGGGCAAGCCGGCCGTGCTATGACCCCGTCGCCATGCGGATCTGCATCCTCGGAGCCACCGGTCTGGTCGGGCGCGAAACCATCGATCTCGTCGCACGCGCGTGGCCCGGCGCCCAGCTCGAGCTCTACGCCAGCCGCGATCAGACCCTCGAGCACGGCGGGCGCAGCTACGCGGTCACCGGCGCGCCCGCGCTCGAGCGCGACGACGCCCCAGGCGGCGACCTCGCGATGGTCGCGCTCGACGACGATCACAGCGCGCGCTACGTGCCGCGGCTGCTGGCGCTGGGCTACCGCGTCATCGACAAGAGCAACACCTACCGCACCGATCCCGCGGTGCCGCTGTGCACCGCCGGCGTCAACGGCCGCCGCGTCGGCACCGACACGCGCCTGGTCGCGAACCCCAACTGCACGACCATCCCGTTCGCCCTGGCGATGGCACCCTTGCAGCAGCGCTGGGGCCTCACCGCCGCGACCGTGAGCACGTACCAGGCGGTCAGCGGCGCCGGCATCGGTCCGCTCGACGAGTTCCTCGCGGACGCCAGGCGCGGCTACGCCGAGGCCGATCGCATCGGCCGCCCGTTCGACCCCGGCAAGTACGCCGGCAACACCGTGCCGCACAACGGCAAGACCGACGACGGCGGCTTCTCGGCCGAGGAGCGCAAGCTGATGTTCGAGAGCCGCAAGATCCTCGAGCTGCCGGAGCTGTCGATCTCGGCGCAGTGCTGCCGCGTCGCCGTGGCTGTCGGACACTCGATGAACGTGTGGTTCACCCTGGGCGAGCGCGCCAGCTTGGCCGAGCTCGAGCAGGTGCTGGGCGAGGCCCCGCGCGCGCAGCTGCTGCGACTGTTCCCCGGCAGCGCCGGCGATGGACTGAGCGCGCTGGCCTGCGTCGCGGATCGCGATCGCGCCCTGGTGGGACGTCTGCGGGTGGATCCGCGCGATCCCAGCGGACGCAGCTTCTGTGCCATGATCGCCGGCGACAACCTGCGACTGGGTGCCGCGACCAACGCGGTGCGCGTCGCGAGTCGGTGGTTCGCGAGCGAGGATCCTGCGCTGCAGGACCCCGCCGGCCCCGCCACCGCATGATACGCTGACGCGTCGATGGCGAAGGCGGTGCGCGCGGCCGCGCTGGGCGCGGCGACGATGATCGGCTGTTCGCTGGACTCGGGCGGCCTCGGCCACGCGTCGGGCGTGGGCTCGGCGTCGGTCGGTCAATCCGACACCGCGAGCTCCGACGGCGGCGGGGCCACGAGCAGCAGTGGCGCGGGCGGCAGCAGCGGCACGAGCGGCACAGGCGACGGCGACGACGGCAGCAGCGGCGCGACGGCGGCAAGCGAGAGCGGCACCGACGCGAGCACGGCCACGGCCGGGGAATCGTCGTCGGGTGCACCACCCGATCCGTGCCTCGACAACCCCACGATCACCGTGACGCTGCAGGCCGCAGACGCCACGCTCACCGGCGACGTCATGCTCGCGGCCCAGCTCGACGGCACGCAGTACGTGTACGGTGAGACCGCCAGCGGCGGCACCGCGACGTTCGACTTCTCGCTGCAGTGCGCGGGCGACTACGCGGTGTGGCTGCGGGTCTACGACGGCGAGCCCGGGCTCGACACCCAGATCATCCCGGGCAACCCCGCCGACGCCGTGCGCGTCGACGTGACCGGCCTCGTCACCGACTTCCGCTACGGCTGTCAGACCCTGGGCGCGCCGTTCTGGTCGTGGCAGGCCGTGAGCGACAACGGCAACGCGTGTCTGTCCAACGATCGCGTCATCCACTCGCTGGTCGCGGGCCAGCACTACGTCGAGCTGTCGATGCTCGAGGGCGGCATGTTCTCCGGTGATGGCTTCAGCCCGGGTGAAGTGGCCGCGGTGTCGCAGATCATCGTGACCAACGATCTCGACTACGAGCCGTGAGAGCACCGCTGCCGCGCGTGCGGTGACGCGCACGGCGTGGCCACAACCGGCGCGCGCGATGCCGGCGCCGGTCCCCGCTTGCCGCGTCCGCGGCCACGATGCATGCTCCGGCGCAGCGATGCCGTCGCCGTTGCACGACGCCGTGCTGGAGCTGGCCGAGTCCGCCGGGACCGCGGGCATCGCCATGGGCACCGCCGTGGACATGCTGGCCGCGCGCGGATTCCCGGTCGAGCAGGCCGAGCGCGCGATCTGGGAGCTGCTCGAGCGCCGCCGGCTGACGCCGGCGGGCTTCGTGTGCCGCGTGATCCGGCGGCGCAATCCGGACGGCTCGATCACGCCCAGCCGCGTCTACGAGTTCATGCTCGTGCCGTGGTCGGCGGCGCTCGACGCCCAGCTCGACCTCGCGTGGGGCAGCTCCGGTGAAGGTGGGCGATGAGCCCGATGCCACCGGGACCGTGCGGGCGTCCGCTCGCACTCGCGCTCGCGCCGATGGATGGCATCACCGACGCAGCCTGGCGCGAGCTCGCGACCGCGGTGGCCGACGGCGACAGCGGCATCGACTGGTGCGTCAGCGAGTTCGTGCGCGTGACCCACTGCGCGGTCGGGCCGGCGGTGTTGCTGCGCGAGGTGCCCGAGCTCGCGCGCGGCGGTCGCACGCCCAGCGGCGTCCCGGTGGCGGTGCAGCTGCTCGGCGGCGTGCCCGGGCCCATGGCCGACACCGCCGCGCGCGCGGTCGAGCTGGGCGCACTCGCGATCGATCTCAACTTCGGCTGCCCGGCCAAGACCGTGAACAACCACGACGGCGGCGCGGCCCTGCTCAAGACGCCATGCCGCATCGAGGCCGTGGTCGCTGCGGTGCGCGCTGCGGTGCCTTCGGCGGTCCCCGTCAGCGCCAAGATCCGGCTGGGCTGGGACAGCAGCGCCACGGTGGTCGAGCTGGCCCGTGCGGCCGAGGCCGGCGGCGCGGCCTGGCTGACGATCCACGCGCGCACGCGGCTGCAGCTGTACGCGCCGCCGGTGGACTGGCGGGCCATCGGGCGCGCGCGCGCGGCGGTCGGCATCGACGTCGTCGCCAACGGCGATCTGTGCCGCGTCGGGGACATCGCTGCCTGCGCCGCGGACAGTGGCTGCCGCGCGTTCATGATCGGGCGCGCGGCCATGGCCGACCCATGGATCTTCCGCCGCATCCGAGGGCTGCAGCCCGACGGCGAGGTCGACCCGGTCGCGCTGCGACAGCTGCTCGAGCGCTACGTCGAAGTCCTGCGCGCTCGAGGCGGCAGCGAGGCCATGGCGCTCGCGCGGCTCAAGCAGTGGATGCGCTTCGCCGCGGCGCTGCACCAGCCCGGCGCGCGCGCGTTCGAGGCGATCAAGCGCTGCACCACGCTCGAGCAGGCGCAGCCCCTGCTCGCGAGCACGCTGGTGGAGCCCGGCGGGCTCAGCAACCCAGGCCGTCGAGCTGCAGATCCTCGCCCTGCAGCGTCCAGCTCGCGCCCAGCTTCTTGCCCTGCGTGATCACGCGCTCGCGCACGCGCTTGCCCATGCCGCCGGTCGCCGGCACCGGGTGGGGTCCGCCGCGACTGCGCTTGATGTACGCGGGATGGAACACGACCTGCTGCAGACACGCGCGCGGGCCGGTGCCCGCGGCCTTGATCCGCAGCACCCCGGTCAGCCGCGGGATGTCGTTGGTGTTCTCGAACAGGAAGTTGCCCAGCGAGTACGCGATGAGCCCGTCGCCGTGGCGCTCGATGCCCTGCAGCACGTGCGGGTGGTGACCGATCACGAGATCGGCACCGGCATCGATCAGCGCATGGGCACCGCGAACCTGGGCCGAGTTCGGCGCCTCGGCGTACTCCTCGCCCCAGTGCACGACCACGATCACGAGGTCGTGGTTGGCGCGGGCCTCGCGGACCACCGGCGCGACGTCTTCGTCGATGCGATCGGTCTCGAGGTACGGCAACACCGGCATGCCCTCGCGCACCGGCGCGTTGGTGCGCGTGGTGATCGCGACGAAGCCCACGCGCCAACCCTTGGCCTCGACGGTCTCGACGCGGAACACCGGCGCATCGCGGCGCGCCGCGCCCAGGCCGACGATGCCGAGCTCCTGCAGCAGCACCGGCGTCTGCTCGATGCCGTCGAGCCGCTGATCGAACCAGTGGTTGTTGGCCAGGCTCATCACGGTGAAGCCGCCGCGCTGCAGGTGCTTGGCCATGTCGAGCGACGCACCGAAGCGGTAGCGCGAGCCGATGGGGCTGCCCTCGGGCAGCGAGCGCACCAGCGGCGTCTCGAGGTTGCCGACCACGACGTCGGCCGCGAGCTGGGTCTTGATCTCGTCGAAGACCGGGTTGCCTTCCTCGGGGATCGGGTCGTAGCCGCTCTCGCGGTAGCGGCCGAAGATCACGTCGCCGACGAAGGTCAGCTCGAGTGCGTCGGCCCGGGCCGGCACCGTCGGCGCGGCCTCGGCCGCGGGCGCCGTCGGCTCAGCGGCGGGCGCGGCTGTCGCGGCGGTCGCCGGCCTCGCCGCGGCGGCGGCGCTGCCGGTGCGCTCGCGACCGCGGGCGGCGGGTCGGCGGGGGCGTCGGCGCCGTTTCGCGCGCAGCCGACCACGGACAGCAGCAGGGCAAGGACGCCGGACGAGCGCATGCGGGTCGCGACCATAGCGCAGTCGCGCGGGCGCTCAAAGCTTCAGGAACGCGCGGCTGCACTGGTCGAGCAGCCACGGCAGCTCGCCCGCGGTGTCGGTCAACGACAGCGCCACGCAGACCGCCGCCGCCGGCGAGGTCTCGGCCTCGCAGGCCTGCCGATCGACGTCGTGGGTCGCACGCAGGCGCGAGTGCTGCTCGCTCGCGTCGGCCTCGGTCTGCGCGTAGAAGTCCGCGGCGGCCGCGAGCATCTGCGCGCAGGCGGTCGCGGCGTCGGGCAACGGCTGCGGCAGCCGCGGCTGCATGCGCGACCGCAGCTGCTGCGCCATGCCGTCGTAGTCGGGTTGATCGTCGATGCCGCGCGAGGGGTTGCCGACCGGCAGCGTGCGACCGTCACCCCGAGCGGCGCGGCCGGCATCGGCGCGACCGGCATCGGCCCCGCCGCCGTCGCTGCCGCTGGGGCGCGGACCACAGGCGCCGCAGCCGGCGAGCAGCAGCGGCACCACCGCGAGCACAAAGCGATCGCAGCCGCGACGCATCGCCGCTACGATACCGCACGATGTCGACCTCGCGCACGACTGGATCCCACGTGCCCCGGCGCGCACTCGACCGTGCGCGCCGCTCGATGCCCGCGATCGCGCTCGCCGTGCTGGTCGCTGCAGCCGCGCCCGCGCACGCCGCCCCGACGCAACCCGGGGAGCTGACCCACCCGCTGGTGACCGCGTCGACGTGCCAGAACTGCCACAGCTTCGGCAACATCGCGCCGCACGAGGCCGATCCACTGTATGCGCCGTTCTTCGGTTGGCAGGGCACGATGATGGCCAACGCCGCGCGTGATCCGGTGTTCTGGGCCGGCGTCGCGATCGCGTCGCAGGATCTGCCCGGCGGCACCAGCGAGTGCATCCGCTGCCACTCTCCGCGCGCGTTCCTCGAGGGCCGCGGCGACGCGACCGCGATCGGCGACCTGCTGCCCGAGGACCTCGCGGGCGGCGTCGAGTGCGAGCTGTGTCATCGCACGATCGAGGATCTCGCAACCCCGCCCGGCAACGCGCAGTACCAGGTCGACGACGTGCCGGTGAACGGCGTGGTGCCGCGCCACGGCCCGTGGACCTACGAGGGCAACGTCGGCAACCCGCCGCACGAGTGGGTCCAGGATCCGTACACCGGCAGCGCGCGGCTGTGCGGCACCTGCCACGACGTGACCACGCCGCGCGAGCGCGTCGACGATGCCGGCGTGGGCATGGGCGTCGACTTCAACGAGCAGCGGACCTACTCCGAGTGGCTCGGCAGCGCCTTCGCCCAGGCCGGCGACGACTTCCGTTCGTGCCAGGACTGCCACATGCCCGCGGTCGACGAGATGCCGGGCTGCTTCGACAACGCCAACGCGGGGCTGACCCACGCGACCGGCGGGCGACGCCACGATCTCGTGGGCGCCAACCGCTTCATGATGGAACTGCTGCGCGGCATCTACGGCGACAGCGGCAGCGGCGAGGTCTCCGACTTCTTCTACGACAACGCCATCGACGCGCTCGACGCCTTCGTCGCGACCGCGGCCACGCTCGAGGCGACGGCGCCGCGGTCGGTCGACCTCGGCGCGGGCCTGAGCGGCCTCGACGTCACCGTCACCAACGAGACCGGCCACAAGCTGCCCAGCGGCTACTCCGAGGGCCGCGTGATGTGGCTCGAGGTCATCGCGCGCTACGGCGATCAGGTGGTGTGGAGCTCGGGCACGTGGACGCAGGGCACCGGCATGGAGACCGACGCCCAGCTTCGCACCTACCGCGCGATCGCGGAGGACTTCGACGACGGCGCGACCTTCCACCTGCTGCGCAACAACCACTGGGTCGAGGACACCCGCATCCCGCCGCGCGGGTCGATGCCCTCGCTCGAGACCGATCCAGTCGGCGATCGCTACACGCTGCAGGGCGACGGCACCTGGCCCCACTTCGACCAGGTCAGCTACGCGTTCGACGGCCGCGACGACATCGTCGACGCCACACCCGACGTCACCGACGACGACGTGCTCGAGGTCGACGTGCGGCTGCTGTACCTCATCAACACGCCCGAGTACGTGCAGTTCCTCGACGACGAGAACTCGACCAACGACGCCGGCGCGACCGTGCGCAGCTTGATCGAGGATGCCGGCGGCGCGGTGCCGCTGCAGCTCGCGACCGCGCAGCTGTCGATCCCCATCACCGGCTTCGGCAGCGCCGGCGGCTCGAGCTCCGGCGGGGCCACCAGCGCGGCGGACAGCTCCGGCGGCGGCGGCAGCTCGGGCGGCTCGGGCGGCAGCGCGACCACGGAGGCGAGCGCATCCGCGAGCGCGGGCACCGGCACCGGCGAGGAGGGCAGCAGTGGCGCGGGCGCGGGAGAAGGCGGCGGCGGCGACGGCTGCAGCTGCGATCTCGGCACCGCACCCACGGGCGCGCTGCCGTGGCTCGCGGTGCTGGTGGGCCTGCGGCGGCGGCGGCGGACATGAGCGCGCGCGCGCTCGCCGTGATGGGCATGGTGCTCGCGATCGGCTGCAACGCGCCGGTGCCGACTCAGGAGCCGGCGCCCGCGGCCGCACCACGCGAGCCGGTGGTGGCGGCGCCGGTGGTCGTGGGCGAGCCCGGCGATCCACCGCGGGCGCTCTCGGGCGGCCTCACCGGCGTCACGCTCGAGCTGACCCGCGGCAAGGCCCTGTCGGCCAGCTTCGCGCTGCCGGCAGGGTTCGCGCTGCAGCAGACCAAGCCGCGGATGATCTCGTGGTCCTCGCGCGAGGACGCGGGTCCGCCGTGGCTGCTGTCGATCCATGTGGCGTGCGCGGGCACGTGCAAGGCCGCGGCGCTGCGCGACAACGTCGAGACGCACGTGGCCCAGCTGGCGGCGACGCGCCCGACCAAGGAGTTCGAAGTGGTCCTGGGCATGACCGGCGTGACCGCCAGCGACACCGTCGTGCTCGACGAGCAGGGCGAGCGCGCGCGGCTGTGGGGCCGCATGCGCACGTACTCGGAGCCGCGACCGGATCTGCCGCCCGAGACCGCCGAGCTGCACTGCTTCGTGTTCGGCGACACCGGCGATGCGTTCTGGGAGCTGCGCCTGCACGTGCCCGCCGCCGCACACGTCGACGCCATCGAGCAGCTGCGGGCGGCCTGCAACACGCTGCGCGCGGGTTGAGCCGTCGGCGGCCCGGATGGGTCCGCGCCAGCGCGCAGCGGTCCGTTCTCACCGCTGGCCGCCGGGCCCCAGCGACCCTAGACGATCGCACAGAGCCCCACGGGTCCGTCCCGGCGCCATGATCAGCTTCATCGGCATCTTCGTCGTGCTCGGTTCGGTCATCGCCGGTTACGTGATGCACCACGGCAACCTCGCGGTGCTCAACCAGCCGCACGAGTTCGTCATCATCTTCGGCGCCGCCATCGGCTCGCTGGTGGTCAGCACGCCGATGAAGGTGACCAAGGACATGATCGGGCAGATCAAGGGTCTGCTCGGCGCGCGCCCGGGCAAGAAGGAATACCTCGAGCTGCTCACGCTGCAGTACGAGCTGTTCCAGCTGGCGCAGCGCTCGGGTCTGCTGGGGTGGGAAGAACACATCAACGACCCGGCCAAGAGCTCGATCTTCGCCAAGTACCCCGCGGTGCTCAAGGACCACCACGCGCTCGAGTTCATGACCGACACGATGAAGGTCGTGGTCAGCGGCTCCGCCGATCCCCACGATCTCGAGAACCTCATGGACGCCGACATGGAGACGGTGCACGCCGAGGAGGGCAAGGCCCCCGCGGCGTTGTCGTCGGTCGCCGACGCGCTGCCGGGTCTGGGCATCGTGGCCGCGGTGCTCGGCATCGTCATCACGATGGAGAAGATCGACGGCCCGCCCAGCGAGGTCGGCATGAGCGTGGCCTCGGCGCTGGTCGGCACCTTCCTCGGCATCCTCATGTCCTACGGCGTGTTCTCACCGCTGGCGACCGCGATGGGTCACCGCAACACCGAGCTGGGCAAGTTCGTCGACTGCATCAAGCAGGGCCTGCTGGCCCACGCCAAGGGCGTGTCGCCGTCGATCGCGGTGGAGTTCGCTCGCCGCTCGATCACCACCCACGAGCGCCCGAGCTTCGACGAGCTCGAGAAGGCCTGCCGCGCGGCCAAGGGCTGACGCACCCGGTGAACCATGGCCGAGGCCGCCGAAAAACGCCCGATCATCATCGTCAAGAAGAAGGGCCACGGCGGACACGGCCACCACGGCGGCGCGTGGAAGGTCGCGTTCGCGGACTTCGTGACCGCGATGATGGCGCTGTTCATGGTGTTGTGGCTGGTCGCGCAGAGCCCCCAGACCAAGTCCGCGGTCGGGGCCTACTTCCGCGATCCGCTCGGCATCGAGAGCGGCGGCAACACCGAGATCAACACCGGCCCCAACACCGGCGGCGCGGGCTTCTTCGGCGGCGGCAACACGGCCGTCGCGGTCGACACCAGCTTCGCCGCGGGCAACGGCGCCGAGCGGCGCCCGACCAAGGAGCTGCCCGAGCTGTCCAACGCGCGCAACCGCCTGACCCAGGCCCTGCTCGCGCTGCACATGGACTCGTGGGCGCGCCACGTCGAGCTCACCGCGGTCGAGGACGGCCTGCGCATCGAGATCCTCGACAGCGAGGACCTGCAGCTGTTCGCGCCCGGCAGCGCCAAGCTCGATCCCGCGGCCAAGCCGGTGCTCACCGCGGTCGCGCAGGAGGTCGGGGCCCTGCCCAACCGCATCGTGATCGAGGGCCACACCGACGCGACACCGTCGCCGGGCAAGCTCGGCAACTGGGAGCTGTCGATCGAGCGCGCCAGCGCGGCGCGGCGATTCCTGGTGGGCGCGGGCGTGCGCGACGAGCAGCTGCTCGAGGTCCGCGGCTACGCCGACCGACGGCCGAAGCTGTGGCACAAGCCCACCGATCCTCGGAACCGCCGCATCTCGATCCTGGTGATGCTCGGCGAGAAGGCCGGTGCCGAGGGCACCAGCGAGGCCGAGGAATCCGGACACCCGCTGATCCAGCGCCTGCGTGCGCTCGACGTCGAGGCCCAGGGCCCGACCGACGCGCTCGAGCTGCAGCCCGACGGCAAGCGGGCGCTGCCACCCTGAGCGTCCCGCCAGACGCGTGGCGCAGCCGCCGTCCGCGCGGCGGAGTTGCTATGCTCGCGGACGCCGTTGGCCGCCGCCGCACCCACCGCCACGAACGCGCCCGCGCTGACGATGCAGTGCGGTGGCTGCGGCGCGCAGATCCACATCGAGGCCGGCCTGCGCACGGGCAAGTGCCCCTACTGCGCGTCGCCGGCGGTGATCGAGCGCCCGCCGGATCCCGATCGACCCGAGCCCACCTTCGCGCTGGGCTTCGTCGTGGGCAAGCAGCGCGCGCTCGAGCTGGCGAAGGCGTGGATCCGCCGACCGCTGTTCGCCCCGGGCGCGTTCCGCCGCGCGCAGCCCAGCGACGTGCGCGGCATGTACCTGCCGGCCTACGTCTACACCGCGGTGGCGTCCGCCGAGTACAACGCCGAGATCGGCGAGAACTACACCGTCACGGAGACGTACACGACCACCGACGCCAAGGGCAACACCGTGACGCGCACGCGCACGCGCGTGGAGACCGAGTGGCGTGATCTCGCGGGTCCGTGGGCAGCCTATGTCGACGACGTGGTCGTGAGCGCGTCCAAGGGCCTGCCCGACGCCGAGCTCGAGCGCATCGAGCCCTTCGATCTGCGCGCGCTGACGCGGTTCGATCCGACCATGCTCTCGGGCTGGATCGCCGAGGAGCCCTCGATCGCCGCCGACGGTTGCCTGCAGCGCGCGCGGACCGAGCTCGAGGCCCAGGTCGGCGCGCGGTTGGCCAAGCACATGCCCGGCGATCGACAACGCGGGCTGCGCTTCGCCTGGCGCGCGCAGCACGAGGACCTCGAGCTGGTGCTGCTGCCGGTGTGGGTGCTCGCGGTGCGCTACGACGACGAGCTGCCGCCGGTGCGGCTGGTCATCAACGGCCAGAGCGGCAAGATCGGCGGCCGCGCGCCGCTGTCGTGGCCGAAGATCATCGCGGTGATCGTCGCGGTGCTGGGCGCGATCGCGATCGCGGTGCTGGTGGGGTCGATGCGATGAGCGAGCTCGAAGCCACGGCCGAGACCAGCGCGACGCCGAGCAGCGCGACGCCGTCACCGTGCGGACGCTGCGCGAGCCCGCTCGAGCCCGGCGACCTGCGCTGTGCGATCTGCGGCCTGCCCACGCCGCCGTCGCCGCGCGGCGACGCGGTCGCCGAGGTCGTCGCGACCATCTTCCGCTGCAGCGGCTGCGGCGCGGCGGTGCGCTACGACGAGAAGGCCGCGGCGCCCAAGTGCAGCTTCTGTGGCGAGGTGCTCGCGCTCGAGAAGCCCACCGACCCGATCGAAGAGGCCAACGCGTACCTGCGCTTCCGCGTCGACGCCGAGCAGGCCAAGGTGGCGCTGCGCCGCTGGCTCGGCACGCTCGGCTTCTTCCGCCCCAAGGACCTGCAGGGCACCGCCGTCGTCGACAAGCTGCAACCGCTGTGGTGGGCCGGCTGGTGCTTCGACGCCGAGGTCACCGTGAGCTGGGCCGCCGACTCCGACGCCGGCTCGCGCCGCTCCGCCTGGGCGCCGCACGCCGGCGCGTTCGAGCTCGCGCTCGACAACGTCGTCGTCTCCGCCAGCCGCGGCCTCAGCGACCGCGAGTGCGCCGCACTGGTCCCCGGCTACAACCTCCGCGACGCCGACACGGCGCCCGACCCCGGCCACCACGGCGCGGTCGAGGGCTTCGACGTGCAGCGCTCCGCCGCCCGCGCGACCATCTCGCGCGCGCTCTCGGCCACCGCCGCCCGCCACGCCCAGTCCCGCGTCCCCGGCAGCAGCGTCCGCAACCTCCGCGTCGCCGTGGTCCCGCGCCGCCTGACCACCTCACGCCTGGGCTTTCCCGCATACGTGCTGGCGTATCGCTACGGCGACACGGTGTATCGCGCGATCGTGCACGGGCAGAACCCCGGCATCGTGCACGGCAGCGCGCCTTTGTCGTGGCTGCGCATCGTGATGGTGGTGGCGGGGGCGATCGCGGCGATCGGGGTGGTCGCGGTGATCGTTTGGCTCGCGACCCGGCGCTAGCGCGCCGGCGCGAGCCCGGGCGCAGCACTCACGCGAACCGCGCGACCGCACACATCGCGTCGGTCACCTACGCGCAAAACGCCAACACGAACTCACGACCGGGTCACGGCGCCAGCGCGTACGATCCGTTGCCTCGTACGCGTTCACGGACGACTACGACGAATCGGGCAGTAGTCGCGGGGGGTTGTTGCGGATGGGGACCCCAGAGGACGCCAGACGGTGCTGAGGAACTCGGCGAGGAAGCTGACGGAGCTGCGGGCTTGCTTGCGGCGGGTAGCGACGACGGAGAGGACTCGCTGGACGAGGCGGCTTCCGCGACAGCTGTCGGTACCGAAGGAGCTGCGTCGCCAGATGACGGGGTCGCGGATGTCTCGCTCGGCGCGGTTGTTGGTGGGTGCGACGTCGGGACGGTCGACGAAGTTCCAGAGCGCGGGCTCGAGGGCGAGGAGATTGTGGCACATGGCGCCGACGCCAACGGTGGGGTCGGGTGCCGCGGCGGCCTAGCCCTCGATCGCGCGGAGGACCTCGCCACGGAGCATCTTCATGCGGCGGTCGTACGAGGCACGATCGCTCGAACCGCGCTCGAGCAAGGGGAGCAAGGGGTGTGGATCCGATCCTCAGCTGGGCCAGTGGTGGCAAGCCACACGCCGTCTTGGGGCTCGGCCGCCGGAGGCACGGCAGACTGGCCATGTCGAGGCCGACTAACCGATTCGGCGACTCGGCGCAGAGCCGAGATTCCCGCGCGCCTCGGCCAGGTCGCGCGAGCTGCGCTCGAGGTCAGGTTCGCATCCACGCCCCGAGCAAGTGCTGGGCACGCCAGAGCCGACCTTCGAAGGCCCGCATTCGGCGACCGAAGATCGCATCCTCGCCACCGAGCTCGACCTTGGACTGGAAGTTGCGCCCGAGATGGAACCAGCACAACTGTCGCCTATCGGGGTCGATGACGAGGTAGGCCTTGGCGCGATCGCTGCCGACGCTCCCGTAAAACTCGTCGCCGAGAATCTCGCGGACGATGGCGGCGCTGCGTTCGGGCGCGATCAGATCAGATACAGCGTGCGCCGTTGCGCCTCGAGATGCGGTACGCGCCGCTGAGCGTTGCGACCAACGCCGACAGCCGTGGGCCGAGATCGCCGTGCTGCAGTTCCGAAGGTCGTCTGGGCGCGGGCGCGGGTCACCGCTCCGCAGACGCACTTCCGCGAGTGGAAACGATGCTCGGTCACCTCCGCCTTGATCGGCGGCAGCTCGATGATCTGCCGTCGTCGCGGCTCGGGGTCGGTGCCACGGAGTCGTCGATCGCACGTGAAGATCGCACGCGTGGCAACGCGACGGCACGTGCTCGGCGATCGCATCGACCTGGTCGGAGGGCAACTGCGCCCGCTTCGGGCGCTCGTGGTCCTTCTGCCCCCCCCCCCCGCCCCCGCGACTCCGCCGACTCTCGGGCTTGCGCGCTCGGTCCGCCCGTGCCTCGGCGTCGTCCCGCGACGGCGGCAACGACGAGTTCAGCGAGTTCAACCCCAGCCGTGCGGTCAGATCAGACGAGTGTGGATGCGAACCTGATCTCGAGCGCAGCTCGCGCGACCTGGCCGAGGCGCGCGGGAATCTCGGCTCTGCGCCGAATCGGCTAGTCGGCCTCGACATGGCCAGTCTGCCGTGCGTCCGGCGGCCGAGCCCCAAGACGACGTGTGGCTTGCCACCACTGGCCCAGCTCAGGATCGGATCCACACCCGATCAGACGCCGGATGACCTCCTCCAGCTCCGCGATCTTCCCGGCCTGCGCTGCCACGAGCGCCTCGAGCTCGGCGATCCGGGCATCCGGCGGGTCGGGCGTCTCCACCACACCTTTGATCACATCCACGATCACGCGTCGATCCCAGCCGGTGTGGCTGATCACCCGTGAACGGTCCCGTTGCTTCGGAGGCTTGACGACGAGTCGAGCGCCGTGATACACACACAAAGTTGTGGTGAGCGCCCAGCGCCCAGCGCCCAGCGCCCAGCGCCCAGCGCCCAGCGCCCAGCGCCCAGCGCCCAGCGCCCAGCGCCCAGCGCCCAGCGCCCCAATTTGGCTCACACTCATCGCGTTGACAACGACCTCCGTCGGAGGTGCTGGCTGCACGGCCGACGGCGCTGCGGAACTTGAACTGATCTCGGAGTCGCGGGGGACGGCGGGGAGACGTCCAATAGGCTCGTCTCGACTCCGTCGGCGGCGTCTCGGCATCCCCGGTTCCCATGCACCGCCGGCCACGGAGGGGCAGGGCCTGTCGCTCCTGTCGTCGAGGCGCCCTCAGCACCGATTGTAGCTGTGCAGTGGTTGGGAGATCTCGATCTCAGCGCGCTCGCGACGGAGATGGACCCCGCGCAGGCCTCGTTGACGGCGATGCTTGAGAATCGCACAGCCTCAGATATTCACGTGGAGGTCTCCCTCCTCGGAGACGATGGCTCTGCGAGCGGGACACATTACGTTCTCCTCGGCGCATTCGACATGGCGCCCTCCACGACAGTGCAGATTCCCGTGAGTCTCGCCACGCTAGGATTCGACATTCCCAATCAGACGCATAGCGGTCAGATCCATATCGCGGTGGATGCCAGGCGACTCGGGGACCATCCGCAGGGCCCCAAACATCAGCGCGCCCTCAGCCCGGGCCTCTTCTTCCACCCAGCGGATCCCGACTCCAGTCAAGTGCTCATCTACGGGAAGGCAATCTTGGACTCCCAGTTCGCAAGAGGCGATTTCGCTGAGTCGGACGCGCCGGCCGGCGATACCGACGCAGTCTACGATCGCGTCATCCACGGCGGGAGAGGTGAGGAGCGACCGACTCCAGTGTTGCCGGGAGATGAGGCTAGCGACGAAACTGGGAGTTATCCGTGAGACCGGAGGGGCTCAGGGTTCGGCCAAGCTGCGGGCCATCTGACCGCGGCTCTGCGCGGCCATCATCGCGCTTACCGCCCCGGCGGGACGCTTTCCGCCGAGGCGCCGGCAGGAGTCGAGTGCCGCTAGGCGCGTCACTTGCATCCTACCTTACGATCACAGCAGTACACGTCGTCCTACCCAATGGTGCGAACGCTGCGACCTATCAGGCCTGCATCAAGTGGTCCATCGACACGGATGATTCCGAAGTTGGAATCAACGGTGGGCCAAATGACGGCGGGATTGAAGATCACTATCTCGGTTGTAACGGTGGCTGCGATGTTATCGCTCGTGGAGTCCGAATCAAGGTCTCACGTTCCGGGTTCTCCACCACTCTGGATACGAATCCATCGACAGGTTGTGCAAGTTGGAGCGACGCTGGCGGCTCCGGGCTCTACGACATCACCGTGTACGGATACGCCACCGACTCACATGGCACGTTCGTGAGAGTCCACACCGCGACCAGTGAGGCTTGCGACCAGTATCCGGGCGACACACATAGCGCGCTGATCGAAGACGCCCAACTCACCGCTGGGGGTTCAAATCAATACACTGTTCCGTATGCGTCAAAATGGACGGCAATGGCGGCTGCTGCCTTCACACTGTACCGCACCGGTCTGATCTCCAACAAGGGCATCCACATCGAATTGGAACCGTCGTGGTGTACGACCTCGACCGCGCACTACCAAGACACAAACAGCCACATTACAAGCGGGGTCCACTGTCTCCATTTTGGTGATACGTGTACTCCGCCGAGCACCCCAGCCACGCGGAGGAAGTTTGTCGTCGCACATGAGATGGGCCACGCGATCTTGGCGCTTGCGTATGGCGAGAGCGCGGGCGCAGTCGATGGGCCGGAGCCGCCAACCCCTGCTAACTTCAACAACACCCCCTCAGCGGCCAATCACTGCGGGAGTGCTGGCAACGACAGTTACTCGGTGAACTCGAAGGAGTACAACAGCTTGGCATTTCGCGAGGGTTGGGGACACTTCATTTCGGCAGTCGTCTGGAACAGCAAGGCCGCCGAGGGTGCGTTCAATTGGTGGGGTGGCCTTGTCGTTGATCTCGAGCGCTATGGGCCGTCGACCTTCGGCAATGGTGACAACATCTCCGGCGGCCGCCTCGAGAACTTCTGCTGCGATCCTTCGGTTGACGGATCTTGTGTGTCTTCATGGGCCAATCAGGGAACCATCGAAGACTGGCTTCGGTTTCTCTGGGACCTGTACACGACACCCAATAACTATTGCGCAGGAGGCGCGCAGGCGTCGCTTGCGCAGATGGTCGATATCTACGCTGAGACGAGGCGAAATGGGGACCTCAGTGCCACGAACTACGCGATGAAGATGGCGGCAGCAGCGGCGGACGATGACATCGCTCTACCGGCCTGCCTGATAACGGCATTCGAGGACCTGCAGGTTCACAATGGCGCGGATCACTGAGCGCTGCGTGATTGGTTCGCCGGGCACGCGTTGCACACCTGCGCTGTTGAGTGCGGGCATCGTCCTGGGGCTCGCCTGTCGCGAGCCCGGGCCGGCCGATGCGCTGACGGGATCGGGGACCAGCTCGGCGGCGACCGGGAGTTCGGGCAGAGAGAGCATATCGACGTCGGCGACAGCGGACAGTGGCTCCGAATCCCACACTACCTCGGGGGACGGCGGTGACTGGCCGGCCTGCATCGATGTCATGATTCCTGACGTCACGGTCGGCGTGGTCATTGATCCGCCTCCGAGCCCGAGCGGTGGCTACCTGGTGGCGTATGCCGGCGCTTGTACGATTGAACAGGTCGCCGCCGGCGATCCGGCGCAGATCGATCTTTCGTGCACCGGCGACGCTGGTCCCGCGCCACTGTGGAGCGCCACGATTACGGTGGCGGGCTTGGGACGGCAGCTGCCAGCAGCACTGAGTCAGGACACGCCTGTTGATCTCTCGGTCTTCCTCGCGAACACGAACCAACAGGTTACTGGGTTCGGATTGAGCGTAGCTGGCGAGGTCGCGCTGGGGGGCGTCGCCGGCAACCTCGTCGACGTGGAAGGCCTGGCGGGCTCGAATCCCGGGTTGTGGCCCGGGTTCGTGGTGACGACTCCCTCGGACCAGGCGTGTGCCAAGCAATCGCCCATCATCAGCTGTGGACCGCCGGTCGCACGCAACCGGATCGAGTTCTCGGCTCCCGACGGTCACCTGGAGGTCTTCGACCACAACTCGGGGTCGACCCCCAACTTCGAGTTCCGCGTCGGGGACGCGCTGGCCCCCGTGGACGATGGAACCCCGTGGGACTGCGGAGGAGGAGGCGTGGCCTGGTACTCATTCGCCATTGCGAGGAGAGGCTGAGCGACCGTCATCCGATCCTCTGCCACGTCGCCGCGGTTCGCTCGTCTCGCGCAGATTGCTACGGACCGGGCCCGCGCCCGAGGCACTCACGCGAACCGCAGCAGCGCAACCACCGCGCCGGTCACTCCATTCGCGAACGCGAACACGCCCCACGACCTCGCAGCCCCACGCCAGAACAAGCGCCCCCGTTCGGTCGTGATCCGCCGACCGTCGATCACCTCGGTGGCATCATCCGCCGCGGCTGCGGCACGTCCCCGGCGCGTCTCGAAGCGGACGCCGCCGGGGAGCCGGCCCGTGCGACGCCGGCCTAGCTCCGCGTGGACGGCCTCCGGCAGTGCGAGCGACACGACGTCGCCGGTGTCGAGTCGAACGTCGAGTTGCTCCGCACAGCGCCACGCCCGTGTCCCATCGTTCTGTGAGAGTTCGAACGCCGCACAGCGCGTGAACGACAGCGGCGCCTCCAGCTCGCGCGAGCAACCGGCGAGCGTGCCCTCGATGGCGAACACCGCACCATCGCGCGGCTCCGACGGGGCAGCGGCGTCCGCACGGCCCGGCGCGCGAACCACACGATTGCCATGTTCATCGCGAGCAGTCCGCCGATCAGCAACAGGATCGTCTCGAACGGCTCGCAGTCGTGCATCGCCCCAACTCAAACCATGGCCCGGGTCCGCCCGCAATCGATTCCTCCTCGCCCACACGAAACCCCGAAGCCCCTCCGCGATGTCCAGGCCGGGCGTCTCGCGTAGCCGTCTCGCCATCTCACGGTAGCAGGCCGGCGTCGCCACCCAACCCGCCGCCGGACCAGACTGGAAGCGGGCGCAGGCCGATCGTCTGCCGGACCGCCATCGCATGAGCGCTACCGCGCCGGTGCGAGCCGATACACCAGCCCGTCCGTGAACGGCCCGAACACCACGCCGTCGACCGTGGTCACGAACACGTCGCCGTAGGCGTTCCAGCCGCTGCCGACCACGAGCTCGCCAGTGTCGACCAGCAGCCCGAGATCCTCGGCCGCGTTGCCGTCCCAGCGCAGGCCGTGGACCTCCATGTTGCAGAAGTCGCCGTAGATGTACGTGCCCTGCCATGCCGGCACCTCGCAGCTGCGGTAGACGCCGCCGCCGGTGATCGAGCAGCCGCCGCTGTGGTGGTACTCGAAGATCGGCGCGTACTGCATGTCGGCATTGGGCTGGCCCGGCGCGGCCGAGTCGTCGCAGCCGGGATCGTTCTCGCAGTGGTTGCCCTCCATCGCGCTCCAGCCGTAGTGGCGGCCGGCGACGGCGATGTCGATCTCCTCCCACTCGTCCTGGCCGACGTCGCCGACCCACAGATCGCCGGTCTGCGGATCGAAGCTGAAGCGCCAGGGGTTGCGGAAGCCCCAGGCCCAGATCTCCGGGGCGAACCCGTCGATGCCCACGAAGGGGTTGCTCGGCGGGATCGTGTAGTCGAAGGGCCCGAGCTCGGGGCAGCTGACGTCGGGCGGGTTGTCGTAGCAGGCGATGGGGTTGTCGGGCGTGCCGTCGGGCTCGACGTCGATGCGCAGGATCTTGGCCAAGATGACCGAGGGATCCATGCCGGTCTGCGCGGTGTCGAAGCCGTCGCCGCCGTCGCCGGTGCCGAAGTAGAGGTAGCCGTCGGGACCGAACGCGATCATGCCGCCGTTGTGGTTGCCGAAGGGCTTGCCGGCCTCGATGACCACGCGTTCCGAGGACGGATCGGCGTGGTTCGGATCCCCGTCGACCAGCGTGAACTCGCTGACGCGCGTGGGCGGGTTCACGCCCGGCGGCGAGTAGGCGGCGTAGACCCGCGGGTCGTCGGGGAAGTCGGGGTGGAACGCGAAGCCCAGCAGGCCCTGCTCGCAGCCGATCGTGGTCGAGTTGGCGCAGTTGACCGCGATCTCGAGGAACGCATCCGCCGGCGCCGAGGTCTCACCCGGCTCGAGGATCCGGATCGCACCGCCCTGCTCGACCACGAAGAGTCGATCGGGTTCGGTCGGGTGGCCCAGCGCCAGCACCGGACGATCGAAGCCGTTGGCGACCAGCTGCAGCGCGTAGGCCGGCTCGCCGTCGACCGGATCGTAGGGGCACGGCAGCGAGCCGGTGTCGGTCGTGCTGCCGCCCGAGCTCGAGCTGTCCGCGGTCGAGTCGGTGGCCGAGCTCGAGCTGTCCGCGCTCGTGGTCGTCGCGGTCGTGCTCGCGGTGGTCGAGTCGGTCGTCGACGCCGTCGTCGACGCGGTCATGGTGGCCGACGCGGTGCTGTCGGTGGTCGAGCCGCTCGAGCCCTCGCTCCCGCTGCCACCGCCCCCGCCGCCACCGCAGGCGCCCAGCAGCGCCACCAGGGTCATCATCGAGGAGCACAGCGTGAGTCGGAAGCTCGGGCCCATGCCCGATGCTACCAGGCCGCGGCCGCACGCGAGGCGTGGGCCACGGCCGGTCGGCCGCTGCCGGAGCGCGCGCTCAGTTCGAGACCGAGACGCGGTAGATGCGGCCGTCCTGGATCGGACCGTTGGGCACCGGCACGTAGACCGTCGTGATGTACACGTCGCCCCAGCCGTTGCGGCCGCTGCCGATGATGTTCTCGTCCTCGAAGTCGAACACCGTGCCCAGATCGTCCACGGTGCTGCCGTCCCAGCTCAGCGCGAAGAGCTCGCCCGAGCAGTAGTCGCCGTAGAAGTACACGCCGGTGAGCGCGTCGGCCTCGCACGAGCGATAGACCGCGCCGCCGGTGATCGAGCAGCGGTAGCCGTTGGGCGTCGAGCCGTGGCTGTACTCGATGATCGGCATGGTGATGCCGTCGCTGTTGACCGCGTTGGGCGTGGTGTTCTCGTCGCAGCCGTTGTCGTTGAAGCAGTGGGTGCCCTCCATGTCGCTCCAACCGTAGTCGCCCGCGGCCACGACCACGTCGATCTCCTCCCAGTCGCCCTGGCCCACGTCGCCGACGTACAGATCGCCGTTGGTGTCCCAGTGCCAGCGCCAGGGGTTGCGGAAGCCCCAGGCGTAGATCTCGGGCGCGAAGTTGTTGTCGTCGACGAAGGGGTTGGTGTCCGGGATCGTGTAGTCGAACGGTCCGAGATCCATGCAGCTGTTGTTGCAGGCGATGGGGTTGTCCTCGGTGCCGTCGGGCTCGGGATCGATGCGGATGAGCTTGGACAGCAGCACGCCGGTGTCGCGGCCGGTCTCGAAGAAGTCGTCGCCGATGCCGCCGTCGCCCATGCCCAGGTAGAGGTAGCCGTCGGGACCGAAGCCGATCATGCCGCCGTTGTGGTTGCCGGCGGGCTTGTCGACCGCGATGACCACGCGCGCGGTGGTGTCGTCGACGTGGGTCGGGTCGGCCTGGTCGAGCGCGTACTCGACCACCGTGACCGGCGGGCTGTTGCCCTGCCCCGCCGGCGTGTACGCGACGTACACGCGCGGGTCCTCGGGGAAGTTGGGATGGAACGCGAAGCCCAGCAGACCGCGCTCGTCGCCGATGTACTGGTCGTTGGCGTTGGGCACGTCGACGTGCAAGAACACCGCGTCGGGCGCGGTGGTCTCGCCCGGCTCGAGGATGCGGACGTCGCCGCCCTGCTCGACCACGAACAGCCGGTCGGGCTGGGTCGGATCGGCGGCCACGAGCACGGGACGATCGAAGCCGGTCGCGACCTCGACCAACGTCGGCGTGGTGCCGTCGACCGCGGTGTACGGGCACGGCGGGAGGTTGCCGGTGTCGGTATCGGTCTCGGTGTCGGTCGTGTTGGTCGTGCTGGTCTCGCTGCCGCTGCCACTGCTGTCCGCGCTGGTCGCGGTGGTGGTCATGGTCGTGCTGGCGGTGGTCGTGTTGCTGTCCGACTCCGTGGTCGTGGCGGTCGTGCTCACGGTCGTGTCGGTCTGCGTCGTCGACGCACTCGACGAACCGGAGCTGCTCGAGTCGGTGCCGCCGCCCTCGCCACCGCCGCCATCACCGGGGCAGGCGGTCAGCAACGACAGGCCCAGGGCCGAGCACAGGGGGGACATCGCGGAAATCCATCGGACACGCTGCATGGCAACCTCGAAAACGGGGGTCGGCAGGCCGACCCGGGTGAACCGACTCGTCGCTCGCGCGCGGCGAGCGGGGGCGCGGCAGCGTACCAAAGTCGGATCGGAGGCGCACGGGCGTGGCAGTGTCTGATAGCGTGACGAGGGGGCGGAGGGGACGAGCATGCAACGCAGCGCACTTCGGTTTCCGGCGACGACGCGCCGACGACCCCACGCCGTGATCGCGACGTCGTGCGCGATCGCGGCGCTTCTGTCCGCCTGTGGCGGCGACGGCGGCAGCGAGGGCAACACCTCGGTCACCGGCGGCATCGGCACCCTGACCGGTGGCACCTCCGGCGACGGCAGCGGCAGCGCCGACGCCGACGGCGGCAAGCTCGATCTGGGCCCGGGGCACGACATCGCGCCCGACAGCGACGGCGAAGAGTGCGTCTCGGAGATGCTCGACGCCGAGCTGTCGTACAGACCCGTCGACGTGCTGATGGTCGTCGACACCTCGTCGTCGATGGGCGCTGCGATCGCCGCGATGCAGGCGTCGATCAACCAGGACTTCGCCGCGATCCTCGAGCAGAGCGGCCTCGACTACCGCGTGATCGTGCTGTCGGGCTATCCCGACGTCTGCATCGCGATGCCGCTGTCGGGTACCGATTGCAACCCCGCACCTGCGCTGCCCGCGGTCACCGAGCGTTACGCCCACTACGGCCAGGCCACGGGCTCGGGCGGGTTCCTCGACGTCATCGTCGCGAGCGCGACCACGCCCGATCCCCTGGGCCTGCTCCCGGGCGGCTACGTCGACGCGCTACGACCCGAGTCGGTCAAGACCATCGTCGGCATGACCGACGGCACCTCGGCGTCCAACGACACCTCGCTCGCCGACGCCTTCGACGCCTCGATGCTCGCATTGCCGGGCAACCCCTTCGGCAGCGCCGGCGATCGACAGTACGTCTTCCATCTCTTCACCGCGATGGACGCGAACAACCCGCCGTCGATGCCGTGGGGCCCCGCGGATCCGCTGCAGGGCGAGGGTCACTCGATCCAGCAGGTCGCGGTGTTGACCGGTGGGCTGCGCTTCCCGTTCACGCAGACCCAGGACTTCGGCAGCGTGTTCAACGTCATCGCCACCGGCGTGGTCGATGCGACGCCGGTCTCGTGCGAGTTCGCGATCCCGACGCCGCCCGAGGGCGAGACCATCGATCCGGACACCATCGAGGTCGACTACACCCCCGGCGGCGTGGGCCAACCCGAGACGTTCCACCAGGTGGTCGGCCCCGGCGACTGCGCCGCGGATGCGTTCTACATCTCGGGCGACACCGTGTACCTGTGCCCCGCGGCCTGCGCGATCGTGCAGGGCGACGAGGCGGCGCACCTCGACGTGCGCTACGGCTGCGACGTCGGCTTCGATCCGCAAGGATGAGCGACGCTGCGGCTCAGGCGTCGGACAGGAACGAATACTCGAAGCTGTACGGCTCGCACGCGTTGCCGGGGTTCTGGAACTCGACCCACACGTCCGCGCTCTCGTCGTCGGTGTTGCTGCAGTTGAGCCACATGTCGACGGTGCTGCCTCCGGGCGCGTTGCAGCAGCCCATGCCGGGGTTGTCCTGGCCGGTCTGGCAGGCGTAGTAGGTCGTGACCGGCTGCGAGCAGGCCGGGTACAGGCAGATGCTCGCCGCCGCACCATCGAGCAGCGTCACGTGGGCGATCGGCTGCGGGTCGCCGCAGATCCAGTCACCGTGGAACTGGAACCAGTCGTCACCCGTCGCGGGGTCCATGACGTTGGCGACCTCGACCGCGGCGGTGGTGCAGTCGACGCTCGCCAGTGGTGTCGCGACGTTGTACGAGTCGTTGGGCTCGTCGATGTCGTCGCAGTCCTGCGTTCCCTCGGAGGAACCCGCGCTGACGTTGGACGTCGCTGCGTTGCCGCCCGAGCTCGATCCGCCGCCGTCGGTGGTCGGATCGACCGCCTGGCTGGTGCCGGGGTCGGTGTCGGAGCCGGTGCCGCTGTCGTTGCCCGACGTCAGCGTGGGGTCGCTGGCCGAGGTGACGTCGCTGGCCGAGGTCGTGCTCGACGCGCTGGTGCCCTGCGTGGTGTCGCTGTTGGTGCTCGAGCCCTTGGTGGTCGACGCACTCGCCCCGGAGTCGGCGTTGCCGGTGCTCGAACCACCCACGCTGCCGGACTCGGCGCTCTCGACGGGGTTGCCGGCGCAGGCGGCCGGGCACAGCAGCACGAGGGCGATCGCGGTCCGACTTCGCAGTGCCATCGCCCCAGGGTATCAAGTCCGTCCGCCGCACGCGGTGCTGCAGCACGGCCGGCGCGGGCCGCATCCGCGCACTTTCGCGCGACCCGCTCGAAGCGCACGTCAGCGCGGCTACTGCCCGCTCACCGTCGGGTAAGGCCGCGCCTGCTTGATGTAGAGCGTGGCCGGCATGCTCGGATCGGCCTCGTCGTCGAACTTGAACTCGCAATCCATCGCGTACCACTGCGTGTTGCCCGAGGCCGGGCCGTACGCCGGCGAGAAGCGCTCGTGGATGGCCGAGAGCGCGATGCCGAGCTCGTGGACCTGCTTGGGCGTCAGCACCGTCGCGCCGTCGGCGACGAGGCTCGAGTGCGACACGTACGAGATCGGCTGCCCCGGCTGATCGAAGTAGTAGAGGAACTGGTCGCTCGACACACCCGGCGGCGGCGCCACCACCTCGACGTCGCCGCCCTGCTGCACGTTGACGTAGAACGCCGGCTGCAGCCCCGAGGGATCGAACGGGTTGTTCGTGACCGCGACGCCGTTGGCCTCCTCGTCGGCGAAGTTCTGGTGGACCAAGAGCGCCATGCCGACGCTCTTGTGCTCGACGCCGTAGTAGCTGCGCTCCTCGAAGGTGCGAAACAGCCACGCCGAGGCCCAGGTCTCCTTGATCGCGTCGAGCACGTCGTCCCAGTCGGCCGGATCGCCGGTGTGCGACTCGTAGCAGCCAGCGCAGGGGAACCCGTCGAGGTCCTCGCTGTTGGTGCTGGTGCGGAAGCGCATCTTGAGTCCGGGATACTCGGCGTCGAGCTTGTCTTTGAGCATCACCTGCAGCTCGGCGTCGACGGTGCCGCCCATGATGGCATCGACCAGCGCGGCCAGCTCGGTGTCGCGCACCGCGGCGTCGGTGAGGAAGTCGGGATCGGCCAGCAACACGTCGACACGGTCGTAGATGCCGTTGTCGCGCATGAACTGGTCGTAGTAGTACATCGGGATCGCGAACGCGGGCTTGATCGGCACGCCCTCGGTGCGCGCCAACACCGAGTAGTGCGCGGCCTTGCCACCGAACGCCGTCACCGCGGTCTTGATGGTGTCGCGCAGGCCCTGGTCACCCTCGGGCTCGGCCGTGACATCGGCGATGTCGCGCAGATCGGTCACGCTCAGGTCCATCGGCGGCAGATCGACCGGCGGCGGCTTGTGCTCCTCCCAGAACGCCTGCGCTTCTTCCTCGCTGACCTCGCGCATCGACCACTGCGAGGCCGCGACGGTGAGCTCGACCAGCTTGCCCTCGAAGCTGCGCAGGGTCTCGTCCTCCAGCGCGTCGCGCAGGCCCATGTTCGGGGTCTTGCGGTTGCGCGCGAGCACGTTGATGTGGGAAAGCGGGGTCTGGAACTCGGCGGTGATGATGCCCTGCACCACCGAGATGTCGTTGGGCGCCTGGTCCAGCACCACGATGTCCTGATACGACACGTAGTCGGTCTCGAGCGCCGATGCGGTGGTGAAGTGCAGGCGCCCGATGCCGACGGCGATCGACAGCGGTTGGTAGTCGATGCCGGCGTACAGCTCGTCGGTGGTGATGACCGGGATGTCGTCGGGCAGCTTGTCGGCCTCGATCGCGACGGTCTCCGAGGTGGGGTGGAACGCCAGCGTGCGGCCGAAGTAGGTGTCGGCCGCGGTCGCGCGGAACAGCGACTCGATCATCGCCGCGCTGGCGGTGTCGTAGGGCGCAATCTCCAGCGCCCACACGTCCGGCTCCTCGTAGTACGTCACCGCGCCGAGGTTGAAGCGCCTGTCCGGGCTGAAGTACTCGGTGGTGTTGAACTCCGCCAACGCCGGCACCGTCGGCAGGCCGTCGCCCGACAGGTGCGCCGAGACGAAGTCGTGGTGGATGGGATAGGTGACGCTGTTCTGGAAGTACAGCGCGTCGCCGTCGGCGTGGTCCTGCACGACCTTGGCCGAGGTCGCGCCGGGCAGCGTCACGTCGATGGGCTCGCTCGCGAGCGCGTCGAAGTCGGCCTTGCAGCCCAGGTGTTGCAGGAACTCCGGCGTGGTTCCGGCGGTGGCGCGGCAGTGGTCGGTGGGCGCCTCGGAGCACGCGCCCACGAGCACCGCCGCGATCACGGCGCAAGGAGACAGCCACACGAGCGAGCGCATCTTTACCATGGTGCCTCAGGGCTGCAGCGCAAAGCAGTAGATCGCACCGTAGCCGCCGCCCGATCCGACCGTGACCTCGGTGTCCGACGGCGGACCGGTCTCGATGAGGTTGACCCCGGGCGCGCAACCCGACTCGTCGAGCGAGGACATCCAGTTGGCGGGACCACCATCACCACCGCCGGGGCCACCGCCGGGACCGCCACCGGGGCCCATCATGTAGCGGGGCCACATGTGTCCGACACGCGGCTTGCCCTCCGTCGCGAGATCGCCCTCGGCGGCCGTCCAGTCCTTGCACGTCGACATCGCTCCGTACAGCTGCCCGCTCGCGTTCGTGCCGGTGAGCGTGTCGTGGTTGTCGACCTCCGGCTGCGTCGGATCGGGGCGATGGTTGGGTACGCCGTCCTCGTTGGGGAAGTCGTCCTTGATCGCCGGATCGATGTTGGTCGGCCGCTCGGTGAGCAGATCCGCCTTGGTCAGCGCGAACGTGCGACCGAGGCGGTCGTACCACGGGCCCTCGCCGACGCGATCGATCGCGTGCACGACGTTGCCGTTGCCGTCGTCGGTCGCGCTGAGGAAGGCGCGCCAGCCCTTGGCCGCGGCGCCTTGCATGCTCTGCTCGGCGATCGTGGCGCAGATGAGATCGGCGCCGCGCAGGCCCGCGCCCGGACCGGTCTCGCCGAAGCGCAGGTCACCGCCGAAGCCGGCCTCGCTGCCCGAGAGCTCCTGCATCGCGCGCAGGCTCGTGACGAAGAAGCTGAAGTTCTCGAGCGGCTCGCCCGTGCTCGAGTCGGCGCCGCCCTCGGAGCTGCTGCCGCCGCCCGAGCCGGCCTCGCTGCCGCCGCCGCTCGAACCACCGCTACCGCCGCCCGAGCTGCCGCCCGAGCCCTCGCTGCCGCTGCCAGAGCTGCCGCCGCCACCGCTGTCGGCCGGGCTGCAGCCCAGGCCCAGCACCATCGCCAGCGTCAGGCTCGCGCCCCGAAGTCCTCTGTGACCACTCGCGTCGTTCATGCGTGCTCCTCACTTGCAGGTCAGATCCGACTGGCAGGTCTGCCCGTCGGGACATTCGGCGTCCTCGGTGCACGAGGTCACGCCCGCGACCGTCACCGTGCGCTCGATCGAGGACGAGACCACGAGATCGATGCGGCCGGCGGGGATCGTGGTCGATCCCACGGTCGAACGCGTCACGATCACGGTGGGAAATCCCGCCACGCCGAGGTCGAGCAGCTCGCTCACCAGCGCCGCGGGGATGGTGACGGTGCCGACGTCGTCGACGTCGCATTCGATCATGCCCTTGGTGCCGCCGTGGTGGCTGATGTCGAGCTTGACGTGCACGCTCGAGGCCGCGCCGGCCTGCGCCGCGGTCCACGTCAGCACCAGATCGCTGGCCGCGTCGAGCGGGAACGCGTCGCCGTCGAGCTGCAGCTGCGCGATGCCGACGCCCGCGATCTCGAACGGCGCGGTCTCGTCACCCTCGGCCGACAGGCCGATCGCGTCGCCCTCGG
The DNA here is from genome assembly GCA_046351635.1 of Nannocystaceae bacterium. GTDB lineage: Bacteria > Myxococcota_A > Polyangia > Nannocystales > Nannocystaceae > Xiheibacterium. The sequence continues at coordinate 426,895 of JAXLYC010000002.1, read as the reverse complement.
CGAACGCCGGGTACGCCAGCGCGACGGTCGGCTGGTAGTTCTCGGCGATCGGCATCATCGTGAACTGCGTGTCGCCCTCGCCGGTGGCGACGCCGGTCACCGTCACGGTGCCTGCGCTGCGCGCGGTCGGGTACGGCTGACAGACCTCGTCCTCGACGCACGCCGCGCTGCCACCGCAGGGCGTGCTGCAGAACGGCACGCGCGGCTTCGACAGCCGACAGTCGCCGGTCTCGCTCGCGACCTCCCACACCAAGGTCGCTGGCGTGGGCCCGTCGTAGACCTTGCCGATCATCGTGGTGGTGCCGCCGTCGTCGTCGGGCTCGGCCAGCTGCAGCTGGAAGGACCCGACCAGCACCTCGGGATCGCCGGGGCCGGTGTCGGCCGAGCCCGAGTCACCCGCGCTCGAGCTGCCCGACTCGCTGCCGCCGGTGTCACCTGCGTCGGGCTCGGCCGCGCACGCAGCGAGCGAAACCGTCAGGACCGAACACAGGGCGAGGCGAGTGGCGTCGAGGTGCACCACACGAACTTGGCAAATGCGTCACCGACCCGTGACGCTCGCCGGGTAATCGGGCCGTAAACCCCCGCGGTCGCGCGTCTGCGAGCGCGACCGTCGGGGCGCAAGCGCGCGGACGTTACGACTCAGGCCGGCGGCGCGAGCCGGTAGACGAAGCCGTCGTTGATCGGCCCGTTGGGCGGCGCGTCGACGGTGGTGATGAAGACGTCACCGTACGCGTTCCAGCCGTTGCCGAGGATGCGCTCGCCGAGCGACAGCACGCTGCCGAAGTCCATGACCGTGCTGCCGTCCCACACCGCCGCGTACAGCTGGCCGTTGCAGTAGTCGCCGTAGACGTACATGCCGTCCCACGCCGGCACCTCGCACGAGCGATAGACCGCACCGCCGGTGATCGAGCAGCCGCTGTCGTGGGTGTACTCGAGGATCGGCATGGTGATGCCGTCGCCGTTGATCGCGTTGGGCGTCATGTTCTCGTCGCAACCGCCGTTGAAGCAGTGGAAGCCTTCCATGTTGCTCCACCCGTAGTCCGCCCCCGCGACGACGATGTCGACCTCTTCGTAGGTGCCCTGGCCGACGTCGCCGACGTACAGCGTGCCGCCTTGCGGATCGAAGGCGAAGCGCCAGGGGTTGCGGAAGCCCCAGGCGTAGATCTCGGGCGCATAGGCGTCGTCACCCACGAACGGGTTGTCGGGTGGGATCGTGTAGTCGAACGGCCCGAGCTCTGCACACGACACGCCGTTGCCGGGGTCGTCGATGCACGCGACGGGGTTGTCGGGCGTGCCGTCGGGCTCGGGATCGATGCGCAGCAGCTTGGACAGGATCACCGAGGTGTTGCGGCCGGTCTGCGGCGTGTCACCGCCGTCGCCGCCATCGCCCAGACCGATGTAGAGCAGGCCGTCGTCGGGGCCGAAGGCGATCATGCCGCCGTTGTGGTTGCCGAAGGGCTGCGCGGCCTCGATGACCACGCGCTCGCTGGCGGGATCGACATGGTTGGGATCGCCGTCCATCAGCGTGAACTCGCTGACGCGCGTCGGCGCGGCCGCACCCTGGCCGTCGACCGGGCTGTACGAGACGTACACGCGGGGGTCGTCGGGGAAGCCGGGGTGGAACGCGAAGCCCAGCAGACCCTGCTCGCAACCGATGGTGGCGTTGTTGCCGCAGCTGACCTCGACGCTGAGGAATGCGTCGGCGGGCGCGGTGGACTCGCCGGGCTCGAGGATGCGGACGTTGCCGCCCTGCTCGACCACGAACAAGCGGTCGGGCTCGGTCGGATGACCGATCGCCAGCACCGGTCGATCGAAGCCGCTCGCGACCGGCTGCAACCCGACCTCCTGGTTGCCGTCGATGGGCGTATACGGGCACGTCGGAACGCCGGTGTCGGTGGTCGAGCCGTCACTCGAGCCCGCGCTGGTGTCGGGGTCGGTGGTGCTGACGGTCGTGCTCGCGGTGGTGGTCGAGTCGGTGGTGCTCACCGTCGTCGCGGTCATGGTGCCGGCGCTGGTGTCGGCACCGGTGGAGCCGCTGCCCTCGCCGGTCGCACCGCCGCCGTCGTCGGAGCACGCGGGCAACAACACCAGCGACAGGGGCAGGGACGATACGAAGCGACGCATGGCAAGCCTCCACGGACCGAAGCAGAGGTCCGTGCGACGACGCTAGCACAGCCGGCCGCGCGACCGCGCGCGGCTCACTTCTTCTTCGCGACGCAGAACACGCCGTAGGGCTGCAGCTTCGGCGGCGGTCGCTTGGTCGGATCGGCCTTGGGCACCATCGCGAACGCCGATCCGTTCCACACCTTGCCGCTCGATGCCCACGCCTTGCTCGGCGGCTTGAACGCCTTGAGTTCGGACTCGTCGGGCAGGTGCCAGCCCGAGACGTTGCCGAACTTGCCCAGGCCCTTGCAGCGCCCCAGCGCCTCGGCCAGCGTGCTGACGCTGGCCTGCGACTTCTTGGTGAAGTACTTGCCGCCGACCAGCTGCACCTTCGAGGTGTCGGGCGGCTTGGGGTTGTGGGTGCCGCCACCGCCGGTATCGTGGCCGCCACCACCGTCGTGACCGCCGCCGGTGTCGTGCGTGGTGCCGCCGGTGCTGGGCGTGCCGCCAGTGTCGTGACCGCCGTCGGTGTCGTGACCCGCGCGGTGTCGCTGGCCTTGCCACCGTCGTCGACGGCACCGCCGGTGCCGCCGTCGTCCGCGGCCTTGCCGTCGTCCGCGGCCTTGCCGTCGTCCGCGGCCTTGCCGTCGTCCGCAGCCTTGCCGTCGTCCGCAGCCTTGCCGTCGTCCGCAGCCTTGCCGTCGTCCGCAGCCTTGCCGTCGTCCGCAGCCTTGCCGTCGTCCGCAGCCTTGCCGTCGTCCGCAGCCTTGCCGTCGTCCGCAGCCTTGCCGTCGTCCGCGGCAGCCTTGCCGTCGTCCGCAGCCTTGCTGCCGTCGTCGCCGCTCTTCTTGCCGCCGTCGTCGCCGCCTTTGCTCGCATCGGCGAGCACGGCGGCTTCGTCGACGTGCTTCTTCGCCTGACTGGCGCGCCAGGCGTAGAAGCCGCCACCACCCAGACCGAGCACACCCCCGACCACGACGGCGATGACGACACCCTTGCCGCCGCCGCCGATGTTGCGATCGGGGCGCTGGTGATCGGTGACGCCGTCGAACGACCCCAGACCGCCGAGCGTGGGTGCCGACTGCGGCGCCGCGCCCAGCTCGCTCGACCACGTCGGTCCCGTGGCGGCCGGCGGTCCACCGGTGCCCAGGGTCGGTGCGCTGCCGCCCTGCGGCGGCATCGGGCCCGGCGTCGGCGGCCGCGCGCCGCTCATCGGCGGCGGTGTGCTCGCGATCGCGGTGGCGCCGACCGGCGGCACTGATCCGATCGCCGTCGGCGCGACCGCGGGCATGCCGGTGCTCGCGACGGTCGCACCCGGTGCCGGCGTCGGCGACGGTGCGGTCGCGCTGATCGCCGTCGCGCTGGCGGGCTGCCACGGCGCGCCGGCGGCGTTCTCGTAGGGCGCGAGCGCCTCGTACAGCTGCTGCGCGGAGGCCCAGCGCTCGTCGGGTCGCTTGCGCATGCACCGACCGACGACCTCGACGAGGCCGCGCGTCAGCGTCGGCGAGAGCTGATCGAGCGGCGGCGGATCCTTGGCCGCGACGTTCATGAGCGTCGCCGCGAGGGTCTGGCCCACGAACGGATTCCGGCCCGCGAGCGCCCAGTACAAGATGACGCCCATCGCCCAGATGTCCGTGCGCGCGTCGACCTGCGCCGCGCCCTCGGTCTGCTCGGGCGACATGTACTCGGGCGTGCCCATGAGCACGCCCATGCCAGTTTTGCCGGCGTTCTCGCCCTCGGTGAACTTCGAGATGCCGAAGTCCATGAGCTTGACCAGCAGGCGCCCCGGCTCGGGCTCGTGCAAGAAGATGTTCTCGGGCTTGAGGTCGCGGTGGACGATGCCCTTGGCGTGCGCGGCCGCGAGCCCGATCAGCGCCTGTCGCACGATCATCACGACCACGCCCGGCTCGACCCGGCCTGCGCGCTTCACGATGAAGTCGGCGAAGTCCGAGCCGTCGAGCATCTCCATGACGATGTAGGGGCCCAGCTGGGAGCGCCCGAGATCGAGGATGTCGCAGATGTGCTTGCTGCCGATGCGCCCGGCGGCGGTGGCCTCGTTGCGGAAGCGTGCGAGCACGCCCTCGTCGCGCGAGAACTGCACGTGCATCAACTTGATGGCCACCGTGCGCTTGACGAGCATGTTCTCGGCCTTCCAGACCGCGCCCATGCCGCCCTCACCGAGCTGTTTGACGAAGCGGAACTTGCCGTCCAGGACCCGCCCCTCGAGCGGCACCAGCCGCTCGGTGTTGGGGCACAGCAGCACGTCTTCCGCGTGCGGCTGGCCGCAGTGCGGGCATGGGCCCAAGCCGTGGGGGTTCGCCATCGCCGCGCCAAGCTATAGCACGGACCGCGACGGGCTTGGCTGATCCGCGCGGGACACCTGCTAAGCTCCGCCGGCGATGTCCGCGGCGAGTCCTGGTCGGCCGGTTTTGCCCTCCACCGCTGTCCATGTCGCAGGCCACCTGCCTGGGGCCGGGCGTGGACGCAGCCCAGCGACGGCCCGCCCGCACATGAAGATCGGCCGGCGCGATCGCGCGTTGGCAGCGACCGTGTCGCGAGGCGCCGCACTGTTGTCGTTGTGGCTCGGCGGATGCGACGTCCTGACCGGCAGCAAGGCCGAACCCGCACCCACGCCCGCGCCGGCGACCGCGACCGTGGAGATCGAGAAGACCCCGCCGGTCGAGGCCAAGGCGCCGAGCAAGCCCGAACCGCTGGCACCCACGCTCGATCCGAAGACCGGCACGACACCGGTGGTGCCAGCAGTCTCGGCCGACGGTCGCATCGAGGACGAGCGCAACACCATCGACGTGTTCCACGCCGCGGCCCCGGCGACGGTGTTCGTCACGCAGAAGCAGACGGTGGTCGACCGCTTCTCGATGCGCGAGTTCGAGATCCCCGCGGGCGCCGGCACCGGCTTCGTCTGGGACAACGACGGCCACATCGTGACCAACTGCCACGTCGCCATGCGCGACTGCCAGCGGCGCATCAAGGCCGAGAACCTCTCGGTCACGCTGTTCGACCAGAAGAGCTACCCCGCCACCATCGTGGGCTTCGATCCGTTCCACGACATCGCGGTGCTGAAGATCCAGACCACCGACTCCAAGCTCGTGCCCATCCGCCGGCCCGACAAGGGCTACACCCTCGAGGTCGGGCAGAAGACCCTCGCGATCGGCAACCCCTTCGGGCTCGATCACACCCTCACGGTGGGCGTGATCTCGGCGCTGGGCCGCGAGGTCAAGGGCATCGGCGAGGTCACCATCCGCGGCATGGTCCAGACCGACGCCGCGATCAACCCCGGCAACTCCGGCGGCCCGCTGCTCGACTCGCGCGGCCAGCTCATCGGCATGAACACGATGATCTTCAGCACCAGCGGCAGCGCCGCCGGCATCGGCTTCGCGGTGCCGGTGGGCACCATCGAGCGCGTGGTGCCGCAGATCATCGAGACCGGAGCGCCCGAGCGCGTGGGCCTGGGCATCAGCTTCGTCGAGGACGAGTTCGTGGTGCGGCGCATGGGCGTCGAGGGCGTGGTCGTGCACACGGTCGCCAGCGGCTCACCGGCCGAGAAGGCCGGGCTGCGACCGCTGAGCGACGGCCCCGGCGGTCCCACCATCGACGTCATCGTCGGCATCGACGAAAAGCGCATCAAGAGCTTCGACGACCTGTACGGCGCGCTCGAGGAGCACAAGGAGGGCGACGTGGTGCGCGTGTCGGTGCAGCGCTTGCCGGAGAACAAGGTCGAGAACGTCGAGGTCACGCTGATGAAGCTCGCGACCCGCTGACGCACGGGCCGCTCGCCCCACGCGGGCGCCGCTGCTACGATGACCCAGTGGACCGGCTGCTGCGGGGCATCAACCTCGAGCACACCGTGCGGGTGGTGGCGGCGATCGCCACCGAGACCGTGCGCGAGGCCTGCGCGCGCCACCAGCTGCGCGGCGCCGAAGCCGTCGCCATCGGCCGCAGCCTGCTCGCGGGCTCGCTGCTGGCGACCCTGACCAAGCACGAGGACGAGCGCGTGCGCATCGCCGTCGAGGGCGACGGTGCGATCAGGCGGCTGCTGGTCGACGCGCACGCCAACGGCGACGTGCGCGGCTGTCTCGACCGCGCCGAGGCGCCGCCGCGGCTGGCGCCCACCGCGAACACCGGCGCGCGCATCAGCATCAAGCCGTGGCTCGGCCCCCGCGGCCGTGTGGTGGTCACGCGCGACCTCGGGCTCGAGCACCAGTACCAGGGCGTGGTCGCGCTCGACGACGGCGAGCTCGATCGCGACCTCGAGCGCTACCTCGAGCACAGCGAGCAGCTGCCCTCCGCGTTGGCGTGCGAGGTCGTGCTCGACGCGCGCGACGAGGTCCTGCGCGCGGGCGGGGTGCTGTGCCAGAGCTTCCCCGGCTCGCCGCGCGACGTGCTCGATCCCGTGCGCGCGCGGCTGCACGGCGACGAGCTCGCGGAGCTGTTGCGCGCCGAGCGTGCGCCCGACGAGCTGGTCGGCTTCGCGCTCGGCGGCGACGCCTTCGAGGCGATGGAGGGCTCGGCGCTGCGTTTCCGCTGCAACTGCGGGCCCGAGCGCGCCCACGCGGTGTTGAGCACCCTCGGAGCGGACGACCTGGAGGAGCTCGCGCGCGAGCCCGGCGACACCGAGGTCCGCTGCAGCTACTGCGGCAGCAGCTACCACGTCGACGCCGACGAGCTGCTGCGGCTCGCCCAGCGCGTGCGCGACGAACGATCCTGACCATGGCCCGGCCGATCCGCTTTCGCGTGGTTCCGCAGGAGGAGGGCATGATGCTCGGGCACATCGTCGCGCGGCGGCTGCCCGGCACCGACCTCGAGCGCGCCAAGGCACTGGTCCGCGCCGGCGCGGTGTACATGGGCCACCTGCGCGTGCGCGTACCGACCGCGCGGGTCGCCACGGGCGAGCGCATCAGCGTCTACCCCGCGACCGAGGGCGACGCGCTCGACCCGCTGCCGCTCGAGGCGGTGCGCTTCGTCCACCGCGAGGACAGCTTCGTCGTGCTCGACAAGCCCGCCGGCGCACCGGTCGCGGCAACCCGCGAGAACGCGCGCGGGACCCTGGCCGAGGCCCTGCGCCGCCGGCTCGAGGCCGACGGCGTCGTGCGCCCCTACGTCGGCATCGTCCACCGCCTCGATCGCGGCGCCAGCGGACTGGTGCTGTTCACGACCCGCTCGATCGCGAACAAGAGCGTGCATCAGCAGTTCGTCGACCACGCGATCGTGCGGCGCTATCGCGTGCTCGTCCACGGCCACGCGCCGGACCAGTTCGACTGCGCGCTGCCGCTGCTCGAGCTGCACAGCGGCACGAGCAAGGTCGCGCCCGGCAACCCCCACGCGCGGCCGGCGATCTCGCACTTTCGCCGGCTGCAGCCGCGGCACGCCACGCCCGGCACCTCGCTGCTGCAGGTCGAGCTCGAGACCGGACGCCACCACCAGATCCGCGTGCACGCCGCCGCGCTGGGCCATGGCGTGGTCGGAGACCGCCGATATGGTGAGGTCGCGGACGACGACGGCGCGGCGCAGCTCGAGGGCCTGCACCTGTTCGCGCGCGAGCTGTCGTTCGAGCACCCGCACCGCCACGAGCCCATGCGGCTGGTGGCGCCGACACCGGCGTGGGCGCGGGCGATCGACGACGAGGACGATCCCGCGGTACCGTGAGCGACGATGTCGCTCGTCTCGGTGTGGTCGTTGGCGCTCGCGTTGGATCCTGACCCAGGGCTCGCGCGCGCGGAGATCTACCGCGATCACCGGTTGGTCGAGGTCTGGGTCGAGGACGCCGACGTGCTCGCGCGTCTGCTCGCGCTCGAGGTCGACCCGTGGCAGGAGACGCCGCGGCCGGGCTGGGTGCCGCTGCGGGTCTCGCCGCAGGTGTGGCCGGCGCTGCTGTCGGGCCCGTGGCCGCTGCACGTGCTCGACGAGGACATCGCGGCCTCGGTCGAGCAGGAGCGCGCGCGTCTGGCCCTGCGCACACCGAGCCAGGGCGGCGCCACCTTCTTCACCGACTTCCGCGACCTCGACGAGATCGACGCGTGGATCGACGGCTACGTCGCGGCCTACCCGGAGCTCGCCAGCGTCGCCGTGGTCGGCAATTCGATCGAGGGCCGGAGCATCCGCGCCCTGCGCATCGCTGCGCCCGGCGACGATCCGCGCCCGGGCGTGATCGTGACCGCGGGCCAACACGCACGCGAGTGGGTCAGCATCAGCTCCGCGCTGTACGTCGCCGACCAGCTGGCGAGCCGCGCGGACGAGCCCGAGATCGCCGCGGTGCTCGCGGCCATCTCGCTCACGATCGTGCCGGTCGTGAACCCCGACGGCTACGCGTACACCTGGACCGACGAGCGACTGTGGCGCAAGAACCGGCGCGACGGCGTCGGCGTCGACACCAACCGCAACTGGGGCGTGGGTTGGGGTGGCGAGGGCGCGAGCCTCGATCCCGTGGCCGAGAACTACGCCGGCAGCGCGGCGTTCTCCGAGCCCGAGACCGAAGCCATGCGCGAGTGGATCGAGGGCGACGACTCGCTGGTCGCCCACGTCGACGTGCACAGCTTCGGCGAGCTGGTGCTGTACCCGTGGGGCTACCTGTACGAGGCCACCGACGACGACGCGATGCTGTCGGGCACCGCGGTCGCGATCGCGGACGCGATGTCGGCCCAGGGCGAGAGCTACACCCCGCTGCAGGGCGTGAACCTCTACCCCGCCGCGGGCAACGCTATCGACTGGACCTACGGCGCCGCGGGTCTGATGGCGTACACGATGGAGCTGCGTCCCAGCTTCGACGCGCCCAACGCCGATCAGGGCTTCGTGCTCGCGCCCGATCAGATCGCGCCGGTCGGCGACGAGGTCCTCGCGGGGCTGTGGGTGGTGCTGCAAGCCGCGGCGATGCCCGGCGAGGGCGGTGACACCAGCACCGGCGGTGCAGACACCACCGGCGCCGCGGGCTCGAGCACCGGCGACGTCGCGGCGACGAGCACCGGCAGCCCCGGCACCACCGGGGGTGGCAACGAGAGCAGCGGCGCGGGCACGACCGAGGCCACCACCGCGGCATCCGCCGACGGCACCAGCAGTGGCTCGGGCGCCAGCGCCGAGGGCGACGCGGGCGGCTGCAGCTGTGATCAGCGCGCCGCGCCGCCACCGTGGGCGGCGTCGTGGCTGCTGTTGGCGCTGTCGCGACGCCGACGCGTCAGGCGGGCCGCACGGTCATCGTGCAGGTGAGATCGCCACCGGGCGGGGCATCGACATAGTCGATGTGGAACAGCTTGCCCTTGCCGAACTTGCGGCAGGCGCCCACGACGATGCCGTGCTCGAACGCCTTGGGGTACGGGGTCTCGCAGCGGATCTCCCACACGCCCTCGGGCGAGCGCACGCAGCGGTAGTGCCCGACGTTGCCGCGATGGTTGGCGTGGTACACGTCGTCCATCGCAGCGAACGCGACGTCGATGCTGTCGATGAACGGTGGCATCTCCGCGTTCTCGATCGTGCCGATGCCCACGCGGTGCAGCAGGTTGGGACCGATCTCGCTCTGGATCTCCTTGAGCGCGTCGAGCCAGCGCTGCAGGGGGATGAAATTCTCCGGGCGCAGGTCATCGAGGTGCAGCTGGTGCCGCTCGATCAACCGCTGACCCAGCGAGGGCCGCAGCTGGAACGCGTCGAGCGTCGCGCGGACGTTGAGGGCGCGGACCTGGGCTTCCGGATCAGGAGAGACGAATTCCATGGGGGGCCTCGCGGTCGGCCGATGGGCAGAGCACCCTGCCTGAAGGGCCGGTAGGGGGAGCAGTCGAGCTTACCGAAGGGGCATGATATGCGGCCCTTCGGACAAACTCAAACCCGATCGGCCGATCGGGCGAGATCGGGACACGAAAAACGGCGCCCCGTGACCGGGGCGCCGTCGCGTCGACGCATCGAAGGTTGGTGCCGGTGTCGGACGCCGGTGCACGCACGGGCGTAGCACCCGGGGTGACGCGCCGCGGCGCAGCTCAGAACGGCGGCCGGATGCGGCAGTCGCCGGGGCAGTTCGCCGGGCCCTCGTCGGGGTCGCAGACCGCGTCGCCACAGTTGGGCGTGCAGTCGGCGGGGCAGGTGTCGTTGTTCTCCCCGCGGCTCACCGAGCACACACCGTCGGTGCAGAACGGAGCCGGCAGCGGCGGAGAGTTGGGCCACAGCGACGGGGCGCCCTGGTCACCCAGCACGAACGGGAACCAGATCGACAGCACGAAGTGCGTCCGGTCGAGCACGCGGGTCCAGCCCTTGGCATCGAACGCGGCGCCGAGCGTCGGGGCGCCGGCGAGCGCGAAGAAGCTGTTGAAGTCGAGCTCGCCCGGATTCGGCGGCGCCACGCGTCCGCCGATGTAGACGATCTCGACCAGGCGCTCGTCCTTCTGGTAGAGCACCCACACACCGGTGAGGCCCAGGGCCTCGGCGCCGTCGAGGATGTCGTCGACCTGCTCCTCGATGTAGTGCTTGGGGTTCTTGTTGCCCGGGATGCTCCACCGCTCGGTGCGCATCACGACGTGATCGAGCGAGATGTCGCCCAGCTCGAACGCGGCGATGTTCTGCCACTGATGGCACTCGGGCGAGATCACCTCGGGCCGCGCGAGGAACTGCACCCCGTCGAGCGCGTAGTCCTGCGTCACCCACTGCTTGTACGCCGCGGCCTCCTGCTTGGTCCCGAAGAGGTAGCGGCCGCCGCTGAAGAGGTCGCCGTTTTGCAGGTCGATCGTGAGCGGCAGGTGCTTGCCGTAGATCATGCCGGGCTGATCGGCCATGTACATGCGGTCGCGCTCGATCGTGGGCGGGATGAGCTCAGGCGGTGTCCCCTGCGCGATGCCGAAGTCGCAAGAGAAGCCGGCATCGGCCTCGATCTCCTGCGCGTCGTCGTCGTCGTCGTCGTCGTCGTCGTCGTCGCAGCCACCACCATGGCCGCCGTGGCCGTGACCGTGACCGTGGCGGAACTCGAGCCCTGCGCCCGAGTCATCCTCCGCCGGGGCGCATGCGGTGGCGAGGGCGAGCGGGGCGGCGATCGACAGGGCCTTGAGCAGATCGTTCTTCACGGCGCGGTTCTCCTTCCAGGGGCGCGAGCACTTCCGGGCAGCTGGTGCGGGGCGCCGGCCAAATCCGGATCGCTTCCGCGCGTTTCGTGTGGGGCGCGTTTTTACTCCAACACGAAATAGCAAGCCAGCTTAAGTCCCTTACCTGACCCGAATCGCTTCGGGACGCAAGTGCGGCCGCCGCGGAATCCCATCGAACCGTCCCTGGAAGGTCCGTCCGCGGTCAGGAAAGGCCGGATGATCGTTCGGCTTCTCGTCGCGTGACGCGTTGTCGCGGATCGTCGCAGCCGCTGCGCTCCGATCGCCGGCTCCGGGCGGCGTGCGCATCTGACGCCCATGACCTAGCCTAACAAGGCTCGCGTCCGCGCCCGGGCCAGTGGCCGATCGGCCCGTGGATCGCGCGCCGTAAGCACCTGTGACCACTGGCCATTTGGACAATCTGACCTGCCCTTGCGTCCCCCTTCGCGACCTTCTAAGCTGGCCAGTTGCGTATGCTCGAATTCGTCTTCTGACGAACCCGAGGGAGCGCCTGATCCCATGGCCCCGCTCGATCGCCATCCCCCGACGCTCGGCGCGCAAGCGCGGACCAAGCTCGATGCCCTCGCAGGGCCCCTGGGCCTCGCCCAGGAGGCCGACGCGATCGCAGCGCAGATTCGTGAGCTACTCGGCGACGCCGCCGACCGTTCGATCGACGCGCCGCCCGCCTGGCCGTCGGACATCTGCGACGACCACGGCCCCTTCGAGTTCTCCGTCTCGATGAACCGCCGCGAGGCGGTGCTGCGGGTGTTGGTCGAGAGCGGCCCCGAGCCGCCGACCTTCGCGCGCCGCCAGCAGGCAGCCCGTGCGTGCACCGATGCGCTGCTCCAGCGCGCCCACGTGCAACCCGACCGGGTCCGGGCGATCGAATCGCTGTTCGAATCCGATGGCGAATCGGTGCAGTTCGCCCGCTGGCACGCGCTCGAGTTCCGCCCCGGTCACCGCACCGACGCGAAGGTGTACTTCAATCCCCTGCTGCGAGGCAGCGAACACTCGCGCTACGTCATCCGGGAATCCCTCGCTCGCCTCGGACTCCACCACGCATGGGCGTGGGTCGAGCGGCTCGCCAGCCGCGATGTCGACGAGCTCAAGTACTTCAGCCTGATCTGTCGGACTCCGCGCAGGCACGCGCGAAGGTCTACGTGCGCCACCCGGCAGTCGACGCAGCAGAGCTGGACGCGGTGCTCGCAGGGTGCCGCGGCGTGGCCGCGGGCAGACCGCGGCGTTCCTGCACGAGATGACCGGGAGCCTGGGGCCGTTCACCGCCAACCCGGTGATCACGTGCCTGTCGTGGGCGGGGCTCGAGCAGACCCCGAGCGCGACGCTGCACGTGCCGATCCGCGGCTACGCGGCCGACGATCAGGTCGCGTTCGACCGCATCTACGCCGTGCTCGCGCGCGAGGGCTTGCCCGCCGCGACGTACGCGGCGTCCGTGCGCTTTGCCGGCCGCGCGCTCGATGCCGGGGTCGGCATGCAGAGCTACGCGTCGATCAAGCGCAACGGCGACGGTGCCAACGTCACCGTGTACTTGGTTCCGGAGACCTATCGCGTGTCGCCGCGTCGCGCGCTCGCGCACACAATGGAGGCCAGACCATGAGCACCAAGACGATGCGGGACGTCCGCGCCGAGATCGAAGAACAGCGGCGTCACCTCAACGGCCACAGCTTCCTGCGCCGGCTCGAAGTCGCGTCGGACATCGAGGATCTGCGCCGCTTCATGCCGCACCTGTACTTCTACGTGTTCGCGTTCCAGGACATGTTGCGGCTGTCCGACCAGCTGATCCGCGATCCTGCGCTCAAGGAGATCTCGACGCGGCACCGCGAGGAGGACGCCGGCCACCAGGTGTGGTTCGCCCAGGATGCGGTGCAGCTGGCGGTCGAACGCGACGTCGTGTGGGTGTTCGGGCCTGAGCACGAACCCACGCGGGACGCGTCCTACTCGCTGATCGCCGAAATCATGGGCGCGCAGGACGACCGCGTGCGACTGACGCTGCCGCTGGTGCTGGAGGCCGCCGGCTCGACGTTCTTCTACCGCGTCAACGGGCTGCTGGCGCGCAGCGGCGACGAACGCCCGCTGCGCTACCACCCCCGCGCGCACGAGCATGACGCGGCCGACCACGAGATCTACACCGAGGCCGGCTCGCGCGCGCTCGATGCGATCGATTTCGACGACGCGAGCTACGACGTCGCGATCGCGACCGTGCGCAGGTGTTTCGCCGCGTTCGATCGGCTCGCGTCACATCTGCAACGATACCTCGATGCGCCGGCCGTACCTTCGTGAGATCCTGAGCGCCGCATGATGACCTCGGTGATCGACGCGAACCGCCTGAGCGAGCGATTGTCCGGCCTGGAGGGCGTCGCCGCGACGACCCTGGCACCGGCGCTCGAGAGCGCCGCCGCCGATTTCGGCGGACTCGCGCGCGGGCGCCCGCTGGCGATCGCCCGACCCCAGGGCGCCGAAGGGCTCTGCGCGCTGGTGGCTCTGGCGCGCGCCGAGGGCTTCGCACTCACACCGCGGCAGCTGGGCTACAGCCAGAGCGGCCAGTCGCTGGCGCGCGACGGCGTCTGCGTCGACATGGGTGGCTTCGGCGGCATCGCCATCGATCGCGACGCCGGCACCGCGCGTTGCGGCAGCGCGGTGACGTGGCGCGAGCTGCTCACGGCCACCGCGGCGCAGGGTCTCGCGCCGCAGGTCATGCCGTTCAACCTCGATCTCACCGTCGGCGGCCTGCTCAGCGCCGGCGGTATCGGCAGCACCAGTCATCGCTACGGCATGGCGGTCTCGACCGCGGATGCGATCACCGCGGTCCTGGGCACCGGCGAGCTGGTGCACGCGAGCGCGACGCAGCGCGGCGAGGTCTTCGAGGCCGTGCTCGGCGGCGTGGGTCAGTTCGGCTTCCTCGTCGATGCGACGCTTCGGCTGCGCGCGATGGGCCCGATGACGCGCACGTGGTGCTTGCTGTACGACGACCTCGCGACCATGCTCGCCGACGAGCTGGTGCTGCAGTCCCGACCGCAGTGCGTGCACCTCGAGGGCTTCGCGTCGGCCGCGGTGCAGGGCCTGCGGCGGGGCCCGACCGGACGCCGGGCCCCCTTCGCGCGGTGGTTCGGCGGCCTGCATGTCTCGACCGAGTTCGACGAGTCGCAACCTCCGGACGAGGCCGTGCTCGCGGGTCTGCGCCACCGCGAGCGCGTGCACGTGGAGGACAGCCCCTCGACCGACTACGCCGCGCGCTACGATCTGCGCTTCGAGGTCATGCGCGCCACCGGTGCGTGGCAACAGCCCCATCCGTGGTTCGAGTGCATGGTGCCGGCCGAGTCCGGCCTGCAGCAGCTACCCGAGGCTGTGACCGCGCTGCCGCTGTTCTTCGGCGACGGACACCGGATGATGCCGATCGCCGAGGTCGCGCGCCCGCGCTTCGTGATGCAGCCGCCGCGCCCGCTGGGCCTCGCGGTGCTGCCGATGGGCATCCCACCGGCGTTCCAGGGCCCCGCGCTCGCCGCCGCGCGGGCGCTGCACGATCGCCTGCTCGGCCTCGGGGGCAAGCGATACCTCTCGGGGTGGCTGTTCGAGCCCGACGAGGCCGCATGGCGGCAGCACTACGGCGACGCGTTCGATGCGCTGGTCGCTCGCAAGCGTGCGCTCGATCCCGACGATGTGCTGCGCTCGATGCTGTCGTTCCCGCGCTGACGATCAGAACGGGATGTCGTCGTCCGCGGGCCCGCCGGCCGGGTAGTCGCCGCCGAAGTCGTCGGGCGGACCGGCGTCGCGATCGCGGCCACCGCCGCCGCCGCCGCCTCCGCCTCCGCCTCCGCCGCGGCGCTCACCACCACCACCACCGCCACCACCACCGCCGCCGCCGCCCTCACCGCGGCCGCCGAGGAACTGCACGACGTCGGCGATCACCTCGGTGATGTACTTCTTGTTGCCGTCCTTGTCGTCGTAGTTGCGGGTCTGCAGCCGGCCCTCGATGTACACCTGCCGGCCCTTGGACAGGTACTGGTTGCAGGACTCCGCCTGCTTGCCCCACACGACCACGCGGTGCCACTCGGTCTCTTCGACGCGGTCGTTCGAGCGGTTGGTGTACGTGCGCGTCGTCGCGACGCTGAGCTGACACACCGGCGTGCCGCCCTGCGTGTAGCGCATCTCCGGATCGCGACCGAGGTTGCCGATGAGGATGACCTTGTTGATGCTCGCCATTGTCGGTGTCCTTGTCGCGGCGGTCGTCGACGCGCAGCCGGTGCCGCGCGTGGGGCGGGGTCCGGGGTGCCCGAAGGTAGCGCGACTGTGGGTCGGAGTTCGACCGCCGCACAGGGCGCGTTGCAACGGGCCCGACGGCCCACGACGCCGCGGGGCCCGCGGGAGGCGCCCCGCCGCGGCTGCAGCCCGACGGGGTCCGGCGCGTGCGGCCACGCCGCAGACTTGACCCCGCGCGCGCGATCCCTCTAAGTGAGACCCGCCTCGGGATGATCCACGTCGACGTCTCCGTGCTGCTGCCCCTGCGCGACGCCGAGCCCATGGTCGCGCCGCTGGTGCGCACCGCGGAGCTGGTCCAGGCGATCGTGATGGATCGTCACCACGCCTCGGGGCGACCGCTGGCGTTCGAGTACCTCGCGCTCGACGAGCGCTCGGGTGACAACACCGCGAGCGTGTTGTCGGTGCTGCACGGGCAGCAGCCGCAGCTGCGCACGATCCAGGATCTCGATCGCGGCAGCGCCCTCAGCCACGCCGCCCGGCTCGCACGCGGCGATGTGTGGCTCGTGCTCGATCACCCCGTCGATCCCGATCTCGCGGCGTGGGCCGTGGGTCAGATCATCGTGGGACAACGCGCGGCGATCATCCCCGGCGAGCTGCTGGCGCTGCACCGCAGCGCCGGCGTCGACGTGTTGCGTGGACTCGACGGCGGCCTCGTGGTCGCGCAGCGCGTGGTCGCGCGGTACCTCCGCCGCCTCGGTGAAACGCCGGCGTTCAGCCCTGCGCCCGGCGTGACGCGGCTGCATCGCGCGGTGGTGTTCCTGCGCGGCCACACCGGGCGGGTCGGACTGGGCTTCCTCGATCGGCCGTTGCCGGGCCCGCTGCGTCCGCGGCAGGCCCCGCGCTAGCGCGGTCGCCCGCCGCGGTTGCCCTGCTATAGTTCGAAGCTCGATGTCCGCCCTCGCCGCCATCGCCGCCCTGTGCGTGGTCATCATCGTCCACGAGCTGGGCCACTACCTCGCCGCGATCGCGACCGGGATGCACGTCGACCGCTTCAGCGTGTTCGGCATCGGCCCGCCGATCCTGCGCCTGGGTCGCTGGCGCGGCACCGAGTTCGTGCTCAGCGCGATCCCGTTCGGCGCCTACGTGCAGATCCGCGGCATGGAGGCGGACGACGGCAGCGGCGAGAGCACGCCCCCGCCTTCGGGCAAGGTCAACTTCCGCGACGCCCGCGTGGGCGCGCGCGCCATCGTCATCGCCGGCGGACCGATCGCCAACTACCTCGGCGCGATGGCGGTGCTGTTCTTCGTCTACCTCGGTGCGGGCGTCGCCGGTCCCGCGGTCGCCATCGAGGTCCGCGGCGTGCACCCGGGCTCCGCGGCCGAGGCCGCGGGCGTGCAGGTGGGTGATCGCGTGGTCGCGGTCGCGGGCACGCGCATCGACCCGCAGCAGTCCGGTCGCGACATCGGCACGACCACGCGCAGCCACCTGGGCGAGTCGATCGCGCTCGAGCTGCAGCGCGGCGACCAGACCGTCGTGGTCCGCGCGACGCTGCCGCCCGAGGCCGAGGCGCCGCTGGGCATCGACCTGCTGGAGGTCGCGCCGCGCGAGCCGGTCGGCGTGGGCACGGCGCTGGCGCGCGCGGTGAGCGATCCGCTGCGCGACACCGCCAACCAGCTCGAGGGCCTGTATCTGCTCGCGACCGGGCAGATCAAGGCCAACATGACCGGGCCGGTCGGCATCGTGCAGTCGATCGCGCGCCAGGCCGACGTCGGGCTGGTGCCGTTCGTGCTCATGGTCGCGTTCATCAGCACGCTGCTGGGCATGTTCAACCTGCTGCCGCTGCCGGCGCTCGACGGCGGGCGGCTGGTGTTCCTGGGCTACGAGGCCGTGGCCCGCCGGCGCGCGAACCCCCGCGTGGAGGAGCTCGTCCACGGCTACGGCATGGTCGTGCTGCTCGCGCTCATCCTGCTCGTCACCGTCGGCGACGTCCGCCGGCTGCTCTGAGCCCCGCCTCGCCATGCCACGCCGTCGTGAGTCGGGCCCACCGGACGCCGCGGGCGCAGCCCCGCGCTCGCGCGCGTCGGACAGCGCGTCGAGCCGGCGCACCAGCCCGCAGCGCCGCGCGCCCGAGGGCTTCGTGCCGCGCATCGTCGACGCGGACTCGCTCGAGGATGCGCTCGCGCGACTGCCCGGCGAGCCCGGCGTGTACCTGATGCGCGACCGCGACGGCGAGGTCGTCTACGTCGGCAAGGCCCGCTCGCTGCGCGCACGTGTGCGGCAGTACTTCAACGGCACCGACACGCGCCTGTTCGTGCCGATGCTGGCGAAGTTGGTCGGCGACATCGAGACCATCGTCGTCGGCAACGACAAGGAAGCGTTCCTGCTCGAGAACAACCTCATCAAGGAGCACCGGCCGCGCTTCAACGTCAAGCTCCGCGACGACAGCAACTACCTGGTGCTGCGGCTCGACCCCAAGGCCAAGTGGCCGCGGCTCGAACTGGTGCGCCAGGTCGGCCACGACGGCGCGTGGTTCTTCGGCCCCTACCACTCCGCGCGCTCGGCCCGCGCGACGCTGCGCGTGGTCAACCGCCACTTCAAGCTGCGAACGTGTTCGGACTTCGCGCTGAGTCACCGCACCCGCGCGTGCCTGCAGTACCAGATCGATCGCTGCCCCGGCCCGTGCGTGTTCGACGTCGACGCGGCCGCCTACGCCGATCAGGTCGGCGACGTGCGGCTGTTCCTCTCCGGCCGGCACCGTGAGTTGGTCGACGGCCTGCGCGCGCGCATGGCCCACGCCGCCGAGTCGCTCGAGTTCGAGACCGCGGCGCGCCTGCGCGACCAGCTGCAGGCGGTCGAGACCACGCTGCAGGCGCAGCAGATCGTCGGCACCGACGACGTCGACCAGGATGCGTTCGGCATGTACCGCGAGGGCGGGCAGGTCGAGATCGTGGTCATGCACGTGCGCGAGGGCAAGCTGCAGCAGACCCAGACCTACTCGCTCAAGAGCATGGAGTTGCCCGACGAGGTCGTGCTCGCCAGCTTTCTCGCGGCCTACTACGAGAAGGCCGCGTTCGTGCCCGACGAGGTCGTGATCCCCAGCGCGCTGGCCGAGGACGACGCCGGCCCGTTGGTCGAGTGGCTGCGCGACCGCAAGGGCCGCAAGGTCGCGGTGATGTGCCCGAGCGCGGTGATCGTCGCAAGCTCGTGGCGCTGGCGGGCCGCAACGCCGCGTCGAGCTTCGCCAGCCGCCGCGACCGCCGCGAGGACAGCGAGCTGGCGCTGCAACGACTGCAGGAGCGCCTGGGGCTGTCGAAGCTGCCACGCGTGATCGAGTGCTACGACATCAGCCACATCCAGGGCAGCGACACCGTCGCCTCGATGGTCACGTTCGTCGACGGCGTGCCCGACAAGGCCCGCTATCGCAACTTCAAGATCCGCGGCGTGCGGGCCGACGCCGACGGCACGCTCGCGAGCCAGCTCGGCCGGCAGAACGACGACTTCGCCAGCATGTACGAAGTGCTCGGCCGTCGCTTCCAGCGCGCGTTGTCGGCGACCGATCGCGGCGACGACGACGACGCGTGGTCGCTGCCCGATCTGGTCGTGATCGACGGCGGCAAGGGCCAGCTGGGCCAGGTGCTCACCGCGATCGCGGACCTCGGCGTGCCGGTCGGGGCCGAGGGCGTGGACGTGGTCGCGTTGGCGAAGGAGCGCCGCAGCGCGATCGGTCGGGGCCGCGCCGCGGTCGCGCAGCTCAAGCAGCGCCGCCGCGAGGCCCAGGCCGCCGCGCACGAGGCCAGCGCCGCACAGGACGCCGCGCACGAGGCCACGCCCGGCGCCGCGTGGGTCGAGCACGTGCTGCAGCAGCAGGTCGACACCAGCGATCCCGACGCGTTCGAGATCCGCCCCGAGCGCGTGTTCGTGCCCGGCATCAAGGACCCGATCGTGCTCAAGCCCGGCAGCTCCGAGCGCTACCTGATGGAGCGCGTGCGCGACGAGGCCCATCGCTTCGCCATCGAGCTGCACCGCAAGCGCCGCGGCAAGCGGGCGCTGCACAGCAGCCTCGACGACGTCGAAGGCGTGGGCCCGGCGCTCAAGCGCGCGCTGATCAAGCACTTCGGCTCGATCGCGGCGATCCGCGCCGCCAGCTTCGAGCAGCTGTGCGCGGTGCGTGGGGTCGGGCGCGCTCTCGCGCAGCGGATCGTCGATCAGCTGGGCCGCGAAGAAGGCTCGAGCTCCGAGTCGCCCGCGACGTAGTGGCTGGCACGTTGTGATCGGCCGCGCCGCCCCGCGATGCATCGCGGTGTCGTGGGCGTCACGCTGCACACCTCGACGTCGCGCACACGTGGCCACCAAGCTGCTCGTCCTGCCGACGACGATGCTTGCGGCTGCGCGCGGCTTGGCCAATCATCGTGCCATGCGGGGGCTCGGGGAATCATCGTTCCTGAGGGTGGCGTGCGCGCTGGTTCCAGCGGCGCTGCTCGGCGGCTGTTACACCGGACTGCAAGGCGGTGCCGGTGCCGATGGCAGCGCCGGCACGGCGGGTGACGCCGGCGACGCGTCGGCGGGGTCGAGCGACGGCGGCACCGACACCGATCCGCAGGCCGCGTGCGCCCAGCCGCAGGTCGGCGTGACCGAGCTGCGGCGGCTGACCCAGGCCGAGTACCGCAACACCGTGCGCGACCTGATGGGCTACGAGGGCGACGCGGCCGACGCGTTCTCGGCCGACGAGCGCGTGGGTCCGTTCACCAGCAACGTCGGCGCGCCGGTCAGCGAGATCCAGGTCGAGCAGTACATGAGCGCGGCCGAGTCCATCGGCGAGTGGGCGGTGGGCCAGCTGCCGACGCTGCTGCCGTGCGACCCCGTTGCCATGGGCGAGGACGCGTGCGCCAGCAGCTTCATCGCCGAGTTCGCGCCGCGGGCCTATCGCCGGCCGCTGCAGGCCGACGAGCTCGCCGCGCTGCAGCAGGTCTACGCCGAGGGCAAGGCCACCGGCGGCTTCGAGGTCGGCATCCGGCTGGTGATCCAGGGCGTGCTGCAGTCGCCGTGGTTCCTCTATCACATGGAGTTCGGCACCGCCGACATCAACGACGGCGCCGTGATCGCGCTCGACGACCACGAGCTCGCGTCGCGGCTGAGCTACTTCCTGTGGAACACCATGCCCGACGGCCCGTTGTTCGACGCCGCCGATGCCGGCGAGCTCGCGAGCCCCGACGGCCTCGCGGCGCAGGTCGATCGCATGCTCGCCGATCCGCGGGCCCGCGGCGCGATCGCGACGTTCCACCTGCAGTGGTTCGGCGTCGACGAGGTCGAGGGCGTGGAGAAGAACGCCGACGCGTTCCCGAGCTACTCGCCGGCGCTGGCCGCCGCGATGCGCGAGGAGACCGCCGCGTTCGCGACCCACGTCGTGCTCGACGACGACGGCATGCTCGCGTCGCTGCTGACCGCCGAGTACACCCTGACCGACGACCCCGACCTGCTCGCACTGTACGGCGCGACGCTGCCGCCGGGCCACGTGGCGGGTGAGCCGGTGCCGCTGCCCGCGGGCCAGCGCGCGGGTCTGCTGACCCACGCCTCGGTGATGACGCGGCACGCCCACGTCAACCAGACCTCACCGGTGCACCGCGGCAAGCTCGTGCGCGAGAATCTGCTGTGCCAGCCGCTGCCGCCACCGCCACCGGACGTCGACAACACCCCACCGTCGCCCGATCCGGACGCGACCACGCGCGAGCGCTTCGAGCAGCACCGCGCCGATCCCAGCTGCGCCGGCTGCCACTCGCTCATCGACCCGGTCGGGTTCACCTTCGAGCACTACGACGGCATCGGCGCCTGGCGTGACCTGGAGGCCGGCGTCGCGGTCGATGCCTCGGGCGAGCTGACCGAGACCGACGTCGACGGCCCGGTCGACGGCGCGGTCGAGATGGCCGGCAAGCTGGCGCAGAGCACGATCGTGCAGCAGTGCGTCGCACGGCAGTGGTTCCGCTTCGCGTTCGGACGCTTCGAGACCGACGAGGACGCCTGCACCAACGACGCGCTCGACACCGCGTTCACCGAGGCGGACGGTGACGTGCGGGTGTTGATCCGCCAGCTGGTGCTGTCCGATGCGTTCCGCTACCGCCGCGCCGAGGCGGCTGCGCTCGTCGGTGGTCAGGAGGAGCAGCGATGAAGTCCCGAATCGTCACCCCCGGTCGCGTCCGCGCGACCGCGCCGCGCAAGCCTTTCAACCATCGCTTCTCCCGTCGCGCGTTCCTGGGGGCCGCCGGCGGCGCCGCGGCACTGGTGCCGTTCGTGCCGCTGCTCTCGCGCGAGGCCGAGGGCGCCGACGGGCCGCCCAAGCGCATCATCACGCTGTTTTCCGCCAACGGAACCCTGCACGAGCGCTGGGCCCCCAGCGGCGGCGAGAACGACTTCACGCTGCCGGAGATCCTCGCTCCGCTGGCGCCGTACCAGGATCGCCTGGTGGTGCTCGACGGCCTCGAGGTCATCCGCCAGGGCCTGGGCGACGGCCACCAGATGGGCATGGGCTCGCTGTGGACCGGCAGCCAGCTGCTCGCGGGCGACTTCATGGGCGGCGACGGCGGCTTCGCCGGCTACGCCGGACATGCGTCGGTCGATCAGGCCATCGCGCAGGTCATCGGCGCGACCACGCCGTACCGCAGCCTCGAGTTCGGCGCGCAGACCGGCGGCGCCAACGTCTGGACCCGCATGTGCTACGCGGGGCCCAACCAACCCCTGCCGCCCGAGGACAACCCCCAGGCGATGTTCGATCGGTTGTTCGCCGACATCGGCATGGATCCCCAGGGCATCGAGCAGCTCAAGTCGGAGCGGCGCAGCGTCATCGACCTGGTCAAGGGCGACCTCGAGTCGCTGCAGAGCCGCTACGGCGGCGACGACCGCATCAAGATCGAGGCGCACCTCGATGCCATCCGCGCCATCGAGACCCGCAACGAAGCCGCAGTGCCCTCGTGCGAGCAGCCCGCGCTCGACCTCGCCTTCGACCCGTTCGCCAACGACAACTTCCCCGCGGTGGTGCAGCGGCAGATCGATCTCATGGTGATGGCGCTGGCGTGCGACCTCACCCGCGTCGCCAGCCTGCAGTGCTCGGCCTCGGTCAGCGGCGTGGTCTTCACCTGGCTGGGTCAGTCCGTCGGTCATCACGACCTGTCGCATCTGGGCGACGACGATCCGACGATGCTCGACCAGATCACCGCGGTGAACACGTGGTACGCCGACCAGGTGTTGCGCTACCTGCTCGACCGGCTGGCGGCGATCCCCGAGGGCGAGGGCACCCTGCTCGACAACACCCTGGTGGTGTGGGGCAACGAGCTGTCGCGCGGCAACTCGCACGGCAACCATCCGGTGCCGTTCGTGCTCGCCGGTGGGGCCGGTGGCGCGCTGCAGGGCGGCCGCTACCTCGACGCCGGCCAGGCGCCGCACAACCGCATGCTGGTGTCCTTGTGCCAGCTGATGGACGTGGACGTCGACACCTTCGGCGACAATGATCCCGGCAGCGGCGGCCTGCCGGGGCTGAGCTGAGCCCCGCGGGGATGGCCGACACCGACGAGCTCGATCACGGCGCGCTGGCGCGCCGTTCGGTCCGCACGCTGGCGTGGCTCGGCGACGCATTGTTCGAGCGCGAGGTCCGCTTCCGCGGGGCTGCGCGCGGGGACTTCCCGGTCGACCGACTCGACGCGATCAAGGCCGAGGTCGTGCGCGCCGAGCTGCAGGCCTGCTCGAGGCGCTGCTGCCCGCGCTCGACGACGACGAGCTCGCATTGGTCCGGCGCGCGCGCAACACCCGCGCCGCCCTCGCTCGGCCCGTGGCCGCCGCAGCATGCAGAGCTACCGCGCCGCGACACGGCGCTCGGGAACTGGTCGCGCACTGGCTGCTCGGCGACGGCGCGCCGCGCTTGCCTTTGCTGGTGCCGCCGATCGAACGCGCCATCGACGACGCGCTGCAGCGTCGGCGCGACAAGCCGCGCCGGGGCTGAGCGCGCCGTGGCTCAGGCGTGCGGCGCGACCGGATGCGAACCGGTCGCTGGCTGGCGCTCGTAGACCCGCGCCGGCGGCTCGCCAGGGTCCCAGACCAACCCGAGCCAGCTCATCACGCGCAGCACGTAGTAGGTCATGTCGATCTCCCACCAGTAGAAGCCCTGGCGGGTCGAGCCCATGAAGTGGTGGTGGTTGTTGTGCCAGCCCTCGCCCATGGTCACCAGGGCGAGGAACCAGTTGTTGCGGCTGTCGTCGGTGGTCGCGTAGCGGCGACGGCCCCAGACGTGCGACAGCGAGTTGATGGTGAAGGTGCCGTGCCACAGCAGCACGGTCGACAGCATGAAGCCGCCGAACAGGCCTTCCCAGCCGAACACGAGCCACACCAGCACGCCCAGCACCGTGGGCGGGAGCCACCACAGCTTGTCCAGCACGACCAGCTCGGGGTAGCGCGTGAGGTCCTTGACCCGGGCCCAGTCGGTGTCGCTGTTGTGGTCGAAGATCCAACCGACGTGGGCGTGCCAGAAGCCGTGCTGCATCGGCGAGTGCACATCCAGCGGCGTGTCCGAGTACTTGTGGTGGTCGCGGTGGTGCGCGGCCCACCACAGCGCGCCGCGCTGGCTGGCCGACTGCGCGATCACGGCGAGCACGAACTGCATCGCACGGCTGGTCTTGTAGGTCCGATGCGAGAAGTAGCGGTGGTAGCCGCCGGTCACGCGAACATCCGCACGAAGTAGAGCCCGGCGCACAGCAGCCAGGTGGTGGCGCTCATGCCGGTCCAGAACACGCCCAACACCGCGATGTGCACGATGATCATCGGCAGGGTCGTGCCCCACTCGTAGTCGCGCAGCGACCGGGCCTTCTTGCCCACGGGGATGCGCGCGGGCGCCTCGGGGACTTCCGTCAACCTCATGCCTTGCAGTCTTGAGCAGCGGCGTCGCCGCAGCCGTCACACTCGCGTCGTTGCAGGTCATGGTTCTGTCGCTGGCGCGATCGCGAGCTTTCGCATGTGAGCGGACTTTCGCGGCTGGTAGCCTGCGCAGGTCATGCCCGACGAGGCGACCCTCTACCGCGTCCTGCTGATGGCCTGCTTCGCGCTGGCGGGCGTGACCTTCTTCGCCACCGGGGTGCTCACCGCACCCTACGGTCGCCACTTCCGCGGTGGCTTCGGCCCCACGCTGCCCAAGCGGCTGGGCTGGGCGCTGATGGAGTCGCCCTCGGTGATCGTGTTCGTGCTGGTCTTCGCCGCCGGCTCGCGCGCCCACGAGTGGATTCCACGGTTGTTCGCCGCACTGTGGCTGGTCCACTACGTCCAGCGCGCGTGGCTCGATCCACTGCTGATGGCCGGCACCACGGGCAAGCGCATGCCGGTGATGGTCGTGGTGATGGGCATGAGCTTCAACGTGCTCAACAGCTACCTCAACGCGCGCTGGCTCAGCGAGCTGGGCCAGGCCTCGTGGCGCTGGCTGGTCGACCTGCGCTTCCTGTACGGCGTCATGTTGTTCGTCGGCGGCTTCCTGGTGAATCGCTGGGCCGACGCGGTCCTGCACCGAGCTGCGTCGCAGCCAGGGCGGCTACGGCATCCCGCGAGGCGGGCTGTACGAGGACATCTCGTGCCCAAACTACTTCGGCGAGCTCGTGCAGTGGTTCGGCTGGGCCATCGCGACGTGGTCGCTCGCGGGCCTGTCGTTCGCGGTCTTCAGCTTCGCCAACCTCGTGCCGCGCGGGGGGGGTGGCCCACCACGCGTGGTACCGGCAACAGTTCCCCGACTACCCGCGCAGGCGCTGCGCCATCATCCCGCGCGTGCTCTGAGGCGATGGGTAGGACACGATCACACCGACGTGGGCGTCATGGCCTGACACGCATGTCAGACCCCTGCGACGGCGCGCCAGACACCTGCGTCACGGTGTCGCAGGACAAAGCGCGGATAGCGCCGGGCAAGAAGAGGCTAAGTCGCTGTGATCGCTTGAGCTTGATCCAGCCGGCATGCGCACTGCAGTCCTAAGGGGCGTCCGCGGAACCGGCGAGCGACGGCCCCGAGTTGGCGGGGCCTCCGGGGAACCGGGACCCGAACTTCGAAGGGCTGTCGCGCAGGCGAGACGTTGGGGTGAGTTGGCGGGCAGGACGCTCGGTTGGCGTAGGGTTGGCGTTGGAACAGCGATGGGGTGGAGCGTGGGGCGGACACGACAGGGTATGCGTCGTCCGAAGCGTGGGTAGAGTCTTGGCTTAATCGCGTGGTCGAACAGACATCGCCGTGGGTGGGAGCGACCGTTGGTCCCGGTCGTGGCACGGCGATGCGAGATGGAAAATTGGGTGGCAAGGCAACGTGGAGCACCTGGGCGCGAACGTGGCGGAGACGCCACGCGCGGGCCCAGGTGTTTCCGCGTGGCGCGGCAGCTCAGCGCGCGATCAGGTAGTCGCGCAGGTGCGGCACGATCGGCATCGCCAGCGCGTCGGCGGCGGACTTGAAGCCGGCCCACACGACCTCGCGGTGATCGACCGCGATGCGCGGCCGAGTCGGCACCTCGACCTCCACGATGGTGACCTCGTCGGTGCGGTTCTCGAAGCGATGCACACCGACGTAGGCCACTCGGATCGAGGCCGGGTCGACGCGGACGTCGCACTCCTCGGCGAGCTCGCGCGCGGCCGCGTCGGTCACTGCCTCGCCCGGCTTCACGTAGCCCCCCGGCAGGGTGAACTGCGCGCGGTACGAGTTCTTCACCAGCAGGATCTCGCCGCCGTGCCACAGCGCGATCAGGGCCCCGCGCGTGTGGGGGCGACGGACGCTCCACCACGCGCGCAGCATGCGGTGCGCAGCCTTGTAGGCGGTCTGGAAGCCGAGGTCGAGCAGGGTCGCATCGCCCGCGGTCGGGCGGTCCTGGGAGTCCGTCACGCGCGGCATCATCACCGGCCACGGCCGCCGGCGTCCACCGCGAAACGCCGACGCGGCGACGCAGACCGAAACTACGGGTACTGCGAGCAGGTCGTGACCTGGAAGTCGTCGAGCGAGCGCGGCTGCAGCTTGTAGTTGTTGAAGCTGTAACCCTCGATCCCGATGATGCCGTTGAACACCGTGTTGGCCGGGCACGAGTTGCCCTGACCGCCGGGCACGATGTTGTCACTGATGAGATCGTCCACCCGCAGGGTGCCGGTGACCTCGAATTCGTCGAAGTCCGAGGGCGCGTCCGGATTGACATCGGTGATCGTGACCATGCCGACCGCGACCAGCATCGACTCCCACTGCTCCGCGGTGGCCGAGCCGGTCGCGAGATCGGCCGGGTCGTCGAACGCGATGGGCTCGAACGGCAGATCGGTTCCGGCATCGTCGACGACGACGCTCGCCGCGGTGATCTCCGAGAGGTCGAAGAACTCCGAGTAGGTGCCGCTCACGCTGACGCGGTTGCCGACCTGCACCGCGGGCGTGTCGTTGCCGGTGTAGACGAAGATGCCGCTGAAGGGGTCGAGCGAGTCGTCCTGCACGTAGAAGCCCTGCGCGCCCTGGCCCGCACGCACCGCCGTGACGTAGGCGTCGGTGATGGCCACCTGGGCGCCCTCGCCGGGGTACGACGGGTTCATGGGGTCGCGGATCGCCGGGATCGGCAGCGGGCACGGTGCGGGACCGGGGTTGGCCTCGCTGCAGACGTCGCAGACGTCGCCGTGACCATCGCCGTCGGTGTCGACCTGCACCGGGTTGTCGTCGTACGGGCAGTTGTCGCTGGCGTTGGCGACCCCGTCGTTGTCGAAGTCGTTGGCGTCGGGCACCTCGCACGCATCGGTGCCGTCGAGCGGGCACAGGTCGCAGACGTCGCCGACGTTGTCCGCATCCGCATCGCCCTGCACGTCCTCGAGCAGGCGCACGGGGTTGAACACGTTGGGGCAGTTGTCGTCGTCGTCGCCGATGCCGTCGCCATCGGCGTCGCCCGGCGCGATGCCGGCGGCGTACTCGTCGCGGTACGGCACGCAGCTGGGCTCGAGATCCGGGGTACCGCAGAAGAACAGCGGGTAGTAGTCGTCGATCGCGTTGGTCAGGCTCGCGATGGTGGCGTTGCCCAGCTCCGCCAGGCACGCCCGCTTCTGCACGCCGCACACGTCGAAGGCCTCGCAGCTGCCGGCGTCGAACGCGGTCGACGCGACCAGGTCGGCGTCACCGTACATCGGCACGCCGCCGCGCAGCACCAGCACGGTGTCGGGCAGCTCGGCCTCGACCACGGCGGCGTGGTCGACCTCGCCACCGGCGGCGAACACCGCGATGTCGGCGACGTAGCCGGGCTTGAGCATGCCGATGGCGTTGCCGGTGCCGGTCGCGTAGGCGGCGTTGGTCGTGACCATGCGCCACAGCTGCTCGGGCGAGAAGTAGCCGTCGAAGTAGTTGGCGTTGAGATCGGCGGCGCACCGCAGCTCGCGCTGCAGGTTCATCGAGCCGCTCGGGACCCAGTCGGTGCCCAGCGCGATGGCGACGCCCAGCCGGTCGAGCAACGTCACCGGCGCGGTGTTGCCGTACAACACCACGTTCGAGCGCGGCGACCAGATGACCTTGGTGTTCGAGTTCGCCATCTCGAGCGCGTCGTCGGGCACGATGCCGACGGCGTGGATGACCGCGGTCTGACGCTCGATCAGATCGGTCATGCCCATGCTGGTACAGGTGAACTCGTTGTTCGCCGCGAGGTCGATGCCCTCGGCGATGTGCGGCAGGTAGCCGTCGAGGCCCTCGATGTCCGCGGCCGTGGTCGGCGCGGGGCCGTAGTTGCACCCCATCGTGTGCACGGTGCCGTCGCCGTCGTCGAGCGGGAACGTGTCGCTGTCCGCCACCTGCACCGGCAGGCCCTCGAGCCGGTCGGCGGTGTCGAGGTTGCGCAGCAGCCCGGCGCGTCCGCCGGCGCTGGCGGCCGAGGTCGCGCCGCTCATCACGAAGCGCAGCTCCGCCGCCTGCACCACCGCCGCGGAGGCGCCGCTGTTGTACGGCAGCTCGTCGTGGTTGTTGTTGCCCACGCGCCAGTCGTGGCGGTGTTGGTAGCGATCGGTTCCGTCACCGATGGGCGTGTTGTTGGCGTAGGTGATGTGATCGTGGGGGTTGATGAGGCCGGGCGAGATGACGCCGTCGGCGCAGGTCACCACCGACGCGTCGCCGGCCCCGGGTGCGCCGGTGCAGTCGCAGCCGACGCACTGGATCACGCCGGCGCCGTCGAAGACCGAGCCGCCGTGGAAGACCTCGTCGGCGCCGAGCACCGTGCCCTGCAGGATCACGCCGGTGGTGCCCAAGGTCGTCACTTCGCAGGTGCCCTCGGCTGCGGGCATCAGATCGCCGCACTCGGTGATGACCGAGCCGCGGGTGTTGCCCTCGGGATCGCCGGTGGTGCCGCTGTCGCTGCCGCTGTCGCTGCCGCTGCTGCTCGCGCCGGTGGTGCCGGTGGTGTCGGTGCCGCTGCCGCTGGTGTCCGCGGTGGTGGTCGCGGTGGTCGTCGCGGTCGCGCTCGACGAGCTCGAACCCGAATCGGCCGTGCTCGTGTTGGTCGTCGACAGCGTCGTACCGGTGGTGTCGACACCGCTGCTGCTGCTGCTGCCGCCGTCGGCGGCGACGTCGTCTCCACCACATGCACAGAGCCCGAGCGCACCCGCGTAGAAAATCGACCTCGTCGTCCGCATTTCGGGCGCGGAGAGTATCAGCTTGCCGTCACGGTGCTTCGACGCGGACGTGTCCGGACTCGCGTCGACGCACGCCGCCGTGCCCGCAGGTCCGCGTGCGCGATCGACCGCGGTCGCGCGAGCCGTGATGTACGTTGCATCGGCGCCGCGGGGAGATCGGTGCGCGGGGATTCCTCGGCGCGACATCGCTGTCGCGTCCGTGCGCTTCGAGCTCGACGGTGCGCTCTCGCCGACGCGCCGGCCGCCTCCGCACGGCGCCGTGGTCGAGACCGCCCGTTGCCGCGACGAACCACGCAGGAACGACGAAGCGCCGGCCCCGGCGCGCGCGGCCCGTGCTATGGACGTCGGCCGTGCCTCGCCCACGGCTCGCCTCGCCTCGCCTCGCGCTGCTGCTGCTGCTCGCCGTTGGCTGCCCGGCGGATCCCGGCGGCGACATCGAGTTCACCGCCGGCAGCAGCAGCGAGGGCGGCAGCAGCGTCGGCAGCAGCGGTGAAGCCGGGTCGACCAGCTCGACCACTGCGAGTGCCGACACGAGCACCGGGGTCGACGGTTGCAGCGACGACAGCGACTGCGCCGACGCACCCGCGGGCCCGCACTGCGATCCGCTCACGCACACCTGCGGCGGCGCGTGCGTGCCCGGCGACGCGCGGCCCTGCTACACCGGCCCCGGCCCCACCGACGGCGTGGGCGCGTGCGCCAAGGGCACGCAGTCGTGCATGGACGACGGCAGCTGGGCGCAACTGTGCGTCGGCGAGGTCACGCCCGCGCCCGACGACTGCGACGGCAACGGTGCCGACGACGACTGCGACGGCATCGTCGACGACAGCGACTACGACGGCGACGGCTTCGGGGGCTGCGGCGCCGATTGCTGCGACGTCGACGGTGGCAACTGCGACGGCGCGGCGCTGGTGAACCCCGGCGCCTACGAGGTGCCGGGCAACGAGGTCGACGACGATTGCGACGGCGACATCGACGAAGCCACCCCGACCTGCGACGCGGGCCTGATGTCGGCCAGCAACGATCCCGACGACTACGCGCGTGCGATGGATCTGTGTCAGTTCACCGAGGAGGACCCCGCCGACCCCGCCGACCGCGTGTGGGGTGTGATCTCGGCCGGCCTGACCACGCCCGACGGCGACGGCGACCCGCTGCCGGTGCAGCGATCGCTGCGCGGCGACTTCGGGGCCGTGATCGATCCGGAGTCGGGCGACCGCATGGTCGTGCTCTCGAGCGGCCACGCCGCCGACGCGACCGACACCAACCCCGGCTACGGCGCGTTCCAGCCCGGCGCCAACCTCGGCACCGAGTCCGACGCGCCCGGCGACTGGCTCGACGCCAACGGCGGCGTGTTCCCCAACCCCGCCGGCTGCGTCGAGCCGTGGGACACGCTGGCGCACGATCCCATCATGCTGACCCTGCGCGTGCGCGTGCCGACCAACGCGCACTCCTTCAGCGTGATGATGCAGTTCTTCTCCGCGGAGTACCCCGAGTGGGTCTGCAGCGAGTTCAACGACTTCTTCGTCGCGCTGGTCGACTCGACCGCGCAGAACACCGCGGACAAGAACATCGCGATCTACGACGACGGCCAGCAGAGCTGGCCCGTGGGCGTGAACCTGGTCAACGTCGCCGAGGGCCTCTTCACGCAGTGCGAGAACGGGCCGGTCGGATGCGCCAGCGACTTCAACGTCGACTACGAGGGTTGCCTGGGCATCGCGCTGCTCGAGGGCACCGGCTTCGATGGCGCCGACCCGGGCTGCGACGCCGGCCAGACCGTGCTCGGCGGCGGCACCGGCTGGCTGCGGATGAGCGGAAACGTCTCGCCCGGCGAGATCATGGACCTGCGATTCGCGATCTGGGACACCAGCGGCCATCTGTTCGACTCGCTGGTGCTGCTGGACGACTTCGAGTGGTCGCTCGAGGCCGCGACCCCCGGCGTCGCGCCGGGCTGAGGCCACGCCGTCCGCAGCGCGGCGCACGCGTCCTGCCGCATGCGCGCACGGGCTGATATGCTCGGCCGCGATGCAACGACCCGCGCTCGGCGTCGTCCTGGCACTCGCGCTCGCCGGGGTCGGCTGCGCGTTGCTCACGCCCTACCCCGGCGGCGGCGATCCGGTGAAGGCAATCTCCGATTCGACCGCGGGCAAGGGCGACTCTCCGTTCGACACCGGCGATCCGCAGGAGCCGCTGTTCGATCCCGCCATCGACGACAGCGTGCACGTGGTCACCAACGTCAACGACGTGGTCGCGATCCCGGGCTCGTCGTTCGTCATCGACCTCGCGTTCGTGGCCGACAACGCCAACGTGGTCGGCGGCGGCATCCAGTTCCCGGGCTCGTCCGAGGTGCAGTGGACCTTCATCGACGGCCTCGAGGGCATGTCCAGCGGCGACATCCGCTTCGGCTACGTCGTCGACAAGAACGTCTGCAACGACATCCCGAACCTCTGCCACGAGATCAAGACCACGCAGTTCGCGGTCGCGCGCAACGCCGGCGGCGGTGACGTCGACGGCGACGGCAGCAAGGACGGAGAGTTCGTGGTCTCGCCCGGTGAGGAGGTCACGGTGGTGCTGCAGTGCGCCACGTGCGACTCGCCCAGCTGTCGCGATCTGCTGCCCGACGGCGAGTGCTTCTTCTGCGCGCAGCCGGACGTGTGCAAGGAGTACTTCGATCGCTGCCTCGCCGAGGGCAAGCCCAACGCGAGCGACGAGTCCGAGGTCCAGTTGTTCGACACCCTGTTCGGCATCGACGGCATCCTGTGGTCGACGCGCGACGGCTGTGTGGTCGGCGAGGGTGCGTGCACCGAGGCCCAGAAGAACGCGGAGACGATGCCCGATGAGTGCGGTCTGTAGTCGCGGTTGTTCCCTGGCGTTGGTGCTGTCGCTCGGGCTCGCGGGCACGCCGGCCGCCGCCGCGCCCCACGGCAAGGGCGGATCGAAGCCGAGCAAGCCGGCCGAGACCGCCGCGCCCGCCGAGCCTCCGCCGCCGACCGAGCCCACCGCGGACGCGGGCACGCCGGTGACCGCCGATCCGATCGAGACCGCCGAGCCCACGCCGCCGGTCGAGACCCCCAGCGAGCCGGTCGAGCCCAGCGCGGACGACAAGCGCGTCGAGGCGGCGCAGGAGTTCCTGCGCGGCTCCAAGGAGTACGAAAAGGGTGCGTACCCCAAGGCCATCGAGCACTTCGAACGCGCGTGGGATCTGAGCGAAGAGCCGCTCTTGCTGTTCAACCTCGGCCAGGCCTACTGGAAGTGGTTCGCGGTCGACCCCGACGTCGAGCACCTGCGGCGTGCGCGGCAGTCGTTCGAGAACTACGACAAGCGCATGCGCGGGACCGAGGACTACGACCTCACCGAGATCCAGCGGTTCATCGAGCGCATCGACGAGCAGATCGCGAAGGCCGAGGAGACCGCGGACCAGCGCCGCGAGCGCGAGCTGCGGGCGCTCGAGGAGTCCGAGCGACGGCGGCTGTGGATCGAGCGTGAGCGCTCCATCGTGACCAGCCTCAACGCCTCGGGCATCACGCTCATCACGCTGGGCAGCCTCACGCTGACCATGGGCCTCGCCGGCATGCTCACGCGCGTGGCCAACAAGGTCGTGCTCGACAACTCCTCGGCCGGCCCGCGCACGACCAACCTCTCCACCGCCGAGGAGGACGCCAAGCGCCGCAGCCAGTTCCTGCTCGGCGGGCAGCTCGCGTTCAGCGGCTTCATCATCGGCGGGGTGCTGTTGCCGATCGGGATCACGCTCAAGGTCCTGGGCGGCGTGCGAGAGCGCCGTGCGCTCGGCGGCAAGTCCGGCCGGGGCGACAAGAAGAAGGCCGAGGTCGCGGTCACCGGCGACGGCGTGCAGGTCCGCTTCTGACCCAGGCGGTTCCGCCCGCGCACGCGTGAGGAGCCCCCCATGCGCGCGAGCCGGCCGCAGCTGGCGGTCCGGTCGCGTTGGGCTACCCTGCCGCCCAGCCCAGGAGGAACCGCCGATGAGCACGACGTTCGAGGAATTCAAGGCTGGTCTGGACGAGCGCGAGCGCCGTCGCGCGCTGCTGACCCGTGACGGGCGGCCGTTCTTCGTGCTGCTGAGCCAGCAGTTCCTCCGCCCCGACATCGAGACGCTGTGCGACACAGCGACGGCGATCCGTCGCCTCGACCGCCACGTCGACGGCCGAGAGTTCCTGCGCGGGCTGCTTCGAGGCCTGCGGATCATGAACCTGTTCGCGCAGCCCAGCACGCGCACCGCGGAGTCGTTCATCGCCGCCGCGGACAAGCTCGGCGCCAACTCGCGGCTGGTCAGCGACCTGCGGACCTCGTCGTTCGCCAAGGGCGAGTCGATCGAGGACTCGGTGCGGACGTTGTCGAGCTTCTTCGACGCGATCGTCACGCGCCACCAGGACGACGACTTCGCCATGCGCGCAGCGTGGTCGCTCGCGGCCAGCCGGCGCCCCATCCCGGTGGTCTCGGCCGGCAGCGGCAAGAGCCAGCACGTCACGCAGTCGCTGCTCGACCTCTACACCCTGCGCTACTCCTTCGCAGAGCGCGGCGGCGTCGACGGCAAGAACGTCGTCATCATCGGCGACATCGCCCGCAACCGCGCCGCGCGTTCGCTCGCGTACCTGCTGACCCGCTTCGAGCGGCCGCGCATCCACTTCGTCTCGCCCGACGCGTTCGCGCCCGACGACGAGCTCATGCGCTACCTGCATCGTCACGAGGTCGAGACCTCCGTGCACAACGCGCTGCAGCCGTTGCTGCACACCGGCGGCAGCGACATCGACGCGATCTACGTGACGCGTCTGCAGCAGGAGTGGGATCGCGGCAACAACGGCATCCCCGACGCCGGCGAGCGCGGCAGCAGCGAGGACTACGTGCTCAAGCCCGAGTACCGCCGGCTCATCCGCCCCGAGTGCGTGATCATGCACCCGCTGCCGCGGGTCAACGAGCTGCCCGAGTCGTGGGAAGACCACCCCGGCTTCATGGTCTGGCGGCAGGTCCGAAACGGCATGTGGATCCGCGCTGCGCTCTTCGCCGCGATGTTCGGTGCGGACGGCGAGATCCGAGCGCGCGCGGGTCGCTTGTCCTTGGTGTGACGCGAGCCGGGACGCGCACCGCATCGCGACGATGACGCGACCGCGTGCTCGACTACGCTCGAAACCCGCACCGCTGCACGCCCGAGAGCGCCAACCTCCGCTCGAACTCCGCTCGAAACCGACCTCGCCCCCTGCTTCGGCAGGGCGCGAGCCGTGCCGCGCCTGCAAGCCGGCGCTGCCGGCCCGCTTGAAACCACGCTGTGGTTGCTCCGGCCAGCCGGCCTGTGCGATCCTGGGCGAAAGTGTCGGACGGAAATCCTCGCGATCCCGGTGACGGCAAGCCGGCCGGTGGCGCAGGGCGTCCGCCCCCACCGCCACCGCCCAGCAAGCCCAAGCCTGCGGTCCCTGGCGCGCCCGGGGCAGTGGCACGTGATCCGTCCAAGCCGATCGCGGTCGCACCGCCACCTTCCACCGGGCCCAAGGCCCCGCCGCCGCCGCCGATCGCGAGCCGTCCCGCAGCACCGCCGGCCAAGCCGCCCACGGTCGCGCCCCGTGATCCCGCGCGGCCGCAAGCGGTGCCGCGCGACCCGACCAAACCGATCACGACGACGCGATCGCCGGTGCCCAGCGCGGCGACGCCGGCGACGACGCGACCGACGAGCGGCCCGGCCCCCGCGGCGCGACCTGGCGCGGCCGCGAGCGCCCCGGCGGCAGCACGTCCGGCCGCACCGGCGGCCGCTGCTGCGAGCGCGGCCGCAAAGACCGAGCGCAGTCGCTTCCGTGCGCTGCATCGGCTGTGGCGACACCCGCTGGGAGAGGTGAGCGCCGCGACCGATGCCACCACCGGCGCGCGCGTCTCGGTGATGGTGTTGCAGCCCGGCAGCGTCGTGCCCGACGCCGTGCTCGACGCAGCGCGCACCGCCGCACGCGTGGCCGCGGGCCTGTCGAGCACCGCCGTGATCCGCCCGGTCGACGTGGCGCGCATGGCCGATGGCCGCATCGCGATCGCGACCGAGCCGTTCGAAGGCACGCCGTTGCTCAACGTCACGCGTAACCAGCCGCTGCCGGTGGTGCGCGCGGTCGCGATCCTGCGCCAGGTGTGCAAGGTGCTGGCCGCGGCCCACGAGGTCGGCCTCGTCCACCGCGGCCTGACGCTGGGCGCCATCATCCTGCGCGCCCATGCCCAGCGCCCCGACACCGTCGCGCTGACCGACTTCGGCCTGGGCGCGCTGCTCGACGGTGAGCTCGCGGTGCTCAAGGAGGACGCCGCGCACCAGCCCGTCAGCCCCGAGCGGATCTCGGGCGTGCAGGCCGACGCGCGCGAGGACCTGTACCTGCTCGGCTGCGTCGCGTACGCGATGGTCACCGGCGGCCCGCCGTTTCGCACCGGCACACCCGACGCGGTGCGACGCCGCCACGCGATCGAAGATCCGATGCCGATCGCGGATCGGCTCAAGGGCACTCGCGGTGTCCCGCCGGCGCTGGCGCAGTGGGTCCATCGCCTGCTCGCGAAGGAGCCCGACGATCGCTTCGCCGACGCGGCCGAGGCCGAGGCCGCGCTGTGCCTGGCGCAGATCGAGTCGCACGTGCAGACGCCGTGGGACGACCTACCGCCGCCCGACGTCGATGCCGTGACCGCGGAGCGGATCCGTCAGGGGCTCTCGCCCGCGGGCGCCAAGCCGACCGCTGCGGCGCCGCCGGCCGACGACGAACCCGAGGACGAGGTCACGATCCTGCGTCGTCCCGATCACGCGGTCGCGCTGGAGGGCCAGACCACGGTGGTGCGCGCGCCGGGCGTGTACGAGCTCGAGCCGATGGAGCCGGTCGAGGACGTACCGTCGCGCCCGATCGCGCTCGACGAGCTCGATCGCAGCGACACCGTCGTGACCCACGCGGACGACACGCTCGCGAGCGCAGCGCCGCAGACCAACGAAGCCACCGCGATCTCGCGCCGCGACGAGGTGCTGCGTCCGCGCCCCGCCCCCGCGCCCGAGCCCGACGACGAACCCGCGCCCGGGCCCATCGATCTCGACGGCGCGATCCCACCGGACTCACCGCTGCCCTCGCCGCACTTCGCGACCACGCCGACCTTCGCCGAGCAGCTGGGCGAACCCGAGCCGGGCGATCGCACGGTGGTCGCGCGCGCGCCGTCGATGCCGTTCTCCGTGCCGGATCTGCCCGGTATGAGCGTCCCCGCGGAGGTCGATCGCACGCTCTCGGGCCCGCCCTCGAGCGTCTCGACGCTGCCCGGCACCGCGCCGCCCTCGAGCATGCCGACGCTGCCCGGCACCGCGCCGCCCTCGAGCATGCCGACCTTGCCGGGGACCGCCGCACCGTCGAGCGTCTCGACGCTGCCGGGGACCGCCGCGGCGGCGAGCCCGAGCGCGGCGCCGGAGATCGCGTCGGTGCCGACGCCAGCGCCCGGAGACGCAGACAGTCCGCTGCCCGCGGCCGCGCCGGCGATCGCCGTGCCGCCGCACCTCGTGCCGCCCGGGCTCGGCGCGCCGGCCGTTCCCGCGGCCGCGCCGGCGATCGTGGTGCCGCCGCATCTGGTGCCGCCGAGCGTGGCCGCGAGCGCGGCGCCCGTCGTCGCGCCGCCCGTCGTCGCGCCCAGCTTCGCGCCGCCTGTCGTCGCGGCGCCCGTCGTCGCGCCGCCCGTCGTCGCGCCGCCCGTCGTCGCGCCCAGCTTCGCAGCACCCGCCGTCGCACCGCCCGTCGTCGAGGCGCCGGTGCTCGGGATCCCGGCCGCAACGCCCGTCGCGGCGCCTGCGTTCGAAGCGCCCGTCGTCGCGCCCCCGTTCGCGGCGCCCGCCGTCGCGCCGCCCGTCGCGGCACCGCCTTTCGTCGCGCCGCCCGTCGCGGCACCGCCTTTCGTCGCGCCGCCACCTGTCGTCGCAGCACCGCCGCCGGTCGCGGCACCGATCGTCTCGCCGCCGCCGGCGGTCGCGCTCACGACGACGTCGCCGCTGGGCCCCGCGATGCTGCCTGCCGACGTCGCGCCGCCGTGGCCGTCGTCGCCCAGCGGGCTGACCGGCAGCTACCCGTCCGCGGGCGCGTCGATGAGCGACTTCGATGCGTCGATGGTCGCGGCGATCCGCGGTCGCAACCGCGGACTGTGGATCGCGCTCTCGCTGGTCGGCGTCGCGGCGATCGCCGTGGTCGCGGTGCTGGTGTTCCGCCCGCCCACGGAGCAACCCAAGGCCGCGCCCGATCAGGCGCCGGTGGCCGAGGCACCGCCCACGACGATCCGCGCCGAGAAACCCAAACCGACCGAAGACCTCGACTTCGCCGCGACGCCTTCGGATCTCGTCGCCGCGGGCGATCGCGCGCTGACGGAGAACCGCGGCAAGGATGCCGAGGCGCTGTACCAGCGCGCGGTCGTGAAGGAGCCCAAGCACCTGGGCGCGCTGCTGGGCCTGGGCCGCGTGCAGCTCGCCGCAGGTGACGTCGAGAAGGCCGCGGGCTACTTCCGCCGCGCGGTCGGGGCGCATCCCAACGACGGTGCGGCTCGCATCGCGCTGGGCGACGCGCTGGTCAAGCAGGGCAACGTCGCCGAGGCCCGCAAGCAGTACAAGAAGGCCAAGTCGCTCAAGCATCCCGACGCGGCGGCGCGGCTCGAGAGCCTGTGAGCGCGGCCGCCTCGCGCCCGGCGGCCTGAAACGACCAAGGGCGCGACGCTCACCTCATCGGTGAACGACGCGCCCTCGTGGCGCAGGCGCCGGAGGCGACGTGGATCCGCAGATCCGCGCCGCGACCGCGAGCGGCTCAGCCGCCCTCACCCTCGCCGTCGTCGGGCTCGCCGTCACCGTCGTCGTCGTCGTCGGTGTCATCGGGCTCGCCGTCGTTGTCGTCGTCCGCGTCCTCGGCGTCGTCCTCACCGTCGTCGTCGACGTCGTCGGCATCACCCTCGTCCTCCGAGTCGTCGGTGCCGTCGTTGTCGTCGTCGTCGTCCTCGGCGTCGCCCTCGCCGTCGTTGTCGTCGTCGTCGTCCTCGGCGTCGTCCTCACCGTCGTCGTCGACGTCGTCCGCGTCCTCCTCGTCCTCCGAGTCGTCGACGCCGTCGTTGTCGTCGTCGTTGTCCTCGGCGTCGTCGACACCGTCGTTGTCGTCGTCCGCGTCTTCCGCGTCCGCGATGCCGTCGCCGTCACGGTCGACGATGGTGGGATCGGTGCTCGCCTGCTCGCAGCCGAAGGTGGTCAGGGCAAGGGCGGTCAGGACGGAAAGGGTCAAGGAGCGGGTCAGCATGGTTGGTGTGGCCTCCTGCCGCCAAGATGCGCAGGGCGGCCGTTCATTACGGGTTCGATCGGCGATTTCGGTGACATTCTTTCTGGCTCCGGAAACGCTCCGAGTCGCACACATCGCGGCACAGCCAAGGCCCGCGCGCGGGCCGCAAACGCACGAAAGCGCGTGGACCTCCTCGGTCCACGCGCCTGACGTGTCTGCGTCTCACACCGGGTCGCGCGCGAGCGCGCGCCGGTCCGGCTCAGCCGGCGGAGTCCTCGGCCTCGGGCTCCTCGGTGCCTTCGCCCTCGGTCTCTTCGCCCTCGCCGCCCTCGCCCTCGGTCTCCTCGCCTTCGCCGCCCTCGCCCTCGGTGCCCTCGCCCGCTTCACCGTCGTCGGCGTCCTCGCCCTCACCCTCGTCGGCGTCCTCACCCTCGCCCTCACCTTCACCCTCTTCGCCCTCGCCCTCTTCGCCCTCGCCCTCTTCGCCTTCGCCCTCTTCGCCCTCGGCCTCTTCGCCCTCGGCCTCGTCCTCACCCTCGGCCTCGTCCTCACCCTCGGCCTCGTCCTCCTCGGCATCGGGCACGCCATCACCGTCGCGGTCGACGATGCTGTCGCTGCTGCTCTGCTCGCAGCCGAGCGTCGCAAGGCCAAGGGTCGCGAAGAAGGAAAGGAACACGGTCCGGGTGAGCATCTTTGTCGTCGCTGCCTCCGCACTCCGAGTTGCACCGCTGCAGCCGTGATTACAGCGGCGATCGAACGCGATGCGATGCGCGTGCGGCCCGCACGCGTTCAACCCCACGGCTGCATCGCGCGCAGCGTCGCGATCTCGATCTCGCCCTGCGCCACCGGACCCGTCGCGCCATCGACGATGCGCCAGCGTTGTCGATCACCGAACAGCGGCTGCGCTTCGACGAACAAACACCGCAGCTCGCCGGGCTCGAAGTTGCACTGCCGCTGGATCGCACGCAGCAGCTGCTCGGTGTGCAGGTGGCCGTCGCCGAAGTTCCAGCCCAGCGCGAGGCCCGCGACGAGCTCGCCGTCGACGTGCTCGTAGTCCTCGTAGCGATCGACCGCGCGCGGCAACAGCAGCGGCAGCGCGCGCCCGTGCAGGTGCATCATGCGGAAGCCGAGCACCTTGCCGACGAGCCCGACCGACGTGCGTCGATCGTAGAAGCGATCGAGTTGCTCGTAGATCCACGGTGAGCTCTTGGTCAGGCGATCGAGCTTGCGCCAACTGTCGCCGCGGAACAGCCAGATGCCGTAGGCCCAGTTGCCGGCGTAGTAGCGCATTGCCAACAGGAACGAGACCGCGTGCGGCCACAGGTTGCCCACCAGCGGCACCGCCACCAGCAGCACCAGCAGCGCCGCGCCCAGGGGCGCCGAACCCAGATCGAGCACCGTGACCTCGGGGTGGGCCCAGAAGAGCGCGAAACCGCCGTAGACCACCATGACGTTCCACTCGATCGGCACGCCCATGGGCACGTTGCTGGTGATGTAGCCGTGCAGCATCAGCATGAGCACCATGCCCAGCACCAGCGTCGGGCCACCGGGGCTCAGCGCCAACACCAGCGGCACCGCGAACTCCAGCGTGGCGCCGGCGTGCGCCATCACGGTCGCGAGCCGCGAGGGCCGCAGGTCGTCGGGGAAGTTGCGGTACATCGCGCGCCGCACCCAACCCAGCCGCATCACCGGCGAGTTGCTCGTCATCACCGCGATGACGGTGGGAAAGTGCGCGTTGAGCTTCGAGACCCCGGCCCAGAACCACAGCGCCAGCTGCACCGCCTTGGCGCCGGCGATCCAGTTGCCCGCGAACAGGAAGCACAGCATCGTGGTCCAGTAGTGCTCCGCGCGCGCGGCCAGCAGCAGCGTACGGTCGGCCACGCCCATCAGCACCATCGCGAGCACCAGCGGCAGATACTCGCCGCTGCCCGGGACCGGCGCGATCAGGGCCCGCAGCGCGAGCACGACCACGGCGGCATACAGCAACACGTCGAGCGCCGTGCGGCGATCGCCGCCCAGCAGCGGCAGCGTCGGCCACACGGGCAGCTTGGTCGTGCCCGGGCGCAGGAAGTAGAGGAACCCGCCCACCGGCGGGAAGTAGCGCCCCGTCAGCGGACCGCTGCCGCAGCCGAGCCCGAGTAGCTCGAACAGCATGCTCCACACGATCGCCTTGTGGAACGCGACCGGCTCGAGCCACCAGCGCGCGACGTCGCCGAAACCGCCCAGGCCCGGCGAGAGGCTACAAAAGCCGATCCACGCCGCGACGTACGCGACGACCTTGAGGCCGTAGACCACGAACACGCCCAGCGGTGTGCCGTAGCCCTGCAGCGCCCACGACTGGCACACCATCTTGCCGCGCTCGGCCAGCGGCTTGGTGATCCACTCGAGCGGATCGTACGGCGGCGGCGTCGGTGTCAGAAGGCCCATCGGCCGCACGAGACTACCGAGACCGGCGACGGCGCGCGAGCGCCAGCACGGCCACCGCGATGGCGAGCGCAGCCTCGCCCGCGCGTCGATCGCTGGCGAAGGTGCAGCGACTGCGTCCCTGCGCGACTGCGGCCGTCCCGTC
The DNA here is from genome assembly GCA_046351635.1 of Nannocystaceae bacterium. GTDB lineage: Bacteria > Myxococcota_A > Polyangia > Nannocystales > Nannocystaceae > Xiheibacterium. The sequence goes on along the minus strand of JAXLYC010000002.1, from coordinate 386,072 downwards.
GCCGGTGGATCCGGTGCTCGCCGCGGCACCGCTGCTGCCGCCGCCGTCGCTGCCGCCGCCGTCGTCTGCCGCGTTGCGACACTCGCCGGCGATGCAGACCGCGTCGCCCTCGCAGGTGACGTCCTCGTCGAGCCCGTCGTCGCAGTCGTCGTCGAGCAGGTTGCAGGTCTCGGGCATGGGCTCGCCGGGCTCGCAGTTCTCGGGCTCGCAGGTCCAGGCCTCGCGCGCGCACCAACCCACGCCGCAGATCGGCCGCACGCGTTCGTCGACGCGGCCGTCGCAGTTGTCGTCGTAGAGGTTGCAGACCTCCTCGGCGTCGGGGTGCATCGTGGGGTCGTTGGGCTCGCAGTCGCCGGGCTCACCGGCGTAGCCCGGGGTGCCGACGCAGCCGACCTGGGTGTCGCTGCTGCGGCCCTCGACCGCGCCGTAGTAGCCATCGCCGTCGGCGTCGGGGTACAGCGTGATGGGGATGGCGTCCTCGTCGACCTCGCTGTCGCAGTCGTCGTCGCGCTGGTTGCACAGCTCGTCGGCGCCGGGGTGCACGCTGTCGCGGGTGTCGTCGCAGTCGCCGCCCTCGGCGGCGTGGTTCGCCGGCGGCGTACCGGCGCAGCCCAACCGCGGCGCGTCGTCGCGACCGTAGCCGTCGCCGTCGAAGTCGAGGAAGTACTGCTGCGCGCTGCAGCCGAACACCAGATCGAGGTCCGCGTCGTCGCCGTGGTCGCCGCTCGACGAGCCGTTGCCGTTGGCCGCGAGCGCAGAGATCGACAGCCGCACCGCGCCGGGTTGGCCCGGCGCGGTCCACAGGAAGTCGAACGACACCGCGCCGCCGGACATGGGCTTGGGCGCGCTGTGGGTCAGGCCCGCCGCGACGGTCGCGAGGCCCTCGCCCCCGAGGGTCTCGAGCGTGCCGACGTCGGCCTCGACGAACACGCCCGCGACCGCGCTGCCGGGCGCGCTGAGCGTCAGCGTCACCGTCACCGTCTGTCCGGGATCGATGGTCGAGGGCGCGGTGACCAGCGCGATGTCGACGTCCCCGCCGCCGTGGCAGCCCACGCAGCCGGGACCCGGTTGCCCGCCCGAGTGCGCCGCCGCGTGCGAAGGCGACAGCAGCGCTGCCGCGATCGCAACGACGCCCGCGAGACCCCTGCGCGTGGCCGCCATGAGCGGCGGCGATCATCGCACGTTCAGGGTCCGCCCAGCGCAGCCAACGGCAACAGCGTGGTGCCGGTCATGTCGGCGGTGTACGAGTACGGAAACGCGAGCCCGCCCACCGTCTCGACAGCACCGGTCGCCGGATCCCAACGATGGACCGCGTCGTCCCAGTGCGACGTGGTCCACACGTAGCCCGCGCCGTCGACCGCTGCGCCGCGGTTCTCGTGGCCAGGGCCGCCGGGCACCGCAAACTGCGCGACCACGTCGAAGGTCTCGGTATCGATGCCACGCAGCTCGAGCCCCGCCATCCACAGGATGCCGTCGGCGTCGACGACACAGCCCGCGCCGCTGTAGTCGGAGACCGCGTGCGACTCCCAGGTCTCGGTCGCGGGATCGAAGCGCGACGCGAACTCGTTGCAGGTCCACACGCGGCCCTGGCCGTCGACCGTCAGGCCCCAGCCGACGTTGGGCATCGGCCACATCTGATACGACAGATCGTCGAGCTGCACCTGCACGAGGTAGCCGGTACCGACCTGCGCGGCCCACAGATCGCCCTCGGCGTCGACCGCCCCGGCGAACAGCCCCGGCAGCACCGCCGCCGGCAGATCCGGCAGCTCCACGGTCGCCTCGATCGTGCCGCCGTCGCCGTCGATCAACGCGACCGTCGGCACGAGCGTGAAGCCGTCGATGCCGGCGGTCCACAGCTTGGTCTGCTCGAAGCGGCAGCTCTGCTCGTCGCGCACGCCCGTGGTCCACGCGACCACGGCCTGCTCGGTCCACTGCATCGGCACCTCGTAGGCCACGCAGCCGTCGGGGAACGGCAGCACGTCGTCGGGGCCGCTCGAGCTGCCGTCGGGATCGGGGCAGCTGGCTGGATCGACGCGCACGACCGTGACGCCGCCGAGGCGGTTCGCGACCGCGACGTCGCCGTTGAGGTTCACGGCCACGCCGGCCGGATCCCCGCCGAGATCCTCGCGCGTGGCGTAGCGCGCGACCTCGGTCATGGTCGCGGTGTCGATCTTCGACAGCGTGCTCTCGGTCGCGTTGCTGACCCACACGTACTGCAGTGACGGCGGCGCGCAGCCGGGCACGCCCACGTCGGCGATGATCCCGGTGTCGAAGGTGTCGCTGACGGAGTCGTCGGTGGTGCTGGGCGGACCGCTGGGTCCGCTGGCCTCGCTCGAGCCGGTGGCATCGCCCGAACCGCTGGTGCCCGCCGATTCCGTCACAGGCTCGAGCGTGGTCGCCTCGCTGCCGCCATGGCCGCTCGTGCCCGAGCTCGAGCCATCGACACGGCCGGAGCTCGACTCGCCGTCGTCGTGCGTGGTGCCCTCGCTGCCGCCCGCACCGCGCACCAGCGGCGGGGCCTGACACGCCGACACCAACCCGATCGCCGCCAACCACCGCGTTCGCATGGCGCGGTTGGTTGCCGCCGATGCGGCTTGGTTCGGAACCGCTGCGACGCGCGCGCGCCGGCGGACCCGCGGCGGACGCCGTCGGCGGGCCCGGCTCCGACCGGCCGGGTCGCGCACGCGGCTGCCGCGGGGCGCACCCGCGGCTGGGGATGCAACGCGCCAGTTCGTCGCGAGCGCGATGCAAGCGATGTCATCGGGGCGCGTTGAGAGGGCGAGACCACCGCGCGACCGCAGCGCCACGCGGATCCGGGACTTGGCACGGGCCCTGCTCTGTACCTCCACCATCGCCGCCCCCATGACGACCTCCGGCCTCGACGCGCTCCTGAACCCGCTGCTCCCGCCCGGCCAGTCGCTGGCCTGCAACGCGCTGCAGGCAACCCTGCGCGCGCCGGGCCTGTCGCTGTCGGTCGCGCTCGCGGGCATGGGCCGCTCGTTGCTGCAGGTCGTCCGCGCGGTCCCGGGCCCAAGCGAGCGGGACGAGGGCCTCGAGGGCAGCGCCGCGATGCTGCAGCTGCAGAGCCCCGACGGTGCGCTGCGGATCGACGTGCCCGTGTCCATCGTGGCGATCGGCGTGCGCTCGGTGGTGCTGCGCCTGCGCGGCGCGCCGCTGTGCGTGCGCCGCAGGGCCGTGCGCGACACCTTGTTGGCCGAGGCGGTCGGGGCCGGGCGCGAGGCAGCGCAGGCGCCGGTGCCTGCGCCCGCGCTGCCGCTGGTCGCGTGAGCGCGGGCGCGCGAGACGAGCAGAACTTGACCCGCAGCCGCGGCGGTGGACACTGCACCGCTCGACCATGCGGACCCTCGCCCCGATCGCGCTGCTCGTCGTCTCCAACGTGTTCATGACCTTCGCGTGGTACGGCCACCTGAAGTTCAAGGACCGCCCGCTGGCGCTGGTCGTGCTGGCCAGCTGGGGCATCGCACTGTTCGAGTACTGCTTCCAGGTGCCGGCCAACCGCATGGGCCATGGCACCTACTCGGCGGTGCAGCTCAAGACCATCCAGGAGGTCATCACCCTGGTGGTCTTCGGCGTGTTCTCGGTCAGCTACCTGGGCGAGCCGCTGCGGTGGAACCACCTGGTCGGCTTCGTGCTGCTGGTGGCCGCGGTCGGCTTCGTGTTCGGCTTCGGCTCCGGCGACGCGCGCTGATGCGCGACTTCGCAGCCGGGCTCAGGCCATCGAGAGGAAGCTCCGCTTCCCCCTTCCGAGCCGCCTCGGGTCCCTCCTGCTTCCGGTCGCTGTCGCGACGAGCGGCCGTCAGCAGCCGCTGACCGCGGCTCAGGCGACGATCTCGTCCAGCGGCGTGTTCGAGTCCGCGCCGTTGCCCCCGAAGCTGGTCGCGTTGGGGTCGTAGGCCTGCAGCACCGCCAAGGCGATGTCCGAGACGTTGGCGGCGGCCGGCAGGTTGGGCGTGTTGACGCCGTTGGGGTCGTCGGGATCGTTGGGCGTGGCCTGGCTGTGGACGCCGGGGTACTTGAGGTAGCCGCCGCCGGTGCCGATGAGGATCACCGGCTGGCGCGAGATGCTGTGCAGCCAGCCGACCGAGCAGTCGCTGGTCGCGTACACGATGGTCGAGTCGAGCAGGTTGAGTCCGTTGCCCTCGTCGGCGTCGCGCAGGGCCTGGGCGAACTCGGCCAGCTTGGTCATCTCGAAGATGACGCTTTGGTTGAGCTGGTCGCGCGCGACGGTGCTGTACTGCGCGTCGTGGCTGAGCAGGTGCTTGGTCGCGGTCAGACCGATCTCGGTGTAGGGCGTCTCGCCCGCCAGGCCCAAGAAGGTGACCGAGACCGAGCGCGTGATGTCGCAGCGCAGCGCGTAGGCGATGAGTTCCGCCATCACCGTCGTCACCGGCGTGATGAGCTCGCTGCCGACCGGCTCTTGGTTCTCCTGCGCGGGCTCACCCGGCATGATGCACGGCGGCGGCAGGGCCGAGAGCTTCTGCTCGAGCTCGTCGACCCCCTGCAGGTGCGCGTCGAGCCGCGCGCGGTCGGCCGCGCCGAGGCGGCCGCGCAGGCTCGCGCTCTGGGCCCGCACTGCGTCGACCATGAGGCCTCGGACCGCGCGATCGTCCTCGGGTGCGTCGGGCCCGGGAAAGATGCCGAACAACGACTGCCACACCTGCTTGGGATTGCTGATCGGCGCCAGCGAGGTCAGCGAACCCGGCTCACCGGTGAACGAGATCGCGCTGCCCAGCGGCCCGGAGCCCGCGAAGGTGTTGGCCTTGGAGATCGCGATCTGCATCGACCGCACCGGGGTCTCGCGCCCGACCGCGTCCGCGACCAGCTGGTCGAGCGACGGACCGCCGGCGTTGTAGCCGAAGCCGTCGTACGCGTAGGGGTAGCCGGTCAGCGCGGTCACGCCCTCGACGTGACCGCTGATGTAGCCGCCGACCATGCCGTGGTTCTGGAAGCCGGTGCAGAGGTTGACGTAGTCCTTGATGCCGGCGAGCGGCTCGAGCTGCTCCGACAGCGACCAGTCGGCGCCGACGTCGTCGGGTTCGAAGCGATCCAGCAGCACGCCGTTGGCGGTCAGCCACGTGATGATGCGGCGCGGCAACGCCGAGCCGTCGGCGTGGGCCTCGCCGTTGGCGTCGAGCAGGGCCTCGAGCAGCGGCAGGCCCACCGCGACGGTGGCACCGCCGAGGGCGCCGCGGAGCATGGTGCGACGGGACAAGAAGGTTCGGCGCAGGTGCAGCATGGCGAGCGTCCTTCCTACTGCGGCTCTCCGACCTGGCGGAATGCGGGGTTGAGCGCGAGGTCCACGATCAGGTGCTTGAGATCGTGGCCGCCGTCGACGAAGCCATCGCTGAGCCACGTCAGCGCGTCGGCGGTGCCGTCGTCCTCTGCGTGGCCGGTCGCGTGGCGGTAGAGGTTGCGCACCAGGCACGGCGACAGCCGTGGATCGTCGCGCACCAGCAACGCCAGATCCGCGGCGTCGTCGAACTCGCCCAGGCCGTCGACGGTGCCCGAGGCGTCGATGGGGAAACCGTTGTCGAGCTCGCGACGGACGCCGGAGGCGTCGAAGAACTCGAACGCGAAGCCGACCGGATCGGTCTGCGCGTGGCAACCGATGCATGCGCCGCCCTGCTCGATGTGGCCCTCCATGCGCGCGCGCAGGGTCGTGGGCTCGGTCGGCGGCGGCAGGGTCGTGTCGACGTCGCCCGGCGGCGGCGGGACCTCGTTGCACAGCAGCACGCGTTGGATGAACAGCCCGCGCCGGGTCGGCGAGTTGCGATCGTGGTGCGATGCGGTCGCGAGCAGGGCCGGATGCGAGAGCACGCCGAGGCGGCGCTGGTCCGCGGGGATGTCGACGCGGTGGAAGCCGCCGTCGTCGGGCACGTCGACGCCATAGATCGCCGCGAGCTTGGCGTCGACCCAGGTGTAGTCGGCGTCGAACAACGCCAGCAGGCCCTGGTCGCCCTCGGGCTCGAACACCACGTGATCGACCAGGCGCAGGGTCTCCTTGCGCATCGACGCCGCGGACTCGGGCGAGAACAACGGATAGAGGTTGGGGTCCTTGGCCTTGGTCACGACGTCGCGCGCACGCAGCAGCTCGTCGAAGAAGCGCCCGACCGCCGCACGCGCGTCCGGATGCGCCATCCACTGCGCCACGAGATCGGCGCGCGCGTCGTCACCCTCGAGCTCGCCGGCGTCCAGGCGCGTGAAGGTGGTGGCGTCGGGGGCACGGCCGAGCACGAACAACGCCGTGCGGGTGGCCCACTCCGCGGTGGTCAACCAGCGCTTGCCGTCGTCGCCGAGCTCGCCGAGCTCGACCGAGTACAAGAACTCGGGTGCCACCAGCATCGCGGCGATCTCGTACTTGAGGCCGATGCCGAACTGGTCGTTGTTCTTGGCCCGCGCGACCCGGGCGATGTCGACCAGGCGATCGAGTTCGTCGTCGGTCACGGCGCGGCGCCACGCGACCCGGCCGAAGCGCTCTGCGATCTGCACGTAGCAGCCTTCGTCCTGGGGCCCGTCGACGACGCACGGCACCACCGCCGCGAGCGTCTCGGGTGCGAGCATCACCGCATTGCCCACCGCGATGGCCGAGCGCTCGTACTGTTCGATCGCCGCCGGCGACAGCGGCAGCGAGGTCGCACCGACCGAGTCGAAGCCCAGCAGCGCTTGGTCGGGCGGCGGCGCGGCGGCCGAGCCGGCGTCCGGTCCCAGCAGCGCTGCGACCGTGGTGATGTACTGGTCCGACCGCAGGCGGCGCAGGCCACCGGGCGCGGGCACGACCTCCGGCGGTTGATCGCCGCCGCTGCTCGAGCCCGAGTCGTCCGCCGCGGTCGAGCCCGAGTCCCCAGCGCCGCTGGTCCCACCGGTGGAGGAGCCGTGGCCCGTGTCCGCGCCGCCATCGGCGTGGCTGGGGGCGTCGTCCCGGCAGCCTGCCAGGGCCCACGGCGACAAGAGCGATATGGCGACCGCGAGATCGCGAGAGGTTCTTTCCAGCATCCGAGCCCCAGGTGCTTCCATGGCAGCTGGCCAGAGTTTCCTTCGCACGCACGAGCGCGAGCGCACGATTTCCATGTCATGGCCGCGCCGGGCGCGGCCGTGGCCCTGCTACCTTCGTCCCCGCCATGGCGTCGCGCTCGGGATCCCGTGAAGGACTGCTGCTGGGCCTGGCGCTGCTGATCGTGGCGCCGGGGCCTGCGGCCTGTTTCGGGCAGGACTGCCGTGACCTCGAGGACGAGGCCGCCGCGGCCGACGATCTCACGATCACGCTGCGCAACGACAGCGCCGTGACGCTCTACGTCGACGCCGGCGAGGGCTGCGCACAGATGCCGTGGCGACTCGAGCAGGACGGCAAGCGTCGCAAGTGGCGCCGGCCGACCTGTAGCTTCTCGTGCGAGGCGGTGATGGCCGGCGAGTGCAGCTGCGACGACGACTGTGGCAGCGGCGCGGTGCTGCTGCTGCCGCCGGGCGCAAGCCACTCGATCTCGTGGGACCGCTCGATCTACGTCGACGAGGATCTCTCGCTCGAGTGTCCCGCGGAGGGTTGTCCCACGCTGTGCGACCGACGGGTCGTCGCCGCCGACGCGAGCTACCGCCTGTCGGCCAGTGCCAGCGCGGACTGCATCGCGGACGACGGCGAGTGCAGCTGCGGCGACGGCACGAGCGCGTGCTTCGTGGCCGCGCGCCCGGGTGACACCAGCGCGGCCTCGGCCACCGCGACGTTGGTGCTGCCCGACGATCTCGGCGACGAGGTCGTGCTCGCGCTGCAGTGACGCGTGTCCCCGGGGACAGCCCCCTGCGACGCGCGCGGGCCCGCGATCGAAGCCCGCGACATCGATGGCGCCGCCGCTGGCCCGACGCTTGCGAACGCGGCGGCCCGACCACGCAGCGCATCAGCGTCGCTGCCAAGGGGGCCACCATGAAGCGACATCACCTCGGCATCATCACGTCCATCACGATCGTGCTCGCGACCGCGTCCAGCGTCGCCAACGCGGACCCGGTACACCACTTCGACATCTCCTCGTACCACGGCTGTGCCGCCAACGACTGCGGCACGCTGTGGTGTTGGGGCGGCGAGGAGTTCGTGTTCGGCGGCGACAAGGGCGTCAAGTACACCAGCACACCCAGCTGGCCGTTCCAGGTCGGCGCAGGCGATCGCCACAGCTGCGTGAACCTGCGCGACGTCAACGGCCCCGCCGGTGGCAACGCGCGCGGCACCATCGACTGCTGGGGTCGCAACGACTACGGCCAGATCGACGTTCCGCCCGAGTACCAGTGGCGCCAGCTCGCCGTCGGCGAGGACCACAACTGCGCGACCGACTGGTCCAACCACGTCGTGTGCTGGGGCCGCGACGACGCCGGCCAGGTCAGCAACGTCCCGGCCACGCGGACGTTCGCGACCCTGGGCCTGGCCGCGCAGCAGAGCTGTGGTGTGACGCGGGTGACGGTGAACGGCCGCATCGTCGACGGCGACGAGATCCGCTGTTGGGGCAAGACCGCTGGCGGCATCGCGGTCGTCCACCGCACCGATCTGCCGTTTGCGCCCAGCGGCGAACGCTTCACCAAGGTCTCCGCGGGCGCGACCCACACCTGCGGCTTGAGCAACTTCGGCAAGGTCTACTGCTGGGGCGACAACAGCGGCAGTCAGCTGTCGCCGTCGTTCCAAGGCCAGCCCACCGGGCTGTCGTTCCCGATCGAGGGTGGCGGCACGATGCTGCAGGTGCCGGCCGGCCGCACCTACCTCGACGTCGGCGCCGGCGAGCTGGGCACCTGCGCGGTCTACGACGACAACTTCAGCGGCGAGCGCGGCATCGAGTGCTGGGGCTACCCGTTCAGCTTCGATCAGAGCCTGTGGACCGTGATGAGCAGCGGTGGCCTGGAGTCGACCGAGGTGCCGCTCGAGGGCTTCGATCCCGAGCAGGTGCAGCTGACGCTCAACGAGGTCTGCGCGCTCGACGTCGACGACGGCGAGCTGCGCTGTTGGTCGACCACCAACGGCGTGTGGTGGAGCTGCGAGCCGCAGAGCGACCCGCACTGCTGCGATTCCTTCGAGAAGAGCTGCTGCGATCCCAACACCGACCCGAGCTGCTGCGATCCCAACACCGACCCGCAGTGTCGCGACCACCGCAGCTGGGACCTGCTGCCCGAGGTCGACCCCGAGGCGTGCCTGTGACGCGGCGCGCTACAGCGGCAGGCTCATCGTCCGTCGCGCCTGGGCCACGAAGCCCAGGCGCTCGTACAGCGCCCGCGCGCGGGCGTTGCGGTCGTTGACCTCGAGCATCGCGAAGCGGTAGCCGCCCGCGCGCGCCCACGCCACGATCGCCTGGATCGCCCGTGTGCCGATGCCGCGGCCACGGTGCGACGGCATCACGAAGACCTCGTCGAGCACCGCGATGCGGCCGCCGAACTCGTTCGAGAGAAACGGCACCACGATGACGTAGCCGACGACCTCGCCGCGCCAGCGCACGAGCATCGGCAGCGCGAGGCCGGCGTGCTCGTGCAGCATGCGCGCGGCCTGGTCGCGCGCGCGTTCGCGGCTCATCGGCAGCTCGCTGGGGTCGTCGCGATACATCTGCTCGACCATCGCAGCGAAGCGATCGAGCGCGTCGTCGGTGAGCGGGATCAGCTCCACGGCCATGGCCGGCGCACGATAGCGCCGAATTGGCGACGGCGCCGCCGCAACTCCGCGACGGCGCCGTCTCGCCGGTGGACGTCACCACCGCGGCATCAGAAGCACTCGGGGTACTCGCCCGCGCACTGGTCGTTGTTCCAACCCTCGTTCTCGCAGTGCTGCAGCGCCTCGTCGCAGTTGACGCCACCGCCCTCGCCGCCGCCGCCACCGAAGCACTCGGGGAACTCGGCCGCGCATTGCTCGTCGGTCAGGCCCTCGTTCTCGCACACCGCCGCGGCCTCGTCGCAGTTCGCCGGGCCACCGCCCTCGCCTCCGCCACCGCCACCGAAGCACTCGGGGAACTCGGCCGCGCACTGCTCGTCGGTCAGGCCCTCGTTCTCGCACACCGCCGCGGCCTCGTCGCAGTTCGCCGGGCCACCGCCCTCGCCTCCGCCACCTTCGCCGCCACCGAAGCACGCCGGGTACTCGCCCGCGCACTGCTCCTCGGTCCAACCCTCGGCGTCGCAGTGCTGCAGCGCCTCGTCGCAGTTGACCTCGCCACCGCCGGTCTCACCGCCACCACCTTCGCCGCCGCCGAAGCACTCCGGGAACTCCTCGGCGCAGTGCTGCTCGGTCCAACCCTCGGCCTCGCACAGTTGCGCGGCCTCGTCACAGTTGCTCGGCCCCTCGCCGCCGCCGTCCTCACCGCCGGGCTCCTCACCGCCGTCCTCACCGCCGGGCTCCTCGCCGCCGTCTTCGCCGCCGGGCTCCTCGCCGCCGTCTTCGCCGCCGGGCTCCTCACCGCCGTCTTCGCCGCCGCCTTCGCCACCACCACCCTCGGCGCCCTCGCCGTCTTCACCTTCGCCCTCGCCGTCGTCGTCGTCGTCGTCGTCGTCGTCGGCAGTCTCGCCCTCGCCTTCGGGGATCTCGGGGAGATCGCAGCCGTAGAGGAACAGCGGGGCGAAGACGAGCGCGCGCAGGGAACGGTTCACGATGTTGCGGATCATGATCGGATCTCCAAAAACGAGTTGTTGTCCGCGGTCCGGGCCACGGGCGCGTCGGTCTCGCTCCCCCCCAGGGAGACGCCGACGCGCCCGCTTGCCCTCCGCACGCAGTGAGGCACACGAGCGGGCCGCGGATTACAGCGTCGGTCGAATTTTTTTCCGCGCACAGCCGCCGTGCTGGCCTGGCCACCATGGACTGTCGTCAACGGGGCTGTGGCGTGACGCGGCGCCCGGGCGGCCTGCGGGCGCGATCTGCAGGGTTCTGCGCCGCCGGACCGCCCCGCCGGGCGCTGGCACGGATGCTGCGATGGCAAGCGGCATGACCCACCGAACCGCTTCGTCCCTGTCCCTGGTCCTCGTCGCCGCGCTGGCTCCCGCGGGTTGCGACCTGGCCGGCGGCGCCACCTTCACCGAGATGCGCATGGCCGTCGACGAGTCGGTCGCGACCGGCGAAGCCAGCGGACTCGAGGACGGCCTCGTCGAGATCACAACCGACTTCAGCATCGGCGAGGGCCTCGTCGACGTCGCCGGCCGCATCCGCGCCCTGGTCGAGAGCCAGATTCCCTGCTCGACCGTCGAGGCGACCGACGCCAACACCTTGGTGATCGACTTCGGCACGCTCGACGACAGCTGCACGTACAACGGTCGCACCTACGCCGGCATCGTCACGCTGCACTACGAGGTCGACGGCGAGACCGTGGTGGTCGAGCACCAGTACGACGGCATCACCAACGGCCGCGTCACGCTCGACGGCGACGCGACCGTGACCTGGTCGCGCGGGCCCGAGGGCGGTGTGCGGCGCCACATCGTGAGCCGCTTCGATCACCACGGCAAGCGCGGCGAGTTCCACTCCGAGGCCGACCGCACGCAGAGCTTCCGCGATCCCGGCTCGGGCGTGTTCACGGTCGAGGGCACGCGGCTGTGGCAGGGTCCGCGCGGCGAGACCAACGCGCAGTGGCAGGCCACCATCGACGTGGACTTCGCGGTGCCGATCGACGGCGACGCGGTCATCGACACGCCCTCGGGCCACGAGCTGACGCTGGGGTTCGAGCAGATCGACGAGGACACCGTGGAGGTCACGGTGACGGGCGGGCGTCGGGGGGATCGGGTGTTCCGCGTGACCAGCACGGGGGCGGTCGAGGAGGATTGAGCGACGGGGTCCGGGCCGAGCCCGGGCCCGGAGCAGGGCGGCTGGAAGCCCGCGTTCGCGCGCTTCCAGGCACCCTGCTAGTTCGGGCCGTACGCGCTCGGCTTGGCCAGGCGGTCGAGGCAGCCCTCGACGAACTCGGTCGGTGGGAAGAACCGAACACCCTCGTCGTCGACCTCGGTCGGCAGCGCGAGCAGACTGCCGTCGCGCCACCAGTAGAGGCTCGGCGACAGCGAGCCGGGGCCTTCGGCGTGGCGACGATGAGCCAGGATCGCCATCGCGTGGATGGTGTCGACCACGCTCAGATCCGCGATCGTCGCGAACAGCAGCGTGTGGCGGTTGGGCACCGCGACCAGGGCGCCCATGGTCGTGAGCGGCTCGAGGTGATCCTGCAGCACCAGCAGCCGCGAGGTCACGAAGAAGGACTCGCCGACCATGACCGAGAAGCGCGTGCCGTCGTCGAGCTCGAGCGACTCGATCTCGACCTCGTCCTGCTCGAGCACGTTGCGCAGCGCCAGCTCGAAGACCTCGTCGAGCGAGACCGGCCACCGCGCGGGCGCGTCGGTCGGCACGGTCGCGACCGCGTCGGGCAGGTCGTAGACCAGCACCGAGACCAGGTCCTCGCCGATCTCGCGATGCACGGTGCTCTCGGTCAGATCCCCGAGCGACTCGCGGGCGTACAGTCGCACCTTCACCATCGTGCGCACCTTCGACCAGTCGCGCCCCAGCGCCTCGAGGTCGTGGGTGTGGGTGCTGACGATGACGCGGTCGAAGTGCTCGCGCACGAGCTCGCGCCAGCCCTCGCGCTCGACCTGGTTGCACAGCTGCGCGAGGTTCTGCAGCCCCAGGCGGTGCTGGCCACCGCCGTCGATGGTCAGCTCCACCACTCCGTCCTCGATGGTGATGTCGCCGCGTCGCACGAGGTCCTGCTCGACCACGAGCATGAACTCCGCGAACTGCTCGTCATCGAAGAAGCTCGCCCAGCTGGGGACCTCACCGGCGTCGCTTTCGAGCATGCCGGTCACCAGCCGCAGGTCCGGCCCTGGTTCTGTTCCTCGAGGTACTTCGCCAGTGGCGCGAAGTACTCCGTCAGCGCCGCCGCGTCCATCTCGCGCGTGCCGGTGAGCACCTCGAGCGCGTCGGGCCAGGGCTTGCTCGCGCCGAGCTCGAGCATGGCCTTCAGCTTCGCGCCCGCGGCCTTGCTGTCGTAGATGGAGCACTCGTGCAGCGGGCCGGTGTGGCCCGCGAGCTCGCACATGGCCTTGTGGAACTGGAACTGCAGGATGTGGGCGAGGAAGTAGCGCGCGTAGGGCGTGTTGCCGGGGATGTGGTACTTCGCGCCGGGATCGAAGTAGTCCTCGCCGCGCGGCGAGACCGGCGCGACGCCCTGGTACTTGAGCTTCAGATCCCACCACGCAGCGTTGTACTGCTCGGGCGTGACCTTGCCGGCGAACACGTCCCAGCGCCACTGATCGATGAGCTTGCCGAAGGGCAGAAACGCGATCTTGCCCAGGGCGTCCTGCATCTGCTTGTTGATGACGCCCTTGTCGTTGTCCGAGACCTGGCTCAGCAGGCCGATCTTCTTGAGGTATGCCGGCGTGATCGAAAGCGCGATCGCGTCGCCGATGGCCTCGTGGAAGCCATCGTTGGCGCCGGCCTGGTACAGCACCGGCTTGGTGTAGTAGTTCATGTAGTAGTAGTCGTGGCCGAGCTCGTGATGGATGGTCACGAGGTTCTCGTGGTCGATCTTGATGCACATCTTGATGCGCAGATCGTTGTTGAGCTCCACGTCCCACGCGCTGGCGTGACAGATGACGTCGCGGCCCTTGGGCTGCACGAACATCGAGCGCTCCCAGAAGGTCTGCGGCAACGGATCGAGCCCCAGCGAGGTGAAGAACGCCTCGCCGAGCTTGACCATCTTGATCTCGTCGGTCTTGGCCTTCTTCAGCGCCTTGGTCACGTCGATGCTGGGCTCGCCCGGGAACGGCTCGAGCATGGGATAGAGGTTCTGCCAGTCCTGCTGCCACATGTTCCCCAGCAGGTGCGCCGGGATCGGGCCGCTGTCGGCGACCTTGTCGCCGTACTTCTCGTGCAGCTTGGCGCGGACGTGACAGTGCAGCGCCTCGTACAGCGGCGCGACCTGGCCCCACAGCCGCTCGACCTCCTGCTCGAACGCCTGCGGCGTCATGTCGTACTTCGAGCGCCACAGCACGCCGACGTCGTCGTAGCCGATGTTGCGCGCGCCCTCGTTGCCGAGCTCGACCAGGCGCTGGTACAGCGGCCGCATGGGCTTGGCGGTCTCGTGCCACGCCGACCACGCCTCGAGCTGCGCGTCGTAGTCGCGGTTGTTGGTCAGCACGTCCTCGAGCTGGCCGAGATCGCGGCAGCTCTCCTTGCCGCCCTTGCCCGGCTTGCACGACTTGCCCTTGCCGTACATGCCGTCGAGCTTGGCCATGATGCCCGAGAGCTCCTCGCGCTTGGCCGCGTCGTCGGGTGCGGGCAGCGTGCTCTGCAGCTTGAGCAAGGTGATCTGCCGCCGGACCTCGGGGTCGCCCTGCCAGCTGTCGAAGGCGGCCGCGCGCGCGATGGCCTTGGTCTCGTAGGCCATGGTCTCGGCGTTGGCCGCAGCGGCGGCTTTCTCGGTCTCGTCGGTGATGTTGGTGGCCTTGGCCCACTCGGCCTTGCCGCCGGCGACGTAGAGGCGACGCAGCTCGGCGTCGACCTCCTTGGCGAACGCCGCGGCCTCCTCGTCACTGGGCACCTTGGTGTCGGGCTTCGCGTCGACCTTCGCGTCGGCCTTCGCGTCGACCTTCGCGTCGGCCTTCACGTCGGCCTTCACGTCGCGCTTGCTCTCGCCCTTGCCCGCGACCGCAGCGCCCTTGACGTCGGCCTTCGCGGCCTTGCCGTCGGACGGCGGCGAGGTGCAGCTCGTGAGCAGTGCGAGGGTGGCGAGCGCGAGCGACGACACGGAGCGGAGCGGCATGGCGGGCCGCACGGTATGCCCGGCAGCGTGGGCTTGGCAATCGCCGACGCCCCGCACGCCGCATGCTGTCGCGGATGCGGACGGTCGTGAGTTCGCGGACGATCCGGCCGTGCCGGCGCTGCCACCGGCGCGGTGTCACGCGACCGTGCCGGCCCGCGGATGCACGGCGCGACCCTCGAGCTGCCAACGCGCGGCCGCCCGCTGCGTCCAGGTTGCGGTCGGCTGGTGCATCGCGCACACGACCGTGCGACCAAGGGCGATCCACGCGTCGACGATCGCGACGGTCGCGGTCGCGCCGGCATCGTCGAGCGCATCGAGCGGTTCGTCGAGCAACAGCAGCGTCGGCTCACCCAGGGTCGCAGCCACCAGCGAGACCTTGCGCCGCATGCCGGCGGACAGCGTCGCCATGGCCGAGCCGATCGCGATCCCGGCGGCGGGACCGAGCAACGCAGACAGTTGCGACAGCGCCGGTGCCAGCGCGACCCCGCGCACGCCGGCGACGAAGCCGAGCCACTGCTGCGGCGACAGCTGCAAGAACGCGTCGCTGCGTTGCGGCAGCCATCCCAGCTGACGCCGCGCGGCGACGTCGTCGCGCTCGAGATCGTGGCCAGCGATCGCAATGCGACCGCGCGTGACCGGCAGGACCCCGGCGATGGCCGCGAGCAGGCTCGACTTGCCGCTGCCGTTGGGCCCCTCGAGCAGCACCAAGCCCGCGCCGGCGCGGGCCGACGCGTGCACGAGCACGTCGTGACCGCCGCGGCGCAGCGTGACGTCGTCCAGCACCAAGGTGTCACTCACGATCGGCCTCCGGTACCAGCGGCACGCGACGGCGGCGCAGGTTCGTGGCTGCGGGCCAGCGCAGCCACGCGTGCGCGCCCAGGACCGCGGCCAGCAGGAGCGCCGCCATGGCCCCGCCTGCGTGCAGCACCACGCCCAACGCCGCGGTGTGCAGCGCGGCCGCGACCACCTGCGGCCGCTGCAGCCGATCGCGCCGCTGCGCCGCGATCGCGAGCGACACGGTCGCTGCGCCGAGCCACACGCACACCGACACCGCAGTCGCGGTCGCGAGACCGGCGCGCGGATGATGGCCCGACGCCGCCCATGCCAGCGTGGCCACCAACAGCGGTCCCGCGAAGCTGCTCGCCGCGAGCATGCGCGCGGGCACATCGAGCCGGCGCGCGCCGGTCCGCGGATCGAGCGCCCAGTGCTGCGCCTGCAGCCGTCGTTCGTTGCGCAGCCCCAGCCACAGGCCCAGGCCCGCGGCGAAGCACGCCATGGTCTGCACCGCCGCCGCCGCGCCGCGGGCGTCGTCACCGTCGACGTGGGCGGCCCCGAGCACGCCCGCCCCTGCGAGCCCCAGCTGCGCGATCGCGACGCCCACGATCGCGCTGCGATCGCTGCGCCACGCCAGCTGTCGCAGCAGCCGCGCGAGCGCGCGCGTGGGCCCGGTGCTCGCACGCAGCAGCGATCCCACCCGCGCCGCGCGCGACTCCGGCAGCGGCCGGCCCAGCCGCGCGATCGACCACGCCAGGGCCGGTCCCCCGAGCACCGCCATCGCTGCGATCCGGCCGTGCGCCAGCGCGTCGCCGACCACCGCGAGCACCACGCTCGCGGCCGCGCCGCGCGCCAACGCGCGGCGATCCGCCAGCGCTGCGACCACGACCCGCAGGCACAGCATCCATGCGACCGCCAGGGTCGTGATCGCACCACAGCGCCACGACGACGTCGGCCACGACGGCGCCAGGGCGTAGATCACCGCGGCGTGCAGCGGCAGATCGAGCACGAGCAGGTGCCGGGCATGGATCGCGCGCCAACGCGCCGCGCTGATCGGCAGGTGTCGCAGGCATGCGACCTCGTGCGAGGCCAGCATGCGGTGCGCGAGGGCCCCGGTGACGGCGAGCCAGCCAGCCACGAGCGCGACGGTCACCAACGCGCGAGGCACGGGCGCCAACTCGAACAGCGACGCGCGCAACTGCTGCGGTGGAAACCACAGCCACAGGTACGCCGTGGCGCCGCCGCCCAGCGCGATCGCGAGACCTTGGCGACGCGAGACGTCGGCCGCGACATGTCGGTCGACGAAGGAAGCCGGACGGATCGCGTGCACTGCCCTCGCGCTTTCGACCCGAGCTGGGCCGCTGCGGATTCGCGCGCGCGCATCCCGAAGCGATCGACCATGCGTTGGCATGCGCGTGGCGCTACGATGGCTTGGATCCCGTGGCCGCCGCTGCGCGCACGCTGCCGACCCGAGAACCGCTCGCACCGGTGGTCGCGGCCGTCGGCGCCGCGGACATGGCCACGCGGCCCTACGGCACCGCGCCGGCCGCCGCCGTCCCGCTGGCGCCCGGCGCCGTGCTACCGGGCACGCGCTATCGCCTGCTCGGCTGGCTGGGCGACGGCGGCATGGGCGTGGTCTACGAGGCGGAGCAGATCGATCTCGGCCGCCGCGTCGCGCTCAAGGTGTTGCGCAACGATCCGAGTCAACCCGCCCGCGACGCCGAGCGCGTGGCGATGTTCCGCGCCGAGGCGCGCACGGTCGCGTCGATCCGCTCGGAGCACATCGTCGAGATCTACGACTTCGCCGAGCTGCCCGACGGTCGCGTGATGTTCGCGATGGAGCTGCTGCGCGGCATCACCCTGCGCAACGCCCTGGTCGACGGGCCGCTGCCGGTGCCGCGCACGATCGGCATCCTGCGCCAGGTCTGCAAGGGCCTGGCAGCCGCGCACGCCGCCGGCGTGGTCCACCGCGACATCAAGCCCGAGAACGTGCACCTGGGCCGCCGTGGCGATCGCAGCGACGCCGTGCGCCTGCTCGACTTCGGCGTGGCCACGATCATGCGCGACGGTGGCACCCGTGCACGAGTCGCCGGCACACCGTGGTACTTCGCGCCCGAGCTGGTCACGGGCATGCCCCACGACGGCCGCGTCGATCTCTACGCCCTGGGTTGCACCGCGTTCGAGATGCTCGTTGGTCGACGACCCTTCGACGGTGACGAGCACGACGTCGTGCTCGCGCACCTGGGCGAGGATCCGCCGCGGTTCGCCTCGCTGGTGCCGCTGACGCCGGAGCTCGCCGCGATCGAACCGGTGGTGCGCCGCTGCCTCGAGAAGGACCCGCGACGACGCTTCGCCACCGCGGCCGAGCTCGAGGCCGCGCTGTGCGACGTTCAGATCGAGCTGGGTGCGCCCACGGCGTGGGACGATCTGGCGCTGCCGCAGGTGGAGCCCGCGTGGCGCGAGCGCCTGGCCGCGGGCATGCCCGACGCGGGTGCCTTCGGCGAGTCGATGCGCCGGGTGCGACGGCGGCGACGCTGGCTCGCGTCGGCCGCGATCGCGGTGGTGCTCGCGGCCGTGACGCTCGCGACCTGGCCGACCCAGAGCGCGCGCGCCGAGCTGGACGCGCTCGAGGCCGCGGCGCACGAGGCCGCGGCCCAGGCCTACTTCGTCTATCCCCCGCCCGACGACCCCGAGCGCGCGACCGCGTTCGACCTGGTGCTGCGGCTCGAAGCCGTGCCGGGTGTCGCCGGGCTCGACGCCAGCCAGCGCGCGCGCGCGCTGCGGAGCGAGTTCGCGGCGACACTGGTGCGGCTTGGCGATCGCTACTGGGATCTCGACGGCGGCATGCCCTTCGCGATCGACTACTACGCCTGCGCGCTGATGTTCCAACCAGAGCACGAGCACGCCCGCATCCGCGCTGCGCTCACGCCCGGCGAGGTCGCGGCGCTGCGGGCCAAGGCCGGCAGTCACAGCTTCAGCGCCGCGGAGCTCGCCGCGGCGTCGCCCCTGCTCGCGCTGGCCGAGGACGACGAGCAACGACGACAGGCACGCCTGGCCGAGCTCGACACCCACCTGCGCGGCAGCATCAGCACCCGCGTGGCGCTCGACCGCCTCGCCGCAGAGCTGCCCGCCGCGACCGGCCAGCGCCGGACCACACGCGGGGCTCGGCACGCCGCCGCGATCGCGCCCAAGACTGCGACCGCCACACCGGTCGAGGCGGCACCGGTCGATGCCGCACCGGTCGAGGCCGCGCCGGTCGAGGCCGCACCGGTCGAGGCCGCACCGGTCGAGGCCGCGGCGCCGACGATCGCCGCGACGACCGAGGCAGCCACCGCGCCCGCGCGGCCGCGACCGACGCGGGCCGCGGCACTGTCCGCCGCGCGCGAGGCCATGGCCCGCGGCGAGCTCGACAGCGCACGACGCAGCTTCGAGGCCGTGCTCTCGCTCGACCACGACGACGTCGACGGACTCGCCGGGCTCGCGCGCATCGAGTTCGAGCGCGGACGCCACGCGCGGGCGGCCAAGCTCGCCGCGCGCGCGGTCGCGGCCGCACCGCAGGACGCAAACCTGCGCATGCTGCTGGGCGACGCGTTGTTCCGCAGCTTCCGCTACGACGAGGCACGCGCGCAGTACCAACGCGCCGCGGAGCTCGGTCACAGGTCGGCGGCCGGACGCCTCGCCAAGGTCGACGCCGCGCTGGCCCCTGACGCGCGCGCGTCAGCGTCGCAGCAGGCCGCGGCGACGGAAGTCGTCGAGCGCGTCGGCGACGGCGCGCTCGATCGGACGCGGGCGCAGCCCCAGCTCCTCGCGCGCGGCGCTGCAGTCCGCGGCCAGGCCGCGCGCGGCCATGGCCACCGCCGCGGGCGTGAACAACGGCGCGCGGTGGCTGACGCGATCGGCCCAGGTGGTCATCACGCGCGCCGCGAGCCCGACCCAGGGCGTGGGCACCTCGAACACCGGCGCACTGCGGCCGGTGGCCGCGAGCGCGAGCTCGGCGATCTGCGCGAACGACAGATCACAGTCTCCCAGCAGGTAGCTGCGGCCAGCGCGACTGCCGCGCCGCGAGCACGTGGCCCTCGGCGATGGTGCGCACGTCGGCGAAGTTGCTGATGCTGTGCGGCACCGCGACCACCGGCAGCCTGGCGCAGAGCAACAGCAGGCGACCGGTCGGCGTGGGCCCGACGTCGCCGGGTCCGATGGCCCGGTCGGCGCGACCACGACCACGTCCTGGCCGCGGGCTGCGGCGGCCTCGGCGACCGCGTGGGCGTCGGCCTTGGACTGGGCATACACGTCACCGGTGTCGCCCAAGGCGAACGCGCTGTGCTCGGTCGCACGGACGCCCAGGCCCTGGCCACCGAAGCGGGCGATCGAGCTGGTGTGGACCACGCGCGCGACCGAGGCGCGCGCAGCCTGCTCGAGCACCATGCGCGTGCCCTCGACGTTGACCGCGTGCATGCGCGAGGGATCGCGCAGCCACAGGGCGTAGATCGCTGCGAGGTGGAACACCGTGTCGACGCCGACCATCGCGCGCGCGAGCGCGGCCGCATCGGTCACGTCGCCGGGCACGCGCTCGATCGGCAGGCCCGCGAGGTTCGGCGCGGGATCGCCGGGCAGCACCAGCGCGCGCACCTCGACGCCCTCGCGCAGCAACGTCGCGACCACGTGTGCGCCGATGAAGCCCGACGCGCCGGTGACCAGCGCGCGCTTCATGGCCGGCACAGCCCGAACCACAGCACGAAGTGCCTGCGGCCCGCGACCCGCAGCCATGCCTGGCCCAGGAACACGCCGTCGTCGAGCATGCGCAGCTCGTCCTCGATCGCGCGGATGAAGAACGGGTTGCCCGGGTGGTCGTAGTCGAGCTGCAGCGCCGGCGCGCCGTCCTGCCGCGAGGGCCCGATCGCGGTGGTGAAGCGGAACAGCCGCAGTCGCTCGCTCGCGACCCGGTTCACGCCGGTGCCGTGGTCGCCGTCGAGCGCGGCGAAGCTCTTGCCGCGCCACGGGAAGCTGCGCGTGCCGGCCCACAGCCGCGGGCCGGCGGTGAGCCAGCGCGGCAGCGCCGGGACCGCGAGCATGCGCCCGCGCAGGTCGCCGTCGACCGCGGTCAACGCGGGCGTGGGTGCGTCGAGGTAGCGGGCGAGCAGCTGCGGGTGGTCCAGCCGGAGCATCGCGTCGAGCGCGGCGACGCGGTCGGGCACGGCGGGCTGCTCGAGACGGACGGGGGCATGCGCGGTCGCGGCGGTCACGGGTCCTCGTTTCAGATACGCTCTCGTATCCGAAGACCGGATCTCACATACGACTCCGTATGTCAACCAAGCGCAGCCACCGTCGTTCGAGTCCCCCCGCCAGCCGTGCCCAGAGCGCGGCCCAGACCCGCGAAGCGCTGTTGTGGTTGGCGCGCGCGCCTGTTCGGCGCGCGCGGGCTCGACGGCCCCAGCCTCGACGAGATCTGCGAGGCCGCGGGCAAGACCCGCGGGGCGTTCTACGTGCACTTCGCGGACCGCGACGCGTTCCTGGTCGCGGTCATGCAGTGGTTGGGTGTGCCGCTGCTCGAGCAGCTGTTCGCGCCCGAGGCCGAAGGCGACGCCGGGCTCGCGACCGTGGCGCTGCGCTTCCTCGCCGCGGTCGGCTCGGGGGCCTACCCGCTCACGCGCGAGGGCGGAGTTCGCCCCCACCAGCTGGTCGACGCGTGCCTGCGGTCGCCGGCGATCCGCGAGCACTACCTCGGCCTGGTCGAGCACTCGATCGCGCGCCTGGGCCAGGCCATCGTCAGCGACCAGCAACACGGCCGCGTGCGCCGCGATCTCGACGCACGCGACCTCGCCACGGTGCTGCTCGCGGCAGTGATCGGGGCCCAGACCCTGCTCGAGCTGCGGGCCCCGGTCGCGCTCGAGCGCGCCGCGGCGGCGCTGCTCGCCGCGGTCTCGCCCGCCGCGGCGGCGCGACCGGACCAGCGGCTGCCCCGCCGCCGGGCGCGTCGCGTCACTTCGGCTTGATGACGCGGGCCTTGGCCGACGCGAGCTTGGGCAGCTTGAGCGTCAGCATGCCCTTGTCCATCGTGGCCTCGGCGTGATCCGAGTCGACGTCGGTCGGCAGCGCGATCTGCCGCATGAATGCGCCGTGGACGAACTCGTGGCGCAGCACCTGCTCGTGCTGCTCTTTCTTCTCCTCTTTGCGTTCACCCTTGATGGTCACGACGTTGTTGGCGACGTGGATCTCGACGTCCTCGGTGTTCATGCCGGGGAGCTCGGCCTTGAGCGTATAGGCGGTGGGGCTGTCGGTCACGGACACCGCCGGCGCCCACGCACCCGTCGCCGGGAGGTTGGGCCAGTCGAAGAACTGATCGAACAGACGGTTCATCTCCTGCTGGAAGCTCGACATCGGAGCGACCGCCGACTGCTTTCGCCACGGAACGAGGGACATGGGACTTCTCCTTGCCTCGCGCGGGACCAACCGCGCGCGCCCGCTGCAGAGCAACACGCGTGCCAGCGACGCGGGCCGCCGGGTCGTGGGATCGCCCCGGATGCTCGCGCAGGCGCTGCGATCGAGGCCCCGCGCGCAGCAACGAGTGCGGCTCGGCTATGCTGGGCCCGATGCATCGGCTCGGCTCGACGCGGTGGTCGCTGCTCGCCTCGGTGCTGGCGGGCGCATGCACTGCACCGCCGGGCGACGAGCCTGCGCCGGAGGTGGCGTGGCCGACGTTGCCGTGCGACCCCATCGTGCCCGAGGTCTGCGGCCTGCCGTTCCCGTCGAACGTGTTCACGCGCGACGACGACAGCAGCGCGACCGGACGTCGGCTCGCGCTCGCGCCCGAGGCGATGCCGGTCAACGACTTCGCCGTCGCGGTGGACCCGACGCCGTGGAACCGCAGCGACGGCTTCTCGCCCGGGCTCGCGGCCATGACGTTCCTGCCCGGCGCGACCGCGACCGGCCTGACCCGACCCGACGACATCGCGCGCTCGCTGACGGACGACTCGCCCACGGTGCTGCTGGACGCCGACAGCGGCGAACGCATCCCGCACTGGGCCGAGCTCGACATGACCGCGATCGACCCGATGCGGCGCGCGCTGTTCATCCGCCCGGCCGTGCGGCTGGCGGACGCGCGGCGCTACATCGTCGCGATTCGAGACGTGCGCGACGGCAACGGCGAGCCGCTGCCGCCGGGCGAAGCCTTCGCAGCCCTGCGCGACGGCGGCAGCCACGAGCACCCGTCGATCGAGGCGCGGCGGGGCCTGTACGCCGACATCTTCGCGCGGCTGCGCGACGCCGGCGTGCCGCGCGACACGCTGCAGCTGGCGTGGGACTTCACCACCGCCAGCCGCGAGAACAACACCGCAGCGCTGGTGCACATGCGCGACCAGGCGCTCGCGCTGGTGGGCGACGCCGGGCCGCAGTACACCATCGACGACGTCCAGCTCGAGCCCGAGCCCGGCGTCGCGATGCTGGTCGAAGGCACCATGCGCGTGCCGCTGTTCCTCGACCAGCCCGGTCCCGGCGCGCACCTGCTGCTGGACGCCGACGGCATGCCCACGATCAATCCCGACATGCCGTGGGCGCAGTACCCCTTCCTGGTGCTGATCCCGCCGGCGGCCATCGACGGGCCGCTGCCGCTGGCGCAGTTCGGCCACGGGCTGTTCTCCGATCAGCGCGAGATCGTGTGGTTCGAGATCCCGTTCGCGTCGACCTACGGCTACGTCGTGTTCGCGACCGACTGGATCGGCATGCACGAGGACGACGAGATCTACGTCGGCGCGGTCGTCGACGGCGGGCATTTCGAGGACTTCGCCACCGTGGTCGACCGGCAGATGCAGGGCATGGTCAACCAGCTGCTGGCCATGCGCATGATGATCGGCGGCTTCGCCGACGAGCCGATGATCCGTTTCGGCGACCACGGCGCCTACGATCCGGACCAGCGCTACTACTACGGCAGCAGCCAGGGCGGCATCCTCGGCGGCACGTACATGGCGCTGACCACCGACGTCGAGCGCGGCATGCTCGACACCGCGGGCCAGCCCTACAACCTGCTGCTGCCGCGCAGCGCCGACTTCGACGCGTTCTTCGAGATCATCTCGGCGCGCTACGACGACCCGCTGGTGATCGCGTACATGCTCGCGCTGGCGCAGATCCTGTGGGACCGGGTCGAGCCCACCGGCTACTCCTACGCCATCGCGCACGACACCCTGCCCGGCACGCCCGCGCACCAGGTCTACGTGCGGCCGGCGATCGGCGATCACCAGGTCACGACCCTGGGCGCGCACACGATGGCGCGCGCGATCGGGGCGGTGCACCTCGACACCGGGCTACGCCCGGTCTACGGGCTCGAGTCCGTCGCGGCGCCGTACAGCGGGCCTGCGGCCCTGGTCGAGTACGACTTCGGCCTGCCGCCGGAGCCGCTCGACAACGTACCGGCCCGCGAATGCGGCGATCCCCACGACGTGCTGCGCACGGTACCCGCGGCGCAGCAGCAACTCGACCACTTCCTGCGCACCGGGGAGCTGATCGACACCTGCAACGGTCACTGCAGCTTCCCGGAGCTGTCCGGCTGCGAGTGACGGCCGCGCCGCAGTAGCTTCGACAGCTCGACCACCGAGACCGGCAGGAACCCCAGCGCCAGCAGTGCGGCGATCTCGGGCGTCGTCATCGGCGCGAGCGAGAACCATGCCCGCGTCAGCGGCAGGGTGTGCAGCAGCAGCTGCAGCGAGACGGAGATCGCGACCACGATCAACAACGCGAAGTTGCGCGTCCAGCCGACCTCCCACAGCAGCTTGTCTTCGTGGCGCGAGGCGAACGAGCGCAGCAACACGCCGAACACCAGGCTCGAGAACGCCAGCGTGCGCGCGAGCTCGACCCCACCGTGCCGCAGGCCCCACCAGAACGCGCCCAGGCCCACGACCGCGTGCATCGCCGCGACCCAGGCGATGTGGGTCCACGCCGCGCGGCCCAGCAGCGGCGAACGCGGGTCGCGAGGTCGCCGCTGCATCACGTCGTCGTCGGCCGGGTCGATCGCGAGCGCGATGCCCGGCAGCGGCTCGCACATGATGTTGAGCCACAGCAGCTGCAGCGGTAGCAGCGGCAGGGGCCAGCCCAGCACCGACGCGACCAGCATCATGATCAGGCCCGCGGCGTTGCCCGACAGCAAGTAGATGACGGTCTTGCGGATGTTGTCGTAGACCACGCGCCCCTCGCGGATCGCGACCACGACGCCGCCGAGGTCGTCCTCGACCAGCACCATGTCGGCGGCCTCGCGCGTGACCTCGGTCGCGCCGCGGCCCATCGCGATGCCGATGTCGGCCTCACGGATCGACGGCGCATCGTTGACGCCGTCGCCGGTCATCGCGACGATCTCGCCGCGCTCGCGCAGCTGCTTGACGATCGCGGTCTTGTCGGCCGCGGTCTTGCGCGCGAACACGGACGCGGCCGCGTCGCCGCCGTCGTCGAGGATGCCGAGCTCACGCGCGATGGCCTCGGCCGTGAGCGCGTGGTCGCCGGTGATCATGACGATGTGGACGCCGGCGGACTGGGCCGCGCGCACCGCCGCGAGCGCCTCGGGCCGCGGCGCGTCGGCCAGGCCGATGAGGCCCAGCAGGGTCAGCTCGGACTCGTCGTCGCGGCTGCCGACCGCGACCGCGAGCACACGCAGGCCGCGGCGGGCCATGGCCGCGGCGTCGTGGCTTCGCCGGCGGCTCGCGGCGACGCGACCACGGCCCGACCGCGCCCTTGACGTAGACCTTGCCGTCGGCGCGCCACACGGCCATGCGCCGCCATCGGTGTCGAACGGCAGCGTGCGCACCACGGCGTCTCGCGCTCGGTGGCCTCGCGCGCGATGCCGCGGGCCGCGGCCGTCAGGATCGCGAGCTCGGTGGTCGCCGACGCCCGCCCTCGCCGAGCTCCGCGCGCAGCACGCCGCAGCCGCGCGCTTTGTGGCTCGTCGTCACCCACTGCTCGCGCAGGGCCCGCCGGTCGAGCGTGCCGGTCTTGTCGGTGCAGATGACCGTGGCGCGCCGACGTCCTCGACCGTCGACAGCCGCCGCACCAGAACTTGCGCGCCGACAGCCGCCACGCCTACGGCCATCGCCACCGTCACCACCGCGGGCAGGCCCTCGGGCACCGCGGACACCGCCAGCGACACCGTCGTCAGCAGCACGTCGAACCTGGCAGGCCCCGCACCCAACCCAGCACGGCGACGATGCCGACCAGCACGATCGTGGCCCACAGCAACACCTGCCCCACGCTGCCAGGCGGCGCTGCCGGCGGCCTCGCCGACTCGCCCTGGGCCAGCAGGTGCGATCTTGCCCAGCTCGGTCACCATCGGGTGGCCTGGACCCGCGCGCGTGCGGTACCGGTCGCGATGGTCGTGCCCATGAAGACGCGATCATGGCGCTCCGCGATCGGCACGCGCTCATCGGTCGGATTCGCCGCATCGACGCGCTTCTCGACCGGCAGGCTCGCCGGTGAGCACCGCTTCGATGGTCGTGAGCGCGGCGCATTCGAGCAGCGCAGCGCGGCGACGACATCGCCGGCCTGCAGCAGCAGCACGTCGCCCGGCACGATCTCGGCCGCCGGCACCATCGCGCCCACGCCATCGCGGAGCACCGTCGCGCGCGCGGCCGTGAGCGAGCGCAACGCCATCAGCGCGCGCTCGGCCCGCGACTCCTGCACGAACCCGATCACGCCGTTGACCAGCACGATGATGGTGATCGCGACCGCGTCGTCCCACGCGCCGACGATGGCCGAGACCACCGCCGCGGCGAGCAGGATCAGCACCAGCGCGCTGGCGAACTGCGCCACGAACATGCGCCAGCGCGGCGTGGCCTGCTGTCGCTCGATCTCGTTGCGGCCGTGACGCGCGAGCGCGGCCTCGGCCTGCGCCCGCGTCAGGCCACGCTCGGCCTCGGATGCACCGCCTGCTCGTCCCGCGGACGCGTCGCCCTGCAGCCCGGCCGCGGCGCTCACCGCAGCGACCTTACTCCGGCGCGCGGTTCCCGTCATGCTCGCCGCCGGCCGGCGGCGCCTCGCCGCGGTACTCCGCGAGGCGATACTGGATCTTGCGCGGCGAGATGCCGAGGATCTCGGCGGCCTTGCTGGTGCTGCCGCGGACGTGCTCGAGCGTCTTGAGGATGGCGAACTTCTCGATCTCCGCCATCGACGAGCCCGGGATCGGCGGGGTCTCGTCGCCGGTGCGCGCGTGGACCATGATGTCGCGCGGCAGGTGGCGCGGCTCGACCTCGTGGCCCTGGCACAGCACCACCGCGCGCTCGATGCAGTTCTCGAGCTGGCGCACGTTGCCGGGCCAGTCGGCGCTCAGCAGCACCCGCAGCGCGCGGTCGGAGAAGCCGCGGATGATCTTGCGGCTCTTGCTGGCGTAGCGCTCGAGGAAGTGCATCGCCAGGGCCGGGATGTCCTCGCGGCGCTGGGCCAGCGGCGGCGTGCGCAAGGTGATGACGTTGAGGCGATAGAACAGGTCCTCGCGGAAGCGGCCCTCGCGGACCTCGCGTTGCAGATCGCGGTGGGTCGAGGCGATCACGCGCACGTCGACCGAGATCGGCGCGTCCGAACCCACCGGCTCGAACTGGCGCTCCTGCAGGAAGCGCAGCAGCTTGACCTGCACCGACAGCGGGATGTCGCCGACCTCGTCGAGCAACAGCGTGCCGCCATCCGCCTTGAGGAAGCGGCCTTCACGCTTGCCGGTCGCGCCGGTGAACGCGCCCTTCTCGTGGCCGAACAGCTCGCTCTCGAGCACACCCTCGTTGAGCGCGGCGCAGTGCACGGGCACGAAGGGCCCGTTCTTGCGCCGGCTCCACGCGTGCAGCGCCCGCGCGACCAACTCCTTGCCGGTGCCGCTCTCGCCGAGGATCAACACCGAGGCCTCGGAGTCCGCGACCTGCCGCACCAGGCCGAGCAGCTCGCGCGACTGCTTCGACTGGCCGATCCAGTCCAGACCGGGCGTGATGCCCTCGCCGACCAGCGCCGACTTGAGTCGCATGTTCTCGCGCCGCAGATCGTAGCTGGCGAGCACGCGCCGCACGACCACGAGCAGCTCCGGGAAGTGCACCGGCTTGGTCAGGTAGTCGTCGGCGCCCAGCTGCATCGCGGAGACCGCATGCTCGACCGAACCGTAGGCGGTCATCACGATCACGCCGGTGCCTTCGAAGCGCTCGCGGATCTTCTTCATCAGCTCGATGCCGTCCATGCCCGGCATCTTCACGTCGGTCACGACCAGATCCGGCACCCACTCGTCGAGCTGGCCCAAGGCCTTGAAGCCATCCGCCGCACTGCGCACGGTGAAGCCCTCCTCGCGCAGCAACTCCACCAACGCCGAACGCGCCGCGGGTTCGTCGTCGACCACGAGGATGCTCGCACCGGGCGTCTGGGTGGCTTCGCTCATGGTGTTCTTCTCTCCTCGATCGAACAGCGGGACAAGGGCAGTGTGGCGCAATGGTTGCGAGCTGGTGGGTCCGACGCAATCATTGCGTAACGCGAACGACCATCACCGAGCAGGGACAGCGATGCACGATCTTGCTCGCGGTGGTGCCGAGCAGCCGTTCGAACGCACCGTAGCCGTGCGAGCCGATGATCACGAGGTCCGCGCCGATCTCCTTCGCG
This sequence comes from Nannocystaceae bacterium, assembly GCA_046351635.1. Taxonomy (GTDB): domain Bacteria; phylum Myxococcota_A; class Polyangia; order Nannocystales; family Nannocystaceae; genus Xiheibacterium. The sequence continues at coordinate 357,939 of JAXLYC010000002.1, read as the reverse complement.
GTGTCGCAGACGATGTCCGCCGGTTGACCGATGCGCACGTGCTTGGCGACCGCGAGGTCGGCCGCGTCGGCGAGGCGAGCATCCACGGCGCGCTCCGCCTCGTTGACCAGCGCGACGTCGAGCTGTGCCATCGACATGCTCCACACCGCGTCGGGCAGCCCCACCGGGATCGTCACGCCGCGGCACGCATGCAGCGTCGCGCCGAGGGTCTTGGCGAGTCGAACGGCGGTGCGGAACACCTCCGCCTCGCGCGGGGATCCATCGAGGCCGACCAGGATCGTGCGGTACATCGACGTGGACTATGGCGCGGCCGCGGTCGACGCAAAGTGCCCCTGAGCACGCATTTTTTGCGCTGCCGACGTGGGGGGCCGTTGTCGATCCTGCCCCGGTCGTGACCACCTTCCTCGAGGACGTCAGCGCGTACATCGGCTTCGACCGCCTGGATTCCGAGCGCCTCGCGAGCCTGCATCCCGTGCTCGCGCCCGAGTTCGACCGGATGGCCGAGCACTTCTACGCCTGCATCCTGCGCCACGAAGGCGCGCACCAAGCCATCACCGGCGGCGACGCGCAGGTGCAGCGACTCAAGCGCACGCTGACGGCGTGGATGGACTCGGGCCTGCGCGGGCCCCACGACGACGCGTTCTTCGAGCTGCGCGCGCGCATCGGTCGACGCCACGTCGAGATCGGACTGCCGCAGCAGTACATGGTCACGGCCATCGGCGTGATGCGCCAGGACTACCACGCGGTGATCGAGCGCGCGTTCGCGAAGGACCCCGACACCCGCAGCGCCGCCCTGCGCGCGGTCGATCGCCTGCTCGACCTCGAGCTCGCGATCATGCTGCAGACCTACCGTCTGGACTCCGAGGACCGGCTGCGCCGCAACGAGCGGCTGGCGACCATCGGCATGGTCGCGGCGACCATCGGCCACGATCTGCGAAACCCGCTGGGCGTGATCGAGTCGTCGGCCTACATCCTGCGCCGCGTGGTCGACGACGACCGCGGCCTGCGCCACCTCGACAAGATCACCAACCAGGTGCGCGCGTGCAACCGCATCGTCACGGCCCTGCTCGAGCTGGCGCGGGCCCGACCGCCGCAGCTGTCGACGGTCGACGCGCGCTCGCTGGTGAAGAACGCGCTCGCCATGGTCGCGGTGCCCGACCAGGTCCAGCTCGAGATCGACATCGACGGCGAGCACAGCCTGCTGGTGGACGTGGGCCTGCTCGAGCAGGCGATCGTCAACCTGGTCACCAACGCCATCCAGGCGCTCGCCCGCCCTGGCGGCCTGGTGGTCATCCGCGTCGGACGCCACGACGAGGCCTTCGACGCCCTGACCGTGCTCGACAATGGGCCGGGTTTCGACCCCGGCATGCTCCCGCGCGTGTTCGAACCGCTGGTCACTTCGCGTCCGTCCGGGGTCGGCCTCGGGTTGGCCCTGGTCCTGTCGGTGGCCGAGCGGCATCGCGGTGTCGCCGTCGCCGAGAACCGCGCCGAGGGCGGCGCGATGGTCCGGATCCTGCTACCCTCGAAGGTGCCCGAGGGCGCGGCAGCATGACCCCAGGCAGTGTTCTGATCGTCGACGACAACCAGGATCTCGCCGAGAACCTCGGCGAGGCGTTGGAGGTCGAGGGCTTCGAGTGCGCCATCGCCCACGACGGCGACAGCGCGATCGCCAAGCTCGAGGACCGGCCGTTCGACCTCGTGATCACCGACCTCCGCATGACGCCGCGCGACGGAATCGCGGTGGTCCAGGCGGTGCGCTCGCGTTCGGCGACCACTCCGGTCGTCCTGATGACGGCCTTCGCGGGCGAGGTCCAGCTCGACCAGGCGCGCAAGGCCGGCGTCACCGCGCTGGTGGCCAAGCCCGTCGACACCAGCCGCCTCGTCGCGCTCGTGCGCGAGCAGCTCGACGGCCCTGCCGAGCCGTAGGCCACGCGTGACCCTCTCCGGCGCCCGCATCATCGTCGTCGACGACCAAGCCGACCTCGCCGACAACCTGCAAGAGCTGCTCGAGGTCGACGGCGGCCACGTCCGCCTGGCCAACACCGCCAAGCAAGGTCTGCAGCTCGCCGCGGACGGCTTCGACGTGGCCCTGGTCGACGTCCGCCTGCCCGACAGCACCGGGCTCGCGCTGGTGCCCCAGCTGCACGCGCTCGACGCCGCGAGTGCGGTGGTGCTCATCACCGGCCACGCGTCGATCGACGACGCGATCCTCGCGGTGCGCGAGGGCGCCTACGCCTACGTGCTCAAGCCGTTCGACTCGCACGAGCTCTACAACACCGTCTCGCGCGCGTACGAGCAGGTGCAGCTGGGGCGCCGCGCCGCGCGGCTGCAGCTCGAGCTCGAGCACCGCGAGGCCGAGCTCAGCACCATGGTCGACACCGTCGCCGCGCTGCTGCTGGTGCTCGATGGCGACGGCGTCGTGATCCACGCCAACCCGGCGGTGTCGGCGGTGACGCAGGCGCCGCTGCACGAACTCGTGGGCCACCGCTGGGCCGACGAGTTCGTGCCACCGGGCGACCGTCAGGCGATGATCCACGCCTACAAGGACCTGCACGCCGGTCAGCTGGGCGTGTCGTTCGAGGGTCGTGTGCTGCGGCGCGGCCGTGTGGTCGAGGAGCGCGTCATCCGCTGGCGACTCGCGGCGGCGACGGCCGAGGACGGCTTCCGCATCTACGCCTCGGGCCTCGATCTGACCGAGGTCCGCACGCTCGAGCGCCGCACCGCGCTGGCGGAGAAGCTCGCCGCGGTCGGCACGGTCTCGGCCGGCCTCGCGCACGAGATCCGCAACCCACTCAACGCCGCGACGCTGCAGCTGCAGCTGCTCGAGCGGCGCCTGAGCAAGCTCATCGACCCCGACCGGGCCAAGTCGCTGCTCGAGCCCATCGAGCTGGTGCGCGGCGAGCTCGGTCGGCTCTCGCGTCTGGTGACCGAGTTCCTGGTGTTCGCGCGGCCCGCGGCGCTGCAGGCCCGCGACACCGATCTGCGCGACGTGCTGGCCCAGGTGGTCGAGCTCGAGCGCCCGGTCGCGCTGGCCCGCGGCGTCACGCTCGAGCTCGAGGCCGAGGCGCCGGTGGTGGTCGAGGCCGACGGCGAGCGCATCAAGCAGATCGCGTTCAACCTCGTGCGCAACGCCATCGAAGCCGCGCACAGCCGCGTGGTGCTCGCGGTCGAGGCCGACGGCGCCGGCGCACGCATCCACGTGCGCGACGACGGCCCCGGCATCCCGCACGCGGATCTGCAGCGCATCTTCGAGCCGTTCTTCACCACCAAGGAGAGCGGCACCGGCCTGGGCATGGCCATCGTGCACAGCCTGGTCGAGCGCCACGGCGGCACCATCGAGGTGCTCTGCGACGGTGGCACCACCGTGACTATCTCGCTGCCGCGTCACGTGCCGTGACCGCGGCTCCGCGCGTGCGTTCGACCCCGGCGTTGGCCTTGCTCGCGAGCACCGCGAGCGTGACGTCGCCGGACGCGAGTTCGGCCACGCGCGCGTAGACACGGCCGGCGTCGGCGCGGCGACCGACTGCCTCGAGGTCGGCGGCGAACTCGAGCGCACGGTGGGCGCCACCGGAGTCGCCGGGCTCGAGCTCCGGCGGTAGGCCCCAGCCGCGCTCCCACATCGGCACCGCCAGCTCGGGGTGCTGCATCTGGTGATGGACCGCCGCGATGTTGCGCGCGGCCATCGTCGCGCTGGAATGCTCCTCGCCGAACGCCGCGACGGCGATGCCGTGGGCGCGCACGAGGTGGACCAGGCCGTCGCCGGGGCGACCCATGTTGCGCAACAGCAGGCCGAGGTTGTTGTGCACGCCGACCACGCCGGGGTGCTCGGGGCCCAGCACCGCGATCTGCAGCGCCAGGGCCTCCTCGTAGTGCGCCAGCGCGGCCTCGTGCTGGCCCTCGGCGAACTCGGCGTTGGCGAGCGAGTTGAGGTGCTCGGCGAGCTGCAGGTCGTGACGTCCCGGCAGCACGCGATAGCGCTCCAGGCTGGTGCGCAAGTGCGTGATCGCGTCGCCGCGTCGGCCGCTGCGCAGCTCGACCAGGCCCTGCGCGCGCAACAACGCCGGCGTGAGTTCCTCGGCGAGCTCGGGGCTGTGCCGGCGCAGGCGCGCGAGCAGGCTCTCGGCATCGCTCACGCGCGACAACGCCGGCGCCTCCTGCTTGCGGTCGTAGCCCAGCAACACCACCATCTGCGTCGCCGCGCGCACGGCGTCGGCAGCGTTGCCCGAGCGCAGCGCCACATGCCACGCCTCCTCGGCCGAGGCCTGGGCGGCGTCGGCCTGATCGAGCCGCGACTGGTAGCGTTCGCGCGCCAGCAGGGCCCGCGGCAGCAACGCCTCGCCCTCCAGCGCCCGCGCGCGCACGACCGCCTCCTCGGCCTGCGCGAGCCCGGCACGGAACTGACCTGCGCGGAACATGGTCTCGACCTGCGTGAGCAGATCGAGCGTGTCCTCGTGCTGCGCGCGAGCCTTGGGATCGCTGGGCAGGCTCCACGCGCCGTCGTCGAGCAGGCGCGCGGCGTCGCACTCGCGCACCGCCGGCAGGCTGTCGACCGCCTCGATCGCGTGCGAGACCACGTCGGCGTCGGCGTGGGTGAGGATGTCGATCAAGCCCTCGACCGCGCGCCGGCGCGCGCGCAGGCACGACTGCCGCCGGTCGAACAGCGTGTCCGACTCGAGCCCGTCGCGGTGGGCCGTGCAGGCGTTGGTGGAGCCCTCGGTCCACGCCTGCGCGTAGTCGTCGAGCATGCGCACGACCGTGCGCGCGGTGTCCTGCGCGAACGCCGGCGCCGCGGCCTGCATGGTCGCGCCGATCTGCTCGCGCGCCGTGTCGTTCCAGCGCTCGCTGATGGGCTCGTCGGCCGCACACGCGGTCGGCTCGGCCACGCGGCCGCCGACGATGGCACCGACCAGCGCCGCGGCCGGCACCGCCGCCAGCAGCAGCGCCCGCAGCCGCCGCGGGATCGGCGATGCGCCCTGCTCGAGCTGCTTGGCGATGGCCTGCATCGACGGCCAACGCTGCTCGGGCTCGATCGCGAGGGTCCGCAGCACCAGCCGCCGCAGCCACGGTGGCACCGCCGGTTCGCTCGGCGCGATCGCGACGGTGACGGTCGCGTGGGCCCGGCGCAGCTCCGACGGCCGTCGTCCGGGGAACGGCCGCCGCCGGAACAGCGCCTCGAACAGCGTCACGCCGAAGCTGAACTGATCCGAGCGCGCATCCAACGGCGCGCCGCGCAGCTGCTCGGGCGACATGTACACCGGCGTCCCGGTCGCCATCGCCAGCTCGCGCGAGACCGCCTCGCCCGCGGTCGCGGGCTCGGCCACGCCGGGCCACGAGCGCGAGGCCGAGTGCTCACCGGAGTCGCTGCGCTGCGGCGTGGTCAGCTCCAGCTGCTGCGCGACGCCGAAGTCCGTGATGCGCACGCGCTCGTCGGTGCCGATGAGGATGTTGTCGGGCTTGACGTCGCGGTGGATCATGCCGGCGTTGTGCGCCGCCGCCAGGCCCAGCGCGGCCTGACGGAACACCTCGACGATCTCGCGCCAGCTCCGCTCGCGCTCGACCAGCCACACCCGCAGGGTCCGGCCCGGCACGTACTCCATCGCGATGTAGACGCGACCGCGATCGACCGCGGCCTCGTGCACGGTCACGACGTTGGGATGGGACAGCCGCGCCATGGCCTTGGCCTCGGCCAGCAGCCGCGCGCGCTGCTCCTCGGTCTCGTCGCCTCGGCGCTGCAGCAGCTTGATCGCGACGCGCCGCTCGAGCGCCGGATCGAAGGCGGCATGGACCACGCCCATGCCGCCTTCGCCGAGGGTCTCGAGGATGAAGTAGCGGCCCAGGCGTTCGCCGGCGCGAGGTCCAGGCCCGGCCTCGCCGCCGGGGGCGCGACGCGGCAGGGTCGGTGAGCTCTCGCGATCGGCCGGCTGCGGCGAGCGCAGCGCCGAACCGTCCGAGTCGCTCTCGCGGGGACGCCGATCCACGGGCGATCATTATGCGCGCGCCGGTGCGATCGCGAAACCACGCGGCTGCTACAGTGATTCGCATGCACGGCTCGACTGGACTTCGCAACCCTGGGATGCAACGTGTGGCGATGCTGCTCACGCTCGTGGCAGCAGGCTGCGGCGGCGACGACGGCGGTGTCACCGGCGACAGCGGCTCGGCCGACGGCAGCACCGGCGGATCGGCCAGCACCACGGCCTCGACCACCGCGTCGAGCTCGGCCTCGACCACCGCCTCCACCACCGCCTCCACCACCGAGGCGAGCTCGAGCTCGTCGACCGCGACCACCACGGTGGGCAGCGACAGCACCAGCGAAGCTTCGAGCAGCGAGTCGACCGGCACCGCGGGCAACTGCGGCACGCTGTCGTGCAGCGCGGCCGAGTACTGCGACTGGATCGCCAACAGCTGCGGCGCGGCCGAGTTCGACGAGCCCACGTGCACCGCGGTCCCCGATGGCTGTCCCGCGGTCGAGGAGGATCCGGTGTGCGGCTGCGATGGCGTGGTCTACACCGGCGAGTGTGCGGCCGCGCTGCTGGGCGTCGACGTCGACGCCGAGGGCGGCTGTGCGGCGCCGCAGGGCCTGCAGCCGTGCGGCTACAAGTTCTGCGACCCGACCACGAGCTACTGCAACTGGTCGGTCTCGGACGTGCTGCCCTCGCCCGACGGCTGGAGCTGCGTGCCACTGCCCGGCGGCTGCGGCGACGCGCCCGACTGCGCGTGCCTGGCCGGGGAGCCCTGCGCCGACTTCGGCTGTGAGGCGCTCCCGGGCGGCCTGCTGCAGGTCACCTGTCCCGGCGGCTGACGAGCGTGCCGCGAACCGGCGGGTCGCCTTGGGGCGAGCGCCGGCGCGCCTCAGCTGACCTCGTCGCGGCCCATGCTCTGGTAGACGTCCTCGAGATCGCTGCGCACCTTGGCCAGCGAGATCACCTCGACGTCGGCGAGCACGAGCTCGCGCAGCAGGTGGGCCGCACGTTCCTCGCTGCCGTGGATCCGCACCTTGAGCAGGCCGCGATCGGCAGTCTGCGGGTCTGGCTGGGGCTCGCCCTTGTGCAGCGGCTCGATGCGCTCGACCAGACCCTCGTGCTTGCGCAGGACCTCGATCGCCTTCTGCAACCCGCGGGTGACGTGGATCTCGTGCAGCCGCCGGCCGACCTCGTAGCGCGCGATGACCTCGTCGACGCCGCCGTGGACCTCGAGCCGCCCCTTCTGGATCAGCGCGACCGTGTCGACGAAGCCATCGAGCTCGCGCAGGATGTGCGAGCTGACGACGATGCCGACGCCGCGATCGGCAACCGCACGCAGGATGTCGCGCAGCTGCCGGCGCGCGAGCGGGTCGAGCCCGTCGGCGGGCTCGTCGAGCAGCAGCAGCTCGGGGTCGTGGATCATCGCGCGCGCGATCGCGAGGCGCTGGCGCATGCCCTTGCTCATCTCACCGATGCGGGCGTTGGCCTTGCTCGCCAGGTCGAACATCGTCAACAGCTCGCCCACGCGCTTGTCGGCGTCCGCGTCGCTGCAGCCGTAGCACTCGGCGAAGAAGCGCAGGTAGCCTGCGGCGGTCATGGTCGGGTACAGCGCGGTGCCGTCGCCGAGGAAGCCGATGCGCCGGCGGATCTCGAGCCGGTCGCTCCACGCGTCGCGTCCGTCCCATTCGACCGCGCCCGCGTCGGGCCGCTGCAGCGTCGCGAGGATGCGCAGCGTCGTGCTCTTGCCCGCGCCGTTGGGGCCGATCAGCGCCAGCACCTCACCGCGCTTGATCGTCAGGTCGAGCGCGCTCACTGCATCGCGCACGCCGTCGTACGAGTGGCGGATCTGGCGGCATTGCACCTGCTGCATCGTTTCCTCGTGACGCACGGCGCACGGGAAAGTTTCCGCGCCTCGCAAAACCGTCGATCGCCGGCGTCGCGGCAGTCTAGCACCGGCGCGCGGACGCGCCCGCCGGGGCACCGCGACGCCGGCCCGCGCGTGCGCACCACAGCAGCCACGGCACCAGCCACGCTGCGCCGGCCGGCGGGCTCGCGGCGCAGCCGCAACCGGCGGGCCCATCGTCCGCGGCACCGAAGGTGTCCGGCAGCGCATCGTCGTCGCCGGTGGCCACGCCGGTGCCCGAGTCCGTTCCGAGCGCGCCCCCGCTGCCGCCCCCACCCGAGCCGCCGCCGTCGCCCGACGCACCGGTGGCCTCGCCGCCGGCACTGCCGCTCGACTCGCCAGAGCCGGTGCTGCCACCGTCGTCGCTCGCACCGGGCACGAAGGTGAAGCGCACCGCATCGTAGGCCAGCCGCCGCTGCAGCGCCGACGCCTCGCCGGTGGCGTCGCCGAGCTCGACGTGTTCGCCCTGGGCGCCGGTGAACCCGTACACGCCCAGGCTCTGCCAGCCCTTCGCGGTCGACTGATCGACGGGGATGCTGTCGACCGCGCCGTCGTGGAACACGCGATAGACCGCGCCGGCCGCGTCGGCGTCCGCGTCGGGCACGAACACCTCGACCTGGTAGTCCCCCGGCGTCGCCACGCCGAAGCGCCAGCGACCGATGCTCGCGTCGGCGTCCGCATCGGTGGCCATGGTGTAGAAGTGGTGATCGTCGTCGCCCGAGAACGCGCTCCACCACGCGGTGGTCTCGCGCACGAAGCAGCCCGGCTCGAGCTCGCTGATCACCGTCTGGTCGCCGTCGAGCACGAGTCCGCAGTCGGGACAGTTGGTGCTCTCGATGACGTCGCCCTGGGCCGGATCGCCGTAGTCGACGAAGCTCGCCGGCAACGACTGACAGTACGGGCTGCCGCACTGCTCCATCACCTGCAGGTGCAGATGATCGCCGCAGACGTAGCCGGTCAAGCCCACGCGCGCGATCAGCATGCCGGGCACGACCGCGTCGCCGACCTGCAGCGGCGACGAGTTCGGCTGCAGGTGCATGTACACGATCGCAGTGCCGTCGTCGTGGTCGACCACGACGTAGTTCGCGTCATTGCCGTAGGACTGGTCGCAGCCACCGGTGGTGCTGTCCATGCGGATGAACGAGACCGTGCCGCTGCTGGCAGCCCAGACCTCTTCGCCCTCGTTGACGTCGAAGTCCCACGCGAACTCGCTGGTACCGCTGTGGGAAAAGCCGTTGTGCCCCTGCGTGCAGGGCTTGGTCACGCCGCAGGTCCACGGCACCTGCAGCGCCGGACCCGCGAACGCGAACCAAAGCAGTGCCCCCGCCACCACCAGCGTCAGCATAGCCAGCCGCCGCAGGTGCGCCGCCCCGGATCCTCCGCGCGTCCGCATTCTTGCGCAGCAGACCCGCGATCGCTGGCGCCGCGGGCGAGCGCGGCGTAAAACGGGGCGAATGCGCGCCGCGATCACCAACGCCCCTGCACGCAGCTCCGCCGCCGTACGCGCCGTGCGGGTGTGGGCGCTGACGCTCGCGGCACTGCTCGGCTGCAGGCCACAGGGCAACGCGGTCGAACCCAGCCACGGCCCCGGCGCGCGCGCGAGCGATGTCGACGCGCTGCCGGCGTTCGCGGACGAAGGCGGCGGCGAGAGCACCATCGAGCGTTTCAAGGTGGAGCTCGGCGACGCCCCGGTCCGCAGCAACCCGACGCGCCGGTCACGATCGTGATGTTCAGCGACTTCGAGTGCGGCTTCTGCCGCCAGGGCTACATGAACCTGCGCGAGCTCGAGCGCCGCTACGACGGTCGCGTGCGCATCGCATACAAGGCCTTCCCGCTCGACTTCCACTCCGCCGCCCTGCCCACGGCGATCGCGGCCCGCACCGCGCAGTCCCAGGGCAAGTTCTGGGACTTCCACGACCGACTGTTCTCCGATCGGCAGATCGACCTCGAGCGGTTGTTCGACTACGCCCGCGACGCCGGCATGGACACCGAGGCACTCGCACGCGACCTCGACGGCCTCGCGTGGGGCCCCGAGGTGCGCCGCGACATGCGGCAGGCGCGACGGTTGGGCGTCAACAGCACGCCGACCTTCTTCATCAACGGTCGCGTCATCTCCGGCGCACAGCCGATCGAGGAGATGTCGGCGATGGTCGACCAGGAGCTGGAGCTGGCCGCGGCCTGGATCGCCGACGGCGTGCCCAAGGAGAAGCTGTACCAACACGCGATCGCGGACGGCTTCACCGCGGTGCAGTTCACCCAGCGGCGCGGCCTCGACCCCGACGGCGTGTTCGTGGTGCCGCTGGGCAAGTCACCGGTGCTCGGGCCCGCGACCGCGCCCATCACCATCGTGGTGTTCGGCGACTTCGAGTGCCCGTTTTGCGCCCGCGGCAACCTCGTGATCAACCGCCTGCGGCAGCGCTACGGCGACAAGCTGCGCATCGTCTACAAGCACAACCCGCTGCCGTTCCACTCCCACGCCTTCGTGGCCGCGCGCGCGGCCGCGGCCGCGGACGCCCAGGGCAAGTTCTGGGCCTTCCACGACGCGCTGTACGAGACCGGGGCCAAGTTCGACGAAGAGACGCTGATCGGCATCGGCAAGCGCATCGGCCTCGACATGAAGCGCTTCAAGAAGGACATCGCCTCGTCGAGCTACGACCGCGTGGTCGACGACGACCTCGCGCTGGGTGCGATGCTGGGCGTGTCGGGCACGCCGGCGTACTTCGTCAACGGCCGCCCGGTCGAGGGCGCGCTGCCCGAGCTGCACTTCCGGCTGCTGATCGAAGAGGAACTCGATCGCGCCGCCGCGCTGCTGGCCAAGGGCATCGCGCCCGGCGAGCTCTACGACGCGCTGTGCCGCAGTCCGATCGAGTGACGCCGGCGCTCACGGACACGCGGTCGCGAACGTGTCCGGCAGCGCGTCGCCCGGACCCAGCGGGACCGTGCCCCAGGTGCTGCCGTCGAGATCGACCTCGCCCGGGCTCGTGATCACGCCCATGCCGGTGCCGCACGGCGCCCCGGCGCCGGCGAGGCTGCCGACCAGGGTCAGCATGCCGCTGCGCGCGGTGCCCTCGACCGGATCGGCCTGCGCCGGCAGCTCGAACGGATCGAAGGCTGCCGAGAACGCCGGCGTCATGAAATCCACACCACCCTGCAGCACCGGGCCCACCGGTTCGCGCGGCGCGTCGGTGCTGCCGATGTCGAGCGACAGTGGCTGCAGCGACACCGCGAGCACGCCGTCGGTCACGGTGATGTCGGCGATGAACTGCAGCGGCAGCGTCGGATCGAGCGGAGTCGACAGCGCGAGCAGGTAGCGCGTGTCGCCGTCGTTGCCCAGGTCGTAGCGCATGCCGCCATCGCTCGAGCTGCTGCCGTCGACGGCGCCGGTGGTGCCGCTCGTGCTGCCGGAAAAGGTGGTGCTGCCGCCGCCGCTGGTGGTCGCGGCGCTGGTGCCGGTGGTGCCCGCGTCGTCGGAGCCGGCATCGCCGCAGGCCCCCAGCGCGAGCACACCCACCACGATCGCCGCCTTGCACGTCATGATCGGACTGACCGCGCGCGCGGCCGGGATTCCAAGCCCGACCGCGCGCCGACGGCGGCTCACTTCGTGGTCGTGGTGGTTCCGGCCGCGGTCGAGGCGCTCGGCGGCGGCGCGTCCTTGGCCTTGACGCCCCCGAGCACGCTGTCCTTCGCCGGCTTGGCCGGGCGCACGAACTTGAGCGTCATGCGGTCGCTCTCGCCGATGGCCTCGTACTTGGCCTTGTCCTTGTCGCCCTCGGCGAAGGTCGGCGGCAGGGTCCACACGCCCTTGGCGTAGTCCTTGGTGTCCTTGGCGTTGGCGTTGATCTCGGACTTGCCCGCGAGCTTGAAGCCGGCGGCCTCGACCTGCTGGATCAGCCACGCCTCGGGCACGTAGCCCTTCTCGGCGCTGGTCTTGGGATCGGCGCCCTCGGGCGCGCGGTGCTGCTCGATCGCGAGCACGCCACCGGGCTTGAGCGTCTCGTGGGCCTTGCCGAGGAACTTCTCGAGGTTGTTGCCGCGGATGAGGTTGTGGGTCATCCGCATGACCAGGATCATGTCGAGCGAGCCCGCCGGGCCCATGTCGTAGGCGCCGGGCTGCGTGGGCACGCGCTCGACCTTGCCGTACAACGCCGGCGCCGCGTCGAGCAGCACCTCGGTCGCGTGGGCCGAGTACTGCACGCCGTAGTCGTCCGAGTTCTTGTCGAGCATGCCCACGGCGAGCTTGCCCTTGGCCGCGAGCAGCGGCGCGAGCAGCTCGGTCCACCAACCGCCGCCGGGGCCGACCTCGTAGACGTGCATCGTGGGCTTGAGGCCGAAGAACTCGAGCGTGGCGACGGGGTGGCGGAAGGGATCGCGACCGGCGTTGCCGGGCTTGCGGTGGGGGCTCGCGAGGATCGCCTTCATGCCCTGCACCACGTTGCGCCACTTGGTCGCGGTCAGCTTCTCGACCCCCGCGGTCATCTCTGGGGTCCAGCGCGCCTTCTCGGCGGCGAGCTGCGCGTCGAGGTCGGCCATCGCCGCCTCGAACTCCTTCTTGGCCTGCTCCTTGGGATCGACCTTGGGCTTGTCGATGGGCTTGTCGGCGGGCTCGGCCTTCTCCACCGGCTTGCCCGCGGCGGGATCGACCGGCTTGCCGCCGTCGGGGGTGGAGGAGCTCGAGCTGGAGGCCTGCACCGTGCACGCGAGCGCGGCGAGGGCGAGCAGAGGAAGGACGCGGAACGAGCGACGCATGGTGTGTCTCCGGGCCCTGCGGCCCGGGCAAGCCATACACCACACCCGCGCGCGAAACCACAGGGTCGAGCCCGCGCGCGAACGGTTCGCGGCGGGCTCGTGGGCGTTCGATGGGCGCGGGCCGGCGCCCGCCCTCGCTCACTCGATCGCGGTCGTGAGGTCCACCACCGCGCCGACGCGAACGTCCACGTGTGCGGTGCCGGCCGGGGGCACGAAGCGCTCGCCGGTCGCGCTGGCGATCACGACACCGTCGCGATCCCGGGCAGTCCAGCGGCGCATGGGCTCGCCCTCGTCGAAGCCGGTCGCCGGCGCGAGGAAGCCGTCGCCGTCCCGCTGCAGCGACGCCTGGAATCCCGCGAGCGGCAATTCCGGTTCCGCGACGGCGGCCGCGCCGAAGAACAGCGGATCGACCGAGGTGCCGCGCCAGTCGCAGTGGACATGCGAGGTGTACTCGACCAAGAAGCCGTCGTTGTTCTCGCACGCGTGCTCGGCGGTCGTCAGGCTCACGCCGGTGCCGACCCAGTCGAAGCCGTCGCCGAACATGTGCCGCGAACTGGTTGCGCCACCGATCGAGTCGTTGTACGCGGGCGAGCGATAGCCCGAGTTGATCTTGATGCCGCCGAGTTGGTTGCGCAGGTCCTGCATGCGCTGCACCGCGTGGGGCTGTAGCACCGCGTAGCGCCCCTTGCTGCGCGAGACGAACTCGCCCAGCGTGAAGTTGGGCGCGACCTTGGTGTTGACGTCGACCGCGTCGAGATCCAGATACGCGATCGGCTGGCGGTAGTTCGCCGACAGCGGCGAGGGATAGTCGTAGCCCGTGGGCGTGCCCGGGGCCGCAAGCGGCAGGCACGTCGCACCGGCACCGTCGGCGCCGGGGAAGCACACCTGCGTGCCATCGCCACCGCCGCCGCCGCCTCCGCCGTCACCCCCGCCATCGCCGTCGTCGGCAGGCTGCTGCGGCGGCTCGCCGGTGCATTGGGTCCCGCCCTGGCGCACCGTGACCGACTCGAGGCCGAACTCGTTGATGAGCGAGGTGTAGCTCGACTTGTAGCCGACGAAGAAGTCGATGTGATCGCCGATGATCGCGCTGCCGGTGTCGGCCGCGAGCACGCAGCCGTCGTGGACCCAACCACCCCACGGCGCGTCGCCCGGCATGGTCTTGCCGTCGAGCTCGGGGATGTACATCCAGCTGCCGTAGGGGATCACGCTCTTGTCGACCGCGATCGAGCGGTACGGCTCGAGCGCGCGGCCCTGCACGCCCTCGCCCCAGGGCTTGTCGCCGCCCAGCACCTTGAAGCAGGGCGAGCGGGCACAGCCACACGCGCCGGCGTAGTTCACCACGCGGCCGTCGGTGAGCTTGCCGGTGCCCTCGAGCTTGATCGCGCTCCAGAAGGCGCTGGGCACCGTCGCGATCTTCTTGCACTGCTGATCGTAGAAGCTGGTGTTGTTCGCGCCCGCGTAGCTGGTCTGCGACGCGACCCAGTAGTAGGTGAACTCGAAGCTGCCCAGGCTCTCGCCCGCACCGCGGTCGTCGTCCTCCCAGTTGCCCGCCGGGTCACTGGGGCCGCGGCCGGTGTCGTCCGTCGCGCACGCGGCCAGCAGCAGCAGCGTGGTCAGGCTCGTCATGGTCGAGATCGTAGCGCTGGTTCGTCGTTGCATTCGCACGTGGTCCCCTCGATCCGCCAGCCCCAGGTTCGGAGCCTGACACCTCGGGTTCCCGTGGTGGAGCGCCTTGCCGCAGCGCTACGCAAACCCGGAAGCGCGGCCGGTCGATCGCGCGGCGAGCCTGCCGAAACCCACGCGGAACCCGGCGCGGTCGCGGTTGTCCGGGTTCGCGATGCTGGCTGCGCGATGGGCGGTCACGGTCGCCGCGATGCTCGCGGTCGCGGCGGGCTGCGCCCCACACGGCAGTCCCGTGACGGCCCCGCAGACGGTCGCGATCGCGACGGTGCGCGCTCGTGTGCCGCGGGCGCAAGGCGGCGGCTGCTACCACCCCAAGGGTCCGCGAGACGCCGTGCCCCTGCGCCCGCTGCCCTCGGCCGACTCGCACCCGTGCGACCGCCTGCCGCCGGGCGCATGGGGGCACACGATCGCGTCGGACCGCATGCGCGTGCTGTGGCCGGTCGATGCGCTCGGCGTCGCCGACCCGCTCGCGCGCTGCGAGCCGCCGCGCAACCGCGCCGCAGGAGCGGTCCGTCTCAGCGAGGGTCGCCCAGCGCGCGGTGGTCCATGACGAAGGTGCCCAGCGCGACCTCGGCTCCGTCTCGCAGGCCCCGCAGCTCGAACGTCAGCGTGGTGCTGGGCACGGCCCGCACCGCGTCGCCGCTCTGCAACAACACGACCTCGGAGCGCACCGCGTCGTAGGGCACGTCGTCGAAGCGCAGCTCGCCCAGGTGAGGCGAGCGCACGCGGACGTCGACGCGCTCGATGCCCCGCAGGTCGGCGTGCAGCCGCGCGACCGAGTAGCGTTGATCGACGGTGGCAGCGCACGGCACCGTCTGCCCCGGCTGCACCACGTAGGCGGTGTGGGGCAGGCCGGCGCGCTCGAGCTGGACCGCGAGCGCGTGGGTGAGCGCGACCATCGGCACGGTGCCTCGCGGCACCGCGTCGGCCAGCGCCTGGGCCAGGCTCCGCAGCCACTGCAGGCGCTCGAGTACGCTGTCGTCCTCGAACAGCGACGCCTCGACCCGCGCGGCCGCATCGTCGTCGAGCTCCCCGAGCCACCAGTCGAACAGCTCGAGCTCGGACGGCGCGCTCATGCGGCGCTGCTCCCCTCCATGCACGCGCGCATGCGACCGATGGTGCGGTGCCGCAGCACGCGGACGTTCTCGGGCGACATCTGCAGCTCGCGCGCGACCTCGGGGGCGCTCTGGCCGGCGTAGAACGTCAGCAGCAGCAGCGTGCGCGCGCGCTCGGGCAGCGCCGCGAGGCACTGCGCCAGGCGCCGCGCGTCCAGCAGGACCACGTCCGCCGGCGCCGACAGGGCCGCTGCGTCGGCGTGGGTCTGTAGCAGCGCGCCGCGCCTGCTCGCCGCGGTGTTCGTTGCGCGCAGCACGGCCGTTGAGCACGAACAGGAGCAGCCGCTCGAGCTCGCGGATCTCACCCTGGCGCAGCTTGTCGAGCGTGGTCAGCACGACCTCCTGCACGAGGTCCTCGGCGGCGTCCAGGGTCGCGCAGGCCGTACAGCCGGATGCGATCGCCGAACTGCGCCAGCAGCGCCGACGCGCTCGGGATCGCTCCGACGCCCGCCTGCGACACGGTTCGAACACTCCTTGCGCCGTGTAACGGTGCGGGCCGCTCGCGACACGCAGTCCTGGCCGGAGCATCCCCATGCGTAGCCAGGTCACCAGAAGTCGCACCCGACGTGTTCCAGATCAGCACCTTCGTGCCCGAGGTCAGGTTCCAGTTCAGCCAGTACCTCGTGCGCGACGACGAACCGCTGCTGTACCACACCGGTCCGCGCGCGATGTTCGGGCTGGTCCACGCTGCGGTCGCCGAGGTGATCGATCCCGCGACGCTGCGCTGGATCTCGTTCAGCCACTTCAAGGCCGACGAGTGCGGCGCCTCGAGCCGGCAACTGCAGGCCGCGCCGGTGGCCCAGGCCGCGTGCGGCATGGTCGGCGTGGTCAGCGTGGACGATCAGATCTCGCGCAAGGCCCGGGCACTGGGCGACGGCGAGGTGCTGGTGACCGGCAAGCGCCGTTTCCGTTGGATCAGCACCGCACTTTCCCCATGGCTGGGATGCAGGTCACCTGTTCAGCAGCCGAGGAGACCGAGCGCTCGCTGCTGTGCTCAAGGACCTGTTCCACCAGATCGGCGAGCTCGAGCCCAGCACCACCGGCGACATCGTCGACCGCTACGCCTGGACCTCGCGGGCATGCGAGCAGGGTCCTTCGCCGGCTACATCCCCTACGGCAAGCACACCGTCGCGGGCCTGGCCCGGCTGGGCGCGCTCGAGCCCCGCACGCTGCTGCCGATGCACGGCTCGAGCTTCACCGGCGATGGCGCGGCGGCGCTGCGCGGGGCCGGCGAGGTGCTCGCGCGGCTGCTGGGCTGACCACCGGGCTCAGCCGCGCGTCGAGGCCTGCAGGTAGAGCGACAGCGGGAAGTCACCCTGAGCGTCGACGAACTCCGCGTCGGGCACGTCGATGACGAAGCTGTGCGGCCCCGGCGCGAGGTCGGCGAGATCGATGCGCCGGATGTCGATGACGTCGCCGGGGCACCAGTTGCTGAACGACCACTGCTCGTCGGTCTTGGGCGTGGGGCCATGGGCTCACCGTTGCCCTGGGTGTTGTACTTGCGGAACGGCTCACTGGTGCGACCGGGCTTGTACTGCAGCACCATCGCGTCGTCGACGTAGACGAAGTGATCGCGGCGGATGTACTCCTCGCCGCCGGCGTTGGCGCCGTGGTTCGAGTGATGAGCACGAGCTGACTGCGCTGGCTGCCCGCGGGCACCTCGAACAGGATGGTCTTGCGCGTGGTGCCGATCGCGTCGCTGGCCCCGCGGGCGTAGTTGTTGAAGGACTGCTCGATCGCCAGGGGCACCAGCGCATCGAACACCACCGGCTCGCGGCTGCTGTCGGTGTACAGCGGCAACGTGCCGTCCTGGGTGTCGTTGCGATCGGCGCAGCCGGGGATCTCGGTGTTGGCGGCGTAGGGTACGCCGAGGATCATCAGCTCGAACCACAAGGTCGAACTCGGCCCAGAGCGCCTCGTCGGCAGCACCGGCAACAGGTCGTCGACCGCGAACTCGTAGGGCACGGTCATGGGCGACTCGTTCATGTCCATGAACGGCGTGATGAAGCGGGCGACCTCGATGCGATCGACCTCCGCGGGCACGTAGCTGGCCGCGCCCTTGGGCACCAGCGCGAGGTGGACCGCGCCGATGCGGTCGTAGTTGTCGCAGCGGGCCCCGACGATGACCCCGACCATCAGCGTCTGCTGCGCTGCACGTTGCTCCTCGGTGAACCGTGTCGCGACCAGGGCGTTGCTGTGGCGCGATGCCCTCCGGGCACCGGCTCGTCCACGGTCGCCGCGCGTAGCCATCATAGAAGACCACCGCGTCCATCAGCGTCGTGACCGGGTCGGGCGGCGGAGACTCGCCGGTGCTGCTGTCGCTGCCGCCTTCGCTCGAGCTGCCGGTCGCGTCGGTGCTACTGCTGCTGCTGCCGCCGTCGGCGCCGTGGTGGTCGACACCGCGGCCGTGCTCGAGCCGTCGTCGCTGCCGCCTTGGCTCGGCGGTGGGTTCGAGCACGCGAACAGCAGCGCGATCGCGGGTCGAGGCCGCGCGGACGAGTTCTCGCTGGCAGCACGCTATCCACAGCCGCACGCCAGCCGCTGCGCGCGGCGACGATCCACACGCGGTCGTCGGCGCACGCGGGTGCGCACTGCGGCGCGGCGCGCAGCGGCGGCACGAACAGCGACGGTGCGGCCGCCGGGCTCCACCCGCGCACACTGGCCATCGCCGGCCAATACAGCGCACGCCGCGATCGTCGACCGCGCCCCTGCGCAGCAGCGCGCCCGCGGCCCCGGTCCACGCGGCACCGCGCGCGTCGACTGCGGCCGCCGCGCCGACGGCATAGACCCCGCCGCCCTGCGCGAGCAGCTGCGTCACCGCGAAGTCGAGCTCGAGCCGCAGGCGCTCGCGCCCGTCGCGGGCCAACGCGACCACGCTCGTGCGCCAGTCGTCGCGCAGGCTGCCGTCGGGGTGGGCCTGTTCGATCCGCGCGGGATCGATCTGCCCCGGCGCGCACGCCAGCCACGGTCCCCTCGCTCGTCATTGCGACCGCGTAGGGCGTCGGGGTCACGCGGACGTCGGCGAGCACGCGCGGCGCGTCGTCGCGCACGCTGCCCTCGAGCACGAGCACACGGCCGTCGTGCATCGCCAGCGCGATCGCCCCGTCGAGATCGAGCGACGCGTCGCCGAAGCCCTCGGCCTCGGAGCCCAGCCGCGGTGGTGCCAGCCCCGTCTGACCACCACCATCGCCGCAGTTCGCGGTCGCGCCATCCGCTGCAGCGCGCAGGTCCAGCCCTGCGCGTCGGCCTGCCGCAACGCGCTCGTCGATGCCGCCCTCGTGGTACAGACCAGCGCCGCCGAAAACTGCGGGACACGACCGCCGCCATCGCGGATGGCCCCTGCGGCGAGCACCGCCGCGGGCCCAGGTCACCAGCGCGACGCCGTCGACATCGACCGGCACGTGCCGTAGCCGTCGAGCGGCCAGGGTCGCGAAGCCGCCGACCCCGACGACCGCGACGCGTCCGCCGTCGATCACGATCCGCTGCGGCGCGCCCAGGCCCGGTGGCAGCGCCGCGACCTCGCCCAGCGATGCTTGCGACGTCGGTGCGCGCGTGGGCTCGCACGCCGCGGTCACCACGGTCGCGAGCCCGCCGCACAGCACCGCGCGGCGGCGCGGCTCAGCCATGCGCCACCGGCACGAGGTACGTGCGTCCGGCGGTGCCGAGCGCCAGGGCGCCGTCGCAGCCGATCGCGGGGGGCGTGACCGCGACCTCGGGGATCGCGAAGCCCTGCACCATCGTGCCCGCGCGATCGACCACGCCGAAGTGCGCGCCGACACCGACCGCGGCGCTGCCGTCGTCGAAGGCGGTCGCGTACAGCTCGGTGCCCAGCGCCCGGGTCCAGCGCAGCGCGCCGGCCTCGATGCACGCCAGCCCGCGGCCGGCCAGCAGCACGCGATCGACACCGCCATCGATCGGTGGCTGCCACACGGTCATGTCGAGCACGACCGCCCAGCGGGTGTCACCGCGGCGATCGAGGCTGCGCACCTCGGTGCGCCACGATCCCGGCACGCCGTGTGGCCGCAGGCCCAGACGCCGGCGCTGCGCGACCGCGGGGCTGACGTCGCCGTCGACCGCGCTGCAGACCAGGAAGCCGTCATCGGTCGCCGACAGGCCGTAGGGTTCGTAGGGCAGCTCGAGCTGCGCGACGACCTCGGGGTCGCGACACGCGGGATCGGCCGGCGCCGCGAGGATGTGCAGCGCGTGATCCTCGGTCGCGACCGCGACGGTGCCGTCGTCGGCGATGGCCGCGGTGCCGGGGCGCGGCCACACGAAGCACCACCGCGGCGCGGCCTCGTCGTCGAGACGCGAGCCGTTGGCGCGGACCTCGACCACCAGCTGCGGCGGCGCGAACGCGGCGATGCGTTGCAACACCGTGATCCACAGCTCGTCGCGCCAGCTGGCCGCGAGCTGCACCGCGGCCTCGACGAAGCGACCGATGGGTCGCAAGAGCGTGCGCTCGGAGCCATCGCCCGGCCACACGCGTTTGCCCAGCCGCGGGCCTCCACCCGGCTCGAGCGCGCCGAGCCAGCGACCGTTGCCCTCGAACGCGTGGGTGCCGTGCAGGTCGACCACCACGAGCCCCGCGGCGAGCTGCAGGCCCCAGCGCGCCGGCGTGCCCGCCATCAATACCGCGTCGGGCGCGGGTGGCAGCGGCACGAGGTCGGGCGGCACCAGGGGCTCGGCGTGGTCGTAGCGACCTGGCGCGACCGCGACGCGCGACGAACGACGGCCGCTGCCGAAGATCTGCGCGAGGCTGCCCGGCAGGCTCACAGCTCCACGACCTTGCTGCTGCGCCCGAACAGGTTCGAAAACCACGCGTTGATGCCCGCGAGGTCGTCGGCCTGCAGCTTCTTGTTCTTGCGGTCGTCGAACACCGCCTGCGTCGGCGACAGCGCGTAGCGCATGAGAAAGTGGCCCATGTCGCCCTTGCGGATGCCGAGCACGTGGGGCTTGCCGGTCGTGCGCGCGCGGTCGCCCTTGCGCACGCGCACCTCGATGTCGGCGCTGGCGACCGCCTCGACCGTGCCGTCGTCGCGCGTGCTGGGCTTGGGCCCGAACTCGATGCGCGGCTGGAACAGCACCAGCACGCGCGTGAGCCACGGCCCGCTCGACTGCAGGAAGAACTTGGGGCACTCCTCGCGGTCGTAGTAGGTACCGATGAACTCGTCGTACAGCAGCTCCCAGCGATCCTTGTCGTCGCTGATCGAGTTGTCGAAGGTGAACCAGTACTTCGTCGTGACCACGACCACGCCGTCGAACGGGTCGACCAGCTTCTTGGGCGGCAAGATGATCGGCCCGCGGGTGCTCTCGTCGTCGCCGGCGACGAACAGCCCCAGCTCGGCCAGGCCCAGCGTGTCCGCGCGCATGCTCCACGGCGTCGGGGTGTCGCCGAACTTGCCCGCGCCCTTGGGCAGGCGGTAGCGCATCTTGGCCTTCTTCGCGGGGTAGTCGACCACCAGCGGCAGCTGGGCCTTGAGCCACGCGAACTCGTCCTTCTCCGCCAGCGTCTGCAACTGCAGCACGTGCGGCCACAGGTAGCGCAGCCGCGGCACGTGGTTGCCGCGCATGAACGAGGTGAAGTCGTGGTCGAACGGACGGAACCAGCTCTGGAATGCCGCAACCGCGCCGCTGGCCTTGTCGGGCGGGGTCACGTGCTCGACGTATTCGTCGGGCAGGTCCATCGAGTGCCCCAGCTCGTGCGCGAGCGTGAACGGTTCGCTCTCGACGTCGTCGATGCGGTCGCCGATCGAGTCACCGCCGCGTTCGAAGTCGAAGACCGGTCCCGGCGTTGGCGGATTGGCCACCGGTGGCGCGTGGATCTTGGGCCCGTAGACGAGGTACAGATGCATCGGATCGCCACCGGTGGCGCGACCGGCCTGTGGGTGCACGAGGATGCGGATCTTCTTGTCGCTGCTGCCGTTGAACTCGACGCGATCCTCGAGCTTGCGCACGCCGAAGTGCACGCGGTCGAGGATCACCGCCGTCGTGTCCTTCAGCCCGCCGTCGGGGATGATGGCGTAGCTCTTGTGCGGACTGGGGATCGCGTGGTTGCCCGGATGGCCTTGATTCCACACCGCGGCCGCGGCGGCCATGAGCTTGAGGCACCGCGGCAGACCCAGCGTGCGCGCGAGGTTGGGACCGGTCGCCGGGTCGTCCTCCTTGGGTGCGTCGATGAAGGTCGACACGTACGCCATCACGTGGGCCAGCGGCGCCTTGGTGCCTTGCCAGTCGAACTTCACCCAGCGCGTGTCGAACAGGTGCAGCTCGCTGCGGCTGAGATCGACGCCGCGGCTGAGCTTGGCCGCGCGCGCACCGACGCCGGGATCCAAGCCCGGCAGTCCGCGCACACGCCGGCGATCGACGCCGAACAGGCGGCCTTCGTACTCGACCACGCGCGTGATCGCCTCCGCGCCCTTGTCCACCACGTAGTAGTGGTCCTCTGCGGCCAGCGGTTGGGCCACAAACGGCAGGTCGGACCACGGCATCGGATCGCTGCCCTGCTTGGCCTGCTTGCGGATCGCCAGCATCGCGTCGAACACCGTGATGCGATCGCTCTTGGCGATCCACTTGCCGTCCTTGTCGCGACCCAGGATGTCCGAGCCGTCGAGCGTGATCACGACGTCGTCGAGGTGGAAGCTCAGCGGGTTGTCGGCGGCGGTACCGTCGTGGCGCAGCTCCTCGAAGGTCTTGCGGTTCGACGACGAGGGTTCGCCGGTGCCGAGCCACGGCCGCTGCCCCAGCGAGCACCACGCGCGCGGCAGCGGGTAGTGCGTCGCGAGCATCGCGAGATCGACGCTCTTGTCCTCGACCGTGGAGGTCTTGCCGTCGGCGTAGGCGAAGAACGAACTCTCGGGCGTGGTGAACTCGTAGCTGAGCTTGGGCAGATCGTCCTTGCGGCCGCTGTGCACGAGGTAGATCGAGCCGTCGGACAGCAGCACCGAGCTGCCCGCGACGGTCGTGCCGAAGCCATTCTTGCCCGAGACCAACACCGACGGCGGCAGCGTCCGGTTCTTCTTCGCGACCGGATCCCAGCATCGCAGCTGCACCCACGTGCGCAACCACTGGTGATCGACCTGCACCACCCACGGGTTGCTCTTGTTGCCGAACGGCTGCAGCTCGCTGGTGCGCAGCAGGCCGGTGGTGCCGAAGTCCGCTGCCGAGGGCGGCGTGGCCGCGAAGCCGCCGGTCGCGGCCTTGCGCGCGCTCGACCACACCGGGATCCGCAGCAGCTTGCGCGTGGTCAGGATCGACATCGACTTGTCCTGCTTGACGTCCTCGGTCGTGACCCACTTGCGCGAGTCGAGATCGATCCACGCCTCGCCGTTGGTCGCGTAGGTGTCCGAGTCGGGCAGACCGTCGAAGATGGGGATGAGGTACAGCTCCCAGGTCGCGTCGCCGGCAACGCCGGTGGTGTCGGGCGCGAAGATGGTCGAGACGCCGTCGGCGTCGCTGGTGCTGCCCTCGCTGAACACGGTCTCCGACTGCGCCAGCGCGAAGCGATGCGGTGGCAACGGCTTGTCGGCCTTGGCGATGGGATCGAAGAAGCGCCCCTGCAGCACGAACAGCGCGCGCTGCAGGTACAAGACCTCGGCGCTGCCCGGGGTCTTGCCGCCGGCGGGGCTGGGAAACGGAGAGAAGACCTCGTCGGACATTGGCGTCAGGGGGTGAACGGATCGGGCGGCGGCGGTGCGTGCAGGATGGCCCACAGCCGGGGCATGCGCGGCACGCCCGGTGCCGCCGACAGCTCCGAGATCATGTGAAACGGCGTGTGGTCGAAGACGGTGTACGGCTCGGTCGTGCCCTCGACGCGCAGGCGATACATCGCCGCGTCGGGCACGTGGGTGAAGTGCAGCTCGACCATCGCGGGCGCGTCTGCGGGCGGCGGTGTGCCGGCGCCGGCGTCGTCCCCGGTGGCCGCGCCGCCCTCGGCCACGACCTCGCGCGCGTGCTTGCCGAGCGACTGGCGCTGCTCGAACGGTGGCGTGGTCGAGTCGTCGCCGGGCATGTCCTCGGCCTCGAGCACGAACTCGTGGGACAGCGGGTTGGCCGACTTCAGATCCATGAAGAACCGCACGATGACGTCGTGGACCAGGTCGGCGCCGCCGGTCGACTGACAGCAGCCCGAGATCGTGCGGTAGAACGAGCAGCGCGTGTACGGCGGCGGCGCGCCCTCGTCGGGCACCGGATCGAGCGTGGGCTTGCACGCATCGATGCTGCCGAGCACGCACGGCGGCGCCTGCGGCTGCGCGGCCGGGTCGAAGATGAACACCACCGCGCGGCGACTCTCGCGGTCCTTGGCCGACAGCGACAGCGGGTTGAATTCGCCGCAACCCATGAACGCGGCGCTGCCGATCTTGGCGAAGCGCGCGGCGTCGACCGGCTCGCGACCGACGAGCTTGGCGTAGGCGAAGAACAGCTGCTCGCGGAAGGCCGCGTCGATCTTGCTGTCGTCGGGCAGATCGGCCTGTTCGGCCGGCACCGTGGGGTAGTCCTTGCGCTTGAAGCGGCGGACAGCCTGCTTGGTCTTGGTGCCGTTGTCGCCGTCCTCGCCCAGGCTCTTGCCGGCATCGTCGGTGCAGCCCAGGGCGTTGAGCATGTGCTGGACCTCGCGCGTACCCCACGACTCGGACCACGGCGAGCCCTTGGGCTCGCCCTTCCACAGCGCGTCCCAGCGCGCGAAGTCGTGGGTGAACACGGCGAACAGCGCCTCGGCGCGGCGCTCGCTCCAGCGCTTGTTGAGCTTCTCGGGTCCCGACAGATCGGTGTGCGCGAACAGCCACGCGAGCTGGCCGTCGTCTTGGTGCAGCTCCTGCGCGATCGAGGCCATCGGCACGATGGCCTCGCGGCGGACGAAGCTGCGGCCGAAGTCGAAGGTGGTCGCGGCGATGCCACGGCAGGCGAACCGCGGCAGGATCACCAGGGTCGTCTCGACTTCCTTCTTGAGCGCGACCGGATCCAGATGATCGTCGAGCACGTCGGTCTCGACCGGGGCCTCGGGCGTGCTCTCGGGGATCGCGGGGGTCCGCGGCGTGCTCCAGCGGGGCTGCAGCTTCTCGCGCACGCGCGAGGGGCTGGGGATCGTCGCCAGCGCGCTCGCGCCCTCCATGCCGTCGAGACGCGCGCGACCGGAGCCGTCGGTGGTGGCCTTGCCGTGCTCGCCCAGCACCTCGAAGTCGATCTCGATGCCGTCGATCGGGTCACCGACCTCGTCGACCAGTCGCAGCACGAAGAACGTCGTGGGCGGCGGCGGCGGGTCTGAGGCCGGCAGGTCCTCGAACGGGTTCATCAGCTCGTCGCCGCGGGTGGTGCCGCGCAGACGCGTCTGCCCGGGCTGCGCCAGATGACCGGTGCGCCCGTGGTGTTGCAGCGCCTCGCGAGCCTCGCGCTCGGCCGAGGCCGCGCCGGGGTTCGGCGCGCCGCGACGCTCGAGCGTGCGGAACACCTGATCGACGACGTCGAGCGCGGCTTGATCACGATCGCCGTAGGCGATGGCGAGCACGTCGTCGAGTAGCTCGAGCGCGGTGGGCACGTCGCCGGGCGTGACCACGCCGGCGCTCACGTCGATGTCGACGACGTGGCGCCACGTCGTGACCGACCAGCTGCGTAGGTGATGCCCCACGAAGCGGACCATACGCCAAAACCGTCAGCCGCGAAGCCGGCCGCGCGCACCGGGGCGGCTGGGCGCGGCGTGCTACGATGGGTTTTGTGAGCCAGACCGCCGACACGACCGCAGGCTTCGCTGCGGTCGCGATCGATGTGCCGCCGAGCGCCGAGCTCGCCGAGGCGCTGGCCCAGGCGTGGCACCAGGCGAGCGCGCGCTGGCCCGCGATCCCGCTGTCGCCGACGCTGCTGGGCGAGGCCATCGCGTTCGCGGTCGGCGGCGAGGCCGATGCGACCGCGGCGATCCGTTCGCTGCGCATCGGCGAGCTGTGGCTCGCCTGCGCCTGCGTCGAGGGGCAGCGCGCGGCGCTGGCGGAGCTCGAGCGCATCCTCGCGTCGTTGCGACCGACACTGCTGCGCATGGGCGTGGGCGAGGCCGGGGCCGACGAGCTGCTGCAGCTGCAACGCGCGCGGCTGCTGGGCGACAACGCCGGTCGGCCGCCGGCGCTGCGGAGCTTCCGCGCCCGCGGCGATCTGCGCAAGTGGATCAAGGTCGGGCTCGTGCGCGACGCGGTGCGGGCGTTGCGGCGCGATCGCAACGGCCCCGACGACGACGCCGTCGATCGCCTGATCGACACCGACGCCGACCCCGAGCTGCACGCAATGCGACAGGGCTACCGCGATCGCTTCCGCGAGGCCTTCGCGCAGGCCCTGGCCGAGCTCGAGCCGCGCGACCGCACGGTGTTGCGCCACCACGTCGTCGACGAGCTCAACATCGACGAGATCGGTGCGCTGTACCGCGTCCACCGCGCGACCGCGGCGCGCTGGCTCGTGCGCATCCGGGAGTCGCTCTATGACCAGACCCGCCGCACGCTGCTGCGGACCCTTCAGCTGACCCCCAGCGAGTTCGACAGCGTGATGCGGCTCATCCGCAGCCGGCTCGACGCCAGCATCGCCGGGCACCTCGCCGACACCGGCGCGTGATCGCGCCGAGAGGCGGCACGAAAAAGATCGCCGAGGGCGTGCGACCGGGGCCGCCGCGTCGCCTCCGACTCGACGAGAGCCATGAGCACCCGACTTCGTCGTCCCCTTGCCCTTGCTGCCACCCTGTTGCTCGCTGCGTGCCCCGACTCCGGGCAAGGTGGCGGCTACGCTGCAGAGATCGAGTTCCACGGCGAGCTCGGGCTGTTGCCCGGCTTCGACTTCGACAGCGGCTTCTTGCCGGCGGACTCGCCGGTGGCCGTGCGTGCGACCGCGACCGCGAACGGCGCCATCACGGTGACCGAGCACGCGACCACCGACGGCGCCTCGCTGTTGCCGGTGGCCGGCAGCGGTGTGCTCGCGCTCTCGGGTGGCAGCGCCTTCGAGCTCAGCGCGCGCATCGACGTGACCGGTGCGAACTTCGAGGGCGTGGTCGACTCCTTCGAGTACGGCCTGCAGGACGTCTCGCAGGCCTTCGAGCCCTTCGCCGACACGACGCCCGCGACCGCGATGACGATGCTGCCACCGGCCGAGCTGGGCTCGGTGCCGATCCCGGGTGTGCCCGGCGCGACGCTCGTGGTCGAGGTCACCGGCGGCTCCCTCACGACGCAGTACGCCGGCACCTGCGCCGCGACCCGCGATGGCTTCGGCGCGCTCGCAGGCACGCTGACCACCGAGGGCACCGTGACGCTCGCCGCGAGCGTGGAGATCGACATCCCCTTCGTGCTCACGGAGACCTTCGGACCGTTCCCGGTCGACGTGGCGATCCCGGCGGTGCCGACCGCGATCGATCTCGGCACGCGTTCGCTGCAGACCGGCGAGGCCGCCGACGCGATGGGCCTGTGCGAGGGCACAGGTGGCAGCGACGGCGGCAGCGATGGCATCGCCGAGGGCAGCAGCGACGGCGGCGGCGTGACGAGCGAGGGCCACGGCAGCAGCAGCGCCGACGGCAGCGGCAGCGCAGACAGCTCCGGCGGCGGCAGCGACGGCGGCAGCGACGGCGGGATGACCACCAGCGATCCCACCACCGGCGGCAGCCAGGGCGACCCCGACTATCCCAATCCCTCGCCCGACGGCTGCCCCGCGCAGGACGTCGCCGTCAGCATCTCCGATCAGAGCAACGCCGTGTGCCTGCCCCCGTGCGGCGCGGGCGACACGTGCCCCTCGGGCGCGAGCGGCACCGCCATCGGCGTGTGCGCCTACAACCCTGACAGCAGCTACGTCGAGTGCACCATCGACGGCGACTGCTCGCCTGGCGAGAGCTGCCTCGACACCGCGTGCCAGCTGCCGCCCAACTTCTGCGTGCTGACCTGCGACGACAGCGTCGTGTGCCCCGACGGCATGGGCTGTGAGTTCGGCGTGTGCACGTATCCGCAGTGACGCGGACGCGGCGGCCCGCGCAGCGGGCCGCCGGCGTCACAGCGCGCCTGCGGCTCACACCGCCATCGCCGCGTCCCAGCCGAACTCGCCGAGGTACCAGTCCCAGAAGTCCCAGTCGCCGCAGACGTCGTAGCCTCCGCCGCCGTCGCCACCACCGCCACCGCTGCAGTCCAGCGGGCAGTTGGTGCTGTTCTCGCTGACGATGTCGCAGACGCCGTCGCCGCAGACGCCGGTGCAGGCGGGATCGCCGGGCGGGCAGTCCCAGCCACAGATGCAGAGCTGCCGAAGTCGCAGTCGTCGGGGCAGCTGGTGCTGTTTTCGCTGACGACGTCGCACATGCCGTCGCCGCAGAAACCGCTGCACGCCGGATCGCCCGGCGGGCAATCCCAGCCGCAGATGCACGAGCTGCCGCCACCGTCGTCGCAGTCGATCGGACAGCTCGTCGGCGACTCGTTCCAGCCGCACTGGCCGTCACCGCAGGCAGCTTCGCACAGGCACGTGCCTGGGTTCATCGTCGCGCCTGGCGGGCACGTACCGGCGCACACGCACAGGTTGCTGCCGGGGTCGCGCGTCCGCCCCGGTGGACAGGGCTCGCCGCCACCGGGATTGCAGTCCTCGTCGATGGTGTCGTCGCAGTCGTCGTCGACGCCGTTGCAGCCGTCGAGGTGCAGCTCGTCGCGCGTCGCATCGAGCGTGCGCACGCAGCTGCCCCATCGCCCGTTCTCGCCGCAGGTGTTGCGACCGCAGGTCACCTCGCCACCGCAGGTGTCGCCCGGGCCGATGCAGAGATCGGTGGCGCCGGGCGTGCAGGTGTTGGCCACGCCGCCGCTGCCCGATGCCAGCGTCTGCTGCACCCAGTCCCAGTCGAACGGCGCGTACAACGGCGGCGTGCAGGTCGTCGGCGTGGGGCCGCCGACGGTGCCCCACGGCAGCCCCGGGATCACGTCGCCGACCTGACTGTTGATGCCGACCACGACGTTGGTGCCGCGCAGGTACACCGGACCGCCGCTGTCGCCCACGCACGCGTGGGCCCGCGTGCCGTCGGGCCGCAACTCGCCCTCGATCACGTGCACGGGTTGCGAGCGGGTCGTGCCGATCGGGATGAACTGCGTCGCCGTCACCGTCGCGTCGGCGCAGCTCTGCGCGCCGCCGCCGAAGCCCGTCATCGTGACTTGCGCGCTGGCGGTGCCGGGGATCGCGGTGCCCAGCGTCGCCACCGTCGCGCCCGGCACCGGACCCGACAGCCGCACGAGCGCGAGATCGCCGGCCGCGGGCCGCCGGACCTGTTGCCCGCCGGCGTCGCGCTGGTTGCTGAAGTCCGGGTGCACGAACACCTCGTCGACGTTCACGGCGCCGTCGCAGATCGCCGCACCGGTGCCGACCGACATCGACGCGAGGCTGCGCAGGTTGGCGCCGTCACGTACGCAGTGCCCTGCGGTGAGCATCATGTCGGGCGCGACGAGCACGCCGGTGCAGTGTTGCGCGCCGATGTTGAGGAACACCGTCGGCGAGTTCCGACAGGCCTGCCCGCCGTCGATCGGCGGCGGTGGCAACGGCTCACCGGGCTCGCCGTCGCCGGGCTCGTCGTCGAGCGCGCGCCGGAACTGCTGCACGTCGCCAACTTCCGGATCGCAGGCGCTGCCGAGCGCGAGCACGGCCGCGAGCCCGCCCACGACCCGGGCGAGGGCGACGGTCGAGCGCGGATGCCGGGGTGACGAGGGCCGTTTCACCCCCTGGACGATGCCGACGACGGTCGCCGGTTCACCGGAATCCGCCGCCGCGGGGCGAACGCGCGCGCCTGCGGCTCACACCGCGAAATCGCGCGTGACGTTGCCGTCGTCGTCCGGCGCGAGCTCCATGGTCGGGTCGTACCATGGGTCGGCGTCGTTGAACGGATCGCCTTCGAAGTACAGCTGCGTCGTCAGGACCTCGACGTCGCGCACCCAGATCTTCACGTGGAAGTGCGCCGGTCGGTAGCTGTCGCCGTTGAGGTACCAGCCCGGCTTGAGCGTGGAGATGCTGTAACGGCCCTCGGCATCGGTCGCGACCTGGCCGTAGTAGCGGAACTCCTGCGAGGCGTCGTAGCTCGCGTCCTCGTCCCCCGGCACGGCGCGGGGCGCCCCCGGCGAGGCGTGCCACAGCTCGACGATCGCGGCGACCACCGGCGTGCACGTGCCGTCGACGACCTGGCCGCTGAGGTGGATCGGCACGCCGTCGTCGCCGTACAGGTCGAGCTCGCTGCGCACCGGCATGCCGGGTCGGTAGTACGGCCCCTCGATCGAGCCCGGCGACGGCTCACACACCACGCCGCCGGTGCTGCCGTCGGTGCCGTCGGTGCTCGACGAGCTCGCGCCGCTCGTGTCCGACGAGGTCGCGTCGCTCGAGCCGTCGCTGGCGTCGGTGGTCGCATCGGATCCGCTCGATCCGCCGCCGACACCGGACGATCCGTCGCTGGTCGCGGCGGTGGTGTCTTCGGCGGTTGCGGTGGTGGACCCGCCGCTGCCGTCGCCATCGCCGCCGCCGCCGCCCGGCGCGGCACCGCCACAACCCGAGAGCTTCGCCAGCAACGCCGCGGCGCCCAGCTCGCAGAAGGCTCGTCGCGTCGATGCGGTGTCCATGGCGCGTCCATGGTGGATCGAGCCCCGCGCTTTGCCGAGCGGCATCAATCTTTCGTTGACGACACCGTCAAGCGCGGCCACTTCGCCGCCGCTTCGGCGCGGGCGGGCCGGCGCGCAGGGCCTGCTCGAGCGCGAGGTGGGCGATGGCCTCGCCGGCGTCGCGGGCCAGCCGCGGCGGTCGCAGGGCCGCGAGTGCGTCGCGCAACGCGGGTGGGACCGCGGCGCGGCGCCACGGTGCATCGGCCAGGGCGCTCGATGGATCGCCGTGGCGCGGCAGGGTCTCGTCCACCGCCGCGACCGCGTCGTGCATGCTACCGAAGCGACCCAGCTCGCGCTCGTCGAGCCACACCGCGGTCGACGAGCGCCCCACGGGCCGCAACGTGAAGCAGCGCAGCGCACCGCTGCGATCGTGGAAGTGCAGCATGAGCCCGTGGGCACCGAGCGACAGCCACGCGTAGCGCGAGATCGCGACCAGCTCCTCGCGTTGTTGCAACGCCAGCGGATCGAACGCGGCCAGCCGCGCGTGGATCTCGGCCAGGGTCGCGGGCGCGGCCTCGGCGTCGTCGGACTCGCGCGGCAACGCTGGCACCGGCGCGCCGGTGGGCTCGGGCCGCTGCGGCAACTCGCGCGCTTCGCCAGCGTCGAGCGTGGGCGTGGTCACCAGCTCGAGCCGCGACAGATCGACGAAGTCGAGCACGAGGCAGTCGCGCGCGCCCGGATCGAGCCGCATGCCGCGTCCGACACACTGCAGGTACAGCGCCTCGGATCTCGTCGGCCGCACCATCGCGATGGCCGAGACCCCGGGATCGTCGAAGCCCTCGGTCAGCACGCCGACGTTGGTCAGCACCTGCAGCGCACCGCTGCGGAAGCGAGCCAGCACCGCTGCGCGCGCGGGCCGGGGCATGTCGCCGCAGACCATGCCCGCGGCCACGCCCAGCCCGCGCAGCGCCTGGCACAGGTGCTCGGCGTGGCGCACGGTCACGCAGAACGCGAGCGTCCGACGGTCGCGCGCGAGCTCCTGGATCGCGCGCGCGACCAACCGGTTGCGCGACTCGACGTCGATCGTCTGCGCAAGCGGCTCTTCGTCGAAGTCGTCGCCGCGCTGCGGCACCGCGACCAGGTCGACGCCGGTGTCGACTCGAAGTCCTCGCAGCGGCCGCAACCAGCCCTCGTCGATCATCTGCCGCAGCGAGCGCTGGTACACGATCCGCTCGAACACCTCGTCCAGACCGCGCCCGTCCGCCCGCCGCGTGGTCGCGGTGAAACCCACCAGGGTCCCGGGCCACTGCGGCTCGAACGCGCCGATGCACTCGAGCACGCGGCGGTTGTCGGGCGCGACCGCGTGGTGGCACTCGTCGTAGATCACCAGCCGCGAGCCGCGGCCGGCCAAGGCCGCGCCGATGCGGCCGTCGTGCAGCGAACGGATCGACGCCACCACCACGTCGGCGTGCCGCGACGCGCGGGCCGAGCCCTGCTCGATGTCGACCGTCCGGCGATCACCCCGCAGCGCGGCCGCGATCTTGGCCTGGGCCTGGGCCAGCAGCTCCTCGCGGTGCGCGAGCACGAGCACGGGATGCCGCGCGCGACGGATGAGCTCGGCGAAGATCACGGTCTTGCCGGCGCCGGTCGGCAACGCGAGCACCATGCGGCGGATCCCCTCGCGCCGGGCCGACACCACCGCGTCGACGGCCTCGCGCTGGTACGGGCGCAGCTGCACGCAGCGAGCGTCGCCGCGCCGTGGGGCCGCGTGCAAGCGCCCTGACGTGACGCCGTGCCGCCGATGCGACAGACTAGCTCGTCGTGCCCCATCACGCCTGCCCGACACTCGCGGCTGCCCTGCTCGCAGCCGCGATCGGCTGCGCCACCGGCGGCTCCGGCGGTTCCGACGTCGGAGCCGCCGAGGTCGGCGAGGGCACCGAGGGCGACAGCGCCACGGTCGCGTCGTTCGGCGCCTCGAGCAGCGGCGCGGACGAGGGCAGCAGCACGACCGCGCCGTGCGACGGCGCGACGTGGTTCGTCGATGCCGACGGCGACGGCCACGGCGACGCCGCGACGATGAGCGACGCGTGTCCCGTACCCGAGGGTGCGGTCGCGGTCGGCGACGACTGCGACGACGCCGAGCCCGATCGCTACCCCGATGCCGCCGAGGTCTGCGACGATCTGGACAACGACTGCGACGACCTCGTGGACGAGGCCAGCGCCGACAACCCCGAGTGCGGCACGTGCAAGCTCGCGGTCAGCAGCCTCGACCCCGCGGTCGGCTATGCGTTCTGCCCCGCGGTGATGAACCGCAACGACGCGCGCAACGAGTGCATCGCCAAGGGTGGAGATCTGGTCACGCTCGCCGACCAAGCCGAGCTCGACGCCCTGATCGACGCCGCGCCGCCGCTGCCCGAGTGGCCCGGTTACGCCATCGGCCTCGACGACACCCTGGTCGAGGGCGACTTCCAGTGGATCGACGGCACGCAATCGAACCTGCGATTCCCGTGGGACGCGGGCCAGCCGGACAGTTCGGGCGGCGACGAAGACTGCGTCGAGACCTACTTCCCGCAGCCGAAGTGGAACGACGTCGGCTGCGCGGTGCTGCGACCGTTCGTGTGCGAGCTGCCGGCGTGAAAGCAGGGTTCGGAAGAACGCGAAGCGTCCTTCCGAACCCTGCTAGCGCTGCACCCGCGCGCGCAGCAGCGCCTCGAGCCCGGCGCGATCGAGCTCGCGTTGCAGCACCACCGTGGCCGCGTCCCGCACGCCCGCGCCGTACTCGTCGTAGCGGCTGAAGGTCGCGAGTCGCAGCTCGACGCTGCGGGCGCGTGCGCCGGCGCCCTCGGTCGCGATCACCTCGTGCAACGCCCGCAGCGCGATCTCCTCGAGCGCCGCGGTGTCGGCGGGGTCGACCTCGATGCGTGCGAGGTCGACGAAGATCTGCAGCCGGTCGCCCACGATCACGCTCTGCACGCTCTCGCCGCCCAGCGGCGGCAGCAGCGTGGCCCAGTCGGCCTGCACCTCGATGAAGGCGTCCGCCAACGCCGCGATGACGGGATCCTCGGTGACGGGCGGGCGCAGGTGTGCCGGCACGCGGCCGCGCAGGAACTCGCGCAGCGGCGGGTACACGCGATCGCCCAGCAGGTCGGCGGCCGCGTCGATGGCCCACGGCGCACCGTGGTGCGACCGCCACGGCGGGCTGCCGAACGGCGACAGATCCATCGCCGCGCGCAGCGCTCGTCGGTCAGCTCGACCACCTCGAAGCCGGCCTCGCGCGCCATGGCCTTGAACTTGCGGTACTCGTCGATGCCGCGCCGCAGGCCGTCGCGACCGGCCGAGACCAGCGCGGAGTCGTCGAAGAACACGACCTTGGTGTCGTGCCGCCGCGCGATGGCATCGATCTCCGCCAGCACCGCGCGCATGCGCGCCTCACTGTTGTCCTCGAGGAAGAAGCCGCGACGGCGGCCCGACAGTTCCACGAACAGCACGTCGATCTGCGCACCGGAGTCGACGAAGCCGCGCAGGTGCTGCAGCACGTGCTCGCTGCGCACACCGGGGTAGCTGCGCTGCACGAGATCGATGCCGATGCCGTCGCGATAACCCAGCGCGTGCCGCAGCCGCCGCTCGAGCCGCACGGTGAAGGAGTACGAGCCGATGTTGTCGGCCTTGGACAGCATCGACGAGCCGATGACAAGGCCGAGGTACGGCCCGCTGCGCGGGTGCGGCTCGATGCGCTGCGACAGGAAGCGATCCGGCCGCAGCGCCGCGAGCGTCTCGGTGCCGCTCTCGACCCCGAGCAGGTCGCGGAAGCCCCACAGGTCGAGGTCGCGGATGTGGCCGATCTTCGCCACACCGAGCACACCGTCGGCGAAGTGGAACAGCCGCGAGCGACCGCGCTCGAGCCAGTACGTGGTCGCGGTGGCCTGGTCGAGCGCCATCGTGCCCTCGTGGAAGTACGACACGAACGAGTCGGTCTTCTTGTTGTAGAGCATGTAGCCGCCGCCGTGGACCAGCGGCCGCAGCCAGGGATAGAAGCGATCGTCCTGCGGATCGAGCAGGCGCAGCTGGATGCGCTCGGTCAGGGCCTCGTTGCGCTTGGCCGGCTCGAGATCGTCTTGGATCAGCAGCGCACCATAGCGCTGCACCCACGTCATGCCGACGATCTTGCCCAGCGCGAGCTCGTCGTACTCGAGCGGGAAATACAGCCCGCGCACCTGCGGCATGACCGACGGCGCGGTGTTGGCGAACTCGAGCTCGAGCCCGCCGCCGTCGCGTCCCAGCACCAGCGCATCGCCC
This sequence comes from Nannocystaceae bacterium, assembly GCA_046351635.1. Taxonomy (GTDB): domain Bacteria; phylum Myxococcota_A; class Polyangia; order Nannocystales; family Nannocystaceae; genus Xiheibacterium. The sequence continues at coordinate 323,675 of JAXLYC010000002.1, read as the reverse complement.
GTGCCCAGCTCGCCGACCCAGATGCGGTTGGCCTGGTCGGCCACGAACAGACGCCCGTCGCCGGTGGGTGCGATGGCGCGGATCTCCGAACCCGCCGCGGCCTCGAGCAGCTTCACCGTGACGCCGGCGATGGGATCGAAGCCGAGCACGCGGCGACCGCCGTCGAGTACCAGCAGCTGCGGACCATCGCCGACCAGCGCGTCGATGCGCTTCCACTTGGGCCCCTGCAGCACCTGCAGCGTCGCGACCTTGCCGCCCTGCAGCCGCCGCACCGCCGTGCGCTTCTGATCGGCGAAGTAGACCGTGTCACCCTGCAGCACCGGATCGGTCGGCTCGTCGAGCTTGGCTTGGTGCCACACGCCGTCGCCGTGGCCGGCCTGGCGCGCGACGCCGGCGACCACGCGCACGGTCTGCATCGCACCCGAGAGCTCGCGCAGCACGTGGTTGCCGGTGTCGGCGACGACGATGCGACCACCGCCCGGTGCGACCGCGATGCCGTGCGGCACGTCGAACATCGCCTGCCACGCCGCGCCGTCGCTGTAGCCCAGGTCGGTGCGCGCGACCAGGGTGCGATCGGGGCCCTCGAGGTGCACCAGCGCCTCGTCGGGCGGTACCTCGGCCACACCGAGGCCGAGCTCGACCAGCAGGTTGAGCGCGAGCCGGCGATTGCCCTCGGGGCCGAGGTGGCAGTGATCGAGGAACAGGGTCGATGCGAAGAGCGGATGATCGAGGTTGACCAGCGTGACGCGATCGCCACCGCCGCCCTCGACGATGCGAGACATCCGCGCGACGTAGGCCCCCAGGGCCTGGCCGTCCATCGCCGCCGCGGCGAAGCCGTCTTCGAGCGGCGTGGTGAAGAACACGGCGCGGCGCCCGGTCGCGCGCAGCCGGGCGACCAGGGCCTCGAGCGCCTGGATCTGCTTGCTGCGCCCGTCGAGCCGCAGGCCCTGGTAGTGCGCGAGGATCCGCGCGCGTCCGGCCAGCGCGTCGGGCTCGCCCTCGGGCGGCCGCGCGACCACGGCGCCCACGCCCGCGCGCAGGCCCTCGGTGGGCAGGCGCCAGCGGTGGCGCAGGATCGGCGTGTGCTCGGCGATGCCGTCGAGTGCGACGGTGCCGAACCACTGCGCGAGTCGAGCGACGCGATTGGGCGCCTTGTCGAGCACCGCGGGGCCCAGCTCACACAGCCACGGCCGCGTGCACTCGGCGAGGTCGGCGTAGCTGCGCGAGAAGTAGCGCGGGTTGAGCTCGATCGCGACCGGCACCCGCGCGCCGGGATCGAACGCGTCGAGCTCGCGCACCAGGTGCAGCATGTCGACCGGCAGCATCGCGTCGAGCGCGACCTGGTGGAAGCGCACGCCTGCGTCGGGATTGACCTGCGCGCGCATGGCATCGATCACGCGCTGGTGCTCCCAGCCCTCGACCTTGCCGCGCATCACGTCGCCCGCGAGCACCGAGTCGCCGACGAGCAACCACGGCGCCGACTCGTCCTGGGCCGCGCGCCGCAGCTGCACCCGCGCGGTCAGGCGGTCGCGCACGTCGACGTCGGCGGGCTCGGGCGCCAACGCGAACGTCAGCGCGATGCCCCAGTCGAGCAGCAACACCAGCCCCAGCAGCCCCAGCACGAACGACCACGGCCGCGCCGGCACGGCCGCGCCGTCGACGATGCGCCCGTCTCGCCAGGTGGTGACGGTGGAGGCCATGCGCGCGCACGGCAGCCTTATCCCGCCGGGGCCGGCAGGGTCAAGCCGGCCCGCGGCCGCGCAGCCACAGCGACACGCGGACCAGCAGGATGAGCGCCGGCACCTCGACCAGCGGGCCGATGACCGTGGCGAACGCGACCTTCGAGCCCAGCCCGAAGACGGCGATCGCGACCGCGATCGCGAGCTCGAAGTTGTTGCCCGCGGCGGTCAGCGCCAAGGTCGCGGTGCGCGGGTAGTCGGCACCGGCACGCCGCGCGGCGAAGAAGCCGACCGCGAACATGACCGCGAAGTAGATCACCAGCGGCAGCGCGACCCGCAGCACGTCGAGCGGCGCGCGCACGATGTTGGCGCCCTGCAGCGCGAACATCACGACCACGGTCGCCAGCAGCGCGACCAGCGTCACCGGGGCGATCGTGGGGATGAAGCGGCCGCTGTACCACGCGTCGCCCTTGCGCCGACGCAGCACCGCGCGTGTGACGAAGCCGCCGGCGAACGGCACGCCGAGGTACAGCGCGACGCTGGCGAAGATGTCGCCGATGCCCACGTCCACGCTCACGCCCTGCAGCCCCAGCATCGGCGGCAGCACGGTCGCGAACAGCCACGCGTACACGCTGTAGAGCATGACCTGGAAGATGCTGTTGAACGCGACCAGGCCCGCGGCGTACTCGCTCGAGCCGCACGCGAGCTCGTTCCACACGAGCACCATCGCGATGCAGCGCGCCAGGCCGACCAGGATGAGCCCGACCATGAACTCGGGCTGGTCGCCCAGCAGCGACACCGCGAGCACGAACATCAGGATCGGACCGACGATCCAATTGAGCACCAGCGAAAGTGCCAACACCTTGCGATCGCGGAAGACCCGGCCCAGCTCCTCGTAGCGGACCTTCGCCAGGGGCGGGAACATCATCAGCACCAGCCCGATCGCGATCGGGACGTTGGTGGTGCCGACGTCGAAGCGGTGCAACAGCTGCGGCAGCTGCGGCACGAAGTGGCCCAGCGCCACGCCGGCGACCATCGCCGCGAGGATCCACACCGTGAGGTAGCGGTCGACCAGCGACAGCCGTCGCACGGGCTCGCTCATCGCGGCCGCACCTGCGCGAACAGGTACAGCATCTCGGTCGCGATCTGCTGCGAGCGCTCGTCGTAGCGCGCGGCCTCCTGCGGCGTGCCGTCGGCGACCTTGGGGTCGTCGTAGGCCAGCGACACCCGCAATGCCGCGCCGGCGACGTTGGGGCAGCTCTCGTCGGCCTCGCTGCAGGTCATCACCGCGACGAAGTCGTCCTTGGGGTTGGCGGGGTCGTCGAAGCGCTTGGAGAACGCGTCGACCGGCTCGCCCTGCGGCGACATGCGCACGGCGTAGTGGGGATTGTCGCCCGGCGCGGCCGGGCCCTCGATGACGAAGCCCGCGCGCTGCAGCGCCGCGATCGTGCGGGGATTGAACGCGCTGGGCTCGGTGCCGCCGGAAAACGTCTGCACCCCCGCGACGTGTTGGTAGCGCGCGGCCGCGGCCGCCCACAGCTGCGCGAGGTGGCTGCGCCGCGAGTTGCCGGTGCAGATGAACGTCAGCCTGGCGCTCGCGCCGGCGGCGTTGCGCTCGCGCACGAACGCGGCGATGCGATCGAGCGCCTGCTTGCGCTCGGCCGGGATCGCGGCGGTCTGCGGCGCGAGCCGCTCGAGGGATTGCACGAGGTCGGGGTACATCGCAGGCTCGCTGGGGGTTGGCGGTTGCGTGGGTGCGGGCGCAGCAGTCGGCGCGGGCGCAGCGGACTGCGCACAGCCCAGTGCGAGCACGAGCGCCGCCAGGGCGCACGCGCGGATCGGCAGGATCGGCAACGAGGTCATCGCATCTCTCCTTCGGCCCTGCGCATCAGCAGCACTGCCCGCGACCGCCGCCCTTGCAGCAGTCCTCCCACAGGTAGTCGGTCAGCGCGCGCAGGCTCTTGAACACCGCGCTGTAGTAGATGTGCCGGCCGGCCGGCCGCGCCTCGAGCAACCCCGCGGACGCCAGCCGCTCGAGGTGATGGCTCAGCGTCGACCACGGGATCTCGAGCCGCGCCTGGATGTCGCCGACGACGGTGCCGTCGGCAGCGCCCTGCACCACCAGCCGCAGGATCGACAGCCGCACCGGGCTGCCGGCGCGGCGAGCTGCTCGGCGTGGCGCTGCAGCTTGCTGGGCACGGCACGTTTCGAGAGTAGTCGAACGTCGCGCCGCCGTCAAGCGCGGCGGTATGATCGCGGCCATGCGTCCGTTGCCGTTGCTGCTCGTCGTCGCATGCACGGGTGCGTCGGCGCCCGCGAAACCCGGGCCCGCGTCGGCGCCGGCGAAGGCCGAGCCGGCGAAGGCCGAGCCGGCGAAGGCCGAGTCAGCATGCCGAGCCGCGTGTCGATGCCGCGCCGACGCCCCGCCCCACGGATGCACTGCCGACGGCGACTGCATGCCCTCGTGCCGTCACGGCGCGGTGAGTCGCGCGTGGCACACCGCCGTGTACCCCGGCGGCGAGGCGTGCGAGGACGGCTGCACGAGCAAGGGCACCGACGCGCCGCGCTGCGAGGCCAGCACCTGCGTGGCCTACCGCGGCGGCGCGCGCGACCCCGGGTGCACCGGCGTCGTCGCCGAACCCATCGCGGGCCCCGGCCTGCGCACCGCTGCGGCAGCGACGACGACTGCGTCACCACCTGCGAGCACGGCGCGGTCAACAAGCAGTGGCTGAGCTGGCAGACGCCGAGCGACTGCGGCGGCGGCTGCACCAACCCCGGCCACGAGCCGCCGCGGTGCGAAGCCGGCGCTTGCGTCGCGTATCGCGGCGGCACGCCGCAGGCTTCGTGCACACGCAAGCCGATCGCGCGCTGAAGCGGCCGGTGGGCGCGGCGCCCCCCGCCCCTCGCGTCAGAACTGGAAGTAGATGAACGCCGGCCCCTCGCCCGCGGCGAACAGCGTCATCGCGCCGACCAGCGCGCCGTAGAACACCACCGACAGCGGCAGATCGGCGTCGATGCGATCGAGCAACCGGTGGCGCCGCTCGAGCCTCGCCAGCAGCAGCAGCACCGCGACGCTGGCGAGAAACCACAGCTGCAAGCCGGTGGGCAGACCGGTGGCGAGCCCGCGCGCGATGCCGGCGATCACCGCGCCGGCGTCGGCCATGGTCGCGGCACGGAAGAAGATCCAGCCCAGCACCGCGAGGTGGAAGGTCAGCGCCCAGCCCAGCGCCGCGGTCGCGCGCGGCCACGCGGCGCGCAGGCGGTCGGCGGTGGGCGTGCGCCGCAACAGCACGTCGAACAGCAGCAGCGCACCGTGGTACAGGCCCCAGATCACGAACGTCCACGCCGCGCCGTGCCACAGGCCGGAGAGGAACATCGTCATGACCAGGTTGAACAGCACGCGCGGCTTGCTGCCGCGGTTGCCGCCCAGCGGCAGGTAGACGTAGTCGCGGATCCACGTCGACAGCGAGATGTGCCAGCGGCGCCAGAAGTCGCTGATGTTGGTGACCAGGTACGGCTGGTCGAAGTTGCGCATGAGATCGACGCCGAACAGCCGCGCCGAGCCCCGCGCGATCTCGGAGTACGCGGTGAAGTCGAAGTAGATCTGCAGCGTGAACGCGTAGGTGGCGACGAGCAGCGTCCAGCCGTCGTACTGCGCCGGCGCGGCGTAGACCGGCTCGACCAGGTACGCGCAGGGGTCCGCGAGCAGCACCTTCTTGGCCATGCCCCAGATGATCATGCGCGAGCCCGCGACCAGGTTCTCCACGCGGAAGCGCGAGCGGATCGCGACCTCGAACTGCGTGAGAAGATGACCGGCGCGCTCGATCGGTCCCGCGACCAGCTGCGGGAAGAACGTCACGAACAGGAACATCCGCGAGAACGATCGCGTCGGCGTGATCTCGCGCCGATACACGTCGATCGTGTAGCTCATGGTCTGGAAGGTGTAGAAGCTGATGCCCGGCGGCAGCACCACCGACAGCCCCTGCCCGACCACGCCTTCCCCGAAGACCGCGCGGATGTTGTCGAGGAAGAAATTGGCGTACTTGAAGTAGCCCAGCAGGCCCAGGTTCGCGACCAGCGACAGCAGCAGGAACGCCCGCCGTCGCGCCGGCCGCTGCGACGCATGGATGCCCAGCGACGCGGTGTAGTCGATCACCGCCGAGAGCACGATGAGCCCCGTGAACGGGATGCTCCACGCGGCGTAGAACAGCAGGCTCGCGCCGATCAGCAGCCACAGCCGCGCGAGCGGACGCAGGGCAAAGAAGCCCAGCAGCGTGACGCCCAGCAGCAGCAGGTACGACAGCGAGTTGAACTGCACGGCACGCGCTCAGTCCTCGTCGTCGGCCGCGTCCGCCTTCGCGTCGGCGGCCTCGGCCTTCGCGTCGGCCTTGCCCTCTGCGGCCGGCGCCGCGTCGGCCTTGCCCTCTGCGGCCGGCGCCGCGTCGGCCTTGGCCTCGCCCTTGGCGTCGGCTGCGATCGCGGGCCGCTTGCCGCCGCCGCGCTTGCCACCGCGGCTGCCGACCTCGACCTGGCGTTCGACCCGATCGACCCGCGCGCGCAGATCCTCGAGCGGCACGCCGTCCTTGCTCGCCGGGCTCGCGCGGACCTCCGAGGCCAGGCGCCCCAGCGAGACGTGCAGCGCACCGAGCCACACGAACGGCAACAGCGCGAGCACCACCAGCACGCCGAGCTTCGCGCGCGACGACGGCGGCACCGTGGGCACCGGCGCAGGCCGCTTGGCCTCGGGCAGCTCGCCGACCTGCTCGCGCATGCGCTGCCACAACGCCGGCAGGTCGTCGCCGACCATCACCGTGTCGGTGGCACGATGGACCAGCACGAACTGTCCGGTCGCCGACTGGCTCAGCTCGAACATGACCGCGTCAGATCTCGCCGGCCTTGGCCTTGGCGATCCACTTCTCGATCTCTTCGCCCAGCACCTTCTCGACCTTGCCCTGGAACGGGCGGAACAAGAACGGCATGTCGCCCTCGATGCGGACCTCTTCGGTCGTGACGTGGATGTCTGCCGCGATGGTCTTGCCCAGCACGGTGAAGCCCAAGCTCGCCTCGGCCTCGCTCTTCCACGTCAGCGAGGGGTTGTGGTCCGCGAGCTTGACCTTGTAGGCCTCGTAAGCCTTCTCGACCACGGCGCGGGCGCGCGCGCGATCCGACAAACCGTGCTTGGCGACGTACTTCATGGCGGTGGCGGCGGACTATAGCAGCGGCGGGGGGCCTCGGCTATCGTCCGCCGCGCCATGGACATGCCGGCCCCCGGATCCCCCCACGCTGCCACCAGCGCCGTGCCCAGCGGCACTGCCGGCCGCTTCCGCGTGCTGTTCCTGCTGTTCTTCCTCTCGGGCATCAGCGGGCTCATCTACGAGTCGATCTGGTCGCGCTACATCAAGCAGATCGTCGGCAGCGCCGCGACCGCGCAGGTGCTCGTGCTCAGCCTGTTCATGGGCGGCATGTCGCTGGGCGCGCTCTTGTCCGGTCGCTTCGTCGCGCGCACGCGCTCGCCGGTGGTGGTGTACGGCATCATCGAGGGCCTCATCGGCGTCTACGCGCTGGCGTTCCCGCACCTGCACGAGCTGACCGGCCGCTTCGCCTACGACACGCTGTTCCCGGCGCTGGGCGGCGGCAGCTCGGTCGAGTTCGCGAAGTGGTCGCTGGCGGGCCTGCTCATCCTGCCCCCGTGCGTGATGCTGGGCACGACGTTCCCGCTGATGAGTGTCGGCATCCTGCGGCGGGACCTGGCGCGCTCGGGCGAGATCCTGAGCATGCTGTACTTCACCAACAGCCTCGGAGCATCGCTGGGCGCGCTGTTCTCGGGCTTCGTGCTGGTGGCGAAGATCGGCCTGCCCGGCGCGCTGATGGTCGCGGCCGCGCTCAACCTGCTCATCATGCTCATCGCGATGCGCGACCGCGCACCGACCAAGGCGATCGAGCAGCGCGCCGCCGGCGAGGAGGGCGTGGCGACCAACAAGAAGGTCACGCTGTACCTCGCGGTCGCGTTCGGCACCGGCCTGTCGTCGTTCATGTACGAGATCGGCTGGATCCGCCTGCTCTCCACGGTGCTGGGCGCGGCCACGCACTCGTTCGAGATCATGCTGTCGGTCTTCATCATGGGCCTGGCGCTGGGCGGGTTCTGGGTGCGCAAGCGGATGGACCGCTTCAAGCGGCCCGAGGTCGCGCTCGCGGTCGTGCAGCTCATCATGGGCATCTCCGCGATCGCGACCCTGCCGGCCTATCGCCTGGGCGTGTACGCCATGGGCGGGCTGCTGTCCGACCAGTGGATGGAGTTCGCCTCGGGCGGTGAGCGCACCGAGGGTCTGTGGCTGCAGTTCAACCTGCTCAAGTACCTCATCTGCGCGGTGATGATGTTGCCGGCCGCGTTCTGTGCCGGCATGACCCTGCCGCTGTTGACCCACGTGATGCTCAAGCGCGGCCAACCCGAGGGCGTGGTCGGCAAGGTCTACGGCAGCAACACCTTGGGCGCGATCACGGGCGCGACGCTCGCGGGCCTGGTGTTCATGCCCGTCATCGGGCTCAAGGGCGTGCTGGTGCTGGGCGCCCTGGTCGACATGATGCTGGGCCTGGTGCTCATCCGCGGCGAGATCGCGCTCGGTCGCGCGGCCGAGGGTCTACCCAAGCTGCTGCGCAACGCGGCGATCGGCACGGTGCTGGCGGTCGGCGCGGGCCTGCTCGTGCGCGTCGATCCGACGGTGCTGACCTCGACGGTGTTCCGCAACGGCCGCATCCGTCTGCCGGAGGGCTACGAGGTGCTGTCGTACGTGGACGGCCGCACCGCCAGCGTCACGGTGGTGAAGACCGACATCAAGAGCGGCCACCACGTCATCTACACCAACGGCAAGCCCGACGCCTCGGTCGTGCTCGACCGCTGGCCCGCGGAGCGCGACAAGCTCGACGGCCCCGAGATCGCCGGCGACGAGCCCAACCAGTTCCTGGTCGGTCTGATCCCGCTGATGGCGCGGCCGCACTCGGTCCACGGCGCGCTCATCGGCTTCGGCTCGGGCGTCACGTGCCACAGCCTGCTGGCGTCGCCGCACCTGCAGCGGCTCGACACCGTCGAGATCGAGCCCGAGATGGTCGCGGGCTCGCGCTACTTCAAGCCGGTGAACTGGCGCGCCTACGACGACCCACGCAGCCACATCCACTTCGACGACGCCAAGGCCTACTTCGCCTGGGCCGGTGACAAGTACGACTTCATCATCTCCGAGCCGACCAACCCCTGGGTCTCGGGCGTGTCGAGCCTGTTCACGGTCGAGTTCTACCAGGAGGCCAAGCGCTACCTGAAGCCGGGCGCCGTGCTGGCGCAGTGGATCCAGGGCTACGAGTCGTCCAACTACCTGATGACCAGCGTGCTCGCGGCGCTCGATCAGGAGTTCGAGGACTACCTCATCGCGCGCATCGGCTCGTCGGACTGGGTCATCATCGCCTCGCCGGATGCGAAGATCGGTCAGCTCGATCCCGAGGTGCTGTCGTGGCCCGACGCCCAGGACGCGTTCGAGCTGCTCGGCATCCACGACATCGGCCAGATCGACGGGCTCATCACCGCCAACAAGCAGATGCTGCACCCGTTCCTGGTCGACAAGGTGCCCAACCGCGACAGCCACCCGCTGCTCGACACCGGCGCCGAGAAGGCCCGCTTCCTCAAGGATCGGGCCGAGTTCCTCCACCAGGTGCGCTGGACCCCGGCGCCGGTGCTCGAGGTGCTCGGCGACATCGCGCGGCGGCCCTACCCGCTGGGCGGCATCGGCGACTACCGCGACCCGCACATCCTGTTCGAGAACGAGCAGGCGGTGCTGCTGATGCGGCGCTACGAGGATCCGTCGGTGCGCGTGCCCAAGGAGCTCTCGGCCATGCTCATGACCGAGTGGCGCGAGGCCAACAACGACGTGCTGGTCAGCGCGCAGCCGGACTGGGACGCGTGGATCAAGGCCACCTACGCGGTCTACGAGGCCACGACCTCGCACATCGATCTGCGCGACATGCCGTGGTGGCGCGAGGTCGTGCGCATCGCCGCGCGCGATGGTGCACCCGAGTCCGTGCGCGACGCGGTCGAGCTACTCGATGCACTGATCCACGTCGACCACCGCCGGATCTCGGCAGCGCTCGAGAGGGCCGAGCGCTACGGCGACAACTTCGCGATCCCCAACGGCGTGCGAGCCATCGCCGGCGTGGTCGCGCTGGAGCTGCGCAAGGCCCCGCCCGAGGAGCGTCAGGCCTGGGCCAAGCGCGCGATGGGTCCACTGGGCAGCGAGAACAACGACGAGGAGTACGCCTTCCGCGTGTTCCAGGCCTACGGCGCGCGGCCGTAGCCGCGACCGCTCACGCGCTCTCGTCGAGCGAGGGCAGCGCGCGGCCGTTGCCGAGCTTCTCGAGCCAGCCGCCCATGTGCGTGATGGTCGAGGTCATGAGGTCGGGCGACTCGGCCAGTCGCTCGACCTCCTCGCGCAGCCGCGCGGTGCCCCGGCGGATCCGTCCCGCGACCGTGCCCAGCGGCAGCTCGAGCGCGCTGGCGATCTCGGGCGCGCTCAGGCCCTCGAAGTAGTACAGCTCGAGCGTCATCTGGTCGGTCATCGGCAGTCGCCGCAGTCCGTGCAAGATGAGCTGCTGCTCGGCGTGCTTGGCGAAGTTGGTCGCGATGCCGGGGCCGATCGCCGCGAGCGAGACCTCGTCCGCGTCGAGATCGCCGCCGCGCTTGCGCCGGACGAAGCCGTAGAGCACGAAGCGCGCGGCGCCGAAGAGGTACGCGCGGAAGGTGCCGTCGTCGCGCAGGCGATCGCGACCTTGCACGCACGCGAGCATGGTCTCTTGGATGAGATCCTCCACGCCGCGCTCGACCTTGTTGCGGAAGAACCGCAACAGCGCCGGATAGTGGCGGTCGAACAGCTTGCTGCCGGCCGCCTTGTCGCCCTTGCGCCACGCGTCGAGCAGCGCCCGATCCTGTGCCTCGTCCTCGTCCATGGTGTCGGTCCCGCGCATGATACGCCCTCGTCGGTCCTGGCTTCCGCGCCCCCGCTCGGGGTCCGCGCAGCGAGGCGGCGGCGACGATCGAGTGATGCGAACGCGCGCTCCGATCCCTCGCGTCCGCGAGGAACACGGGCGGGTGCGATCGACCGCCGTCGCGCGCGATCGCCCGTGCCACCGCCCCGATGGCGACCGTCCGAGCATCGAGCGTAACCCCGGGCACGGCTGCGTCGCCGCGGGAGCGCATCGTCGATCGGCCGTGGGCGCTGGCGTGCCGCTCGGTGCACTTGCGAGGCAACCCAGGCACACCCCACGCGCAGGTGGGGCCTTGCGGCCTCGCCACCGCCATGACCATGCTCTGTGATGAGCTGGCGCACCTCGTCTCACCGACGCGGTGCGTACGGCGAAGCGACGGCGGGAACCCCAGGGACCCGCCCGACAACGGGCCTAGCAACGGTTCAGAGAAAGGCACCCCCCCGCCATGCGTCACGACCGTTCGCGCTCCCTCGGCACCCCGATCGCCGTGCTCGTGCTGCTGGGCGTGGCCCCGGCCGCGCACGCCGGCGGCGAGCTCTCGAGCACGCCCCGCGGCAGCTACGTCCGCATCGAGCGACCGCCGCAGCTGGCCGCGCCGACACCGGTGGTCGAGAGCGGCACGCCGCACATCCTCTTTCTCAACCGCTGCGCCGGCGGCGAGACCATCTACCCGGGCTACGACGACTCGACCACGAACCACTCGTCGATCCTCGGCGGCCAGGTCACCTTCCCCGAGTATCCCTACGGTGACGGCTCGTGGTCGGTGGTGATGGAGAAGTCGCGCGAGCTGTTCTCGCCCTTCAACATCCAGGTCACCGACGTCGATCCCTCGCCCGCGGCGCACGACGAGGTCATCGTCTGCGGCAACGCGGAGCAGGCCGGCTTCGCCGGCGCCGGCGGGGTCGCGCCGTTCGACTGCAGCATCATCCCCAACCCCATCACCTACGTGTTCGCCGAGACCATGGGCAACCAGCCCGAGGCCATCGCGATCGTGATCGGGCAGGAGGCCGCGCACGCCTGGGGCCTCGATCACGAGTACCAGTGCAACGACCCGATGACGTACCTGAACTGGTGCGGCGACGTCGCGTACCAGCAAGGTGACTACTCCTGCGGCGAGTACGAGCCGCGCGCGTGCTCGTGCGGAGGCAACACGCAGAACTCGTACCAGCACATCCTCGACGCCTTCGGCCCGTCCACGCCCGACACCGCGGCACCGCTGGCGACCATCACCAGTCCTCAAGACGGCGCGCAGTTCGACGCCGGCGCCGAGTTCATGATCGCGGTCGACGTCAGCGACGACGTGCAGGTCACCTCCGTGACGCTGTACGTCAACGGCGAGAGCCAGGGCGCCGACAATTCCGAACCGTTCGGGCCGTGGCCCGCGCTCGACACCCCCGAGGGCACCTACGAGCTGTACGTCGAGGCGACCGACTTCGCCGGCAACGTCGGCACCAGCGACGTCGTGACCGTGCACGTCGGATTGGATCCCGGCGGTGGCGGCGACGGCGGCAGCGACGGCGGCGGCGGCGGAGAGTCCGGGGCTGACGGCGGCGGCGGCGACGACGGCACCGACGACGGCGCGGCAGACGGGGGCGGTGGCGACGGCGCGGGCCTGGGTGGCAACGGCGCGCTGCCGCCGGGCTTCGGGGCCAACCGCGACCAGACCGCGGGCTGCGCGATGTCCGATCGCAGCGCCGCCGTGTGGCTGCTGCTACCGCTTCTGGGCGTCGCGCGGCTGCGTCGTCGTCGTCGGTGAACCGCTCGCGGGATCCGACATCTCGGTGGGCATGCAGCCCACCCGACTCATCGCCGCCACCTTGACCCTGGCCCTGGCCGCCTGCGACGGCGCCACCAGCCCGCAGCCCGACCAGGCGCGCCAGTGGGTCGCCGACCAGCTCACGATCGTCGAGGGTTGGTCGCCCGCCGAGCAGGCCGAGTACTTCGCCGAGGTGTCCGAGGAGCTCGACGAGGCCCGCCGCACGCTGCCGCAGCAGTCGATCGACCCCGCGCTCGACGCCGAGTTCGCCGCGCAGATCGATCCCAGCGAGCTCGCGCCCGGTGGCGGCGTCACCTGCGATCTGAGCATGAGCGGCTGCGTCGACTGGAGCGCGTCGACCGGCTGCCGCGAGATGCTGATCTGCTGCTGTGTGCACCGACGGCCGCTGGAACTGCCTCAGCGCGCCGATCCACTGAGGAGGCTCGACTCGCGTGCGCCGGTCAGCCCGGCGCACGCGCGGGCACGCGCCGCGCGACCCACACGCCCAGGCCGAGCACGCCCACGGTCGCGACGATCATCGCCGCGATCACCGGCGCTGGCGCGGCGCCGAACATGAACGCGAAGGTCGCGAGCACCGCGGGAAACTGCGGCGCGGAGGTCGACAGCAGCAGTGCGTCGAGCTCGAGCTCGATGCGCTCGCGCTCGGTACGTCGCTCGGGCGGCAGCTTGGCCAGGCTGCGCGCGACCATCCATCGCTGCAGCCGTGCGCCCAGCGGGATCGCGACCGCGCACAGCGGCGGCGCCAGCCAGGTCCACGGTGTGATCGACGGGCGCAACCACATGCGCACGTCGTCGAACTCGGGCGGAAACATGATCCGCCGCAGGCCGGTCTCGACCGCCAGCGCCAGCGGCGTCGACAGGGCCACGATCGCGAGCACGCCGTAGACGCGGGCGCGACTGGGCGGCTGCTTCACCGCCGCGCCCTGGCGCGGCCGCGCCCCCAGCGTGACCGAGACCCCGCAAGCGCCTCCAGCGTGCTGGTGAGTCCGGTGTTCACGCCGCGCTTGGCCGTGATCACGTCGCGCACGTCGAGGCGCAGCGCGACATGGCGGTGCACGAACACCGCCATGCCCGCACCGACGTGCAGCGACGCGTCGACGTCGCGGCCCAGCGCGCTGGGCTTGCTCGGCGACGCCCACGAGCCCGCGCCCGCGAGCAGAAACGGCGTCACGTTCGACAGGCCCAGCTCGGCGACTGCGTGCCCGCGCACGGTGAACAACGTCGCCGGCCGATCGCCGATCGTGCGCCGGCGCCAGCTCCACCTTCGAGCTCGAGCCCGAACACCCGCAACGGAAACCAGCCCCCGCGCAGGCCCAGATCCGGCGCGCCGCGACGCAGCCGAGTCCAGCCCTGATCGGGCGCACCCGCGCGCGGGCGGAACAGCTCGAGGTTGCCCGAGGGCACCATCGCGCCGAGCCAAAGGCCCAGCTCCCACTGCCCGCGCACCGGCGTGAAGCGCCTCGATCCATCGCGTCGGGCCGCCGCCGCAGGCACGGGCGCGGGTGCGACCGCGCCCGCGTGGGGCTCGAGCGTGATCGTGCCCAGCACGATCGCGGCCGGTGCGACGCCGGTGCGCAGCACCAGCGGACCTTCCGCGGCGTCGTCGTCCGCATGCACGACCACGCGCCAGCCGCCGGCGGCCTCGCGCCGAGGCGGCTCGACGCGATCGCCCGACGGCGCGACGACGTCGAGCGTGTCGGGCGTGACCGCGCCGGCGGCGATCTCGATCACCGCGGTCGCGCTCGCGCCCCGCTCGATCGCGAGGGTCTCGATCGCGGCCCCGCCGGCCCGGATCGACCATGGCACCACCTCGAGCGCGAGCACGGCATCGAGCCCGCCCTCGCCGCGGCAGTGCAGCACGCTCGGACCCGCGGCGACCAGCGGCAGCGCTTCGGCGGCGTCGGCTTCGGCTGCGGCGGTGCAGCGCGTGCCCACGGGCGCGCGCAGCACCGTGCCGGCCGCGACCTGCAGCGGTGGCGGCGGCGTGCCGTCGTCGGCGACCGCGGGCAACACTGCCTCGCGTCCGTCGGGCAGCAGCAGCGCGCCACCGGTGACCGTGATCGCGCGCGGCTCGGTCGGCGGGCTCTCGAACGCATCGGCGTCGATCGACGCGACCGAGAGGTAGTACGTGCCCGGCGGCAGGCCGTAGAGTTCGAGCCGCGTGGTCTCGCGGCCGGCCTCGGCCTCCGCCACCACGTCGCGACCGTCGGGCTTGCGCGCGAGTTCGACGCGATACTTCACCGCCTTGGGCTCGGCGACCCAGCTCGCGCTCACGGTCGCACCGCGGCCGGAGATCGCGACGAACCCACCGGGCGTGTCGCTGGCCCACGAAGGCGGCGGCGGCAGCGGCTGCGGCTTGCTCGGCGCGCGGCTGGGCTCGACCTTGGAGCCCATGCGCTCGGCGACCACGACCTTCTTGCGGCTACGGCCGCGGCCGCGCACGCTGGCCTTCGCGCCGCCGTGGTTGGCCACGCGCGAGGTACCGCCCTCGTCGACGGTGACCAGCGCGCGACCGCCCTGCAGCTCCGCCTCGGCGCTGGGCGTCTCGACCGCGAGCGCGGCGCCGCCGGAGAGCTCGCCGAGCCGCGATCGCAGCGCGCCGCGATCGAGCGTGGCGCGCGTGGTCGATCGTCGCGCGGTGGTCGAGGTCGCACCGTAGATGATGACCAGGGTGTTCTCGCGCAGCTCGAGCACCGAGGTGTCGCGGAACGTCAGCTCGGCCCACGCGCGCGCGAGCGTGTTGACGCGCCAGCCCCGGAACAGGTCGAGGCCGATCTCCGCGGCCGACCACCGCTCCTCGCTCGCCGGCCGCGCTTCGACGCTGCGACGCGCACCGGTGACCTCGGCGTCGGGACCCGAGTCGCGCGCGGTCGCGACCCGCGGCAACCGCAGCGTGCGCCCGGGCTCGAGGTGGTGCGGCGTCGGGCCCATGCCGGGGTTGTACTGGTGGATGATGTCGTAGCGCTTGCTGTCGCCGTAGAAGCGCTTCGAGATCGCAGCACAGGTGTCGCCTTCGACGATGGTGTACTCGAAGGTCTCGACCGTGCCGGCTTCGGGCAGCGGCGCGGCGCTGGCGGCCGTGGGCCAGCCCAGCAGCGCGAGCGCGAGCGGCCACGCCCCCGCGATCGTTGGTCGACCCAGGCTCATGGTGTGGCTGCCCTTCCCGCGCGATCGTAGAGGCGACGGACCTTGCGCGCGAGGTAGGGGGTTCGGATAGGCAGGACCAACACCACGCGCACGCCCAATCGCAGCAACGCCGACAGCTGCTCGACGTCGCCGGCGAGCGTGGTCGCGATCACGGGGATCTCGCTCGCGACCAGCTGCGCCAGGCGATCGGGTGTCTGGCCGATCGCGAGCACGACGTCGAGCAGGTGCGCGCGCGGATCGCCGGCGTCGTCCATCGCCAGCGGCTCGATGCCGTTGCTCGCGAGCGACAGCGACTCCTCGTGGGTGAGACGCCCGAACACGCCCAGTCGCACGCCCGGCCGCGGCAGCTCGACCGCCAGCGGCAGCTCCTCGTCCGCCAGGGTCGACACCGCGCGCGGCACCGAGACCATCCGCGCCGCGCGGCCCTGCAGCGGGGCAACGCGTCGCGACCCCGCAGTCGCTCGCCGCCGAGCGTGCGCCGGACCAGCTCGAGCTGCGCGAGCACGGCCGACGCGGACGGTCGATCGGGCACGCGCTTGGCCATCATCGCGATCACCAGGTCGTCGAGCTCGCCCGGGATGCCGACATCGGGCGCACGCTCGCGCGGCCGCGTCGGAGCGACGTAGAGGTGTTGCGTGAGCACGTTGATCTGACTGCCGCGGAACGGCGGCACGCCGGTGACCAGCTCGTACAGCATGCAGCCGAAGGCGTAGATGTCCGCCGCGGTCCCGACCTGCAGGCCCTGGGCCTGTTCGGGTGACAGGTATGCCGGCGTGCCCACGACCACGCCCTCGCGGGTGATGCGACCGAGCTCGAGCCCGCCTTCGATGAAGGCGAGCCCGAAGTCGACCACGCGCACGCGCAGCGGCGGCTCGATGAAGACGTTCTCGGGCTTGAGATCGCGGTGCACCAGGCCCATCGCGTGGGCCTC
Source organism: Nannocystaceae bacterium (assembly GCA_046351635.1). Lineage (GTDB taxonomy): Bacteria > Myxococcota_A > Polyangia > Nannocystales > Nannocystaceae > Xiheibacterium. The sequence continues at coordinate 307,117 of JAXLYC010000002.1, read as the reverse complement.
GACCAACAGGTCGGCGAGCTGGCTGGCGATCTCGACCGCGTCGGGCAACGACAGCGGCACGCCTTCCTGCATCAGGCTGCGCAGCACCGAGCCCGAAAGCAGCTCCATCGCGATGAACACCAGCGAGCCGTCGACGCCGACGTCGTAGACATCGACCGCGGCCGGGTGACGCAGCGAGGCGGCGACCTTGGCCTCGCGCATGAACCGCTCGACGCCCGAGACCGCATCGATCGCCCCCGGCAGCAGCAGCTTGAGCGCGACCTCGCGACCGAGGTTGAGCTGGACTGCGCGGAACACCCGTCCCATGCCGCCTTCGCCCAGCAGATCGACGATGCGGTAGCGCTCCGCCACGATCGCCCCGGGGACCAGCTTGTGGGCGTCGGCGGTCACGGGATCAGCTGGAAGAGTACCAGCGGCTCGGCACGGCCGGCGATCGGCCGCGGGCCGAGTTCCTCGAAGCGGAAGCGGGCACCGGCGCGCTCGCGCGTGGCCGCGGTGACGAGCACCTGCCCCGGCCGCGCGATGGCCTCGAGCCGCGCGGCCACGTTCACGACGTCGCCGATGGCGGTGTACTCCATGCGACGCTCGCTACCGATGTTGCCGACCACGGCCTCGCCGGAGTTGATGCCGATCGCGAGCTGGATCTGCACGCCGTACTTCTGTTGCCAGCCCGCGTTGCCGGCCTCGAGCCACGACAGGATCTCCTCGGCGGCGGCGGCCGCCCGCGCGGCGTGATCGGGTTGCGGTGTGGGCGCGCCCCACAGCGCCATCACGCAGTCGCCGACGAACTTGTCGATGGTGCCGCCGTGGCGGAACACGATCTCGGTCACGATGGTGAACAGCTCGTTGAGCAGCTGCACCACCCGCTCGGGCGGCAGCTTCTCTGTCAGCGGCGTGAACGCGACCACGTCGGCGAACATCACCGACAGCTCCAGCCGCTGGCCGCCCAGGGCCATGTCCTGCTCGCGCCGCACGACCTTGTCGACCAGCTCCGCCGGCAGGTAGCGCCCTAGATCCGAACGGATCGCGTGCTCGCGCGCGAGTCGCTGCTCGCCGACCCGCAGGTCGTCGGCGGCGCGGACCATCGCGCGCGCGAGCAACCCGACCTCGTCGTCGGTGCGGATGTCGATCTGGCTGTCGAACTCGCGCCGCGCGATGGCGCCGGCGTAGGCCGACAGCTGCTCGAGCGGCGAGGTCACGCGCCGCGCCAGCACCACGCTGGCCGCGATCGCGGCCAGCACCGCGCCGGCGATCGTGATGAGCACGATGTTGCGCATGCGCTCGACCGGCGCGTAGGCCAGCTCGCGGGGGGTCTGCGCCGCCACGACCCATGGCCGGTCCTCGAGCGCGACCAGGGTCCCGACCATCGCGACCCCGCGGTCGTCGGTGAACTCGCTGGCCCGCGAGAAGCGCGACGGCAACGCGATGCGATCGAAGCCGTCGAGGATACCGGTCGCCGGCAGCTGCGCCAGGCTGTCGACCAGCTCGCGATCGGGGTGCGCGATGACGCGGCGGCCGGCGTCGACCACGAACAGGCCGCCGGGCACGTCGGTGAAGTGGGTCTCGGCCAGGCCCTCGACCCGGGTCGCGATCGCGTTGGTCGCGAGCAGCGCGAGCGCATAGCCGGTCACGCGTTCGTCGGCGCGCAGCGGCACCACCACCGGCACGCGTGGACCGCTGGCGCTGCGCTCGACCTCGCCGATCGCGAGGTTCTCGGCGGCCGCACGCTCGCGCAGGGCCGCGTCGAGCTGCGCCGGCGTGGCCACGGTCTGGGCGGTGTGCTCGCGGATCGGCGTGATGGCCTCGCCCCTGGCGTCGTAGATCGCGACGACGTCGAGCACCTCGCTGCTCTCGACCAGGTGCACCGCGGTGTCGATGCGCGCGTCCTCGTCGACCGCCGCGTCGGTGAGCGTGCGCCCCAGCGCGTCGAGATCGTCCTGCGCGTGGGTGAACTCGGCGGTGATGCCGTGGGCGACGTCCTGCAGGATCGCGATCTGCAGCTCGCGCTGCGAGGTCTGGACCGTGTCCGAGGTCAGCGCCATGGCGCCGAGTCCGACGCCGACGATGCTCGCGACCAGCAGCGCCGCGGCGAAGATCATGAGCTTGAAGCTGAGCGGGAAGCGCACGCGCGGCGCGGGCGGCAGCGGTGCGGGCGGGTTCACGACGGCGAACCCATGGCGTCGACGATGGCGCGCCGCTGTGCCGCCGCGACCTCTGCGTGGGCGGTGCTGGGCCCCGCGAGCGCGCCGTCGATGGCGAGCAAGCACGCGCGCAGGGCCTCGCGCAGCGCCACGCCGTGGTGCGGCACCGCGGCCGCGAGGCTCGCGGCGGCGTGGGCATCGGCCAGCAGCGCGAGCCCGCCGGCCTCGATCTCGCCCAGCAGCCGCAGCAGCTCCGCCAGGGGGTCGCCGCCGCTGCGCCGTGCACGGTCGAGCGCGGCGAGGTCGATCGCGACGGTGTGCTCGCGCTCGGCCGGCTGGGCCGCGCCCGCGGATGCCTGCGCGCGCGGCAACGGCAGCTCGAACCAGAAGGTCGAGCCGCGACCGAAGGTGCTGTCGACGCCGATGCGCCCGCCCGAGGCCTCGATCACGCGCTTGCAGATCACCAGGCCCAGGCCCGAACCCCCGCGCGCCCGCCGATCGGAGGCGTCGAGCTGGGAGAACTTTTGGAACAGCCGCGGCAGGTCCTCGGGCGCGATGCCGGGGCCACGGTCGACGATCTCGACCCGCGCGAAACCATCGCGCCGCCGCACCACCGCCTGCACCACCGCGCTCGCGGGCGAGAACTTGATCGCGTTGGAAAGCAGGTTGGTCGCGACCTGCACCAGGCGGTCGCGATCGCCGACGAGCTCGAGCGCATCGCCTTCGATCGCGGTCTGCAGCCGCACGCCGGCGTGCTCGGCGAGCCCACCCATCTCGCGCACGGCCGCGACCACGACCTCGCCGAGCGACACTGGCTGGCGCTGCAGCTGCAGCAGCCCGGCCTCGATGCGATCGAGGTCGAGCATGTCGCTGACCAGGCGCACCAGGCGGTCCGAGTTGATGCGCGCGACCTTGACCAGCTCCAGCGCGCGCTCGGACAGCGCGCCGGTGACCCCGCCCTCGAGCAGCCCGAGCGAACCGCGGATCGAGGTCAACGGCGTGCGCAGCTCGTGGCTGACGATGGAGAGGAACTCGTCCTTGAGCTGCTGCACGCGGATGCGCTCGCTGACGTCGGTCGCGACCCCGACCGCACCCTCGATGGCGTCGTCGTGGCCCAGCAGTGGTGAGCACCGCACCTCGTAGGCCAGCCGCCCGACGTGGACGGTGGTGACGCCGATGCGGCCCTCGAGCGCGCCCTTGACCAGCTCGAGCAGCGCGGGCACGTGGGCGTAGCTGGCCCACACCGTGGTGCCGATCTGATCCGGCCCGACGAAGCCACCCGCAGCCGCGCCCATGCCCTCGACCAGGGTGAACACACCGCTGCGATCGAGCGAGAACAACACCAACGGCGCGCCCGTGAGGATCGTGCGCAGGCGCGCCTGGCTGCGCTTGAACGCGGCCTCGGTCGTGCGCGGGTGGGTGATGTCCTCGTGCACCACCACCGCACCGCCGGCGAGCCGACGCACGCTGCTCTGCCAGGTCGTGCGTGCGCCACCTTCGCCCAGGGAGTACTCGCAGCGCCACGGCGGCGCGTCGGCGTCGGCGAGGATCCGCGCGAGCGCCTGCGTGAAGCCGCCGCGGTCGGCGCCCGCGATCGCGGGCAGCCCGTCGCCGTACGCCGCCGCCGTGCCTGTGCCGGCCCAGGGGTGCAGCGACGCGGACCACGCGGCGTTGCGATGGACCAGACGCCCGTCGGCATCGAGGATGCCGACGAGCTCGGGCAGCACGTCGAGCGCGCCGGCCAGCGCGAGGGTGCGATCGGGGTCGGGCACGCGGCTCACGCTAGGATGCGGCCGTCGCCAGGCTCAGATCAAGCGCACGCCGAGCAGGACCGAGGTGATGGTGTCGAGGTTGCGGACACCGGGCAGCGGCCGGTTCTCGTAGCGCAGCGTGAAGGTCGAGCCGAGCGAGAAGCGGTCCGACAGCGCCACCGTCAGCGCGCTGACCCAGTTGATGCGGAAGCGCTGCGCGACGATGAAGCTCTGCAAGTACTCGAAGCCGGTGTCGAACGTGACGTACTTGCTGAGGTTGTTGGTGTAGCCGGCGAACAGACGCGCGGCGTGGTTGACCTTGGTCTTCGCCGGCCGCACGCCGCCCATGGCCTCGGCCGCGTCGCGGGCGTCGCGGCTGCGGACGTCGAACTGGAAGTCGTAGCCGACCTCGAACCACAGCTTGTGCGTGGCCTCGGCCAGGGCATACATCGCGATGCCGGGGTCGATGTTGAGGCGCAGATCGAGGCCCTGGAACTTGTCGTAGCGCGCGGTCGACATCAGGAACGCCGAGAAGCGCTTGTGGAAGAACACGTCGTAGCGGACCTGCCCCTGCACGTTGCCGACGGTCTGCTGCACCTTGCCTTCGTTCACGCCATCGGTCGTCGGATCGTCGCGCACTGCCAGCGCGGCGCGGCCGTAGTTGCCCGCGGCCGCGGCGGTGAACTGGTGGATCTTGCGACGCAGCAGGAACTTCGTCAGGCCCGTGACCGCGAGCGAGCGCGAGTTGCCGGTGTTGAAGATGCCACCCGCAGAGAGGTTGAACTGCGTGATGTCGGTGGACTCGGCCGGTGCGGCGGTGCCGGACGCGAACTGACCCGAACCACCCAGATCGGTGGAACCGGTCGTCGTGGGATCCTTCTTCACCGTGCCCTGCGGCACTTCGGCCTCGGAGGCCGGGGCCGCGTCGAGTCGGGCAAGGCAGACCGCGAAGAGGGCGGCGGGCAGAGCGTTGAGCATGACAACTCGTACGCCGTCGCGCGGCCGTTCGCACGCGCACTCTTCGTCGGGGCCCCGACATTCGGGTGAGATTCAGCGCGAACGTGGCAGAAGCGGGCCACCGTCGGCGCGGCAAATTGCCCCGCCGCCGGGGACGCGCCTGGACGTGCACGCGGCCCGGTGCGGGCCTTCGCGCAAGCGTCCGCAACGTTGGTATAAGTCACCGAGCACGAGCTGCGCCGGCATGGCCGGTGGGAGGATCGATTTGGACGCGTTGCAACGATGGTCGGGTCGCGTGTTGGTGGTCGACGACGACGCGGATCTCTGCGCGCTGCTGGTCGCCGGGTTGGCGACGCAGGACTTCGCGGTCGACGCCCGCAACAGCGCCGAAGCCGGGCTCGAGGCGATCGAGCACGGCGGCTACGACGTCGTGCTCGCGGACGTGAACCTGCCGGGCATGAGCGGGCTCGAATTCTGCGCCAAGCTCGGCCGCGAACGGCCCGATCTGACCGTCATCGTGATGACCGCGTTTGCAAGCATGCAATCGGCCATCGCCGCGATCCGAGCCGGGGCCTACGACTACATCGAGAAGCCGATCTCGGTCGAAGCCGTGGGTCTGCGCGTGGCGCGGATCGTCCGCGAGTGCCGCATCCGCGACGAGGCCGCGCGTCTGCGCGAGCTGGTCGCGCCGACGGCCGGCTTCGGCGCGCTGTCGGGCGCGAGCGCAGCCATGCGACGCACCTACGAGCTGCTCGCGCGCGCGGCCGAGACCGACGCGCCGGTGCTCATCACCGGCGAGAGCGGCACCGGCAAGGAGCTGGCCGCACGCGCGCTGCACGAGCACTCGGGTCGCCGCGCGCACCCGTTCGTGGTCGTCGGCTGCTCGGCCCTGCCCGAGGCCCAGCTCGAGCGCGAGTTGTTCGGCCAGGGCCCCGCGGGCGACGGCGGCGAGCGTCCGGGCGCGTTCGCGCAGGCCCGCGGTGGCACGGTGTTGCTCGACGAGATCGGCGAGCTGCCGCTGGCGCTGCAAGCCAAGCTGCAGCGCGCGCTCGAGGACAAGCGCATCCGTCCGCTGCAAGGCGAGGTCGACGTCGACGTCGACGTGCGCATCATCGCCACGACCCACCGCGACCTCGACGCCTTGGTCGAGGAGCAGCGCTTCCGCGAAGATCTGTTCTTCCAGGTCAACGTGATCGGCGTGCAGCTGCCGGCCCTGCGCAACCGCGGCAACGACGTGCTGGTGCTGGCGCAGCAGTTCATCGACGTTTCGCCGCGGCCAATCGCAAGCCCGTGCGCGGCCTGTCGGCGATCGCGGCGCAGCGCCTGTGCGACTACGACTGGCCCGGCAACGTCCGCGAGCTGCGCAACTGCATCGAGCGCGCAGTCGCACTCGCGCGGGGCGAGGAGCTCGACGTGCTCGATCTGCCCGAGCGGGTGCGCGCGCACGAGAGCACCCACGTCGTCATCGCGGCGGACCCGTCCACCCTGGTGCCGCTCGACGAGGTCGAGCGCCGCTACATCACCAAGGTGGTCGAGGCCGTGGGCGGCAACAAGACCATGGCCGCGCGGATCCTCGGGCTCGATCGCAAGACGCTCTATCGCAAGCTCGAACGCTATCGCGCGACGGGCGGGCCATGAACGAGCACGGCACGATCCGCAAGGTGATGCTGGTCGACGACGACGACGACGTCCGGCTGGTGGCCCAGATCGCACTGCGCGACGTCGGCGGCTGGACCACCATTGCGTTGGCCAGCGGTCGCGCCGCGGTCGCGCTGGCGCCGTCGGAGCGACCCGACGTGATCCTGCTCGACGTGATGATGCCCGACCTCGACGGCCCGACCGCGCTGCGCCAGCTGCGGCTCGACCCGCGCTCGGCCGACATCCCGGTCGTGTTCATGACCGCCAAGGCGCGCCCCGACGACGGCGCGCGCGCCGGCGAGCTCGGCATCGCCGGTGTGATCGGCAAGCCGTTCGATCCGATGACGTTGCCCGACGAGCTACGGGCCCTGGTCGGGCGCTGGCACGCGAACACGGCCGCACCGCGCCGCGCGGCCGCGGCCCAGCTCGAAGCGGTGGTCGCGGGCTTCGCCGCGCGCCTGCCCCAGCGCGTCGCGGAGCTGCAGGCGGCGATCGCACGCGCCCGCACCGGCGAACGCGACGGCCTCGCCGATGCGCTGACGCTCGCGCACCGGCTCGCTGGCACCGCTGGCAGCTATGGCCACGCCGACGCCGGACGCCACGCCGCGACCATCGAAGCCACGTTGCGGCGCGACGCCATCGACTGGGCCGCGATCGACGTCGCGCTGGCCTCGCTCAAGGCACCAGCGGCAGCACCTTGAACTCGATGCGCCGGTTCTTGGCGCGCCCTTCCTTGGTGCCGTTGTCGGCCAGCGGCTGATCCGGTCCCACGCCCTGGGTCGTGAGCCGGCCCTCGGCGATGCCGGCCTCGACCAGGTAGCGCTTGACCGCCTCGGCGCGCTTGCGCGACAGCTCGACGTTGGCCTCGCGCGGCCCGTCGTCGTCGGTGTGACCGACGATCTCGACCTTCGCGTTGGGATGGTCCTTGAGCGTCTTGACCACCTTGTCGAGCACCGGCTTGGACTCCTTGCGGATCGTCGCCTTGGCGCTGTCGAACGTGATGCCCTCGATGACACCGCTGAGCTCCTGCAGCGCCGGCGGGGTCGCGGGCGCCTCGTCGGGACAACCGTCGAGGTCCTTGTATGCGTTGTGCGTCTCCGGCTCGGTCTCGCACTCGTCCTTGCCGTCGAGCACGCCGTCGCCGTCGGTGTCGGGGATGGGGCAGCCGCCGGCGCCGTCGCCCCACTGCTTGGGACAGCGATCGCGCGTGTCGGGCACGCCGTCGTTGTCGCCGTCGCGGTCGGTGGGGCAGCCGTCGTCGGTGTCCGCGGCCTCGTACGGGCACGCGTCGTCCTTGTCGTACAGGCCGTCGTCGTCGCGATCGAGCTTGCGCGGCCGGATCAGCCGGCGCAGCCGCAGCGTGATGTCGAGGCCGAACACGACCTCGCCGTAGCTGCGCGGCGACGCCCCCTCGCCCGGCGTGACGATGTGGCGACCGTCGATGCGCAGCGCGACCCACTGGTTGGCGTGGACCTTGAGGCCCGGCCCCCACACGAACGCGCTGTCGAGGTCGCGCAGGATCTTGGGCGAGGCGGTCTGCGCGAGGAAGCCTCCGCCCAGCGCGAGCGTGGGCGTGACGCGGAAGGGCAGCTGGCCCAAAACCAGCAGCCGGAAGCTCGTGATCGAGGTGTCGACGGCTTCGCTCGGGCTGTGGTTGGGCGCGCCGCCGACCTCGAGGCCGACGCCGAGGAAGGAGAGGATCCAGTACGACGCGCGGAAGCCCGCCGTGAACGCGCCGCGGCGCAGCGACGGGCGCGGACCGAAGCCGGAGTCCCACAGGCCGTGGCGCTGGGGCAGCAACAACGCGCCGGCCCACGCGCCCAGCTCGAGCGTGTCGCGCTGCGGCACCCAGCGCTTGATCTTGGGCTTGCGCTGCTCGATGGCCTTGGCCCGCCGACCGCTGGTGCGGTCCTCGGGCAAGTAGGGGTCCGCGGCCGGCTCGGCGCCGGCCGAGGCCTTGCTGCGCTTGGCCTTGCCGCGGCCGCGCTTGCCCTTGCCGCCGTCCTGCTCGGCGGCGGGCTCGGGCGCCTCCGCGTCGCTGCGCCTCGCGGGCGGGGCCTCCTCGTCCGCGGCCGCGGCACCCGGTGCGGCCTCGTCGTCGCTCGCGGGCGCGGCGTCCTCGGGCGCCGCGTCCGCCGGGGCGCCGCCTCGGCCTCGGCCTCGGGCTCGCCCCGCGCGCCGACCAAGGCAGCGCGAGCCACAGCGGCACCGCCACCGCGAGCCGGCGCAGGCGCGCGGCCGTACCGATCGAATCCGCACCCATCGCTGCACCTCCGGAAACCAGATTGCGACTGTCCACGCTCACGCTCGCCGCGGCGAGCCTACGCCAGCTTGCCGCAGACGGTCAAAAGCTGAACACGAGCTCGGTCCGCACGCCTTCGAAGTCGGGCAGCGTGCGGCACGAACCATTGACGCACACGCGCCCGCCGACCTGCCGACCCGCGAAGACGCGCAGGAAGCTGGCGTCGAAGAGGTTGATCTGCATCTGCACACCCGGCCACAGGTGCGGCCGACAGGTGCTGCCGGCCTCGCCGCTGCAGCGCTCGCGCGTGAGCGAGGGTTCGCCCGAGGGCGCGGGCTGCTGCGTGTCGAGGCCCTGGACGAAGCTGATCGACAGCCGCGGCGACAGGCCGTAGCCGACCGCCCCGATCGCACGCACGAAGCGATCGCGGGTCCCTTGGGTCACGTAGGTCTCCCAGCGTCCCTCGAGCTTGAACAACAGTGCGTGGGTCAGCGTGCCGGTGCGGCCCAGCGGCAGCTGCAGCGCGAGCTCGGCGTGGGGGAAGCGGCGCTTGAGCGTGCCGTAGCCGTGATCGACCAGGTAGCGCTCGTCGCGGTAGCCGCTCGAGAGCTGCACCACCAGGTCGGTGCGCCGCGGTGGACGCACGATGACGCCGCCGTAGTGATGGGTCGCGACCCGGCCCTGCTCGCCGAACGGATCGAGCCCGATGGTGTCGGCGTAGGCGTAGGCCATGCCGTTGCCGTACAGCGTGACGCCGTGGCGCCGCCAGGTGTGATCGACGCGCACGCGGCCGCCGGTCGAGCTGGCGTTGCCCGGCACCTGCTGGTCCTCGCGCTCGAGCGTGGGGTTCTCCGCGTACTGCAACGTCGAGGCCTGCGACAGCGCGACCAGATCGTTGCGGTAGTGCTTGCCCTCGAGCAGCACCGTGGTGGTGCCCAGCACCAACGTGCTGTTGCCATAGATCGCCCAGCCGCGGTGGGCCTGGCTGCGCAGCGCGGTGCGCTCGAGGTTGGGGTTGCGCAGCTGCCCCGCCGCACCGACGAACAGATCCCAGAGTCCGGCGATGCGCGTGCGGCCGATGTCACCGCCGATGCGATGCAGGTACTCGTCGACCACGCCGCCGGTGATCTCGTCACCGAAGTCGATGTACGCGTAGTGCCCGCCCAGCTGCACGCGGCCGGGTAGCGTGCCCTCGACACGGCCGGCGGCGATCAAATCGGAACAGGTGGTCCACAGCGGCGAGCCCAGCGGCGAGTGCCATCGCGGTCCCGCGCCGGGTGCACCGTCGCGCGCGCGCTTGCAGAAGCCGCGGTCGACGTCGGGCGCGAAGGTGTAGCTCTTGGCGGCATAGCCGGGATCGGCGACCAGCTGGCGCGTGGCGAAGTCGCTGTTCTGCCGATTGGCGAAGCCCGCGAGCACGGTTGCGCGGACCGGCTCGGTGCGCAGGTCGAAGCGCCCGCCCTTGACCGTGGCGTCGACGCCGATCTCGTCGATCTTCCGCACCGACAGGCCCAGGCCACGACCAAAACCGACGTTGAAGTCGCCGATCTGCGCGCCGAGCTTGCGACCGTCGAGCCGCAAGGTTGCGCGCTCGAGCCGCGCGTCGTCGCCGACCGGGGCGCAGCCGTCACCGGTGCAACCCCGGTCGCGCACGAACACGACCTTCTGCCCGTCGATGCGCGCCTGCGTGCCGATGGTCAGCCGGCGCGTGCGCGTGTCGACGCCGAAGTTCAGCCGCTCGACCAGGGACACGAAGCCGTCGTCGGTCTGCTGCGGGTTGTAGTTCTGCCGGTACCACTCGACGAAGGTGGTCGAACGCAGCCACGGCGAGACCGTCGCCGCCCCGACGTGCAGCTGCGGGATCTTGGTGTTGCGACGGCGGGACGTGGACCCGGCGCGCTCGCGCGGCGTGACCGGGGCCGCGCGCACGGCCGTGGTGGCGCCGCTGGGCGCGACCGGGGCCGCGACGCCCGGCGTCGGTGCGGATGCGATCGCGCCCGACTCGGTGGTCGCAGGCTCGATCGGCGCCGCGACCTCGACCGGTCCGTCGAAGCCGCGACTGCCCCAGCCTGCGAGCTGTGCCGCGAGGACCAGCCCCGCCCACGCGAGCACGGCTCACTCCGCCGGCGCTGCCGGCAGCAGCCGCTCGAGCTCGGCCGCGAGCGTGTCGACGTCGCCGGCCATGTAGCCCTGGTGGTCGTCGAGCACCCGACCGCTGGCGTCGAGCACCACGTAGTACGGGATGTCGCCGCGCGGGTTGTAGCGCGTGAGCACCTGGGTCTCGCGATCGAGCAGCACCGGGAAGTCGTAGCCCTCGCGCTCGACCCACGGCGCGACCTGGGCCGCGGTGTCGGGACCGTCGATGCTGATCGCGAACAGCTGCAGCCCGCGGGTGGACATCGGCGCGAGCACGCGATCCATCTGCGCGAGCTCCTGCTGGCATGGCTGACACCACGTGGCCCAGAACGCGAACACGAACACGTCGCGCTCGCTGGCGGGCGTGGGCCGCACGAGCGCGCCGCGCAGATCCGGCAACGCGACGTCGAGCGCGGCGTCGGGGTTGCGGCTCGCCCCCTGCGGCTGACACGCGAGCGCGAACGCGACGACGACGAGGGCGCGGGTGAGCTCACTGCGGCGGTGCATACGGCTCCTGGATCACGAGCTCGAACTGCGCCCGCGGCATCGCGGCGTCGGGCTTGCTGCCGGCGAGCTTCCAGCGGATGTTGCCGTTGGCGTCGATGAGCAGGTTCATCGGCGTCGCGGCCGAGGGGTCGCCGAGGTAGACGCCGGTCCAGCCGAAGCGCTGGTCCATCGCCACCGGGAACGGCAGGTGGGTCTGCGCGTCGAAGTCACCGCCGGCGGCGGTGATCCAGCGACCGTCGCGCCAGTCGCTGCAGAACTGCTCGGTCGGCGCCTGCGCGTTCCAGTCCTGGAACAGCACCTGCACGAAACTCGATGCCCCGCGCGTGGTACTCCTCGTACAGCGCCGGGAGCCGAGCGCGTCTCCTCCTGACAGGGACTGCACCAACCCGCGCCGACGTTGATGAACACGCCGCGGTTGAAGTCGCCGTAGTCGTCGTCGCGCTCGCGAAGAAGTCGGCCAGCTCGAGCGGCTCGCTGTCGCAGTCGACCAGCGCCACGTCGTTCTGGGCATTGTTCGCGTGCGATGACCCACCTCGACGCCGTAGCCGGCGTCACCGGGCGACGGGAAGCCGCAGGGCCCGTCCGCCATGGCGCGATCGAGCCGCGCCGGATCGACGCGCTCGCCGCTGGCGCTGCATCCACCCAGCTCAGGCGGCGGCGCGCAGGCGCAGATCGAAGGTCGACTTGAGCAAGCCGAAGCGGAGGTCCTGCGCACAGGCGCGCCACGGAGCAACCGCCGTGACGGCGGGATTCCCCTGCGATCTCGTGCGGCGCTGTGGGGCGATCATACGAGTTGCACAGGGCACCAGGCGACTTGCCCAAGGCGCGCGGGCAGGCTCGCAGGGCCGGGGTCAGCGGCTGTTCCTGCTCACTCGCAGTCGACGTGCTTGTGCAGTGTCGTGGTGGCGCCGACCGTCGCGCAGGACCGCGGTCAACTCGTGCGACTGCGTGAACTCGACGGCAGTGACCGCGGACATCGGCTTGTTGCGCAATCGGCCAGCGGACGCTGACGAATATCGCTCATCAGGTCGTCGAAGCGTCGAGCAGGCCGAACGCGCGGCGACTCCAGCAGGACGGGCCATGCGCCACGGTGATCTCGCCATCGGGCGGCGCACCCAGCCACGAGGTCGCGATGACATCGAAGGACGCCTTGACGTCGGCGAGCGCCGCCACGGGACGTCGAGCTCCACGTCGAACTTGCCGTACGCCGGGATGTTGGCCTTCCCGCGTCGAACATGAAGCCGCGCCAGCAGGTCGCTGGGCAAGAACGTGTAGCTCGACCCGTCGACCTCGGTATGCGCATCGAAGACCATGCCATGCGCCGGAAACGCCGACCACACCTCGAACTCGTGCGACATGATCGCGAACGCCGGCTGCGCCAGCGACGGTGACAGGCAGCAGCAGGCGCCTCGCACGCGCACCGAGCGGCCGCGCTCAGCAGTCGAACTTGTTGCCGGTCGTGTCGCCCTCGCCGCCCCACGACTGCAGGTCGCCGCCGACCTCGAGCACCTCGCTGATGCACAGCTCGGGGTTTCCGGTGATCAGCAGCTCCTCGCCGATCGCCGCCAGTTCGTGCAACCCCGCGAGGTTCACCAGCGCGGGATTGTAGCTGATGGACAGATCATTGGTGATCGACACGACGCTCGTGAAGCCGAGGATGTCGGTGAGCACGGGGTTCTGATCGATGTTGATCGAGATCCCCACCTCGGTGAGCGCGGAGATGCCCTCGATCGTCGTCAGCACCGGGTTCTGGTCGACGATGAACGAGCCGTCGAGCTGCGTGAGCGCGTCGATGCCGTAGATCTCGGTGAGGTTCGGGTTCTGCACGATCGAGATCGATCCACCGACGGTCGCGAGGCTCACCAGCCCGGCCACGTCCGGCGCTGCGGTGTCGAAGATCTGCAGGTTCCCGCCGACCTCGGTCAGGCATGCGAGAAAGTCGAGGTTGTCGATCGCCTCCGAGGAGATCGCGAGGTCGCCGGTGACCGTGTCGTAGCCGTCGAGCAGCGCCATGTCCTCGGCCTGGGCGATGTAGAGGTTGCCGTGCCAGGTCATCGTGCCGGCGACCGGGCAGTCGACGACGTGTTGCGGTTCGCCGGTGCTGCCGCTGCTGGAGTCGCCGTCGGACCCGGCCGCGGTGGTGCTGCTCTCGCTGCCCGTGCTCGTGTCCCCGGCGCCGCTCGAGCTGGTCTCGGCGCCGCTGGTCGAGCTCGATCCTGCGGGCGCGCTCGTCGAGGTCTCGGCGTCGGTCGTCGCAGTCGTCGTCGTCTGCGGGCCCGTCGTGCTCCCGCCGGAGTCAGCGGTCGACTCCGCGCCGTTCGGTGCGGGCGAGCAAGCCCAGGTGATGAGCGGGAGCGCGACGAGAGCGATCGATCGGCAATGGAGCATGATCGCAGGCATGCTGCTCCCGCGGAAGCCGCGGAGGCAAGCGCTCGCTGCGTGCGGCCCGCTGGCGTCGGCGAGCACCAGGCGCGAGCAGGCGCGCCGCGTGGGTGCTCGCGGTTCGGCGCGTCGAGCACCGCGCGCCTCGCTTCGCGCTGCGCGATCGCGTCGTCGAAAGCGCGTGGGTGGATACGAACCTCTGCGAGGCCGATCCGTCGACCGACGCGATCGGGGCGCTGCGGCGCTGTGCGATCGAATACCGCCGCGGCACGCTCGTCGCGCTCAGCGCGTCGGATCCGTGGCCATGCAGCGCACGACCGACTCCTTCGCGCGGTGCAGCAGCACCGCGACGTGGCCGGGTCGCAGCTCGAGACGCTGCGCGACCTCGGCGTTGCCGACCTGCTCGAGCATGCGCATGCGCGCGACGTTGCGCTGGATCTCGCCGAGCCGGTTCATGCAGCCGACGAGCTGGACGTGAGCCTCGGCCACTTCGACCAGCGCGTCGACCGTGGGCATGGAGTCGGCCACATCCGGCGTCTGGTCGATGTCCTCGTGCGGCTTGCTGCGATGATGGCGGCGACGCATGTTCCGCGCGGCGTTGCGCACGATGACGCTCATGAGCGCGCGGCTGTCGTCGGGCGCGCCCACGAGCGAGCGCGCTTGCGGCAGCGACAAGAAGGTGTGGAACGCCTCTTGGATCGCGTCGAGCGCGTCGTCGGCGGTGAGGCCTTCGGCGCGCGCGATGCCGGCGAGATCCGCGGTGTGCCGGCGTGCGAGGCTCGAGACCCAGCCGGTGAAGGTCAAGCGTTGCTCCGTGTCGTCGTCCATCATGATCGTTCTCCGAGCAGCTCGACCTCGTCGCCGACGTGGATCTCGCCGGGTACCAGGATACTGCAGTCGAGCGCGAGGCTGCCTTGGAAGCGAGCGTGGATGTCGAGCAGCACGCCGACGTCCTGCTCCTGCGTGTCGGGATCGAACGTCGTCATGATGCAGCGCTGGCGCAGCGTCGCCATGTCGAGGACCACGCCGCCGATGCGCAGGCCCAGGCCCGGCCAGCGCCGCTCGGCGAGGCCCGCCACGCCGGCGACGACGAGGTTCGGTCGCAGCCGCCGCGGGTCGCGACCGAACGCCGCGAGCGCACCGTCGGTCGCGACCAACAGCGGCAGCACGTCGAAGCGATCGAGCGAGTCGTCACGCACGAGCGCTGCCGCGGCTCCGACCGCGCGCCGCACGTCGGCCGCCACCGAGGGATCGGACCACGGCCGGCCGTCGACGCGCGGCTCGCCGTCGTGGCCGAGGGTCGCGTGGTGCCCCAGCAGTCGCGGTCGACTGCGCGAGGTCACCACGCGGTCCCGGTCGTCGCGCACCTGCACCACGCGATCGCCGACGATGCCGGTGGTCCGCAGCGTGGCGTGGGTCATGCGCTCCCCGGCCATCGACTTGACCGGGTAGCGCCAGATCTCCGCCAGCCGCATCACGGCGAGGGCAACCGCGGTGCCTTCGGGAAGTCGATCGCCGTCTGGGCCACCAGCGCGACCGCGTTGGTGAAGGTCTTGTGCGCCACGATTGCGAGCACGTCGATGATCTCTGCGTCGCTCACGCCCGCCTCGCGCGCCGCCGCGAGCTCGGTGCCGGCCCCGCTGCCGCCGGTCCGCACCACCCTTCGCGCGAGCGCGAGCAAGGCCGTCTCGCGTTCGGTCGTGCCCATGCCGCGGCGCGCCGCCTCGATCTCGACCGCGCCGAGCCCCGCGCGAGCCGCGAGGCGCGTTGTGGGCGCTGACGCAGTACGAGCAGCCGTTGAGCTCGGACACGTGGAGGTTGAGCTGCTCGATCTCGCGGCGACGCAGCGGGCCCTTGGCCAGCGCGGCGTCCCACGACAACAGGCCCGCGAGCGCCCCGGGCGAGTGGCCGATGGTCGCGAACAGGTTGGGCACCATCCCGAGCGCTCGCTCGAGCTGCGCGAACAGCGGCCGGGCGGCCTCGGGTGCATCGGTCGCGGTGGGGACGGGGATTCGGTTGCTCATGCCTGCTCAGGTCGCGGCGACGGGGCGGATTACACGCGGCCCGAGGATTTCTCGTCGGCGCGCCGGTCCTGGGACCGCACACCGCGCGCGGCTCGGTCTCAAGCCCGCCCCGGACCGAGCGCGACCAACCCCGCCCCTCAACCTGGAAATCCCACTCGCCCACGACCACCACTGCGCCTCCAACCTCGCCTCGAATCAGCTGCATCCGCCCAACCTCCTGTTCCGGATCGTCGGGCACGAGAAGGGGCCCGCGGGTCCGCTGAGCGCTCGAGCGCGCCCAGTAGCAGGAGGCGACTGGGGCCCTGGCTTGTATCTCGGGCGAGTGCGATCACATCACCGATGAGTTCGTCGTTGGCGGCGGCGGCGATTGCGACGGCCAGCCCATCTTTCGCTCGAACCTCGTGTTCATCCCGGTAGAGCCGCGTCAGCAATTCCCACCCGCAGCTCGCTTCACGGACTGCCAAGGCGCGCGCGATGCCCTCCCGAACGGCAGCCGGGTACGGGCGCGGCAGGTGAGCAAGCAGAATGGGCACGGCCTTCGGGTAGGAACCCGGCGTGTTGACGAGGTCCCATGCCGACTCCACCTGGAAGCCGGCGGCTCGCAGCTCGTCGACCAGCGGCGCCTCGGCGCGGCGGTATTCCGCCTCGCGTTTGAGGCGCTCCTCCTCCAGTTGGCGCTGCCGCGCGACCAACACATTGTATTGCCCGGTCTCCTTGAGCCACGCTTCATGCTCGGCTGCCGTCATCCCACCCCGTGGGCGCCCCGTGGGCGGCTGGGCTTTGTTTTCACGGGATAATCCTCCTGTTGGCCTCGATGGCATCGCCGCGCTCACTTCGTTGCCGACTCCAACCGGTAGGATCGACAGATCACCTCGTAGCACGGACCGTCATCAAAGTTGACGATCAGATGAGCAAGCCCAGTGCTGTCTGCACCGTGCCGGCTGAGGTTCTCCACAACCTCGTCCAACCACGAGGTCTGCCCTTGGTCCATCAAGCGGTCGTACGCTTCGAGCATCGAGTCGCTCCGTGCGCGGTCGAACGTGATCTTGATAGCCTCGACCCCCTCGAAGAGCAATCCGACAACATCAACTCGGTCGTCATGCTCGTACGACATCCGAAGACCGACCTCTCGCCGCGGCCTCTTCTCGAACGTAGGCCCGCCATCGAGCAATGCGGTGGAGGGAACGGGGAGCTGCCATAACGTCTTTGCCATTGCAACCTACCTCAAGCTGCTCGCGCCTTGGCCGGCGCCGGTGATCCGAAGAGCAGACGTGCCCTCGTTCGTCAGACCATTATCCACACGCTGCACCACGCGCGGATCGTTTCGACGCCTACCATGTCGCGTTCGCGGTCCGCAAGCTGGCCCAAAGGGACAGGTCTGTGTGATCGAATGGCCAGTCAGCCGGAGCAGGGCGACGCCCCCCGCGACGCAACCCCGCGACGCCCCCCGCTGGCGCCCCGCTGGCATCACCCCGTCGTCAGCGCGTCGATGTCGAACTCCGCGTCATAGTCCACCCCATCGATGTCGAATCCACGCGTGCGCGCATACTCGCTCATGAAGCGATCGTACAGCGCATCGGCAAACGCATCGCCGACGTTGGCCTGCTCGAAGCGCCGCGCGAGCTCCGACTGGATGTCCGCGCCGAGCTCGCGATCGTCCATGCGCAGCAGGCCCTCGGCGTCGAGCGACGGACCCGCGGCGCCGAAGTGCTCCGCGAACATGCGCTGCATCGACGCGAACGGATCCTCGAAGCGCGCGCCCATCACATCCAGCAGGTGCGCGAGGTAGAACGGCACGCCCGGGATGCCACCGGAGGCCTCGGTCACGACCGCGGGGCCCTCGACCGCGATGGCGCGGCCGCCGAGCTCGCGCTGCAGCACCGCCGAGATCGCGCGGGTCTGGAACTCGAGGTCGGCCTTGGCCAGACCGATGAGGCCCTTGCGGTACACGCCCTCGTTGAGCGGGTTGCCGCGATAGCTGATCGTCAGCAACGTGAAGCCCGGCGCGAGCACGCCGGCCTCGCGCAGCGCGTCGGCCCAGGCCGCGACCACGCCGCCGCCCATCACGAACACCGTCGCGATCGCCTCCTCGGGCGAGCCCGGCGGGATCTCGATGGTGTTGACCCTGGCCGGGGTCTGGGCGTCGCGGCCGCTGAAGGTCTTGATCGTCACCGGGGCGCCCAGCGGTCGCAGCGCGCTGGCGACCGCGGTGCCGGTGCGCACGTCGGTGGCGCGCGGGGCCGCCAGCGCCCACACCAGCCCGTCGATGCGGCCGCCGAAGTGCTCGCGGATCTGCGCGATGGCGGCCTGCCGCACCGCGGGATCGAACGCGTCGCCGTCGACCGAGCGCGCGAGCAGACCGCGGGCCACGAGCCCGCGCTCGATCGCGCGGTTGCGATGGAAGCCCGGCGAGCCGATGCGACGGATCTTGTTGCTGCTCTCGGGGTTGGGCTGCGCGTCGAGCGAGACGCCCAGCGTGTGCGCGCCGCGACCGACGCCCAACGCGACCCGAGCCGCGCTGCCGAAGCCACCCGACGCGCCGACCACCAGCCAGTTGCCGCCGGCACCGGGCGCGGGTGCGGACGCGGGGGTTGCCCGCTCCAGCATCGCGTCGGCGTGGCGCTGGGTCCCGAGCGGATGGAAGTTGCCGGGGTGGATGACATTGCCCAGCGCCGGCACGAAGCGGAACTGGAACTTCGGGATGCTGAGCGTCGCGGCGGTCATGGGCCCCGCGGATGTTGGCAAACCTCGGCCGCCGTGGCCACCCTCGCCGCAGCCCGCCGCGCCGCACGAGCGCGATCGCGTCGGGCTTGCCGCTTGAGCCCGCGATCGCTTTGGGCTATGCCGGGCAACGATGACGACGGCGGCGCGGATCGGAGCGTTGGTGCTGGTGGGCGTGCTCGCGGGCTGCGGCGTCGGCCAGGGCAAGCACCTTCGCGCGGTCACGCCCGCGCCGCTGCCCGAGGCCGTGCCCAAGACCTGGGACTTCTCCGACCCGCAGACGCTGCCCCAGCATCGCGCGGCCGCCATGGCCGCGTGCGCGTGGTACCTCGACGTCGCGCCGGCGACCGCGGACAGCAAGGAGTGGATCCGCGCCCGCGACTACGCGCTCGACTGGATCGAGGCCATGCGCGAGCCCACGCTGCCGGTGACCCAACCGATCGTCGCGTACATCGCGACCGACCGCCGGTTCATGTACGGCGCGTACATGCGCGGGGCCTATCAGTGCGGCAAGGCCGAGTACCTGCTGCGCATGCACGACGCGGACATCGACACGCCCGGCGATGCATTCGCTGCGGAACTCGCGGGCATCGAGGGCATGCACCGGCTCTTCCGCGCGATCCAGCACTGGGATCCCAAGGCCTACTCCAAGCGCCTGCGCAAGTACGCTCGCAAGCACAAGCGCGGCAAGCTCGAAGCGTTCCTGGTCAAGGTCATGGGCCGCAAGCCGCCGCGTCAGCGTCGCTGAGCACCGGCTCGCACGCGGCCGCAGCCCCGCACGAAAGCGAGGCTGCCGCGCCGCGACACCAGCGATCACTCGCCGGTGATGATCGTGCAGTGCTGCTGGTAGATGACGCCCAGGATGTCCATGGTCTTGTAGTCCAGGGTGTCGACGCGGCCGATGCCGCCGGCCTTCTTGGCGCCGTCCAGGCTCATGTCGCCCCACGAGGCGATGCCGAGCACGCCCGAGGCACAGGCCTTGCCGGTCTTGGGGCCGGGGCGCGCGGTGTCCGAGATCTGCATCTCGGTCGAGGGGTTGATGCCCTTGGCGCCGGCGTAGATGCCACCGACCGGGGGCTGGTAGCCGAGGGCGCCGGCGCAGCCGGAACCGAGGACGGAAGCGACGAGGAGGGAGGTGAGAATGCGTGCGCGCATGGGATGGTGCTCCGTTTCGATGCGACGGTCTTCCTCGCACCACTGCGAGTTCAGAAAATGCAACGTCGCGCGGCGGGACTCTAAGACGGGGTCTTCCGAGGCGTCAAGTTCTGCGCCCGTGCCGAGGTGTTGCAAAACGAACACGCGATGCGCTCACGCGGGCACCGCACCCTGACCCTCGCGCAGCACCTCGATGACGTCGTCGACCAACCGCAGCACCGTCGACGGATCGGGCCACACCGCGCCGCCATCGATGATGACGCGCACGTCGCGGGCGTAGCGGCGCTCGTAGTCGTCGGGGTCCTCGAGCTGGGCCTCGGACTCCGCCGGCGTCACCGACCCGGTCAGCAGCGGCTCGTCCAGCAGCGCGACCAGCATCGTGCACACCGGGTGGCTGGGGATCCGCAGGCCGACCTCGTGGTGGCGGTTCTTCATCGCCCGCGGCACGTCGCTGGTGGCGCGCAGCACCATCGTGTACGGGCCCGGCAGCAGCCGCCGGATGGTGCGGAACACCTGGTTGCCGACGTGGCCGTAGCGCGCGAGCTCCGCGAGATCGCGCACGAGCATGGTCAGCGGCTTGGGGTGGCGCTCGTCCATGCCCTTGAGCCGCCGCAGCGTCGCGATGCCCTTGGCCGACGACAGCGCGCAGCCGAACGCGTAGCCGGTGTCGGTGGGGTAGATGATCACGCCGTCGTCGCGCAGCGCGTCGACGGCGGGCCGCAAGCTTCGCGGGGCCGGTCGCTCGGCATCGATGTGCACGATCATGGGTCGGCCGCCACGGGGCGCGGCTTTCTGCCACAAAGCCGCGCCAGGGTCCAGCGACGTCGCCGGGCCGCGCGCGCGGACCCGCGTCAGCCGTCGCCGTCGTCCGCGGGCCCGCCGCTGGGCGCAGGCATGACCGCGGCGTCGTGCGGCGGCGCTGCGGCACGGCCACGCCAGCGGGCGCGCAGCCGCGCGAGCGCCGGGCCCAGCCACAGCACGCCCTCGGCCGCGAGGATGAACGCGTAGGGATCGTAGGGCGTGCGCAGTCGGATCGTACCGAAGAAAATCGCCGCGACCACGATCGAGTTCACGATCTGCCACGCGACCAGCACGAGATCGGGGCGACGCCGCGTCCACGCGATTGCGGCGATCATGCCGATCATCGACGGCGCCCACACGACGATCTGGAACAGTAGGCTGTAGGCGTCGAGGATCGGCAGGAACTTCTCGCGGCCCTTCTCCATCTCGGGCCACTGGCGGTCGACGAACCACGACAGCGCGACGTTGATCACGCTCATGCGCAGCTGGCCCGCGATGCCGGTGGCGGCGTAGCAGCGCCGCCGGATCTCGCGGTGGATCTCGGGGTCGCCGACGTAGCCGACGAAGCGCACGGTCTCGTCGCCCAGGGCCGGGTGCAGCTTGAGCGGATGCCAGCGCGGCAGCTTCCACGCCAGGCGAAAGTTGGGCAGGCTGACGCGGCGCCCGTCGTCGGTGTTGTCCTTGTCGACCGAGCGCTTCATGTCGCGCTCGCTGCGGAACGCCTGCGTCACCACGTTGTGGCAGCGACCGGCGGTGAGGTTCATGTTGGCGTTCTCGGCCACGCCGGCCCAGTAGCCGGTGTGGTAGTGGAATCGCCAGGCGGAGAACGCCAGCATGACCAGAAGCGGCGCCCCGATCCACAGCAGCGTCCGCGCGCGCACCCACGGCAGCTTGCGCCGCACCAACCACCACGTGACCAGCACCAGCACGAAGAACAGCGCCGACTGCGGTCGCACCGCGAACGTCACCGCCGAGGTCGCGCCCGCCAACCACGCCAGCCTCCCGGTCTGCAGCGCGATGACCAGCGTCAGGGTCGACGCGAGCGCGAAGCACAGAAACGGCGTCTCGCTGAGGAAGTAGCCGGTGTTCGACAGGTTGGGGTGCCACAGCAGCAGCACCACGCCGACGATGCCGGGCACGCGCGGGTGTCGGGCCACGCGGACCGCGAGCAGGTAGCCCAGCGGCACCGCGGCCGCGCCCATCAGCGCCCACCACAGTGCCGCGGGCGCGAGATCGTGGCTGCCGAAAAGCCGCATCGGCAACGCCAGCAGCGTGTGCGTGCCCCAGGCCTGCCACGCCCACTCGCGCGCGGCGGGTTCGTAGCCGTGCTCGGCGAGGTCGCGCGCGCGCTCGACGTACTTGCGCATGTCGCTGAACACGTACTCGCCCGGCGGGTGCACCACAGCACCCAGACCACGCGGCTGACCAGCGCGAGCACGGCCAGCAGCCACAACAGCCGCCGGTCGACCCGCAGGTGCGGACCGAGCGACCAGCTCGTGGCGGGGGCGGCGTGGGCCATGGCGCGCGCGGGCGGGGCCCGCGAACGCGCCGAGCGTCGGCGGGCGACCGCGTCGTTGTCAATCGCCGCGCCGCGACCAAACTCCGCTAAAACCCGATCCGTGCTCCCGATCCAGCCAGCGTCCGTCTTCCAACGCCGACGCCGCGCGCTCGCGGCCCGGCTCGATCGGGCCGGGTCCCACGGCGCACTGCTGTTCGCCGGCGGCGCGACCGCGCGCAACTACCCCGCGAACCCGTGGCCGCTGCGCGTCAGCAGTCACTTCCTGTGGGCGGTGGGCGCGTCGCTGGCCGACGCGGTGCTGTCGGCTGCGCCGCGATCGCAGCGAGCTGTTCCTGCCCGCGCCCGATCCCGACGACGCGCTGTGGCACGGCGCGTCGCCCGACTTCGCCGCGATCGCGAGCGCGTGCGGCCTCGACGACGTGCGGCCGCTGCCGGAAGCTGCACGACGCGATCCTGGCCGAGGGCGCCCACGGCATCGCGACCGTGCCGGTGATGGATCCGCACGCGCGCGCGCCAGCGGGCCTGGCTCGACCGCCGCTGGCCCGACGACCACGCGCCGCGCATCGACACGCTCGACGCCATCGACCTGGCCCTGGCGGACGCGCTGGTGGCCGAGCGACTGTGCCACGACGAGGCCGGCATCGCGCTCATCCGCCGCGCGGTCGAGGGCACGCGCGCGGCCCACCTCGCGGGCATGGCGGTCACGCGCGCGGGCCTGCGCGAGGCCGACGTGCGCGCGACCATGGAACGCGAGCTCGCCCGGCGTCAGCTGCCGTGCGCCTACGGCAGCATCGTGACGGTGCACGGCGAGGTCCTGCACGCGCGCGAGGACGGCAACCTGCTGGCCGACGGCGACCTGCTGCTCGCCGACGTCGGCGGCGAGTGCCACGGCTGGGCCAGCGACGTGACCCGGACCTGGCCGGTGTCGGGGCGCTTCTCGTCGACGCAGCGCGAGCTGTACGACGTGGTGCTCGCAGCCAACGAGGCCGCGATCGCGATGGTGCGGCCGGGCGTGCGCTATCGCGACGTGCACCTTTGCGCGTCGCTGGTGCTGGCGCGCGGGCTCGTCGCGCTGGGCATCCTGCACGGCGAACCCGAGGGCCTGGTCGAGCGCGGCGCCCATGCGATGCTGTTCCCCCACGGCGTCGGCCACCTGCTGGGCCTCGACGTCCACGACATGGAAGACCTCGGCGATCGGGCGGGCTACGCCCCCGGTCGCAGCCGCAGCCCGCAGTTCGGCCTGGGCTACCTGCGGCTCGATCGCGAGCTGCAACCGGGCATGGTCGTGACGATCGAGCCGGGGCTGTACCGGGTCGCGGCGCTGCTCGACGACGAGGTGCGCTGCGGACCGTTCGTGCGCGACGGCTCGCTGGATCGCGAGCGGCTGGCCCACTTCGCCGACGTTCGTGGCATTCGCATCGAAGACGATGTGCTCTGCACACCCACCGACCCGGTGGTGCTGACCGCGGACATCCCCAAGGCGCCCGACGCCGTCTGTGCGGCCGTGGGCCTGGCTTCGGCGAGCCCGGGGATCGTGATAGGCTGACGGCGCGTCATGCGAGCCGCCGTCCCTTCCTTTGCTTGCCTTGGACCGCCGCGGTGCTGCTGTCGTCTTGCACCGACGATCTCAACGCACCCTTCAACTACGACCAGACCACCACCGACGCGACCACCGGCGACGGGCTCATGCTCGACTGCGCCGGGTTGCCCCAGGCCGCGGTGGCCGCGACCTTCTCGGCCACGCTCGCGGGCCACGGGCGGCGAGGCGCCGGTGCAGTACACCAGCGCCAACCTGCCGCCCGCCTGCGCTCGATGCGTCGACCGGCGCGCTGTCGGGCACCCCGACCACGGCCGGCGACGTCAGCTTCGACGTGACCGTGACCGACGCTGCCGGGACCACCGCGATGGCCTCGTGCCAGCTGTCGATCGCGGAGCAACTCTCGGTCGAGCTCGACCTCGCGACGGTGCCGTACTGCCTCACCGGCAACGACACGCTGCTCGAGCACGTCGTCGCCGGCACCGGCGACGGCACCGCCATCACCTGCGACCACCCCGGCGGCAGCGGCAACGGCACCGCACCCGCGGGCATCTCGATCGACGCCGACAGCTGCGCCATCGTCGGCACCGTCGAGGACACGCGTCTGGGCACGTGGGCGTTCATCGTGCGCGGCTCGCAGTCGGGCGCCGAGGTCTTCATCCCCTACTGCGTGACCAACGACACCCCCGCGGCCGGCACGTTCCCGATCACGGTCGACCACACCGGCATGACCGATCAGACGCTGGTGCCGCTGCTGCGCACCTTCAACCCCAACGCGGCGATCATGGTCGGGGCCACCGACGATCCGCTGTTCCGCGTGACCGACAACGGCAACTGCCCCGGCAACGTCTGCAACTACAGCTTCTCGTTCTTCATCAACGCCTCGCCGTTCGACCTGCAGGACGCCGGCGGCAACGACAAGGCCGTCATCGTCGACGACAGCCTCGACAACGACGGCACCAACTACTTCATGACCCACGGCCTGCGGCTGTCGACCAACGAGCCGGTCGATGCCTCGTTCGCGGATCGACCGTGGGTCGTGAACCTGGATCTCGACTACTGCTTCGACATCGACGGTGCCAACTGCGACACCTCGATGAACCCGGACTACACCGGCTTCCTCGAGTGGTCCGTGATCATGGTGCCCACGCCGTAGCGGCGAAAGCGGCGCCTCACTCGAAGTGCACGTCCCCGGGCCCGTCGACGTCGACGTCGCGCGTGACCGGGTCGCCGTGCACGCGGACGTCGCCGGGTCCGTCGAGCACGACCTCGGCGTGCTCGCTGGCGAAGAGGTCGGCCGACAGCGGGCCGCTGCCGTCGAACACCAGCGACTGGGCCGCCAGGCCCGCGGCCTCGACATCGGCGGGACCGTCGACGTGGATCTCCGCGGTCTCGACGCGACCCGACAGCGCCAGGTGCGAGGGCCCATCGGCGGTGACGACGATGCGGCGGCTGACCAGGCCGCGCACGATCAGATCGGCGGGACCGTCGACGTCGACGCGGTCGATGCCGAACGGACCCTCGGCGGTGATCGAGCCTGGGCCGGAGATCGCGAGCGTCGACAGCGCCGAGGCCTGCAGCGACAGCGTGCACGTGGTGTGGGTCCGCAGCTCGCGGCGGCCGCTGTCGATGCGCAGCACGCCGCCGGCGACCTCGGTGTCGATGTCGTCGAGCAGGTTGTCGTCGCAGGTCAGCTCGGCGGGCTCGAGCGGTGTGCCCGGGGTCACGTACTGCACCTCGACGTCGAGCGCGGCGGAGTTGTGGATCGCGGTGAACTCGCCGAGCTCGCGGACCTCGGTCTCGGCCACGCCGCTGCCGAACAGGCACGCGGGCGCGAACAGGGCCAGGCTGAGCAGGGGTGCGAGATCACGGACAGGACGCATGGACATGGCAGCTCTCCGTCATCCCCGGGCGCGGTGTCCACGGGGTGACGATCCCTGCAACACCGGCGGCCGGCCGAAGTGTCACCCGCCGGATCAGAACCACGCCGGCGCGCAGGTCGAGGTGTAGATCCCCTCGCCGTACCGCGCGAAACCGTCCGCGGTGAGGATGTCGAAGTTCTCGGCGAAGTCGTTGTCGTGCTTGACCACGATCTCGTCGCCGGCGTTGGGATCCCGGATCGCGCACAGGCCCACGGCCGCGACGTCCGCCACGACTTGGTTCATGTACGCCTCGACATCGAGCACGTAGGGCTGGCCGCTGCTCTGGTCGAACCACTGCGGATAGCCCGCGATCACGCCGTTGACCGCGCCCTGCACGATGTCGAGGAAGCACGAGCCCGGCGCAGTGCAGCGCGCACCCTCGCCGGTGCCGGGTCCGGGGCTGCAGTCGGGCGCGCCGGGCTCGGGACAACCGCCGCCGGCACCACCGCTGCTGCTGCCGGCCGCCGTGGTGGTGCCACCGGAGTCCGCGCCCGCGGTGCTGCCGCTGCTGCTCGAGCCGCCGTCCGAGCCCTGCGACGCCGCGGTCGTGCTGCCCGCGCCGGTGCTGCTGCCCGAGCTGCCGTCACCGTCGGTGGCCGAGCCGGCCTCGCCCGCCGACAGCGAGCTGCCGAAGCTGGTGGTGCCGCGTGGCGCCGGTGCGCCGCACGCGAGCACGAACATGCCGATCACGAACACGCGTCGCATCATCGCTGCCGATCCCGTTCGCGGTGCCGACGCTCGCGCGCGGCGGTGTCCTGGCGATAGAAGTCCTGCATGACCTCGTACATCGCCGCGTGATCGCGCGCCATCTCGAGCGGGCGCTCGAAGAAGTGCTCGGTCGCGACCGCGAAGAACTCGGCGCCATTGGTCAGGGCATAGTCGCCCAGCCACGTGCGACGGCCGGCCTCGGCGCGCACGCGCATGGCCTCGTACTCGCGCGTGAAGACCTCGACCCAGCGATCGTAGTGCGCACGGTCCTGCATCGGCGGCACACCGTCGGCGCCGCCGCTGAGCATGTCGAGCTTGTGCGCGAACTCGTGGTAGACGACGTTGTGGCCGTCGGTGGGGTTGGCCGCGCCGCGGCGCACCGCGTCCCAGACGAGGATCACCGGGCCGCGCGAGAACGCCTGGCCGTGGATCGGCACGCCGGTCTGCGGCAGCCCGCGCGGCACCGCGAAGAACCCCGGCGAAGGCGGTGGCGCGACGACGGCGTGGGGGTAGATCACGATGCTGTCGACCTGGCGATACAGGCTGTGATCGAGCCCGAGGATGAGCAGGCACGCCTCGGCCGCGACGGTCACGCGGATCTCGTCGGTCAGCTCGAGGCCGCCGGCGCCTTCCCAGTGCTTCTCGTGCTCGAACACCTGCACGAGCGCGCGCAGGTGGGCTTGCTCGTCGTCGTCGAGCCAGCGCCAGTGCGCCACGCGACGCCGCAGGATCTCGAGCCATGTTCCGGGGAACGGCTGCTCGAGCAGCTTGCGGCGCCGGCGGTCTTCGAGCCACGAGAACAGCATCGCGGTCCGTCAGCGTCGCGCCGGTCGGGGCCCGGACGCAAGCCCGACAGTCTGCTACAGTCGGCGCCGGTGGCAGCGGCGCCGAATCTCCGCGACGAACGCATCTCGCGTGTGATCGATCGCGAGGTCGCACCGCTGTGGCACGACCGCTTCGCGCGCGCGGCGTGGCGGCACCTCGCGGGCGAGCAACCCGCGCTGGTGCTCGACGTCGCGTGCGGCGGTGGCCGCACCACCGCCGAGCTGCTGCAGCGCCTGCCACCGAGCACCAAGGTCATCGGGCTCGAGTCCGATCCGATGCTGCGCGAGCTGGCCAAGGCCCGGGTCGCGGAGTGGAAGGACCGCGTCTACCTCAAGGCCGGCGGCCTCGACGACGTCGCGGCGATGCCGGCGGCGACCTACGATCTCGTGCTCGCCAACCTCGTGCTGGGCGAAGTCGGCAACCTCGCCGAGGCGCTGCGCGAGCTGCTGCGCGTGACCAAGCCCGGCGGGCAGCTGCTCGCGACGCTGCCGCTCGACGGCAGCTGGGCCGAGGCCGAGGACCTCTACCGCGAGGTCCTGCGCGACGCCGGCGCGAAGGATGCGATCCGGCGGTTGCGTCGCGTGGCGCAGCTGCGTCCGACCGGGCACGAGCTCGCCCGCGCCCTGGCCGAGATCGGCACCGCGCCGCACCACTTCGTGATCGAGCAGGAGCGCTTCGAGCTGCTGTTCGCCGGCGGGCGCGAGTTCCTGTTCGCACCGGTGGTCGAGCTGGGCCCGCTGCGCATGTGGAAGGCCATCATCGGCGACGCCGGCAAGCCGCAGGAGCTGTTCTGGCGGCTCAAGGAATCGATCGACACCTACTTCCTGGGCCACGTCTTCGCCGTCACCGTGGTCGCGGGCCTGCTGCGCGTGCGCGTGCCCGAGGCCGGTGCGGCGGCCCACGCGGCGGCCGAGACCGCCGGTGAGCACTGGCGGCAGTGGCCGCAGCTCGACGCGCTGTGGCAGGCGGCCGAGCGCCGCGACCAGTCCACCGATCTCGACGTCGACATCGACCTCGAGGGCGACACCGCCGAGCCGGCGCCCGCGCCCGCCGCTGCCGCGCCGCCGCCGGACACGTCGATGGTGTCGGCGTCGATGTCCGCCGAGGACGCCGCCATCTTCGCCCTGCTCGAGCAGCCGACCACGCGCGCGAGCAACGACCACGAGCTCGATGCGCTGCTCGATCAGGTGCTCGAGTTCGCAGCACCGCGCGAGGACGTCACCGAGCTCGACGAGGACGAGCTCGAAGAGGACGAGGACGAGCCCGATGCCCCCGCGCCGCGGGCCGGCGACACGCTGCAGCGCATCCGTGCCCTGCTGCCGCCTCCGCCCGGCGTGGGCGTGCCGCCGCCACCGCCCGGTCGCAAGCCGCGGTCGTGAATCGCCGCGCGATTGCGCCGCGCGAGCATCCGTGCTTACCCTCGCGGGCCTCTGCGCTTGGACTGCAGACGAGGACTCCCATGAAGTTCGATTCTCATCACACCGTGGCATTCCTTCTGACCCTCGGCCTGCTCCCCGCGGGCTGCCCCGCCGGCGACGACGGCGAGACCGGCGGCGGCTCGAGCTCGGGCTCGGCCAGCGCGAGCGCGTCGGCGACCGACTCGGCCTCCGCCTCCGCGACCGACTCGGCCTCCGCCTCCGCGTCGGCCTCCGCGAGCGCGTCCGCGACCGACTCGGCTTCGGCCTCGGCGACCGATTCGGCCTCCGCCTCCGCGACCGACTCGGCCTCCGCCTCCGCGACCGACTCGGCCTCCGCGACCGACACCGCTTCGACCTCCGCGGCCGACAGCGGCAGCGACAGCGGCTCGGGCAGCGGTGGCACCGACACCGGTGGCATGAGCGTCGCGTGCATGGACTTCGCCATGCACATGAGCGACTGCATGCACCCGTTCGCGGACATGGCCCAGGGCTACTGCGACGGCTACGTCAGCAACCCCGACTACACCGCCGAGTGCGCGATGGCCAACGAGGACTTCTTCGCGTGCCTGACCGGCCTCGACTGCAAGATGCTGGGCGGCGCGATGGAGCCCCCGTTCGGCGAGCTGTGCATGACCGAGTTCGACGCCATCGGCATGGCCTGCGGCGGTTGAGACCATGATCGTCGTCTCCGGGACCAAGCGCAGCGGCACCAGCATGTGGATGCAGGTGCTGGCTGCGGCCGGCCTGCCGGTGCTCGGCAAGGCATTCCCGCGCAACTGGGAACAGAGCCTCAAGCAGGTCAACCCGGACGGCTTCTACGAGTCGATCCTGCGCCAAGGGGTCTACTACCGCACCAACCCGCATCCGGTGACGGGCAAGTACTTCTTGCCCGAGCACGTCGCGGGCTATGCAGTGAAGATCTTCGTGCCCGGGGTGGTGCGCTCCGAGCGGGCGTACATCGAGCGCCTGGTGGCGAACATCCGCGAGTGGCGCGAGTACGAGGCATCGATCAACCGGCTGTACGCGATCGAGCGCGAAGCCGACCGGGCCCGCCGCCCGGACTCGCCCGAGCCGGTGGTGTTTCCGCCGGCCTTCGAGTGGTGGATGGAAAACTTCGCGCTGGTGCGCGACATCTCCATCCGCCGCTACCCCGCCAAGCTGCAGACCTACGACCAGGTCCTCGCCGACCCGGCGCGGGTCATCGGACCCATCGTCGAGTGGCTCGGGGTCGGCGATCCCGAGGCCGCGGTCAAGGCGGTCAAGCCGGAGAACCGCACGGTCGTGCGTCCGGAGTCGGACACCGTCGAGCCGCGCTTCGCGAAGATCTTCGACGACCTGTACGCAGCGATTGCCGACGGCGGCACCCTCAGCGGTGCGCTGCTCGACACACTCAATCGCACCAACCGCGAGCTGTTGCCCAAGCTGATCGAGCTGCAGACCGCGGTCGCGAAGTGGCAGATGAGCCAGCCTGGGCCCAAGCCCGAAGGCGGCATCCCGGGCCTTCCGGACGTGTGACCCACGCCGCGGTGTCGGCGCCCGTGGCGGGCGCCGGCGCGCGAGCGCGACGGGCCGCGCGTCCGCGCGCCAGCCGTACCGCCGCGCTGGCCGCGGGCGAAGCCATGCGGTACATCGACCATGGACGGATCGTGGTCGGGCTCTGGGCGCTGTCGGTGGGCATGGTCGCGGTCGGACCCGTGCGCGCCGAGCCGGGTGCGACCATCGACCGCGTGGTCGTGCCCGCGCGGCCGGCCGACGACTTCGCCGCGGCACCGCGCGCGACCGCAGCACGGCGCGCGGTGTTGTACGTCAACTTCGACGGCGGCGCGCTGTCGTACGGACTCGACGACTCGCGCGCCAACATCACCGCGATCGAGGAGCGCGCGGGCAACTTTCCCGACTACGGCGGCACCGCCCAGCGTGCCGCGGTGCTGCAGGCGGTCGAGGCCGACTTCGACGGCTACGACGTGGTCGTGGTCGACGAGCGCCCCGACGGTGGTGACTACACCATGGCGATGGTCGGTCCCGCCGGCGAAAAGGGCGTGCTCGGCGTGGCGCTGCTCGACTGCAACGACGACTCGCCCAACAACATCGTCTTCGCCTACCACTCCGACGGCGACGGCTACAGCGCGGCGTCGCAGGCCAACACCATCAGTCAGGAGGTCGCGCACTCCTTCGGGCTCGAGCACGTCGATCACCCCGGCGACATCATGTACCCGCAGAGCACCGGCGGCGATCCGGTGTTCCTCGATGCGTGTCTCGCGATCGTACCGGCCGACGACATCGTGTGCACCGCGCAGCACCGCCGCCACTGCGACGCGGGCTTCCAGAACGCGTTCCGCGAGCTCTACGAGCTGCTGGGGCCGTCGAGCTCCGACGCCGAGGTGCCCGTGGTCTACCTCAGCTCGCCCGAAGACGGCGCGGAGCTGCCGGTGGGCGAGCCGTTCGAGATCACCGCGCGCGCGTTCGACGATCACGCGATCGCCAACGTCGTGCTGTTCGTCGACGACGTGAACGTCGGCAGCGACATGGTCGCGCCGTACACGTGGCCCATCAGCGGCCAGAACGAAGGCATCGTCGAGGCCTACGCCATCGCGGTCGACGAGGCCGGCAACATGGGCCGCAGCGAGCCGATCGAGCTGTACATCGGCATCGACAACCCCGACGCCGACCACCACCGCGGCTGCAGCGTGGCCGCACCGCGCGACGCTGCAGCGCCCACGTGGGCCGGCCTGCTCGCGCTGCTCGGCTTGCGTCGACGCCGGCGCTGAGCCAGGCTTGCCGCACCCGTGGTGGGCCCCGCCTCGCGCCCTGATCTGCAGCGGCTTCGCGGCCTCGCCGCGTCGCTCGTGGCGCTGTCGTCGCTGGCGTGCGACGCCACGCCGGCGCCGGCCCAACCCGCACCGCCGCAGCAACAGCAGGCCGCGGCCACGCCGACGCCCGCACCGAGTCCGCAAGCACCGCCGCGCGAAAGCAGTGGCGAGTCCAACGCGCCGCCGGTCCGCAAGGACGGCACCATCTACGCCGAGAGTGCGTTGATGGGCACGCACTTCAGCATCAACCTGTGGCTCGAGCCCGAGCGCACCGCGGCCGAGGCCGGCGTCGCGATCCAGGCCGCGTTCGACGAGATCGCCCGCATCGAGCACATCACCAGCGAGTGGATGCGCGACAGCGAGGTCACGCGCTTCAACGACGCCGCCGGCGGCGAGCCCATGCGCCTGTCCCCCGAGCTGTTCGCGGTGCTGCAGCGCAGCCGCGAGATCAGCGAGCGCACCGGCGGCGCGCTCGACGTGACGTTCTACGGCGTCGGTCAGCTGTGGCACTTCGAGCCCGGCAGCACGCCGCCGGCGGACGCCGACGTGCAGGCCAAGCGCGCGCTGGTCGACTGGCGCGGGCTCGAGCTCGACGCGGCGACGCGGACCGGCCGGCTCGCCAAGCCGGGCATGAAGGTCGGCCTCGGTGCGATCGCCAAGGGCTACGCGGTCGATCGCGCGTCCGCGCTGCTGGTGGCCCGCGGCTTCGCCAACCACGTCGTCGAGGGCGGCGGCGACACCTATGCCGCCGGCACCAAGGGTGGAAAGCCGTGGATGGTCGGCGTGCAGGACCCCACGAACAAGGGCGTCGTCGGTGCCCTGCCCAGCTCGGACATCTCCGTGGTCACCTCGGGCGATTACGAACGGTTTTTCGAGTATGGCGGCAAGCGCTACGCGCACATCCTCGACCCCAAGACAGGCTACCCCCTCGAGCACGACGAGTCCTTCGCCAGCATCACGGTGGTGGCCGCGAACGCGATGGACGCGGACGCCTACGCGACCGCGGTCGCGGTGATGGGCCCTGCCAAGGCCATGGCCTTCGTCGAGCAAGACCCCGAGATCGAAGCGATCCTCATCACCCACGACGGCGACGTGCGGATCTCGAGCGGGCTCGTGCATCGCTTCGTCGCCGCGCCGCGCTGACGGGCCACAGCTCGCGACGTCGATCCTCGCGCGATCGAGCCGACATCCCGATCACGAGTCGATCACGCGCGCGAGCTCGGGTGCACGAGCCGGCACGACGCCGACGCAACCGGTGCACAACCACCGCGCGCAAGCGAGCAAAGTCTGGCTTGCGAGCTTCGTCGTGCTGTGGCTATGGTGGGATCGTGGGCGTCCATGATCCGTGCGAGCACGGCTCCTGACGCGCCCGCTCCCCCCCCAACCGACTCCAACCCCCCAGGAGTGTTTGCCATGCGACTGTCCCCCCCAGCCCGCCATGGTCGTGTCGTCCTCCGCTTGAGCGCGAGCCTCGCGGCGCTCGCGTCTTCGTCGGCCCTCGCCGGTGAAGCCGAACGCGCGCCGACATGGGACCTCGATCACGCAAGCCTCGTCGAGCTCGGGCTCGGCCAATCCCGCGGCGACCCCGTGCCGGTGCCCCACGAAGCACCGCGCCTGCGCTGGCCCGGGCACCCGCAGGCGGCCTGCAGGGCCGCATCTTCCTCAACTTCGACGGCGCGCAGCTGTCGTCGGGTTGGGACGACTCGCACACCGACACCACGCAGATCGGCGAGTGCGCCGGCAGCTTCGCGGCCTACGGCGACGGGCCAAGCGCGACGCCGTCGTCCAGGCGGTGCACGAGGACTGGGCACCGTTCAACGTGCTCATCGTCGACACGCGGCCCGGCTCGGGCGACTACACCATGTGCATGGTCGGGCCGAGCAACCTGTTCGGCGGCGGCGTGCTGGGCATCGCGCCGCTGGACCGCGACGACTCGCAGACCCACAACAACATCGTCTACGCGTTCCACAGCGTCAACGACGGCTTCGATGCCTCGACCACGGCGACCACCATTGGTCAGGAGGTCGCGCACTCCTACGGGCTCGAGCACGTCGACGAACCCGGCGACGTGATGAACCCGTACAACGCCGGCGGTGATCCCAGCTTCACCGACCAGTGCATCGGCGTGGTCGGCGGGGTCGTGTGCGGTGGCCAGCACGCCGCGAACTGCGGCTCGCAGAGCTCGCAGAACTCGTACCAGGAGTTGATGAACCTGTTCGGGCCCTCGGCGCCCGACACCCAGCAGCCGACCGTGAGCATCACCGCGCCCTCGGACGGCGCGGTGTTCGACGTCGGCGCGAGCTTCGAGATCACGGTCGACGCCAACGACGACGTCGGCATCGAGCAGGTCGTGTTGTTCAACGGCGACGAGCAGATCGAGAGCGACGCGTCGTCACCCTACGGCTGGACCGTGAACAACGCGCCCGCGGGCACCTACGTGTTCCACGTCGAGGCCAGCGACGCCGCCGGCAACGTCTCGAGCAGCAACACGGTCATGGTCACCGTCGGCGACGCGCCGGCGGATGGCGGCGGCGATGCGACCGGCGGCGCCGACTCGGCCGCCGACGGCAACACCAGCGCGGGCGGCTCGGCCGACGGGACCGGCGGTGGCTCCGGGGAAGGCGGCACCGGTGCCGGCGACGGCGGCGGCGATGGAGCCTTCGACGACGGCGGCGATGGTTCGCTCCCGCCCGGCTACGGCCTCGACGACGCCGACGACCAAGGGTGTGCCTGCAACGCACCGTCGGCGCGGCGGCAGCCCCTCGCAGGGATTGCACTGCTGCTCGTGGCTCTTGGCGGGATCGTGCGCCGACGACGTTCGTCGCCCGCGAAACCCTAGCGGACGCGAGAATCGCAGCGCCCGCGCGTGGCCGCGATCCGGCCGCTGCCCTGCCAACTCCGTTGACGACGCGCCCGCATGGCCACGCGCGATGCGGGCGCGCTTGGTCCACGCCCTTGTGGATTGCCGGTGCCGATCCGTAGACTGTTCGATGGACGGATCCCTGGCTTATGCCCAAGACCCCGTTGGCCCCCACGCCCGAATCAGCACCGCCGCCGCCCGCGAACGCCCCGGTGGCCCCGGCCACCAAGGCCGCGGCCGCGCCTGCGAACGTCGCGGTCGCACCCAAGGCACCGCCACCGCCGCCCCGTGATCGCACGCGGATCGCCGACGGCGGGGTCGTGCCGCCGGCCCAGCGCCCGCGCCCGCAGATCGTCAGCGACGCCGAGCCCAACACGCGCGCCAGTCGCGTGGGCACGCGCATGCAGGGCACCGAGGGACTGAGCGAGCCCGGGGCCGAGGCGCCCAAGCTGCGCCTGACCGCGGGCCGGGTCGTGCCCGGCACGCGCTACCGCAACCTGCGCTGGCTCGGCGAGGGCGGCATGGGCGTGGTCTACGAGGCCGAGCACATCGACATCGAGCGCAAGGTCGCGCTCAAGATCCTGCGCTTCGATCTCAGCCGTCAGCCCAAGATGGTGCAGGTGTTCCGCGACGAGGCCCGCGCGGCCTGCCGCCTGGGTTCGCAGTACATCGTCGAGATCTACGACTTCGGCGAGCTGCCCGACGGGCGCTCGTTCTTCGCGATGGAGCTGCTCGACGGCCACGACCTCGTGCCCGCCGATTCGACCACGACCATGGAACCCGGCCGCGTGGTCGGCATCATGCGCCAGGTCTGCAAGGGCCTGCACGTCGCCCACCGCGCCAAGGTCGTGCACCGCGACGTCAAGCCCGAGAACCTCATCGCGACCGCCGACAACGGCCGCACCGACACGATGAAGATCGTGGACTTCGGCATCTCGGCGATGTTGGCCGCCGGCACCACCGAGAACACCATCGCCGGCACGCCCCACTACATGGCGCCCGAGCAGGTGCTGGGCCAGGCCTTCGACGGGCGCGTCGACGTCTACGCCCTGGGCTGCACCGCCTACGAGCTGCTCACCGGCACGCCACCGTTCGACGCCGACTCGGTCGAGGAGCTGCTGCAGAAGCAGCTGGCCGAGCCGCCGCAGTCCCTGCGTCAGCGCCGACCCGATGTCACGATCCCACCGGCGCTCGAACGCGTGGTGCTCAAGTGTCTCGCCAAGCGCCCCGAGGATCGCTGGACCGACATGGCCGATCTCGAGGCCGCCCTGTGCGAGGCCCAGATCGCCGACAAGCTGTCGACACCGTGGGACGACCTGCCGCTGCCCGATCTGCCCGACGTCGATCGGCGCGAGCGACTGCTGCGCGAGATGCCGACCCCCGGCACGCTGCCGACCTCGGCGCGCAACCGCTGGCTGTGGCCGGTGGTCGCCGGCGCGAGCACGCTCGCGGCGGTGGGCCTGGGTCTGTTCCTCGCCTTCGGCATCGGCACGCCCAAGGCCAAGGACACCTCCGCGGTCGATCGCCTCACCAGCGAGGCGCGCGGCGCCGCGGCCAAGCTCAACTGGGTCCTGCCGCCGCCCAAGGAGCCCGACGCCGACACGGCCTACCGCAAGGTGCTCGCGCTCGAGGGGCTCGAGGGCGAGTCCGACGAGCTCGGCGACGAGCGTGCCGCGGAGCTGCGCGGCGAGTTCTCGGGCACGCTCACGCGCGAGGCCGACAAGCTGTGGGACATGGGTGCGAAGGTCGCGGCCAGCAACCTGTACCTGTGGGCGCTGGCGTTCGACGCCGGCAACCGCCATGCGTTCGATCGCGCCGGCGTCGACGCGGGGTTCCTCGCCGACTTCATCCGTCGCGTGAAATCGGGTGAGCTGAGCGAGTCGGAGCTGGCCATGGGCTTGCTCGCCGCGGCGCAGGCGACCGACGACGCCGACGCCCGCGCGGCGCGGGCCGAGGAGCTCGCCGCGGTCGAGTCGCAGCTGTCGCCGATGGTCGCGAGCGTGATGGGCGAGGAGCTCGAGGTCGCCGGCCTGCGGCCGCGCAAGAAGGTCGCCGTGGCCGCGCCGGTGCCCGCACCCGAGCCGATCCCGGCGCCCGCGATCGAGGAGGCCACGCCGCCGGTCGAGATCGTCGCCGACCCCGCCGACGCCAAGGCCGTCGCGCTGGCCAAGAAGAAGAAGCAGGTCGCCGATCCGCGCGCGATGCTCGGCACCGCCGAGCGCGATCCGGCCAAGGCCAAGGAGCTCGCCGAGCAGGGCCTGGCGGCGCTGCGTGCCGGCCGGCGCTCGGAGGCGTCGTCGCTGTTCAACCAGGCCATCGCCTACGATCGCAGCAACGGCACCGCGCTCATGGGCCTGTCGGACATCGCATTCGACACCGGCGCGGATCAGAAGGCGGTGGTCTACGCCGAAAAGGCGGTCGAGGCCTCACCGGGCAACCAGAGCTTCCGCCTCAAGCTCGGCGACGCCTACTTCAAGGTGCTGCAGTACCGCGACGCGCTCAAGCAGTACGAAGAGGCGAAGAAGCGCGGCTCGACCAAGGCCGACGAACGCATCGCGCGGGTCAAGGCCAAGCTCGGCGAGTGACGGCCGGAGGCTTCAGAAGCGCCCGCGCACGATGAACGAACCCGGGCCGATGCCGAAGCGCGCGGTCGCTTTGGACTTGCCGCCGCGCTTGCCCCGATCCGCCTTGGTGCCGGACTTCGACTGGCCGCGCGCGCGCTTGCCGGTGCTGGTGAGCAACACCGCGACGCCGAGCGTCACCAGGGTCGCCGCCGCGAGCGAGCTGCCGAACACGATCCAATCGGTGTCCCACAGGCGACGGCAACGACCGGCGGGGTCGACGTTGCCGCCCTGGCAGGCGTCGCCGACCTTGAACGGGCGATCGTCGAGCGCGGCGAAGGCCGCGGCCACGCCGACGCCCGCGATGCCGACGCCCAGCGAGACGAAGCCCCACGGCCGCTTCGGCAAGCGGCTGGGCACCTTCTCGAGCGTGAAGCCCAGCTCCTCCGCGACGCCCTCGACCACGGTGACCTCGCGCTCGACCGCGCTGTAGCCCTCCTTGGTCACGCGCACGACGCGTTTGCCCGCGATGATCGGGCGATCGAGCGGCGTCACGCCCACGATCTCGCCGTCGACGGTGACCTCGGCGCCCTCGGGATCGCTGCGGATCGTCAGCACCGACGGCCCCTTGGCCAACGCGTCGAGCTTGGTCCGCAGGGTCGCTGCCGCCGACGCCATGAGCTTGCCCGCGTCGACGACACCGCAGATCTCGCAGCCTTCCTTGCTGCGGGCGACCACGGCGCCGCTCTTGCCGTCGACCAGCTCGACCGCGACGTCGTAGTCGCGATCGCGCACGATCACCGTCGCACGCACGACATGGCTCGCGTCGGTGTTCTTGGCCACGCGCTCGAAGCACTTGGCCTGGGCGCAGTCGGCCGCGTCCGCGTCCTTCGCCAGCACGTCGGCCGGCGCCACGATGTCGAATTCACCGCGTTGCAGCCCGCCGACCAGCTCGCCCAGCAGCGCCTCGCGGTCGACCTCGGAGAGCTCGCCTTGCACCGACAGCGGCAGGATCGCCGCGCGCGGGCGGGTGGCCGCGGGCGCGGCCGCGGGTGCCGCGGTCGCGGGCGCCGGTGCCAGCGGCACGGTTGCCAACGCGATCGCGACCGCGACCGCAGTCGCCGAAGCCTGCGCGGGGCGCCGCGGCGAAGATCTCACCGCCGCATCGTATCACGCTTGACGGCGGCGCGCCCAGAACCGACCGTGGCGGCGCCATGGTGTGCATGCGTGGTTCGCTCGAACCTGCGGGTCGGGTCTGCGATCGGCTGGACGCGCGTCGGCGCATCGCGTTCGCGAGCGCCGCCCTGGGACTGGCTCGCATGCGCGCGCGAGCCGAGGGTCGCTTTGCGCAGGGGAGCGACGTGGCCCCGGCCGCGCCGAGCGGGCCGTTCCTTGCCGAGACCGTGACCAAGGCGATCGAGCCGGGTGCGCACGCGGAGCTGCTGCTCGAACTCGCCGTCGGATCCAAGGGACGGCTGCGCGCGGTCGTGGCGGTCGCGCGCGAGCACCCGAGCATGGCCGACGAGCCGGTGAGCGTGGAGCTCTGGACGTTCGATCAGCGCAACGAGGCCGGCGTGCTCGAGCCCACCGGCGAGCGTGTCCCGCTCTTGCGCACGTCCACGCGCGTGCCTTCGCGCCCGGCGGTGGGCGAGTTCCACCGCGAGCTCGCGACCCCGGGTGCGGAGATCCACCGGCACCTGGGCGCGGCGGGCGAGGGCCCGAGGCCGTGCTCGCGACGGCTACCGACGCGGCCGTGCGCGCCCGCGCCAGCGGCAGCGACACGGCCACGCGCGCGGCGGCGGTGGCCGAGGTCTTCCGCGGCCTCGACGACGGCCTGCTGTTCGAGCGCGATGGACTCGCCGCGGCGCTCGAGGCCCTCGCCGCGGGGCGCTGGCGCGCCAGCGCGGTGACGTCGGCGTCGGTCGCGCGAGCGTGACGACCACCGGCGGCGACACGCTCGAGCTGCTGCGCAAGGGCGACGGCTGGGTCGTCAGCCGTGCGCAGCCGCCGGCAACACCGGCTGCGGACTCAGCTTCCCGCAGGATGACGGTCGCTGTCGCGATCGTCCCACACGCTCACGCGGGCGTCGGGCGCGACGATGCGTTCGACGATGACGAGTCGTTGGGATCGAGCCCGCGCGACAGCAAGTAGCGGCGCGCGTCCTCGGACTCGGCCTCGACCTCGGTCGCCGCGGTCTCGAGCGTCGACGCGGCTGGCATCGGCTCACCCGCGACCTCGAGCCGCCCGAGCTGTTGATCGAGCAGCGCGAAGGCGCTGCCGCGATCGCCGGGGTAGCGCACCTCGACGCGCCACGCGAGCGCCGCGCGGTAGCCGCTGATCGGCGCGACGCCGACGCGGCCGCGCACCGGTGCGTCGGGCAACAGCACGCGCCCGGCGACCACGTCGCGCACCGGCACGTGCCAGCGCCACGCACGGCGCGGCGGCGTCTGCAGCCCTGCGAGCACGCGCCGCAGCGCGTAGGCGGCCCCGGCGAGCGCGAACGCAGCCACGATGACGCTCATCAGCAGCGTGACCACCCAGACGGTCGCGGCGGCGACGATCACGAACACGATCAAACCGACGCAAGCGACGGTGGCGCCAAGCGCCGGCACCGTGCCGCGACGCAGCTCGATCTCGCGGCGCTCGGCGTCGCGCAACACGCGCCGCCTCCTGCACGAGAGGTCGACCCACGCGGTCGCGCCGCAGCCGCTACAAGGAGACGACGCCAGTGCTCCGCGTCGCTGCGCATCGGATCGGCCGCGTCGGTCGGCGGCAATGCGAGCCGGCCGCAGCCCAGGCACTGCTGCGCGCAGGGGAAGCGCAGCTGGGTCGGCTCGACCTCGAGGCCCGCGCGGTGCAGCGCGCGTCGGGTGGTGCGCGCGCCAGCGCCGCGTCCATCCGTCGCTGCCGCCGCGAGGCCTCCTGGGCCGCGAGCGCGGCAGCGATTACTACCGGGCATCGGGCACCTCGAGCGAGTGTACCCGCGAGCGCGCGCGATGCTTTCACTCGTCGGTGGCGCCCGCGGCCAGGCCGTCTCCGACCCGCGCGCACGCTGGTACAGATCGACGGCGGCCTCGTGCTCGGCCTCGGTCTTGCTGAACTGGTGCGTGCCGTCGTTGCGCGCGACGAAGAACAGGAAGCGCGACTTCTTGGGCGCGAACACGGCCTCGAGCGCCGCGCGGCCCGGGTTGGTGATCGGCCCCGGCGGCAGGCCCTCGTGGGTGTACGTGTTGTACGGGTTCTCTTCGTCGCGCAGATGGATGCGACGGATGCGGCCCTCGAACTTCTGGCACGCGGCCGACTTCACCTTGGGCACGGTGCAGCCGTAGATGATGGTCGGGTCGGTCTGCAGCAGCTTGGGCTTGAAGCTGGAGAAGCGCAGGCGGTTGAGGAACACCCCGGCGATGAGCGGCCGCTCGTGCTTGGCGCCGGTCTCCTTCTCGACGATCGAGGCCAGCGTGACGATGTCGTTGTCGTCGAACTGCAGGTCGTCCGCGAGATCCTGGGCCTCCTCGCGGTAGCGCCGGCGCAGCTCGGCGTAGACCTCGCGGTGCCGCGCGACCAGCTTGCGCAGGATCACGTCCGCGGGATCGTCGACGTTGAACTGGTAGGTGTCCGGGAACATGTAGCCCTCGGCGGTCTCGCCGGAGATGCCCAGCTCACCGAGCAGCTTGGTGTCGCGCATGGCCGCCTCGAGCTCGGCCGGGCTCGACAGGCCGGCGTTGGCGAGGATCTGCACCACCTCGAGCATGTTCTTGCCCTCGGCGATGGTGACCGACAGGCTCTTGCGCTTCTGCTTGCGCTGCAGCTCCTCGAGCACCTCGGTCGGCGTCATGTCGCCGCGGAACACGTGCTTGCCCGCGGTGACCTTGCGCGCCGCGCCCTTGTGCAGCACGAACAAGCGGAACTTGGTCGCCTCGTCCTCGGGCAGCACGCCCGCACCGACCAGAGCTCGAAGAGCACCTGCGGGAAGCTGGCGCCCGCGGGGATCACCACCTCGACAGGCGCGTCGCTGCCGACGCCAGGCCGGTCGGGGTAGGTCATCAGCGCGTCGTAGGCGGTCCGCGGCGTGCAGACGCCGAACACCGCGGTCGCCACGACCGCGACGAAGGCGATGCGCTGCCACATGCGCGAGCGCTTGAGCTTCCACCACGGGCGCTCCACGGCGC
The DNA here is from genome assembly GCA_046351635.1 of Nannocystaceae bacterium. Taxonomy (GTDB): domain Bacteria; phylum Myxococcota_A; class Polyangia; order Nannocystales; family Nannocystaceae; genus Xiheibacterium. Next base: position 266,333 of record JAXLYC010000002.1, on the reverse strand, counting down.
GTGCTCGCGGCTGCGCGTCGGGCCAGCCCTGCAGATGAACTGCGCCGCGACCGCGTCGATGTGCTGCTTGCGGCGAGCGCGGGACACGTCCTCCCCGAGCAGGGTGCGCTCGGCGGCAGCGGTGGGCGCTCGTCCCAGGTCGAGACCCCGACCGGGACCGCAGCGCCCGCGAGCTCGCGCTCGAGCGCGGTGACGAACAGCCGGACCGCGCGGGCCCGTCGTCCCTCGCGACCGTCGAGCTCCAGCGGTAGTCCGACCACGACGTGGCCGACCCCACGCGCGCGCACCCAGGCCACCACGGCGCGGGCGTCCTCGACCTGGCCCGCCCGCGCGAGCACCTCTCGCACGCGGTCGCGATCACCGCCCTCGTCGCTGAGCGCGAGGCCGATGGTCTTGCTGCCGACATCGAGCGCCAACGTGCGCATGCTTCGACGTCGCGTTGTAGCACGCCGCGCGGCGGGCCGACAGCAACCGCCGTGCCGGGCTCGCGTCCCTGAGGTACAGTCATCGCGGCCGCGTACGCGCCCTCGGGCGCCCACGCCGGAGCCCCCGCGGTTGCGCCGCCCTCCCGGGCGCGGGTGAGAAGGATGGAGCCATCGACGCCGACCGCCAGCACCGCAGCGAGCCCGACACACGGCCGCTGGGAGCTGGGCGAAGAACTCGGCAGCGGTGCGATCGCCCGCGTGGTTCGCGTCCGTGATCGCTACGACGGCGGCGTGTTCGCGGCCAAGCTGCTGCATCCGCCACGAGCGCGACGCCACCGCGGTGACGCGATTCCGCCGCGAGGCCGAGCTCGCGAGCCGACTGGTGCGCAACCTCGTGCGAGACCTGGGCGCCGACTTCATCGCCGGCCACCGCGCCCGAGCAGTGGAGCTGGTCGAGGGCCCGACGCTCGCGCGCGCTCGCGCGTCGCGGCAGCTTCGACGAGGCCGAGCTGCTCGCGATCGCGGCGGGCCTGGCTTCGGGCCTGGCCTACGCCCACGGCTGCGGTGTGATCCACCGCGATCTCAAGCCCGCCAACGTGCTGCTGTACACCAGCGGGCCCAAGATCGCGGACTTCGGCATGGCCCGCGCGTCCTCGTTCGCCGAGGCCGATCGGGGCGCGCTGACCGTGCTGGGCACGCCACCGTACATGGCGCCCGAGTGCCTCGATCCGCTCGCGGTCGATCCGCGCGCGGATCTCTACGCGCTGGGCTGCATGCTGCACGAGCTCGCGACCGGCTCGCCGCCGTTCTCCGGGGCCCACGCCGTTCGCGGTGCTCGAGCCCACCGCACCGCGCCGATCCCGACGCTGCCCGAGCGCTTCTCGCCGGGGCTGCGGCAGCTGGTGGCGCACCTGTTGGCGAAGGCGGCCGGCGATCGACCGCAGTCCGCCGGCGCGGTGATGCACGCGATCGCGGCACTGCGCGACGCCGACACCGACGCTGCGCCCGTGGCCCTGGCGGTGCGCGACGCGGCGCTCGCCGCGGCCGCGGGCCGTTGTGCCGGCTGCGGTGCCGAGGTGCTCGAGGGCGTGCGCGTGTGCTTCCGTTGCGGCCTGGTACCGGTGGTGCTCGAACGCGGGCGACAGACGGTGCTGGTGCTCGGCCCCGGTCGCATCTCGGACAAGCTCGAGAGCAGCCACCGCGACCGGCTGGTGCAGTGGCTGCGAGCCAATGCCGCGGTCGGGTTCGAGCTCGAGGTGCTCGAGCGCCGCATCCCACGGCTGCCGTTCGTGTTGCTGCGCGACGTGTCCGAGCTCAGCGCCAGCACCGTGGTCGCGTCGCTCGAGCGCCTCGGGCTCGAGTCGATCGCGCTGGCGGGCTCGCCCATGGATCACCCCGCCATGCGCGCGCACGTGCGGCGCATGACTGGTCGCGGCTTCACGGTCTCGGCCGCGGTGATCATGACGCCCGCGTTGGCCTACGGCCCCTTCGCGCTGGCACTCGCGCCGCTGGTCGGCGTCGCCGCGGCGGTGTCGTGGGGCCTGTCACGGCGCGCGGCCGGGCGCACGACGGTGCAGGCGGCCAGTCGTTCGCGCGCGGCGTTGCCCCCGGGTCTGGCGCGACGGCTCGGCGAGGTCGGCGTCGCCGTCGGCGGCATCGCGCAGCGGCGCCACCGCGAGGCGCTGGGCGCGGTCGTGCGCCGCGTGATCGCGCTGGTCCGCGGCGCAGGCCGGGCCGCCGCGATCGAGGCCGCGCCCGAGCTCGAGCACGCGGTCAACCTCGCGACCGTCGCGGCGCGGCGCATGGACGAGATCGAGAGCATGATGGCGCGCCGCGACTTCGATCCCGCCGACTTCGACCACCGCGCACTGATGCAGGAGCGCGACATGTGGGCCGCGCGGCTGCTCGATCTCACTGCCACGCTCGACGCGTTGTCGGCCCGGCTCGCGGCGGCCCAGGCCCACCAGCAGCTCGAGCGCGGCGAGGAGCTGCTCGCGTCCCTGCGCGCCAACGTCGAGGCGCTCGAGGAGGTCAACAACCCGTGAGCGACGCGCTCGAGTTCCTGCCGCTGCCCCACACGGTGCTCGGGGACGCGGTCGATGTCGGCACCGAGACGCGCTGGCGGGTGCAGCTGGGCGACGGCCGCAGCGCGCTGGTGGGTCAGCTCGCGCCCGACCTCGCGCGCGACGAGTCGATCCGCCGCCGCTACGTCCGCGACGTCGAGCGCGTGCGCGATCTGGCCGCCGCCAGCGTGGCACCGACCCTGGCGATCGGCCCCGCACCCGATCCGCGCGCGCCCTCGGCGGTGGCGCCGTGGCGGCTGCGGCTCGACCCCGCGGGTGAGTCGCTGGCATCGATCATCCACCGCGCGCCGCTTTCGATCGACGAGGCCGCGGCGTTGTTCGCGGCGATCGCCGATGCGGTCCACACGGTGCACCACGGCGGCGCGGTGCTGCGCGATCTGAGGCCCGAGCAGCTGCTCGTGACCGCCGATGGCGTGGTCCTGGTCGACATCGGGCTCGCGCGCGTCGACGTGCTCTCGAGCCACACCGCGTCGAGCCTGTTGCTGCGCGGCTCGACCTACGCCGCACCCGAGCAGCTGGTGCGGACCGCGGTCGACCAGCGTTCGGACGTGTGGAGCGTGGGCATGATGCTGTGGCAGGCGCTGACCGGCGCGCTGCCCTTCGGCGACGGGCCCGCGCTGCTGGCCGAGCACCAGCGCCTCCCGCCGATCTCGCAGATCCGTGCCGACGCCCCCGCCGCGCTCGACGAGCTGCTACGGCGTTGCCTCGCGGTCGATCCCAGCGAGCGCCCGGGCAGCATGTCGGTGATCGCCTGGGTGCTGCGCGGCGGCGCGGGCCCGTGGGACGACAGCCCCACCGCGAACTGTCAGCATTGCGGCACGCGGCTGCGCATCGGCCAGCGACTGTGCACTTCCTGCGGCCGCGTCGCGGTGCGCTTCGAGCACGCCGACGGCAGCGAACGCGGCTTCTCGCTCGACCTGCTCAAGCTCAACGAGGAGGCCGCGCCGCTGCGGTGGTTGCAGGGCCTGCTCGGCGACATCTCGGTGCAGCCGATGCGGCGCCCGGAGTTCCTCATCGGCTCGGTGCACATGTACTCGGAGCAGGAGCGGGCCCAACGCATCCGCCTGCCCGCGCGGCTGTACGACAACCTCACCGAGGACACCGCGCAGGCGCTGCAGCAGCTCGCGGCCGAGCACGGCGTGCAGACCCGCATCGTGCGGCCCGACGCCTCGCGCACGGCCTGGGCCGCGACCGGCGGGCTCATCCTCGGGCTCGCGGTGCTGGCCACCGCGGCGGGCGCGATCGGCTTGTCGCCGTGGTGGATCCTCGGTCCGGGCATCCCCATGCTCGTGGGTCTGCTGGTGTGGCTCAGCGAGCGCATCGGCAGCCAGCGCACCGCGCCGAACTACCGCCTGCGGCCCGCGGCGGCGGCCCTGCCCGCGTCCGATCCCCTGGTCGCCCGGCTCGCGGCGCTGCTGGCCGACCAGCCCCCCGCCGACGTGCGCGGCGTGATCGCCGAGCTGGCGCTGCTGGTGCAGCGGCTGGTCGATCATCGCGCGACGCTGCTGGGCTCCCAGAGCAAGGAGTTCGAGCTGCTGACCGCGCCGCTGCTGCCCATCGTCGACGCGGTCGAGCACCACGTCGCCGAGCTGCGCCACACCAGCGGTGAGCTCGCGGATCTCGACGAAGGCGCGATGGTCCGCGCGCTCGCGGCCTCGGAGGCCCGCGGCGAGCCGGCCAGCGCACGCGGGCCGATCCTCGAGGGGCTCGATCGCCTGCGTGCACTCGAGGACCGCCGCGCCGAGCTGTTCCATCGCTTGCTCGAGGCCAAGTCGCTGCTCGAGCGCACCGCGCGGATGGGCCTGGGTGTCCACGACCCGGCCCAGGAGCAAGAGCGCCAGGTCGCGCTCGCGCTCGCGACGCTGTCGCGTTGAGATCGCGCGTCGCCACGGTCGGGCGCGACGGGCTCGATCGACCGGCACGTTGTGGCATGCTGCCGCGCCGATGGCCGCGGCGACGGAGCCCTGCCCCTCGGATGCGCAGCTGGCCGCACTGATCGACGGCAGCGCGTCGATGGCCCAGGCCCGGGTGCTGCGCTCGCACCTCGATCACTGCGAGTCGTGCACCGAGTTGATCGCACACCTGGTCCGCGGCACCGCGCCGGCGGCCGCGCCCGCGGCCCTGCTCGCGCCCGGCACCCGCGTCGGCCGCTACGTCGTGCGCGCCGTGATCGGCGCGGGGGCGATGGGCGTGGTCTACCGCGCGCACGACCCCGAGCTGCAGCGCGAGCTCGCGATCAAGCTGGTGCGGCCACGGGCGACCGAGGCGGACGCGCTGATGGAGCGGTTGCGCCGCGAGTCGCGGGCGCTGGCGCGCCTGCGGGATCCCAACGTCATCGCGGTGCACGACATCGGCGTGCTGCCGACCACGCGCGCCGATCAGGCGCCGCAGATCTTCATCGCGATGGAGTACGTCGACGGCACCACCTTGCGCCGCTGGCTCGAGACGCCGCGATCCTGGCGCGCGATCGTGACGGTGTTCGTGCAGGCCGGCCGCGGGCTCGCGGCGGCCCATCGCGCCGGCCTGGTCCACCGCGACTTCAAGCCCGACAACGTGCTGGTCGGTCGCGACGGCCGCGCGCAGGTCACCGACTTCGGCCTCGCGCGGGCCCACGGCGACGACCGGTCGGACGAGCGCGATCACCCGGGCGCGCTGGCGCACTCGGACGCGGCGGTGCCCGGCAGCGGCGCCTCGACGCTGACGCAGACCGGCGCGCGGGTGGGCACGCCGCTGTACATGGCGCCCGAGCAGATCGAAGGCGCCGAGATCGGGCCGGCCGCGGATCAGTTCGCGTTCGCGGTGTCGCTGTTCGAGGCCATCGCGCGCGAGCGCCCCTTCGCCGGCGCCACGATCGCGGCGTTGTTCGACAACGTGCTCGCGGGCAACCTCCGCGCAGTGCGCTGGCGAGCGCCGCGGTACCTGTTGCAGGCGCTGCAGCGCGCGCTCGCGGTCGACCCACGCGCGCGCCACCGCGACATGGATGCCTTGCTCGCGGCGCTGCAACACGACGTTCGCCCGCGGCGGCTCGCGCTCGCGACCGCGGCGCTGGCGGCCACGAGCCTGGGCGGCTGGGCCTGGCTGCAGCACGCCGAGCGCGAGTCGACGCGCGCGCGCTGCGGTCGCGAGGCGAGCCTCGACGCCTGGTCGAACGAGCGGCGTGAGGCGGTCGCGGCGGCGATGGGCGACGCGACCGACTATGGCGCGGACGTGTTCGAACGCGTCGCACCGCGACTCGACGCGTGGGCGCAGCAGTACCGGGCGCTGCGGGAGGCCTCGTGCCTGCACGACGAGCTCGAGCACGCCGACGCGGCGAAGACGCGCGCGATGGCCCGGCGCTGCTACGACGATCATGCCAGCGACGTCGCGCACGTCGTCGAGCGATTCGAGCACCCGGACGCGCAGCTGCTCGCCCGCGCGATGCAGCTGGTGACCGAGCTGCCGCCGGCGAGCGAATGCGACGATCCCCGCTGGCTCGAGCGCCACGTCGCGCCGATGCTCGCGGGCGACGATCCCGGCGGACGCGCCGCGCTGCAGCGCGAGCTGGACCGGGCCAAGACCGCGTTCGACGCTGGCGCGTACGACGACGCCGCCGCCGCGATCGAGGCGTTGCAGGCCCACGCCGACGGCATCGACGACCTCGCGCTGCGGGCCGCGATCGCGCTGCAGCGGGCGCTGGTCGTGCGGGTCCAGCGAGACGCCGCCACCGCGGAGCAGGCCACGACCGAGGCGTTCCACCTGGCCCTGCGCGCCCACGACGACGAGCACGCCGCGCGCGCGGCCATCGAGCTGCTCGAACTGACCGGCGTGGGCCTGGCCGACGCTTCGAAGTCGCAGCACTGGGCCGCGCTGGCCGCCTCGACGCTGTCGCGCATCGATCCGCCGCCGCCACGGCTCGAGGTGCTGCGCCTGCGCAACCTCGGCCTGGTCGCGGCGCGCCACCGTCGACTGCTGGAGGCCAAGACCTACTTCGAGCTCGGCCTCGACTACGCGCGCCGCGAGCTGGGCGAGTCCAGCCCCCACGTGGTCTCGCTGCTGAGCAACGTCGCGAGCAACGCGATGGCGCGCGGCGAACTCACCGACGGCATCGCGCGGCTGCGCGAGGTCGTGGCGCGACGTGAGGCCGATCTGGGCCCGCGGCACCCGACCCTGGCGGGCCCGCTGGTCAACCTCGGCAATGCGTTGCAGATGGTCTCCGACCACGACGGTGCATTGCAGAGTTACGCCCGCGCCGAGGCGCTGTGTCGCGCGCAGTCGCTGCCGCAGCTCGCGGCGCTGCTGTCCAACCGCGCGCACGTGCACCTGCTGCGTGGCGACACCGCCGCGGCCATGCGCGACATGCAGGAGGCACTCACGCTCGATCTGCAGCGCCATCCACCCGAGCACCCCGACGTGGTCGAGGCGCGCTACTCACTCGCACGCGTCGCACTCGATCGCGGCGAGCTGGCGCTGGCGCGATCGGAGCTCGACACCGCCCTGGGCGCGGTGCCCGAGGCCCGCGATCGTGCGCTGTACGTCCGCATCGCGCTCGAGCTCGCCCGGCTCGAGCGGCTCGAAGGCCACGCCGACGCCGCGCTGACGCGCCTCGACGGCATCGCCGCGGGCGTGGCCGAGGCGGCGCCCGAGCTGGGCCTGCGCTTCGCTCGCACGCGCGCGGAGACCCTGCACGCGCTCGATCGCAACGACGAGGCCATCGCCGCGCTCGAGCATGCGACCGCGACCATGGACAGCTCCGACGCGGTCGAGTCGGTCGCGGCGCTGCGCGCGTTGGCGCAGCTGCTCGAGCCCCGCGACCGCGCGCGCGCCGAGGCCGTGCGCCAGCGTGCCGACGCGGTCGCTGGCACCGCCGGCGGTCACTGACCGCGCGGCAACGCGTCGAGCAGCGCGCGGGCCTTGGCCTGCCTCACGCAGGCCGCGGGGCGTGGTGCCGAAGTCCGGGATCGCGGCCTCGGCCACGCGGCGCACCTCGTCGAGCGGCTGACCAGCGTCGCGCAGCGCCATCGCCAGCGCCAGCCGCGTTCGTGCGAGCTCGAACGGATCCGCGGTCGTGGCGGTGCGGACGGCCTCGGCTCGGCGCAGCAACTCGATGGCCGAGCCGGGATCGCCGTCGAGCCGGTGACACTCGCCCATGGTGTGCAGCGGGAACGCGACGTGCGGGTGCTGATCGCCCAGCCGCCGCTGCAGGTGTGCGAGCGCCTGCTCGGCCTGGGCCAGCGCGTCGCGGGTGCGGCCCATCTCGACGTAGGCGTCGGCGAGGTTGTTGCGTGTGACCGCGGTGCTGGGATGATCGGCGCCGAGGCGACGTTCGCGGATGGCCAGGGCCTCGAGGTAGAGCTCGACCGCGACCTCGTGGTTGCCCAGCGCAGCCTCGGCTGCGCCGAGGTTGTGGCACGACGCGGCGATCTCGGGGTGATCGGCCTCGAGCGCGCGGCGCCGCAGCGCCAACACCTCGCGCAGGCGGTCGCGCGCCTGCTCGTCCTCGCCGATGGCCGAGAGCGCGACGCCGACGTTGTTCATCGCGGTCGCGACGTCGGGGTGATCGGGTCCGACCACTGCGCGCTTGAGCTCGGCCGAGCGCTCGAAGTACGCGCGCGCACGCCGGTGATCCCCGCGCATGCCCCAGGCCGCGCCGAGGTTGTTGTTCAACGCGGCCAGGCGCGGGTCTTCGGTGCGCCCGGCCGCGACCAGGGTGTCGAGCGTGCGCTCGAACGTCTCGCACGCGCCGACGTAGTCACCCTTGCCCATCTGCGCGATGCCGACGTTGAGACCGAGGTCCACGCCCATGGTCAGGCGATCGCCGGTGCGCTCGATCCAGATCTCGGCCTGCTTGCGTGCACGGTCGGACTCCTCGAAGTCGGAGGCGTTCGCCGCGACCCGGACCAGCTGCGTCCACGCGCGGCCCTCGGCAGGACCATTGCCGCACGCGGCCGCATCCGCGATGCTCTCGCGGTACAACCGCAGCGCGTCGTCGCGGCGGCTGCCCAGATCGTAGGCCTCGGCCAACAGTACCTTGGCGTCGACCGCGACCCCCGGCCGTTGCTGCGCCTGCGCCTGCTCGACCACCGCGCTCAGCATCGAGATCGCGGCGTCGAAGCGCGCGGCCTGGGTCCGCGCGCGACCGGCCGCGATGGCGGCACGCATGCGCATGACCTCGGGATCGCGATCGTCGACCTCGTCGCGGCCGACGTCCGCAGCGGCGATCTCGGGGCAGCGCCCGGGCTCGGGCAGGCCCTGGGCCATGACCGCGGCCTTGCGCGCCAGCGCAGCATCGGCGCGGACCAGCAACGCCGCGGTCGCGTCGAGCTGCAGCAGCGCGTCGGTCAGGCACGCCATCGCGCGGTCGACCTTGGGGTCGGGGTTCACCAGCGCGGCCTCGCAGACCTCGCGATAGGTGCCGACCCAGCGGGGCACCCACGCATCGAACGCGGTCGCGACCGCACGCGCGCCATCGTCGGCGTAGCGCTTGCCCAGCAGCGACAGCGCACCTTCGATCTCGCCGCGGCGCTCCGCGTTCCACACCGCGTCCGCGCGCGCCTGCCCGGTCGCGCAGCGATCCTCGACCGTGGCACGCAGTGACGCCGCCGTGATCACGACCCCGGCCGCGACCGCGGTGGCCGCGACCAGCCAGCGCCAACGGCCGCGGCGCAGCCGCACCAAGGTCGCGAGCAACGCCTCCATCGACTCGTGGCGCGTGGCCGGGTCCACGCGCAGCCCGCGGAGCACCGCGCGGCGCAACGCCGGCGGCACGTCGTGCCCTCGCGGCACCCGCACCGCGCCGGCGGTGACGTTGCGCCGCAGCTCGGCCAGGGTCTCGCCGGCGAACGGCGGCTGACCGAACAACGCCACGTACAGCGACACGCAGTAGGCGAACTGATCGGTCGCGGGCAGCAGCTCGCCGCCGCGGAATTGTTCGGGCGCCATGAACCCCGGCGTGCCGCGGACCTCCGAATTGCTGCGGCCGAGATCGGCGATCTCGTCGCTGGGCCGCGATGTGTGGCCCGCCGTGCGCGCCAGCCCGAAGTCGAACACGCGTGCACGGCCATCGCTGCCGACCATCACGTTGCTGGGCTTGAAGTCGCCGTGCACGATTCCGGCGGCGTGGGCTGCCGCGAGCCCGCGGCCCGCGTCGAGGAACAGGTCGACGAGATCCTGCCAGCTCGCCCGTCGGCCCGAGTCGGCGCTGTGCGCCCGCAGCCACGTCTGCAGGGTGCGACCCTCGACCAGCTCCATCGCGACGAACACGCGACCGCCGAGGGTGCCGGCGTCATAGACCTGCACGACGTTGGGGTGGGACAGCTGCGCGAGCGCTTGGGCCTCGGCCACCAGCAGGCGCTGTTCCTCATGGTGCCGATCGGCGCGCGGATGCACCAGCTTGATCGCGAGCACGCGATCGAGCTCGGGGTCGTAGGCCTCGTAGACCTCGCCCATGCCGCCCGCGCCCAGGCGCATGCGCACGAGGTAGCGACCGATGCGGGTGTCGGGCTCGAGCGCGATCGACAGCGTCACCGCACCCGAGGCGGAGATGCCCAGGGTCTGCGTCCGCGCCGTATCGAGATCGATCGCGTCCTCGGACTCGTCCACGATGACCGCAACGCAGATCGTAGCAGCGGCGGGCTCGGTACAGCCCCGCGCGACCGAGCGGCGCACCTGCGTGCGCGTCGTGGTGCCGCGATGTGTGCAGCCGGCGAGGCGCGCCTACGTGGTCGCGTCCGCGGCCTTGCGCGCGCCGTGGCACTTCTTGTAGCGCTTGCCCGAGCCGCACGGGCACGGATCGTTCGCGCCGACCTCGGGCAGACTCGGCGCTGCGGGCTTCGCCGATGCGGCCGGTCGCGCGGGTTCGGCCGCCGCGCCCAGGCCCGCCGCGCGCACGCTCTCGGTCGCCTGCCGTGCGGCCTGCTGCAGGCGGTCGATCTGCGCCCGGGCCGCGGCCGCGCGCTGCTGCCCGGCCGGCGCCCCGCGCTGCCGCGAGCTCGCGCGGGTCAGCGCGGTCTCGTACTCGGCGCCCTCCTCGGCCTGGCGGCGCTGCTCCTCGGTCAGGCGCATGTTGATGACCTTGTCGAGCACGGTCTGCTCGATGCCTTCCCACATCTCGCGGAACAGGTTGTAGCCGCGCAACTTGTACTCGTTCTTGGGGTTGCGCGTGGCGTACCCGACCAGACCGATGCCGGTGCGCAGATGCTCGATGTTCTTGAGGTGCGCGATCCACTGCGCGTCGATCTCCGCCAGCCACAGCTGCCGGATGTGGAACAGGTACACGTAGAGGCCGAACTCCTGCTCGCGGCTGAGCAGCAGCTTCTCGACCGCGGCCCAACACAGATCGATGAGCTCGTCGAGGTTCTGCGGCACCTCGCGCAGGGAGATGGCGGCGCCGTAGCGCTCCTTGATGGTCTTCTCGAGCGCCTCGATCTCCCACTCGTCGGGGTGGGTCTCGGGTGGGCACAGCTGCTCGACGGCCTTGCCGACGTTGGCGTAGGCGAGATCGTGCAGGCGCTCGCGCTGCTGGATCAGCGCGCGCGCGACGTCGTCGACCGCGGCCTTGAGCACGGCGTCGTAGTCGGTGCGCACGGCGGCGAACGGCACCATCGCGCCGAAGTGGCGGTACAGCTCGTGGGTCAGCGCCTCGGGATCGACGCCGTCCTTGGGGAAGTCCGGCCGCGCCGGGTCGGCCTCGGCACCGGCGTCGATGCGCTTGGCGCAGTGCGCGTCGACGATGGCCTGCACGCGCTCGCGCACCAGCTTCGACAGCGACTCGACCGTGTGCGGCCCCGAGGTCTCGGGCGGCGGCGGCAGGCGATGGCCCTGCTCCTTGCGCGCGGCGTCGTCGAGGATCTCGGGGTGGTAGCGGCCCTCGAGGATCTGCTTGCGCAGGGCGTAGATCGCCTTGCGCTGCTCGTTCATGACGTTGTCGTACTCGAACAGGTTCTTGCGCGTGTCGAAGTGCATGGCTTCGACCTTCTGCTGCGCGTTCTCGATGGCGCGGTTGACCAGCGGTGCCTCGATCGGCACGTCCTCTTCCATGCCCAGGCGCTCCATCAACCCGGTGATGCGATCGGCGCCGAAGATGCGCATCAGATCGTCCTCGAGCGACAGGTAGAACGCCGACGAACCGGGGTCGCCCTGGCGACCGGCGCGGCCGCGCAGCTGGTTGTCGATGCGGCGGCTCTCGTGGCGCTCGGTGCCCAGGATGTGCAGCCCGCCCAGCGAGACCACCTCCGCGCGCTCCTCCTCGCACTGCTTCTTGAGCCCGTCGTAGAGCTTCTTGAACTCGGCGGGGTTCTTGTCGGGATCGAAGTGCTCCCGCGCCATCATCTCGCCGTTGCCGCCGAGGATGATGTCGGTGCCGCGACCGGCCATGTTGGTCGCGACCGTGACCGCGTACTTCCGGCCGGCCTGCGCGACGATGTAGGCCTCGCGCTCGTGCTGCTTGGCGTTGAGCACGTTGTGCGGGATGCCCTCGCGCTCGAGCAGGGTGTGGATGACCTGGGACTTCTCGACGCTGGTGGTGCCGACGAGGATCGGCTGGCCCTTGGCGTGCCGCTCGCGGATCTCGGCCACGATCGCGCGGAACTTGCCGCGCTCGTTCTTGTAGACCAGATCGTGCGCATCGAGACGCACGACCGGGCGGTTGGGCGGGATCACCATCACGTCGAGGCCGTAGATCTTGTGGAACTCCTCGGCCTCGGTGTCCGCGGTGCCGGTCATGCCCGAGAGCTTGCCGTACATGCGAAAGTAGTTCTGGTACGTGATGGTCGCGAGCGTCTGGCTCTCGGGCTGGATCGGGACGTTCTCCTTGGCCTCGATCGCCTGGTGCAGACCGTCGCTCCAGCGCCGGCCCTCCATCTTCCGGCCGGTGAACTCGTCGACGATGATGACCTCGCCGCCCTGGACGAGGTAGTTGACGTCCTTCTTGTACAGCGTGTGCGCGCGCAGGCCCTGGTTCACGTGGTGCAGGACCTCGTTGTTCTCGGGCGCGTAGAGGTTGCCGCACTTGAGCAGCTTCTCGACCCGGTCGACCCCGGCGTCGGTGAGCTGGCTGCTGTGGGCCTTCTCGTCGACGACGTAGTCGAGGTCGCGCCGCAGTGACGGCATGATGCGGTCGACCTTCTGGTACAGGTCCGCGGGCTTGTCCGACTCACCGCTGATGATGAGCGGCGTGCGGGCCTCGTCGATGAGAATCGAGTCGACCTCGTCGACGATCGCGAAGTGCAGCTCGCGCTGCACGTACTTCTCGATCGTCTCCTTCATGTTGTCGCGCAGGTAGTCGAAGCCGAACTCGTTGTTGGTGCCGTAGGTGATGTCGCAACGGTACGCACGCTGACGCTCGCCCGGGAACAACCCGTGCACGATCACGCCGGTCGACATGCCGAGGAACTTGTAGATCTGGCCCATCCACTCGGCGTCGCGCTTGGCCAGGTAGTCGTTGACGGTGATGAGGTGCGCGCCCTTGCCCGGCAGCGCGTTGAGGTAGAGCGCGCTGGTGGCGGTCAGCGTCTTGCCTTCACCCGTGCGCATCTCGGCGATGGTGCCGCGGTGCAGCGCATAGCCGCCGATGAGCTGCACGTCGTAGTGGCGCATGCCCAGCACGCGGCGCGAGGCCTCGCGCACGGCGGCGAAGGCCTCGGGCAGCAGATCGTCGAGGCTCGCGCCCCGCTCCAGCTTCTGCTTGAACTCGGCGGTCTTGCCCTGGAGCTGCTCGTCGGAGAGCGCCTTCATGGCGCCCTCGAGCGAGTTGATGTGATCGATGATCGGCCGGATCTTCCGCATCTGGCGGTCGAACTTCGTGCCGAAGAGTTTCTTGACGATGGTGCCGAACATGGCCGATCCGGATGCGGAGCCCGGCGCCCTGAAGCCGCGGCAGCGGCGGGGCGGCGGGCAAGCGTACGGGCGCGGGCGCGCCCGTGTCCAATGAGCCGGCACCTTCGTTTGCGCGCGGTCCTGGGCGCTGGCGAGCCTACCCCGCCACCGCCGGGATCTGACGCGCGGCGAGCTCCGCGGCGGTGCTGGGGCTCGGGCGCCACGCGAAACGGGCGCGGACGGCGTGCGGCCGCGCATGCCCGCCGCATGGCCCCGACCGGGGGGTAGACTTCCCCCATGCGCTTCGCTTCGTCTGCCGTGTGCTTGCTGATCCTCTCGCCGGCGGCCGCCTGCTACGACCCCGCCGACGCCGGCGGCGGTACGGCGAGCAGCGCAGAGGGCTCCAGCTCTGGCGCGACCGACGGCACCACGGTCACGACCACGGCCTCGACCACGGCCTCGACCACCGCGACCACCACCGCGACCACCACCGCGACCGACGTCACGACCGACGAGCCGACCACCAGCGCCGGACCCGGCAGCGACACCGACCCGACCGGCAACGATTCCTCCAGCAGCGGCGGCACGACCGGAGAGATCGTCGGCTGCCTCGACGGCTTGTTCGTCGACGACGCACCGCCGCTGGGCGACGCGGTGCTCGTCGCGTCGCTGTTCAACGGCCAGGGCATCGAGCTCGTCGACGTCGACGACGACGGCGATCTCGACCTGCTCGTCAGCGACTTCGGCGACGGCGGCGGCGTGAACCAAGCCGGGGTCTGGTACCTCGCCGGCGACGGCGCCGGGGGCTTCGCCGCGCCGGTCCAGCTGCCCGGCGGCGACACTCCGGCGGTACGCCTCGCCGCCGCGCCGATCGCCGACGACACCGTCGACGTGGTCGCGATGGTCGCGGTGCTGCCCAACTACGATCTCGCGGTGCGACGCTGGCGCGGCAACGGCGACGGGACCTTCCTCGCGCCCACCAACTACGCCGACGCGGCCGACTGGGACGTCGCGCTGTACGACCTCGACGGCGACGGTCGCCGCGATCTGCTGGGCACGCGCTCCGAGGGGGCGCGGGTCTCGATCGCGACCGCGGCGGAGGGCTTCGGTGCGCCGTCGGACTACGGCGGCCTGGCCACGGTCAACGCGATCAAGGGCGGCGACGTCGACGGCGATGGCGATGGCGACATCCTCTCGGCGTCACAGGGCCAGCTGCAGCTGCTGCGCGGCGACGGAGCCGGGGGCTTCGGCGCGGTCGAGACCTTCGCGCTGCCAGGCAGCGCGCCCATCGACGTCATGATCGCGGACTTCGACGGCGACGGCATCATGGATCTGGGCACGACCTGGGACGCGATCGTCGCCGTGCTCGAGGGCGACGGCGCGGGCGGCTTCGGTGCCGCGTCCGAGCTCACCGTGCAGGGCTCGACCCTGGCCGCGACCACGCCCGACTTCGACGGCGACGGCTGCAGCGACATCGCGGTGTTCAACAACACCGGCTCGGTCAGCACGATCATGGGTCGCGACGACTTCGGCTTCACCGACCAGCACGTCTTCAACATCGTGCCCGAGGGCTATCCCTACGACATCGCCTCGGGCGACGTCGACGGCGACCAGATCGCGGACATCGCCGTGGTCACCGCCGGTGGTGGGCCCGAGTCGGGCGGCGAGATCTTCGTGCTGCGCTCGGGCGCCTGAGCCCGGCCGCGTGCGGCGTGGACGGGTTCCGAGCCCGTCGCGACCGTGCTACTGCAGCGCGGCCATGTACACCGACCTGCAGTACCAGACCGAAGGTCCGCTCGCGATCCTCACGCTCGATCGACCCGCGGCGCGCAACGCCTACTCGTCCGCGATGGTCGAGAGCCTGGTCGCCGCGCTCGACGCCGCCGAGCGCGACGAGCAGGTCCGCGCCATCATCTTGACCGGCGCGGGTCAGGCCTTCCACGCCGGCGGCGACCTCAAGCAGATGCGCGACGCGACCGGCATGTTCGCCGGCGATCCGGTGGCGCTGCGGCGGCAGTACGTCGAGGGCATCCAGCGGGTGCCACGTCGCATCGCGCTGTGCGACAAGCCCATCGTCGCAGCCATCAACGGCGCAGCGATCGGCGCGGGCCTCGACCTCGCGTGCATGTGCGATCTGCGGGTCGCGGCCGAGGGCGCACAGCTGGGCTCCACGTTCGTGAAGGTCGGGCTGGTGCCCGGCGACGGCGGGGCCTATGTGCTCGCGCGCGCGATCGGATTCGCGCGCGCGCTCGAGCTGATGCTGACCGGTCGCGTGATCGATGCGCGCGAGGCCCTCGCGATCGGCCTCGTGCACCGTGTGGTCGAGGCCGGCGCCGTGCTCGACGCGGCGCGTCAGCTCGCGGGTGCCATCGCACTCAACGCGCCGCTGGCGGTGCGCCTGACCAAGCGCGCGGCCTACCGCAGCTGGGACTGCGATCTCGAGACCGCGCTCGAGCTCGCGGCGACGTACCAAGGGATGGTGCAGAACACCGCCGATCACCGCGAGGCGGTCGAGGCCATCTTGGGCAAGCGTCCGCCGGCGTTCACTGGCCGATAGATCGACGCAGCGCACGGTGCAGGCGGCGCGAACCGCGGGAGCAATGTCGGAATTATCGCGGCCAGCAGCCCAGCTATGTTAGGATGGACCTCGCCGATCGGATCCGGGTTGCCGGGCCCGCGGCGAGGTCCTCGATGCGCAGGCTGGTCATCGTCGTGATGGGATGGGCCGGTGGCTGCGCGCCGCAGGTTGCGGACACCGGCGGGTCGACCGGCTCGAGCTCCGCCGCAGACACGACCGGCGGCGGCACGTCGATGCCGGGCACCAGCAGCAGCGCCGGCACGGTCGGGACCGTCGGCAGCAGCAGCAGCAGCAGCACCGCCGGTGAGACCAGCACGTCGAGCGACTCGGGCGCGTTCGTGCCGGGGCTCGATCAAGGTGGCGACGTCGATTGCGACATCTGGGCGCAAGACTGCCCGCGCGGGTTCAAGTGCATGCCGTGGGCGAACGACGGCGGGGGCGCGTGGAACTCCACGCGATGCACCGCGGTCGCACCCGATCCGCACGACGTCGGTGAGCCGTGCACGGTCGAGGGTTCGGGCCTGAGCGGCATCGACGACTGCCGCCTGGGCGCGATGTGCTTCGACGTGGATCCCGACACGTTGACGGGCACGTGCGTGCCGCTGTGCACGGGCAGTCCCAACGACCCGCAGTGCGAGGCGACGTGCGACTGGTGCACGATCACCGACGAGGGCTCGCTGGCGATCTGCCTACCGACGTGCGATCCGCTGGCGCCCAACTGCGACGACGACGAGGTCTGCGTCGCGGTGAACGACTGGTTCGAGTGCGCGCCGATCCCGAACCTCTCCGCGGGACTCGGCGAGCCGTGCGAGTTCTCCAACGTGTGCACCGCGGGCCTGCAGTGCATCGCGGCCGACCTGGTCGGAGGCTGCGGCGACGCCAGCGGCTGCTGCTCGCCGGTGTGCGACACCGCCGCGGGCTTCGACTGCGGCGCGCTGCTGCCCGGCACCGTGTGCGTGCCGTGGTACACGCGGCCGCCGCAGGACGGCTGCGTGACCGAGACCCTGGGCGTGTGCGCGCTGCCGATGTGAGAGCGACGAAGTGGACCATCGAGACCAGCCCGTGCGGGCAACCTTGCTCGCGATCGATCCGCCACGGCGCCGTGCCTCCGCGCCCGCAGGCGTGAGGCGAGCGTCGATCGTGGTGGGTTTGGGTTGGCTGTGCGCGTGCGGTCCGCACGTCGTGAGCGGCGATGGCGACACCGGCTCGAGCACGGGTGCGCAGACCTCCGCGACCACCGCGACGACGTCGAGCCCGAGCACGAGCGCGGGAACCTCCGCGACCTCGGTCGGCACCTCGGTCGGCACCTCGGTCGGCAGCAGCTCGAGCACCAGCACGGACACGGCCACGAGCAGCGTCGACACACAGGACCCTGCTGCCTTCATCCAGGATCCCGACATGGGTCGCGCGATGGAGTGCGACCTCTGGGAGCAGGACTGCCCACGCGGGTTCAAGTGCATGCCGTGGGCGAACGACGGTCATGGGGCGTGGAACGCAACACGGTGCACACCCGTGGCGCCTGACCCGAAAGACGTCGGCGAGCCGTGCACGGTCGAAGACTCCGGCGTCAGCGGGATCGACGACTGCCGCGCGGGCGCGATGTGTTGGGACGTCGATCTCGACACGCTCATGGGCACCTGCGTCGCGATGTGCACCGGCGAGGAGGCGGACCCGCAGTGCGAAGGGGCGTGCGACATCTGTCCGTCCGGAGGCAACACTCTCGTGTTTCTCTGCGTGCCCGCCTGCGATCCGCTCGGCAACGACTGCGACGTCGACCACCTCTGCGTGCGCCACGGCGACGCCTTCCTGTGCACGCCGGCGGCACCCGAGCTGGCCGGCGTGGGCGAGCCGTGCGAGTCCTTCGACGCCTGCGCAGCCGGGCTGCAGTGCCTCGCGACGGAAGCGGTGCCCGGCTGCGAACCCGGCACCTTCTGCTGCGCACCCCTGTGCGACACCGACGCGCCCGACGACTGCGGCACGATGCTGCTCGGCACCAGCTGCTTGCCGTGGTTCGATGCGCCGCCCAAGAATCCGTGCCTGGGCGCCAACATCGGCGTGTGCGCGCTGCCGGCCTGAGAATGAAGCAATGACCGTACATCACCAAGACCATCTCGTGCTCGCAGGGTTTCTCGCCAGCGCTCGTCCACCGCGCGGGTCCCTGCCGACTGGCGGGACGCTGCGCCTGTCATTCGTGGTGGGCCTGGGTTGGCTGTGCGCGTGCGGCCCGCAGGTCGTGAGCGGCGACGGCGAGACCGGCTCGAGCAGCGGTGCGCAGACCTCCGCGACCACCGCGACGACGTCGAGCCCGAGCACGAGCGCGGACACCTCCGCGACCTCGGTCGGCACCTCGGTCGGCACCTCGGTCGGCAGCAGCTCGAGCACGACCACCGACACTGCCACGAGCAACGACGACAACGGCGACGCGAGCGTGTTCCTGCCCGGGGTCGATCAGGGCGGCGCCATCTACTGCGACGTGTGGCTGCAGGACTGTCCCTTCGGCGAGAAGTGCATGCCGTGGGCGAACGACGGCGGCGCCAGCTGGAACGCGACCACGTGCTCGCCCGTCGCGCCGGACCCCAAGGGGGTCGGCGAGCCGTGCATGGTCGAAGGCTCCGCGGTCAGCGGCATCGACGACTGCGTCCTGGGCGCGATGTGTTGGGACGTCGATCCCGACACGCTCATGGGCACCTGCGTCGCGATGTGCACCGGCAGCGAGGCCGACCCCCACTGTGACGGCGCCTGCGAGGTCTGCCCGATCACCGACGAGGGCCTGCTCAACCTGTGCCTGCCCGCGTGCGATCCGCTGGGCAACGACTGCGACGTCGACGAGCTGTGCGTGCCGTGGGCCGACGTGTTCTTGTGCGCACCGCCGGCGCCCGACCCCGCGGGCCTGGGCGAGCCGTGCGAGTACACCAACGCCTGCGCCGCCGGCCTGCAGTGCCTCAACGCCGACGCCGTGCCCGGCTGCGAAGGCACCACCGGCTGCTGCGGGCCGGTGTGCGACACCGACGCGCCCGACGGCTGCGACGCGCTGCTGCCGGGGACGAGCTGCCTGGCGTGGTTCGCCGGAGCGCCGGGCAGCCCGTGCATCGGTGGCAACGTCGGCGTGTGCGCGTTGCCGTAGCGGTGCGACCCTCGCGACCGTGGCGTGCGGTAGCGTCGCCGCGCGCATCGATCGGTGCTAGGGTCGAGTCGATGGTCGACGCGCCGGATCGCGTGTCTGCGGATCACCGCGCGTGGACCTGGCGCCTCGCCGCTTCGGCAGCGTTGGCATCCGCATGTAGCCCGCCATTTGCGGCTCAGGGCAGCACGAGCGAGGCGAAGGAGACTTCGAGCCCGACCTCCGCAGGCACAAACGCAGCGTCCACCAGCGCCACCGCCGAGGGTTCGACGGGTCGCGGAAACAGCGAGAGTTCGGGGACGAGTTCCGCGACGACGGCCACCAGCCGCGCCGACGCAGACGCAGACGATTCGAGCGCATTCGTTGCTCCCGTCGACGTGGGTGTCATCATGGCGTGCGACGTCTGGGTGCAGGATTGTCCCCGGGGCCAGAAGTGCGTGCCGTGGGCCAGCGATGGCGGAGACGGATGGAACGCGACGCGATGTTCGCCCGTCGCAGAGCACCCGCAAGCACCCGGAGAACCGTGTCAGGTCGACGGTGCGCCCTTGAGCGGAATCGATGACTGCGAGCCAGACGCGTTCTGTTGGGACGTGGATCCCGACACGCTGACCGGCACCTGCGTGGGAATGTGCCGCGGCACGGAGGTGACGCCGGTGTGCGAGCGCGTCTGCGAAGTATGCCTGCTCGCGGGCGTTGTCGATGTTTGCGTCCCGGCCTGCGATCCACTGGCGCCGTCGTGCGCGGACGGCCACGGCTGTGTCCCAGCCCGCGGCGACTTCGCATGCGTACCGCTCGTCACCTCCACAGGCGCACTCGGCGAACCGTGCGCGTTGCTCAACGACTGCGACGAAGGCTTGGCCTGCCTGAGCACGGCGTACGTGCCCGACTGTCGCGGTGGGGTCGGCTGCTGCGGCCGCTACTGCGACCTCTCGGCTTCGGACGACTGCGACGCAGACGTTCCCGGCACCGTCTGCCTGGGCGTCTCCGACGAACCGCCGTCGAGCGCGTGCGTGCCCGGCAACGTCGGCGTGCGCGTTGCCGAAGCGGTGCGACCCTCGCGACCGTGGCGTGCGGTAGCGTCGCCGCGATGCGTCTGCTCGCGATCCCCGGCTCACTGCGCGCCCGCTCGACCAACACCGCCGCGCTCGAGGCCCTCGCTGCGCTCGCGCCGGCGGGCACGAGCGTGGTGCGCTATCGCGGGCTCGGCGAGCTGCCGCACTTCAACCCGGACCTCGATGGCGAGGGCGCGGTCGCGCCGGCGGCCGTCGCAGCGCTGCGGGCCGAGGTCACGGCCGCCGATGCGCTGGTGATCTGCAGCCCCGAGTATGCCCACGGTGTGCCGGGCAGCCTGAAGAACGCGCTCGACTGGTTGGTCAGCTGCACCGAGCTTCCCGGCAAGGTCGCGGCGCTGTTGGTGGTATCGCCGAGCTCGGTGTTCGTGCACGCGGCGCTACGCGAGACGTTGCAGACGATGTCGGCGCGGCGCTCGACGATGCGCGCCTGACCGTGGCGATGCCGCGCAACCGGCTCGACGCCGCGGCGATGCTCGCGGACGCGCAGCTGGCCGACGACGCCCTCGCGGCGGCGCTCGAGCCGATCGCCGCCGCGGTGGCGCGCGTGTCGTCGGACCAGCGCGCGGGCTCGGGCGCGGCTGACCTCGATGAGCGACCGCGCGGCGTGGCGACGGAAATCGCAGGCCGCGCTCGACAGCGCAACCGCGCGACGCCTCGCCCGCGATGCGTCGCCCGGCGTCCGACTGGTAGTGGCCGCCCCGTCGCCCACCGCGGTCTTCGCCGGTGCGGGCCGCCCGGCATCCCTGGCCGCGTTCGCGGCGGCGTGTGACGCCGGCTACGGCATCGAGCTCGACGTGCACCGCACCCGCACCGGCGAGCTGGTGGTGATGCACGACGACACCGCCACGCGCACGACCACGGTGGCGATGCGCACGACGTACATCGAGGCCCGCCACCGCGCAGCCGCGGCTCGAGGGCACCGACGAGCCGGTGCCGCGGCGCGACGTGCTCGCGTTACCTGCGGGCGCGCCGCTGGTCATCGAGCTCAAGTCGTCGCGCGCGCGCGGTCCGCTCGAGCGCACCGTGCTCGCCGCGCTCGAGCGCTACGACGGGCCGCCTGCGCGTTGCAGTCGTTCGATCCGTTCTCGCTGTCGCTGCCGCGACGGCTGGCGCCGGCGCGCGTGCTCGGCCTGCTCGCGTCGACTTCCGCGACAGCGACCTGCCGGCGTACGAGCGCTTCGTGCCGCGGCGACTGCTGCTCGCGCCGCTGTCGCGGCCCGACTATCGGCTACGCCCTGCGCGGGCTGCCGTGCTGGCTGACCCGGGTCGCGCGAGGACTGGGCCTGCTGCTGCTGGCGTGGACGGTCGATTCGGCCGCGGCGTTGCAGCGCGCGCGCGCTGCGCCGACAACGTCATCTTCGAGCACGTGTTGCCGTGTCGCCGTCGCTGTGGTCGTGCAGCCACTGCTCGATCCTCGCCGAGGTCCTGCGCGAGCGCCGGCGCGACCCTCGGCCTGGGCCCGCACCAGGCCCTGGTGCGCCGCCCGCATCAACGCCAGCGCGCGCGGCGATCGGCCTCGCAGCCACAACACATCGGCGAGATCGGCGTCGACGCGGGCGAAGATCGATCCGCTCCTCGTCGGCCAGCAGCGCGCGCGCGCTCGAGCTCGGCGACGGCCTGGTCGATGCGGCCCAACGCGCGGGCCGAGCGGCCGCGCCGAGCAGCACCGGGACCAGCTGGGGATGGTCGCGGCCCAGGGTCCGCTCGGTGCGGGGAACGAGGGTGTCGAACAGCGCGCGCGCCTCCTCGTGCCGGTCGGCGAACATCAACGTCGCCGCGAGGTTCGTCGTCATCGCCAGCAGCGCGATGCCGTCGCGTCCGTCGACGGCTTCGACCCGCGCGACTGCGTCGCGCAGGTGCACGATCGCGTCGTCGAGGTCGCCGGCGGTGGCCTCGGCCATGCCGAGCTCACCGAGCAACGACGTCGTGCGATCGTCGTCGCGGCCGAAGCGTTGCTCCGCCAGCGGCAGCGCGGCGCGCAGGATCGCGACCGCCTCGGCGTGGCGGCCTGCGAGGCCCAGGTCGGTCGCGAGCGCGCCGGTGGCCGCGAGCGTGTCGCCGTGCGACTCGCCGACGGTCGCAGAGAGGATCGCGAGCGCCTGTTGGCGTTCGGCGATGGCATCGGTGAGGCGGCCCTGCGCCGCGAGCTGGGTCGCGACGCTGTTGATCTGCCGGCCCAGATCCGGGTGATCGTCGCCGTAGCGCGCGCGGGTCTGCTCGACGTTGACCCGCAGCAGCTCGAGTGCGCCGTCACGATCGCCACGGCGCCCGCGGGCGATCGCGACACCTTGGCGTGCGTGCAGCACGGTCGCGAGGTCGCGGGGCTCGAGCGCCACTGCGAGGGCCAGGGCGTTGCGGTAGGCAGCCTCGGCCTCGGCGAAATCGCTGCGCTCGAGCGCCACGCGGCCCTCGACCGCGGCGACCCGCGCCCGCACCCGCGGGTCGTCGACCCGCGACAGCGCGGCGCGGGCGTGCTCGATCCAGGTCGCGGCTTGATCGACCTTGCGCCGCTTCGCCAGCCGATGGGCCAGCTCGGCGGCCGCGCGCGCGACGATGGTGTCGCTGCCCGCCGCCAGCGCGGTGGTGAAGGCGTCGTGCAGCGATCGCTCGCCCTCGGGATCGCGCTCCTGCGCCAGCAGGGCCAGGGCCAGCGCCAGGTGGGCCTCGGCCGCTGCGGCATCGTTGCGGGCCACGACCGCGGCCGCCAACGCGCGCTCGGCCGCGACCTGCGATTGCACGTAGCGACCGAGCTCGCGCAGCAGATCGGCGGCGACCAGGTTCGCGCGCACGTCGTCGCGACCGGCAAACGCGCGCCACGGCCCCGCGTCGCGCGGTTGCAGGCACTGCGCAGGGGCGCCCAGCGCGGCGATGGCCGCGTCGGCGCGCGCGATCGCCTCGGCGTCTGCCTCGAGCAGGACCTCGACCAGGGTGCGGAAGCCTTCGAACTGCTGGTACAGGCACACGCTCACGGCGGGTTCGGGCGTGTCCACGGCGCAGCGCTGTTGCTGCGCCAGGCGCCACGACTGTGCGAACGCGTCGAGCGCACCGTCGATGCGCGCGACGACGTCGGCGCCGAAGCCGTCGCCGACCTCCTCGAGCCGCGATCGCAGCTGCTGCCGCACGTCCGCGTTCCACAGCGAATCGAGCTGGCTCACCGCCGCGGTACACCACGACGGATCTGCCGCGGGCGCCGGTGTGCCCACGGCGACGGCGACCGCCGCGACCGCGACCGCGACCGCGAACACCGGCCAGGGCACGCGCGCGGGCTGGCGCTGCGCCAGCACCTCGCGCAGCTCGGCCAGGTTCGCGCCGCCCGCCCGCGCGCCGCGGTGCAGCGCCGCGATCACGCGTTGCCGCCGTCCGGCTGCGCCGCGGGTACCGTTGCCGTCGAGCACGAACAGCGCGAGCGTGGCGAACGCCGCGGTGTCGCTGGCCACGTCGGCGCCCTCGGTCACGCGCAGCACAGCGAGACGCGGACACCCTGCGCGTCGACGTGCACGACCGGTGCCGAGTCCGCCGTGTGCGACGCCGGCCGCGCCGCGAGCAGCTCGTCCGCCAGCACGCAGCAGCGCGATGCGTCGCGACCACGACGGCGCGCTCGCCAACCAGCGTCGCAGCGGCTCACCGCCCACGCGCTCGCTGACCACGCTCGCGACGCCGCGCTCGACCACGACGTCGTGGACGCGCACGAGCACGGGGTGCACCACCACCGCCAGCGCGCGCGCTTGCCCGCAGCGCCGCGAGCCGCTGCGGATCGACGGCCGGCGCGCTCGAGCACGACCTCGCGGTCGAGCTCCGGGTCGAACGCGACCCACTCGCGCCCGGTCCCGCCGCCGTGACATAGCGACCGACGTCGCGATCCGTGCTCGATCCCGCGGCGTCGTCGTGCTCGTGCCCTGCCGCCATCTCGCGTGGGCCGAGGCCGGGGCTCAGCCCGCCGGCGTCGGGATCGTGCCGGCGTTCTTGAGCGCGAAGCCGGTCATGTCGCTGTACGTGTACGGCAGCGTCAGGCCGCTGAAGGTCTCGACCGTGTGCGTGGTGGGGTCGGCCTTGTACGCGTAGGGCTCCTGCAGCGTCACGCCCCAGACGTAGCCGTCGAAGTCGACGCTGACGCCGTGGGCGTAGCTCGGGATCATGATGGTGTCGACGATCGCAAGCGTCGCGGTGTCGACCGCGACCAGCGGCGACGACGCCAGCCAGATCTTGCCGTTGCCGTCACCCATGCAGCCGCCGCTGCCGCCGACGCCCATCGCGGTCTGCCACGACTCGGTCTCGGGATCGAAGCGCGCGACGTCGAAGCTGCAGGCCCACACGTAGCCGTCCGAGTCGACCGTCATGCCGTAGTTGCCGATCGGCACCGGCCAGACCTGGTGCTCGAAGGTCTCCTTGTCGACGCGCGTCAGCAGGATGCCGCCCAGCATCGTGCCCCAGAAGTTGCCCTCGCCGTCGACCGCACCACCGCAGATGCCGTAGCCGTCGAAGGTCATCTCGCCGATGTGCGCGGTGCTGATCTCGTACATGCCGGTCTCGCCGTCGTGCAGCCACACGTCGATGCCCATCTGCGTCGAGCCGGCCGTCCACACGTCCTCGTTGTCGTAGGCGCAGGTCTGCTGGTTCCATCGTGCCCGGCGCCCACGCGACCGGTCGCTGCGACTCGGTCTGGTAGGCGTAGTGCCACAGCACGCACTCGTCCTGGCCCCACGGCAGGTACGCCGCGCCGTTGGCGGTGGTGATCATGCCGTCGCCGTTGGCGTCGACGCAGCGCTCGGGCGTGGCCGCGACCTTGGTCAGGCCGCCGGCACGGTTGGCGATCGCGACGTCACCCGAGAGGTTGACCGAGGTGCGCGAGGGGTTGCCGGCCTGGTCGGGCCGCACGATGTAGCGGCCCTCCTCGGCGAGGGTGCGCGTGTTGATCTTCGACATCGTGCCTTCGCCGCTGTTGGCGATCCAGATGTACGAGAACTCGAGCTCGCCGTCCTCGCCCATGCCACCGCCGCCACCGCCGCCCTGGCTGTCACCGGCGCAGCCCTCGACGCCGAGATCGTTCTGCGCCTGCGCGTCCAGCTTGATGCCATCGTCACCGTCGCCGTCGCCGTCGCCGTTGCCGGTGGCGCTGTCGGTCGCGGAGAGCGAACCGATGCCGTCGCCGACGCTGAGGCTCGCGCCGCCGCTCTGGCCGGTTCGACCGCCTTCGTCGCCGCACGCGCTCATCGCCGCGATCGCCACACCGAGGACGGGTTCTCGTACGCATCACCATGTTTGCAGCATAGCAGTGGGCGCAACGACGCGGGCTGCATCGACACGGCGGCGCGCCGCGACGCGGCGGCGTCGATGGTTGTACGTAGACGCGGGCGCCGCCATCCTGGGCGGCGCAAAGGTTTCCATGCTCCGCAACGTACAGTCCGAGTGCTGTACCGCCACGTCGAACTGCCGCGGCCGCGTCGTGGGTCGAGCGCGGCGAGGGCGTGGTTTCGTTCAGCTCGACGCTCCGCCACCGGTAAGAACGGTACTGACGATCGCGCCTTGCAGACGGCGATCGCCGCGCGGTCGAGGTCACGCGCGCGCTCGAGAGCGCGGCCGAGGCCGAGCGCGGCCGCGAGGCCGCGTGCTCGCGAGCGAGCCCGCGCGCGAGGTCGAAGCGAGCACCCGGCGTCGACCCCGGGCCGGACGGCTCGGCGCCGGCGGCCGAGCCCGAGGCCGAGGCCGAGCCGCCGAGCGAGCGCGGCCCCAACGAGGAGCCGGGCCAGCGGCGGCAGCCAGATGGCGGTCCCAGCCCCAGGCCGTGGGCGACGACGAGTCGGAGCCGATCGACGTCGCGGGCGACGAGGACGAGGCCGAAGGCGGCAACGGCGGGTCCGAGGCCGCAACGGCGCGCGCGCGAAGAAGGCCGCGGACGGAAGCGGCGATGAGCTCGCGCGGGACGTTGCCTGCAGCCAGGCGATCGCGCGCACATCATCGCGCCCTCGGGCCCGGTGGCGATGGAGCGCTTCGATCGCGGGCTGCGAGCGCTGCGTCGCGCCATCGATCTCGAGTTGTTGCACGCCGACAACTTGCTCGAGCAAGAGGGCTACTTCGCCGGCAACGATGCGCTGCGACTGCGCACGACCCAGGCCGCGCTCGCCGACCCCGAGGCCCGCGCGGTGCTGTGCGCACGCGGTGGCTACGGCGCGACGCGGCTGCTGGCGGCGCTGGATCCCGAGCGCCTGCGCGCGCATCCCAAGCCCATCGTCGGCTTCTCCGACATCACCGCGCTCTTGTGCTGGGCCTGGGCCCGCTGCGGCGTGGTCGGCATCCACGGGCCCGTGATCACGCAGCTGTCGACGCTGGTGCCCGAGGACGTCGCGCGACTGGTCGAGCTGCTGCGCGGCGAGGTGCCGACGCCGCTGGTCGCCGAAGAGGGCTCGGTGCTGCACGGCGGCACCGTCGAAGGTCCACTGGTGGCCGGCAACATCGAGGTCCTGCGCGCGCTGGTCGGCACGCGCGCGATGCCGAAGCTCGCGGGCACGATCCTCGCGCTCGAGGAGATCGGTGAGCGGCCCTATCGCATCGACCGATCGCTGACGCACCTGTTCGCCAGCGGTGCGCTCCGCGGCGTCCGCGGCGTGGTCGTGGGTCAGCTGATCGGCTGCGAGGAGCCGCCCGACGGCAACTTCGGCCCCAGCGCGATCCAGGTGGTGCACGAGCGCCTGGCCACGCTCGGCGTGCCGGTGGTCACGGGCTTCCCCTTCGGCCACGACGCCCACCGCAACGCCGCGCTGCCCTTCGGCGCGCAGGTGCGGCTGTCGGCGGATCACTGCACGCTCGAGTTTCTCGAGCCCGTGACCGCGTGACGGTGATAGTCTCGCGCGCGCTTGCGATGATCGCGCTCTCGCTGTGGTCGTTCCGAGGCATGGCCCTGCTCGCGGGGGCGCTGGCGTTGTCGTGGTGGCTGTGGCGACGACTCCGTCGCGAGGATCCACAGCGCTTCCTCGCGCAGCGGCTCGAGCAGGACGCCGGCGATCCCTACCGCAGTTGGGTGCAGAGCGCGTTCCTCGTGGTCACGGGCAACTGCGACTACGGTCATCTGCCGCGCGGTGAAGCGATGCGGATGTTGTCGAGCTGGTGGGACGTGCACGGGCCCAACGAGCACCGCCGCATGCTCGCGCAGCTGGCCGAGTCTGGCCGCCCCGACAATGCCTGGGATCTGCTGCGCTTCGTGTTGTTGATGCGGCTGGGCGTCGCGGCGGGCTACGTCGACGATGCTGGTGCGTGGGCCGGCATCCGCCCGATCGCGCGGCGATTGCAGGGAGCCTACGGCGACTGGCCCGCGATGGCGCACGCGTACCTGCTCGCGCGACGTCAGGCGCGCGGGCTCGCGGCCGACGGCACCGAGGACGATGCGTCGACGCAGGCGATCCGCGACAACATCGCGCACCTGCACGGCGGACGATGGGCGCAGCTGCCGTGGTCGACACCGCTGGGCGACGGTTGAGGGCGACGATGGCGGAGGCCGGCAGCCCCGACGCGCACGCGGGCGAGGACATCATCGAGCTCGAGCTCGACGGGCTCGGTCCGCGTGGCGACGCCTGTGGCAGCGACGCGGACGGGCGCCCGATCTACGTCGCCGGCGGCATCCCAGGCGAGCGCGTGCGCGCGCGGGTGTACCAGCGCGCCCGTCACAGCACCAGCGGGGAGTTGATCGCGCTGGTGCGCCCCTCGCCGCACCGGGTCGAGGCCCCGTGCCCGCTGTTCGGCCACTGCAACGGTTGCCAGCTGCAGCACGTCGAGATCGCGCGCCAGCTCGAGCTCAAGCACGCGATGGTCGCGGACCAGCTCGTCGCGGTCGGGCTCGAGCCGGCGTGCGTGCGCGCGCCGGTGGCCGCGCCCTCGCCGTGGCACTACCGCAACCACGCGCGCTTCACGGTCAAGCGCGGTCGACTCGGCTTCGTGCGCCGGCACCGGCACGCGTTCTTCGAGGTGCCGCAGTGCCTGCTGATGGAGCCGCGCATCAACACGCTGCTGGCGACGCTGCAGGGTCGTCTGCAGGAGACCACGCAGTGCAACATCCGCGTGGGTGCGCCCGCGGATGCGATCTCGATCCAACCGCGGCTGTCGCTCGACGAACCCGCGAGCGGACAGCCGTGGGTGATCGAGGTGCTCGGCGGCCGCAGCTTCCGCGTCTCGACGCCGGCGTTCTTCCAGGTCCACCGCGCCCAGGCCGAGCGCATGGTCGAGATCGTCCGCGCGGCCGTGCTCGAGGTCGCAGCGACCTCGGTGCTCGACGCGTTCGCCGGGGTCGGCACCTTCGCGGCCCTGCTCGCCGCGCACGTCGATCACGTCGTCGCAGTCGAGGAGTCGGGCCCGGCGGTGCGCGACGCGTCGTACAACTTCGGTGGGCTCAGCAACGTCGCGCTGCGGCTGGGCAAGGCCGAGCAGGTGCTGCGTGCGATGGTCGACGAGGACGCTGCGATCGACGTGGTGTTGGTGGATCCGCCGCGCGCCGGCTGCCTACCCGACGCGCTCGACGCGATCATCGCGCTGCGGCCTCGCAGGGTCGTGTACGTGTCGTGCGATCCCGGCAGCTTGGCGCGGGACCTGCGAGCGATGGTCGACCGCGGCTACGCGCTCGCCTGGGTGCAGCCGCTCGACATGTTCCCGCACACGGTCCACATCGAGGCCATCGCCGTGCTCGACCGGCCCTGCGCCGGGCCGCCGGTCTGACCCAGCGCACACGAGGGGTCGGAAGAACGCACTTTTTTCGGGGCTTCCCAGCGCTTTTGGGTTGAAAATGAAAACAACATTCAATATCGTCCATCCCGTGACCCACCCTCGCCCCTGGCTGGCCGCGTGCCTGCTCGGGCTCGCGTGCGACCCGAGCACCGCGTCGCCCGAGCCGATGCTCGTGGGTCCCGATCCCAGCGACGCACCGATCGCGGAGCTCGATGCGGCCTGGCGCGAGCGCTTCACCGCCGGCGACGCGGCGTTCGAGGCCAACTACCGCGTGTCGCAAGGCCTGGGCCCGGTCTACATCCGGACTTCGTGCGCGTCGTGCCACAAGGACGACGCGAAGGGCCCCGGCTTCGTGAACAAGATGGCGCCGGCACAGCCCGACGCGATGCTGCCGTGGGGCGACACCGTGCGGCCGTACACCGCCGCGGGCGCGACGACGCCGATCGAGGCCGAGCAGGGCGCGATCGTGTCGACCCGCGTGGGCCCGGCCGTGTTCGCGCGCGGTTACCTCGAAGCCGTCGCCGACACGGAGATCGAGCGTGTCGAGGCCGAGCAGGCCGCCGCGGGCGGCATCATCCGCGGCCACATCCACCGCGTGCCGTGGCGCTCGCAGGCCAACCCCGACGCACGCTTCCACGGCTACGGCCCCGGCGACGAGGGCCTGATCGGCCGTTTCGGGCTCAAGGCCAGCATCCCGACGCTCGACGAGTTCAGCGCCGCCGCGCTGCTGGGCGACATGTCGATCACCTCGCCGCTGCGCCCCGAGGAGCTGCCCAACCCCGACGGCATCACCGACGACATGCGTGCGGGCGTCGACGTCGAGCTCGACGTCGTCAACCTCGCCGCCGACTACGTGCGGCTGCTCGGCATCCCCGCGCGCCTCGATCCCGACAGCGACGATGGCCTCGCCCGCGGCCAGGCGCTGTTCGACGAGGTCGGCTGCGGCGATTGCCACGTGCCCGCGCTGCACACCCGCGCAGACTGGCCGATCGCGGCGGTCGCAGACATCGACGCGCCGATCTACACCGACCTGTTGCTGCACGACATGGGCGACGCACTCGCCGACGGCTTGCAGGACGGCGACGCGGGCCCCCGCGACTGGCGGACCGCGCCGCTCATCGGCCTGCGCCACCTTCGTTCGTACCTCCACGACGGCCGCGCCGCCACGATCGACGAGGCCGTGCGTGCCCACGGCGACCCGCAGTCCGAGGCCCGCGAGGTCACCGCGGCGTACGAAGCGTTGTCCGACGACGAGCGCGACGACCTGCTCGCGTTCGTCGGATCCCTATAGAAGCCGCGAGGAAGACCCCGACCATGCCTACGCCCACGCGCACCTGCGCCCTGTTGTTGCTCGCCACCGCCTGCGCCGGCAACGAGGCCTCCGACCCCGAGCGCGAGGCCATCGCGCGCGTGAAGCAGACCGTGGCCACGCGGTTGCAGGATCTCGTCGACGCGACCGAGGCCCTGCGGGACTCGGCGCCGGCACCGGACGTCGATGGATGGAACGCGACCGCCGACGCCGACGCGGTCGCGAGCATGCGCGGCCACTGGGCCGACGCGCGCGACGCCTACGAGAGCATCGAGGGCGCCATCGCGGTGCTGTTCCCCGACCTCGACGCCGCGACCGACGAACGCTACGACGGCTTCCTCGGCGAGGGCCCCGACGACGACCTGTTCGACGACGAGGGCGTGATCGGCGTCCACGCGATCGAGCGGATCCTGTGGGCCGACACGCACCCGGCCTGGGTGGTCGAGTTCGAGTCGGCGCTGCCGGGCTACCAGCCGGCGGCGTACCCCGCCGACGCGGCACAGGCGACCGCCTTCCGCGACGCGCTCACCGCTCGACTGGTGCGCGACGTGCAGACCATGCGCGACGAGTTCGAGCCGCTCGCGCTCGACTCCGCAGCCGCCTACGGCGGCGTGCTGGGCTCGATGGCCGAGCAAGCCGAGAAGGTCTCGCTCGCAGCGACCGGCGAGGACGAGTCGCGCTATGCCCAGTACACCCTCGCGGACATGCGGGCCAACCTCGCGGGCGGCCGCGAAGTCTTCGCCGCGTTCGAGCCGTGGCTGCGCGAGATGGACGGCGACGACATCGCCGACGACACCGCCGCGCAGTTCAACCTCATCGCCGCAGCCTACGACGAGATCGACGGTGACGCCCTGCCGCAGGTGCCGGCCACGTGGGATCCGACGGCGCCCTCGGCCGAGGATCTCGCGACGCCCTACGGCCAGCTGTGGCAGCTGCTGCAGCAGCAGACCGACCCTGCGCAGCCCGGCGTGGTCGCGCGCATGTCCGACGGCGCCGACCTGCTCGACATCCCGGTGCTGCCGTGAGCGCGCGGCACCTGGCACTGCTCGTGACGCTGCTGGGCACCAGCGCGACGGCGTGCGACGGCGACGACGGCGAGGACACCGGCGGCGAGTTCATCGCGCTGCAGCACGACTTCGACGGACTCGCGCAGTGGATGGTGATGTGGTCGGGCGCCGGCGAGGCGCTCAAGGCCCACCCGGCGGGCACACGCACGGTCTACATGAAGCAGGCGCCGCCCGCGGGCGACGAGTTTCCCCGCGGCACCATCATCGTCAAGACCATGGAATCGAGCGACGTCGACAGCGGCCTGCTCATCCACGCCATGGCCAAGCGCGGCGGCGACTTCAACCCCGAGGGGCACGGCTGGGAGTGGTTCGAGCTCGCGCTCGACGACAGCGATCGACCCGTCATCATCTGGCGCGGTGAGGCCCCGCCGGAGGGCGAGTGCTACGGCTGTCCGCCCGGGGTCGATCCCGCAACCGAGCTCGAGATGGCGGACTGCAACAGCTGTCACCTCGGCGCCGCGGACAACGACCTCGTGCACTCGGTGCCGCTGCCGTAGCGCGACCGCGCGTCAGATGCCGGTGGTGCCGTAGCCGCCACCGCTGCCGCTGCTGCCACCGTCGCTGCTGCCACCGTCGCTGCTGCCACCGAGATCGCCGCACGCGCCGCAGCCGTAGCCGTCGAGCTCGTCGACGCACAGCTCGTCCCACTGGGTGTCGCAGCAGTACGCATCGATCGCGCAGACGCAGTCGGCGATCGCCGGGTCGGCGCAGCCGGGCTCGGCCGCGGGCGTGCAACATGTCGGGTCGGCGCCCGGGCGCGGCGTGCAGTCGCCACAGCCGAGCGTCGCGATCGCGTCGATGCACAGGCCATCCCACGCGACCGCGCAACAGTAGGGCTCGGACGCGCATACGCAGTCCGCCACCGCCGCGTCGACACAACCCGCGGTCTCGTGCGACGAACAGCAGCTGTCGGTCGCGCGCGCGTCGGCACCCGCCGCGTCACAACCACCGCAGTTCAACGTCGTGACGTGATCGACGCACAACGCGTCCCAGCCCTCGCTGCAGCAGTACGGGTCCGCTGCGCACACGCAGGCCTGGATGTCGGCGTCGACGCAGCCGAGCGCGGCCGCGGGCGTGCAACAGTCGCCGCGGTTGTCCGGTGGCGGTGGCGGGCTCGCGCCGCCGGTCTCGGCGCCGATGTCGAACGCGAGCGGTGGCAGGCCGCCGGCGCCGTCGTCCTCCTCGCCGGCCTGACTGCTCGCGCCGACCGCGGCGCCGCCGGTGTCGGAGCCGCGATCGCTGGCGGCGCCGGCACCGAGGTCGCCGTCGTCGACCACGATGCAGCCGCAGGCGAGCGCAGCGACGACGACGCTCCGCTCAGCCGACCGGAGTCGTGAACGGCGGCGCACCGGAGCAGGTCCATTCGAAGTGGTCGAGTGCGACCAGGCTGTCGTAGACGCCGTTGTTCATGTCGAAGATCGCGAACACCAGCGTGACGAGCTCACCGGCCTGCACCGGCGCGGTGGTGTTGAGCCAGCGCGTGGCGCCGTGGCCCTGCATCGCGAAGCCCTCGAGCTCCGGCGCGCTGCAATCGGGGCACGCGGTGCTGGGCGCGTCCTTGTAGTCGAGCAGCACGCCGTTGACCGTGATGGCGTGGCCCAGCGCATCGAAGGAGATGTTGCCGGTCCAGGCTTCGGACTCTAGCCACGCGAGGTACATGTCCGAGTACGGCGCGGCGTGGTTGACGTAGTCGGGGTACTCGACCGTGAAGAACGCGAACTCGTAGCTCAGGCCGTCGACACCCAGCGGCACCGCGGTGGAGAAACGCAGCTCGGCATAGTCGTAGGCCCCGCCGCCGCGCAGGAACTCGTCCTCGAGCGAGTTGGAGCAGTCGCCGGTACCGATGAGACCGGGGTCGTCCTTGCAGTCGACGCCCGAGCTCGACACGCGCCGCACGTCGATCGGCTCGGGCAGCACGCCCAGGACCTCGTCGCTGTGCTGTGTGCTCGGACAAGAGCGCGGGTTGCAATCGGGGTCCTCGAGCTTGAGCTCGTCGGGGGTGCGCGGCAGCTGGGCTGCGACGCCGGTGGAGAGCACCACGAAGCGCTCGCCCTCGCGCGGCGCGTACTCGCCGGAGGTGCCGAGCTGTCCGTGCTGCACCATCAACGCCGACGGGTGACCGCGGAAGCTGCCCTGCACGCCGGGATCACCGGGGCAACCAAGGCCGAGCGCGTGGAACGGATCCTGGTCGTCCGCATCACATGCGTCGTACATCGGCGGCATGCACGACGCAGGTGCGTCGGGCAATGCGACGTCGAAGCGAAAGCCGGTGGTGTCACTGCCGCTGCCCTCGGCGCCGGTATCGAGGCTGCTGGCGCCGCTCGAACCACCGCTGGTCGGCGTGCCTTCGTCGCTCCCGCCGGTCCCGCCGGTGCCGTCGCCGCTGGCGTTCGAGCCCACGAGGCCACCGACCTCGCACGCGAGCATCGAGCACGCGCACGCGACGGCCAGCGCACCGAGACCGAACCGCAACCCCATCCTCGACTACCATAGCGCACCGTGTGGCCCCGGCGCCACTGCGAAACGCGACGATGGCGTCACCGTGGCGACGCGCACGCGCCTGTGCGAGCGCCCACGCCGACGCCGGATTCACCCCCGCGACCCGAGCGCGTGGGGTCCCGGTGTCGCGCGCCGAGCGAGGTCGAGCTCAGGGCGCCGCAACAGCGCGGCGGACTGCCGCCGCGTGGGGGCCGTCGCCGAAGCTGGCGAGGAACGCGTCCGCGTCTCGCTGCGCCTCGTCCATGCGACCCAGGGCTGCGAGCGCGCGGATCGACAGCGCACGGCGCTCTTCGACGAGCGCGCCCTTGGGGAATTCCTTGGCATGCTGCTTGGTCAGCTGCAGCGCCGTCGCAGGGTCACCCGAGAGCGCCTTGCGGGCGCGCGCAACCAGCTGCGCCTCCTCGAGGTAGCGGTCGGCGCTGGCGTCCTCACCCTCGCGCAGCTCGGGCTTGGACTTGCGCACCGACGTGCGCGGGCGCGGTGCGTCGGCCTCGTCCTCGTCGACGATGACCGGGTCGTCCGCGATCGACTCGGGCTCGCCCGGGGCGGGCACCACGGCGGGCGCGGCGGTGCGGGTCGACGGCACGACCGTGGGCGGCGACGGTTCGCGCGCCGACGCGGCCGGCTCGGAACCGGCCGGCGCGACGGCGACGATCTCCGGCGACGACGGCGTGGGCGCGCTGGGCCGATGCAGCGCCCACCAACCGACGACCGCACCGATGGCGAGGCCGCCGACGACGGTCTTGACGCCGATCGCCTTGGTCGCGGCCGCGGCCGCCGGCACCGCAGCGGTCTGCGATGCGATCGCGCCGCGCAGCGCGACCAGACCGGCCGCGTGATCCAGGCCCGCGACCTTCGCGGCGCCGAACTGCGACAGGTCGCGCAACATCGCGGCTCCGCCGAAATCGGCGGCGCCGGAGGGCTCGTCGAGCCAACGCGTGGGTTCGACCTCGGTGTGGGGGGACTCAGTCATGCGCCTGCTCCGGCCATCGCCTTGCCCGGGCGGCTGGTGGGGAGCGCCGCTTCGGACGTGAGCGTCTGGTGCACGCGCGCGAACTCTCGACGCGCGGCGTGAAGTCGCGAGTAGACCGTGCCGACGGGGATGCCGAGCACGCGGGCGATCGCGTCGCAGGACTCACCCTCGAGCTCGAAGAGCACGAACACCGCGCGCTTGTCGACCGTGAGCGCATCGAGGGCACGCTGCACGCGGTCGAGGGCCTGTCGCGCCTCGGCCGTGTCGCCCGGGGTAGCCCCGGCGGCGGCTGCGAGCGCGATGGAATCGGTGTCGGCATCTTCGAGCTTTCGCTTGGTCTTCTTGCGGCGATCGGAAGCGACGCGGAACGCGATCTCGGCGAGCCAGGTGGTCGGCTTGGCGGCGCCGATGATGAACCCACCGCGACGGTGGGCGACGAGGAAGACTTCTTGGAGGTGATCGGCCACGTCTTGACCCTGCACCCCCAACCTCAGCAAGAAGCGGGCGACGAAATCGGCGTGGGCGCGGTACAGCGCCTCCGCGTCCAGGTGTTCGCCGGTCACGACCGGGTGGTAGGGTCCCACGGACTCCATGGCGGTTCCAGGCCTTTCCCTTCGCGGTTGTCAGCCAACACACCCAAGTTGCTGCAACGCTCACATTCGCGTCGCGGCCGGGGTCAGCGACGGCGGGCGGTGGCGACCGCGGCCGCCGGTCGGCGCGGCTCCCACAACAGGAACGACAGGCCTGCCCCGGCCATGAAGGCAAACCTCGAGTAGCGGCGGGCGACCGGCTGTTCAGTCTCGGTGACGGCGTCGAAGCGCGGCCGCACGGCCGTGGGTACGCCCTCGACCCCGAACTCGAGGGCGATGCGATCGACCAGGCGGATCTCCAGGTGCGCGCCGAAGGGGACCGCGACCCACGGCAGGCGGATGGCGCGATCCCGCTCGAAGCCCTGGCCGGCGGCGAGCGCCGCGCCTGCGATCACGCCTGCACACCCCCGCGGTCGCACGCGGCCCAGCGACCAGCCGCCGCACAGATCGAAGCGGGCCGCGGCCGCGGACTGCAGCGCGCTGCCGTCGCCGATGCGCTGCCGCCCCGACGAGGTCGCGAGCACGCCCAGCGAGATGTCGAGCGCCTTGCGGTAGCGGCCGACGAGCGCGAAGCGGGCGCCGCCGCCGACGCCCGGCGGCGCGCCGAACGAGAACACGCCGATGATCGCCGAGCGCAGCTGCCACGGCGGGCGCGGACGCGCCGGTGCGGGCTCGGGCTTGCGCGCGATCGGGGTCTCGTCGTCCGTCGCGGGCTCGACCGGTGGCGGCTCGGGCTCGGGCTTGGTCGTGGGATCTCCGCTGACCGACTCGAGCAGGGTCGCGTCGATCGCCAACGCGATCGCGAGGCCGACCACGGCGTGGACGTCGTCGCAGCGCTTGGGCGCGGGATCGAAGCGACGCACGGCGATGACGGTCTCGCCGCGGCGCAGCGTGAAGGCGAGCTTGCGCGGATCGTGCAGGTCGCCGACGACCTCGACCACCAGCCGCGCGTCGATGCGATCGACGTCGAGCCAGGCGCGGATCTGCGTGACCAGGCGTTCGCGCTCGAGGCAGGTCGCGCCGGCGAGCACCGACAGTGCCTCTTCGAGCGGCACGGTCGGCTCGACCGTGTCCGGGGCCACGGCCGCACCGGGTGCAGTCGTGGTCGAGGCCGCCGCCCCCGGGGCAGCCGTGGTCGCGGCCGCGACGTCGCTCGCCGACGGCGATGCGCGCGGATCCGGCCCGGGATCCGGCGCGACGACGCCGAGGCCCAGCGCGTACGCGATCGCCGGTGCGATCACGCAGCGACCATGGCGCGGGCCAGCAGCGCCGCGGTGTCGACGTCCCCCGGGAGCGTGCCGTAGACCGCGGGCGGCTCGCGCTGCAACCGCGTGCGGCAGAACGCATCGGCGATGCCGGCGTGGCCGTGCTGCACGAGCAGCGCGCCCTCGAGCGCGACCGCGAGCATCTGCACGAGCGTGCGCGCGCGCGGCTCGAGCTCGCCCTCGCGCAGCAGCGACTCGATGCCGCGCACGTGATCGGCGAGCTCGCGTCGTGCGGCCGCGGCCGGGCGCAGCTCGTCGAGCAGCTGCTGCAGCGCCGCGGGCTCGCGCTGCAGCGTGCGCAGCACGTCGAGGCAGATGACGTTGCCCGAGCCCTCCCAGATCGACGACAGCGGCGCCTCGCGGTACAGCCGCGGCATCATCGAGTCCTCGATGTAGCCGGTGCCGCCGAGGCACTCGAGCGCCTCGACCACCGCACCGGGTGCACGCTTGTTGATCCAGTACTTCGCGATCGCGGTCGCGAGCCGGGCGAACGCCCGTGCCGACGCATCCGAGGCGCCCTCGTCGAAGGCCCGTGCGACCCGCAGACCCAGCATCGTCGCGGCCTCGATCTCGACCTGCAGGTCGGCCAGCACGTTGCGCATCAGCGGCTGATCCACCAGCAGCTTGCCGAACGCGCGGCGCTGACGGCAGTGGTGCACCGCCTGCGTGAGCGCCTGCCGCATGATGCCCACCGGCGCGATCGCAGCGTCGATGCGCGTGTGGTGCACCATCTCGATGATGGTCGCGACGCCGCGGCCCTCCTCGCCGACCATGCGGGCCCAGGTGTCGTGGTACTCGATCTCGCTCGATGCGTTGCTGCGATTGCCGAGCTTGTCCTTGAGCCGTTGGATGAAGAAGTTGTTGCGGCTGCCGTCGTCGCGGAAGCGCGGCACCAGGAAGCAGGTCAAGCCGCGCTCGGTGTTGGCCAGGGTCAGGAAGCCGTCGGACATCGGCGCCGAGCAGAACCACTTGTGGCCGCTGAGCAGGTAGGCCTCGCCGGGGCCGGCAGCGCCCAGCGGGCGCGCGCGCGTGGTGTTGGCGCGCACGTCCGAGCCACCCTGCTTCTCGGTCATGGCCATGCCGAAGGTGGCGCCAGCCTTGTCGCGCGCGGGGATGCAGCGCCCGTCGTAGCGATCGGACAACAGCTTGGGCACCCAGAACGCCGCGAGCTCGGGCTGCACCCGCAGCGTCGGCACCGCAGCGTAGCTCATGGCCATCGGGCAAAGCACGCCGGCCTCGACCTGCGTCATCAGGTAGACCAGCGCGGCGTGGGCCACGTGCGCGCCGGGCCGCGGCTCGTGCCATGCGATCGACTGGACCCGATGGCGCACCGCGATCGACATGAGCTCGTGGTACGCGGGGTGGAACTCGACCTCGTCGATGCGCCGACCGAAGCGATCGAAGTTGTGGAGCAACGGTGTCACGCGGTTCGCGGCCACGCCCAGGGCGAAGACCTCGGCGCGACCGATGTCGCGCCCCAGCGCCGCGCAGGGTGCCAGCGCCCACGCGCCGCCCTCGCGCTCCACGCCCTCGCGCAGGGCCGGATCGTGGGCGAACAGGTCGTAGTCGGGCATCGGACCCGGCGCGTTGAGGACGTCGTGGGTCGGCAGCGCTGCGATCGGACCGGACTCGGGCATCGGCGCGATTGTACGCCCACCGCCGACCCCGACGGACCGGAACCCGGCCCCGGTCCCGCACGTGCCACGGTGCGAGGCCCGGGCATGCACGTGCACGCGATCACAGAACCCGCCGCCGCCGGCCAAGGACCCACCGGCATGGCAGAGGCGCTGGACTTGGACCCAACCGCTCACACGCCGCTGGTGCGCCGCGCGCTGCGGAGCCTCGGGGTCGAGCCCGACGCGCTCGACGACGCGATGCAGGACGTCTTCACCGTGATCGTCCGACGCGCCGCCGACTTCGACCGCCGGCGCTCGCTGGTCAACTGGATCTGGGGCATCGCGCGCGGCGTCGCGTCGACGCACCGCCGCGGTCGTCGGCGTCACGCCGCGCTGGTCCACGCGCTCGCGGGCGAGCCGGCGCCGCAGTCCGCAGCGCCCGACGACGCGCTCGCGCACGCCCAGGCCGCCGGCCGCATCGCCGACTTCGTGTGCAACCTGCCCGCGATCCACCGCGAGGTCTTCGTGCGCGCGGAGCTGCAGGGCCGCGCCGGCCCCGAGATCGCGGCCGAGCTCGGACTCAACCTCAACACCACCTACGCCCGCATCCGCGCCGCGCGGGCGCGGTTCGAACGCGAGCTGCTGCCGCGCGAGGCCGAGCCGCTGACGCAGCGACTGCTGCGGGCGTTCGCGCCGTGGTTCACGACCGCGCCGGCCAAGCTCGCGACCTGGTCCGCGACCGCGTCGATGGTCGCGGTCGTCGCGGTCGTGCCGCCGTCGGCGATCGACGCCACGCACACGGGCGCGACGCCGACAATCGTGGTCGCGACGACACAGGCGCCCGCCGAGGCGGCCAAGGATGGGGGCATGAAGTCCCGTCGCACTCCCCTCGCCGCGACCGCGGCGCTCGCCACCATGGTCGCCGCTGCGCCGCTGACCGTCACCACCACCGCCGTCGCGGCGCCGGCCAAGGCCAAGCGCACCGCCGCGGCCCGCACCACCGACGACGGCGACGCCGACGAGGCCGCGCGCAAGGACGGCAGCGGCAACATCACCGCGGTGTACGACTTCGTCGAAGGCGATCGCCTCACCGGCGAGGTCATCGCGCCGACCGGCGCCAACATCGACGCGCGTCGCCACATCAAGTTCCCCAGCCTGCTCACGCTCCGCGGTCACTTCCTGCCGGAGCTCATCCAGGTGGGCCGCGACCTCTGATGCGCCGTGCTAGGCTCGCGCCGCCGCGAGTCGGATGCGCATCCTCTATCTGTCGCAGTACTTCCCGCCCGAGATGGGTGCACCGGCCGCGCGCGTGTCGGAGCTGGCCGCGCGCTGGGTCGAGCGAGGGCACGAGGTCGCGGTCCTCACCGGCTTCCCCAACCATCCCACCGGCGTGATCCCGCCGCAGTACCGCGGCCACATCGTGCAGCGCGAGCGCTGGCGCGGGGTCGAGGTGCTGCGCACGTGGATCTACGCCGCGCCCAACAAGGGCGTGCTGCGCCGCGGCCTCGCCTACGGATCGTTCGCGGGATCGTCGGTGGTGTTGGGCGGGCTCGCGCGCGAGGTCCGGCGCGCCGATGTCGTGCTCGCGACCTCGCCGCAGTTCCTGTGCGCGCTCTCGGGCCTGGCGCTGGCCCGGGCGTGGCGCGTGCCCTACGTGCTCGAGATCCGCGATCTGTGGCCGCAGTCGATCGTCGAGGTCGGCGCGCTGCCCGAGCACCATCCCATCGTCGCCGGCCTGCGCGTGCTCGAACGCTTCGTCTACGCGCAGGCCGATCTGCTCGTGGGCGTGACCGACTCGTTCGCACGGATCTGGCGCGAGTCCGGCGTCGATCCGGCGAAGATCCGCGTGGTCAAGAACGGCGTCGATCTGCGGCTGTTCCGCCCCGACACCGACGGCGCGGCCATGCGCGCGAGCCTGGGCCTGCCGGCGCACGCGTTCGTGGTCGGATACATCGGTACCATCGGCATGGCCCACGGCCTGGGCACGCTGCTCGACGTCGCCGAGCGCCTGCGCCAGCACGACGACATCCACGTGCTCGTGGTCGGCGAGGGCGCGGAGCGCGAGCCACTGACCCGCGTTGCGCGCGAGCGCGGGCTCGACCGCGTCCACTTCGTGGGCCAGCGCCCGCGCGCCGACATCCCCGCGGTGCTGGCCGCGACCGACCTGCCGGTGGTGATGCTCAAGGACACGCCGCTGTTCGAGACCGTGCTGCCCTCGAAGATGTTCGAGATCATGGGTTGCGCACGGCCGCTGTTGCTCGCGGTCGCGGGTGAGGCGCGGCGGTTGGCGGAGCAGGCCGGCTGCGGCTACATTGCCAGGCCCGAGGACGCCGCCGCGATGGCCGACGCAATCCTGCACGCTCGTCGCGAGCCCGAGACCGCCCGCGCCCGCGGGCTCGCGGGCCGTCGCTTCGTCGAACGCCACTTCGATCGCGATGCGCTCGCGGACGGCTACGTCGACGAGCTGCAGGCGCTGGTGCGGCGACGCGCGGGGGCACGGCGATGAGCGAGCACGACGGCGACGCCCGGCGACGTCCGGCCGTGCTCACGATCCAGCTCGAGGACGAGCCGCGGGTCGAGCACGAGCGCGCGGGTGTGGTCACACCGGCCTCGCCCGCGCTGGTCGAGCGACGGCTCGAGCGCGCGCTCGAGGCACTCGAGGGCCTCGGTGTCGGCGCGACGTTCTTCGCCGAGGGCCGCCTGGCGGCGGAGCTGCGACGCGACGTGTGGGCACCGCTGGTGTCCCGTCACGAGCTCGGCTGCCAGGGGCTCGCGCGCACCTCGGTCGCGCGGCTCGGCCCCGATCGCTTCGCCGACGACGCCCGACGCGGCCGCGAGGCACTCGCGGACGTCGCCGGCGTCGAGGTGATCTGCTTCCGCGCGCCCGACTTCTCCGCCGACGATTGCGAGCCGTGGTTCGGCGCGGGCCTGCGCGACGCGGGCTACCGCCGCGATGCGTCGCTGCGGCTGCAGCAGCTGCCCGAGGGCAGCGCGGGTGGTTGCTTCGCGCTGCCCGGCAGCGACGGCGCGGTGTTGACCCTGCCGATGCCGATGGTGCCGGCGCGCGTGCCCGTGGCCGGACAGAAGATCATGTTCCTGGGCAGCGCGATGTTCCGCGTGCTGCCGCCGCCGACGTTGCGCGTCGTGTTCGAGCTCGCCGAGGGCGCGGGATTCGTGCCGCAGGTCATGCTGCAGCTGGGCGACTTCGATCCCGACGGGCCCACCGGCTTCGAGCCCGACTCCGAGGCCGCGCGCCGCGGGGGCTGGCGCGCGCGCTTCGAGCACCTGCTGCGCAGCACCGGTCGCGAGGGCGTCGCGACCAAGCTGCAGCAGCTGGGCTGGCGCTGGCGCTTCGACAGCGTCGCGGCCGCGACCTCGTCGAGGTGACCGACTCACCGCGGTCGCGCGCGGCGGCCGAACCAGTGCTCGAAGGTGCCGATGAGCGCGAAGTAGACCGCGTGCTGCTGCTGCGCCAGGCCGCCGTCGCTGTCGTGGATCGCGGCGCCGCGATAGAAGAAGCCCTGCTGCGCGGTCGAGGCGTCGAAGCGGTACTCGACGCGCAGCTGCACGAACTCGAACAACCGCAGATCGCTGCTGGCGACCGCCGAGCCCAGCAGCTGATCGACGCCGTAGATGCGACCGTGCCGGTCCCAGAAGGTCTCACCGCGGGCTGCCAGCCACCACGCGATGCGGCCACCGCGACGCTCGAGCACCCGCACCCGCGGTGAGATCGCGCCGGTCATGTACAGCGCGACCGGTTCGCCGGGCTGGCTTGTGACCCGCTCGCGCATCACGTCGAACACCGCGACGAGCCCGAAGCGCCCGCGCTCGAACGCCATCCAGGTGTCGCTGAGCATTCGCCAC
This sequence comes from Nannocystaceae bacterium, assembly GCA_046351635.1. Taxonomy (GTDB): domain Bacteria; phylum Myxococcota_A; class Polyangia; order Nannocystales; family Nannocystaceae; genus Xiheibacterium. Next base: position 224,369 of record JAXLYC010000002.1, on the reverse strand, counting down.
GCGCGCGCGCGGATGTCGGTGTCCTCGGGCCCGAAGTGGAAGAACTGGCCCAGGTGCAGCCCCGCGACCGGCTCGACGATGGCACCGCCGAGATAGCTCGGCGCCTTGTTGATGTCCGCGTAGGTTGCCCAGCCGTTGTGCACCCACGCCTGCAGCAGCAGCTTGCGTCCGATCGGCTGCAACACCCGCAGGCCCATCAGCACGTAGGGCACCGCGTTGAGGTGCCACGGCGTCGAGTAGGTCCAGTTGTCCTTGGCCCAGAAGCTCCAGTAGCCGATCGGCGTGCCGAACACGCCGCCGCCGATCTCCGTGCGCGACTTGGGGATGCGGATGCCTGCGTTGGCGCGACCCAGGTGCTGCCACACCGTCGCGCCGGCGAGACGGCTGGCATCGCCGCCGGGCTGCGGATCGGTCAGCACCAGCGCGGTCGCGGCCGGGCCGACCTGCAGCGCGAGCTCGAGGAACCACGGCTCGCGACGATCGGCGTCGTGACGGATGTACGCGACCGCCAGCGGCACACCGAACTCGCCGCTGCGCGGCGCGGTGCCCATGCCACGGTTGATGTGGTTGTCGGGCGAGTTCGAGTTGACGACGTAGCTGGCGTCGACGAAGCCGCCGACCACCCAGGTGCGCCGCACGTCGCTGTCGCCTGGACGCGTGACGCGGCGGACCAAGGTCTCGTCGGCGCTGCGGCTCATCGCGGGCGCGGTCGGCCGCTCGCCGTCGTGCGGCGTCGCAGCGACGGCCGTGGTCCGGGGCGTCGCGCTCGCACGCGAGTCGGGCGCCGCGGTCGGCCGCGGATCCTCGGGCAGCTCGCCCGGCGGCGGCGCGACCTCGCGCGGGCCCACGTACGCGCGCGTGGCCGGATGCACCGTGTCGCCCGGCGCCACCGTCGGCCCGGCCGGAGCGAACAGCAGCAGCGCGGCGATGGACTCGAGCATGGGCGGACACGCCTGCGGCGTGCCGCCGCTCCCACGGGCGGGACGCGCGAGGCACCGGGACGCTCGCGTTTTCTACCCCATCGCCCCACGCGGGCGCGAAACTTCGGCAAACCCTCGCACCCCAGCACAGGGCCCGCTGCGCGCCGGTCTGCGCCATGCCGGCGTGCTACCGTGGTCATCGTGCGCAGATCCGGGCGACGCGCGCGGTGGCAGCGCTGCAGTGCGCCGTCGCCGGCCGTGGCCCGGCGCATGCCGCCCGTGGTGCTCGCGCTGCTGGCCGCGTGCGGCCGCGGGCCCTTCTGGGAGATCGTGCCCGACCCGTGCGCCGACCATGCCTGCCAATCGGTCGCGAAGCTGCAGCGCGCGGTCGACATCCTGTTCGTGATCGACAACTCCGGCTCGATGGGTGTCGAGCAGGGCACATTGGCGTCCAACTTCCCCGCGTTCGTCGACGTGCTCGAGCAACAGCGCTTCGGCGCCAGCTACCGCATCGGCCTGACCACCACCGACGCCTATGGGACCCTGCGGGTCAGCAGCTGTCGCGAGCGGCTCGAGGAGTTCGTGTTCAACGACTTCGACGGGCTCGTGATCGACGAGACCCAGGCCGGGTGCCTGGCCTCGTGCGGTTTCGATGCCGTTGCGACCGTGGCCGAGGGCGCCGCGAGCTCCGGCCGCCCGTGGATCGAGAAGACCGCGGGCGGCAGCAACGTCGCCGACGGCATCTCCATCGCGGACGCGATGCGCTGCGCCGGGCCCCAGGGCATCAACGGCGCCGGTTTCGAGGCGCCGCTCGAGTCGATGCGCGCGGTGCTCGAACAGGAGGGCAACTCGGCCGGGTTCCTGCGCGACGAGGCCCTGCTCGCGATCGTGTTCGTCACCGACGAGACCGATTGCTCGGCGCCGTTCGACAACATCGACGGGCTCATGAGCGATCGCGGTCGCGCGCTGTGGACCGACCCCGACGCCGACTCGCCCAGTTCGGGCGCGTGCTGGCGCGCCGGCACGGTGTGCTCGGGCGGCCCCGGCGTCTACGACGAGTGCCACGCCGCCGACATCGGTTGGGACGGTTTGCCCACCGCCGAGGCCGACGAGGCGGTGCTGTACCCGGTCTCGCGCTACGTCGACGCGGTCCGCGACGTGGCCCAGGCCAAGGCCGAGCGCGGTGGCGCCTCGCAGGTGCTCGTCGGTGTCATCGGCGGCGTGCCGCTCGACTACCCCCAGACGCAACAGATGCTCTTCGCCGACTCGGCGCTGCCGGACTTCAACCTCGAGTACGGCATCGGACCGGGCTGCGGCGTGGGCACCGAGACCTCCACCAGTCCACCGGGCATCCCGCCGGTGCGGCTGGCCGAGTTCGCGGCGGAGTTCGCCACCGACGCGCCCAACCTGTCCTCGATCTGCTCGCCCGACTACACCGTCGCGCTGCAGCAGATCGTCGACGGGCTCGCGCGGCTGAGCGCGCGCACGTGCGTGCCCGGCTGCGTCGCCGATCGCGACGAGGACGAGCCGGGGCTGCAGCCGGACTGCCGCCTGATCGAGCGCAACGCCCAGGGTGACGAGCGCATCGTGCCGCGCTGCGAGCTGGCCGCCGATGGCTGGCACTTCCCCGGCACCAGCCCGGCGCTGTGCCATCGCGCGCTGCTCGACGTCGACGGCAGCACCGAGACCGCGGCCGACGACATGTCGCGGCAGTGCGTCGGCCGCGGTGCCAACCTCGAGCTGGTGGTCGAGCGCCCCAGCGGCATGCTCGAGCCGGCCGGCACCACCGTCGAGGTGCAGTGCGCGTTGACGCGTCCGGTCGGCGAGACCTGCGACGATCCTGTCGACGGAGGCGCGAGCGGATGAGCGACGAGTCGCGGCCCGAACCGACCGTGGTGTTGGCCGACACCGTCGCGCTCGCGGGCGACGACGCGGCCGACACCGCACAGCTCGAGGGTGCCGCACTCGCGACCGAGGCGCGCGAGGCCCTGGCCCGCGCGCAACCGCCGGCCGACGACACCGCGCCCGAAACCCTGGGCCGCTTTCGCATCATCGAACGCATCGGCCGCGGCGGCATGGGCGTGGTCTACCTCGCGCACGACGACGAGCTCGACCGCGATGTCGCGATCAAGCTCTTGCGCGCCGACCTCGCGCCGGACCTGTCGCGGCGCGAACGACTGCTGCGCGAGGCCCAGGCCATCGCGAGGCTGTCGCATCCCAACATCGTGCACGTCTACGAGGTCGGACACAGCGGCCGCCACGTGTTCATGGCGATGGAGCTGATCCGCGGCGAGACCCTGCGGCGGTACTGCAAGGGCAAGGGCTGGCGCGAGATCGTCGACGCCTGCATCGGCGCGGGCGAGGGCCTGGCGGCCGCGCACGCGCACGGCGTGGTCCACCGCGACTTCAAGCCCGACAACGTGCTCATCGACGAACAGGGCCGCGCGCGTGTGGTCGACTTCGGCCTCGCGCGCGCGCCAGGCACCAGCGGTGGCGGCGAGGCGCTCTCGGGCGACCGGCCCGATCCGCTGCTCGCGACGCCACCGAGCGGCGGCCGGGCGCGTCTGCTCGATCTCACCGGCGCGGGCACGGTTCTGGGCACGCCGGCGTACATGGCACCCGAGCAGCTGGCGAAGTCCGAGCCCGGACACGCGCACCGATCAGTTCGCGTACTGCGTGACGCTGTTCGAGATGCTCTACGACCGCCGGCCCTTCGCCGGATCGACCTACACCGAGCTCGTACGTGCGATCGTCACCGGCCTGCGCGTCGAGGCCGACGCGGGTCCGCTGGGTGTGCCGCGCGCAGTGCGACGGATCCTGCTGCGCGGGCTCTCACGCGCGCCCGAGGATCGCTTCGCGTCGATGGACGAGCTGCTCGCGGCGCTGCGCCGCGCGCGGGCCCCGGGCGCGCGTCGCGGCCTGCTCTACGCCGGCCTGGGCGCGGCGGCGGCCGCCGCCGGGGTCCAGCTGCTGCGGCCACCTGCGCCGGCACCGGTCCAACCCGAGGTGCCCGCGGCCCCGTCGACGATCGACACCACGCCCGTCGATCCGTGGCGCGGGCTCGTGGCACAGACCGCCGATCTCCCGCAACCGATCGCGAGCCCGCTGCCCGGCGATCCCACCGGCGTCACGGTCCACCGCCTGCGCAACGGTCTGACCGTCTACGTCGCCCACCGCCCGCTCGAGCCCGAGGTCGCGGTCACGCTCGCGGTGCGGGCCGGCAGCGATCAGGAGCGCGGCTACGGCCCGGGGCTGGGCTACCTCGTGATGATGTCGCTGTACCGCGGCGGCGAACGCCTGGGTGCGCTCGATCCGGCGATGGCGCGGCCGTCGTTGCTGTTCGAGCACGCGCTGCTGCGCGCGCTGCCGCAGGCGCCCGACGCGACCACCCGCGACGCGATGATCGCCGCCGCGAGCGCGACCGAGCACGCCGCGGCGCCGTTCCTCGCGCCCAACGATCTCGACGACGCCGCGACCGCCATCGCCGGCGAGGGCGTGTCGGGCTCGCGCTCGGGCAGCGGCACCACCTTCACGCTCGACCTGCCGCCCCACCGCCTCGACGCCTGGCTCGCGATCCTGGCCGAGACCGTGCAGCATCCCGCGTTCCGCGACACCTTCGCGGTGGTGCAGTCACAGCTCGATCTGTATGCGTCGAGCACTTCGAACGACCGCGCGTGGCAGCTGCTGCAGCGCGAGCTCGCGGCCGCGACCGGCCTGCGCGAGGACTACGAGACCGCATCGCAGTACCTGCTGGGTTTCCCGATCGACGACGCGATCCGCTTCCACGAGACGTTCTACCGCCCCAACAACACCGCCATCGTGTTGGTCGGCGACATCACGCCCGAGCAGGCGCTGCCGCTTTGCGAGAAGCACTTCGGTTCGTGGGCGCCCGCCGCGATCCCGGCCCAGCCGCCGCTCGACGCCCCCCTGGCCGAGGGCGTGGTCCGGCGCGAGATCGAGGACGGCGGCGCACCGGCGGTGTTCATGTCGTGGCCGCTGCCGCCGACGCAGTCGGCCGAGTACGGCGATTTCGTGGCGCTGGCCTCGGCCCTGGGCGATCACGACGGCCTGGCCTCGGGGCTGCGGCGCGCGACCACGGAGGTCGCGTGGAGCGTGACGCCCTATCGCACGCTCGACGTCCGCGCGACCGCGCTGGGCGAGCGGTCGCTCGCCGACACCGAGGCCGCGACCATGGCCGCGCTGCAGTCGATCGCGGACGACGCCCTGCCCGACGACGCCTGGGCACCTGCGCTCGCGCGCGCCGAGCTCGAGCAACTGAGCTGGGCGCGCTCGTCGGGCGCGCTGGCCGGCACCATCGCGGGTTCGTTCATCGACCGGCGCTCGTGGCAGACCGTCGCGCGCCAGCTGACGGTCAAGCCCAGCCGCGCGGCGATGGTCGCGACCGCGCGGCGCCTGATCGATCGCTCGCGCGCGGTGGTCTACAAGCAGCCGGGCGAGACCTGGCACGTGCCGATGCCGAGCCTGCCGGGCACGCGGCTGCCGACCCGCTACGGCCGTCGTTCGGCGTTCGCACGCGCCATCGTCGACGCGCCGGTGACCCCGCCCGAGCCGCGCTTCCTCGTCGCCGGCAGCCACTACGACGAGGCCCGCCGCGGCAACCGCCGCGTCATCACGGCCGACGCCCCCGGCCCACTCGCGACCGCGTCGTGGGTCTACCCCGTCGGCGTCGATCAGGACCCGTTCGTGTGCGATGCGGTCCGCGCCCGCATGCGCGCGGTCGCGATCCCGGGCATCGACTTCGGCACCTACTGCGCCAACGACTTCGTGTGGATCGACGTCGTGGCACCGGCCGAGCGATTCGGGCGCGAGGCGCCGCTGGTGTTCGACTGGCTCGAGCGCGGCATGCCCAGCGACCAGGAGATCGAGGAGTATCTCTCGCGCGCGCTGCAGACCCGCGAGGCCCGGCGCCGCAGCGACGCGTGGCGCGAGCCGGCCTTCCATGCCTGGGCGCTGCGCGGCGATGCCGGCATCGACGCGCACATGCCCGACGACGAGAGCCGGCGCCGACGCGGCTCCACGGCGCTGCCGGCCTCGCTGCAGCGCCTGGGCCGGCACGCCGCGGATCTACTATATGTCGGGCCCGACGCCGCACGCGTGCGCGAGCTGGTGCCGCCGAGCTCCGGCGCCGCGTCGACCATCATCGCGGCCCCGCGCACACGCCCGCTGCGACGCGACGTCGTGTTCGTGCTCCACGATCCCGCGCGCGATGGTGTCGAGGTCCGCGCCGCGATCCCGTGGCCGGAACTCGAGCCGCGGCTGCAGCTGGCGGCGCAGCTGCACGTCGACCAGGTGGTCGACGGCCTGCAGAGCGGACCGCCCGATCTCGAGCCGCGTTGGGCCACGACGCCGTGGTGGGCCGCGCGCCATACGCTCGCGACCCAGGCGACCTACGCCGCCAGCGAGGACGACGTGGTGACCGCGGCCCAGGCCGCGATCGCGCTGGTGCGCATGCGCCTGCCCACCGACGACTTCGACGCCGCGCGACGGCGGCTGGAGGTCTCGTTCCGCGCCTGGCGCACGCCCACGCGTGCCGTGCCCGAGGCCGTGCGCTTCTGGCCCGAGCAGGGCACCGATCCCCGGCTCGCGCAGTGGCTCGCGCTGCCGGGGCTGTCCCACGCCGATCTCGAGCGCTACGAGACCGCGCTGGGCGAGGCGCCGCTGGTGCTGTCGATCATCGGCAACGCCGACCGCATGGACCTGGCCGCGCTCGCGGGGCTGGGCGAGCTGCGGCGCGTCGAGCTGGCCGACCTCGAGCAGCTACTGCGCGATCCCAACGCGTCCGACAGCTGAGCGCGCTCAGGTGTGCTCGCGCGTGGCCGAGAAGCGCACGTCGGGGAAGCGCTCTTCGACCTTCTGCAGGTTCCACTTGTTGGGCGCGAGGTAGGCGAGATCGCCGTGGGCATCGACCGCGAGGTTCGCGTCGTTCTTGCGCTGGAACTGCTCCATCAGCTTGCGCACCTCGTCGGCCGACTTGCCCTCGGTCTTGGGCGTGATCCACCGCGCGGTCGTGAACTCGACCGACTCGTAGTCGGCCTCGACGCTGTACTCGTGCAACAGCCGATGCTTCATCACCTCGAGCTGGAGCTGGCCGACCACGCCGACGACGTAGTCGCTGCCGAGCATCAGCTTGAACACCTGGATCGCGCCCTCCTCGGCCAGCTGCTCGAGACCCTTGCCCAGGGCCTTGGCCTTGAGCGGGCTCTTGAGCAGCACGCGGCGGAAGATCTCGGGCGCGAAGCTGGGGATGCCGGTGAAGCGCAACAGCTCGCCCTCGGTGAAGCTGTCGCCGATCTTGATCGTGCCGTGGTTGGGCAACCCGATGATGTCGCCGGCGTAGGCCTCCTCGACGATCTCGCGGTTGGCCGCGAAGAAGGTCGTGGCGTTGCCGAGCCCGACCTCGCGGCCGAGGCGACAGTGGAACGCCCGCATGCCGCGGGTGAAGCGACCCGAGCAGATACGCAGGAACGCCATGCGGTCGCGGTGCTTGGGATCCATGTTCGCCTGGATCTTGAACACGAAGCCCGAGAACGCCGGCTCGTCGGGTTCGACCTGCCGTGTGGGTACGGGCTCGCCCGGCGCCGGCGGTGTGACCGCGGCGTTGCCGGTGATGGCCATGCGCGGCTGCGGCCGCGGTGCCAGGCGCAGGTAGGTCTCGAGCAGCTCGCGCACGCCGAAGTTGTTCATCGCCGAGCCGAACAACAGCGGGCTCTGCCGCCCGGTCGCGAACGCGGCAGGATCGAACGCCGGCGCCGCGCCGGCGAGCAGCTCGAGCTCGTCGCGCAGCTCCTGGGCCTGATCGCCCAGCAGCTCGTCGAGCTTGGGATCGTCGGGGCCCGAGACCGCGATGCCGGCGTCGGGCCAGCGATCCTCGCCGTGTGCATCGGCGTAGCGGAACAGGTGCACTTGCTTGTGCACGATGTCGTAGACCCCGCGGAAGCGCTTGCCCATGCCGATGGGCCACGTCATCGGCACGCACTTGATCGACAGCTTGGCCTCGACGTCGTCGAGCAACTCGATGGGCGAGCGGCACTCGCGATCGAACTTGTTGACGAACGTGACCACCGGGGTGTCGCGCAGGCGGCAGATCTCGATGAGCTTCTCGGTGCGCGACTCGACGCCCTTGGCACCGTCGATGACCATGAGCGCGGCGTCGACCGCCGTGAGCACGCGGTAGGTGTCCTCGCCGAAGTCGGCGTGGCCGGGCGTGTCGAGCAGGTTGACCTCGAACGGCGGCGCCGTTTCGGCCTGCTCGGGCAGGCGGTACTGGAAGCTCAGCACGCTGGTCGTGACCGAGATGCCGCGCTCCTGCTCCATCGCCATCCAGTCGCTGACCGCGTGTCGGCTCGCGCGACGGGCTCGCACCGCGCCGGCGATCTGGATCGCGCCGCCGAAGAACAGCAACTTCTCGGTCAGCGTGGTCTTGCCCGCGTCGGGGTGGCTGACGATGGCGAACGTGCGCCTGCGCGACCAACCGGCCGCCACGGCGCCCTCGCGCTGTGCCGGTGCGCTCGCGATCGCGCTGCCGTCGGTGGACTCGTCTGTCACAGCCATCGCTCGGGCTCGATCTCGGGGACCATCGGTGGGCCCAAGAGAAGACCAAAACCGCCCCTCGTTCAAGCGGCCTCGCGGCTGTGATACCTTGCCACCGTGGGCCGGTCTCGCTCGCGTCGTGCTTGCTGCGTGGTCGGCATCGCGCTCGGCTGTTCGCTCGACTCCTCGGGCCAAACCGGCGATGCCGGCAGCAGCGGCAGCTCCGGCGGTTCGAGCGCGACCAGCGACGCCCCGACCAGCTCGAGCACCGCGAGCACCTCGGTGACGTCGAGCGGATCAGGCGACAGCAGCGCGGGCCCGACCGGCTCGAGCGAGGGCGGTTCCTCCGGGGCCGAGTCGCAGACCGCCGGCAGCAGCAGCGCCGGCGAGAGCAGCAGCGGCGAGCCGCCGGGCGAGTTCGGCGATCCGGTCGCGCTCGAAGAACTCAACTCGTTCTGGGACGACGACGATCCCACGCTCTCGGCCGACCAGCTCGAGATCTACTTCGCGTCCACGCGCTTCGGCGCCGAGGACATCCTGGTCGCGCACCGCAACACCACCGCGGAACCGTTCGACTCGCCCGTGCGCGTCGACGCGTTGTCCGACGTCACCATCGATTCCACCCCGGAGCTTTCCGCCGACGGACTGCTGATCACGTTCGCCAGCGATCGTCCCTTCGGCGAAGGTGGCCTCGACGTGTGGGTCTCGACGCGGACCGATCGGCAGAGCCAGTGGTCGACGCCGATGCCGGTGCTCGAGCTCAGCTCGATCGACTCCGAGGGCAGCGCGGTGATGACCGCCGACGGCCTGACCACGTACCTGTGCCGCTACTTCCTGCCGCCCGAGGAGGATCAGATCCTCGTGTCGACGCGGGCCTCGCTCGGCGATCTGTGGTCCGAGCCCGCGGTCGTCGCGGGGCTGCAGGCCGACGGGCGCGACTGCACGCCGTGGGTCGACGCCGACGGCACGCAGCTGTGGTGGGCGAGCACCCGCGCCGGTGGCGAGGGCTTCGAGGACATCTACCGCGTCGACCTCGTCGCGGGCGCGCCTGCGGGTGCACCCGAGGCGATGAGCGTGATCAACGACGAGTCGCGCGACGAGGTGACCCGTGGTTTTCGCCCGAGGGCGACGCGCTCTACTTCTCCAGCACGCGGTTGGGCGCCGGCCAGGACATCTTCCTGTCCGTGCGCCGTTGAGCCGCGCTCAGCTCGACCAGAACACCCGCGCCACGCGGACGCTGCCGCGCTCGATCACGACCGGGAAGGTCTTGTTGCCGCTGGGCGTGCGCAGCTCGAGCGTGGCCCGGACGGCCCGCGGCGCTCGTCCGCGGCCAACGCCGGTGCGTGACCTCGACGAAGACCGACTTCTTCACCCGCGCCATCGCGAGCTGCTCGAGCCCGCCGGCCTCCCGCACCGTCAGCTTGGCCGGGTGCGTCGCGGCCAGGCGGTGGCCGCCGGCGTCCACGATCGCGATGTCGAGATCGTCCTCGCCGGACCACGTCAGCGTCGCCTTGAGCTGCCCCCGCAACGCCGCGGCGCTGCTGCCGGCGACACCCAGCTCGGCCTCGGTCCGCGCGAGCGCACCGTGGTGGAGCTTGGCCCGCGCGCGGCCGTCGTGCAGCGCGACGGTGGCCTCGTGCGTCCGACCGGCACGCTGCAGGCAACCCACCAGCGCCGCGTGCAGCTCGCCGTCGGCGGGATCGATGCTGACCAGCGCACGGCGATGCGAGCACGCGCGCCGCAGGTCACCCTTGCTGGCGAACGCCCGCGCCATCGCGTCGTGCTGGCTGCGCGAGAACGGCGTGACCTCGAGCGCGCTGGCGTAGGCCCGCGCCGCGAGCGGATCGCCGCCGGCCGCCAGCGCATCCGCCAACGACAGCAGCGCGGGCGCGTGATCGGGATCCACGTCGGCCCAGGCCCGCGCGAAACTCAGCGCCTCGGGGTGACCGACGCGGATCGCCGCGCGCACCAGCGCGCCGTGGGCCGAGCGTCGGGTGCCGTCGAACGACAACGCGCGCTGCAGCGACGCGTTGGTCGCGAGGTTCTTGCCCGAGGGGCCGCTCGCGGCCGCGATCTTGAGCCGCGGCTCGGGCCGGCGCCACATCCCGCCGCGGTGCCCGAAGACGTCCTCACCGCCCCAGCCGCCCATGCCGCTCGAGGGCGTCGACATCGGCTTGGCCGGCGACGCCGGGGCCTTCTTGGCCTTGGCGACCTCGGCGGGCTTGGGGTCGGCGGCCACGCCACCGCCACCGGCATCGCGGCTGCCTTCCTCCTCGTCCGCGACCACGTCCTCGCTGCGATCGAAGCCGTCGGCGTCGTCGGCTCCGGCGCGGCGGTCGGTCTGCTCGCGCTCCTCGAGCTTGGCCTCCAGCTCCGGGACGTCCTTCTCGGCCGCATCGCCGGGCGGGCCGAAGGCCTTGCCGCCGGTCTTGTCCGCGTCGCCCTTGGTCGCGATCGAGCCAGCGCTGATGCGGCTGGCGTCCTCGGCCACGGTCGGCTCTGGGCTCGGCTCGGCGAAGGCCGGGGCGGTCTGCGCGGTCGCAGGCGGCGCGATCCCGGCGGCCGCATCGGGCACCGGCGGGCGCGCTTCCTTGTTGTCGTCGATCTTGCCGTGCCACGCGTCGGTGGTGCTCGCGGTGCGCACGACGTTGAACTCGCGGTACATCGCGTCGTTCTCGAGCACCAGCAGCGCGGTGAAGCGCGACAGCACGGTGTAGTCCTTCGACAGCGCGACGATGCGGTCGTGGGCGCCGAAGCCCTGGGTGCGGGTCAGATGCGCGATCTCCATCGCGGCCCAGGTCCGCGGCAGGTGCTGGTTCTGCGCTGGCGCACCGCCCTTGCTGACGTTGAGATCGACGGGGAATCGGGCTTCGACAGGACCGTTGGGGCCGTCGGCGACGAGCTTGAGCTCGCCCTTGACCGGGTGCGCGAGCTTGCCGGTGACGATGACCTCGTCGCCCGGACGCAGGCCCGCGCCTTCGGAGTGGCGCACGTCGACCATGCCCGCGGGCGTGTCGATCCGGACGTTGCGCGCGACCGGCACCTGCGCGCGCAGCCGCAGCTCACGGACCAGCTCGCGCAGATCGTCGCGCGCATCGACCTGGACCACGTCGCCGCCGGTGGCCTGCACCACGGCACCGAGCGCGACCAGATCGGAGCGCGCGCCCAGGGCCAGGGCCTCGACGCGCACGTCGGGCATCGCGTCGCGCACCAGGGTCGCGAGCTTGTCGGGCGCGAGCTCGCCGGAGCTCGGCGCGCCGTCGCCGAGGTACACCACCACGCGGCGGGCGTCACCGGCACCGCTGCGCGCGAGTGCCTCACCGGCCTCGATCAGCATGCCGCCGACGTCGCTGGCACCGGCCATGTCCTGCTCGTCGAGGAAGCGCCGGGTCGCGTCGATGGCCGCGGCCGACGGCGCCTGCAGGCCGCTGGGCAGCTCGTCGCAGGCGGCATCGCACGCCAGCACGGTGAAGCGATCGTCGGGCTCCATGCCGCCGGCCATGGCCTCGACCATGCCGCGCGCCACGGTCCACAGCTCCGGCGTGGTGCTGTGGCTGCGGTCGACCACGAACGCGAAGTGCACCGGACGTTCGTCGCGCGCGAACTCGATGTGGGGATCGAGCGCGAGCATGAAGTAGGCCTGGCCATCGCGATCGAGGTGGGTGCTCGCTGCGACGGTGCGCTCGGTCTCGGCCACCGGCAGATCGACGCCGAGGTCGTAGGTCGGCTGGAAGTGCTTCTGCTCGGTCGACAGCTGCAGCCGCGTGCCGTCGTCGCGTCGATCGAGCGCGAGCATCGGCGTGTCGATCTGGTCGAGCTGCGCGACGTCGATCTGACTCTTGTCGACGTTGATGGTGAGCGAGAAGTCGTCGATCGGGGTCGCGGTGGCCCCGGTGCCGCCCAGGGGGAAGCGGTAGCGGACGTTGTCGCCGACCACCGGCAGCACCTGCGTGTACGAGAGCTTGACCCGCCGCTCGCCGCGGCCGGGGATGGGGAACAGCCGCAGCTTGAAGACGTTGCCGCGCTCCCACTCGAGCAGGGCCGGGTCGCGCGGCACGGTCGCGTCGACGATCTGCTGGAAGATCTGGCGCGCGCGCTGCTTCTCGACGATCTCGCCCTCCATCCAGCGATTGCCGACCAGCAGCTGCAGGCCCGCGATCGAGGCGTCGCCCGGCAGCGGGAAGCGGTAGATGCCCTCGAGCACCGCCGCGCGATCGTTGAAAAAGGCCTGCTCGATCTCGGTGTGGGCCAGACGACCGGTGATGTTCACCGTGACCCGCTGCTCGGTCAGCCGGATCTTCTGTCCCTGCTCGGTTTGCGAGCCGGGCACGCGCGCGGTGAGGCTGCCGACACCCCGGGGCACGTCGTCGATGGCGTCGGCGGCCTGCTCGAACGCACGGGACCAGCCGGTCTCGGTCAGCGGGCGCAGGCTCAGCTCGGGCTTTTCGCGCCGCTCGGGCTCGGCCAGCGGCGCGCTCACGCGCTCGCCCGCGCCCAGCTCCACGCGCTGGCCGTTGGACTCCACGACCGCGCGACCGTGGACCACCGCGATCTGACGCTTGCCGCCGGCGTGGACGATCTGGACCTCACCGCCCTCGACGCGCACGGTGTCGTCGGCGGCGCGGACCAGCAGCGGCTCGCTCGCGCGGCCCTCGACCAGCGCGACCAGCTCGCCGCGTCCGAGCACCAGCTCGCCGCCGGGCGCAGGCACCGTCACCTCGGTGTCCTCGTTGAGTCGCAGCCGCGTGCCGCCGGGCAGCTGCAGCTCCGCCAGCGTGCCCTTGGGCGTCCACGTGCGTTGGCCCGCATCGAGCTTGGCGCCCTTGCCCAAGAAGGTGCCCTCGGCCAGGGCGCTCGACCGCAACCCGCCGGGTCCGCTGATCGCGGTGACCTCGGCGCCGCGGTTGGGCTTGGCCGCCTCGGCCACCGGCGCGACCGCGCCGGCCTGCTGCGCGATGGTCTCGGTGGGGACCTCGTTGCAGGACGCCGCGCAGACCAGAAGCGGCAGTGCGCAGCGCACGAGCACGGTCCGAGAGCGAGGGCGGCGCGAGGGACCGGGGGCAGCGGCGGGACGGGCGACGGGCATGACGGACCTCCGCGAACGGTGCGGCGACGAGACGACAACGCACGGACCGCGGCCGCGGGTCTGACCGCGGGGCCGCCGGGCGCCGGTTCGCGTCGGCGCCCCAACGCACGAGCGCGGCGGGCGGATCTGCAAGAGGATAGGCCGAGGATCCGCCGACGATCTGCCGGTCCGGACCGATTTCGCGCCGAGCCAGGCCCCAAAGGCGATACCCTGGCGGCCTTCGATGTCGAGCCCGCGAGAGTCGTTCCTCGCCCAGGTCCGCACGCCAGACCTCGATGCCGAGGTCTTCGAGCTGCGCCAGAACCTGACCAACCTCAAGCGCGAGGCTTTGGCCCAGGCCAAGGCCGTCGACGAGCAGCGGGCGCGGCTGGTGATGCCGGGCCTGTACGAGCAGATGGTGCAGCTCGAAGTCCAGCTCGCCGGGCACCTGGGCTTGGCGGTGGCCTTGGCCCTGTCGGTGCTCGACGAGCACCACAGCGGCGCGTCGCTGTCGCAGTTCGACCGCGAGCTGCGCGAACAGATGAGCGAGACCGCGACCGGGCTGGTCGCGCGTCACGGCAGCCGGCTCGCGAAGATGGTCGCGCAGATCGAGGCCCAGCGCCTGGTGTGGCGTCACAGCCACGAGTTCATGTCGTGGCTGGCGTTCCGCCGCTCCGACGAGCGCTACCCCGCCAAGGATCGACTCGAGCGGCTCGATGCGTTCGGCGTGCAGTCGCGGCTGCTCGAGGCGCGTACGGTCGTGATCGGCGTGGTCGGGCTGCGGATCTCCGCCGCGCTCGAGGGCGCCGACCGCTTCAACCTCGGCAATCGCTGGCGGCTTTCGCCGACGCCCGAGCACGCGCTCGAGCGCTACGTGTGGCCGCTGCTGTCGTACATGCCCGCGACGACCGTGAAGATCGAGCGCTTCCGCTGGGAGTACGACACCATGGTCGAGGCCGGTGCGCCCGACGAGGTGCTCGAGGGCGAGCGGGCCAAGCTCGCGGGCATGCTCGAGGCCCAGTTCGCCGACGCGCTCGGCGATCTGCCCGAGTCCGCCCGCGCGGGCATGCTCTGATCCCGCCGCCGCTCAGCCGAGCTTGCGCAGCCGGTACGACAGCTTGTTGTTCCAGTACACCGGCGCGAACAGCCGCGCCTGATCGACGAACGGCACCTCGCCCTGGGCGGTGAGCCAGCGCAGGTGATCGGCGGGGCTGCGCTCGCCACGACGCAGCGCGGCCATGTGGGCCTCGACGTGGCGGTAGGCCGGCTGGCGCAGGCCGTCGAGCTCGCAGTCGAGCCGCCACATCGCGGCCCACTCGAAGTTCTGCCGCGCGTAGCCGGCGATCTGCTGCTCGCACCAATCCATGGGATCGGGCTGCTGCATGGCCTTGTAGCGATCCTGGCGCATGATGTCGAAGATGCCCTCGCCCAGGCGGCGTTGCGCGCCGATGTAGCGATCGGCCCAGATCTCGTCCTTGAACGACTGCTCGCGCAGACCCGGGATGCGCATGTAGACGTAGCCCTCGGTCTCGAGCGAGGCCGCGAACTCGATGCCGTTCATCTTGCGGTACCACGCGGTGAACAGCTGCTCGGGATCGAAGCTCAGCAGCGCGGCGTGGACGATCTCGTGCAGGTAGTAGAGATCGCTGACCGCGGGCTCGTCGTAGTGGCGCGCGTAGGTCATGCCGAAGAACGTGCCAAAGTGCGGCGTCTCGAGCTCGGCGTCGCTCATCGTCGCGAACACGCTGGGGTGCTGCGCGAAGCGATCGACCCACGTTTGCACGTAGGCGCTGTCGCGGAAGGCTTCGGTGCGCCACAGCGACTGGACGTAGTCGCGCGCGGTCTGGGGGCGATCGAGCAACACCAGATCTCTCATGGCGGGTCTCCCGAGGCGATGAGCGCGTCCATGGCGGGCGAGAGGCAGAAGCGCAGGGTGCGTCCGTCGCCGTCGCGCACGCGCACGAACTCGTCGAAGTCGCCGCCGGCGTCGAGCCGGGCATTCGCGAGCAGCACGACCTCGGCGGCGCGGGTCTGGGGCGGCACCGCGCCGGCGGCGATCGCCTGCGCCAGCGCCTGCTGCTGGCGCGGACGATGGCGCCGTGGCCGCGCGGTGGGCGAGAAGCCATCCATCAGCGCCTCGCCCAGCCGCAGCGAGAACAGGTTCTTGAACCACAGGTTGCCATGCAGCAGCGGCTGCGGCTCGCGCGACAGCAGCGCGCCGATGCGGTGGTAGTAGACGCCGAAGGGCTTCGACAGGCTCGCGAGCACCACGGCGACGTTGGGCCGATCGAGCACGATGTCGGCGGCCCGGTCGAGGCAGCCGACGTAGGTCAGATCGACGACGAGCTCGAGCCCGGGGCACGCGCGCGCGAGGTGATCGACCAGCGATGCGAACCCCGGCCAACACATGCCGTCGATCGCCGACGGCTGCGAGATCATGAGCACGTCGCCGTCGCGCGCCGCCGCGGCGATGCCGTCATGGGCGCAGGCGCGCGGGTGCCGGAGCACCTCGAGTCCCAGCGCCGCGGCGATGTGACCGTAGCCCTCGTACTCGCCCTCGAGCACGTGCAGCCGCGGCCGCACGCTGCCCGGACGCGTCGCCACCCGTGCGAGCGTCGACGTGATGCCCTCGCTCGCACCGCCGGTGGGGTACTCGTGGGCGAAGCCCTGGCCCAGTGCCACACCGCCGTCGCGGGCCCACTGTCGCCAGCGCGCGAGGAAGGGCGCGTGCATGGCATCTTGCCCGCGCTCGTAGTTGCGCTCGTACATCGCGTGCGGCCGCGAACTCCACAGCGCGTCGAGCACCGCGCGGGTCTCGGGCAGATAGAGGCTGTAGACCGTGCGGCTGACGAGCATCGCGGCTGCCATCGTAGCAACCGCGTCGCGCGCGATCAGAGCCCGGCGTAGTAGCCGCCCTGCGGGGGCCGGCGGGCACGCTCGCGCAGCCACAGGCCCAGGCCCAGCACGACCGAACCCCCGACGAGCATCGACAGGCTCAGGCCCACGAATGCGAGAAGATCCACCGCTTCCACCGCGAGCAGCGTCATGGTCTGGATCGAAGCAGGACCCGGGCGCGCTGGCGCGCGAAAGCTTTGCCGTCCTGGGCCGACGCGCGCCACGCCGTGTGAGCCCGCGCGCGCGTGCTCCGTCACGACCCGCACGACCGACGCGCGGCGCCGGTTTTGCGCGCAACAAGGCCCGCGCCCGAGGCCACGCTCGGATCGATGGACGTGTCGCAGTGGTCGTTGCTGGCGATCGCGGATCGGATCCCCAACCTCGAGGCGAAGGCGCTCTCGCCGACCGTGGGCTGGCTGGTGTTGACGGCGGTGTTCGCCTTCCTCGCGCTGTGCATCGTGCACGCCGATCGCTGGCGCCGGCTGTGGCTGCGCACCGAGGACCCGCGGACCCTGGGTCTGTTCCGCATCCTGTTCGCGACGCTGCTGCTGCTCAACCTCGTGGGCATGTGGGAACAGCTCGAGTTCCTCTTCACCGACGAGGGCCTGTTCTACACCGACAGTGCGCGCAAGCTGCTCGCGGGCAAACAGTTCTCCGGCTACGTCGAGCCCACCGGCGGTGATCCGGGCGGCTTCCAGGACACCGCCGCGGTGTTCGAGCTGCTCCGCGGGCCGCGGTACTCGCTGTTGCTGCTGCGCAGCGATCCATGGTTCTTCTGGCTGCACCTGTGGGCCTACGTCATCGTGTGCGCGCTGCTGCTGGTGGGCTGGCACACCCGTACGATGGCGCTGCTGGGCTGGTTGCTGATGACCAGCCTGACCTCGCGCAACCCGGTCTACTGGACCGGCGCGGACGTGGTCTACAAGGTCTTCTTCTTCCTGCTGGTGCTCTCTCGCAGCGGCCACGCCTACAGCCTCGACAACTGGCTGCGTTGCCGGCGGCTGCGCCGTGCGGGGCGCCTGAGCGAGCGCGGCGGCCCCGGTGACGGCGGCGGCGCACCGCCGAGCCCCGAACATCCCCAGGGCCTGGCCGCGATCTACCGCGGCGTCCCGGCATGGCCGCGGATGCTGATGATGCTGCAGCTGGCGACGATCTATCTGTACACCGGCTCGGCCAAGACCGGATCGATCTGGGCCTCGGGTGACTCGCTCTACTACGCGCTCAACCTCGATCACTTCTACCGCGTGCCGCCACAGCTGCTGTCGTGGATGTTCGGCACCAACGTCTTCCGCCTGATGACGTGGACGGTGCACTTCTGGCAGATCGGCTTCCCGCTGATGCTGGTGGGTCTGGTCGCCCGTTTCCAGCTGCGCGAGGGCTTCGCGCGGCCGACCGGCGCGCGCGCCTGGGCGACCCGCGGGTTGTGGACCGTGATCGGGCTGTGCTCGCTCGCCGTGACCATCGTCGCGCTGCCGGTGCACTACGCGCCGCGGGCCGGCGATCCGTCCCTGCGCACCGTGCAGTGGCTGGTCGCGGGCGGCTGGCTCGCACTGATGGTCGGCATCGCGTGGGGCTGGCGGCGGTTGCGGGATCGTCCGTTCTCGCTGCGCGTGCGTGGGCACGTGCTGCGGCTCGATCTGAACCGCTTCTGCACCTGGGTGCTGGGTCGCCGCGTGTGGCTGACCATCGGCATGTTCTTCCACGTGCAGATCTTCATGCTGATGAACATCGGCATGTTCGCGCCGATCATGATCATGGTCTACCTGTGCTGCCTCAACGGCACCGAGACGGCCTCGATCCTGCGGGCGCTGGGCCGCGCGCTGTCGCGGCTGCGCGTGCCGATGCCCGCGGACGTGCGCGCCGGCGAGCCGCCGGTGCCGCCCGAGGATCCGCGGCTGCCGTCGCTGCACCACGACGGCGCGCGCATGCCGACCGCCGCGATGCTCACGGTGCTCGGCGCGGTCGCGCTGTTCGTGCTCGGCGAGGTCGCCGGCGCTGGTGCGGCGGTCCGCTGGGGCAGCGTCGCGCTCGCGACCGTGGCCCTGTTCGCCGGCACCCTGGTGGGTTGGCGTCGCCGTGGCCCCGACGCCGTCGACACGCCCGCGTGGTCCTACGGCCCGCTCGGCCGCACGCTCGCGACCGCGGTCGTCGCGGTCCACATCACCGCGGTCGCGCTGCACTGCATCCCCGACAAGGACACCTGTTCGGCCTGGCGCGGCCGCGCCAACGCCCCGCTGGCGCTGTGGCTCAACCTCACCCAGACCTCGCAGAGCTGGGACATGTTCGCGCCCAACCCGATGCGCACCAACGACTTCCTCGAGGTCTACGTCACCGACGCCGCCGGCGAGGTCTGGGACCTGCGCACCGACGCCAACTCGCCGCGCAACAAGCCGGTGCCGTGGCTGGCCTACGATCGCGCGGGCAAGATCACCCGCCGCGTCATCGGCGAAGGCAAGTGGTACCGCGTTTGGGTCGCGCGCTACCACTGCCGCGCGTGGGCGCTCGAACACGGTGGCGAGGTGCCGCGCAAGGTCGAGTTGGTGCGGCACTGGTACGAGATCCCGCCGCCCGACGTGGTCGCGCGCCGCGGCTGGTACCGCGCGGCCGAGCTGCTCGAGCGCCAGGGCCATCGCAGCTCGCTCATCGAGGTCGACTGCGCCAAGGAAGAGGACGGTCAGCTGACCAACGAGATCCGTGCGCGCCACGGCTTCCCGCAGGTCGACGAGCGCACCATCATCCGCAAGCACCCGCGGCGGCCACAGCGCCCGGCCGATCGGCCCGGCCGGCCCCCCGCGCAGCCCGACGCGGATCCGGCCCAGGCCCACGCGGCCGTGGCCGCCGAACCCATCGATTGACGACGGACTTGCGTGCCTCGCCGCGCCGGGGGCAAGATCCATTCGATGCTTGCTTGTCCTGGTTGTCGTCGATTCGTGAAGGAACAGTCGTCGCGCTGCCCGTTCTGCGGACAGGGTCTCGTCGACACGCGCGCGCCGCTGGGTGGCTTTCTCGGCGTGCTGCTGGGTGTCACGCTCGCCGGCTGCGGCGGTGACGATGGCAGTGGGACCGCCAGCAACGGCGGCAGCGAGAGCCAGAGCAGCACCGCCTCGAGCACCGCGACCGACGGCACCACCTCGGGCAGCAGCAGCGGCGGCACGATGAGCGGCAGCATGACCGCGACCTCGGACACCGTGACCGAGAGCAGCGGCCTCATGACCAGCGCGCTGTACGGACCGGTCACCGGCGACACCGATCCCTCGGGCACGTCGGGCACCAGCGGCGCCGACAGTGGCAGCGACAGCGGTTCGACCTCCAGCGGTGGCACCGGCGCGAGCACGTCGGGCGCGAGCGACTCCGTGGGCCCGCTGTACGGCCCCGCCACCGGCTGAGACGACCTTGGCGCTGCAGGACGTCCGCCGTCGACTCCCGGTCGTGACCTCGCTGCCGCGGGCGAAGGACCGGAGCTTCACCGACAAGAACCTCGGGCCCGCGCCCAAGCCCACGCTCGCGGTGTGGGAGTTCACGTTGATGTGCGATCACCGGTGCCTGCACTGCGGGCCCCGAGCCGGCTACGCGCGCGACGACGAGCTCACCACCGACGAGGCCCTGCGCCTGGTCGCCGACCTCGCGGCGCTGGGCGTGGGCGAGGTCGCGCTGATCGGCGGCGAGGCCTACCTGCGCGACGACTTCATCCTCGTGGTCCGTGCGATCCGCGAGCACGGCATGGGCTCGAGCATCGTGACCGGCGGCTGGGGCCTGTCGCCCGAGCGCTGCGCCGCCGCGGCGGAGGCCGGGCTGCTGCTCGCGTCGGTGTCGATCGACGGGCTCGAGGCCAACCATGATCGCGTGCGCAACAAGCAGGGTAGCTGGCGCCGGGCCTTCGCCGCGCTGGCGAACGCGCGCGCCGCCGGCATGAAGGTCGGCGTCAACACGCAGATCAACGCGTTGACGGTGCCCGATCTGCTGCCGCTTTTGGACCTCATCGCCGACGCCGGCATCGTCGGTTGGCAGCTGCAGCTCACCATGGTCCACGGCAACGGCGCGGATCACCCGGAGCTGATCCTGCAGCCGTACATGATCCCCGAGCTGTTCGAGCACCTCGACGTGATCGCCGATCGCTGCCGCGAGCGCGGCATCCGCATGCTGCCGGGCAACAACCTGGGCTACTTCGGTCCCAACGAGCAGAAGCTGCGCTACGTGCAACGCCGCGGCGGCCACTTCGGTGGCTGCACCGCCGGGGTCGTGACCCTGGGCATCGAGAGCAACGGCATGATCAAGAGCTGCCCCAGCGTCGGCGGCCCGACCAACATCGCCGGCTCCTGGCGCGAGCACGGCCTGGCAGCGCTGTGGGCCGACGCGCCGGAGATCACGTACATCCGCGAGCGCACGCTCGACGATCTGTGGGGCTTCTGTCGCGAGTGCTACTACGCCGACGAGTGCCGCGCCGGCTGCACCGCCACCGCCGAGCCGCTGCTGGGCCGGCCGGGCAACAACCCCTTCTGTCACCACCGCGCACTCGAGATGGAGCGCATGGGCCTGCGCGAGCGCATCGAGCTGGTCTCGGTCGCACCCGACATCCCCTTCGCCAACGGCCTGTGGCAGGTCGTGCGCGAGCCCGCCGACGAGGCCGAGCGTGCGCGCACCGGGCCGGTCGAGATCGAGCGACCGCGGGTCTCGCGGCTGGTCGAGCGCATGGGCCCGGGCTCCGAGGTCGACCCCGCCGACTACGTGCGCCCGCGGAGGTAGGCGGGGGCGCGTCGCGCTGCGATCGTGCAAGACCATGACGCCGCGCGGGATGTCCGAACGGCGTCTGCGCGTCGGGGTGCACCCGATGGTGCGCGGCGCGACTGCGTGGCTCTGTCCACTTCCGGCCTTGCTCGTGGGCGCTGCCGTCGCGCGGGACCACGGCGTGCCGCTGGCGGCGTTCGGGCCCAACGCGATGGCCGCGATCGCGGGCGCTGCACTCGCATGGCTGCTGCTGCGGCTCGATCCCACGCGCCGGCAGTGGGTCGCGGCGCGACTGCCCGCGCTCGCGGGGCTCGCGATCGCGGCCACGATGCTGATGCCGGCGACGGACGGCGTGCAGCGATGGTTGTGGATCGGGCCGCTGCGACTGCACGCTGCCGCCGCGCTGGCGCCGTGGCTGCTGCTGCCGCTGGCGCGACCCGGCGCTGCGCCTCGCGCCGGGGTGCTGCCGGTGGCGGCGGCAATGCTGAACGTCGCGCAGCCCGACGCCGCAGCAGCCACGGCGCTCGCGGCCGGGTCGCTGCCGCTGGTGAGCGATCGCGGCCGTGCGATCGGAGCCGCACTGCTGGCGGTGTGCGCCGCGTGGGCGTGGACGCGGCCCGACGCGCTCGCGCCGGTGGGCCACGTCGAGGGCATCGTCGGCCTCGCGCGCGCGTCGGGCCCCTGGCTGGCAGCGGCCGCAATCGCATCGCTGGCGTTGCTCGCCGCGCCCGCACTGCACGCGGCCGTGGCCGGCACGCCGACGGTGCGGCGCGTGGGCGCGTCCATCCTCCTGAGCCTGGCCGCGACGTGGGTCGCGGCGGTGATCGGCGTGTTCCCGGTCGGTGTGCTGGGTGCGGGTGCCGGCCCGGTGCTGGGCTGGTTCGCCGCGATGACATGGCTCGCGTGGACGCGTCGCGAAGCCGCGGGCTGACCCGCGCGTCCGCCGGCACGCGTGCCGAGCCCTGCGCGTCGGCTCATCGTCGCAGCCGCCGGCGCGTGGCCGCGTCGCGCTCGACCACCCGCACGATGTCCACGGTGGCCTCGTCGATGACGTGGACGATGCCCGCGCGCGCGAGGTCGGTCTCCCCGCGGGTGTTGTAGTAGGCACCGATGGTCTTCTTGTCGCTGTAGCGGTAGTCGCGGGCGAGCAGCGCGTGATCGGGGTCGTCGCGGTGGTGGACGGTCACGCGCAACACGGTCTCGTTGCGCGCGAACACGTAGGGCACCCCCAGGAACGCCACGAACGCGAGCACGGTGCTGCCGCGGGTCTGCGCCTGGGTACGCAGCACCGCTCCGCTGACGAGGTACTCGCGGCTCGGGGGCGCTGCGGCGGGCACCACGGTCGCACGCGAGCCCAGCGCGCGCGCGAGCACGTGCGGCAGCTCCACCGGCAGCTCACCCACCGCACGCGCGCGCTGCCGACGGCGGGGCGGGCGATCGTAGTAGCCCGCTTCTTCGGGGTGCTCCTGGACCCGGCCGTCGCAGAACATGTTGACGATCGGGACCGAGTTCACCGGCAACGGCCGCCAGTACAGCTTCGGGCGCGCCTCCACGAACGGCCGCACCTCGACGCGGCCCGACCACGGCGACGCCCGCAGCGTCACCGGCAGGACCCCAGGATCGCGCAGTCGCTCGATCCCCACCGAAGCGCACCCGCCGAGCGCAATGCTGCCGAGCAGGAGGACCGAACCCAACGCGAGAGCACAGCGCGAGACCATGCGCGCACCATAGCCAGCCTCGCAGGTTCGCGCCGTGACGGCAGCCACGCCGATTTCGTGCGACCGCGGCCGCGCGCGCGCCTCCTCCGGGATGGTTGCCGCGTGCCGGGCCCGCGTCAGTCGAGCAGACCGACCAGCGCGCGCGCGTCGTCGACCGCCGCCGATGGCTCGACCGCGCGGCCGTCCGCGGCGAGACCGTCGAGCCACATCGAGACGCCACCGCGCGTGCGCATGCCGTCGATGCCGAACAGCTGCAGCCGCTCCACGCCGACGCCGGCGGCGGCGTCGAGGTCGGCCTGCAACGCCTCGCGATCGTCGTAGCCGACGCTCGCGGTGTTCTTGCCGATGCTGCCGATGGTGCCCAGCGCGACCGCGGCACGATCGTCGAAGTGCTCGACCGCGGTCGCGCCGTAGGACGCGACGAGTGCCGGTCCGAGGCGCGCCTGCGGCGTGCCGAACAGGGTCTGGTAGACCATGAAGCCGACCTCGTCCCACGCGATGTCGGCGACGGGGCTGTCGAACAGATCCTGCAGCTCGGTGTCGCCGTCGGCGAGATCGTCGAGCACGTAGGGCAGTGCGACCACGGCGACCTTCATGCCCTGGTGCTGCCAACCGGCGACCGCGTCGGCCCACGCGCGCTGCGACGCCGCGAAGGCCTCGGCGTCGCGGTTGGCCAGCAGCACCGGCAGCGCGGCGGCGAGGTTGCCATCTTCGATCGCGCGGGCGAGCTCGTTGCTCACCGGCAACGGCGGTTCCATGTCGACCTGCAGCCACTGCACGCCGAGCTCGCCGCCGCGATTCCAGCGCCAGAACGCCTGCACGTGGCGATCGTAGGCCTCGAGGTTGCCCTCGCCGGGCCAGTAGCCGTCGTCGTCGTCGAGCAGCAGCCACGCGCGCACGGGGATGCCGTGGCGACGCGCGCCCAGCAGCAGGCTCTCGAGTGCACCGCTGCCGACGTCGCCGGGGCGGATGCCGACAAACAGCGCGGTCTGTGTGTCGACCAGCGTCGGCAGCTCGAGCTCGAGCTCGTCGAAGTCGACGAACTCGGCGTAGGCGCCGCGATCGGTCTCGAACGGCTCGGGCAACGCGAAGCCGCAGCCGGCCGCCACGGTCGCGGCACCATGCACGAGCAGCAGCGACGGAAGACGCCGGGCGGACACGCGTGCGCCAGCGTAGCACCGCGCCAGCGGTGGGTGAGTGCGATCAGCGACACACGTGGGCGGTGAACTGCACGTAGCAGCACTCGCCCGCGGGTGGCGTCGCGGCGCACGTCTCGCCCAACCGCCGGCTCCGCGTCGCGCGAGCGCTGAAGCGCGCCGGCTGCCGCAGTGCATCGTCGACGAACGGCGCCAGCTCCCGTGGGCACTGCGTGAACGGCTCGGGCTGCCACGCACTGCGCACCGGCGAGGGCGGCACGCAACGCGTCACCGGCTCGATGACACACTCGATCTGCGGCGGCTCGGGTTCGGCCGGCAGGCCCGGCTCGGGCGGACAGGCCTCGTCCGCGCCGGGAGGCTCGGGCGCCGGCGTGCCGGCGGTGCGGTGCGGCGAGGCCCGCGGGGGCACGAGGGTGTTCGCGGGCTCGCGGCCGTGCGGGTGCGTGCACGCACCCGCCAGCGACAGCCACGCCGCTGCATGACCGAGCGCGACCGCGATCCTGCATGCGCCAACGGTGGCACCATAGCGTATCGCGGGCACAGGCGCCCGGTGAAGCGTCCCAGCGTGCTCGCCTGGTGTGAACCGGCAACGATGACGACCGGCGATCCGCTCTGCGCCCTCGCCCACGATCTGCTCGCGCCGCTGCGACCCGGCGATGCGATCGCCGACGGCCTGCGTTGGCTGGGTGTTCGCACCGACCTGGGCCTGGTGCTGCAGTGCACGCTGCACGGCCGCCCGCTCGCGATCGAGCTGGTCCCCCGCGTCGCTGCGCACGGCCACCGCGTCACCACCGAGCAGCTGGCCGTGGGCCACCTCGGACACGGCGACGACGCCGCGGCCGAGATCGCCGCGTGCGAGACCATCGCCAGGTTGATCGCGTCGCGCGAACGCGAGGCGCTCGCACACGCGCGCAGCGCGGGCACCAGCGGGCGCGTGCGGATGATCGCGGTGGGGCATGCGCTGCACGACTGCGGCGATCACTACGCGCTCAGCCCCTACCGCGGCTGCACCATCGGTTGTCGCTTCTGCTATGCGCAATCGCGCTGGCAACCGTGGCGCGCGTTGCTGGGTCCCAGCAGCGACGATGCCTGGGGCAGCTGGGTCGACGCGTGCGACGACGCGCCCGCGTGCCTGCAACGCGAGCTCGCGACGCTGCCGCCGCGACCGATCAAGCTGTGCCCGATCGTCGCCGATCCGTACCAGCCGATCGAGCGGCGCCTTCGGCTGACACGACGCTGCCTCGAGGCCATCGCGGCCGCGCCGCGGCCGTGGCCGACGCTCGTGCTCACGCGCACCGCGATCGTCCTCGATGACCTGCCGCAGCTGTGCGCGCTGCCGCAGGCCTGGGTCGGCGTGTCGCTGCCGACCGCGGACGACGACGTGCGCGCGCACTTCGAGCCCCGCGCGGCGACCGTCGCCGAGCGCGTCGAGGTGCTGCGTCGGTGCAACGACGCGGGCCTGCGCAGCTTCGCGGTGGTGCAGCCGCTGCTGCCTGGATCCGTCGACGCGCTGTGCGACGCGCTGCGTCACGCCCGCGCCGGCGTCGCGATCGGCACGCTCGAGGGCGAGCAGGACGCGGGGCCGTTGTTCGACGATCCGCGCTACCGCCACGCGCGCGCCGACGCGTGGCAGCGCGCTCAGGCCCAGTGTCTGCGCCATGCCCTGGCGCGCGCCGGCGTGCCGGTGTGGCCGGGCGAGCTGCCGCCGGGGTGTGCATGAGCCCGGAGCGCCCCACCGTCGAGCACGTCGACGTCGTCGTCGTCGGTGGCGGGCCTGCCGGCGCGACCGCGGCGGCCAAGCTCGCGCGCAGCGGCGTACGCGTGTGCCTGCTCGAGGCCGGCACGCACCCGCGCGCGCACGTCGGCGAGAGCCTGCTGCCGGGCATCATCCCGATCCTGTCGGATCTCGGCGTGCTGCCGGCGATCGAGGCCGCCGGCTTCGGCCGCAAGACCGGCAGCACCCTCATCGACTGGGGCCGCACACCGCGTTGGGATCTGTGGTTCGCGGACAGCGACGCCTACGACGCGGCGTGGCTGGTCGAGCGCAGCCGCTTCGACGCGATCCTGTTCGACCACGCGCGCCGCTGCGGCGCCGACGTGCGCGAGCATGCGCGGGTCGAGTCGGTGCTGTGGCAGGACCAGCGCGCCGTGGGGGTGCGCTGGCACGAGGCGGGTGATCCGCTCGCGCGCACCGTGCACGCGCGCGTGGTGCTCGACGCGACCGGGCAGTCGGCCCTGCTCGGTCGCAGCCTGGGCCTGCGCGACCCGATCCCAGGCTTGCAACACCAGGCCATGTGGGCGCACTTCGAGCACGCGGCTCGCCTGCCGCCACCGCGGCACGAGCAGGCGCTGTTCGTCGCACAGCCGCAGCAGTGGTGGTGGTCGTTCCCGCTGTCGCCGAGCCTGACGTCCGTCGGCGTGGTCCAGCTCGACACCGAGCCCGACGGTAGCCCGCGCCGCAGCGCCGCGCGCCCGGACTTCGATGCCGAACTCGCCGGCTGCGAAACGCTCACACAGGTGCTCGGACCGCAGGCCCGCCGCGTCACGCCGGTCCGACACGAGCGCGACTGGAGCTACCGCATGCGCGAGCGCGCGGGCCCGGGGTGGATGGCGGTGGGCGACGCGGCCGGCTTCATCGACCCGGTGCTCTCGACTGGGGTCATGCTCGCGCTGCACTCGGGCTGGCACGCCGCGCGCACCGCCGCGGCCATCGTCGGCGGCGCGGACGATGCCGCGGCCTATCGCGAGTATGCGCAGCACCACGGCCGCATGTTCGACGACCTGCTGCGGATGGTCCGCTTCTACTACCAGCAGAACCTCTTCCGCGAGGACTACTTCTGGGAGAGCAAGCGGATCCTGCTGGCCGAGCAGACCGCGTTGCGTCCGCTCAAGGCCTTCGTGGTGTTGACCAGCGGCTTGGTGCAGAACCTCGCACTCGACGCGGTCCAGCACGACGCCGACGATCGTCGCGCCCGCGCGCTCACGAGCGACGGCGCAGCGCTGACCGCCGACGCGTCGGCGGCGGATCCCGACCGTCTCGGCTTCGTGTGCCTGCAGCTGAGGGACGCCGCCGCCGCGCCGCGGCCCGACGGGCCCGAGCTGGCGACGACGCTGTACGTCGTGATCGAGCCGCGCGAGCTCGCCGAGCCGAGCCTTTTTCGCACGCGCAACTTCCACGTCAACGCCATCGCACCGCGCCACGGCAACGATCCAATCGCGGTGCCGCAGCTCGCCCGAGGGCTGCGGGCGCTGGGCGAGTGGATCACCGCGCTCGACGATGTCGAGGGCGAGGACTTGGCCAGCTTCTGGCGCCGCCGTCGCACGACCCTGGTCGACCGCGTTGCGCAGCTCGCCCACGGCGAGGGTGGGTTCGTGCTGGTGCGGGTCTTCGGCGAGTGAGCCGAAGGTGCGGCAGCACGCCGAGCGTGCGCCCGCGCCCGCCTACGCCAGGGTCTCGATCCACAACCGCTGCGTCTCGGTGCTGCCGCCGCGGGCCTCCACGCGGACCAGGCGGAAGCGACCGCCGCGCTCGATGTCGTGGTGCAGCGCCTGGATCGCCGCGCCGTCGTCGGCGTCGACGTGACGATCGCCGCCGGTGGTCTCGCGGCGCCAGCCCGGCCGCAACGGCGCGACCAGGCGATCCCAGTCGACGTCGATGCGGTACGTGAACGACTCGACGTGGGTGTGCGCGGGCGTGTACGCGTTGAGCAGCTTCATGTCACCCAGCGACAGGTGCAGCCCGAGGCTGTTGCTGGCCCACTGGGTCGCGCCGTACTGCTTCACCAGCCGCGCCAGCCGCATGCCGTAGATCTTCGTGATCGTGCCCATGCCCGGCAGCGCCTCGGTCGACGTCACGTAGTTGCACGACGACAGATTGTGGCCGAACCACGCCCCGTCCTCGGCGCAACGGATCGCGACCCACATCGACAGCGGCACGAACACGTCGTCGTGCGCGGCCCCGTCGACGCGGTAGGCCTTGCGCAGATCCGGCCCCAGGTCCCGCGCGTGGCGACCGAAGCCGAACACGATGCCGGGGAACTCGCCGCAGTCGAACAGCACCCACCGCGGCATCAGCATCTCCTGCCCGCCGAAGGAGAACGCGTCGAGGTAGTGCAGCCCGTCGACGACGTGACGGCTCGACAGCCGCGTCGGGTCGTAGACGTGCTGGGGCTGCAGCGCCAGCCCCAGCGGCGCGAGGTCGAGCGCGGCGTGATTGCCCGGGTACGTGACCAGAAACGGCACGCAGTCGCGCAGGATCGCCGCGTAACGCGGCGCGAGCTCGCTCGCGCTCAGCTCCACGACTCGCCTCCGAGCAGCAGCAGCAGCACGGCCTTCTGCGCGTGCAGGCGGTTCTCGGCCTCGTCGAACACCACCGACCACTTGCCGTCCATGACCTCGGCCTCGACCTCTTCGCCGCGGTGCGCCGGCAGGCAGTGCATGAACAGCGCGTCCTTGCCGGTCGCCTCCATCATCGCGCGGCTGACGGTGAAGCCGTGCAGCTTGGCGATGAGCGCCTTGGCCTGCTCCTCCTCGCCCATGCTGACCCAGGTGTCGGTGTAGATGACGTCGGCGCCCTTGACCGCGCGCATGGGGTCGGTGTCGACGCCGATCTGCGTGCCCGCAGCCTTGGCGTCGGCCTGCGCGCGCTCGAGCACGGCGGGGTTGGGCCGCAGGCTGTCGGGGCACGCGACCACGACGTCCATTCCGCTACGCGGGCCCGCGAGCATGAGCGAGTTGGAGACGTTGTTGGCCGCGCCGACGTAGACCAGCTTCTTGCCCGCGGTCGTGCCGAGCTTCTCGCGCACGGTCAGCAGGTCGGCGAGGGCCTGGCACGGGTGGTACATGTCCGTGAGCGCGTTGATGATCGGGATGCTGCCGTACTGCGCGAGGCCGTCGATCTGATCCTGACCGAAGGTGCGGATGACGATCGCGTGCACGAACCGCGACATCACCTTGGCGGTGTCCTCGACGGTCTCGCCGCGACCCATCTGCATTCCGGTGCCGCCCGAGGTCGACAGCGCCAACGCCTGCGCGCCGAGCTGGTGGATCCCGACCTCGAAGGACACGCGCGTACGCGTCGACTGCTTGGCGAAGATCATCGCGACCGACTTGCCGGCCAGGCGCGTGGTGTAGGCACCGGGGTTGCGCTTGACCGCCTGCGCCAGGTCGAGCACGCGCGTGACGTCGGCGGCAGAAAAGTCCATCAGGGAGCGGAGGTGTCGGGTCATGCCGGGCCCATGCTCGGGCCAAGCACGGCGGTTGAGAAGCCGCTGCAGCGCCGTCGGGCACGCACGGCCACCGTGCGGCGCGTCACGAGGACACGACGTCGCCCAGCCGCGCACGCACCCGCGCGGTCAGGACGGCGCGGCCGACTCGGCCTCGTCCGACGGATCCGCTGCGTCCTCGAGATCGACCACGCCCGGCAGACCCGGGCGCTCGCGGGGCTCGGGCGCGGCAGCCGGCGGCTGCTCCGGCGGCGGCGGTGGCACGGGCCGGGCGAGCGCGGCGTCGCGATCCCCGGTGCCGCTCGAGCGCGGCGGCCGAGCCGTGCGACCCGCGGTGGAGGTGGCGGGCGAGCGGGCCGCGCGACGCCGACCCTCGCGGTCATGGTTCGCTGCGTTCGCGGCCAGCGTGATCGGCTCTGCGCGCATGGCTTCGATCTGGGCCAGCGCGGCGTCCATCGGCCGGTGCAGCTGCGGCTCGAGCCGCGCGACCGCGCCGTCGTGGGCACCCGCGCTCGCGGCGGGCTCGTCGTCGTCTTCGCCGGCGAACGCGAACACGCCGACCAGCGTGACCGCGAGCACCGCCATCGCGATCGCGATGCGACGCGAGGTGCGATCCGGCCGCAGGCCGTGCAGCGTGTGGATCGGCCGCTCCGCCGCGAGGTCCACCTCGAGCGCCACCTGCGTGTCGCCCGAGCCCACGCCGGCGGACTCGCGCTCCGCGAGGGAGAGGTCGACGGGGACGGTGTCGGGCGAATCGGTCATGGCAGTGACCTCGACGCGGGCAGGACGCGCGGCGATTCCTGACGGAGCGCAGCGGTGCTCTGACATGCGCCGGTATAGTGCTTCGATCGCGCCCGCGCAACGTTGCGGCGCGGCCGGCCCGCGGCGGGCGATCGCCGCGCGAGCGCCACCACCGCGCGCAGCGCCAGCAGTCCGCGATACCCGAACGATGACACAACCGTGATATCGATCGCACCGCCATGCGCCCGACTCCGATCGCTACGTGATCACCGCGCTCGCCGTCTCGCTCACGATCGCTGCGCCGGCCCGCGCGAGTACGCCGGCGCCCGACGAGACGCCGCCGGCGAGCGTCGCCCCCACCGCGAGCGAACCCAGCGCGACGACGAGCCCGCCTGCTGCGAGCACACCGGTCGTGCTCGGCGACGACGAGGTCGAGCTGCGCGGCGGCGGCTTCGTGCGCGGTCGCATCGTCGAGCTGGTGCCCAACGCCCGTGTGGTCATCCTGCTCGACGGCACCGGCGAGCGTCGCGAGATCGCGTGGGACGACGTCGCCGACGTGCGCCGCAGCGGCACGCAGGCACCCGCGCCCGACACCGCCGTGCGCCCCACGCCCGCCGCCGAGCCGACCACGCCCGTGCTCGGGCGTCCGCGCGTGCACCTGTCGCTGCTGCGCCAACGCCCGGTCACCCTGTACGAAGTCCAGGGCGAGATCGTCGCCAGCGGCTACTACAGCTCGATGTACGGCATGAACTTCCGCAGCGTGTGCGCAGCGCCATGCGATCGGCCCATCGACGGCACGCGCGGGCAGGAGTTCTTCCTCGCCACCGGCGAGGGCGCGATGTGGACCGCCTCGCGCAAGTTCACCCTCGCCGATCAGCAGGGTGACGTCACCGTCGAGGTGCGGCCGGGCAGTCGCGGCCTGCGCATCGTCGGCGCGGTGCTGCTGGGCATCGGCATCGGCTGCGCCATCGGCGGGGCCATCCTCGCGATCCCCAAGACCACGCGGATCCCCGGCCTCGCGCTGCTCGGCGTCGGCGCGGTGGGCCTGGCGGGCGGCATCCCGACCATGATCGTGGGCCGCACGCGTTGGCGCTTCGGTGACCGCGACGCGACCACCGAGTGACGCGGGCACCGCGTCACTCGGGTGCTCGGACGCGGCGCTCAGCAGGTGATGCCGCACAGGCTCGCGACCTCGCCGACGCACAGCGCGTCCCACGAGGTCGAGCAGCAGAACGGGTCGCTCGCGCAGATGGTCGACACGCAGTTCGGACCGGTGTCGCAGGTGCTGACCAGGGCGCCGCCCTGCAGGCACGGCGAGTGCGTGCAGGTCGTGCACGACCAGTCGGCACAAATCGTTGCGACCTCGTTGATGCAGATCGCATCCCAGCCGGAGGCGCAACAGAACGGATCGACCGCACAGACCTCGCTGACGCAGCTCGAGCAACCGTTGGCCAGGGCGGTCGAGTTGACGCACAGCGAGTGCGCGCAGCCACAGCCGTCGTCGGCGGTGCCGTCGCAGTCCTCGTCGGTGCCGTTGACGCAGATCTCGGCCGACGGGAACACCGTCTGCTGGCAACCGACCGCGCCGCCCGAGCACGCTTGCACGCCGACCGAGCAGGAGCCCGGGATGCCCGTGAAGCACGCCGCACCGCCGCCGGGGTTGCCTTCGTCGACGCCGGTGTCGCAGTCGTTGTCGAGCCCGTCGCAGGTCTCGGCGCCGGCCATCACGTCCTGCGTGCACGAGAGCACGCCGGCGTTGCAGTGGATGTGGCCCTGGGCGCACACGCCCACGAGCCCGGTGTTGCAGGCACCGCCGCCGCCGGGATCGTTCTCGTCCGCGGCGGCGTCGCAGTCGTTGTCGAGGCCGTCGCACATCTCTGCGCTGGGCAGCACGTCGCCGTCGCACTCGGCCGGCCATTGGCCGCCCGCGCAGGTCTGCGTGCCCGCGGCGCACAACCCCACGCCCTGGGTGCCGTTGGGCCCGCCGTAGCACGACTGGGTCTCGCCGTCGTTGCAGTCGCAGTCCTCGTCGACGGTGCCGTCGCAGGTGTCGTCGAGGCCGTTGCCGCAGATCTCCTGCGCCAGCGGATCACCGGGCACGCAGTCGGGCCCGGGCACGCCGTCGACGCAGGTGTCGACGGTGACCTGGCAGATGCCCTGACCGCACTGCTCCGTGCCGAAGCCCTCGTCGACCTCGTCGTCGCAATCGTCGTCGACGCCGTTGCAGGCCTCGTCGAGCGGCGTGACCTCGCCTTCGCACAGGCCCCAGCTGCCCTCGGCGCACAGCTGCGTGCCCTCGGTGCACACGCCGACACCCGCGGTGCCGCGCGGACCCGAGTAGCACGACTGGGTGTCGTCGGGCTCGCAGTCGCAGCCCTCGTCGACCATGTCGTCGCAGTCGTCGTCGAGGCCGTTGCAGATCTCGTCCTCGCAACCCGGTCCGGTCGTGCCGCTGTCCGCAGCGCCGCTGGACGAGTCGCTCGCCGATGCGTCCGCGCTGCCGGCGGTGGAGGTCGAGTCGGGTCCAGTGGTGCCGTCGGTCGCAGTCGCGGTCGCGGTGACCGTGGCGACGCTGTCGTTGCCGGTGCCGCTCAGCGACGAGGTCGCGAGGTCGGTGCCGCCGGCACACGCCAGAAGCGTGCTCGCCGTGGTCAGCGTGGCGAGTCCTGCGAGGTGGCGGCGAAGCGATCGCGTCCGCATCGTGCAGCCAGCGTAACATGCAGCGCCGCGCGGGCTGCATGGACGGCGCAGCCACGATCACCACTGTGGCCTGCGTGAGTCGGCTTACCTCACGACGCGCGGTCGAGGCGCGACTCCGCTCGCGCGACCGAACCGGATTTTCGACGCACGCACGCAGCGACCGTGGCGGCGGCGCACGGCCGCAGGCTACCTTTGGCGCTCGACCATGCGCTTTGCACGTCTGCTTCGCCTTCGCTGCTCCGCCCCCGTGATGCTCGCCGCCCTGACCGCGTGCGGCGATCCCGAGCCGGGCGCCGGCGACACCAGCTCGGGCAGCAGCGGCTCGGCCAGCGGCTCGGGCTCGACCACGGCGACCGACGCGACCGCGAGCACGACGGTCTCGACCAGCGTGTCGAGCACCGACGGCAGCAGTGGCGGCGAGGCCAGCACCAGCGCGGCGGACTCCGGCGGCGACTCGAGCAGCAGCGGCGGCATCCCGACCGAGCCCTTCAGCTTCTTCGTCACGAGCTTGCGCGCGATGCAGGAGCTCTCGGGCAGCGACGCCGGCTTCGGCGGCGATCTACGCTTCGGCGAAGAGGGCGCGGGCGCGGGCCTGCGCGGCGCCGATCTCATCTGCGCGACGATCGCCGAGCAGAGCATGCCGGGCGCCGCAGCCAAGCAGTGGCGCGCGTTCCTCAGCGCGAGCGCGGGCGAAGACGGCAATCCGGTGAACGCGATCGACCGCATCGGCGAAGGCCCGTGGTACGACCGCCTCGGTCGCGTCGTCGCGATGGACAAGGCCGGGCTCATGGGCGAGCGCCCGGATTCCGATCCGGTGATCGCGGACGATCTGCCCAACGAAGACGGCGTGCCCAACCATCAGCCCGATCCGACGATGCGTCCGGTCGACAACCACGACACCCTGACCGGCAGCGACGGCAGCGGCATGCACATGCCGGGCGCGACCTGCAACGACTGGACGGCCGCGGAGGGCGACGTCGGCAGCGAGGGCATCCCGCGCGTGGGTCACAGCTGGCCGCGCAGCGCCGACAACGGTCGGCACTGGATCTCCGAGCACGACGCCGGTGGCTGCGCGCCCGGCGTGAACATCATGGCCGAGGGCGGCCCGCAACCCGGCGACTACACCGTCGGTGCCGGCGGCGGCTACGGCGGCATCTACTGCTTCGCGCTGTACCCGTGAGCCCCGCCCGCCGCTGGCGTGCGCGCGCGCCGTGCCGCAAGATGCGGCCGCCGCATGATCGCGATCGCAGCGCGCTCGCACGCGGTGTCGTACTCGCGCTGGGCGGCGCGCTGGGCCAGGCGTCGGGCCTGGTGCTGGCCAAGCACGGCATGGGCGACTACGACCCCTTCGCCGCGACGCAGATCCGCGTGCTCGTGGGCCTGGTCTCGTTCGCAGTGATGGTCACCGCCGCGCGCGGCTGGCCGGCCGTGCGCGCGACCCTCCGCGACCGCCGGGCCCTGGGCCTGTGCACCCTGGGCGCCACCTTCGGGCCGTTCCTGGGCGTGGCGCTGTCGCTGCTGGCTGCGCAGAACACCGCCGCGGGCGTGGCCGCGAGCCTCATGGCGGTGCAGCCGCTGCTGGTGATCCCGCTGGCGGTGTGGCTGCACCGCGAGCGCGTCGGCCCCGGTGCCCTCGTCGGCGCGGGACTGGCCGTGCTCGGGGTCGCGCTGCTGGTGCAGTGAGCACGAGCGTGCCGAACGGACGGGGTCGCGCCGCTCGCAGCGTTCGCGGTCGCTCGACTCGCGGATCGCCATCGCCCGGCGTGCTCCTCGCATCGACCGCGCTACCACAGCGCGACCGATCCCAGGGCGAACCATGACCGAGGCGGCCGAACCGTCCGGGGGTCTGGGTCGTCTGCAGCCAGCGATGCAACGCCACCGCCTCGCCCGAGTCCTCTTCGCCACGCTCACCCTGACCTCGGCCTGCGACGCCAAGCTCGACCGCGCCGCCGCCGGCTCCCACGACGCCCCCGTGGCCTACCGCGGCGAGGCGAAGTCCGAGGCCAAGCGCGAGGAGTACCGCGTCGCCGCGCCGGCCGGCCGCCCGTCGGAGGAGATGGACCAGGGCGGCGGCGGCGAGTCCTACGCCACCATCGTCGAGAACGTGTTCCAGCGGACGCTGGAGGATGCGACCTCGACCTTCTCCATCGACGTCGACACCGCAGCGTACAGCAACGTGCGTCGCTTCCTGCGCGACGGATCGCTGCCCCCGGCCGATGCCGTGCGCATCGAGGAGCTGGTCAACTACTTCGACTACGACTACCCGCAGCCCGACGGCGAGGTGCCGTTCTCGGTCCACGGCGAGGTCGGCCCGTGCCCATGGGCGCCCGGCCACCAGCTGGTGCACATCGGCCTGCAGGGCAAGCAGATCGCCGCCGCCGAGGTGCCCGCGCGCAACCTCGTGTTCCTGCTCGACGTGTCGGGCTCGATGAACAGCGCCGACAAGCTGCCACTGCTCACGCGCGGCCTCGGCCTGCTGGTCGACGGCATGCGCAAGCAGGACCGCGTCGCGATCGTGGTCTACGCCGGGGCCTCGGGCGTGGTGCTCGAGCCCACCAGCGACAAGGCCGAGATCCGCGCCGCGCTGGACCGGCTCGAGTCCGGCGGCTCGACCAACGGCGGCGCCGGCATCGAGCTGGCCTACCGGCTGGCGGAGAAGAGCTTCGTCGAGGGCGGCATCAACCGCGTCATCCTCGCGACCGACGGCGACTTCAACGTCGGCACCACCAGCCAGGCGGAGCTGGTGAAGTTGATCGAGCGCAAGCGCGCCTCGGGCGTGTTCCTGAGCGTGCTCGGCTTCGGCAGCGGCAACCTCAAGGACTCGACCATGGAGATGCTCGCGGACAAGGGCAACGGCAACTACGCGTACATCGACTCGCTCGACGAGGCCCGCAAGGTCCTGGTCCAGGAGGCCGGCTCGACCCTGGTGACCATCGCGAAGGACGTGAAGATCCAGGTCGAGTTCGACCCCGCGCGGGTCGAGAGCTATCGCCTGGTCGGCTACGAGAACCGCGTGCTCGCGGACCGCGACTTCGCCGACGACCGCAAGGACGCCGGTGAGATCGGTGCCGGCCACGGCGTGACCGCTGTACGAGGTCGTGCCGACCGATCGCGCCAAGGCCGACTCGGTGCTCGCGACGGTGGCTGCGCTACAAGCAGCCGCAGGCCGACGACAGCCGTGAGCTGTCCACGCGCATCGCGCGGCCGACGTCGCGCTGCTGCAGACCTCGACGACTTCCGCTTCGCCGCGGCGGTGGCCGAGTTCGGCCTGCTGCTCCGCGACAGCCGCCACAAGGGCGACGCCAGCTGGGCGCAAGATCCTCGAGCTCGCCCGCGGTGCGCTGGGCCGCGACGCCCAGGGCCATCGTGCCGAGTTCGTGGGCCTGGTCGAGTTCGCGCAGGCGCTCGCGGCCAAGCGCGGCTGAAAGCCCACCTTGGCGCGGGCGCGAGCGCGGCAGGGTCCGCGCGAGATCGAAGTGCGCGGGCGTTCGTTGGCAGCCCTCGCGATGACCCGCCGCCCGCGCTCCCTCTCGTCCCGCTCGGTCCTCTCGCTGTTCGCCCTGGGCCTGGCCCAAGGCGGCTGCGATCGCAGCGCCGAGGCCCCGGTCGCCACCGGCGCGTCGACGCTCATTTCACGCGGCCGCCCACGAGCCCGCGCCCGCGGGCGCGCTCGCGCCGGCCCAGGGCGACCAGCACGATCGCGAGCACGCGAGGGCGCCGTCGCTGCCGACCGCGAACCAGTCGGCGGGTCCTGCCGAAGCCCTCGGCGCCGCCGATCGGCACGCCGCAGCCCAAGCCCAAGTCGGCACCGCGCGCCGACGCAGCGCTCTCCACCGCGCACCCTGGGCTCATGTCCAAGGGCGCGGGCGGACGCGCCTGGGCCCTGCCGCTATGCCGGCCGACGAGGTCGCGCGCAACGAGGACTACGCCGCGATCGCCGAGAATGCGTTCGTCGCAGTCACCGACGATCCGCGCTTCCTCGACCTTCTCCATCGACGTCGACACCGCGTCAACAGCAACATGCGCCGGTTCCTGCAGGATCAGCAGCTGCCGCCGGCCGACGCCGTGCGCATCGAGGAGCTGGTCAACTACTTCGACTACGACTACGCCGCGCCCGAGGGCCGTGATCCGTTCTCGATGACCCACGAGGTCTCGAGCTGCCCGTGGAACGACGAGCACCTGCTGGTGCATGTGGGCCTGCAGGGCAAGGTCATCGACCCCGGCGAGGTGCCGGCGCGCAACCTCGTGTTCCTGCTCGACGTGTCGGGCTCGATGAACAGCGCCGACAAGCTGCCACTGCTCACGCGCGGCCTCGGCCTGCTGGTCGACGGCATGCGCAAGCAGGACCGCGTCGCGATCGTGGTCTACGCCGGGGCCTCGGGCGTGGTGCTCGAGCCCACCAGCGACAAGGCCGAGATCCGCGCCGCGCTGGACCGGCTGTCCGCGGGCGTCGACCAACGGCGGCGCCGGCATCGAGCTGGCCTACCGGCTGGCGGAGAAGAGCTTCGTCGAGGGCGGCATCAACCGCGTCATCCTCGCGACCGACGGCGACTTCAACGTCGGCACCACCAGCGCGCGGAGCTGGTGAAGCCGGACGGAGCAAGCGCGCCTCGGGCGTGTTCCTCAGCGTGCTGGGCTTCGGCACCGGCAACCTCAAGGACGCACCATGGAGCAGCTCGCGGACAAGGGCAACGGCAACTACGCGTACATCGACCTGCTGGCGGAGGCGCAAGGTGTTGGTCGAAGAGGGCGGCTCGACCTGGTCACGATCGCGAAGGACGTGGAAGATCCAGGTCGAGTTCAACCCCAAGGAGGTCGCTGTACCGCCTGGTCGGCTACGAGAACCGCAAGCTGGGCACACCGACTTCAACGACGACAGCAAGGACGCGGGCGAGATCGGGCCGGTCACTCGGTCACGGCGCTGTACGAGGTCGCCGGCTCTGGACGCGGCCGCAGCAGCGGCGTCGATCATCCGCTCAAGTACCAGGACACCGCCCGGAGTCTCAGCCCTGCGGCCGACCGGGCGAGCTGATGACGGTGAAGGTCCGCTACAAGGCGCCCGAAGGCGACAAGAGCGACCTGCTGAAGCCTTCCTCGGTCACGGGCGACGACCGCACGTCGATGCAGCAGCGACGACTTCCGCTTCGCCGCCGCGGTCGCGGAGTTCGGCCTGATCCTGCGCAACAGCGAACACCGCGGCGACGCCAGCTTCGACGAGGTGCTGACGCTGGCGCGCAAGAGCCTGGGCCGCGACGGCGAGGGTCATCGAGCGGAGTTCGTGCGTCTGGTCGAACTCGCGCAGCGACTCTCGGGCGGCGAGCCCGAGCGCGCGCGCGGCGAGTGAACCCCAACGGTGCGCCGCAGTGCCGCCGCGGCAGTGCGGCGGCCTTTTGTCGCGGGCTTTCGGTACACTGGCGCCAGATGATCGACATCGAGCCGCTGTTCGACTGGCTCGTGGATGGCACCCCGGGCGCGACCACGCCGGCGCAGGTGGTCGAGCATCTGTGCCGCGGCGTGATCGAAGCCGGCGTGCCGCTGGTGCGCACCGAGGCGTTCGTCCGCACGCTGCACCCGCAGATCGTCGGGCGCAGCTTCCTGTGGCGCCCGGGCGAACCGGTACAGGTGCGCGAGAACACCTACGCGTATCTGTCGTCGCCGGCGTTCGCCAACGGTCCGGTCGGCGCGGTGTTCCGCAGCGGCCAGGCCGGCCGCTTCCGGCTCGACCGCGGCGAGGGCGGCGGCATGTTCGGGCTCGACGAGCTCGCGCGCGAGGGCGTGACCGACTACCTCGCCGGACCGCTGCGATTCATGAACGGCCAGGTCCACGCGATCACCTTCGCGACCTCGGCGCCGGGCGGCTTCAGCGACGAGGCCGTCGCCGCGTTGATGCGGCTGCTGCGACCGCTGTCGCGCATCGCCGAGATCCTGGCGCTGTCGCGCACCGCCGCCAACCTACTCAACACCTACGTCGGCCACGACGCGGGCGAGCGCATCCTCGCCGGCAAGATCCAACGCGGCGACTCGGACACGATCCACGCCGCGCTGTGGTTCTCCGACCTGCGCGACTTCACCCAGCTGTCGAACACGGTGCCACCGGCCGAGCTCGTGCGCGTGCTCAACGATCTGTTCGACTGTCAGGTCCCCGCGATCGAGCGCCACGGCGGCGAGGTGCTCAAGTTCATGGGCGATGGTCTGCTCGCGATCTTCCCGCTGCCGCCGGACGCCGACGCCGGCAAGATCACTGCCGACGTGCTGATGGCGGCGGACGAGGCCTACGCCGCGCTCGACACGCTCAACCGCGATCGCGGCGCCGCCGGCCGCGATCCGATCCGCTTCGGCCTCGCGCTGCA
Organism: Nannocystaceae bacterium; assembly: GCA_046351635.1. Taxonomy (GTDB): domain Bacteria; phylum Myxococcota_A; class Polyangia; order Nannocystales; family Nannocystaceae; genus Xiheibacterium. The sequence continues at coordinate 185,322 of JAXLYC010000002.1, read as the reverse complement.
CATCGGCGAGGTCGCCTACGGCAACATCGGCGGCTCGGGTCGGCTCGACTTCACCTGCATCGGGCCCGCGGTCAACCTCGCGGCGCGGCTCGAGGCGCTGTCGTCGAAGCTGGGCACGCCGGTGATCCTCTCGAGGCCTTCGCCCGGGCGTGCACCACCGCGGTGCGCTCGCCTGGGCGCTTCGAGCCTCAAGGCCTGAGCGCGCCCGCCGAGGCGTTCGTGCCGGCATGAGCGCTGGTGCGCGGTGGATCGGCGCGGTCGCGCCGGCCTGGGCGCGTGCGCCCGCACGCCGGCGAGCGCGCCCGCGGAGCCGCGCGCGGTGCCGCAGCCGACCGCGATCGCGATCGCGACACCGCCAGCGGTGCCGGCCTGGCCCGGCTCCGGTCGATCGACTGGTGCCGGTGCGCTTCTCGTCGCAGGATCCGGAGCTGCTATGGTTCGCGCGACGCGTGGCCGAGCGCCGTGCCGCGCCTCGAGCGCTGCGCCGAGATCGAGCTGGCGCAGCAGCCCTGCCGTGGTTTCCGTGCACGCGCGCTTCGACGCGGCGGTGCCGCCTGATGCGCGCGGCGACGTCGACGTGACCCCACGATCGCGGGTGTGGGCTCCGCCTCGCTGCACGCCTGCGTCCGCGACGCGCTCGCCGAGCTGCCGTTGCCGGCGCGCCGCGGCCTGGCACCGCGCGAGCGCATCGCATTCGAGCTCGCGCTGCGCATCGGGCCCGAGCCGGACGAGCCGACACCGCAGCCCGATCACGGCGACACGCTCGTACTCGACGACGACGGCGCGTGCGCGTGGCTGTCCGATCCGCCGTGCGCGCCGCACAAGAGCTGCCTCGCGCCCGAGCGGCGCGCGACCCGTTGCCCGCGCGACTGGGGCCTGGCGCCGATCCAACCGACACGCGGGCGCTCGCATCGCGCGATCTTCCTGACGCGACCGTGCGCCGACGGCCCCGCGCGCGACTGCACGCTGGCGTTCGAACGCGACGGCGAACGCTGCTCGACGTGGCTGCGCGTCGGGCCCCAGGGCGAGCCGCACGACACGTTGGCGATGCCGTGCGTGGAGCTCGAGCGGCTGTGGCATCACACGCAGCGCGCAGCGATGCGGTCGGCCGCGCGGCGTCAGGCCGCGGCGAGTCCGCCCGCCGACGGCGTGCGGATCGTCTCGGCGCATCGCATCGAGCCCGGCTGGCGCTCAAGGTATCGCGTGGCGCAGTGGCACCACCCGGTCGACGCGACGCTCGACCCGAGCTTTGTTCGAGTGGGCCCTGGCGGCGCACGGCCACGCCCTGGGCCTGCCGGTCGCGACCGCGCTGGGCTTCGATCCCGCAGTCGCAGCGCCGCCCGCTCCCGAGGGCGCCCCGCCGCGCTGGTGAGCGATTCTACGGACCCTCCCCGAGAATCAGCCCCCGCGGGGCCCCCTCTTCTCACGCGGCGCGCGTGGCAGGCACGCGGGATTCGGCAGTATGCTGCGCGCCGAACCGATTCTCAGGAGCATCGACATGGCCATCCGCTTGGGCGACATTGCCCCAGACTTCACCGCTGAATCGACCGCCGGCACCATCCACTTCCACGAGTGGCTTGCTCGAGCTGGGGGATCCTGTTCTCGCATCCCAAGGACTTCACGCCGGTGTGCACCACCGAGCTGGGCGCGGTTGCGAAGCTCAAGCCCGAGTTCGACAAGCGCAACGTCAAGGTCGTCGGTCTGTCGGTCGACTCCGTCGCCGATCACGATCGCTGGAAGGGCGACATCGAGGAGACCCAGGGCGTCGGTCTCACTTCCCGCTGCTGGGCGATCCCGATCGGACCACTCGCAGCTGTACGACATGATCCACCCCAACGCGAACGACACGCTGACGGTGCGATCGGTGTTCGTGATCGGCCCCGACAAGAAGGTCAAGCTGACCATCACGTACCCCGCCAGCACGGGGCGCAACTTCGACGAGATCCTGCGCGTGATCGACTCGCTGCAGTTGACCGCGCAGCACAGCGTCGCCACGCCGGTGAACTGGCAGCGCGGGCCAGGACGTGATCATCGTGCCGAGCCTGAGCGACGAGGACGCCAAGAAGCAGTTCCCTGGCGGCTGGAAGACGCTCAAGCCGTACCTGCGCGTGGTGCCGCAGCCGAAGTGAGCCCCGTGTGGACGCGGCGCGCCGGTCGGCCGCGCCGCGTTCAGCTCCTCGGCCGCGAGCTTGCGCAGGCGTTCCTTCACCTGTTCGAAGCGCTTGCGCAGCATCGCAGAGGTCTTGCTGACCTCGTCGTCGCCGGCGTCGGGGTTGTCCGCGAGGAACACCCGCGCGATGTCCTGCCACGACAGCCGACGATCGACGCGCAGGATGAGCAGTGCGGCGATTCGTCGGGCTCGAGTCGCTCGCGCAGCCGATCGGCGCGCGAGCCCTCGTCGGGGCGCCAGCATCGCGGTGGTGCGCACCTGCACCGCGACTCTCCCTGCAGCTCGTGCGAGCCCGTGATCGCGACCTTGATGCGGCGGCGCTCGGGATCCCGCGACAGTCGCGACAGCGCGTGGCGAGCGAGGGTGTACGACCACGTGCGGAAGCTCGAAGCCCAGCGGAAGCGCGGCAGGCGGCGCCAGACGTCCTCGCACCACAGCGAGAACGCATCGGTCGCATCGACCTCGTTCTTGGTCATCGCGAGCAGGTAGCCCAGCACCTCGGGGCCGTAGCCCTTGAGTGCTGCGGTGACGGCCTCCGCGAAGCGGGCCGCGTCGCAGTGACCGCGGATCTCCGCCTCCAGACGCGTTCGCGCACGTCGTCGTCCATGCCGGTGTCCATGATCGCCGATGCCGCCGTGGCGCGCGAGGGCGCGCGGCGCGACTGGGCCCGGCGGTGACCGGCCCCCGGCGCCCGACAAGGATGGTAGGCTCGGGCCCACCGATGAAGGGCACTGCGGAGCTGGTTCGGGTCAAGCAGGCGCTGGCGTGGATCGAGCAGCAGCGCGCGATCCACCTCAAGGCCGCCATGCCCAAGGGCGAGCCGGTCGAGCTCTCCGCCGCCGAGGCGCGCCGCTTTGCCGAGCAGCTCAGCAAGCTGGCGGACGTGCTCGAGAGCCTGCAGGCGGCCGGCACGCCCGAGGGGTGACCGGCCTCGACAAGCCCGCCGGCGCTGGCCGTACAGTCCGGCCCCGTGAAGCGCATCGTCCCTGCCTCGACGTCGTCCGCCGGCTCGCGCGCCGCCACTGCCGCCCTCTGGATCGCGCTGTTGCACACCAGCGCGTGCACGCAGTCGACGCCCGCGCCTGACGCGAAGGCCACGCCGGAGACCAAGACCGCCGCCGAAGCAGGCAAGACCGAGCCGGCGCCGACGCCCGACGCCAAGACCGACAAGGCCAAGCCGCGCGGCAAGCAGGTGCCGCCGCCCGCCGACGTCGCCGCGGCGCCGGCCGACGCGACCAAGACCGCCACCGGTCTCGCCTACAAGGTGCTCGGCAGTCCTGGCGACGGTCCCTCGCCCAAGCTCAACGACTCGGTGAAGATCGAATACACCGCGTATTCACCGACGGCACCACCGTCGAGCCTCGCCGAAGCCGGCAAGCCCCGCACGGTCGCCGTCGCGAAGTCGATCCCCGGCTGGACCGAGGGTCTGCAGCTGATGCACGTCGGCGAGACCACGCGCTTCTGGATCCCCGAGGAGCTGGCCTACAAGGGCATGAAGTACGTCCGGCCGGCATGCTGGTGTACGAGGTGAAGCTCATCGAGGTGCTCGCGGCACCCGAGGTGCCCGCCGACGGCCTGTGCCGCGCCGCCAGCGGACGCGAAGAAGACCGAAGACCAACCTCGCGTACAAGCAGCTCGCGCCGGGCACCGGCAAGGAGCACCCGCGCGAGTGGGACAAGGTCAACGACTCGGTGAAGATCGAATACACCGCGTGGACCACCGACGGCACCACCGTCGAGCTCGCCGAAGCCGGCAAGCCCCGCACGGTCGCCGTCGCGAAGTCGATCCCCGGCTGGACCGAGGGTCTGCAGCTGATGCACGTCGGCGAGACCACGCGCTTCTGGATCCCCGAGGAGCTGGCCTACAAGGGCATGAAGGGCCGTCCGGCCGGCATGCTGGTGTACGAGGTGAAGCTCATCGAGGTGCTCGCGGCACCCGAGGTGCCCGCCGACGTCGCCGCGCCGCCAGCGGACGCGAAGAAGACCAAGACCAACCTCGCGTACAAGCAGCTCGCGCCGGGCACCGGCAAGGAGCACCCGCGCGAGTGGGACAAGGTCACGGTGCACTACTCGGGCTGGACCACCGACGGCAAGATGTTCGACAGCTCGGTCACGCGCGGCAAGCCGGCGTCGTTCAACCTCAAGCAGGTGATCCCGGGCTGGACCGAGGGCATCCCGCTCATGGTCGAAGGCGAGAAGATGCGGTTTTGGATCCCCAAGGAGCTGGCGTACGAGGGCAAGCCCGGCAAGCCCCAGGGCATGCTCGTGTTCGACGTCGAGCTGATCGAGTTCAAGTAGGCGTGACTCAGCCGCCCACCGGCACGTCGCCGGCGGGCCGCTCGCCCGGCATGTCGCCGAGCGCCATGGGGTTGCCGTAGCCGAGCTGACCCTTGGCGCCCGCGCCCCAGCAACGCACGCGCCCGCCGTCGAGCCGCGCACAGCTGTGATCGCCACCGGTCGCGATGCCGAGCACGGTGGCGCCGACGCCGTCGTCGACCGGCACGGGATCGATCGCAGTGGGCAGCGTCGCCTCGGTGTCGCCGAGATCCATGGTGCCGCCCTGCCCGAGCTTGCCGCCGGTGCCGTCGCCCCAGCACTTGATCTCGCCGGTGTCGACCAGCGCGCAGGTGTGCGCGCGACCGGCATCGATCGCGATGGCGGCTCCGCCCAGGCCCACGCGCAGGTTCGACAGCGACTCGTCGTCGCCCACGTCGACGGTGTCGCCGTAGCCGAGCCGACCGTTGGCGCCGAAGCCCCAGCAGGTGACGTCGCCGCCGGGCTCGAGCACCGCGCAGCTGTGCTGCGAGCCCGCGACCAGGATGCGGACGTCGCCGCTCAGATCGAGCTCGACCGACGCGCTGGCGGGCTCGTCGTCGCCGATGTCCTCCATCGCGTCGCCGTTGCCGAGGATGCCGTGGACCGCGTCACCGAAGCAGCGCACGTGACGGTCGGTGTTGACGACACAGGTGTGACCCGCACCCGCGGCCACCGCGATCACCGACTCGCCCAGCGGCACCTGGCCCTGACGGATCGGCGTGTTGCTGCCGCCGACGTTGGTGGTCGCGCCGTAGCCGAGCTTGCCCGCGGTGCCCTCGCCCCAGCAGTACAGCGAGCCGTCGTCGACGACGGCACACGCGTGCGTGCCACCGGCGGCAATGTCGACGACGTTGGCCGGCAGCGGCAGCGGACCCGCGCTCGCCGGCGTCTCGTCGTCGCCGATGTCCTGGTCGATGGTGGGCCCGTAGCCGAGCCGGCCGTGATCGACGAACCCCCAGCAGTAGACCTGGCCGTTGCGACGCAGCGCACAGCTGAACGCGGTGCCCAGCGCCAGCTCCACCACCGGGCCGCCGACGTCGACGTCGGGCTGGCCGTCGGGGGTCTCGTCGTCGCCGATGCTCTCGAGCGTCGACAGGCCGGTCTTGCCGTGGTCACCGGCGCCCCAGCAGCGCACCGCGCCGCTGTGCAGCAGCGCGCAGCTGTGCTCGCCGCCGAGCGCGATCGCGGCGGCGCCGGGCGAGAGCGTGCAGTCGGCCTCGCAGCCCTGATCGGGTCCGTCGCTGGGCGGATCGCACCTGCTCGCTGCCCTCGACGTCGCCGTTGCCGCAGACGGTGCGCTGCAGATGCCGTTGTCGCACGCGAGGTTGTCGAGGCATCGCCCATGCCGTCGCACGGACAGGGTCGACGGTGCCCGCAGGACAGTCGCCGGGCCCGTTGTTGCCGTTGCTGCCGGCGTCGCTGCTGCCGGCGCTGGTGCCCCCCGAGCTGCCCGCGCCCGAGCTCGAGCTGCCCTCGCCGGGCGGTATCCGCAACGGGAGTCGGCGCTGCTGCCCCCGTTGCCGCTGCTGTCGAAGCTGCAACCGACCAAGAACGCAGTGGTCGCGAGGCGAAGCGAGCGCGGCATCTGGGACCCACGAGTCTATCAGTGCGCGAGCGTCCGCCTGCCTCGCGCTATCATGCCCGGCCGCCGTGGCCATCCCAGTCGAACACGCACCGCCGGCCGACGACGAGCTGCGCGTCGAATCGCCACAGGGGCGCTGCATCGTCGTACCCGCGTCGTCGCTGCAGTGGACCGCGGTGCGGACGGCGGGCCCGGGGGCCAGAACGTCAACAAGTCTCCGCGACCAAGATCGACCTGCGCTTCGATCTGCAAGGCTGCGTCAGCGTACCTGCCGCGGCGTGCAGGCGCCTGGCGGGCCGACCCCGCGCGCCTTCGACGCCCGCGGCTGCATCATCGTGACCCTGCAGCAGGCGCGGACCCAGGCCGGCAACCTCGCGCTCGCGCGTCGCAAGTCCGCTGCGGCCCGCTCGCGGCCGCGCTCGATCCGCCGACGGCCGCGCCGCAAGACCTGTCCGTCGGCGGCATCGCGGCGGGCGGCGGCTGCTGTCGGACAAGCGCGCGCAGTCCGAGCGCAAGGCTGGTCGCGGCCGCGTCCACGGCGAGCGAGCGCGGCTGCGCTCGGCCTGTGAAGAGGAAGCCCTGCTTGGTCCTCCCGCGCCGGCAGAGCGCCTTCGGGTCCGTTCTCCTTCCGGGTCGCTGGCGCGACGAGAGGCCGTCAGCGCCGTCTGCCGGGCGCCTTCAGCGCTGCGGTCGCATCGCGGCCTCGAAGGCCTTCTGCGCGTTGGCGACGTAGGCCTCGGCGCGAGCCGTCCGACGTCGCCGTCGGTCACGAATGCGGTTTCCCCGTCGAAGTACGCGTTGACCAGGCCCAGGAACATCAGCAGCACGTGCTCGGCGGGCATGTCGTCGCGGATGAGCCCGCGGCCTGCGCCGCGCCGATGAGCTGTAGCCCGCGCGCGCGCAGGTCATGACCAGATCGGCGCACTCGAGATCGCCCCTCGAGCCGCATCCACCTGATCATCCGCACCACCTGCGGGTTGTCGAGCAGGAAGCGGAAGTAGGCCGCCATCGACGCGCGGATCGTGTCGGCCGGACAGACCGCGTTCGTACAGCGCGAGCTGGGCCGCGTGGTAGCCTCGTGGAACCGACGCCGCTTGATCCGCCCCCACAGGCTCTCCTCTGGAGCCGAAGTGGTGGTGGATGAGGCTTCTTGGTCACGCCACTGCGCTCCGCGATCCGCTCATCGAGGTCGCTGCGAAGCCGCGCCGAGGAACAGCCCCTCGCCGCATCGAGGATCGCGGCGCGCGAGGCCTCGGGGTCGTGCTTGCGGGCAGCCTGTGCGACATCCTTGGAAGTGTGGCTCAAACTGGCCGACCGGCCGCAACCATGGCGCCCATCCTGCGCGTGCCGAAAAACAGGGCAAATCCATAGTCTTTTGACAACTGACCGCGAGCTACCGCCCACGCGCGAGAGCGAGCTACGCCTTGATCCCCAGCGGTACCCTGCGCGACGTCAGCAGCCTCGACGCGACCGTCGACGACGTCCTCGCGCGCCAGCGCGTTCTTCGACAGCGGCGCGACCCTGCCCTGCGAGTTCCGCGAGTCGCAGCTCGACGCGCTGCGCCACGCCGTGCGCAAGTTCGAAGACCGTGATCTTCGAGGCGCGCACGCCGACCCGCGGCAAGAGCAAGACCGAAGCCTACGGCACCGAGATCGGCTTCGTGCTGGCCGAGCTCCGCCACACCCGCAAGCACCTGGGCAAGTGGATGCGCGGATCGGGCTGGTTCTCGCCGCTGGTCGTGGCCCTCGCGCAGCCGCATCCACCGGCAGCCGCTGGGTCGCAACCTCATCATCGCGCCGTGGAACTACCCCTTCCACCTCGCGATCGCGCCCCTGGTCGCAGCGATCGCGGCCGGCAACGTCGCGGTGATCAAGCCCTCGAGCTGTCGCCCGCCACCTCCACGGTGCTCGCGGATCTCGTGCGCGACACCTTCGCGCCCGAGTTCGTCACCGTGATCGAAGGTGAGGCCGTGGCAAGGCGCTGCTGGCCAAGCCGTGGACCACATCTTCTTCACCGGCAGCCTGCAGGTCGGTCGCATCGTCGCGCGGCGGCCGCGGAGGCCGTGCCGCGTCACAGTTCGAGCTCGCGGCAAGAGCCCCGCGGTCGTGACGCCCAGCGCCGACATGGCCATCGCCGCGCGCGCCGGCTCGCGTGGGGCAAGTTCACCAACGCCGGCCAGACCTGCGTCGCGCCCGGTCATGCTCGTGCACCACTCGCAGCACGAGCGCCTGCCTGGACGGTCTGCGCGAGGCCATCCGCAGCTTCTACGAGGCGGGCGGACCCGCGGCAGAGCCCCGACTACGGCCGCATCGTCAGCGCGGCACCTGCGTCGCCTGGTCGGGCTCATCGACCGCAACAAGGTCGATCGGTGGCGACGTCGACGAGGACGATCTGTACCTCGCGCCGACGGTGCTCGACGGCGCCCTGCCCGGCGACGCGGTCATGGCCGACGAGATCTTCGGCCCGATCCTGCCCATCGCCACCTACGACACCCTCGACGAGGCCTTCGCGCGCATCGCCGAGCACCCCAACCCGCTCGCGGCGTACCTCTTCACCCGCGACGACGACGAGGAGCGTCGCTTCGTCGAGCGGGTCTCCTCGGCGGCGGCTGCATCAACAACACGCTGGTGCACATGGGTGACCCTGATCTGCCCTTCGGTGCATCACCAGCGGCCTGGGCGCGTACCACGGTCAAGGCGGGCTTCGAGGCTCTCAGCCACCGCAAGGCGGTGATGCGCACGGGCCTGTTCCTCGATCCCAGCGTGAAGTGCTCGCCCTACAGCGACAGCAAGCTCGCCATCGTGCGCAAGATGCTCGGCTGAGACCGCGATGTCGGTGCGCGCGCAAGCCCGAAGGCCGCCCGCCGCGAGACCATCCCCGGCTTCGCCGGGCCCTGCGCCGCCGCGAGTACGCGCAGCTGACCATGGCCGAGCTGGCCGAGGCCTGCGGTCCGGCCAAGGGCACGCTGTACCTCTACTTCGGCACCAAGGAAGAGCTGTTCCTGGCCACGCTCGAGCGCGAGCCAGCAGGTTCGACGACCTCGGCGCCGAGCTGGCTGCGGGTCGGCCCCCACACCCCACGCAGCTTCGCGACCACCGTCGCGCGCGGACTCGCGGGGCGTCCGACCCTGGTCGAGTTGCTGCCGTTGTTGCACACGGTGCTCGAGCACAACCTCGGTGAAGACACCGCACTTGGGTCTACGCTGCGGGACAAGCCGTCGGCGGCGGGCGCCTGGTCGAGGCGGTGCTGTCGCTGCGCGAGGGCGACGGTGCGCGCCTGTTGCTGCGCGCATGCGGGTCGTGGGTCTGCGTCAGCTGGCCGACCCGCCGCAGATCCGGCGGCCTGCTCGAGCGCGAGGAGCTCGCGTTGCTGCGCGTCGACTTCGAGCACGAGCTGGCCGAGACGCTCGCGGCCATGGTCGCGGGCATGACCGCGACCCGTCACTTGCGCGCGGCACCTTCGGCCAGCGATCGCACGTGAGCCGCGACCGCGAGCCGATCGGCCTCGCTCAGGACCTCGCCGAAGCCGGGCATCTCGGCGTCGGGCCGCGCGCGGCTGGGATCGGCGACGAACCGCGCGAGCGCGGCGTCGTCGGGGAAGTGCACGATCGCGGCCGCGGCCCAGCTGCGCAGCTCCGCCGGCTCGCGGCCGTGGCAGTAGTGGCAGCCGGCGCGGAAGAACACGTGGCGACCGGGATCGAGCCGCGGCCCGGGCACCTTGTAGTCGGCCGACTCGGGCACCGCGCGCGCGACGTGGGGTGCGGCCGCGAGGTAGGCGAAGATCGCCGCGACCTCGACGTCGTCGAGCTGGCCGAAGCGCGGCATGGGCCAGCGTACCAGCGCACCGTCGGGCCCGAAGCCGTCGACCACGGCGCGGTGGAACGTGTCGTAGTCCCAGCTGCCGATGCCGTGGTCGACGTCGAAGCTGATGTTGGCGGCGAAGATGGCCTCGCCGTTGCGGTCGCGCAGCAGCATGCCGCCGCCGAGGTAGCCAGCATCGTCGGTGGGATGCTCGAGCGCGATCACCTCGGGGCCCGAGCCGTGGCAGTCGTTGCACTGCAGCACGTCCTCGACGAGATAGCGCCCCAGCGCCACCGGATCGTCGCGCGAGGGCACGGCGATGTCCTGCTGCGGCAGGTGCGGCGGATGCCAGTCGTAGAGCGCATGCAGCTTGACCCACAACGACGGTGCGCTCGCGGGCGCGCGCGTGCCGTCGGGCGCGGTCCAGGGATGCTCGCTGCGCAGGAACGCCAGCACCGCCGCGAGATCGTCGCTGGCCATGCGGGTGTAGCGGGGCATGTACGGCGGCACGAAGCGGCCCTCGCGATCGATGCCGGTGCGCAGCAGCCTCGCGAGCTCACCGTCGTCCCACGCGGCGATGCCGGCGGCACCGTCGCGCGTCAGGTTGGCCGCGTGCACGCGACCGAAGCGTTGCGGCAGCTCGGCCAGCGCGCGCCCCCGCAGCGGTCCGCCATCGGCGGCCGCGTGGCAACGCCGGCACGCCAGCCCGACCAGGCGACGCCCGCGATCGAGCGCCGCCGCGTCGCTCGGCAGCGTGATCGTCGGCGGCGCGACGTCGTCGTAGTGCGGCAGACCCGACCACGCCACCAGCCCGACCGCGGCGCCCGCGAGCATCGCGATCGCGGCGAGCACCGCGAGCACGACTCGGACCACGTAGCGTCGACGCGCTCGGCGCGTGCGGAGGCGTGGTGGCACGGATCTGGGGTCTTGTAACAAAGGCCGGCGGGGCGGTTCAACCGCCCGCGCGCGCGTCACAGCGTGCGCAGATACGCGACGATGGCCGCGCGCTCGGCCGGGGGCAGCTCGGTGCCGAAGGCATGCCCGGCGACCGGCCCCGGACCGCGCAGGCCCTCGCGGTACTCGGGCGTCAGTCGCCGCGCATCGAGCACGTCGGCGAGCGTGGCGACGCTGCCGTCGTGGAAGTACGGCGCCGCGGCCTCGACCGCGACCAGCGGCGCAGGCCGAAACCTCCCGGTTCCGCGCGCGCGCGAGTCGGCCAGCGCACGATCGGTGCCGACGTTCTCCGCGAGCACCGGCGCACCGCTGCCGGCGGGGCCGTCGTGGCAGCGGCGGCAATGCTTGGCGAAGGCCTCGCGGCCCTCGCGGACGCCCGCGGGGTCGTGCAACGGCAGCGGCGGCGGCTCCAGCGACGCGACGAACTCGGCCAGCGCCCACGCGAGCTCGCGTGGCGGACGGATGCGATCGCCGCTGGCCTGGATGATCTGCGTCTCCTGCCGGATCGCGAGCACCACGAGATCGTGCGAGCGCCGCTCGCTCGAGTCCGCGATGCGATCACCGGCCAGGCGCAGTGTCCCCGCCTGCGTGAGCGCGCTGAGCTCGAGCAGACGCCACAGATCCGGGATCGCGACTGGGTCCTCGTCGTCGTCGCCGGTGATGTCGGCGCGCCCCGGTCCCCACCGCGCCATGCGTGCCGCGAGCTCGGGCTCGAGCGGCACGCGGGTCTCGGCGTGGTACTCGAGTCGCACGCGGCCGTACTCGAGATCACGCCGCGCGCGCCCGGGCCACGGCCGGCCCTCGACCAGGGCGGTGTGGCACAACGCGCAGGTGATGCCGATGCGCGCGACACCGTCGAGATCCTCGAACACGACCAGGCCCGGATAGCTGCCGTCCGACGCCGGCGTCAGCCCGCGCGCAGCCGCGCGCTCGGGCTCGAGCAACGCGTGCGCGATCGAGTCGTCTGCGCGCAGCGGGTACTCGAAGAACACGCGCCGCCCCAGCTCGCGCCAGCCGTCGAGGTCGAGCGTCGCGGTGCCGTTCCACAGCGGGTTGGTCGCGGGCGGCAGCGCGAGCTCACCGCTGCGCATGCGCCTGGCGATCGCGGTGGTCAGCGGCACCACGCGGGGATTCCACGCCGGCAGCAGCTCCCAGCCTGCGTCGGCCAGGCCGTAGGCCGCAAGGCGATCGCGCGAGTAGCCGTTGTCCGGATTCGCGAGCGAGTCCTCGAGCGCCGCGCGCCGGAACTTGGCGTCGGCGAGGTACGACTCGCGCGTGCGGTCCTCGGGGCTGGGCAGCACGACCTGATCCTCGGGCACCGGGTCGCTCACCGGCGTGGGCTCGCGCCCGCACGCACCGAGCACGAGCACCGCCGAACCCAGCGCCTCGATCGCGCGCATCGGACCTTCGGCCTCAGGTCACGACCACGTGCGGGTATTCGCGCTGGAACTCGGGCGAGCGCAGCGTGATGGTCCGCCCCGCGAAGCCGACGTCGACCTCGAGCACGTAGCGCGGCGCGTAGGTGTCGGCCGAGCCCAGGGCCTTTCCGACCGCGTCCCAGTCGGGCTCACCGAGGCGGTACGCGACCTTGAGCTCGCGCGCCGCTGGGATCTCCTGGTTCCACGTCACGTAGCGACCGTCGTCGTTCCACTGCGTCGGCGCGCGAAACGGCACCGCGCCCAGCTGCGCGCCGGTGCCCGCGGCGGTCAGGCGCACGGCTTTGATCTCCATCGCGGTGGCGGCCTTGCCGTCGTGAGAGACCGACAGCTGCATCGTCGACTGCGTGCACGGCTGCGACCAACCGTTGGGGCTGTCGCCGGCCTGTCGCAGCGCTGCACCCGGCGCGACCGCCGAGCCCGGGCTCGGCGGCATCGCGGCCGCGCGCGATTCGTCGGCGGGACCCGCGGCGGGCGCGGCGGGATCCGCGGGCGGATCGGGGCAGTTTTGGATCAGCGAGACCGAGGAGATCATCCCGCGGAACTCGATCGCCTTGGCCTCGGGCGCGGTCGGCTTGGATCCCGTCGGGGCCGGCCCCTCGTGCGACGCGCACGCGACGAGCGAGGCCAGACACAGGGCAGCGAAGCGGGTGCGGCAGGACATGGTCTTCATGCAGGGTATCGCCGATCGGGGCGGCGCGGCTGCGGGCCTGGTGGGCCGGCAGCGCCCGCCCGCTGCAACGCGCCGCCCGGCCCCACGGGTCTGCCGCGCCACGGCCTGAAATACCCCGGGGCCCAGCGCGCTTTCGGCCCGCACGGCCCGCGTGCGGCCGCACCCCCATGACGCTGCTGGGCAACCTGGTTTGGCTGATCTTCGGCGGGCTCCTCTCGGGGCTCGCCTACATCGTGGTCGGGCTGCTGCTGTGCCTGACGATCGTCGGGGCGCCCTTCGGCGTGCAGGCGATCAAGATCGGCGCCGCGACCTTCGCCCCGTTCGGCAAGCGCATCGTCGAGCTGCCCGGCGCCAACGAACCGCTGCGCTTCGTCGCCAACATCGTGTGGCTGCTGCTGGTGGGCTGGGAGCTCGCGCTGGCCCACCTGCTGTGGGCGGGTGTGCTCGCGCTGACCATCGTGGGCATCCCCTTCGCGGTGCAGCACCTCAAGCTCGCGCCGCTGTCGTTGATGCCGTTCGGTCGCGACCTGCGCTAAAGCGGCGACGCGCGGGATCGCGTCGCTTCGGCCCATGCGCGCACGGACGTGCGACCGCGGTGCGCGGGGGTGGTGCGGGGCTCGCTCCGGACTCGCCGCGTGGCGCCGACCTGCTACGCTGATCGATCGTGCGCGACGATGGCTTGCAACTGACGTGGAGCGTGCGCGAGGCAGGCGAGGACGACGCCGCGGCCAGCCGCGTGCTGACCGATCTGTCGCAGTTCGCACGCGACGCCTGCGCCGCAGCGTTCCCCGAGGATGCCGGCTACTCCATGGCCCACGTGCGACTGTGGGGCGCACTCGAGGGTGCGACCACCAAGGTCCGGCGGGGCCGGTTCGAAGGCATGATCAGCGTGCAGCGCTTCCGTCGACCGCCCGGCGAGGGCGTGGAGTTCCGCGTCGTCGCGATCGGGCGCCACCGTGACGAGCTCGCGCTCGCGCGCGCCAGCGATGGCAGCGCGGCGCACTGGGGCGTGGTCGGCTTCGTCGCCGGCGCGACCGGCATCGGCATCGCAGTGATGCACCTGCTGGGCATGCTCTCGACCTGGGGGCAGCTCATGGCGCTGGTGCCCGCGCTGATGGCCTGGCGCATGGCCATGGCGATGCGCTTCGCCGGCGAGCTGCGCCGCGAGGCCCAGCGGCGGGCGCTGCCCGCGGGCGAAGCCGAGGACACCGCCGCGCTGGTGCGCGACGACCTCGCGCGCTGGCGTCGTGTGCTCGACGAGCTCGCCGCGCAGCGCGACGCGGTGGTCGAGCGCTTCGGCGCCTCGGGGTTTCGCTCGCCCGGAGCGCTGCCCGGCACCATCGCCGCCATCGCGAGCCTGCCGGTCGAGCACCGCCGCCCACCCCGCGCGCTGCCGGTGCCGGATCTGGCGATGCCACCTCTGGGCCGCTCGACCGCGCTGTGATCCGCGCGTCAGCGCGCGCGGGCAGGCAGCTGCGCGGCGAGGCGCGAGAGCACGCCGTCGAGCGGCACGAACGACGCGTAGGCCAGGCCCAGCATCGGATAGTGGAAGACGATCCACATGGTCGCGAACACACCGACGTGGAATGCCCACGCGCTCACGCACCACAGCCGCGCGATGCGTCCCTGCAACAGGGCCAGCGGCGCCAGCAGCTCCATCGCCAAGGCGAAGCCGGCGAGCGCGACGAACAGCGATCGCTGGGGCACCAGCGCCACGCCCAGCTGCGCGTAGGCGTCGCCGAGCTCGGCCTTGCGCAGGTTGTCGAACGCGACATGGTTGCGCAAGATGTCGCTGGTCACCCACGCGAGTCCGGAGTGCTGTAGCTTGGCCGCGCCGGCGAGCACGTAGGTCGCGACCGTGACCGCACCCATCAGCCAGATCGGCGCGCCGTAGCGAGTGTGGGGCGCAGGCTCGCCGTGCCCGCGTGCGTCGAGCGACCAGGTGTCCGCCGCCCGAGACATCGCCAGCACGGCGATGTGGAGCACCATCAGGTTCTCGGTGTGGAAGACCATGCCCCACGAGTTGCGATAGCTGGTGTTCCACAGCAGCAGCAACGCGAACGCGGGGCCACTGATGCGCCAGCGCCAGCCCAGCACGAAGGCGGCGCCGGCCAGCACCGCCGCGATCGCGAGCACCACAACGACCGCGGTCGGCAGCGGCGTCGACAGCGGCGTCGCGAGCCCGACCGGGCGGAACGCCCGGCGCGAAGCGCTGCACGCTGATGGAGTGGGCAGCGCAACGGCGTAGATCCACGCCGCGAGCCCGAGCACGATCCGCAGCGCGGCCAGCCGCCGCGCCGACGCCGGCGCCAGCGGGTGGCGCGGGCTCACGGCGGCTCGCCTCCGTCGACCTCGCACCGTGCGTGCAGCTCGCCCGCGTGCACGGTGCCGTGCGCCCAGTAGTCGATCACGTCGTAGCGATCGGTGCGGATCTCGACGGCGCGAATCGGCTCGTCCGCCTCGCGCAACGCCGCGGCCACGCGCGCGCACAGCTGCCGTGCCGCGGCCGGGTCCCGCGCGGCCTGCCGCGCGGTCTGGGCCGCCTGCATCACCTCGGGTGTGCCCAACCATCGCGGCGCGAGCGGGCGCGCGACGCCGTCGCGATCGATCCCGACGACGTGGGCCAGCTTCATCTGCCGCGGTCGCGCAGCCGCGAACATGGGGTAGTTCGACAGCGGGAAGCCGTCGTGCCCGGTCGCCCACGGCAGCATCACCACCGCGAGCACCGCCACGCTGGCGAGCGACCAACCCAGGCGCACCCGCGCGTCGGCGCTGCTCACGGCGTCGCCGCCGGCGCGAGCAGGCCCAGCACGCGACCGCCGTGGCCCATCGCCGCCATCGCGTGCTGCACGTAGTCGATGCGGATGTGGGGCGAGCCCATGTGCTCGCTGACGCCGCCTTCGATCGGATGCGGACCGCTGACCGCGAAGGTGTTGCCTTCGCGCCACTGGTGGTGCAGCAGGAAGGCGAGCACGCGCTCGAGTGCAGCCTTGGTCTCGGGCATGGTCTCCCCGCGCGCGGCCGCGACTGCCAGCGCCGCCGACGAGGCCTCGCCGAAACCGGCCGAGCCGGTGTTGTGCGGCGTGAGCACGTTGCCGATGCCGTAGCCGCCGAGGAAGTCCTCGACCACGCCGTCGTCCTCGCCGAAGATCACCCGGGTCTTGTAGCGCACGTAGTCGAGGCAGAAGCGCTCGTAGCCGTCGTGGCGATGGTGCGTGAGCGAGGCCCGCGCCGCGAGGCAGTGCCAGTTCTCCTCCATGAAGAAGAAATCGCGCGCGAAGTTCGACCAGTAGTCCTCGGCGATGTAGCGCATCGCCGAGTCGACCGCGGCACGCACGGTCGCGTGGTCGGCGAACTCGACCTCGCCCACGGTCGCGCCCGACTCGACCAGACGCTCGAGCAGGGTCAGCGCGAACACGGCCTGCCCCACCGCGTACAGAGGATCGGGCCCGGGCTCGGGCGCGCCCTCGGCGATGATCATGCGCGGGTGGAAGCCGCCGTCGGGGCGCTGCATCGCCAGCAGGAAGCGCGTCATGCGATCGATGTCTTCGTCGAAGCGATCGCCCACGAGGTCACGGCACGACAGCAGTGCGATGGTCGCCAGCGCGGTGTCGCCCAGGCCCACGGTGCGGACCTGCTTCTCCGCCGGGAACGCCAGCGCCGCCACGCGATCGTGCCGGCGCTGGGTCGAGACCAGCATCGCCAGCGCCGCGGACGCGACCGCACGCGCGCGCTCGCGATCCTCGGCCAGCTCGCACACGACCAAGGTCGTGCCGGCCTGACGCGCGAGCGAGAAGCCGTTGAAGCTGACCTTGCCGACGAACGGGTCGAGCCGGTACTCGAAGCGGCCGTCGCTGCCCTGGGCCGACAGGATGTAGCGCTCGGCCGCACGCTTGCCCGCGTGCAGCGACGACGCATCCAGCGGCGGGCCGGCCTCGCGTAGGCGTCGCAGCGCGCGCACGGTGCCGTCGGCGTCGAGCTTGAAGCTGTGGGTCTCGAGCCGCAGCAAGCCGTCGACCTGGGGCAGCGGCTCGACGCCGAGGCGCTCGCGCACGACGACGGGGTCGAAGCCGAAGCGGAACTCCGGCACCACCGGGATCGGCTTGTGCACGGTGAACGCGTCCTGGGCCAGCAGCTGCCACGGTGCGAAGCAACGCGCGCCGTCGCACACGCCGTCGAGGCCGGGACGCAGCAGCATGCCGTCGACCACCGGTGCGAGGTGACGCAGCGAGCGCGTCGCGGTCACCACGTCGACCAGCGCGCCACCGGGGACCGCACCGTCGAGCGCGGCCTCGAGCCGCGGCAACACCCCGGCGAGCGACTCGCCCTGCAAGCACTCGTGATCGACGCGCAGCTCGTCGCCGTCGACCCGTTGGGTCGCGACCAGCACGGTCACGCCGACCGTGTCCGGCGCCGCGGCACACGTCGCCGGCGCGAGCGTCAGCAACGGTCGCGGCTCGCGCGGTGCCGGACCCCAGCGTCGGGGTACCGCCGCGATCGCGCCGGCGAGCTCGGCGGTGGCGATGGCCGGCTGCGGCCGCGCGACCGCGGCAGCGCGGGCCTCGAACGCACCGCCGATCAGACCCAACAGCCCGAGTCCGGCGACGACCGCGGCGCGACGCCGCGCCGCGAGTCCGCCGGTGACCGCGAGCCCCCACGCCGACAGCGGCACGGTCACGAACGCGGCGATGCACCACACCAGCAACAGCCCCACCGCGACGCCCTTGCCGAGCCCACCGTAGAGCGCCGCGATGTAGCTCGAGGCCACGACCAGGTTCCACGTCAGGTACGCGAGGTAGCCCAGCGCGACCATCGACTGCAGTCGCCAGGCGCGAGCGCGCGCGCGATGACCCACGAGCGCGAGCACTGCCGTCACCGCATGGATCGCGCCGAAGCCGGTGGTGAGGATCGAGAACGTGGTCCACGAACGCCACGGCAGCACCAACGCCGCCCACGTGCACAACACGGCGACGAAGGAGCAGCACAGGGCCAGGGTCCAGCGGGGCAGCGCGGCAGCCGTCATCGTGCAGCGGGCGCAGTGCGGGTCAACTGCATGCGCCAGTCGACGCCGACGATGTCACCGAGCTGCAGCGCCGTCCACACGTTTTCGCCCTGCAGCGGCTCGCTCGAGATCAGCAGGTGGTTGACGTGACCGTCGGGCGAGGGCTGCTCGCAGCTGGGCCCGAAGCTGGGACAGTCGTCCCGCTCGGGGCAGCGTCGCTTGTGCGTGGTGAAGTACAGCGCCTTGCCGCCCTGGTGCGCCACCATGGTGGTGCCGTTGGTCACCACGAACGTGAGGAACGTCGACTCCGGCGGACCGTCGTCGCGGTCGCACAGCGGCCCCGCGAGCTCGACGATCTCGGCCACGGTCTCGCGGATCGCCGCGATCAGATCCCCGACGGGATAGCCCGGCCGCGCGAGGTCGCAGCGGCGCGCCATGTTGCCCAGCAGCAGATAGAACACGACCTCGCTGTCGGTGTCGCCCAGGATGAAGCGCCGCAGCACCGGCGGGATCCGTGCGATCAGGGCCTCGCGGATCGCCGCGAAGCCGGCGACGTTGCCGTTGTGCACGAACACCCACGGGCCGTACTGGAACGGGTGGGTGTTGATGATCGACAAGTTGCCCTGCGTCGCCTTGCGCAGGTGCGCGAGCACGGTCTCCGACGACACGATGCCCGAGACACGGCGGAACAGCGCGTCGTCCATCGCCGTGGACACGCTCTTGATCACGTGCGGCGCGCCGGCGTTGTAGTAGGCCACGCCCCAGCCGTCGGGGTGACGACCGCTCTGCTGCACCAGCGCGTTGTCGGCACTGACCAGGGATCGATGGACCTGGCTCTGCAGCACCGAGCGAAAACCGAAGATGCGACACATGGCGCCGAGGGGCTCTCGAACGATCAGGCTAGCAGCCGCCTGCGAGGGGTCCAAACTTCCGCGGCGTCTGCCCGGTGGCGTCGCCGCGGCGCACGTGCGCGCGTGGCGGGATGCCGCGGTCGCACCGACGCGAGCCCGCACGCCGGAGCTTTGCCGCGCGAGGCGGTTTCGAGCGACAATGCCCGCACCTTGGACTCTGCCCCGCGCGCGAACCTCCGCCACCGTGCGGTTTTGGGCCTGCTGCTCGCGCTGGCGTGCCGCAGCGGCGGCGGCAACGGCGAAGGCGACAGCACCACCATGGCCACGACCTCGGCGACCAGCTCGTCCAGCGGCGGCACCGGCTCGACCGGCGCGTGCGCGGTGCCCGAGCTCGGCTGTCCCTGTGGCCCGGGCATGGACTGCATCGGCGATCTGGTGTGCGAGGCGGGCGTGTGTGCACCGGCGCAGGTGGGCAGCTCGAGCAGCACGTCGAGCAGCAGCAGCGGCAGCGACAGCAGCGGCGGCGGGCCCGCGGTGTGCGACGACGGCGTGGCCTCACCGGGCCAGCTGTGCTTCGGCGTGCCGCAGCTGCTGGTGATGGGCGCGGCGCCCAGCGACATCGTGCTCGCCAACTTCGACGGCGATCCGGCGCTCGACCTCGCGACCTGCAACCGCGACGCGAACCAGGTCGCGCTGCGCCCGGGCGACGGCGCCGGCAGCTTCGGCGCCCGCACCACGGTCGACACCGGGCCGGGACCGTGGGCCCTGGGCGCGGGCGACTTCGACGGCGACGGTCACGTGGATCTCGTCACCGTCAACGGCGGCGCCGGCAGCATCACGTGGCTGCGCGGCGCCAGCAACGGCAGCCTCGTCAACGGCGGTGACTTCTCCGTCGGCATGGCCCCGCAGGTGCTCGCGGTCGCCGACTTCGGCAGCGACGATCGCGACGACGTCGTCGTGACCAACGGTGCCGACGCGACCGTGGGCGTGCTGCTGGCCGACCCGGCACCGTTCGCGGCCATGACCACCTTCGGCGTCGGCAGCGGCCCCCGCGGCGTGGCGCTCGCGCTCATCAGCGACGACGACGACCTCGACCTGCTGGTCGCCAACTCCGGCGCGAACACGGTGGGCCTGTTGCTGGGCAACGGCCAGGGTCAATTCGGTGCCGCAGCGTCCTTCCCGGTCGGCAACGAACCCCGCGCGGTCGTCGGCGGCGACGTCAACGGCGACGGACTGGGCGACGCGGTCACGGCGGAGGGCAGCGGCGGCATCACGCGCCTGCTCGGCAACGGCCTGGGCAGCTTCGGCGCGGCGCTGCCGTTTGCCGACGCCGCCAGCCCCACCGACCTCGCGCTGGTCGATCTCGATCTCGACGGCGATCTCGATCTCGTGGTCGCCAGCACCGGCGACGCGACCCTGCGCGTGCTCGTGAACGACGGCACCGGCGACTTCGCCGAGGTCGCGCAGTTCGTCACCGGCGCCATGCCGGTCGCGGTCGGCGTCGCCGACATCGACGACGACATGCTGCCGGATCTGGTCGCGGCCAACGCCGGCAGCGACACCGTCACGATCGTGCTCACCAGCGCGTGAGCGCGGCGCGCCAGCCGGCTCAGAAGCGGCGGGTCCACGCCAGGCCCGCACCGCCGCGGGGCAGCAGCAGCCCGACGTCGTCGCGCGCACGCTTGCGCTTGCCCGCGAGCACGCCGTAGCGCACCACGCCCGCGAGCAGCAGCGCACCACCGATCGCCAGGGCCGCGGCGCCGCCGTTGCGCAGCGCCAGCGCGCCGTGGCGCACGTCGAGGTAGGCCTGGTTGTCCGCTGCGTCGTCGGTCTGCCGCGCGCGGCGGCTGGCGACGCCCAGCAGCGCGGCACCGACGACGACGCCCACGCCACCGATCGCGACCAGGCTCGCGCCTGCGGGATCGTGACCGATCGGCTTGCCGTCGTCGCCGTCGTCGCGCGGACCCTCGCCGCCGTCGTCGCGATCGCGGCGCCCCGGCGCGGTCTCGGGATCCTCGGCCGGCGGCGTGGCCTCGGGCTGGGGCTGCGCCGCCGCCAACGTCTCCTCGCAGCGCGTGATGTTCTGTCGCGCGGCCTCGACCATGCGCTCGGGCGGATTGGTGTCGATGAACTTCTGGTACAGGTCGATCGCGCTGGCGCAGCGACCGAGGTTGCGCTCCGCCTGGGCCCACGGATACAGCAGCTCGGGCTTGGGCTCGAGCATGTACGCGCGCTCGAGCTTGGCGCTGGCGGTGGCGTAGTCCTTGGCCTCGAACGCGGCCTGGGCCTCCTCGAAGGCCTGTTGCGCGTCGGGATCGCCGAGCAGCTGCGACGGGCCCAGGGCCAGCGTCAGCGACAGCGCGCAGCTGGTGAGCGCCGAGATCATTGCGGCCGAGATCATTGCGGCAAGAAGGCGTCGAGGTCGGGGTTGCGCGGCTCGGCGTCGGCTTGCTCGCGCCGTCGCGCTTGGGCGCCGCCTTCTTGCGCGGACGCTTGCCGCCGTCGTCCTCGACGATGACGACCGGCTCCGCTGCGGTCTCGGGTGCGGGCTCGGCCGCGGCCTCGGGGACCGCTGCAGGTGCCGGCACGGCGGCGGGCGCCGGCGCGACCGCGGCGGCCGACGGCGTGACCGCGGCGGGCGTGACCGCGGCGGGTGCGAGCACCGGCGCGACCGCAGCTGCCGGTGCCGGCGCCGCGACGGCCGCGGGCGCGTCCGCGGCAGGTGCGGGACCGGGCGGGTTCGTCTGGTTCGAGGTCGCGACGAACACCGCCCCCACGGCGATCGCAGCGACGGCAGCGACCGCGCCCAGGCCGATCGCGACGCCGCGCAGGGTCCCACCGCCTCGCGGCGCGACGCTGCTGCGGCTGCCCGAACGCGAGCCGGCGGCGGTGCTCTGCGAATGCGACGGCGGCGTGACGTCGGCGGGCAGGCGCACCGCCGGCACCGCCGCACCCGAGCGCGCGCTGTGTTCACCCGTGCCCGACGCCGCGGCGGTGCTGGCCATCGGCGCACCCAACAGCGCGCCGAACGGGAACGGCCGCGGCTCGAACAGCTCGTGCATGAACTCGCCCAACGCCGACTGCGTCGCCCGCAGCTTGCGCTCGCGCGCGAAGCGTTCGAGCTCGGCCGCGAACTCGCCGGCGGTGGCGAAGCGTCGGTCGCGTTGGGGCGCGAGCGCGCGCATGATGATGCGCTCGAGGTCCTTGGGGAAGTTCTGCCGCTTGGTCGACGGCAACGGCACGTCGCCGTTGACGATGCGGTTCATCAACCCGAACTCGTTGTCGCCGTCGAACAGGCGCGACATCGTCGTGCACTCGTACAGCACGATGCCCAGGGAGAACACGTCGCTGCGGCGGTCCAGCGGCTCGGCCCGGCACTGCTCGGGCGACATGTACGGCACCTTGCCCTTGCGGATGCCGGCCTGGGTGACGTCGGTGCGCGAGGTGACCTTGGCGATGCCGAAGTCGGCCATCTTCACGCAGCCGTCGTAGGTGACCATCACGTTGGTCGGCGAGACGTCGCGATGCACGAGCCCCAGCGGCATGCCGTCGAAGCCGACGCGCTCGTGGGCGTAGTGCAGGCCCGTGGCCGCGCCCATCGCGATGGCGATCGCGAGCTCGATCGGCAGCAACGTGCCCTTGCGACGACTGGCCCGCAGGATGGTCTGCAGGTTCTCGCCGTAGACGTACTCCATCGTGAAGAAGAACTCGGCGCCCTCGCGCCCGATGTCGAACACCTGCACGACGTTGGGGTGATCGAGGATCGCGGCCAGGCGCGCCTCGGCCAGGAACATCCGCACGAACTCGGGATCGGCCGCGAGGTGCGGCAGGATCCGCTTGAGCACGAGCAACTTCTGGAAGCCCTCGAGCCCGGCCGCACGCGCGAGGTGGACCTCGGCCATGCCACCCGAGCCCAGCCGACGCAGCAGCTCGTAGCGCCCGAGCCGATCGCTCGCGGCGCTCGGGCCCGGCGCCGCACCGCGGCGCTCTGCTGCCGGGTCGGGTGGCATCGTCGATGCGATCCTAGCGCCCTGCGCACGGGCTCCGCAACGGGCCGCGGCGCGTGCGAACCGCTGCGATTCGGTGCTATCGTGCGGCGGCGGATCCGATGGCCGCGCGCATGCCCGAGCTGAGTCCCCCGCACGCACGCGCGCGCTCGCACGGGGCCCGCGCGGCGCTCGCGGCGAACCAGCGCCGCCGGGGCTGGCCACAGCGGCCCGGCCGCGCGCTGGCGCCAGGGCTGGCGGCCGTGGCCGGGCTCGCGCTGGGGTTCGCGGGCTGTCTGCAATTCACCACGTTTTCGTGTGAGGACGCCGAGGCCTGCAACGCCAAGAGCGGCGGCGTGTGCATGTCGGGGCAGTGCGCGTATCCGGACGACGGCTGCGCGAGCGGGCTGCGCTACGACGAATTCGCCGACTCCGCGTTCGCGGGTGACTGCGTCGCAGGCGGCAGCACCAGCGAGGGCGGCGGCAGCTCGACCAGCACCAGCGTCGGCTCGCTCGACACCACGCTCACGGCCACGAGCCTCGACTCGGGCAGCTCGATGGGCGCCGAGAGCTCGAGCAGCAGCGGCGAGACCGGCGAGGCCTGCGGCGGCGCGGGCGAGAGCTGCTGCGCCGACGGGCCCGCGTGCGCCGAGGGCCTCGACTGCATGGGCCTGGCGTGCGGCTGCGTGCGACAGATCGAGACCGGTGATCGTCACAGCTGCGCGGTGCTGGTCGACGGCACCGTGCTGTGTTGGGGCGCCAACGATCAAGGACAGCTGGGCGACTCGCTGCAGCCGTTCGAGAGCGCGCCGATCTCGGCGCTGGCGGTGCGGCCCTCGGATCCGATCCGCGAGGTGCGAGCGACCAACCACACCTGCGTGCGCTCCGAGCAGGGCAACGTGCGCTGCTTCGGCGCCAACGACAGCGGCCAGGTCGATCCGGCGCTGGCGCAGCCCACGGCCCCGGCCACGCCCGCACCGGTGAACTCGGCCGATCACGTCGCCGCGGGCGCGGCGTTCACCTGCGCCGCGGACGGCGTCTCGATGGTGTGTTGGGGCGCCAACGGCCAGAGCCAGCTCACCGGCGTCGATGCCGGACCCGGGCCGGTGAGCACCGGCACCGGACCGGTCGCGCGGCTCGAGGCCGGCGCCGCGTTCGGTTGCCTGCTGCAGAGCGGCACCGTCTCGTGTTGGGGTGCCAACGGCCAGGGCCAGCTCGCGACCGATCCGGCCATGACGCCGAGCCTGCCGGCACCCTCGACCATGCCGGTGGCCGACGTCGCCGACATCGCGCTGGGCCGCACGCACACCTGCGTGCTCACGAACACCGCCGCCATCAGCTGCTGGGGCAGAAACGATCTGGGCCAGCTCGGCGACGGCAGCGGCATGCAGCAGATCGCCCCGGTCGCGGTCGCGTGGCCGCCCGAGGCCGGCACGCCCATCGCGATCGCAGCCGGCGATCAACACACGTGCGCCATCGACGACGACGCGGCGTTGTGGTGCTGGGGCAGCAACACCAGCGGTCAGCTCATGCTCGAGCCCGACATGGGCGGCAACGATCAGTACACCTTCGTGCCGGTGCGCATCGACGTCGGCGCCGGCGTGCTCGACGTCGCCGGCGGCGTGACCCACACCTGCGTGCGGACCGACACCGCGCAGGTGCTGTGCTGGGGCACCAACAGCGCGGGACAGATCGGCGACGGCACCACCAACTACGCGTTCGAGCCGCAGCCGGCGGCGATCGACTGCGGCGCGCAGTGAGCCGCCGCGCCCGCGCCCGCCGCGGGCCGTTGCCGCGCGATGCGCCTGCAGCCGTGCCACCGTCGCCCGGGTTGCGATAGGATCCCCGCCACACCACGGCGCATGTCCACATCCGAAGCAATCACGCGGGGAATCGAGGTGCGAGTGCGGTCGCGCTACGTGCCCGAGCAATCCGATCCCGGCCGCGGTGGCTGGCTCTTCGCGTACACGGTCCGCATCGCCAACACCGGCAGCGAGACCGTGCAACTGATGAGTCGTCACTGGGTCATCACCGACGCCAACGGCGAGGTCGAAGAGGTGCGCGGCCCCGGCGTGGTCGGGGCGCAGCCGATCCTGCGCCCGGGCGAGAGCTTCGAGTACACCTCGGCGTGTCCGCTGGGCACCGCGTTCGGCACGATGCACGGCAGCTACCAGATGGTCACCGACCACGGCGAGCACTTCGACGCGGAGATCGCCGCGTTCGCACTCAGTACACCCTACGCGCTCAACTGAGGCGCGCGGACCGGGCCGAGGCAGCGCGTCATGTCCGACAACATCATCCCGCTGCTGGTCCCGTTCTTCATCCTCGGCATCGTGGTCGAGGCGCTGGTGGCCCGCCGCCGCAAGCAGCGGGCCTACCACCTGGGCACCATGGTCTCGGATCTCAGCACCGGCATCGTGTCGCAGGTGTTCGAGGTCTTCCTCAAGTTCGCCGCCGTGGTCGCCTACGGCTGGCTGTACGACCACGCGCGCCTGGTCGAGTTCGCGCCGGGCAGCCCGTGGCCGTGGCTGATCGCGTTCGTCGGCATCGACTTCGCGTTCTACTGGTGGCACCGTCTCAGCCACGTGGTCAACCTGCTGTGGGGCGTGCACGTGGTGCACCACCACAGCGAGGACTTCAACCTCTCGGTCGCGTTGCGGCAGCCCGCGCTCGAGCTGGTCAGCGCGTTCGTGTTCTACGCCCCGCTGGCGCTGCTGGGCGTGCCCGCGCACGTGTGGGTCACGATGTACGCGCTCAATCTCTTCTACCAGTTCTGGACCCATACCGAGCTGGTGCGGCAGCTGGGCCCGATCGAGGCCGTGCTCAACACGCCGTCGCACCACCGCGTGCACCACGGCATCAACCCGCAGTACCTCGACAAGAACTACGGCGGCATCTTCATCCTGTGGGACAAGCTCTTCGGCACCTACGAACCCGAGCGCGAACCGGTGGTGTTCGGCGTGACCAAACCGCTGCACAGCTACAACCCGCTGTGGGCCAACGTCGAGTACTACGTCCAGGTGCACCGCGCCGCGCGACGCTTCCCGCGCCTGCTCGATCGCGTACGCGTGTGGTGGATGCACCCGGGCTGGCAACCCGCGGCGCTGGGTCCGGCCGCGCCGCCGGCCGCGGTCGATCGCGCGCGGTGGGTGAAGTACGAGGCCGCGGCCTCGCGGCCGCTGCGGCGCTACGTGCTGGCGCACTTCTGGCTCGCGTTCGCGGGTAGCGGCCTGTACATGTCGCTCGAGGCCACCGCCGCACGCAGCGCGATGATCGTGCCGGGTGTGGTCGTGCTCGCGACCCTGTTGGCGCTGGTCGGCCGGCTCGAGCACCGCGCCTGGGCGGTGCCGCTGGACGTGGCGCGACAGCTCGCGACCGTGGCCATGGTCGCGCTGTACGGCCGTCTGGTCGCACCGCCGCTGGCCGCCGCCGGCGGCGCCCTGGGGTTGGCACTGCTGTTTGTCGCGCTGTGGCTGTGGCATCGTCGATCCGACGCCCGATGAGCGCACCGCCCCTGCACGACGTCATCGTCGTCAGCGACCTGCACCTGGGTCGCGGTCGCAACCGCGAGTCGGGCCGGTACTACGAGCTCGAAGCGTTCTTCTACGACGAGGACTTCCATCGCTTCTGCCGCTGGCTGACCGAGGACGCGCGCCGCAGCGGCCGCGACTTCAAGTTCGTCTTCAACGGCGACACCTTCGATCTGCTGCGGCTCGACCCGGTGCCACTCGAGGGCGACACGCCCGAGCGGCGCTCGAACTTCGCGCCGGTGCTCACGCCCTCGCGCGCCGCGGCCGAGCTCGCGCGCATCCTCGAGGGCCACCCGCGCTTCTGCGCCGCCATCGGCCACGTGCTCGCCAGCGGCCACGACGTGATCATGTTGCCGGGCAACCATGACATCGAGCTGCAGTGGCAGCCGGTGCAGCAAGCCCTGCGCGAGGCGCTGATCCGCCACGGCGAACTCGGCGAAGGTCCCGCGGCCGCCGCCGCGCTCGATCGGCTGCAGTTCCTGCCGTGGTTCTACCACGAGGCGGGTCGCCTCTGGATCGAGCACGGCTGCCAGTACGATCCGGAGAACGCGTTCCGCTACCCGCTGCGTCGCGGCCTGGTCGATCTGCCCGACGCGGTGCACGAAGCCGAGCTCGACAACCCCCTGGGCAACTTCTTCCAGCGCTACCTCTACAACGCGTTCGGCCACATCACCTTCATCGTGCCGAGCACCCGCGCCAACAGCCGCTACCTCAAGTGGTTGGCGTTCAACAACCCGCAGCTGCTGCTGGGCGTGGTCCGCAGTCACTGGCGCTTCTGGTGGCAGGTGGTCAAGCGCGTGCTCAAGTACCCGTCGCGCGCGCGCACCCGCATCGCCGAGAACCACGCCCGCGAGCTCGCCGAGCTGGCCGAGCAAAGCGGCATGGGCGAGCGCCTGTTTGCGATCGATCGGCTCAAGGACACCCACACCGATCTGGTCCAGGCCATCCGTGGCCTGGGCCTGCAGACACTCAAGCTCACCGGTGCGTTCACCCTGGTCAGCGCGCTGGTGCTGGGGCTGTGGTTCGCCGGCAACCACGCCATCGACCAGGTCGCGACCGGTCTGCTGGGCCGCGCGACCTTGTTCCTGATGTTCAGCTTCGTGTTCCTGCTGGCGCTGTTCGGCTCGCTGGCCTACACCGTGCTGCGCGGCGGCTCGGCGGTGCCGCCCGAGCCCATGCGCCGGGCCGCCGCCGAGCTCGCGCGCATCGTCGACGTGCCGGTGGTCAGCTTCGGCCACAGCCACGACGAGGTGTTGTGGCGTATCGGCGGCAGCCCCGAGCGGCCGGGCTGGTACTTCAACACCGGCACGTGGATCGCCGTGTTCACCCACGACGTGCTGCTGCCGCGCGAGCGGGTGCAGTTCACGTTCCTGCGCGTGCGCGAGGCCGCCGGCGAGCTGCTGCACTGGAGCCCCGGGCGCGGCGAGCCGCTCGAGGTGATCCTGCTCGACGAAGAGGACCCGCGCCGCGATCTCGCGCGGCCGGCCGCGCCGTCGTGAGCATGCCTACGGGTAGTAGCAGTAGTTCGGGCACGCGCCGATGTCCTGGAACTCGTTCACGCAGTTGTCCGCGGAGTTCGGCGTGCAGCGGTTGGTGTACGGCGACTGCGTGCGGCACACCTGCGACAGCGGGCAGTCGGCGTTGGCGCCGTCGCAGGTGCAGCGGCCGGTGGTGTCTGCGGGGTGATCGCTGCAGCTCGAGGTGACCTCGACCGACTCGCAGCTGTCGTCGGCGTCGCAGCTCACGCCGCAGCCGCCGCAGTTGTCGGCGTCGGTGGAGATGTCGACGCAGTTGCCGTCACAGCAGCGCAGCGACGAGGTCGCGCCGCAGCTGTCGCCGTCGTCGAGCGGTTCGACCACGCAGTTGCCTCCGACGCAGCTGGCGGTCTCGCAGGGGTTGTCGCTGCTGAGGGATCGCCACCGCCGCACGCCCCGCGGCATCGCAGCTCTCGCCGGTGGTGCAGCCGTCACCGTCGTCGCAGTCGCTGCCCGCCGGCAGCTGCTCGTAGCTGCAGGTGCCGTCCTTCTGGCACTGCCCTGCGGCGAGAAGCACGGCCCTGGGGTTGGTTGCACTGCATGCCACCGGTCACCACGCACGCGCCGGCGCCGTCGCACCCGAGGCGGTCACGCCGTCGTCGATCGTGCACGCGGTCCCGGCCGGCTGCGGCGGGTACACGCAGCCGTCCTCGCTGCAGCTGCCCGCGCCCATCCAGCACGGGCCCGGCGGATCGTCGCACACGCCGCAGCCGCCGCTGCCCGAACCCTCGATCGCGCCGGTGGTCGAGAGCACGCCAGTGCTGCTGCCGCTGCTGCTGCCGCCGCCGTCGTCCGCGACGAAGGCATGGGAGTCGCCATCGGTGGCGACACCGACCGGCACGCACTCGAACGCGTTGTCGGCCGCGGGGCCGTAGCGCAGCTGCGACGGACAGCGACCGTCGGGATAGGCGCAGAAGCCCGACGACTGGCACGCGCCCTGGACCCCGTCGACCACGCACTCGACGTCGGAGGCGCAGGGGTAGCGCGAGGGCTCCAGGCAGCTGGCCGTGACCGCGCCCAGCGCCAGGGCCCCGAGGCTCGAACCGATCCGCACCCGCACCACCGCGATCCGCATGATGACCGAAGTCGGTGGGTTGCAGAGCGCTGCGGTTCCG
The DNA here is from genome assembly GCA_046351635.1 of Nannocystaceae bacterium. Taxonomy (GTDB): domain Bacteria; phylum Myxococcota_A; class Polyangia; order Nannocystales; family Nannocystaceae; genus Xiheibacterium. The sequence continues at coordinate 156,373 of JAXLYC010000002.1, read as the reverse complement.
CTGCCCGCGCGGGCGCGGCGGTGCTGGCCGCGCGGCCACGGCGTGCGGATCGCGGCCGCCCTGCACGACTGCGCGCGCGCGCACGGCTCACGCGCAGCTGGGTGTACCGCCCTCGGCGCTGCACTGCTGCGGCGGCGTGCAGACCACGCCGCAGCCGCCGCAGTTGCTGGCGTCACTGCTGGGGTCGACACACGCGCCGCCGCAACAGATGCCCGCGGGGCAGAGGTCGCCGTCGGCGACCGGGAAGAAGCTGCACTGCCCGCTCGTGCCGCAGCTGCCGACCGCACAGGGATTGTCGCTGGGACACGGCGGCCCCGCGATACAGGTGCCGCTGCCGTCGCAGCGATCGCCCAGCGAGCAGCCGTCGCCGTCCTCGCAGCGCGCGTTGGCTGGCTTGGGATCGTAGCTGCACTGACCCTGCGCGTCGCAGTGACCCGGTGCCTGGTGGCACCCACCCGGTGGCGTGTTGCAGTGCGGCTCGTCGATCACGCATGCCCTTGCCGTCGCAGTGCGCCGCGTCGATGCAGGGATCGCGAGCCCGCACGCGACGTCGGCGAACTCGAGGCAAGTAGGCGCAGGCTCCGCGACGCAGCTGCCGGGCTCGCGTAGCACGGCGATGGCGACGTGCACGGACCGCAACCCCGCCCTCGCCGCTGGTCTCGCTCGGCCCGCTGGTGCCCTCGTGATCGACCGGATCCTCGACGCATCGCCCCGCGAGCCCCATGCCTGCCGCGGGCCCGTAGCGCAGCTGCGTGGGGCAGCCCGCGTCGTCGTAGGCGCAGTAGCCGGGCTCGACGCAGCGGCCGTGGCGGTCGTCGACGACTCAGTCGACGTCGGAGGCACAGGGGAACTCGCGCGCCTGCAGGCACGACGTCAGCCCCAGCAGCTGCGCGACGAACCCGCTGCGCGGCGACGCCTCATCGACCCCGAGCGTGACACAAAAAACCCCGGCCCCGCGCGCGGGCTCAGAACCGCAACGCCACGCCCAGCGTCAGTTCGCCGCGCCGCGGCGTGATCGCGACGTTACCTCGCGCACGCGCGCGCACGGTCGCCGCGCGACGCGAGCACCGCCCAGCGAATGACCCCCGCGAGCACGAGCGCGCCGCCGACCGAAAGCACCGCGATGCCGGCGCGTGCGGGCGCCCGCGCAGCGTCCTTCTCGTCGATGTAGTCGCCCTCGGTCGCCGCGGATGCTGCCCGTCGATCGCGGGCGAGCGCGAAGCCCAACACGCTCGCGCCGATCACCACCGCGAGCGCACCGGTGCCGACCAGCGCACCACCTGCGGCGTCGCGATACCACGGCGACGGCGGCGACGGCCTGCGTTCGCCGCCATCACCCGGCGACGCGCTACCGTCGACCTCGGGCGCCGACGGCGTGGCCGAAGACGGCTCGACGCAACGCGCCCGCGCCTCGCGTGCGCGCGCCGCCTGCTTGGCCGCGGGCGCGGTCGCGAGGAACTCGTCGTACAGCGGCACCGCGATCTGGCAGCGCTGGGCCAGGCGCCCGGCCTGCGCGCGCGCGAACAGGTACTTGGGATCGGGCACCAGCGCGTAGGCATCGGCGAACGCCCGGCTCGCCGCGTCGTAGTCCTTGTCGCGGAAGGCCTGCTCGGCCTTGGCGACCAGCTCGTCGAAGCCCTCGCGCGCAGGCGCGAGGGCTGCGTGCGCGAGCGCGAGCCCGAACGAGAGCACGGCCATCAGCCGTCCGAAGGATACATCGCGTCGACGTCGTCCTGCGACCCGGTCACCGCGGACGAGCCATCGGCCCGCGTGCGGGTCTTTCGCGTCGCGCGCGGCCATTGCGCTTGCGCCCGCCGGCACGCGGGTTCGTCGAGCGGCGCCGGTGTGGCGACGTCCTCGGACGCAGGCTCGACGTCGCCCACCGGCGTAGCCTCGCCGGGGATCGGCGAGACCGCGGCCTCGGGCAGCGGAGGCTGCAGCGAGGGCAACGGTTGCGGCGTGCCGACCGGCACCGGCGCGCCGACCGGTACGATGCCGAGCGCCGAGCTCGGCACGGCGAGCCCGCGCGGCGCCGACGTCGGCGGTGGCGATGCGGTGGGCGGGCTCGCGGTCAGGGGCCGCTGCACCTCGGCCGTCGGTGAGGGCTGCGGCGATGCCGGAGTCGCGGCCGCCGGTGGTTCGGCCACACCGAGTTCGAACGCAGCCCACGCGCCCACCGACAGGCACGGCACACCCAGGCCCAGCGCCCACGCCAGCGCGACCGTGCGGCGTGGCGCGGGCGGATGCACGCGCGTGGGCCGACGCGGCGCGACCAGCAGATCGGTCGGCGCGGTCATGTTCGCGACCGCTGCACTGTCGACGCTCTGCGAGACGTGCAGCACCGTGGGCGCAGATTCCTCTTCGTCCTCGTCGAAGTTCGGCGGCGAGGGCTCGCCGAACACGTCGTGCATCGTCTCGGCCAGCAGGCGCGAGGACAGCGTCAGGCCGGCATTGCGCGCGTAGGCCTCGAGGTCCACCTGCAGCGCCTGCGCCGACACGTAGCGCTCACCCGGCTCGCGGGAGAGGGCGCGCAGCACGATGCGCTCGAGCTCGGGCGGGTACGCGGGATCGACCTCCCGCGGCCGCGCGAACACGCCGCGGACGATCCGCGACATGACGTAGTAGTCGTTGGTGCCGGTGAACAGCGGCCGGCCGGTGGTCATCTCGTACAGCAGGATGCCCAGGGCGAACACGTCCGTGCGGCGATCGAGCGCGAGGCCCTCGCACTGCTCCGGCGCCATGTAGTGGACCTTGCCCTTGAGCACGCCGGTGCGCGTCGCGTGGCGCATCTCGGTGGCCTTGGCGATGCCGAAGTCCACGACCTTGACGGTGCCGTCGAAGCTCACCATCACGTTCGAGGGCGAGACGTCGCGGTGGACCAGGCCCAGGAAGCGACCGCTGGGATCGCGGCGCTCGTGGACGTAGTGGAGGCCCTCGCAGACCTCGTGCGCGATGGTCAACGCGGCCTGCAGCGGCAACGTGCCCGGGTTGCACGCGCGCAGCAGCGCGCGCACGTCGCGGCCGTGCACGTACTCCATCACGAAGAAGTACTCGCCCTCGATCTCGCCGATGTCGACGACGTGCACGATGTTCGGGTGGTCGAGCGTCGCGGCCAGGCGCGCCTCGCCGAGGAACATCTCGATGAAGACCGCGTCGTCGGTCAGGTGCGGCAGCACCAGCTTGAGCACGCACGGCTTCTCGAAGCCGGCGATGCCCACGGCCTTGGCGAGGTACAGCTCGGCCATGCCGCCCTTGGCCAGCCGGCGACCGAGCACGTAGCGCCCGACCTGCGAGCCGGGCGCGAGCGAGCCACGCGGGCGCGTCCGCTGGGCCGTCCCCTCCACGACATCATCATACGTGTGTGGCCTGCGGCCCTCAACCGCAGGGCCGCGCGGTTTTGCACGCAGATGCGCCCGAAGCCGCAGGCTCGGTCCGTCGGGAGATCCTGCAGCGGCGGGTACGGTGCCCGCGACCTGGAGCGTCGCGGCGTGATCGCTCGATCGCACCCCCTGGCCACGCCGCGATCGCGGCGCGAACGATCAGGGATGGTTCACGGTCAGGCTCACCGACGCGCCCTTGGGCACGGTGAGCACGCCCTGCGACAGCACGGTGCTGCCGTCGCGGACCTGCAGGTCGTTGCGGCCGCTGGGCACGTCGATGTTCGACAACGGTGCAGTGCCGGCGTAGCGACCGTTGACGAAGAGGCTGCCGCGTCCGCCCTCGATGGTCAGCGACACCTGACCCGGCGACTTCTCGCTGCGCTTCTTCTTGTCCTTGGCCGACGCGCTCTTGCCCGCCTCCCACTTCGCGCCGCCCGAGTCGACGCACAGGTTGCTGGGATCGGCGCAGGCGAAGGCGGCCGCGCCCACCGTCGGTGCGGCGGTCCACGCCAGCGCACCGGCGAGCAGTGCGGCGGACATCGCCGCGGGCAACGACACGAGCTTGCTTCGGAGCGCCATGGCTAGAATCTCCCCGAGATCGAGACACCGTTCAAGGCCGGAGCGATGCGCACGGTCTTGCGCTCCTGCGGCGGCTTGCCCTGCTTCTTTGCGGCGACCTTGCCGACGATCATCATCGCCACGCCGCCCAGGACCAGGGCCCCGCCCAGGCCCAGGCCGACGCCGGCGATGAGGTTGGCGCGCTCGCCCTTGGCCGCGACCTGGTCGTACTCGCTGCCGTAGACCGTGGGGTCCTCGGCGCGGCTTTGGTTGACCGCGCCGAGGATCAACCCGACCGCGCCCACGCCCAGCACGGCGCCGCCCAGCCCCGTGACCGCCGCGCCGCTGATGAACATCGCCTTGGCGTTGATCGGCTTGCGCTCGCGCTTCTTCTTGTCGCCCTCGCCCTTGTCGGCCTCGGCCTCGCCGTCGCCGCGCGCGATCGACTCGGCCAGACTCTGGGCCTTGGCGAGGGTGTCGTTCGCACGCGAGATGAGATCCGGCACCGCGCTGGTCTCGATGACGCGGAAGTCCTTGTCGGCCGCGGGGTCGAGCGCGAAGTAGAGTAGATCGAGCGCGATGCGGGCCCGCTCGATGGCGGCCTCGGCCATCGGCACCTCGCGGTCCTTCTCGGCCGCGGCGATGTACGCATCGGCGGCGTCGAGGTACAGCACCGGGTCGCCCCACTCGGCCGCGCGACTGTCGTAGTGCATGCCCGCCGCGGTCGGATCGGCCTTGACCAGATCGCGGCCCAGCACCTGCGCCTCGGCCCGCTTGCGCGCGCCGTCCTCGGGCGTGACCTTGGGCCCCGCCGCGAGCGCCACCGTCGGCATCGTCGCGGCCGGCAGCGCCAGCGCCAGCGCGGCCGCGATCGCGGCGTGCCGTGCTCGCGCCATCGCGGTCGTGCCGGGCGCGTGGGCACGCGACGACCCGGGATCGACGCGCGTCGACGCGGAAACTCGAGAGGTGAACCAGCGAGCCGACATCGCAGGCAAGCTAGCGGCGAGGCGACGCGGTTGTCAAACCCGATCGCGGTGCGCGAGACCGTGCGCGAGCGTGCGCCGGCGCTGACGCTGCACCGAATTGCGTACGAGTGTTCGCGATTGCCTCGCGCGGCCGCGCGAGAGCGGTGCGAACGCCAAGCCTGCCCACGCGCTTTTCAGGCCGCGTTGCGCCGCATCGCGGCGTTTGGGCATTTCGCCCAGCGAGTTGCCCAGCGAGTTGCCCAATGCATCGCCCGAGCCGCGCACCGCAGCGTGCTCGCGCGTGCCTGGCACGCGCAACCGATCGCGCACGCACGTTCACGACCGATCGCGTGCGACATTTCGCGTGCACGGCCGGCGTGTGCTTCTGCTATGGTGCGTGCCGAGCAGTGAGGAGCGGGCAGGCGACGATGTCACGCGCGGTTGGAATCCTCTTCGGTCTGGGCCTCGCAGCGCTGGGCGCTTCGGCATGCTTCCACGGTGCCGACCGCGAGAAGGACGCGCCGCCGGGCAGCGTCGGTGGGCTGTGCCTCGCGCCGGACGGGCACTGCGACGAAGGCGTCTGCAACAAGGACAAGAACTACTGCTTCAGCGCGAAGAACCCCTGCGAGGGCTTCTTCTGCGGCGGCAGCGAGCGCGGCACCTGCGTGCTGGACAACGATCAGCAGCCCTCGTGTGTGTGCAACGCGGGCTACAACAACGAGACCTTCGCGCTGTACTGCTGCCCCGACGACACCACCTACGAGCCCGACCCGAACTGCGCGCCCGCGGGCGGCGGTGGCGGTGAGAGCAGCAGTGGCTGACGCTGCCGCTGCCGCTGTCGTGCTGACCAGCGGCGGGCTCGATTCGACGACGTTGCTGGCGCTCGCGGCCGCCCGGGGCCGTCGCATCCACGCGCTGAGCTTCCGCTACGGCCAGCGCCACGCCGTCGAGCTCGACGCCGCTGCACGTCAGGCACGACGCTTCGGCGCGGTCGCGCACGAGATCGTCGACCTCGCGCACCTCGGGCGCCTGCTTGCGCACGCCACCTCGCTGGTCGCCGGCAGCACGCTCGAGGTGCCCAAGCACGCCGGCGACGACACGACGATCCCGTCGACCTACGTGCCCGCGCGCAACACCTTGTTCCTCGCCTACGGCCTCGCGTGGGCCGAGGCGCTCGACGCCGGCGAGGTGTGGATCGGCGTGAACGCGCTGGACTACTCCGGCTACCCCGACTGTCGCCCCGCGTTCATCGAGGCCTTCGCGCGCACGGCCGCGCTCGCGACCCGCCGCGGCGTCGAGGGCTCGCCGATCGCGATCGTCACGCCGCTGCAGCACCTGCGCAAGCACGAGATCGTCGCGTTGGGCCTCGCGCACGGCGTCGACTACGGCGACACCGTCAGTTGCTACGACCCGCGCACCGACGACAGCGGCACGGCGCTGGCATGTGGCGCCTGCGACAGCTGCCGCCTGCGTCGCGAGGGCTTCGCGCTCGCAGGCGTCGCGGATCCCACGCGCTACGCGACCGCTGCGCCGCACCCGTGACCCCGCGGGCGGTGCAGGACTAGCTGACCAGCGGCAACAGCAGCACGCCCGCAGCGACAAGCACGACGAAGCCGATTGCGTCGAGCCGCACGCCCACGCCGATCATCGACTCGATGCGGATGAGCCGCGTGCCGTAGGCCATCGCGTTGGGCGGGGTCGAGACCGGCAGCATGAACGCGAAGCTGGCCGCGATGGTCGCCAGCGCCGCCACCGGCGTGGGCGCGATGCCGCCGGCCTGGGCCACGCCGAGGAACACCGGCACCATCATGCTCGTGACCGCGGTGTTGCTGGTGACCTCGGTCAGCACCAGCACCAGCGCGACCGCGCAGACCAGCAAACCCAGGGGTTGCTGCGCCAGCGGCCCGACCGCCGCGAGCACGCCGCGACCGATGGCTTCGGCCAGGCCGGTCTCGAACGTCAGCTTGCCCAGCGACAAGCCACCGCCCAGCAGCAGCAGCGTGCCCCAGTCGAGCCGCTGCGCGTCGTCCCACTGCAACAGCGGACCGCCACCGCGACCGCGCGGCAACACGAACAACAGGCTCGCGCACACGATCGCGATCACGCCCTCGTCGAGCACGTCGCCGGCCCACTGCGTCCACGGATGTTGCTCACCCAGCGACAGCTGCAGCAGCGACGGCGCGAGCCAGCCACACACCGCCAGCACGAACACCGCGACCGCGCGGCGCTCACCGCTCGAGACCGGGCCCAGCGCCGCGAGCTGTCGCGCGACCTCGTCCGCCAGCCCCGGCAGCCGCGCGACCGGCGGACGGAAGCGTCGCACGGCCAACAGCGACGCCGCCATCATCATCGCGGTCGAGACCGGCAGCGCGAACGCCATCCACCGCGCGAAACCGAAGTGCTCGCCCAGGCGATCCTCGAGCATGCCGATGGCGATGACGTTGGGCCCGGTGCCGATCGGCGTCGCGATCCCGCCGATCGAGGCCGCGTAGGCCAGCAACAGGCACATGCCACCGCCGAAGTGATCGAGCCCGCGCCGCGCGCTCGCGTCGTCGCCGACGACGTCGCGCATGGTCGCGTGCAGGCCCAACGCCACCGGCAGCAACATCGCGGTGGTCGCGGTGTTGGAGATCCACATCGAGAACGCCCACGCGATGCCGCCCAGGGCGACCATGGCGCGGCTCGGCGATCCCGCAACGATCGGCCGCGCGATCAACCACAGCGCGATGCGACGATCGACACCCTGCCGCGCGAGGCCCTCGGCCAGCAGGAAGCCGCCCAGGAACAGGAAGATCAGCGGGTCGGCCAGCGGCGCGAACACCTGCTTGGCCGGCGCAACCTCGGTCAACACCGCGAGCGCGGGACCCAGCAGCGCGGCCACGGCCAGGGGCAGCGCCTCGGTGATCCACAGCGCCACGGTCGCGGCCGCGACCGCCGCGAGCGCGTGGGCCGGGGCGCCCAGCCCCGGCATCGGCAACAGCCACAGGCCCACGAACAGCGCCGGCGCCAGCACGCGCCCGACGGCGCGGCGTCGCCGTTCGAACGCCGCCTCCGCGTCGGTCATCGCCTCGTGCACCGTCACCCGCGGTACGATAGCAATCCGCCCGCACGCCGCGGGCCCGACCGACGCGATGACCGACGACGCAGCGCCCCCCGTGCCCGCGACGTCGCCGCGTCGCCGCGGCCGGACCGCCCGCGCGCTGCCGTGGCTGCTGCTGCTGCTCGCGTGGGTGTGGCTGGGTGACGGCTTCGTCAGCAGCAACGACGGATCGCACGTGGCGCTGGCGCGCGCGTTGGCGCTGCGCCACACCACCACGATCGATCCCGACGTCGCGCTCACGCTGTGGGTCGACCGTGCCGAGCGCGACGGCCACCACTACTCGGATCGACCGCCCGGCACCGCGTTCGCGGCGATCCCAGCGGTGTGGCTGGGCGCGCTGCTGGACCCGAGCCTGCGCGACCGCGCGATCGACCAGGGCGAGGTGGTGGTCTCGCCCGCCGGCGCCGCGTTCGGTCAGACCTACGTCGCGCGCGCGAAGAAGTTCGGCCGCGCGCCGGCGCTGGTGCAGTACCAGGGCACCGCGCTGGCGGTGCGGGTCCATGCGGCGCTGATGGGCCTGCTGGGCCTGCTGCTGCTGCGGCGGTGGTTGCTGCACCACGGCCTCGATCCCGGCGCGCGACGCTTCGCGCTGTTCACCGTGGCGTGCGCGACGCTGTGGGGCCCCTACTCGACCATGCTGTTCTCGCACGTGACCAGCGGCACGCTGTGGCTGGCGATGCTCGTCGCGTGCAGCGAGGTGCGCGACGACTCGCGCATCGCCGTGCTCGTCGCGGGCCTGTGCGGCGCGTGGGCGGTCGCGAGCGACTACCTGCTGGTGGTCCCGATCGCGCTGCAGCTGGCGCTCGCGATGCCGTGGCGCCGTTGGGGCTGGCTGCTGCTGGGCGCCGCGCCCGCGATCGCGGCCACGGCCGCCTACCACCACGCCGCCTTCGGCTCGATCCTCTCGATCGGCTACGACCACCACGCCGCCTTCACGTTCGCGCGCGGGCGCGCGGAGACCTTCTCGGGCAACCCGCTGCACGGCCTGTGGACGCTGCTGGGTCTGGGCCAAGGTGCGGGCGTGCTCGCGCTGTCGCCGGTGCTGGCGCTGGGGTTCGTGGGTCTGGCGCAGCCAAGCGCACGGCGCTGGGCATGGCCGATCATCCCGTGGCTGCTGCTGCTGTCGCTGCACCGCACGCCCGAAGGCGGCGCCTCGGTCGACCACCGCTACCTCGTACCGGCAGTGCCGATGCTCGGCATCGGGATTGCGCTGGCGTGGCAACGTTGGCTCGACCACGGCCTCGGCAGCGGACCCCCGTGGCGACGACGCGCAGTGATCGTCGTGTGCATCGCGATTGCGCTCGCGTCGTGCGCAATGGTGTGGACGCACTCGCTCGCCTGGCGCCGCTGAGCCCCGCACGGGCGCTACACTGCGAGGCCATGGGGCGGTGGGGAATCATCGTGGTCGCGGCGCTGTGCGCCTGCGGGTCGCAGGGACAACGCGACACCGTCGCGTGGGATCCGAGCACGTCCGACGGCGGCGGATCGGGCGAGGGCAGCTCGGCGGGCTCGCACGGCACGACCGCTGCGAGCGCGGGCACGGCCAGCAGCGCCGACGGCAGCAGCGGCGTCGGCGAGGGCCCGGGCAGCGGCAGCTCCGGCGCGACGCTCGAGGGCGGCAGCTCGAGCGGTGGCGGCTACGACTGCGCGTCGCTGGGCTACACCGGCCTGTGCGACGGCGATCTGCTGGTGTGGTGCGAGGACGGTGCGATCCAGATGGCCGACTGCGCCCAGATGGGCCAGATGTGCGGCTGGGCCGGCGAGACCATCGGCTATGACTGCGTGCCGATCGCGGGGCGCGGCGGCTTCGGCTATCCCGTCGGCGACGGCACCACCTGGCCCGCCGGCGGTTGGACGGTCACGCAGGTGCTGGGCCACTACCTCGACTACAACGACTTCGTCGGCGGCCACCTCGCGGAGGACATCGCCGCGGGCGAGGCCGCGACCGCCAACGCGCCGGTGCTCGCGGTCGCCGACGGCACCGTGCTGTACGCCGGCGCCAACGCCAGCACCTACGTCAACGTCGTGTTGATCCAACACGAGGTCGACGGCACCACGCTGTGCTCGTTCTACGGCCACCTCGGCAGCGTCGAGGTCGCCGAGGGCGACGTGGTCGCGCGCGGCGACACCATCGCGCACGTGCTCGACTGGCAGGCCCAGTTCGGCTACGCCAACTCGCACCTGCACTACGTGCTGCTGTCGCAGGCGCTGTGCGACGCATCGGACGGGGCCAACGGCGCGCTGGTGTGCGGCTACGACGACACCCCCGGGCCCAACGGCATCGTGGACCTCGACAGCGAGCCCGCGACGTACACCTCGGTCGGCGACGTCTGCGGCGACCACAACTACCCCGAGGCCTTCATCGCCCGAGCCAGTTCATCGAGGCGCACCACTTCTGAGCCTCGCGACGCGGCGCGGGCCCGCGCGAGCCCGCGGCTTGTGTGCCTGCGCCAGCCGCGACGGTGTATACCTCGGGGATCGCCGAGCCCGAGCCACCGTCCCCGCCCGGCAGCGCCGCGGCGCCCAGAAGCGCGCCGCCGCTGGTGGCCAGGTCAACTCGACGTACTTCGCCGAGGGCTTCCCCTACGCGCTGGTCAACAACGTCGCGGAGGTGCTGTTCAACGCGCTGGGCGCGAGCCTGGCCGCCATCGGCCTGACCGCCGTGTTCCACCTGCCGTGGAACATCAAGTTCCTGTGGGCGCCGGTGCTCGACGCCCACGAGACCAAGCGCAGCTTCTTGGTGGGCTGCGAGTGGATCATCGCAGCGCTGGTGTTGCTGCTCGCGCTCGCAGGCACCGGCATCTCGCTGCCGCTCGCTTCGGCCATCTTCGTCGCGCTGGCGTTCGCATCCGCGACCCACGACATCGCCATCGACGCCTACTACCTCGAGGCGCTCGACGCCGACGATCAGTCGCGCTACGTCGGCCTGCGTGCGGCGGCTTTCCGCGCCGCGGCCCTGGTCGCGAGCGGCCCCTTGCTGGTGGTCGCCGGCTACTGGGGCTGGCACGCGACCTGGGCGCTCGCGCTCGCGATCATGATCGTGCTTGTGGTGCTGCACCGCGAGTGGCTGCCGCGGGTCGAGTCGCGTCGCCGCCCGCTGCGGCTGTGGTTGCGCGGGCTGCTGCGGCCGCGGGTGCTCGCGCTGTTGGGCCTGGCCGCGGGACTGCTCGCGCTCGATGCCGCGGTCGGATGGTTGCGCCGCCCGTGGCGCGCGCTGCAGCAGGAGCTCGCGCGGATCCCCGGGCTACGCGAGCTCGACGCCGCCGGCTGGATCGGCGTGGCGCTGCTGCTGCTGGTGATCCCGACCTTGGTCTCGCTGCCGTGGCTGCGCCGCCGGCTGCGACGCAGCGAGTCGAACTACGCCCGCGCGTTCGTGGCGTACCTCGACCACCCCGACATCTCCCGCGCGCTGGCGCTCATCGTGTTGTTCCGCACCGGTGAGTCGTTCCTCATGAAGATGCGCATGCCGTTTCTGCGCAACGAGTGCGGCCTGTCGCTCGAGACCTACGGCATGGTCAACGGCACGCTCGGCTTCCTCGCGACGCTGCTCGCGACGCTCGCAGGCGGCTGGCTCATCGCGCGCTACGGCCTGCGTCGCTGCCTGTGGCCGATGGTGCTGGCGCAGAACCTGCCCAACCTCCTGTACGCGGTGCTCGCCGCGGCCGATCCATCCTCGCTGGGCACGCCGGCGGTCGCCGCAGTCGTGATCGTCGAGGACATCGGCGCCGGCTTCGGCACCGCGGTGTTCATGGTCTACATCATGCGTTGCTGCGATCCACGGCACAAGGCCACGCACATGGCGTTGATGACCGCGATCATGAGCATCGGCTTCACGCTCGCGGGCGCGGCGAGTGGCTTCGTCGTGCCGTGGGTCGGCGGCTGGACGAACTTCTTCGCGTTGACCTTCGTGGCCACGATCCCCAGCATGCTGGTGTTGCCGTTTGCCCCGTTCGTCGATCGCAGCCGCGCCGACGAGGTCGCCGCCGCCGAAGCCGCCGCTGCCACGGCGGACCGATCACGGCCGCAGTGAAGTCGCCCGCGGATCGGGCGATGACTGGGCCGCGATGGGCCTCCACCTCGACGCGCTGGCGATGGAGATGTTGTGCGACAGTCTCAGCGACGGCGTGGTCGTCTTCCACGGCGACTGCGCCGTGGTCGCGAGCGAGGGCGCGTGCGAGCTGCTCGCGACACCGCGGGCGCTGTTGCTGGGCGCCGACGTCGACGCCGTGTTCGCGCGGCTGGGTCTGCCGGCCGCGTGGGTCCTGCGGTTGCGCGCTGGGGATCCGGTCTCGACCACGACCGCACTGGGCCAACCGCTGCGACTGCGCTGGCTGACGCTGCCGGGCGGTGACGGCAGCAGCTTCGCGCTGGTCGTGCAGGACATGCGCCTGGGTCGCGCGCTGCGATCGACCGAGGATCGACTCGACGCCGGCACCGCCAGCGGCAGCTATGGATCGGCCGTGCAGCCCCTCGCACCCGGGACGATCCTGCGCTACCTGGCGCGCGAGGTCCGGCGCAGCCACCTCGACTTCGAGGAGCTCTCGGTGCTCGTGGCCGCGGCCGGCGACGCCGCGCGGGCGCAACGCGTGGCGGCCCGGCTCGCGCCGACACTGTCGGGGACCGAGCGCGTCGGCGCGTGCGATCCACTCGAGCGCGTCGCGAGCACCAGCGACAGCGGCGAGACCGTGGTCAGCTTCCCGCGCGCCGCGATGCCGGTCGACCACGTGTTGGTGGTGCTGCCGTGCACTGCCGCGGCCGGCCGCGATGCCGTCGCGCTGCGGCTGTCGGCGCTGCCGCCCGACGGCGCGCCCCTGCTGCTGGGCGGCGCGACGCTGCAGGTCCGATCGCTGTCGCGGCGCGCCGACACGGCGCCACGCGACGGCGCCCGGGACCTGCTCGAGCGCGCGTTGCGGGACCTCGCGCGGGTCCGGGCCGATCCGGCGCACGCGGGCCGTCGCGCCGCGTGAGCCGGCGTCCACGCGGCGCCCGTTTCTGGGCGTAAGGGCGCGGGGCCCACCGCGTTGTGGCCTTCGCCGTGCCCATCGCCATGGCACCCCCGGTCGCCGCGGCCGCCCGAGACGGCGGCCGGGCCGCTCACGCGGCGTACGGCGACACCGCGGCGTCGGGGCTGTCCGAGCCCGGCGATCGGATGCGATAACCTCCGGAGTCGCACGTACCCATGCCTGCAACCTTCTCCTTGGCGATCTCGCTGGCGGCGGCACTGCAGACCGCGTGGGTCGGCGCCGAGCGTGCCGCCACGGACGGCACGCCGCGCAAGCGCAACCCCGGTGAGTACGGTCCGTTCTTCGAGGACGAGCCCGCGTCCGACACTGCCCACGTCGCGTCGATGCAGCCCAAGCGCAAGCCGCTGCTGTCGGTCGGCAAGGGCGCGTTCTGCTTCGTCGACGGCAGCTGGTGCCGCACTTCGTTGTTGATTTCCGCGGGCGTCGCGACCGGCATGCGTCTGCCCGCGAGCAACGCCGGCCCCGACATGCCGTACGGCCAGTTCAGCGTGTACGGCGGCCTCGCGGTCCGCCCGATGATGCACGCCGGGCGCAAGTGGCACCCCTGGGGCGTCGGCCTCGCGGCCTCGTGGTCGCGCGGCACCGGCTCGGTCACCGTGCAGGGCAACGCGGAGGATCAAGAGGTACGCGGCTCCGCGCGCACCGACGCCACCCGCATCGCGCTGGTCAACCAGATCTGGCTGTCGAAGAAACCCCACGGCCTGCACCTCGATCTCTCGGTCGGCGCCGTGCGCAGCCAGGTGCTCACCAGCGGCGTCGCGCTGTGGGGCACCCACGCCGAGGTCGGCTTCGGCTTCGGCGGTTGGGCCACGCTCTTCGCCGGCGGCGACTTCCTCGATCGCGACGCCCGCGTCACCTTGGGTCTGCGCGCGCACGGCATCGCCGCGGCGCCGCTCATCGCCCTCGCGCTCGCCGGCATGGCCTTGGGAGGTGCGCTGTGATCGTGACGCTCGCGATGACGTCGTTGCTCGCGTTCGGTCCCCCCGAGGTCCAGCGTCCGCGCGGCACCGCAGGCTCCGCCGCGGTGCCCGAAGCGCCCGCAGAGACCGCCGTCGAGGCGCCGGCCGAAGCACCCGCCGTCGAGGCGCCGGTCGAAGCACCCGCCGAAGCACCCGCGGCCGCGGCCGAGACCCCGGTCCCCGCAGCAGACGCGACTCCGCGCAAGACCGCGAGCGGCGAGACCTTCCACGTCGCCGAGGGCAACGTCGGCAAGCCGCCCTACTACACGGCGCAGGACATCGACGCGCTGCGGCGACGCCACGGCCTGCTGCCCATGGCCGCGCCCGAGACCCGCAAGGTCCGCTGGCACTGCCTCATCGCCGATCCGCTGTGTGGCTTCAACGTCGAGGTCCAGGCCATGGGTGCCTTCGCGGCGCGCCTGCGTCAGGGCGACGTACGCGAGAAGTCGGCGCGCAAGTGGTCGAGCGGTCGCGCGCAGTACGACGTCTGGGTGAACCTGCCTGTGCTCGTCGAGACCCGCGGCAAGACCCGCTACACCCGCATGACGCTCGGGCCCAAGGCCGGCGCGATCTTCAGCGACACCGGTGACACGTGGGGCAACCTCGGCCTGGTGGGTCGCTACTGGCTCGGCCGCGGGCGCTTTGCGCCCGCGATCGAGTTCTCGAGCGCGCTCGCGTTCAAGCTCGCGCGAAGACCAACCAACGATCTCGGCGGGGCGCAGCCCAAGTACGAGATGCAGCGCGGCCCGGTCGGCGTGACCGGCGACGTGGGCCTGAGCATCGGCGGCTTCGCGGCGCTGGTCGTCGGTGGCCAGTACGACAGCCCGCTCGCACGCGAGGACGTACCGGAGAAGTACCGGACCCAGGCCGCGGGCATGTTCTTCGTGGGCCTGCGCGGCAACATCCTGTGGGGCGCACCGGCGGCCGCCGCCGTGGTCACCCACGGCCTGACGCAGCGCTTCGCCAGGGAAGCCCGCTAGCCAGCCGGCCGATCGGCCTCGGTCGCGCGATCCGTGTGGCAACGCACGGGTCGGCGCGCGGTTTGTCGCAGATCGATCGTCGATGTCCTGCGGATCGCGGCAGTCCAAGTGCCTGCAACCGCAGCGATCGGCGCGAGACCGCGCACAGACCAGCCGCAGAGGGGCTGTGACACGGGCGTGACCACGAACCGTGGAACAATCGCGACAGTCGTGCGTCTCATGGCAACGCCATGCCGCGCACCTTGCTGACCGTCTCCGTCCTCGCTGCGTCGACCCTGTCTGTTGCGTTCCTGGCCGCGGACGCCCGGTCCAAGGTGATCCGAGAGCAAGCGGCGTTCTCGGAGTTCGGGCCGGTGAACTTCGGCCTGCCGTTCCAGATGCAGGACCCCCCGCTGGGCGACACGCACGCGCCTGCGGCCAAGGCGGTCAAGGCGTCGCTGAGCGGCAGCACCATCGTCGCGCTGCGCGACGGCGCGCTGGTGGTCGACAGCGACAGCGGCAAGCTGCTGCGCACCGACGTCGACGGCGCGCTGGTGGCAGAGCTGGCAATCGGGGCGGATGCCTCGCAGGCGGTGGTCGACAGCGCCCACGCCCGCGCGTACGTGGTCGATCGCGAGCACGACCGCATCGTGCTGGTCTCGCTCGAGCGTGGCGGCCTGGCGAAGGTGGATGCGTGGCGCACGGCCGCGGAGCCCTACGGCGTGGCGCTCTCCCCCGACAACAAGACCTTGCTGGTCACCCACGTCGCGGACCAGCGCCTGATCGCATTCGAGACCGAGACCGGCCTGCAGCGCTGGGACGTCGAGCTCGGGCCCGAGCCGCGCGGCGTCGCGATCTCGCCCGACGGGCACGAGGCCCTGGTCACCTTCCTGACCTCGGGCGCGGTCGCCCGCGTCGACCTGCAGGCCAAGCAGCCCAAGCTCTCGTTCGTCTCGCTCGATCCCCCGCCGCCGTCGAGCGCCACCACGAACAACCGCGCCTTCTTCGGCGAGCAGGCCCAGGTGCAGGCACCCGGCGGCAAGGCGCCGGTGTTCAACCCCGAGAAGGGCAAGAGCTTCGCCCGCAACGCCTTCGCCGTCGCCTATGTCGGCAACGGCCTGGCCGTGATCCCGCACCAGCTCTCGACGCCGGACCTCGCGACGGGCGACTTCGAGGTGCCCTCGGGTGGCTACGGCGGCGGCAACGGCTTCACCTCGCCGATCAACCACCGTCTCGCCTTCCTCGACACGCCCGACGCGGGTGAACAGGGCGAGATCCGCACCGCGATGGCGACGACCACGCTGCACCAGCCGCGCGCGCTCGCCTACGACGGCAACAGCGACACGCTGTACGTCGCGGGCTACGGCTCGGACGACATCATGGCCATCGCCGACGTGTCGCAGTCGAGCGTGCACCTGGGCTGGCAGCAGTCGGTCGCCGGCAGCAACGGCTGCGCGCCCGACGGCCTCGCGGTCGACGGCGAGAACGGCAACGTGCTGGTGTTCTGCTCGATGACCCGCACGGTCGTGCGACTCAAGGGCGACCCCGACAGCGCGGCGGCGCCGACGGTCGTGAGCACCAGCAAGGAGCTCGCCAAGAGCCACTTCTCCGCCTCGGAGCTGCGCGGCAAGCAGCTGTTCCGCCAGGGCCGCAACGCGCAGATCTCGACCCAGGGCGCGATGGCGTGCGCGAGCTGCCACGCCGAGGCCCGTGCGGACGGCCTGACCTGGTTCCTGCAGGGCCACATCCTGCAGACGCCGTTCCTGTCGGGCCGCCTCGAGGGCACCCACCCGTTCAAGTGGGACGGCCAGGATGCGAACCTCGAGATCAGCTTGACCAGCACCGTCAAGCGCCTCGGCGGCACCGGCATCTCGAACCGCGACGCCAAGGACCTGCAGGCGTTCCTCACCGCGCTGCCCAAGCCACGCATCCCCACCATCGAGGACGACCGCGCGGTCGCCCGTGGCAAGGAGCTGTTCGACAGCACCACCACGGGTTGCCTCAACTGCCACGACGGCGCGCTCTCGAGCGACGGCAAGCGCCACGACATCGCGAGCGATCTGCCGGCGGTCGACACCCCGTCGCTGATCGGCCTCGCCAGCAGCGCGCCCTACTACCACGACGGTAGCGCGACCTCGCTCGAGGCGTTGCTGCGCAACAATGGCAGCATCCACGCGATGGGCCGCACCAGCCGCCTCGACGACGCGCAGATCAGCGATCTGGTCGCGTACCTCGAGACCCTGTAAAACCGCACCATGCTCCGACTGCCGTGCACGGCCCTGGCGATCGCGCTGGGGCTGACTTCGTCGTGCCGCCGCGAACCGACCAAACCGCCGCCGCAGGGTCACGACACCCGCCCCGGCAAGCCCACGCTGCAGTCCCACGAGCCCGGCCCCCGCGTCAAGCACTCGACCGCGCGGCGGCCGGGGGTCGCGCACTCGGGCGCGATCGACAAGGTCGTGCTCTCGCCCGACGGCCGCGGCGCGATCACGCGTGATGCCATCGGCGGCGTGCGGATGTGGACCGCGCTCGACGGTTCGCGCGAGCCGCTGGCGCTGCCGATCCGCGCGCCGCAGTCGTTGTCGCTGGCACAGGCGAACGGCGGCTGGCTCGCCTTCGCGGTGGACGCCACCGGCGGGGCCAAGATCCTCTCCGTCGACGCCCAGGATCGCGTCACCACCAAGGCCGAGCTGCCGCCCTTCGATCCGTTGATCGAGGGCCACGTGCTCGCCGGCGGCGAGCGCATCCTGGCGCTGTTCCGCGATCACTCGCTGCGCCTGTTCGACGCCACCGGCAAGGAGCTCGCACGACTGGAGGAGCGGAAGTTCCGCCCGAACTCGCTGCGTGTGACCCCCGACGGCAAGCGTGCGCTCGCGGTGCTCGACACCCGCACGGGCAGCACGAGCAAGCTCGAGCTGCAGCCCATTGAACTCGTGCTCGAGGGCAAGCCGTCGATCCGGCGCGCCGGCACGCCGCGGCTGTTCACGTCGCAGGTCGAGATCGGCCCCTCCACGCTCGGGATCTCCCCCGACGGCAGCCGCGTCGCGGTGGTCGACAAGTGGAACGGCACGCAGTGGGACCTCGTGGTCATCGATCTGCGCCACGACACTCCCGAGCAGCGCTTCTCGGTGATGGCCCAGGCCCACACGGTGCCGGGCGTCGGCTTCGTGAGCCCGACCTCGCTGCTGGCCTCCGCCAACGACGGCAGCGTGTCGTGGCTGGTCGACACCGAGCGCAAGAGCGTGCACGTCCGGACCGCGCCGCCGCAGGACTTCAACGGCCAGCTGCGCGTGCAGGCGTTCGGGCCCCACCGCCACGTCGCCGGCCACGGCAACTGGCTGTACGTCGCCGACACCAAGGACGGCCACCATCGCTTCCTGGGCTACCGAAGCCTGCAGGCGACCTCGATCGCCATTTCGCCCGACGGGCGCTCGGTCGCGACCGTCTACCCCCAGGGCCCGGTGTGGATCGAGCCGCTGGCCGGCAAGGGCACCGAGGTCGCCGCGCTGCAGACCGATCCATTCAACGGCGTCTTCAAGGTCCGTTTCATGGACGACGATCGCGTGCTGCTGGTCGACGGCCTGGGCGGGGTCCAGATGGTCGACTGGCACACCGGCGAGGTCGTGGCCGAGACCGGCGTGAACGGTTCGATCCGCTCGGTCCAGGTCGCGCCCGAGCGCGGGCTGTTGCTCATCGATCGCCACAGCACGGTCAACGACACGCGGCTGTTCGAGTTCGACGCCAAGGCCGATCACGGCAAGCCCGGGTTTCGCGGGCCCTACATCATCGCGGACACCTCGTATCGCACGGGGCTGTTGACCCGCGGCGCGCCCGGCCACACCGACGCGATCATGTGGACGCTGGACAGCAGCAACCGCATGCGCTTCTACACGATGAAGGAGCTGCGCTCGGACCTCAGCGCCGACGAGGTCAAGGGCAAGGCCATCGACCTCAAGCCCGGCCAGATCGCACCGCTGGCAATCGACCGGCTCGGTCGCCACTACGGCGTGTGGTGGAACGGCAGTCGCATGGAGGTGTTCGTCGACAACGGCGAACACGTGCGCAGCAAGGCCATCGGCGACGGCTCGGTCAACGAGATCTGGCCCTCCGCCGACGGCACGCGCTTCCTCGCGGTGAACCAGCGCTCGGGCAGCATGGCCATCACGGTGTACGAGAGCGAGTCGCTCAAGGAGCTGTGGTCGATGTCGAGCGGCACCTTCCACAACGAGGTGGTGTGGTCCCCCGGCGGCGACTATGTCGGCGTCGCGGCACCGACTGGCGCGGTGGTGCAGGACGGCAAGAGCGGCGAATCGGCCTACCAGCGCTGCGGCCTCGATTTCGAGGTACTCGGGACAGCGCCGAGCTCGGCGTTCTCGCTGGTGAACCAACGCACGATCTGCGAGCCCTGAGCCGGCGGCGCCGCCGTTCTCGGTGGCCCAACCGCGTTCGGAGGCCGCGGGGCCGCGATCGCTGCGCCGGCGTCGCACCGGCGTCACGCGGCTGTCACCGGCCGCGCTACGATCCATGCTACCCCCAGGTGGCAACGGGATGACCGCGCAGATCCTCATCGTCGACGACGAAAGCGACCTGGTGTCGACCGTCGCATACAACCTCGAGCGCGAGGGTTTCCGGACGGCCTGCGCCGGCACCGGCGAGGCCGCGCTCAAGCTGGCGAACGCGAACCCGACCCCCGACCTGGTCGTGCTCGACCTCATGCTGCCGGACATCCCCGGCACCGAGGTGTGCCGCCGGCTCAAGCAATCCGACGCCACCCGCGACATCCCGGTGCTGATGCTGACGGCCAAGGCCGATCAGGTCGATCGCGTGGTCGGGTTCGAGCTCGGCGCGGACGACTACGTCACCAAGCCGTTCAGCGTGCGCGAGCTGACCCTGCGGGTGAAGGCGATCCTGCGCCGCACGGAGGCCACCACCGAAAGCGGCGCGCGGCTGCGGTTCGGACGGCTGCAGATCGACGTCGAGGGTCACCGCGTGTGGATCGACGATGCCGAGATCTCGCTCACCGCACTCGAGTTCCGCCTGCTGCTGGCGTTGGCGCAACGCAAGGGTCGCGTGCAGACGCGCGACGCCCTGCTCGCCGATGTCTGGGAGATGAACGGCGAGATCACCACGCGCACCGTCGACACCCACGTTCGCCGCCTGCGAAAGAAGCTCGGCGACGCCGCCGAGTGCATCGAGACCCTGCGCGGCGTGGGCTACCGTTTCCGCCCGGAGTCCATCGCGGGGGCTTGACGTGCTGCCGGCGCGACGCAAGAACCTGACGCTCGGCGCCCTCACCGGCGCGCAGCTGATCGTCTCGCTCGCGCTCGGCATCGGGCTCGGTCGCCTCGCGCCGGAGGCTCGCGTGGCGATCTGGTCGGCGCTGGCGCTGGGCCTGATCGTGAGCGTCGCGACCTCGGCGGTCGGACTCGCGTGGGCGCAGCGCGAGCTGTCGCGAACCCTGCGCAGCCTCGTCGCCAGCGCGCAGTCGCGCGAGCCGCGGCCGACGCTGCCCGACGACACCGAGATCGCCGGCCTGGCGGGATCGGTCCACCGCATGGCCGACGAGCTCGACACGGCGCTGCGCTCGCTCGCGGCCGAGCGCGACCGCTTCGAGGCCGTGCTCGAGACCATGGCGCCCGCCGTGCTCGCGCTCGACCGCGATCGCGGCATCACCACTGCCAACCGCAGCGCGCGGCGCCTGTTCGCCCTGCGCGACAGCTGGCAGGGCCGGCCCCTGCTCGAGCAGGTGCGCGCGCCCGCGCTGCACGAGTTGCTCGATCGCGTGGCCGCCGGCGAGGCCGAGACCGCGGAGTTCGATCTGCCCAGCCCGCTGCGCAGCGTGCAGGCCCGCGCGAGCAGGCTCGCCGACGGCGGGCTCGTGGTCGTGGCCGACGACGTGACCGACATCCGTCGGCTCGAACGCGTGCGGCGCGACTTCGTCGCCAACGTCTCGCACGAGCTGCGGACCCCGATCGCAGTCATCCGCGCCAACGCCGAGACCCTGCTCGACGGCGCGCTGGACCACCCCGAGGCCGCGCGCCGCTTCGTCGAGGCGCTGTACGCGCCATGCGGACCGACTCACGCGGCTCATCGGCGATCTGCTCGACATCTCTCGCATCGAGGCGGGAAAGCGGGTGCTCTCGCTCGAGCCGCTCGAGCTGTGCGATCTGACCACCGACGTGATCCTCACGCTCGAGCAGGACGCCAAGGCCAAGTCGATCGCGCTGCACAGCGAGGTCGACCCTGGGTTGTACGTGATGGGCGATCTCAAGGCGCTCGAACAGGTGCTGGTGAACCTGGTCGACAATGCGGTCAAGTACACGCCCGCGGGCGGCCACGTCGAGCTGGCCGCGGTGCGCGCCGGCGAGCAGGTGCGCATCGAGGTCCGCGACGACGGGCCCGGAATCGAACCGCAGCACGCCAAGCGGATCTTCGAGCGCTTCTATCGCGTCGACAGCGGTCGCTCGCGCGAGGCCGGCGGCACCGGCCTGGGTCTGTCGATCGTGAAGCACTTGGTCGAAGCGATGGGCGGCAGCGTCGGCGTCGATCCGCGAGCACCACGGGGCTCCATCTTCTGGGTCACCGTGCCACTGGGCGACGTCCCCGAGGATGCAGAGAGCGCCGCGTGAGCGTTGCCCGGCCCTCGGATTCCGCTACGCTAGGACGAACACGGTGACCAAGCCGATCGAGCACACGGCCCGGACCTACGAGCAAGAGCTGGCGGCGCTGCGTCAGAGCCTGTTGCTGATGGCCGGTCGCGTGGAGGAGATGATCGCGCGCTCGGGTCGTGCCCTCGCCGACCGCGACGCGGAGTTCGCCCGGCGCACGATCGAACTCGATGGCGCGGTCAACCGCGCAGAGGTCGACATCGACGAGATGTGCATGCTGATCCTGGCCAAGCGCCAGCCGATGGCATCGGACCTCCGCTTCGTCACCCTGGCCATGAAGATGGTCACCGACCTCGAGCGCATCGCCGATCTCGCGGTCAACATCTGCGAACGCGCGATCGACCTCAGCCGCGGCAACCCCGTGGTCGTGCACCGCGACGTGCCGCGCATGAGCGCGGTGGTCGAGTCGATGGTCAAGGACGCGATCGACGCCTTCGTCAGCGGCAGCGCCAGCAAGGCCCGCGAGGTCATCTCCCGCGACGACGAGGTCGATGAGCTGTACCACCGCGTGTTCGGCGAGCTACTCGAGTCGATGCGAGCGGACCCCGCGACCATGCACGAGATCATCCACGTGCAGTCGGTCGCGAAGTGGCTCGAGCGCATCGCCGACCACTCGACCAACATCGCGGAGCTCGTGATCTACATGGTCGAGGGCCGCGACGTGCGTCACCCGGGCAAGCGCGGCACGGGCTGATCCAGCGCCGCGCGCTGCGGCGGGCGATCCCACAGCACGAAGACCACCAGGCTGATCCAGGTGAGCGCGCTGGCGCTCCAGAACATCGCGCGGTAGTCGAACAGCTCCAGCACGAGGCCGAAGCTGGGGCCCCCGAGCACGAGCCCCAGATCGAACAGCGCGGTGAAGGTCGACAGTGCCATGCCGCGCTCGGACGGGGCTGCGCGTGTCACCGTCAGTGCGCTCAGGATCGGAAACGCGTAGCCGTGGCCGATGCCGCCGAGGACCCCGGCCCACACCACCGTGACGTCGCTGCGGGCCTCGGCCAGCAGCGCCACCGCGATCGCCGTGCACGCGATCGCCGGCAGCAGCGTGGGCCGTGGGCCCATCCGATCGGGCAGACGGCCAAAGCCCAGCCGCAGTGCGATCGCGGCGACGGTGTAGGCCGCGAAGAAGCTGCCGACCGAGCCGACCTCGCGCTCGGCGACGTAGGTCTTGAGGAACGCGAAGTAGGACGCGGCCGCGAGCGAGAAGCCCAAGCCCACCACCCACACCGGCCGCAGCGGCGGTGCCAACACCGCCTGCAGAAACGGCCGCGCCGGTGCCGAGCCCTCGTGGGGCGACGGCCGCGAGTCTGGAAGTGCGAAACAGGCGACGCTGCCGACGATTGCGGCGACGACGGTGGCGGCGAACAGCGCGTCGTAGCTGCTCACGCGCAGCAGGGCGTCGCCGAGCCAGCCCGCCAGCGACAGCGGGATCATGCCCGAGATGCCGAAGATGGCGATGCCCTGGGTGCGGCGGGCGGGCGGCACCACGTCGGCGGCAATGGTGAAGAGCACCGAGAACAACATCGCCTCGGCCACGCCGTGCGCGACGCGGATGACGTAGATGAGCGGACCGAGGTCGTCGACCGCGAGGTACGCCGCGCAGGCGACCACGTTGATGATGCTGCCGACCCGGGCGATGCCGCGGCGCCCCCGTCGATCGAGCAGAACACCCACGAGCGGCCGGCAGGCGATCGCGGCCACCGCCATCGTCGCGATGATGATGCCGAGCTCGATCTCGCGGGCGCCGAGCTCGACCACGCGGCCCGGCAGGTGGACATAGGCATGGAACGCGAGCGCGTGCGCGAAGTTGGCAAGAAAGCCGAGCACGAAGGCTCGGTGGGCCAGCCGCGGTGCGTTCACGCCGGGGATTGTACGGCTCGCACCCGCGCGCGGGGTCGCCGGCGTAGACTGCGGCGTCATGAGCAAGCCCCAGGTCGGCCCCCGCGCCGCCGATCAGACCGTGCGCGCGGCGCTGCTCGAGGCGCTGCGGAGTCCGCGGCCACTCGCCGCGCTCGAGCTCTCGGCGATCGTGCGCATCTCCCAGCGCGAGATCGCCGATCACCTCGAGCACCTGCAACGCTCGCTCGCCGGCAGCGACGAGCGCATGGTGGTCGAGCCGGCGCGGTGCAACGCATGCGAATTCGAGTTCGAAGCCCGCGATCGGCTCTCGCGCCCGAGTCGCTGCCCGAAGTGCAAGAGCGAGCGCATCGACCCGCCGCGGTTCCGCGTGACCGCGCGCTGAGCGTGACGGGACCACGCCGCGGCGGGCAATGCCGGTCATCCGGGAGCGCACCATGAGTTCGGCGACACATCGTTTGTTGGGATTGCTACTGGCCGCGGGCTGCAGTGAGAACCGGTCGCTCGGTGACTACGAGAGCAGCGGCGACGGCAGCGCGGGCAGTAGCGCCGGCGACTCGAGCGCCGACAGCAGCAGTGGCGGCAGCGCGACCAGCACCACCGGAAACAGCGCCAGCAGCAGCAGCAGCGGCAGCGACAGCGGGGGCCCGGGCGCCTGCGGCCCCGGCAACTGCGAGCTCTTCCCGCCGCCGTGCGGCGAGGCCTGCGGGGTGCTGCAATCGCCCTTCGACGCCGACGGCTGCCTGCGCACGACCTGCACGCCCGCCAGCGAGTGTGGCGAGGGCGAGGTCTGCTACGTCGGCTTGGAGTTCGGCCAGTGCGTATCGAGCGGCATGACCTGCGAAGACTCGGTCGAGACGCAGACCTGCTCCTGCGGTGGTGATCCGGATTGCAGCGGCGGCTACTGCGTGCCGACCGAGGTGTTCCCGGCGCTCGAGCAGGCGCCGGGCGCGATCGTCCGCGTACAGGGGACCTGCGGGCCTGACGACGGCCCTGCGGTGTTGGTCAGCATCTACCCCGCCGAGGCCACGGTCGCGTGCGGCAGCGGCAGTCTGCAGCCCGAGCTCGAGGTGCTGTTCGTCGACGTCGGTCCCGAGACCTCGCTGGAGCAGACCTCGTCCTCGCCGATGGGCGAGGTCGTCGTCGGCGGCGAATCCCGCGACGTGTTCCACGCCGAGCTGCTGCTCAGCGCGATCGACCTCGACCAGATGCAGGCCAGCGGTTCGATCGAGGTCTACGCGGTCGCGACCGACGGAACCCTGCACCGCTACGGCTCGACCTTCGTCGACGCGCTCGCGTGTCCGATGCCCTCGTGCCCGTGAGCTACGCTCACCGGCACCGCTGCGGGCACCGCTGCCAGCGCGCCGGAGCTGGGCCAGCGTTCCACGAACTGACGCGCCGCCGCGCGCGACCTCGACGTCGCCGGCGCGGCAGCGGGCCTCGATGCGCAGGGCCTCGTGCTCCGCGTCGAGCTGCGGCCGTGCGAAACGCTGCGCGTGGCTGCGCAGCGACGCCAGCGCCCCGTCCACGTCGCCGCGGTCGAGCGCGTCGCGGATCGACTGCAGCGACGCGAGCTCGGCCTGCAACGCACTGTGCTCGGGCGGCGCGGCGGCTCGCGGCGGCTCGCGGCGGATCGGTGCGGCGACCGGCGTCGCGGGCGGTGTGGCCGTCGCCGGCGTGCGTGGCAACTCGGCCGGTGGCACCGCCGGTTGCGCGCGCGCGGGCAACGGCGCGCCCTCGTGGAACGCCGCCTCGTCGCGCGGCCGCTGCTGCGCCAGGCGCTGCTCGTGTCCGCCGCCGCGCAGCAACAGCATCACCGCCGCGGCCGCGGCCGCCAGCGCGATCGCGACGACGATCGGGCGCACGCCGGCCCGCGGCGTCGACGCCCGCTGTGCCGCGATGCTCGCGGCCAGGCGCGCGCGCACGCGTTCACGCTGCGCCGCCGACATCGAGCGACCGGCGCGATAGCTGCGCAGCCAAGGATGATCGCGGTGGGACTCGTTCATCGCCAATCGCCCCTTCGTCCACCATCCGCGCGAAGCGCTGGCGTGCGAGCCGCAGGCGCGAGTAGACCGTGTTGATGCCCACGCCCTGCAGCTGCGCCACCGCAGCCGGGCTCTCGCCCTCGATCTCGACCAATGCGAAGACCTCGCGCTGCTCGGGGTCGAGCGCGTCGAGGAATCGCTCGACGCGCGCGATGGCCTCGGCCGCGGCCGCGCGATGCTCGGGGTCGTGCGCCGGCGCCGGCGCTTCGGCGACCCGCTCGCGCGCACGCGCGCGTCGATGTCCGCGCCAGCGGTGCGCGAGGACGCGACGGGTGATGCCGTACAACCACGAACGCATGCTGCGACCGTCGTACTCGGGCAGGCGACGGTGGACCACGAGGAACACGTCGTGCACCACGTCCTCGACGTCCTCGGCGTGGGCACCGAGTTGCAGCGCGACCCGGTGGACGAAGTCGCAGTGCGCTCGGTAGACGCGATCGAGCGCGGGCGGCAGCGCCGCCGGACCCGGGTTCGAGGCGGCCGCCGGGCGCACGGACGAGCATTGCCCACCGCCACCGGCTCCCGTCACGCCGGTCACGGAAATCGTCCTTCGACCCCCAACAGGCCGCGACCGGAGACCGGCCCCACGCGCGGCAGCGCCTCGAGGTTCTCGATCACCAGCTGCGTGCGCCGCAGCGGCACGCCCAGCTCGACGCGCAGGCCGATCGCGACCCGCGGATGCACGCGCCACAGCAACCCCGGCGCCAGCGCGATCGCGGCCCAGGGTCGACGCAACGTGCGCGCGCCGTCGTAGCCGAAGCCCTGTGCGCGCAGCTGACCCGCGTCCGCGCCGGCGCACAGCGGCAGCTCGAGCACGCGCCACGAGGGCACGCCGCACAGACGCACGCCGACGTTCCACAGCGTCAACCTCGCACCGGCGTCGCGGTCGGCGCGGGCACGCTGCTCGGTCTGCAACCGCGTGCCCGCGAGCAGGCCCGCGCGCCAGCCTCGACCGCGCGCGCCGACGTCGGCTTCGAAATAGCCGGTGGCGCCGGGCAACGCACCGCCGTCGATACCCCCCCACGCGCCCACGAACGCCCCGGGACGCCGGCGCTTGGGTGGCCGCGGGCGCGGCGGATCGCTGGGACGCGGCGAGGTCGACGTCGCTGGCGTCGGGGTCACCTCCGCGGACTCCGTGGGCGTGGGCGGCTCGGCCGCCTCGGCCACCTCGGCCTGTGCGGGCGTCGGCACCGGTGCAGCCGCGCGAGTCGGATCCATCGCGGCCGCGATCACGAACGCCGCGGCATCGAGCAGCGTGCCGCACTCGTCGGCGACGAAGTGCCGCTGTTCGAGCGCGTCGCCGCGGCTGATCGCGAGCTCGAGCTCCCAGCGGCCGTCGCTGCGCGGGCGCAGCTGCGCGTCGGCCTGCACGTCGAGATCGATCGGCGCACCGGGACGCCCCGCTCGCGCGACGCGATCGCCCAGCGGCTCGCCGCACGCGGGGCCTTCGACGCGCACGCGCTCGGGCCATGGCACCGCAGCGGTGGCGGGCGCCGACGCGAGCGAGACCCATGCAGCGAAGGCGAGCACGGCGGGTGGGGCGTGGGCGCGGCGCGAGCGGCCCGAGCGCGGTGCAGCCTAACAGCTCGCGCCGGCGGATCCGGGGGTCCCGCGCCAAGCTGGCAGAGTTGCACGATCGTCGAAACGTGCGCGGGGGAACGCCGCGGCCCCGGCACGGCAGCGTGATTGCGCGACGCGGGCGCTCGCGCTAACAGCGATCGACGTCCGCGGGGGCGCTATGGGCGAGGCCCTCCTCATCACCTTGGGCTCGGTGCTGCTGGGCGGCGGGCTCGCGGCGGCGACGCGCCGTGGTGCCTCGTGGCTCGGGGTCCTGCGCAGCTTCGCGATCGCGGCGGTGGCGATGCTCGCCGCGGTCCAGCTGCTGCCCGAGGCCGTCGAGCAGCTCGGTGCCCGCGCGCTGCTGATCTTCCTCGGTGCGGTGGCGTTGCCGCCGCTGTTCGCCTACGCGCTGCGGCGCATGCTCGGGGCCCGGGCCCAGGCCACCGCACACGGCGTCGGCGCCGAGCTGGGCTACTTCGGCTTCGTCGCGCACCAGTTCGTCGAGGGCCTGGCGCTGGGGACCTACAGCGGCCCGGCCCACGTCGATCACGATCACGTCGAGATCGTGCTGGCGGTCGCGGCCCACACGATCCCGCTCACGGCGTTGTTCATCGGCACGGTGCTCGCGCGCCGCGGCCCGGCGCCGGCGCTGCGACGCATCGCGGCGCTGCTGCTCGCGTCGGCGCTGGGCTTCCTCACCGCCGGTTGGGTCACCGCCAGCGTCGCCGAAGCGCTCGCGCCGGTGGTCGCCGCGCTGGTCGCCGGGTTCCTGTGCCACGTGCTGCTGCACCCCAGCGAGCACACTGCGACGCGCTCGGCCGGCGTGCGGACGCTCGAGCTCGTCGCGCTGGTCGCAGGCATCGCGCTGCCGCTGGGGTCGGTCCACTCGCACGACGCCGGCGGCGGCATCCACGACCGCCTGCAGCATACGTGGCTGGAGCTCGCGCTCGAGACCGCACCGATGCTGCTGCTGGGCCTGGTGCTCGGCGCAGTACTGCAGGTCATCGGCGCGCGCGCGCCCACGCGCTGGCTGCGTCGCGGCACACCGCTGCGCCAGGCCCTGCGCGGCATCGCGATCGGAGCACCGCTGCCGCTGTGCGCCTGTGGCGTGTTGCCGATCGCGGCCGGTCTGCGTCGACGCGGTGCTCCGGCCGCGCTGCTGGTCGCGTTCCTCATCAGCACGCCCGAGCTCGGGCCCGAGACCCTCACGCTGGGGGTGCGGTTCCTGGGCTGGCCCTACGCGCTGGCGCGGCTGGGCGCAGCGCTGGCGCTCGCGATCGTCGCGGGCCTGGTGTTCGCGGCGCTGGTCGAACGCCCCGCGGTCGCGGCTGTGCCCGACGGCGACGTCCTGGGCGATCGCCCGCCGGGCGCGGCGCTGCGCACCGCGTGGGAGGCCTTCGACGAGCTGCTGCTGCACACCGCGCCGTGGACCATCGTCGGGCTGCTCGCGGCCGCGTTCCTCGAGATCGCGGTGCCGACCGAGGGGCTCGCGGCGCTCGCCGACACCGGGCTCGACATCATCGTGGTCGCGCTGGTCGCGTTGCCGACCTACGTGTGCGCCGCCTCGGCCACGCCGATGGCCGCGGTGCTGCTGCTCAAGGGCGTGTCGCCCGGCGCCGTGCTCGTGGGGCTGCTGCTGGGCCCGGCAACCAACGTCGCGACCGTGGCGGTGCTCGGCCGCAGCTACGGCCGCCGCGCGACCGCGTTGGGCATCGTCGCCATCGCCATCGCGAGCTGCGTGATGGGCGTGCTCGTCAACATCCTCGGGGTCCCGGTGTCGCCTCCGCGCGCGCTCGAACAGGCGCACTCGCACGGCTGGATCGCCTGGGGCGCACTCGCGCTGGTGGGCGCGGCGCTGGTGCGGCAGCTGTGGCGCGACGGCGTGCAGAGCTGGCTCGACGTGATCGACGGCGGCGCGCATGCGCACCTGCACGCGCAACACCACGGCGATCCGATGGAGCACGACGAGCACGACCACGCGCAACACCACGACCACGCGCACGACCACGCGCACGACCACGACCGCGCGCACGACCACGACCACGACGATCGCGCCGCGGTCGGTCACCACCATCCGCCGCGATGACGCGGCCCAGGGCCTGACAGCGAATGCTGACAGGCTCGTCGCGACAGCGACCGCAAAGCGGGGAGGCGCGCCGGCTTGGCCGGTGCGGCGGGGAGGAAGCGGAGCTTGCTCCCCGAAGACTCAGTCGTCGTCGTCCGGATCCGCCGGCTCGGTCTGCGGTTCCTCGGTCGCGTGGACCAGCGCGTTCTCCACCAGCTCCAACACGTGGCGATCCGCCAGCGCGTAGAAGATGTGACGGCCCTCGCGCCTGCGCGTCACGAGGCCCTCGGATCGCAGCAGCCGCAGGCGATGCGACACCGTCGACACACGCTCGCCGGTGCTGGCCGCGAGTTCGCTGACGCAGGCCTCGCCCGCGACCAGCAGATCCAGGGTGCGCAGGCGCGCCTCGTCGCCGAGCGCCCGGAACAGCCGCACCGCCCGCTCCACCGCCTCGGGGCTGCGCACCGGCGGCTGGCGCGGGCCGTGATCGTGATCGTCGCAGACGTCGTGGGCCATGGCGTCGCGCAGGACGAGCACGACCCTAGCCCCAGCGCGGCCGCGTCGCAACCTGCGGCCCGCACTATCGGCTGCCGTAGTTCGTCGCGGTCGACTCTTCGTTGCGATCGGTCGCCGGCGGCGGCGCGGGTGACAGCGCGGCGATCTCCGCCCACAGCGGCGGGTCCACGGTGAGCTCGAGCGCGGCGAGGCACCGCTCGAGCTGGGCCTCGTCGCGCGCGCCGACGATCGGGGCGGTCACGGCCGGGTGCGCGGCGACCCAGGCGATCGCGAGCGGCACCGGATCGAGCCCGCGCGCGGCCGCGAAGGCGGTGAAGCGCTCCGCGATCTCGTAGTGGATCTGCGCGCCGTAGCGTTCGCGGTACATCGCGACGTCCACCAGGCGCCCGCGCTCGGGTCGCGCGTGCACGCCGTACTTGCCGCTGAGCAAGCCGCCTCCCAGCGGGCTGTAGGTCAGCGCGCCCAGGCCCATGCTCGCGCACATCGGCAGGATCTCGACCTCGGCCTGGCGCTTGGCCAGGTTGTACATCGGCTGCACGCAGGTGATCGGCTGCCAACCGTTGCGTTCGGCGATCCCGACCGCGCGCGCGGTCTGCCACGCGGCGAAGTTGCTCACCGCGGGATACAGCACCATGCCGCGCGCGACGAGGTGCTCGACCGCGCGCAGGGTCTCGTCGAGCGGCGTGACGTCGTCGAAGCGATGCAAGAAGAACAGATCGATGCGGTCGGTGCCC
This sequence comes from Nannocystaceae bacterium, assembly GCA_046351635.1. Lineage (GTDB taxonomy): Bacteria > Myxococcota_A > Polyangia > Nannocystales > Nannocystaceae > Xiheibacterium. The sequence goes on along the minus strand of JAXLYC010000002.1, from coordinate 125,983 downwards.
AGCCGCCGCAGGCTCGCCTCGACCGCACGGATCAGGTGGTAGCGCGAGCTGCCGCGCGCGTTGCCGTCCGCGGCGGTGGGGAAGTACGCCTTGGTCGTGATCACGACCTCGTCGCGACACGGCCGCACGAGCTCGCCCAGCAACTGCTCCGCGCGGCCACCGTTGTAGACGTCGGCGCAGTCGAACAGGTTGACCCCGCGCTCGCGCGCCATCGCGAACAGCCGCGCTGCCATGGTCGCGTCCGCGTCGCCGCCGAAGGACATCGTGCCCAGCGCCAGCGACGAGACGCGGACACCCGTTCGACCCAAGAACCGCTGCGCTGTGCCCACCGCGGCGCAAGCATGCCCGAGCGTCATGGCCCACCGCCTGACAGCGACGCGCGCGCTGCGTTTTCACCGCTGCGGCCGCACCACGCCGCGCGCAGCAAGTGCCAAACCCAACGTGCGCTGCAAGCGTGCTCTCGCGCCGGTGATCGAGCCAACGATCGGACGCCAGGCGGCGCCGACGGGCGCCTCATGGGCGCCAGTCATCGACGTCACGAAGGCGCGACATCGACGCGATCGATGGGCCAGCGCGTGGTCGGTGCCTCGAACCCCCTTGAAACCCCACGCGCACGCGTGTAGATAGGAGCCTGGCCACGCTCCCGCAATCTGCGTGAGGCCCACTGCGAGAATTTCTTCTCGCAAGGTCGAACGGCAAACGCGGGAGGGACCGGGGGAGGGATCGGGTGACGCGCCATCAGGCCGTGCTGTTCCGGCAGATCCTGCTCGTGATCGACATCGCCATCAGCGCAGCCGCGTTCCTCGCGGCGTTGATGCTGCGGCGCTGGCTCGGGGACGCCCGGATCACGGCGTTCAGCGGGCTGGTCGAGGTCCTGCCGGTCAACGTCGACGACTACTACCAGCTGGTGTGGTTGCTCGTGCCGATGTGGGGCCTGGCGCTGTCGTGGTCCAAGACCAGCGACTTCCGCGTCTCGTACTGGCGCATGTTCGTGCGCTACGGGCGGGCCGTGGGCGTCGGCATCGCGTTGTTCGTCGTCGCGGCGTTCCTCTACAAGGTCGCGTTCGTCGCCCGCTCCTTCGTCGCGATGCTGGCCGTGGTGCAGCTGGGCGCGCTGATCGGATTCCGCATCTTGTTGCTCGAGTCGGTCGCGGCGCTGCGACGGACGGACGTCGACGGCCACCGCGTGCTGGTCGTCGGCTGTGGTCCCCACGCCGCCGCGTTCGCGGCGTCGCTCAAGCGCAACTCACCGTGGAACAACCGCCTGGTCGGCCATGTGACCGTGCCGGGCGAGAGCCGCGAGTCCGACGTCGAGCCGATCCTCGGCGACGTCGAGAACCTCGCCGCCGTGCTCGACCGCGAGCCCGTCGACGAGGTGGTCTTCGCGGTCCCGGGCCACGACGCGGATCGCTTCGCCAGCGCGTTGGCGGCCTGCGACGCCCGTGGCGTCGACGTGCTGCTGACGATGCCGTCGGTGCTCCCGCCCAGCAGCGCCAAGATCGAGGTCGCGAACGTCACCGGCTTCGATCTGCCGATGCTGGGCATGACCCGCGTGCCGACGTCGCAGGGCCGTCTGCTGGTCAAGCGCCTGCTCGACATCACCGGCGCGCTGATCGGGCTCAGCCTGGCCGCGCCGGTGATGATCGCGACCGCGATCGCGATCAAGCTGACCTCGAAGGGCCCGGTGTTCTTTCGCCAGGTCCGCGCCGGCCGACACGGGCGCAAGTTCACGATGCTGAAGTTTCGCTCGATGGTGGTGGACGCCGAGGCCCTGCGGGCCAAGCTCGCCCACCTCAACGAGATGACGGGGCCGGTGTTCAAGATCAAGAAGGACCCGCGGATCACGTCGATCGGACGGATCATCCGCGCGACCAGCGTCGACGAGCTGCCGCAGCTCATCAACGTGCTCATCGGCGACATGAGCCTGGTCGGCCCGCGTCCGCCGCTGCCTTCGGAGGTCGGTCAGTACGAGCCGTGGCAACGTCGCCGGCTGTCGGTGAAGCCCGGCCTCACCGGCCTGTGGCAGGTCTCGGGTCGCAACCAGGTCGACTTCGAGCAGTGGATGGCGCTCGATCTGGAGTACATCGACAACTGGTCGCTGTGGCTCGATCTCAAGATCATCTTCCGCACCGTGCCTGCGGTGCTGCGCGGCTCGGGCGCGAGCTGAGCCCCCGCGGGCGCGCCGGCGAGTGCGCCGGTGTTCGGGTCCTGCGCGGCTCCGCGCGCGCGCAGCGGCGATCGAGTTCGCGTGATCCACCAGCGATCTCGCGGATTTCGCATTGGCACCGACGTGGGCGCGTGCACGTCGTCCTTGCACGTCGCCCTACCCGATCCCACACCTGATCATCGTGGTCGATCGGATCCGGCGTCGGCTGGCGGAGCTCGCGGATGACGAAGCTCGAGGTGGATGGCTGCGCACCGCCGTGACGGCGGTGCTGCTGCTCAACCTGCTCGATGCGATCTTCACGTTGGTGTGGGTCCACGCCGGCGTCGCGACCGAGGCGAACCTGCTGCTGCAGGACCTGGTCGAGCGCAACGCGATCGCGTTCGCGCTGATCAAGTCGTCCCTGGTGTCGCTGGGGTTGCTGCTGCTGTGGCGTCAACGCGCGCGGCGACTGGCGAGCTTCGGCATCGCGCTCGCGTTCGTCACGTACAACGGCCTGCTGCTGTACCACCTCGGCATCGCGTTCCTCGCGGTCGAGCACGCGTTCGCGTGAGGCCTCAGGTCACGCACGACTCGCAGTGCACCGTCGCCGCGTCGCACTGATCCTCGGCACGCGCGCACGAGTCGGAGTAGCGCGCGTCGCCCTGGTGGCGCTCGGAGAGCTCGCACACGCGATCGCGGAGTTCGCAGGTGGTCTCGGCCAAGCCGCACAGCCGATCGCAGCGATCGTCCTCGTCGCGCGACGAGGCGCGCTTGGCCCGGCGATGCTCCCGCGACGCCGGCGCGCTGCGCTTGGACTCGCGCGCCTCGAGCTCGACCGGCGCCTGCGTGGCGCCCAGCGACGGCGCCTCGGCCGGCTCCGCTGCTTGGGCCGCGTCCGCAACATCGGCCTTCTCCTCGCCATCGAGGTTGCCCGGCGTCGTCGCGGCACCGGCACCGTCGCCGCCCGCGTCGTCGGCATCCTCGGCGACCGCACCCGCGACGGCCCCCCCGGGCGTGGGCGCGCGGTAGGCCACGGCCACGCCCGCGTCCGCGAGCTTGCGTTCGTTGTCGGCCAGCGCCCGCGCGATCGCATCGACGTCGTCGGCGACCGCGATGCGTGCGGGGCCGGCGTTGTGATGGCACGCGCCAGCCAGCGCCGCGCCGAACGCAAGCGCGACCACGCTCGAGAGCAGACTACGCTCAGCCGCACGCATCGCACGACTCCTTCGCCGCGTCGCAATCCCGGGTTGCGCCGCTGCAGGCCTCGGTGTAGCGCGACTCGTCGCTGTGCTCGTCCGCCAGCGCGCAGATGCGCTCGCTGAGATCGCAGATCGCATCGGCGAGCTCGCAGGTCCGCCCGCAGCGCGCCTGGGCGTCGTCCTTCTCGCCGCCCTCGGCCGGCGCCATCGTGGGCTCGTCCTCGCTGGCCAGCGCAGCGCGATGGCGCTCCAGCTCGGCGAGCAGGGTCTCGAGGCGCTCGGGTGGCGCCGCGCGCTCGTGCCCCGCTCCGGCAGCCTCCGGCGTCTGCGTGCTCTCGGCTTTCTTCTGGCACGAACCGACCGCGGCGAGCGACAGCAGCAGGATCAACGGGATTCGAAGGGCGGTCATGGGCGGCGGGCGCAAGCATCCCCGCAAAGGGCCGCCGGGAGCAAATCGGACGCGCCGGGGACCACGGGTCGTCCCACGGCAAACGTCCGCGCGAGGTCCCGCCTGACAGGGTCCGCAGCGGCTGCGACACTCGGGGTGAAAGCGGCGCCTGGCTTGGTGTCGTTGGGGGAGCACATGACCCGAAGCATGCGGATGACCGTCGGCGCGATCGTGGCGATGACCTTGGGGACCTCGGCGGGCTGCGGCTCCGCGAGCGCGACCGGGCCCGGGGGCAGCGGCGGCAACGCGCTGGCGTTCTCCGGCGGCGCCGACGACCCGCCGCACGTGTTCACCGCACGTCAGCACCCGCCGCGCACGCGGCCGGCACCGGCCGCCGTCGACATCGGCACGCTGCCCCGCTTCGTCGATCGCTCGACCCAGTGCTTCAGCAACGCCAGCGAAGAGGTCAAGCCCATCGCCGGCCCGCCCCATCGCCCCCGGCCGAAGAAGAAGCCGTCGAGCCCGCGCAAGAAGAGTGGCTTCGTGCAATTCAACCCCGGTGGCGCCGCCGCTGGCGGCAGCAGCAGCGGGGTGACGCCGACCACGGTCACACCCTCGCCCGCGCAACCTTCGGCACCCAAGTCGAGCCCGCCGCCGGCCGAGCCGGCCAAGCCGTCCGCGCTGCCTTCGGCGCCCGCCGGCGCGCCCGCGGCCGACTTCGCCGCCGACGACGGCGAGGCGCCCGCGCTGCACGCGACGTCGCCCGCGGCCGGGAACGCGGAGAGCAAACGCGAGTCCGCGAAGGAGCGCCGCGAACGGCGTCGCGATCACAAGAAGGACCGCGCGCTCGCCAGCGACGAGGCCCCGTCGGCGCAGATGGAAACCACCATCGCGGCGACGCCACCGGTGGTCGCCGCGCCCAACGACGCGCAGTTCGACGACTGGGGCCGCGCGACCTACCTCTCCAACGACGACAGCATGAGCCTGTCGTCGGCGCAGCGGGTCATCTTCGCGATCGACCGCTTCCTGCCGCTGCCGCTGCAGCACATCCGGCCGCACGAGCTGCTCAACTACTTCAGCTTCGCGACCGCGCCGGTGCCCGAGACCGACGACTTCTCGGTCGCGGCCGAGATCGCGCCGGATCCCGACAAGCCCGGGATCTACAACCTCGCACTGGCGGTGGCGGGGCGCCCGCTCGACCGCGAGAGCCGTCGCAACACCGCGCTGACCTTCGTGATCGACCGCTCCGGCTCGATGGCCGACGAGGGCCGCATGGAGTTCCTGCGGCGCGGCCTCAACCGCATGCTCGACGAGCTCAAGAACGGCGACATGGTGCACCTGGTGTTGTTCGACGACCAGGTCTGCACGCCGATCGAGAACTTCGTGGTCGGTCGCGACCCGCGGCGCATGCTCGAGGCCGCGATCGAGAAGATCCAGCCCCGCGGCTCGACCGACGTGCACCTGGGCCTGCAGACCGGCTACGACATCGCCGACCGGACCTTCGTGGCCAACGCCAGCAACCGCGTGGTGCTGGTGACCGACGCGCTCGCGAACACCGGTGTGACCGACGAGGAGTCGATCGCGCTGATCGGTCACCACTACGACAGCCGTCGCATCCGCTTGTCGGGCATCGGCGTGGGCACCGAGTTCAACGACTCGTTGCTCGACCGCCTGACCGAGCGCGGCCACGGCGCCTACGTGTTCCTGGGCTCGCCCAGCGAGGTCGACGCGGTCTTCGGCAACCGCTTCGTGTCGCTGATCGAGACCGTCGCCAACGACGTGCACTTCCAGCTGCAACTGCCGCCGTCGCTGCGCATGAACGTGTTCTACGGCGAGGAGTCCTCCAGCGTGAAGGAGGACGTGCAGGCGATCCACTACTTCGCCAACACCTCGCAGCTGTTCCTCTCGGATCTGATGGCCCGCGGCGGCACGCTGCGACCGCAGGACTCGGTCATGCTCACGGTCGAGTACGAAGACCCCGAGACCGGCGACGCCATGGTCGAGGAGTTCGCGTTCAACCTCGGCGAGATCACCAACGCCGAGGGCAAGAACGTCCGCAAGGGTCGCATGCTGATCCACTTCATCGACGGGCTCGCAGCGATGGCCGCGCGCCCGCTGCCGCCGTCGTGGTCGCAGGCGCGCGAGAGCTGGCAGGATCCCGACGCCTTCGCGCAGTGCGAGCAAGGTCGCGGCGAGCTGCAGCAGCTGGCCAGCGGCATCGACGGCGACCCGAGGTCCAGCGGGTGCGCGGGCTGTGGGATCGCTTCTGCTCGCGCTTCGAGCGGACCAGCCGCGCGATCCGGCGCGCGTCGCCGGAGCAGGGCTGGCCCTCGGCGCGCTGACGGGCATGGGCAGCGGCGGACGTGCGCGGGAGCGCCGGCCGCCGCGCGTCCACGATCACAGGCCGCCGAGCGGATCGTCGCTGCCGTCGACCTCGAGCTTCTCGCGCGGGGCCTCGGCTTCGACCACGAACACCACCTGTGCGTCGCCGTCCTCGGTCGCCAGGCGCACGGGCTCGGCCACGCTCGCACGCACGCGCTTGCGCTCGATGACCTTCGCGCCGTCGCGCTCGTAGGTCAGCGCAACCGAGAGCACGCCGTCGTCGGCGCGCGTGACCGCGATCGCGACGCTGTGGCGGTGGTCGTCGACCGTGTTGGCGATGCGGTGGGTCTCGCCCCAACTCAGGTGCTCACCCTGCAGCTGCACGGGTGCTGCCCTGGGCGTCGCTGAGCTCGATCGCGACCCGCGCGGTGCTCGGCGCGGTGGCTTCGGCCGCGCGGGCCGATACGGAGAAGGACGAGACCGAGGCGAGGCAGAGCAACACGACCGGCGCGAGCTTCATGCTCGACAACGACGGTGTGCCGCGACGGTTGATTGGCCGTGACCGAACAGGCGTGCTCACGACACCGGGGCCATGGCCGCTCGATCGCCATGAAAGCCGGCCTACGTGTCGTCGGACGCGGGATCCCGCAGGGCGCGCGCAGAGCCACCGCGACAGCGATGTCGCGCCGCGCCGGCGCGCTCACGCGCGTGGGCGCGGCCACGGCAGCAGCCGCGGCACCCGCCGCTGGTACTCGGCGTACTCGGGCGTACTTCGCCGCGGTGATGCTCTCGGTGAACGCGGTCGAGCCCAAGAACAGCAGCGTGAGCAGCACCGGCCCGAGCAACCCCAGGTTGAGCCAGCGATCGCTGGCGGCGACACCGAACAGATACATCGCCCACCACATGCCCTGCTCGCACACGAAGTTCGGGTGCCGCGAGTAGGCGAACAATCCGGTCGTCGCGAAGCGCGGCATCGCGGGGCCGCCGGCCTCGAGCCGCGCGCGCTTGTCTTGGTGAAACCGCCACTGCTGTTCGTCGGCGACGGTCTCGCCCACGAGCAGCGCCACGAACGCGATCGCGGCGGCGACGTCGAGCCCACCCAGCGGGACCGGTGCGGCCTCGGCCGCGAGCCACGCCGGCAACGCGAGCAGCAGCAGCAGCAGGTTCTGATAGCCCGCGATGAACCCGAGGTTGAACAGCGCGAAGCGGCGCGCGCTCATGCGGCACCGCAGCTCGGCCCAACGGTAGTCCTCGCCGCCGCGACGATAGCCGCCCTTGCGCGCGAAGTTGAAGGTCAGACGCCCGCCCCACGCGGCGACCAGCACCGCCATCAACCACAACCGCGGCTCGAACGGACGCTGGCGCAGCGCGAAGATGCCGACGTAGGCGACCGGTGCGATCGACCAGATCCGATCGACCCACGAGTACTCGCGCGTGACCACCGACAGCAGCCAGCAGGTGGCCACGAGACCGGCACAGACCAGGATGCACAGCTCGAGCGCGGGGCTCACCCGCGCGAGCCTATCAGTCGTCGGACTTCGACTTCGAGGGCAGCAACGCCGGCCCGACCGTGACCACCAGCATCGCGGCCATCACGACCTTGTCGTTGGCGTCGATCCACGCCTTGGCCTTGCCCACGAGCTCGGCAACCGCGGGCAGGCCCAGCGCGAACGCGAAGCCCACGCCGACCGCGGCCATCACGCCGCCGAGCACGACCACACCGACGCCCAGCGGCGCGCCGCGCAGCGCGCGAGCGAGCGGGTGGAGCACCGGCAGCATCACGCCCGGCGCCGACATCATGCCGATGCCGGCGAAGCCGATCGTGAAGACGAAGAACCACAACGCGTTGGTGAAGAACGGCGCGTTACCGGGGAAGGTCGGATCGACGGGCCCCAGCGAGATCTCGAGCACCTGCGCGATGACGGTGGTCGCGAACGACAGTCCCAACGCGAGCGCGAGCCGCGGTGCCGCAGCGACGCGCATCCACAGCGGACCCACCGATCCGCGCGGCAGGTGGGCCTCGGCGGCCGCGGCACCACCGACGGCGAAGCCGGCGAGTGCGAAGATCGGCAGCTGCACGACCCCGGGCAGGTGCGCGGCAACGGGCGGGAAGCGAGCGGCGATGCCGACCGCGGCCATCGCCGCGCAGACGAGCGACACCGCGGTGGCGGCTGCAGAACCGGGAGCAGCGGGGCGAGCCATGCCTCGACGCTACAGCAAGCGATGTGCCGCGGCGCGCAGCCGCCTCGACCGGCCCCATCCACGCCGCCGACCTTCGATGACGGACCGCCCGGCCTCGATGCCACGCGCGAGTGGGGCAGCCGTGCGCCCGTGTTGGGCAAGGCCCGAGCCGACCGCAATCGACCATCGTGTACGCTTGCCCACGATGCATCGCGCGCGCGCACGTCGCTGGGCCCACCTGCTGCTCGTGTCGGCGACTGCGTGCCGCGACGATGGGCCGGCGGGCTCGGGCGACGCCAGCAGCTCCGGCGACGCCAGCAGCTCCGGCGCGGTCGCGTCGAGCTCGGCCGGCACCAGCGGGACCGCGAGCAGCGGCGCCGACAGCAGCGGCGGTGGCAGCAGCGGCACCACCGGCGACGACGGCCCGCCCGACGACGCGCTGCAACGCTACTGCGGCGACGACCATGCCGCGATCGAGGCGCGCATCGACGAGTGGCTCGCGCAGCTGCCCTTGGCCGACAAGGTCGCCATGATGCACGGCACCGGCCTGTTGCCCGACGGCGGCACCTGGCGCGTGGCCGGCAACGATGCGCTCGGCATCCCCGGTCTGCACATGCTCGATGGCCCCCGCGGTGTCAGCGACGTCGCGAGCGTGACCGCGACCGCGTTCCCCGTCGGCATGGCCCGCGGCGCGACCTGGGATCCCGCGCTCGAGCGCGAGGTCGGGGCCGCGATCGCCCGCGAGATCCGCTCGGTCGGGGCCGACGTGCTGCTGGCCCCGACGATGAACCTGCTGCGACACCCGCGGTGGGGCCGCGCGCAGGAGACCTACGGCGAGGACACCCACCACGTCGGCGAGATGGCGGTCGCGTTCATCGAGGGCGCGCAGTCAGAGCACGTCATCGCCACCGCAAAGCACTTCGCCGCCAACAGCATCGAGGACACGCGCTTCGATGTCGACATCAGCCTCGACGAGCGTAGCTTGCACGAGGTGTTCCTTCCGCACTTCCGCCGCGCAGTGCAGGAGGCCGGTGTCGGCGCGGTCATGAGCGCGTACAACTCGGTCAACGGGCTGCACTGCGACATCAACCCGCCGCTGTTGCGCGACATCCTCGGCGACGAGTGGGACTTCGTCGGCTTCGTCATGTCGGACTGGGTCGAGGGCACCCACGGCAGCGTCGCGGCCGTGCGCGCCGGCCTCGACGTCGAGATGCCGAGCGGCGCCCACTTCGCGTCGCTGGTCGATGCGGTCGCCGACGGCGAGATCGACGAGGCCGAGATCGACGAGGCGCTGCGTGGGGTCCTCCGCGCGCAGCTGTGCTTCGCGCTCGACACCGATCCACCGGTGGTCGACCCCGACGCGCGCCTGACCGAGGAGCACCTCGCGTTGGCGGAGGAGGTCGCGCGCCGCAGTGTGGTGTTGGTGCACAACCAAGGCGTCTTGCCGCTCGATCGCGCCAGCATCGGCGAGATCGCGGTGGTGGGTCCGCTGGCGGACGTCGAGAACCTCGGCGACGACGGCAGCAGCCAGGTCGATGCCGCCGGCGTCGTCACGGTGCTGCAGGGCCTGGTCGAGCGCGCCGGCGCCGTGACGGTCACGCACGTGCCCGGCGACGCGATCGGTGTGGAGCAGGCCGCGACGATCACCGCCGCCGACGTGGTCGTGCTGGTGGTCGGCCTCGACGCCGACGACGAGGGCGAAGGTCTCATCGCTGCCGGCGATCGCGAGTCGCTGGCGCTGCCCGACGATCAGCTGCAGCTGGTCCACGACGTCGCGGCGCTCGGGCGGCCCACGGTGGTGGTGCTCGAGGGCGGCGGGCCCATCCTCGTGTCCGACTGGATGGCCGAGGTCGATGCGATCGCGATCGCGTGGTATCCCGGCGTGCGCGGCGGCTACGGCGTCGCCGACGTTCTGTTCGGCGACGCGGAGCCCAGCGGGCGATTGCCCGCGAGCGTGCCGTTCGCGGAGGCCGACCTGCCGCCGTTCGACAACGTCTCGCTCGCGGTCGACTACGGCTACCTGCACGGCTATCGCTGGCTCGATGCCATGGGCACACCGGCCGCGCTGCCGCTGGGTTTCGGGCTCTCGTACACCAGCGTGAGCTATGACGCGATCGGGCTCGTGCCCACGAGCGCGGGCGCCGGGGACACCGTGACGGTCTCGGTCACGGTCACCAACACCGGCACGCGGCCGGTGCGGGAGACCGTGCAGTTGTACGTCGAGATGCCGGGCGCGACGCTGCCGCGCGCGCCCAGGGATCTGCGGGCGTTCGCGCAGATCGAGCTCGAGCCCGGCGAGCAGGGCACCGTGCCGCTGACGCTCGCGGTCGACTCGCTCGCCGCCCGCGACCCCGAGCGCCACGCGTGGGTGCTCGAGCCCGGCGGGGTCCAGCTGAAGGTCGGCCGCTCGGCCGCGCAGCTCGAACTCGTCGCGCAGCTGACCATCGAGCCCTGAACGCGGGCGGCGGCGCCGCAGCGGCGGCGGCGCCTCGAAACAAGCGCCGCGCAGCGTGGGGTCGGAGTGCCACGGTCGCGCACGTCGTCGCGCGGCTCGGAGTTCGTGCACGCCATGGCCAACTCGCTCGCCATCGTCGGCCTCACCAAGACCTACGCCAACGGTGTCCGCGCCCTGCAAGGGGTCGACCTCGAGGTCCCGGCCGGGATGTTCGGCCTGCTCGGACCCAACGGCGCGGGCAAGTCGACCTTGATGCGCACCATCGCGACGCTGCAAGAGCCCGACACCGGCACCATCCACCTCGGCGACATCGACGTGCTGCGCGACAAGGACGCGCTGCGCCGCGTGCTCGGCTACCTGCCGCAGGACTTCGGCGTGTATCCCCACCTGGACCCGCTGTCGCTGCTCGATCACTTCGCCGTGCTCAAGGGCATCCGCGACCGCGGCCAACGCCGCGAGATGGTCGAGGCGCTGCTGCAGCGCGTGAACCTGTGGCAGGTGCGGCACAAGCGACTGGGCGGGTTCTCCGGCGGCATGAAGCAGCGCTTCGGCATCGCCCAGGCGCTGCTGGGCGCGCCGCGGCTGGTCATCGTCGACGAACCCACTGCGGGGCTCGATCCCGAGGAGCGCGCGCGCTTCCTCAACCTGCTGGCCGAGATCGGCGAGCAGGTGGTGGTGGTACTGTCGACCCACATCGTCGACGACGTCGCGGATCTGTGCGCGCAGATGGCCATCATCGCCGGCGGTCGCGTGCTCCACCGCGGCCGCCCGGCCGAGGCCATCGCGGGGCTGGGCGGCAAGACCTGGCGGAAGGTCATCGACAAGCACGAGCTCGGGGTCCACCGCGAGCGGCACACGGTGATCTCCACGCGGCTGGTCGCGGGCCGCACGGTGCTGCACGTCTTCGCCGAAGAAGACCCCGGCGACGGCTTCGCGCCGGTCGAGCCCGACCTCGAGGACGTCTACTTCACGACCCTGCGGCGGGCCGCGTGAGCGCGACCATGCCCGGGACCCTGCTCGAGTTCCTGCGCTTCGAGCTGCGTTCGCGCCTGCGCCAACCCGGCGTGTGGCTCATCTCCGGGGTCTTCGCGCTGCTGGCGTTCGCCGCGGTCGCCAGCGACGCCGTGCGCGTGGGTGGTGGCTCGGGCAGCACCGCGATCGACTCGCCCTTCGTGATCACGCAACTGCTGGGGATCCTCAGCGTCTTCGGCATCATCGTCGCGACCGCGTTCGTCGCGACCTCGGTGGTACGAGACTACGAACAGCGGACCTACGCCGCGTTCTTCACCAGCCCCATCCGCGCGCGCGACCTGCTGCTGGGCCGCTTCTTCGGCTCGCTCGCGATGGTCTGGATCGTGTTCGCATTCACGGCCTTGGGCCTGGCCATCGGCACCGCGATGCCGTGGCTCGACCCCGCGCGGCTGGTCGGCACCCCGGCGCTGACCTACGTCCAGGCCCTGGGCGTGCTGGTGTTCCCCAACCTGTTCGTGATGGCCGCGGTGTTCTTCGCGGTCGGCACGCTGACGCGCCGCGTGCTGTACGCCTACGTCGCGGTCGCGGGCTTCTTCGTGCTCTACATCGTCGCGCAGAACGTCATGAGCGGGCTCGAGAACGACCGCATCGCGGCGTTCGCCGACCCGTTCGGGTTGTCGGCGCTGGCGACCCACACGCGCTATTGGACCCTGGCCGAGCGCAACGCCGCGCTACCGGCCACCGGCACCCTGGTGCTGGCCAACCGCGCGTTGTGGATCGTCATCGGCGCGCTCGCGCTGCTGCTGACGCTGCGACGCTTTCGCATGTCGACGCCGCCCGACGGCGGTGCACGCCGCGATGCCGACGACGGTGCGACCGCGCCGCGCGAGGCGCCGCTGCCCCGCTTCGAGGTCGGCTCGGGCGCCGCGGTCGCGCTGTCGCAGCTGCTGCACCAGATCCGCGTCGAGTGGCTCGGCATCGTCCGCAGCACCGCGTTCGTGGTCATCGCGCTGTTCTGCGCCATCAATGTGTTGGTCGGCATCCACTTCACCGTCGACGATCTCTACGGCACGCCGGTGTACCCCGTGACCGGCCTGATGGTGCGCCTGATCGCCGGGGGCTCGGCGCTGTTCGTGCTGATCGTGGTGGTCTTCTATGCCGGCGAGCTGACGTGGAAGGAACGCCGGCTCGATCTGCACGAGGTCTACGACGCGCTGCCGGTGCCCACGTGGGTCCCGGTCATGGCCAAGCTCGCGGCGCTCGTCGGCGCGATCGCGACCATCGACGTGGTCGCAGTGCTCTCGGCGGTGGTGGTGCAGCTGTCGCGGGGCTGGACGCGGCTGCAGCCCGAGCTGTACCTCGAGGGCGTGTTCGTGATGGGCCTGTCGGGTTGGGCTCTGGTCGCGGCGCTCGCGATCGTGCTGCAGGCCTTCGCCAACAACAAATACGTCGGCTTCCTGCTCATGGCCGGCTATTTCATCCTCGACGAGGTCTTGCCGCTGCTGGACTTCGAGCGCGCGCTGTACCGCTTCGGCGCCGCCCCCGAAGCGCCGTACTCCGACATGAACGGCTACGGCCACTTCGGCCGCGCGTTCTGGTGGTTCCGCTGGTACTGGACCCTGGGCGCGGCGCTGTTGCTGGTGTTCGCCGTGCTGGTGTGGCCCCGTGGCACCGACGCGCGCTGGCGCCTGCGCTGGGCCCGGGCGCGCCGGAGCTTCCGCGGCCGGCTGCGGGTCGCGACCGTCGCGATCGCGGTCGCGTTCGCCAGCACCGGCGCGTTCATCTTCTACAACACCGACGTGCTCGATCGCTACGAGCCCAGCGACGAGCGCGAGCGTCTCGCGGTGCTGTACGAACAGCGCTGGCAGTCGTGGGAGTCGGTGCCGCAGCCGCGCGTCGCCGCAGTCGACGTCCGCGTCGAGCTGTACCCCGAGCAACGCCTCGCCGACCTCGAGGGCACGCTGACCCTGCGCAACGCCACCGACGCCGCGATGGACCGCGTGTTGGTCTACGTCAACCCGACGCTGCAGGTCCGCCGGCTCGAGATTCCCGGCGGCAGCGAGAGCGAGCACGACCCCGAGATCGGGTTTCGCGTGTTCACGCTCGCGACGCCGCTGGCCGCCGGCGCCGAGACAACACTCGCTTTCGCGCTCGGCTTCGCCGAGCCCGGCTTGGTCGAGCGCGGGTCCAACCGCGCCGTGGTCTACAACGGCTCGTTCTTGCACAGCCCCGACTTCGTGCCGCGCATCGGCTACGAGCGTGGAGGCGAGCTCGCCGATCCAAACGAACGCCGCAAGCGCGGCTTGTCGCCGCGGCCGCGCATGGCCGACCTCGACGACCCCGCCGCGCGCGCCAACAACTACGTCTCCCACGAGGGCGACTGGATCCGCTTCGCCGCCACCATCGGCACCAGCGCGGACCAGATCGCACTGGCGCCGGGCTACCTGCAGCGCGAGTGGTACGAGGGCGAGCGCCGCTACTTCCGCTACGAGATGGACGCGCCCATCCTCGACTTCTACTCGTTCCTGTCGGCCCGCTGGGAGGTCGCGCGCGACCGCTGGCACGACGTCGCGATCGAGGTCTACTACCACCCCGGGCACGACATGAACGTGGCCCGCATGATCGAGGCGACCAAGGCCTCGCTCGACTACTTCACCACGAACTTCAGCCCCTACCAGCACCGCCAGGTCCGCATCCTCGAGTTCCCCGGCTACGAGCGCTTCGCGCAGTCGTTCCCCAACACCATCCCCTACTCCGAAGCGATCGGCTTCGTCGCGGACCTGCGCGACCCCGAGAACATCGACTACGTCTTCTACGTGACCGCGCACGAGGTCGCGCACCAGTGGTGGGCACACCAGGTCATCGGCGCGGATGCCCAGGGCAGCACCATCATGTCCGAGACCCTGGCGCAGTACTCGGCGCTGATGGTGATGGAAAAGGCCTACGGCCGCGAGCAGATGCGCAAGTTCCTCGAGTACGAACTCGACCGCTACCTCGCCGCGCGCGGCACCGAGGTCGAGCGCGAGCTGCCGCTGGTGCGGGTCGAGAACCAGCCCTACATCCACTACAACAAGGGCAGCCTGGTGATGTACGCGCTGCGCGAGTACATCGGCGAGGACACGGTCAACCGCGTGTTGTCGGAGTACCTGCGCGACACCGCGTTTCGTGGTCCGCCCTACGGCACAGCGCGCGAGCTGGTCGAACGCTTCCGTGCCGCGGCCCCGCCCGAGCACCGCCACCTGGTCGAAGATCTGTTCGAGACCATCACGGTCTACGACAACCGCACGCTGGCGGCCCGCGCTCGCGCGCTGCCCGAGGGCGGCTGGGAGATCGAGCTGGACGTCGAGACGCGCAAGCTGCGGGCCGGCGAGGACGGCAGCGAGACCGCGATCCCGATGCACGAGTCGATCGAGATCGGCGCCTTCGGCGAACGCACGAGCGACGGCCGCACCGAAGCCTACCCCATCGCGCTGCAATGGCACAGCTTCGACCGCGACCGTTCGACCGTGACCTTCCGCGTGCCGGCGGACGCGGGCCGACCGCTGCGCGCCGGCGTCGATCCGCGCGTACTGTTGGTCGATCGCGACCCCGACGACAACATGCGCACGATCGAGATCGTCGGCGACGACTGACGCGCGCAGACTCGGCCACACGGGGGCTTGCGCGATGCGGTGCGACCGCGGCACGCTGGGCGCCCGCCGTGGTCGAGGATGCGTCGCGCCTGAGGCTCGAGCACACCGACGCGGTCGTCGCGCTGCACCGCCGCGCTGCGATCGCGGCGCGGCGCGTGGTCCCCGATGCCGACGCGCCCTACCACGCGTTGGTGCGCATCGCGACCGGCGGCCGTGTGCGCGACGTGCTGCTGGGCCGTCGCGGCGTGCCCATCGGTCGCGCGCCCGGGGCCGCCGCCGGCGATCCCGAGCTGAGCATGATCGACTGGCAGCGCTCACCGCTGGCCGACGTGTTCCTGACCCATCGTGAGGGCGACGAGTACGAGCTCGAGGTCGACCGCCGGACGCTCAGCGGCGAGATCGTCATGCGCCACCTGGTGACGTTCGCGCACGACGAGCCGGTGCTCATCGAGTCCGACCAGTCGACCTGGCGCCGCGGCGACGACGGCTGGAGCTGCGCGCCGACCGAAGCGCCGACGCTGGTGCCGCGGCGCCACCGCGGCCACTCGATCGGCGACCCGGTGCTGCTCGATCCGGTACAGCGCGGCGCGGTCGAGCTGCCGCGCGACCGCGCGCTGCTGGTGCTGGGCGAGGCCGGCTTCGGCAAGACCACGGTCGCGCTGCATCGCGTGGCCGCGCTGGCCCGCGCCGCCGCGACCGCGGGGCAGCCGCTGCGGTCCCTGGTGATCGTGCCCAGCGAGCCGCTGCGGCGGCTGTCGCAGCTGACGCTGGCGCGGCTGGACTGCGAGTCCATCGAGGTCGCGACCTTCGACGAGTGGGCGCTGGCGCAGGCGCGGCGGCTGTTCCCCGATCTGCCGCAGCGGCTGTCGCGATCGGCGTCACCGGTGGTCTCGCGCTTCAAGCGGCACCCGGCCACGCGCGCGCTGCTGCCCGAGGTCGTCGCGGGCACGCCGGCGATGAAGCAGGTCGAGCGCGGCGATCAGGAGCGCTTCGGCTCGCGCGAGCCGTTGCTGCACCTGTTCGGCGATCGCGAGCTGCTGCGCCGCGCGGTCGCAGCGGCGGGCAACAGCTTCCACGCCAGCGCCGTCGCGACCGTCGCCGATCACACGCGGCTGCAGTTCTCGCCCACGACCGAGGAGCGCTACGCCCACGTCGACGCCGAGCGCCTCGCGACCCTCGACGGCCGCGCGATCGACGAGGGCACACCCACACAGGACGCCGGCACCATCGACATCGAGGACTGCGCGGTGCTGCTCGAACTGCAGCATCTGGGCATGCCCGGGCTCGCCGCGAGCGCGGGCCGCCGCGAACGCTACGACCACATCGTGATCGACGAGACCCAGGAGCTCGCGCCGATCGAGCTCGCGGCCCTCGGTCGCGCGCTCGCCGAGGGCGGTGCGATCACGGTCGCCGGCGACGAAGCGCAGCAGATCGACGAGGGCGTCACCTTCGCCGGCTGGCCCGCGGTCATGACCGAGCTGGGCCTGCGCGGCTACGAGCGGGTCGAACTCGCGGCGTCGTACCGCTGCCCGCCCGAGGTCGAGTCGCTCGCGCGCGCGGTCGTGGGGCGGCCGGGGGAAGCCACCGCGAAGCCGCGGGCCGACGGCGCGCCGCTGGCGTGGCTGCGCTGTGCTGGCGAGTGTCACGTGGTCGTGCGCGTGATCGATGCGCTGCTGCAGCTGCGCGAACGCGACCGCCGGGCCCGCGTCGCGATCATCTGCCGCCACTACGAGTCGGCCCAGCGGCTGCACGCGCAGCTGCAACGCGGCTTCGACGTCCGGCTCGCACTCGACGGCGATCTCGACTTCCTCCCCGGCGCGCTGGTCACCTCGGTCGAAGAGGTGCGCGGGCTCGAGTTCGACTACGTCATCGTCCCCGACGCGAGCCCGGGCAGCTATCCCGACGACGCCCCGGCTCGACGCGCGCTCTACGTCGCGACCACGCGAACGATGCATCAGCTGTGGATGATGACGCCGAGCCTGTGGTCCCCCCTGGTCCGCGCCCACGCAGCGGTGTAAGCCAACCGCGGCGTGCCCGTTGCCCGCGATCGCCTGTCACCGCGCCCGACCGTCGCGCTGTTCGTGGGCCTGCGGGCGTTTGCGCCCGCAGGCCTGCTCGCGCCGTTGCCCGAACCGCCCGGCAGCAGCGACGCGATCGGACCCGACGCGGCCCCGCAGTCACTCGAATGGGACGCGCCACCGGGCTGTCCCTCGAGCGAGCAGGTGCGCGAGGCCGTGGCGACACGGATCGACCCCGACACCGTCGCCATCTTCGCGCGGGTGCGTGCAGACGTGGGCGGCGCGCTCGAGGCCGACGTCGAGATCGTCGCTGCCAGCGGCGCGACGCGTCGAACCCTGCGCAGCCCGGCGTGCGCGAGCATCGTCGACGCGATCGTGCTGCTGGCCGAGATCACCGCCGCGCGCCTGCCGACGCGATCGGCCCTGGTCACGACCTCGCCGGCGGTGCAGCCGCCGCCAGCTCCCCGCGACGAGGTCGAGCCCGTCACGACCGACGCGCCCGCGGCCACGCCCGCGCCGACGCCCAGGGCAAGCGAACCGCCGCGCCCGCGCGCCCGCGTGCGCGCGCGGCTGATCGCAGGCCCGTGGATCGGCGGCGGCACGCTGCCGCGCATCGACGTCGGCGGGCGCGTGGCGGTGGGCCTGGCCGCGCGCAGGATCTGGGCCGAGCTCGGCGCCCTGGGCTTCGCGCCGCAACGCCGCCGCCCCCAAGACGGCGTCGAGGTCCAGCTCGCAGCGTGGGCCGCGGGCGCGCGCGTGTGTCCGACGGTGCCGCTGCCTGTGGCTTGGCTCGCGCTGGGCCTTTGCGCGAGCGCGCAGCTGGGCGCGATCGAGGGCCGGGCCCGCGGTGCGTCGTTGCAGCAAGCCACCGCCGCGCGACAACCGTGGTTGCGACTGGGCGCCGGGCCCGAGCTCGCCCTGGGCGCGAACCGCTGGGTCCGCGGGGTCGTGGCGGTCGACGTCGGCGGCAATCCCTTGCGCGCTGGCTTCGGCATCGCCGGGCTCGGCACGGTGTGGACGCCGCGGCCCTGGGCCGTGCACGGCACCGTCGCCCTCGAGGTGCGGCTGCCGTGAGCCGTGGTCGATTCTCCGACGGATCCGCCCCGCTCGCCGGAAGTCTCCTGCAGGCCGTGGGTGCCGCCGATCGCGACTCCGACCCGGTCCGCCCGGGTCCACTCGAGCAGATCTACGCCGAACACTTCGCGTTCGTGTGGCGAACCCTGCGCGCCCTGGGCCTGCCGGCCGCGGCGCTGGACGATGCGGCCCAGGATGTCTTCGTCGTGGTCCACGATCGCCTGCACAGCTTCGTCGAGGGCAGCTCGCTGCGCGCGTGGCTGTTCGGCATCGCGCGCAACGTCGCGCGGCGCCACCACGAGCGCGGCGCTCGCAGCTCGCCGCTGCAGCTGGTGCACCCGCCGGCGCCGCTCGAGGAGCAGGTGCAGTGGCGCGAGCGGGCCGACGTGGTCGCACGCTTCCTCGCATCGCTCGACGACGGTCACCGCGAGGTCTTCGTGGCCGCGCAACTCGATGGCATGACCGCGCCGGAGGTCGCCGAGGCGCTCGGCCTCAAGCTCAACACCGTGTATTCGCGCCTGCGCACCGCCCGGGTGCGCTTCGAGCAAGCGATCGCACGCGACGAGGCACGACAGCGGAGGCAGCGCGATGGCTGATCGCCACGACGAGATGCGACCGCTGCAGTCGCCGTACCTGGACGCGTTCGCACGCGCGATCGAGCCGGGCCCCGGCGACGCCGCGCGGGTGCGGCGATCCCTGCAGCGTCGTCTCGCCGCGGCCGCAGCCCAGGCTCCCGCGGTGACGCGACCCCGCGCGGCCGCGGCCGTGGTGATGGTGGTGAAGTCGACCGCGCTGTCGATCGGCATCGCAGCGACCGCGCTCGGCAGCCTGCACTTGGCGGTGCGCGCGTGGACGCCCGCGCCTGCGACCCTGCCGGCTGCGCCGCAACCAACCCCGCCACCGGCCGCGGCCGCGCCCCGACATGCGCCCGCGGTCGCCCCCGTGGCCGCGCCGATCGCCGCGCCCGCACCGGTCTTGCCAGCGCCCGCGGCCCCGGCCGCCGCGGCGCCATCGCGCCGCGTCGCGGCGATCCGTGCGACGGCGCCCGCCGGTGCGGCCGCGACCTCCGCCGCTGCGGCCGATGATCTGCGCGCCGAGCTCGAGCTGATCGAGCCCGCACGGACCGCACTCGCGCGTGGCGACGACCGCGGCGCGCGGCCGTGGCTCGAGCGTCACGCACGCGAACACACCGCGGGCGTGCTGCAGATCGAGCGCGACGGCTGGCTCGTGGTGCTCGACTGCCGCGCTGGTCGCAGCGACGCAGCGGACCGCGGGCGTCGCTTCGTGCTCGCGCACCCGCGCAACGGCCTGCGCGACGACATCATCACCGCGTGCGCACTCGATCGCGAGTTCGGGACCGACCGCGCGACGGATTCCACGCCCGCGACGGAATGAACCCACGATGACGACGAAGCAAACGTTCTTCTCGTGGCGCACGCTCGCAGTGTGGATGCTGCTGCCGACCGGATGCTCGCTCGGCGACAAGCAACTGGGGGTGCTCGAGCAAGACAGCGACGACGGCTCGGGTGGTTCCACCGGCAGCAGCAGCGCGAGCGGTGACACCGGCGACGCGGCCTCCGGCACATCCACGGGCGGCCTGCCCGCCGGGTGTGGTGGCGATGCGCCGGTGAGCTGCGCCGAGGATGAGGATCGCGACAACGTGCCGCTGGCCTGCGACAACGCGCCTGCGCAGACCAACCCACAGCAGCAGGACCTCGACGGCGACGGCATCGGCGACCCCGGCGATCCGTGCCAGACCGTCGCCAACGAACCGCAGGGCGACTCCGACGACGACGGCATCGGCAACGCCTGCGATGCGTGCCCGTTCACGCCGGCCTACTACGACGACCTGACCGACGCGGGCGCGCTGCCCGACGCGCTGCGCGAGCGACCGCTGCCCTCGGGCGCGGACCTCGATCGCGACGGCATCGGCGACGCGTGCGACAACTGCGTCGCGCTGCCCAACTGCGGCGGCTTCAGCGTCGACGAACCCTGGGGACCCGGCGTCACCATCGACCGCGAGGATCTCGAGAGCTGCCAGCGCGACGACGATCGCGACGGCGTCGGCGATGCGTGCCAGGGCATGCTCGTGCGCGAGGGCGCCGCGGGCCCGGTCGGCACCGCTGCGACCGACGACTTCGACCAGGACGGTCTGGTCAACGACATCGATCGCTGCGCCCGGCTGCCGTCGCTCGTCGCCTGCGCGGACGACGAGGCCTGCGGTCCCGGCGGCGACTGCGTGCTGCACGGTGACGGCGGCACCTGCAACCACGCCGATCACGACGGCGACGGCGTCGGTGATGCCTGCGACAGCTGTGCGAGCGCGGCCACCCCCGAGCAGCTGACCGGCGGCGGTCAGGTCGACGACGATCCCGACGGCGACACCGTCGGCAACGCGTGCGAGCTGTCGATCGAATGCAGCGTGCGCGCCGATCCGCCGCCGAGCGATTTCTACGCCGCCGCGGTCGAGGGTCGCTGCTGCGTCGCACTGTTGGCCCACGGCGACGACGGCGCGTTGGTCGAGTCGCGCACGGGCCGGCTGCTCGCGAGCCCCGACGGTGTACCGGTGCGGCTCGAGTGCGATGCACAGCAGCAGCAGGACGGCACCTGCGTACCGCTGCCGCCGGCGGTGGCGGCGAGCCCGGGCGTGTTGTTGCCACCTTCGGGCTGCGACGAGTTGCTCGAGGGTGCGGACCCGACCACGGTCCAGCCCCTGGACGCGAGCGACGTCGCCAACCTCGAGGCGCTTTGGACCTACCGCTGCGTGCTGCCGCAGCGCGACCAGGACTTCGACGGCATCGGCGACGCGTGCGACCTGTGCCCGTTCGCGTTCGACCCGACCAACGCGCCCTACATCGACGACGGCGGCACGCTGTGGCCGACCGACGGCCGCTACTGCAACGGCGCCTACTCGGCCGAGGCGCTGTGCGGCGAGTGAGCGATCACGGGTCGAGGTAGCGGACCTCGCCCTCGCCCTGCACGATCTCGATCGCGTAGTTGGCCCGCACGCCGTCGAAGCGCTCGACCGTGTCGGCGGCGTCGGGCCAGCGCACCTCGATGGTGTCGATCTCGCAGCGCTCGCCCAGGCCGAACACCAGCACGTCGCTCTGGGTGTTGCTGTGGCCCCAGCTGCCGAGCACCTCCTGGCGCATCGTGCGTTCGCCCGCGGTCACGGTCACCACCGCGCCCAGGGCCGAACGGTTGGCCATGCCCTCGCCGCCGCCGACCAAGCGGATGCGGGTCCAGTTCGAGTCCTGACCCACGTCGTTGCGGAACGCCCGCATGGTGTTGGTCAGCCCGAGGTATTGCGAGTTGAAGATGCCGGTGCCGATGACCAGGTCGAGGTCGCCATCGTGATCGAAGTCGACCAGCAGCGGGCCCTCGAGCGACTGCCGGTCCTTGCCCGCCCACGGGGTCGTCGAGGTCGCGTCCTCGAAGCTGCCGTCGTCGCGCTGGTGGTACAGCCACGTGTGGGTCCAGTCCGGATCCGACGCGCTCTGCTGGGGGTAGTTCGACGACGCGAGGATCACATCCTTGCGGCCGTCGAGATCGATGTCGGCGAACAGCGCGATGTTGTCGCCCTCGGTCCACGCGTCGCCGGTGTGCTCGCGGTGCAGGCCCGTGACCTCGCTGCCCGGCCGCACCAGACGATCGATGGGCGCACCGGGGGGCGGATCGTTGCGCAGCCACTCCGAGTGATCCGACTCGACCTGGACCCACGCGTGGCGCAGCTCCGCGGTCATGAGGTCGACGTCGCCGTCATCGTCGAGATCGCCGCACGCGATCGAGAAGGTGTGACCCCCGACGCCGGTGGGCTCGACGTCGTCGTGCGCGAGTCCGAGGCCGGCGGCGTGGTTGGCGTAGACGCCGTCCTCGTTGAAGAAGGCGTAGTTGGGCTGCTCGTAGTAGTTCGCCGTCAGGACCTCGCGATCGCCGTCCTGGTCGAGGTCGCACGCGGTCACGCCGAAGTTCATGCGCCAGTCGCCCGCGCCGCCGATCGCGGTGTCGGGCAGGCCGGCCTCGGCCGATGCGTCGGTGAAGGTGCCGTCGCCCAGGCCCCGGTACAGCCGCGGCCTCGAGGTCAGCGCCGGGCCGTAGGCCCACTGCCCGACGGTGCCGGGCCAGAAGTCGAGCAGTCCGTCCTCGTCCCAGTCGAGCATGACCGAGCTGGGCACCCAGAACACCTCGGACTCGAGCTCCGAGGGCGGCGCGAAGTCGAAGTGGCCGGTGCCGTCGTTGAGGAACGCTGCGCACGGATCGACGACCGTGTCCTCGCCGGAGCCGGGACAGGTGATCGCGTCGAGGTCACCGTCGTTGTCGAGGTCGCCCAGGCTGGTGACCGAGAAGCCGCGGCCGTCCACGCCGTCGCGCGTGCGCGTCAGACCCGACTCGGCGGTCGCGTCGACGAACACGCGGCCCTCGCCCTGCGGCGCGGGTCGGTTCATCAGCACGAAGCGCGTCGGCGGTGCGCCCTCGGCCTGGCGCTGCGCCGGGAACACCGCGGCGATCAGATCCTCCCAGCCATCGCCGTCGAGGTCACCCGCGACGATGCCGGTCGCCAGCGGCTCGAAGTCGTCGGTCTTGCCCAGGCCGATCTCGTCGGTGACCTCGACGAACCACGTCGACGGCAGCGGCCCGGGCTGCTTGCAGATCTCCGGCGGTCGATCGTCGCCGGTCGAACTGCTGCTGCCGCCGCTGCCACCCGTGCCGCCGCTGCCCCCGCTGCCGCTGTCGCTGTCGTCACCGCCGGCCGAGCTCGTGCTCGCGACGTCGGTGTCCGTGGCCACGCTCGCGTCCCCGCCAGGCTGCGCCGCACATGCCTGCGCGGTCAGCAATGGGGTGAGAACGATGAGGCTCGCAGCGGTCGCGGGGCGCGGGCGGGTCACGGCCCATGCTTGGTATCCGCGGTTGTGCGCAGGTTCGGTCGCGCCGCGCCGCGCGACCGTGTGCGAGCGCAAGCGGCCGCCGCGGCCGGCGGGACCGGACCCGCCGGCGCGACGCCTCCGCCCAGCCGCGGCTCAGCGGAACATGTCGAACAGGATCATCGAGCCGAAGGCGATCGCGGCTGCCATCGGAATGGTCAGGACCCACGCGATGAAGATGTTGCCGGCCACGCCCCAGCGCACCGCCGACAGGCGCTTGACCGCGCCGACACCCATGATGCAGGCGTTGATGACGTGGGTGGTCGAGACCGGCACGCCGTAGCGGCTGGCGAACAGGATGGTGAGCGCGCCGCTGGTCTCGGCCGCGAAGCCCTGCAGCGGCGAGATGCGGATGATCTTGCTGCCCATGGTCTTGATGATGCGCTTGCCACCGGCCATGGTGCCCACGCCGATCGCGACCGCGCAGGCGAACACGACCCACTGCGGCACCTCGCCGTCGCCGTGCGGCACGAACCAGTGCGGCAACCCGCCGTGGCCGGCCGCGACGTAGGCAGTGATCGCCAGGGTGATGATGCCCATGGCCTTCTGCGCGTCGTTGCTGCCGTGGGAAAACGCCATGCTGCACGCCGACAGCAGCTGCAGTCGTCTGGCGTTGCGATCGACCAAGGCGGGTTTTCGCCGGCGCACGAGCCACAGCAGCCCGAGCATGAACAGGAAGGCGAACAGGAACCCGAGCAGCGGCGAGACCACCAGGGGCACGAGCACCTTCTGACCCAGGGCGCCCCACTTGAACGCGCCCACGCCCGCGTGGGCCACGACCGCGCCGCACAGGCCGCCGATGAGCGCGTGCGACGAGCTCGACGGGATGCCCCACCACCACGTCAGCAGGTTCCACACGATGCCGCCGATGAGCGCGGCCAGCACCACGAACTGATCGACGTTGCCGGCGTCGGCGAAGCCCGCCGCGATGGTCTTGGCCACCGCGGTGCCCGCGATGCCACCGACGAAGTTGAGGATGCCGGCGAGGAAGACCGCGGTCCGCACCGTCATCACGCCGGTCGAGACGACCGTGGCGATGGCGTTGGCGGCGTCGTGGAAGCCGTTGATGAAGTCGAAGATCAGCGCCGTGATGATCACGGCCACGAGCAGGCTAACCATGTTTCACCGCGAGGTTGGCGAGCACGGTGGCGACGCGCTCGCACAGGTCGACGGCGTTCTCGAGGTCCTCGAGCACCTCGCGCTCGCGCAGCAGCACCTTGGCGTCGACCTCGGGCCGCCGGTACAGATCGCTGATGGCCGCGCGGAAGAAGCGATCGGCGTCCTTCTCGTAGGCCCGCACCGTGCGCGAGTCGACCAGCAGCTGGTCGAAGCGACGCTGGCGCAGGTTGGGCAGGGTCTCGGCCAGCTTGGTCGTCGCGGTCACCAGCAGATCGATGAGCTCGAGCATCGGCGGGGTCGGCCGCGGCACGCCCAGCAGGTCGCACGCACGCGCGGCGCCGTTGGCCAGGTCGGTGACGTCGTCGATGACCTGCGACAGGCCGTGGATGTCCTCGCGATCGATCGGCGTCACGAACGTGCGCGCGAGCAGCTCTTCGACCTCGTGCACGAGCGCATCGCCCTCGTGCTCGAGGCTCTGCAACTTGGCCGCGAGCTGCGTGGGCGTGCAGTCGGGCGAGCGGAACTCCGCCAACGCCTTCGCGGCCCGCAGCGCCACGTCCATCTGCTTCTCGAGCAACGTGTAGAAGCGGTCTTCCTTCGGCAGGAGCGAGCGGATGAAGTCTTGGATCGCCATCGGAATCGACATTGCACTCGTATCACAGCGGCCGAGATCGAGGGGTTGACGCGGGCGTGACACAGCTCGCCTGGCCGTGACCCGATGCCCCGGAGCTGTCCCGCGATTGTCACCTTGCCGCCACATTGGCCGCCGCGGGATGTGCATCGGCCCTCTGTCGCGCGTATGCGCGTGTGCGACGCGGGTCGGACGTCACCAACCGTCACGTTCGCAGGACAGCAAGCGGCGATACGCCGCGAACGTCTCGCCGCCACGCGCCGCGAGCCGCCGCGCGAGCACGCGGGTCTCGAACGCACGCACCAGCCGCTCGATCGGCGCGGCTTCGGCCGCCTGCTCCGCCAGCGCCAGCTCGGCCGCGGCGGTGCGCGCTCGCGCGGCGACATACTCCGCGTAGGGTTGCGAGCCCGCGAGCGCGCGTTGGATGTCCGAGCGTTGGCCGCGGAAGATCGTCGCGAAGTCGGGGTGCCACGGATCGTCGAGCACCGGCCACCGCGCGAGCAACTCACCGGCGGCGGCGCGCGACGTCGCGAGCTCCGCATCGCGCAGCGCTTCGACCTCGTGGCTGGCCGCTGCGAGATCGGCCTCGAGCGCCGCCAGCCGCCGCCGCGCGCTGGCCTCGTCGCGCAGATCCAGGCGCCGCGACAACGCGGCGATGACCGCGTCCTCCTCGGGCAGTGCGAAGTCCTGCTCGGGGCCAGCCTTGGGCGCGTGCGCGCGCAGCCACCGTTCGGCGGTGGTGGTCGGCACGTCCGCCGCGCGCGACGCGATGCGCACGCGCGTGTGCGCTTCGAGCAGGCCCACGACGCCGTCGCCGTCGTAGTCGACCTCGTTCGCGGCGAGCGGGGTGCCCTCGCGATCGCGGCGCTGCAGCGCCGCGAGAAAGTGCAGCGCGTAGCCCTGCTGCTCGCTGCGCTCGGGGTTGGGATCGCAGCCCGAGGCCTCGAGATCCCAGGTCGACGCGAACAGCCCGCAGCGCGGCGCCTTGGCGGCGCCGGCGGCGAGCTCGGCCCGTGCGAACGCCAGCTCCGCGAAGCCACCCGAGAAGCACGTCGTGATGACCAAGCGGACCGGCCGGTGCGCCCGATCGAGGGTCTCGGCCAGCTGCGCGACGGTGATCTCCGAACCGGCCCACAGCGACACCACGTTGTCGCGCGGGCTCTCGCCGCGCTCGCCGTGACCCGCGACGTAGACCAACAGCGGCGCATCGCTGGGCGCGGCGGTGGCCAACGCCAAGGCCTCGAGCACGTCGGCGGCGCGCGCGGGTGCATCGACGGCGATCCGCGGCGCACGGTAGCGGGCGTCGCGACCGCCCCGGGGCGCGAACAGGTCCGCGAGCGCGATGCCGACGGGATCGCGCTCGGGCTCGGCCTGCAGCACCTGCACGACCGGCGCGCCGGCGCCGGCGCCCAGCAAGGTGACGCCGGCGGCACCGAGCGAGCCCTGCGCGTGCTCGAGGTCCTGTTCGATCTGCACCTGCAGCGCGTCGGGCCACGCGCCGGCCCCGATCGCGAGCCAGCGCGCGCCGGGCAGCCGCGCGCGCAGCTGCGGTGCGAGCCCGGTCGCCGGCGGTGTCACCGATGCGGCCGAAGCCGGCGCGTCGGTGGGCGCGGCCGCGGGCTCGGCCGTCGCGGCGCTAGTGGGGCGCGCCTCACCGTCGCGCACGCGCGAGCGTGCGACCACGGCGACCGCCGCGACCCCGAGGCCCAGCAGGACCACCACCGCTGCCGTCCGCGCCACGCGGGCATCTTTGCCCACGTGCGCGCTGCCGGCAACCCGCGGCGATCACTGCACCACGGTCACGCGGCTCGAGGCGCTGTGGCCGAAGCGCTCGGGCTCGTACATCTCCTCGGCCTTCACCGGCGGCAGCAAGAAGCTGCCGATGGTGGTCGCGCGGGCGGTGTAGCTGTGGGTGTACACGCCCGCGGGCAGCTGGTCCGCGAACAGCAGCATGCGATCGTCGCGCAGGTCGGTGTGACTGAAGCTCCACCACCAACCCCACCACCAGCCGTCGCCACGGTAGTAGCCGCCGCCACCGCCACGGCTCGAGCTCGACATCGCCGCGACCGAGGTGACGAACTTGGGGTTCTGACCCTCGAAGCCACCGGGCAGCGCGTCGTCGACCACGACGTAGTTGGCGCGGTCGCTGACCACGAGGTTGATGGTGACCTTGACGTTGGTGCCGGCCTTCACGACCCACTCGCCGTCCTCGGTCTGCTTGACCGCCTCGGGATCGACCTTGCCGTCGGGGCCCGGCAGGGCCTCGTAGGTGCGGTAGACCGTGAAGCCCTGATCCTCCGCCGGCAGCTTCAGGCTCACCGGCGCGTAGCGCAGACCCACGCGGTAGTAGAGCTTGCCCGCGCCGTCTTTGCCGATGGTCAGCTGCCGCGAGCGTTCGCCCTGCAGCGTGCTCATCGGCACGGTCTGGGTGGTGCTGGACATGCTGCGACCCTTGAACGCCTGCTCGCCGGCGAACAGCTCGTCGATCCACACGCGCGCGGTGAAGTCGGGCTCGTCCTTCTCGACCACCTCGAAGTAGCGGCTCGCCGCGACCAGGGCCCACGCGTTGGCGTGGGTCGACAGCCAGCGACCGCCGCGCTTGGGATCGCGGTCGTCCATGATCGCGGCCATGATCTTGGACAGCCGCGTGTCGGCCGGGTCGATCTCCAGCAGCGCCATCATCGCGATGGCGTCGGTCTGCACGTTCGAGTGCATCAACAGGCGCAGGCCGTCCGAGGCCGCCTCGCTGCGGGCCTCGGCGAAGTGGATGGTCCGGGCGCTCTCGACCACGCCGTCGCGCAGCTCGTCGAGGATCACGTCGCGTTCGCTGGTGCGGCCGTAGCGATGGGCCGCCGACATCAGCAGCACGCGGCCGTACAGCGGCATGTCGCCGCGGTGGCGCCACACCGTGTCGAACAGCGCCGCACCGCGCTTCTCGCCCGAGAGCAGCCACAGGCCGAACGCGCGCGTGGTCCAGTCGTAGTAGTCGCCCCAGCGCGAGCGGTAGCCGTACTGCACGAAGTTGTCGAGGTACTGCAGCGCGCGCTCGAGCTTGTCCTTGTCGACGTCGTAGCCCTGCCGCTTGCCCTCGAGCAGGGCGAAGGTCGCCCACGCGGTCAGGTACGGCCAGCTCTCGTCGGCGCGCCAGTAGCCGAAGCCGCCGTCGTACAGCTGGTGGGTCCACAGCCGCGCGATGCCGTCCTTGGCCAGCTGCTTGCGCAGCGCGGTGTCCTTGATCGTCGCGATCGGGAACGCGTCGAGGATGTCGCCCAGCGCGAAGATCGGCAGGATGCGGCTGGCGGTCTGCTCCGCGCATTCGTAGGGGTAGTCGACCAGGTAGCTGACCGCGTCCTCCAGGCCCGAGAGCGCGGTCGAGCTGAACGCGAGCTCGAGGCCGCCGAAGTCGGCGAGCGCGTCGGCCGGCGGCTCGATGGTGCGCTGCACCGACTGGTCGGTCATGCCGTAGTCGGCGAAGGCCTTGGCCGTGGCCGGGTAGTGCACCGGGATCGTGATCTCGGTGGCGTCGCGACCCTTGGCGCTCATGGCCGCGAACTGCAGCCGCATCTTGCCGACCGCCTGGGTCGCCATGGCGAAGCGGACCTCGCGCGACTCGCCCGCGGGCACGTCGACGAAGCTCTCGCTCTCACCCGAGAGCTTCACGTTGAGACCGCGGGTGCCGACGAGGATCTTCTGCGCCTCGCTGGTCTGGTTGTCGACCATGACCGAGCCCTCGAAGCTGTCGCCGAAGTTGGCGAAGCGCGGCAGCGACGGTCGGATCATGACCGCCTTGCGCACGCGCACCGAGCTCTCGCCGCTGCCGAAGCGATCGGCGGTGCCGGGATCGACCGCGACCGCCATGATGCGGAAGGTCGTGAGGTTCTCGGGCATCGGGATGTCGATGCGGGCCTCGCCGTTGGCGTCGGTCTCGATGTCCGCGTCGAAGAACGCGGTCGTCGCGAACACCGTACGCAGCGAGACCTTCTGCGCCATCGCGGCCTGCACGTCGAAGCCGGCGGTCGCGTCGGCGGACTCGGCCTCGGCCGACCGCGACGCACGCTTGCGCGCCGGCGCCTCGTCCTTGGCCCGCTCCTCCATCGGGGCCGGGGCCGCCGTGGTCGGCGCGGGCGGAGCCGCCTGCGGCCGCCCGAAGCCGCTGCCGGTGCCGCTGCCGGCACCATGACCGATGGCGCCGACGCTACCCAGACCGATGGTGCCGTCGCCGATGCCGCCGCCGCCGCGACCGGTGCCGACGATGCCCAGACCACCGGGCGCCGCCGGCGTGACCGGCAGATCGTCGCGCGGCACGAGGTTGGCGTGCAGCGCCTGCAGCCACACGCCGCCAGCGTGGCGGTAGTGGAAAAACGACACCGGGTCCGGAGTCTTGTAGTCCATCAGGCTGAGCACGCCCTCGTCGACCACCATCACCGCGACGGAGGCCGGCAGCGCCTCGCCGCTGTCCTTCTTCTTGGTGCGAATGGTCAGCGACAGGCTCGCCTTGGGCTCGAGCTCGCGCGCGTGGGGCTCGAGCTCGACCACGATGGCCTTGCTGTCGGTGCTGACGTCGAGCTCGAGCTGACCGGCTGCCGCCGCGGGCATGCCCAGGTCCTGGCCCGCCGGCGCGCCGACGATCGTGACGCGGCCGCGGGTGAGCAGCGCGGACACGCTCACGCCGCCGACCATGGACTCGGTGATCGGGATCTCGAGCGCATGTGCACCGCCCTCGACGACCACGGGGTAGTTCTGCGCCACGCCCTCGCGCTCGACCACGACGATGCCGCGGGCCTCGGTGAAGGGCGAGCGCAGCAGGATCTTCGCGGTGTCACCCGGCGCGTACTTGCGCTTGTCGGCGACGATGTCGATGCGGCGATCCTCGCTGTCGTCCCAGATGACCTCGTCCTTGCCGTGCACGTACAGCGTGATCTCGCTGCGGGCCTGGTTGCCCTTGGCATCCTTGGCGCTGGCGCGCGCGACGTAGGTACCGGCCTTGTCCGGCGTGACGCTGCACGTCTGCGGTGCCGCGTCCGACGTCAGCGCGCACGCGCCCGCCGCGACCTCGGTGGTCTTGTAGTCGAACTGCCAGTGACCGTCCTTCTCGACCGCGGTGCGCGTGGTCTCGCGGCGCACGAAGTCCAGCTGGATCGACGTGCCGCCGAGACGCTTGCCCTCGAGGTCGACCAGGATCGACTCGAGCTCGGTCGCCTCGCCCTCGCGCAACACCTGCCGCGAGCTCCGCAGGCCGACGTAGACGTTGGCGGGATGGACCACGAAGCTGCCGCTGCCGGCGATGGCCTGGCGGTTCTCGTCGGTCACGACCGCCGCGATGGCGTAGGTCGCCGCGCGCGGCAACGGCTCGGGCTCACCGCTGGTCGCGGGATCGAGCGGCGCGGGCGTGGGCGGCGTGGGCGAGCCGGGGTCGGCGGCGGCGGCGGCTCCTTGGCCACGACCTTGTGGCGCACGCCGAGCTTGCCCTTCGCATCGAGCCGACCGGTCGCGGTCTTCAGCTGCATGCTGGGGTTGCTCCAACCCCAGCCGCCGTACTCGCCCCAGTGTCGACGGCCCCAGTAGTACAGGTTGCCGGCGCCGAAGGTGAACGCGTCGTTCTCCGAACCCGGCGGACGGAAGTCGGTCTCGCTGCGCGTGAGCGTGTACGAGACCTCGCCGCCGACCAGCGGTGCGCCGTGCAGGTACTCGCCTTGGATCTCGGCGAACAACTCGTCGCCGAACACCAGCGGCTTGCTGTCGGGGCGCTCGACCTTCACCGTGAACTCCGGCGTCCGGTAGGTCTCGACCGGAATGCCGTGGTAGAAGCTCTCCGCCGGCCCCAGCAGGTTGGGCACCTCGAGCACGAACTGGTACGTGCCGGTACCGCCCTCGTCCTTGGTCGGGATGTCGACCGTGAAGCTGCCCATCGCGCCGATCTTGACCTCGCCCTTGGCGACCTCGACGCCGCGCGGATCGGACACCCGATAGCTCGCGCTGCTGTTGGTACGCCACCACTGCACCGAGCCCGAGGGACCGTGGCTCTCCTTGCGCAGGACGCCGACCAGGTGGATGGTGTCGCCGGGCTTGTACGGCGCGCGATCGGTGAAGAAGAACGCGCGGTCGGTGTCCTCGCTGGCGATGCTGTAGCGCCACTGGCCCCGCAGATCGGCCTGATCGAGCCGCATCAACGCGTGGTCACCTTCGTGCTCGGCCAGCAGCACCAGCGGGCCGCCCCAGCCGCCCTCGACGAACTCGGCCTGCGCGAGGCCGTTCGCGTCGCTCTTGCCCTGCCACCGCGGCTTGCCGATCTCACCCGCGTGCGCCAGCGTCAGCGCGACGCCCTCGAGCGGCGTGCCGTCGGACAGGCGCGTGACCTGCAGCGTCGCGGAGTTGCTGTCCATCGCCGCGGCCAGGCCCAGGTCCGTGATCTCGACCAGCTGCGACACGCCCGCGCGCCAGCTCCACGACTCCTCCTTGATCACGTTGGAGCGGGCGATGAACCAGCCCATCGACTCCTTGCCCAGCATCGACTCGAGCTCGACCTCGAAGGTCTGCTTCTTGCGCCGCGACGCCGACACGTCGAAGCCCTTGCTGAAGGTCGACTTGGCGCGGTCGGCGGGCCAACCCCAGTTGGAGTCGTAGGAGTAGACGTCGAGGAAGCTCGCGGCCTCGTCCAGCGGCAACGCGCGGCCCTGCAGCTCGAGCCGGGTGATGCCGGCGATGCGCAGATCGACGGTCTTGCTCGCGCCCTTCTCGATCACCAGCGGGCTGCGCGGCGCGCGGGCCAGCGACACCTCGGGATAGTGGGGTCCGAGCTTGATGGTGGTCTTGAAGGTCTTGGCCAGGCTCTGGCCGTGGCTGTCGAGCAGGCCCGCGTCGACGGTGACGCTGTAGCTGGTGTCGCCGAGGAAGTCGCCGTTGATCTGGATGCCGCTGCCCCAGCTCTGCACGTCGAGGTTCTCGACCGCGGGCGAGACGTGGACTTTGTCCTCGAGCTTGGGGTCCGACAGCGTCGTGCTCGAGCTGAGTGAGATGCCGTTGCCGGCGTAGCACGGGCCGTAACACGGCGACTTCGACAGCGTCAGCGGCGGGTAGGTCGAGAACGCGGTCGACAGTGGCCCGCTGCGATCGGGCCCCTCGCCGAACACGCCCGCGGGCAACGCCAGGGTGTAGGTGGTGTTGGGCCGCAGCTTGGCCTTGGGCCGCAGCGCGACGATGCGCGCGCGCTGCCAGGGTTCCATGGTCGCGGCGCCGTCGGGCTCGAGCTCGGTGAACGCGACGGTGTCGCCGCCGCCGCTCCACTTCAGCGCCGCGAGCAACGCGGTGCGCTGCACCGGCTGGTTGAACGTCAGCGTCACGACCGGCTCGAGCTCGACCTCACCCATGCCGCTCCACGGCACCGACGATTCCAGCGCGAGCGTGGGCGTGCTCAGGGTCCAGCTCACCGCCTTGGACAGCGCGTTGCCGGGCTCCGACTTGGTGCCGGCGGGCACGGTCACGGTGTACGTGGTCGAGAACGGCAGGCGCCCCTCGGGGTAGTACGCGACCGTGCGCGTGCCCAGCCACCGCGCCTTGCCCGGCGGCATCGGATCGATCGAAAACGGCACCGCCTTGGTCGCGAGCGCCTCGACCGAGGCCAGCGGCACCATCGGCTGGTTGAACGTGACGCGGATCGCGTCGACCAGATCCTGCGGACCCGTGGGCCCGAAGCGCTCGACCGTCAGCGGCCCGGTGACGACCGCAGGCTTGCTCGCGCTCGCGGGCAGCTCCGGCGGAAACGCGACCTCGATGGTCTCGTGCGGCGTCGCAGGTTTCTCGGGGCCCGGCCGTGGCTCGATCACGGTCGCGAGATCACCGGGGTGCGGCTCGAGCGGCGGCACCCCCGACCACAGATCGAGCTCGACCGGCGCCGCAGCGTCGTCGACCGCAGCCGCCGGCGGCGGCGCCGGCTCGGGTGCCTTGTCGGTGCATGCGGCGCTGCCGAGCAACACCCCCAAGGTGGCGATCCCGAAGCGAGCGCGCAGCTCGCCCGCGGCGGATGCAGACGCGAGGATCGTTCGACGTGCGGTCATGGTGGCCGATGGTACCGGGTTTGGGTGGACGGGAGCGCGGCGAGGGTCCGTCCCCGGACCCCGCGGCGACACCGGGCGGTGCACGAACGCGATGCAACGCGCCAGGGTGCGACGTGGGTCTTCACGCGTGCGCGCGCCCGGGCGGCAGGCCCCGCAGCGCGTGCGCGGTGCTACCGTGCGTGCCGCCATGCTCGCGCGCACGCTGCTCGTCGGCCTCACCCTCGCCGCCCTCGCCTGCCACAAGACCCAGCCCTCTGGCACCTCCGGCGGCGGCGACGAGTCGACGTCGCCCGATGGAGCCGGTGGCTCCACGCCGACGCCCAATCCGATGCCGGGGTTGTCGCCGCTCGCGGGGATGTTCGCGTCGCAGCTCGACCAACCCGGACCCTACGAGGCGCCGCGGCAGTCGAGCGACTACCGCGACGGTGAACCCTACTTCGCCGTGCTCGCGCTCGACGAACCCCTGGGCGAGCTCGCGGGGCTGTCGCTGCTGGCGGGCTTGACCGGCGAGGGTCCGGTCTCACCGCTGCGCGAGCTCACCGATCGCATCGCCGCCGCCGCGACCGACGAGAGCGTGCGGGCTCTGGTGCTGCGACTCGATCGCCCGGCCATCGATCTCGTTCACGCCGACGAGCTGCGCGCAGCGCTGCTCGCGTTCAAGCGCAGCGGCAAGTCGCTCGCGTGCCACAGCGAGGGCGTCGACGATGCGGGCTACCACGTGCTGGGCGCGTGCGATCGCATCGTGCTCGCGCCGCTGGGCGGCATCACCATCGGCGGCGCCGCAGCGACGCCGGTCCACCTCAAGGGCCTGCTCGATCGCCTCGGCATCGCCGCCGACGCGCTGCACGTGGGCGCGTTCAAGGGCGCGGCCGAGCCGATCACCCGCGACGCGCCCTCGCCGGAGATGGTGCAGACACTCGAGGCCATCGTCGGCCAGCGCTACGAGACCCAGCTCACCGGCATCATGGCCGCGCGCAAGCTCTCGCGCGAGCAGGCGGTCGCGGCGGTCGACCAGGCGATGTTCGACGATCGCACCGCGGTCGCGGCCGGGCTCGCCGACGGCAGCGCGACCTGGGAGACGTTCCTCGACCAGACCCGCGGCGAGACGCCGTACAAGGTGTTGCGCGGGGCCAGCAAGCTCGGGGACTTCGGCGCGCTGCAGCGCTTCTTGGGCCTGCTGCCGCCCGAGCGCCCCAGTTCAGCCCACGTCGCACTGGTCTACGCGGTCGGCAGCATCATCGACGGCGACGGCAGCGGGCTGCTGGGCGCGCGCGAGCAGATCGCGTCGCGCACCTTGGTCGCGGCGCTGCGGGCCCTGGCCGCCGACAGCACCGTCGCGGCGGTGGTGCTGCGCGTCGATTCCGGTGGCGGCAGCGCGCTGGCCTCGGAGCAGATCTGGGTCGCCGCCCAGGCGCTCGCGGCGACCAAGCCGCTGGTGGTGTCGATGGGCAGTGCCGCGGCCTCGGGCGGCTACTACATCAGCGCGCCGGCGACGAAGATCTACGCCAACCCCGACACCTTGACCGGATCGATCGGCGTGGTCGGGGCCAAGCTGGTGTTCGGCGACGCGCTCGCGCGTGTCGGCGTGACGACCCACGAGATCCGCAAGGGCGAGCGCGCGACGATGTGGTCGTCGATGCGTCCGTGGAGCGCGAGCGAGCGCAGCGCGGTCGAGGGCATGATGCGCTCCACCTACGACACGTTCGTGTCGCGGGTGGGGCAAGGTCGCAAGCTGACCGCGGCCCAGGTCGAACCCATCGCGCAGGGCCGCGTGTGGACCGGAGTCGACGCCAAGGCCCGCGGCCTGGTCGACGAGCTGGGCACGCTGCAGGACGCGGTCGCGTTCGCGCGCACGCAGGCCGGGGTCGCGGCCGATGTTGCGCTCGAGGTCTACCCGCCCGAGCCGACCTTGCGCGACCTGCTCGCCAGCTTCGGCTCCGTGGACGCAGGTGCGACGGTCGCGGCAGGCGCCGACCCGACGTGGGCTCCGCACGCGGCGCTCGCCCTGGCCCCGGCCGCGCAGCGTGCCGCCCTGACCCAGCATGCGCTGGGCGAGCTCGCGGCCGCCACGCCCGAGCTCGCGGCGACGGTGCGATTGCTCGCGACCGTGCTGGCGCTCCGCGACAGCCACGTCTGGGCGGTCTCGCCGGCGATGTGGCTGTTGCGGCGTCGTTGACGTCTTGCCACCATGACGAGGTGGGCGAGTCGACACGCAGCCTCGAGGGCACGACGTCCCTCGCACCGGTCGACGGCGCCGCGCGGCCCCCGGCGCTGTACCGCATCCCGTTCTCGCTCGCGGCCGTGGGCCTCTTGCTGATCGCGATGCAGGCAGGCAAGCCCCTCGCCGGGCTCGCGCTGCTGTTCACGCTGCTGTTCGCCTCGGCCTCGGTCGCATGGCGATCGTTCGCGCAGCGACACGCGCCCGCGCTGGCGCTGCGGGGCCAGGCCGATCGTGCGCTGCGCAGCGGCGCGTACCGAGACGCCCGCACGCTGTACGAGCGCGCGCTCGCGTTGGTCCAGCGCGACCTGCCGGCGGGCTCGCCCGAGGTGCTGCTCAACTGCTACAGCCTCGCGACCGTGCACTCGATGCTGCACGACCGCGCGCGCGCCGACGAATACCTGCAGCGCCTGCTCGATGGGCTCGACGGCCGCGTGCCGGCGTCGTGGCGCGCCCAGCTGGCGTGGCTGCTGCGCCGCGTCGCGCACCAACACTCGCTCGAGGGCCAGCGCGGCCGCGCCATCGAGCTGTGCCGCATCGCGCTCGACCTGGTCGGTCCGGCGCCGGGCGCCGACGACACCACCGTGCGCTCGATCGTCGACGACATCGCGTGGATCCATCACCACGCCGGCGAGTACGGCGAGGCCGAGCAGCTCTTCCGCGAGGCGCTCGCGATCCACGAACAGTTCCGCGACGCCGCGCTCGAGGTCGCCCAGGGTCCGACCCGTGGCACCGCCAGCGCCGACTCGCCCTACCGCGTGCCCGGGCCCGCGGTCGCGCCGACCACCGGCGGGCTCGATCGCGCGGTCGCGTACAGCTTCCTGGGCCTGGGCTGGACGCTGTTCGAGCGCGCACGCTACGACGAAGCCCGCGCGTGCTTCGAGCGCGCGAGCATGGTCGCGAACGTCGTCGAAGGTCACGGCGAGCGCGGTGGTGCCCGCGGCAGCGCACAGCTCGGCGTCGAGATCCTGCGCGGCGCGGGCCATCGAGGTGACGCTGGGCCACTACGACGCCGCGCGCGAGCACTACCTGCAGGCGCAGCAGCTGGCGCGGCCCGGCGGCACGCAGATCGCAGCGCTTTCGATCGACCTGGGCTGGCTCGCGCGCTCGACCGGCGATCACGACGCCGCCGACGCGGCCTACGCCGCCGCCGCCGACGCGATCGAGACCGGCGTCGAGGGCTCGACCACCATCGCGTGCGCGCTGCACGAGGCGCTCGCAGAACTGCGCCGCCGTCAGGGCCGCCTCAAGGACGCGCTCAAGGAGGTCACGCGCGCGACGACGCTGGCGCAGCAGTGCCTCGGTGGCGAGCACCGCGCGTCGCGGCGATCGAAGCGGTGGCCTCGCGCATCCACACCGCGCGCGGCGATTTTCCCGAGGCCGAGCGCTGCGCCCGGCGCTGCCTCGCGGTGCTGCGCGCGAGCTGCTCGCCCGACCATCCGCGCTTCGCCGACGGCTGGCTCGCGCTGGGCGAGATGCACCTGGGCCGCGCGCAGTTCGGCGCGGCGCACGAGGCCTTCACCGCGGCGCTGCGCGTGCGCGAGGACACCCTGGGCGGCACGCACCCCGAGCTCGGCGAGGTCCTCGACGGACTCGCCGCGGTGCTGCGCGCGACCGGTCGCGAGGCCGAGGCCGCTGCGATCGATGCCCGGCGCGGCCGCGTCGCGGCGTGACCGGACTTGGGCTATGGTCCGGGCATGGACAAGCGTCCGCTGTGGCCGATCCCGGTCGGGATCGCGGCGTGGATCGGCGTGGGCGTGCTGGCGTACCAGGGCACCTGGTGGCCGCTGTACGTCGTCGCGGCCGTGAGCCTCGGCCCGGGCCTGTTCCTGCTCGCCATGGTGCTGTTCACCTGCCGCGCGAAGCGCCACGCCGCAGCCGTCGCAGCACAGCCCGCCGCGCCCCCGCCCGCGGCAGGTCCGATCGCCCAGCCGCCGGTGCAGCGGGCGTCGAAGGCCCGCACCAACGCGCGCAACGCCGGCCGTCGCAGCAAGGCCACCGCGCTGCTGCCGTGGGTGCTGCTGCCGGCGATCGCGAGCGAGGGCTGCAACAAGATCGAGCAGGCGCGCGAGCGTCGACGCGCGCGTGAGGCCGCCGAGCGCGGCGACACCGGTGGCGAGCCGCCCGCGCCCGCAAACGTGCCCGAGGCCCCGACCGCGCCCAGTGACGCCAAGACGGTGCCGGTGGCGGCCGAGCCCATCCACCTCGACGCGGAGCAGGCCGCGCTCGACGCCGCGCTGCGCCACGCGATCGTGCGCACGAACCCGGCCGAGGCGAGCTACCGCGTCGATCCCTTCGTCGCCGCGTTGATCTACGAGCAGCTGCGCGCCGGCGTGGGTCCCACGCTGACGCCGCTGCAGGCCCCGATCGCCGACGGGCCCAGCGCGGGCTATCGCGTCGGCGCGATCGCCCACGGCGGGTTGTTCGAGCGCCTGGGCCTGCGCGAGGGCGACGTGATCGTCGCGCTCGGCGGCCGCGAGCTGCACGCGCGCGATCAGATCTCGCTCGCGCTCGACGGCGCCGGCAACCAGCTCACCGTGAAGGTGTTCCGCGACGGCGAGACCTTCGTGAATCGCTACCAGCTCACCGTCGCGCTGGCGTGGACCGAGATCATCGCGGCCGAGGGCGACAGCGCGCCCGCGGGCGCCGTCGAACCCGCGGCGGCGCCGGACGACGAGCCGGCCACCGACGCGCCGCCCAGCGAGCCCAGCGACACCGCCGGTGCCGACGCGCCCGCGCACGGTGGCGGCGGCAGCGGTGGCGGCGGCGGCAGCAAGCCGCCCGAGGGCCCGAGCAAGCCCGCCGGCGGAGGCAAGCCCGTGACGCCCACGCCCAGCGGTCCCGCCGACGTCAGCTGCGAGAGCAGCGCTCGCTGTACCGTGCGCGAGGCCTACTTCGACAAGATGGTCGGCTCACCCGCCGCGTTGCAGGCCCAGGCGACGATCGTGCCCGCGATCCAGGACGACATCTTCAGCGGCTACAAGCTCAAGTCGGTCAAGGCCGGCAGCGCGGTGGCGAAGCTGGGCTTCCGCGCCGGCGACAAGATCACCCACGTCAACGGCAAGGACCTGACCGACGACCTGCAGGCCGCGCAGGTCTACTTCGCGCTCGGCAGCACCGACGTGTTCAAGGTCCGCTACGAGCGCGGCGGCAGCAAGCTGGTCAAGACCATCGTGGTCGACTGACGCGACCCGCGGCCGGTCACGATCCTCGGCCGTCACATCAGGGGATAGCAGCGATCGTCGGGCACGCCGGGCCGACGCTGCCACCGGGTGCTCCGCACGCCGTGGCGCGGCCCGGCCGCGGGCAGCTCGAGCAGCGCGCCCTCGCGGAGGACCACGAACGCGACGGTGTCGAGCAGCGCGTCCACGGTCACGAGCACGTCGCCTGGTGCGACCCCGGCCTGCGCCGCCACCCCCTCGGGTGCCACGGCTGCGATCGCGCCCGGGCCGTCGGCGCGCCACGGAAGCGACAGCCCCAGCCGGGTCACCGCGCGCGAGCCCCGTTGCGGCGCGATGCAGGCACCCAGCCGTCGCCGCGGTGTCGTCGGCACGGCCGCCGCGTCCGGGTCTGCGCCCAACCATGGCTGCGCCGCCTCGCGCCACAGCGCCGCGAGATCCCGCGGCGGCGCGTCCAGCTGCTCGCGCGCGCCCGAGAGCGCCGCCGCGAGGTTGGGCTCGTGCGCGCGCGACCGCATCGCCCACGCGACGCTCGCCGCCTGCACGCTCAGCTCGGCGGCCCACGCCGCGACGCGGCGCGCGTCGTCGGGCGCGGGCGCGGGCGCGTCGTCGAGCTCGGCGATGGTCTGCTCCGCGCGATCGAGATCCTCGGCGTACTCCTGCGGCGTCAGCAGGCCCAGCACGAACAGGGCCTCGCGCGCGATGCCATGGGCGAGGCCGTGCAGCGCGGCCGCGTGCAACGGCGTGGTCTCGACCGCCGCGCCCAGCAGCCCCTGCACGTGCTGCGCGAGCCAGATCCGCGTCATGGTCGCGGCGCTCTCGAGTCGCGCGTCCGCGCGCCAGCCCAGCTCGCCATCGAGCAGCACGCGCATGCCGCTGGCCATCGGCTGCGCCCGCGGTGGCAACGGCCGCGGACCGCCGGGCGCGACCACGACCTCGGTGCGCCAGGGCCGACGCACGCGCGCACCGAAGATCTGCTCGACGCGCGTGCGCATGATCGCGAGATCGCCGGCGACGATGCGCGCGTCGAACGGCACCTCACCGTAGACGATCACGCGCTCGAAGCCGTGCTCGGTGTCGTAGGTGATCTGCTGCACGCGCCCGCAGCCCACGCGCACGTCGGCGGCCGCAGCCACGACCGCAGCCGCAGCCGTGATTGCAGCGTGGGGGTCGGCGCCGCGAGGTCCACCAGCCACGGCGCCTTGCAGGCCTCGCTGGGCTCGAGCTCGACCTCGAGCGGGGTCGCGGCGTCGGCCAACAGCGACGACAGCGGCACGACCAGGTGCGGCCGCTCGGTCCAACCCTG
This sequence comes from Nannocystaceae bacterium, assembly GCA_046351635.1. Lineage (GTDB taxonomy): Bacteria > Myxococcota_A > Polyangia > Nannocystales > Nannocystaceae > Xiheibacterium. Next base: position 86,167 of record JAXLYC010000002.1, on the reverse strand, counting down.
CAACGCGAACACCTCCGCGACCGCCGCGGGCCCGCGCAGGGGCAACGGCGGCAAGGTCTGCTCCCCGCGTCGCCGCTGCATCACCACGCGCGCCTCGGCGTCCGCTTCGATGCGCAGGGTCAGCCGCGGCTCGACCGCAGGTGGCACCGCGGCCCGGGCCACAGCCACCGGCGCTCGCGTTCGCGGCGGCGCCGCGTCGCGCGGCGCGGACGCACAGGCCAACAGCGGCAGCACCCACGCGAGCCCGAAGCGTCGTCGCACGCCTTCGGTTCTCGCGCGCGGCGAGCGAAAGTTCCCGCCGCTCGAACTACTGCCGCGACTTGCCGGGAAACCACTGCAGCGCCGCGACGAACTGGTTCGGATCGCCGTGCGTGCCCGAGCCCGGTCCGTCGTAGGGCGAGGGCTCGGGCGTGCGATAGCCGGCCGCGTCCATGCCCGCGACGATGGCCTCGGCGTCGGCGAAGTCGCCCCCGGGCCCGGCATTGCCGAACGGCGCGAAGCCCAGCGCATCGGCCGCGAGGCTGGGCTGCCGCTGCGCGTTCACGTCGTTGGCCCAATAGGCCGCGAAGTACGACTGCCGCAGGGTCAACCCCAGCTCGAGCCCGGCCGTGGTCCCGGCCGACTCCGACAACAGGTACGTGCGGTCGTTGTCGATGTCGTACTGCGCGCGGACCTCGTCGAGCACGAGCTCGCCGGCATGTCCGTCGCCGTTGTACTGCACGCCGTCGAGCACCGCGAAGACGAAGCCGCCGGTGCCGGTGAAGTCTGCCACCTGCAGCAGGTTGTTCGTCATCGTGCCGCCGCCCTCGGTGCCCGAATAGACGATCATCAGCGGCAGCGGCCCGCCGCCGCCGGGCGCGATGATGCGATACGTGATGCCGCCCTCGGCGGTCATGCGCGACTCGCCCGCGGCTGCGCCTCCACCGGTACCGCCCGAGCTGCCGCCGGCGGGCGGCTCGAGGCCCGGCGACGGATCGCCGGTGTCACCGCTTTCGCGGCCGGCCTCGCTGCTGCCGCCGTGGCTGCTGGCGTCGCTGCCGACCTCGGCAGCGCCGCTGCTGCCCTCGGCGCTGCCGCTGCTGTTGCCGCTGCTGCTCGCGCCGTCCTCGCTACCGCCGGTGCCCTCGGCGTCGGACGCCGCGGTGGCGGTCCACGGCGCCGTGCCCCCGCCGCCGCCGTCTGCACCACCGCACGCGAGCAGCAGGCATGCAGCCGTGCTCGCCCATCGAAGTGTCCGTCGGCTGTGCATCGCGCACAGCAGGTGCCGCGAGCGCGGCGATCGTGCTCAGCGCCGCCCACGTCCCGCGAGAGCGACCGGGAGCGCGCGTCGGAGCCCAGACGCAGCAACGCCCGCGCGGAGAACCGCGCGGGCGTCGTCGAAGGGTTTGCTCTTTCGGATCGCTCAGCGACCGCGACCGCGCCCGAAGCGATCGTCACGGCCACCGCGATCACGGTCGCCGTAGCGATCATCACGGCCGCCGCGGCCACCGCCGCCGCCGCCGCCACCGCCACCGCCGAAGCGGCCACCGCCGCCACCACGGGGACCACCGCCGCCGCCGCCGCGCTCGCGCTGCTCGGCCGCGTTGACGCGGATCTTCCGCGAATCCAGCGTCGCGCCGTCCATCTCCTGCATCGCGCGGGCTGCCGAGTCGTCGCTCGAGTACGTCACGAAGCCGAAGCCGCGCGAACGGCCGGTGTCACGGTCGGTGATCACCTTGGCATCGGTCACCTCGCCAAACGGCGAAAAGGCATCCAGCAGATCCTGATCGGTCGTGTTCCAGCTCAGGCCGCCCACGAAAAGCTTGTTGTTCACTTGCGCTCGTCTTTCTCGTTCGCCCCTGTCCCCGCCCGGCAGGGGCGGTGCGACAGGTCGACCGACGACAGGTAGCGCGAGGTCGGGTCCGGGCGCCAGGCAAAACGCCCCGACCCTGCCAAAGCCCTCGGAGCCCTACTCCCTGCGCCAAAATCGCAGGCCCGGGTCCGGGACCCCGCGGGCTCGACCGAGCGGCGCAGGCCGGGCCGGCGGCCGGTCCGGGGGGATGCCAGCCCGGCCCGCAAGCCCCCCGCCGGCCGCGTGCGACCTCAGTGCCGCTTGGGGTTGGCGATGTGGATCGCCTCGCCGATGGCGTGCTTGGCCGCTTCCATCAGCGCCTCCGACAACGTCGGGTGAGGATGGATCGTCAGGCCGATGTCGGGCACGTACGCGCCCATCTCGATCGCGAGCGCGCCCTCCGAGATGAGATCGCTGGCCTCGGGCCCGACGATGTGGACCCCCAGCACGCGCTCGTCGTTCGCGTCGGCGATGACCTTCACGAAGCCCTTGGTCTCGTCGATCGCCATCGCGCGGCCCAGCACCGAGAACGGGAACTTGCCCTCGCTGACCTTGTGGCCCTTGGCCTCGGCCTCGGTGCGGGTCAGCCCGACCGATGCGATCTCGGGCTCGGTGAACACCACCGCCGGGATCGCGCGCACGTCGTTGATGCGCTTCTTGCCCGCGATGATCTCCGCGACCAGCTCGGCCTCGTGGCTGGCCTTGTGCGCGAGCATCGGCTGCCCCACGACGTCGCCGGTGGCGTAGATGCCGGGCACGTTGGTCTGCAGCCGCTCGTCGACCACGATGAAGCCCTTGGCGTCGAGCTTCACGCCGGCCTTGTCGAGCGACAGCCCCGCGGTGATGGGCTTGCGACCGACCGAGACCAGCACGACGTCGGCCGGGATCTCGCGCGTCTGCTTGCTCCCGTCCGCGCCGGTGATCTCGACCTTCACCAGGGCCTTGCCGCCGGCCTCACGCCAGCCGATGGCCTTGGCGCCGGTGACGATCTCGCCGCCGTCGGCCTTGATCTGCTTGGCGACCGGATCGCCGAGGTCCTTGTCCATGGTCGCGAGGATGCGGTCGAGGCCCTCGATGACCGTGAGCTTGCTGCCCAGGCGCTGGAACGTCTGGCCCAGCTCGAGGCCGATGTAGCCGCCGCCGATGACGATCATCTCCTGCGGCACGCTGTCGAGCTCGAGCGCGCCGGTCGAGTCGACGATGCGCTTGTTGTCGATCTCGAAGCCCGGGATGACGATCGGCAGCGAGCCGGTCGCGACCACGATGTGCTGCGCCTCGACGATGTCGTCGGGTCGGCCGTCGGCGTAGCTGAGCTTGACGCGCTTGGGTCCGAGGAACTCCGCGGTGGCCTGGCGGTACTCGCAGCCGTTGCTCTTGACCAGGGTCTGCACGCCGCCGGTGAGCTTCTTGACGATGCCGGCCTTCCACACCTGCATCTGCTTCATGTCGATGATGGGCTTGGGGAAGGTCACGCCCATGGTCGCGGCGTGCTGGGCCTTGTGCGCCAGCTTGCTCGCGCTGATGAGCGCCTTGGACGGGATGCAGCCGACGTTGAGGCAGACGCCGCCGGCGTTGCCCTTCTCGACCAGCATGGCGTCGACGCCGAGCTGTCCGAGTCGGATCGCGCAGGGGTAGCCGCCGGTACCGGCGCCGATGACGAGGGCTGTCTTCTGGATCGTGGCCATGGCAGATGCACCGAGGTTGCGGGCGCGGCGGCCCACGCAGGAAGGACGGGCTCAGATGCCCGAGAGCAACAGCAGGGTCGGATCCTCGAGGTAGCGCCGGACCTCCTGCAGGAAGCTGGCGCCCTCGTAGCCGTCGACCACGCGGTGATCGAGCGAGATCGAGAGGTTCATCAGGTGTCCGACGACGATGTTGTCGTCGTCGTCGACGACCGGGACCTTGCGGATCGCGTGGACGCCGAGGATGCCGACCTCGGGGTAGTTGAGGATCGGCGTGGCCAGCACGCCGCCGATGGCGCCGAGGCTGGTGATGGTGAAGGTCGAGCCGGTGAGCTCGTCGCGCGAGGCCTTGCCGGTGCGCGCGGCCTCGGACACCCGTGCGATCTCCGAGGCGATGTCGAGCAGGCTCAGGCGATCGGCGTCGTGCACGACCGGCACCATCAGGCCCTGATCGGTCGCGGTCGCGATGCCGATGCTGTAGCGCTTGCGCAAGATGATGCGACCGCCGGCCTCGTCGAGCTCCGCGTTGACGATGGGGAATTTCTTGAGCGCGCGCAGCACCGCCTTGACGATGAACGGCAGGTACGACAGCTGCACGCCCTCGGCCGCCGCGGCCTTCTTCGCCTGCTCGTGCACCGCGACCAGCTTGCTGACGTCGATCTGCTCGACGTAGGTGTAGTGCACCGCGGTCGTGTAGGCCTTGACCATGCCCTCGGCGATGCGGCGACGCATGCCGCGAAACGGGATGGCCTCGTCGGGCGCGGGCTCGCCGGTCATGCGCGGGCGGGCCGGCGCGCGCTCGGCCGCGGGCATCTGCGTCGGCGTGCTCGACGGGCGCGACTCGATCCGCGGCGGCGGCTCGACTGCTGCCGGCACCGGCGCGGCGGTGTGGCTGGACTCGTAGGAGCCGCGCGCGAGCTCGACGTGGGCCTTGGTGATGCGGCCGTGATCGCCCGAGAGCGTCGACAGATCGATGCCCGACTCCCGCGCCAGCGCGCGCGCGGCCGGGGTCGCCAGCACGGTGCCGCGGACCTCGTCGACCGGCGCGACCGCGGGCACGCTCAGGGTGCCGGCCGCCGCGCGACCGTTGCTGCCGGCCGCCGGCACCGCCGCGGGCTTCGCCGCCGCGCCCTGGGCGAGGATCGCGATGACCGAGCCCACCGGCGCGATCACACCCTCGTCGGAGACGATGCGCTCGAGCACCGCGTCGGTCGGCGAGGGGATCTCGACGGTGGCCTTGTCGGTCATGACCTCGACGAGCGGTTCGTTGGCCGCGACCGCCTCGCCGGGCTTCTTCAGCCAGCGCACGATCTCGCCTTCGACGACACCCTCACCGATCGCAGGAAGTTTGAACTCGGGCATGGCTCGCTCGTGCTTTCCTTGGCGTCAGGGGATCGCGAGGGTCTGCAGCGCCGCGACGAGGTCGGCCTCGGACGGCAGTGCGCGCAGCTCCTGGCGCGGCCCGAAGGGTCCGGCCTCGCCGCACACGCGCAGGATCGGACCGTCGAGCCACAGCACGGCCCGGTCGGCGATGACCGCCGCGAGCTCGGCGCCCGCGCCGAAGCTGCGTGGACCGGCGTGGACGATCGCGACGCGACCGGTGTCGCGCGCGGCCTCGACCAGTCGATCGATCGGCAGCGGCGCAAGTCCACCGACGTCCCACACCGCCGCGTCGACACCCGCGCCGCCTTGCGCAGCGTCGCAGGCCGACAGCGCCAGATCGACGCACTCGCCCCACGCGAACACGGTCATCGCTCGGCCCGCGCGCACGCGCACCGGCTCGCCCGGCAGGCGACCCAGCTCCGCGGCGGGCTCGTCGTCGATGGCGGTCGCGAGCAGCATGCGCGGCACCAGCAGCACCGTCGGCTCCTCGCCGGCCTCGAAGTTCGCCGCGGCGGTCAACAGCGCCGCGGCCTCGTGCGCGCGGCCCAGCACGATCACGCGCAGCCCCGGCGTGTGCACCAGCGCGGCCTCGGGCGCATCGACGGCGTCGCCGGCGGTGCCGAAGCCGGGCCCGCACGGCGCGACCAGCAGCACCGGCGCGGTGCGTTCGCCCGCGGTCCTGGCCGCCAGCGCACACACCTCGCGCAGACCGGCGAGGCCCTCGAGCAGCGGCGCGACGCCGGGCAACAGCACGATCGGCCGCAGTCCCGCGGCGGCGAGCCCACCGGCGTGGGCCGCCAGCGTCGCGGGCAGAAGCGGCAGCGCCAGCGCGCGCGCGGCCAGCTCGGGATCGTCGATGCAGCGCCGCGACCAGCCCAGCATGCCGCCGGTGCGCACGTCCTCGCCGAGCAGCACGCGCCGGGCATCCTCGCGCAGCAGCTCCGCGAGCGTCGCCGCCATCACGTCGATCACGTTCATGCGACCCCCGCCTGCGCGGCCGCGAAGGCGCGCTCGAGCTTGCCGCGGACCTCGGCCTCGGCCACGTCCTGGAACGTCGCGGTCCACTGCCCGGTCGCGTCGAGGTGGCGACGCAACCGTTCGACCGGATCGCGATGCGCCGGTGGATCGTGCAGCAGCTGCGTGACCACGACCTCGACCAGCGACGGCCCGCGACGATCGCGGGCGCGCGCGGCCGCCTGGCCGATCGCGCCGTACACCGCCAACGGATCGGCACCGTCGACGCGGCGCTCCCACACGCCGCAGGTGCGCGCGCGGTCGGCCACGCTGTCGCCGAGCACGCCCGCCTCCGCCGGTGCGCCGCTGGGCCACAGCTGCGAGCGACACACGACCACCAGCGGCAGGTCGCACGCCGCCGCGACCGCGAGCGTCTCGTGGAAGGCGCCCGTGGTGGTGGCGCCCTCGCCCACCAGCGCGAAGGTGATGCCGCCATCGGCCGCGAGCTTCTGCCCGTGGGCCTGGCCCGCCGCCAGTGCCAGGTGCATCGCGATGGCATCGGTGCCGGTGGCGATGCGCAGCGAGGCCGAGGCCACGCGACCGGCACCACCGCCGCCCTCGCCGGTCACGACCTGCCGCGCGAGCTCCTCGAACGACATGCCGCGCACGAGCGCGACCGCGACGTCGCGCAGGCCGGGGTAGATCCAGTCCTGCTCGCGCGCCTGCATCGCGGTCGCGACCAGCGGCGCTTCTTCACCGGCGAACGAGGCGTACATCGGCACGCTCGCGCGACCGAGCCGCACGTCGAGACAACGCGCGCGGCCACCAGCGCCTTGTAGTAGATCCGCAGATCGAGCCCGGCCGGGATCGCACCCGGCTCGACTCGGCCTTCGGCATCGAGCACCGTCGTCGCGCCTTCGGGGTCCCAGGGGGTGGTGTCCATGCAGCTTCCGCCCTCGCGGCGAGCGGAGCGTTCCGCGGGTGCCTTCTTATCCCCCGCGCGCGCGCAGCGTCAAGCCGCGGGACCGCCTCGCGCCGCCTCGCCGGAGGCGCCCGCGGCGGGCCGCGCGAGCGCAAAAGCGGCGAGCCCGGCGCGCCCTCGGTGCGGGCGCGGCGATCACGGAGTGGTGCGCGCGAGCTGCCGCGGCAGCTCGGTCTGCACGACCTGCTCGAGCACGGCCGCGTACACCGGACGGCCGACCACGCCCCATGCTGCCTCGACCGGGCCGACCTCGACCCCGCCAGGCGTGCCGAAGGTCGCGCGCAGCTCCGCGACCAGCCGCGGCAGCTCGTCGTCCACCACGGCGCGCAGCCCGGGGTCGCGCGTGAGCAGCCACGCCAGCAGCTCGAAGCCGAAGCTGCGGTGCGCGACCTCGTCGGCCAAGAGCTGCTCGATCACCGCGCGCGCGGGCGCAACGGTGCAGACCTTCCGCATCTCTGCGAGCACCGCGACCGCGTAGGTCTCGCCGAGACAGAACACGCGCAGGCAGCCGCGCACGATGTCGTGCTCGAGCGGCGCGTCGGGGTCGCGCGGCAGGCCCAGCGACGCGCGATCGACCGTGCGCGGGCGATCGAGCCCGGCCAGGCGGCAGATCTCGAACGCGCGCGCGGCGTGGTCGAGCTCCTCTTCGACCACACGCAGGGCCGCGACGACGAGCTCGGGCGGCGCGCCGATCTGGATCAGCCACAGCGCCAGCTGCGACGCGGCCGCGCCGGTCGCGTACTCGGCCTGCACGCGATCGGCCCAGGTCCCGAGCACGACCTTCGACACCGGTGCCGGCGAGCCGTTCACGTGCCCCCCGTGGTGGCCGAGGTCGCGTCGGTGCCACTGCTGCCCGCGGTGGTGCTGCCGCCGACCGTGCCGCCGCTGCTGCCGCTGCCGCTGCCGCCGGTGGTGTCGCTGCCGCCGCTGCTGCCGCTGCTGCCACTGCTGCCGCTGCCCGTGGTCGGCTCCGTCGTCGTACCGCTGCCGCCGGTGGTGCCGCTCGTGCCGCTGCCGCCGCTGCTCGAGTCGGCGCTCGCGCTCGCGTCGGCGAACGTCGTCATGCCCAAGGTCGTGCTCGCGGCCTGGGTGGTCTCGGACACGCCGTGGCTCGAGCTTTCCTCGAAGCCCGCGTCGTCGAGCGCCGTGGCCCAGCCGCAGTTGCAACCCCAGCTCGCGAACGCCTGCCCGCTGGCGACCACGACCACGAAGGGGACCGAGTAGGTTGGTTTCGTCATGAACCCGAGGCGATAGTGCCCGCAGGCGCCCCGGCGATCACGCCGTGGCGTCGAATTGCCGCCGGCACCCGGCGAAAGCCCGCGATCGCCGGCGGCGCTGGGCGAAGCGGGCCTGCGCATGCTAGACCGGTAGGCAGGAGATCTTCGCCACGTTCGCCTCGTTGCTCGCCGCCATGACGATCGCCGGTGCGTTCTGGGTGGGCGTGCTGGCAGCCCGACGTCTGCGCGACTGGGGCGAGGGTCGGCGCGCGATCGAGGACGGCCACACGCCGCTGATGCTCGCGACCGGCAACGGCGCCGCGCCGGACGACGCGCGCACGCGGCGGATCCGCGCCCTGGTCGCCGATCGCCTGCGGCAGGATCGCAACCGCCCCGTCACGGCCCCGATGGCACGCGTGCAACCCGGCCCCGAAGGTGAACCCGTCGATCTCGAGCTCGCGACCCTGCGCCAGGGCGACGTCGTCGCGATCGACAGCGGCGACGCCGAGGTCGACGGCGACTACATCGTCGACGGCATGGTGCTGCTGCGCGAGGGCGGTCAGACCACCGTCGTCGCAGTGATGCAGGACGCCGGCCGCCGCGCGTGGCTGGTCGGTCCCCCGGGCAGCGTCGATTGGTACCTCGTGCAGCCGCGCGCGGGCCATGGCCTCAGCGGCGAGCCGCCGCGCAACATCACCCGCGATCGCGGCAGCTTCTCGCTGCAGCGCCGCGGCCAGGCCAGCGCCGCATGCACCGGCCTGCACGATCGCCCCGAGCTGCCGCGCGTGGCCACGTACCTCTACACCGGCGGTGGCCGCGACGTGCTGTGGCTCGAGCGCTGGGACCACGAGGTCCTGCTCGGCGAGGGCAAGTCCATCGACGCCAGCGCGGTCAGCTTACTGCCCGGAAGCTGACCGCCGGCCACGGTCTCACTGCGTGACCTGGACGTTGTCGACCAGCAGGATGAAGTCGTCGTTGGCGACGTTGCGCCACGCGATGTAGATCGGCATGCCGGCGTACGCCGACAGATCGACCATGTGGTTGGTGAAGTCCTGCGCCTCGTTGTCGACGGTGAAGAGCGCCGCGTTGGCGGTGAAGTCGGCCGGATCGGTGGTCGCGGTCGAGACTCGGACCTCGTAGCCGTCGGCGTACATCATGTCCGGCGCCATGCCGTCCCAGCTCAGCATGCTGGTCGCGCTGGGCGTGAACTGCGGCGAGATGAGCCAGTCGTCGGACTGACCCGCGGGCGTGTAGTACGAGGTGCTGTAGGCCGCGAAGTTCGCACCCGGCTCGATCTGATCGGAGACCACCCATGCGGCGTCGATGTACGCGACCTGGTTGGCCGGCGTGTGGCCGTCGACGTCGTTGAGCGTCCAGCCGGGCACGAACACGCCCTCTTCGAAGTCCTCGTCGAGCAGCAGGCCCTGCGACGCCCAGTGGCAGTGCTGATCGTCGACGCACTCCATCCCGTCGGGGCAGGTCTGGCCGGCGCTGCAGTCGAGGTAGCAGCTGTCGGCGCCCAGGCCGATGTCACCGCACGCGACCGGTGCGTCGCCGGTCGCGGGGGCGGCGGGACAATCCGCCGGCATCGTGCAGTCGGTCTCGCTGCACACGCCGCCGCTGGCATCGTCGACGCACTGCTCGCCCATGGCGCAGGTCGCATCGGGGTTGTTGGCGCAGTCGCCATAGCCGGGCACCTCCGGCGGCGGCGGCTCCATCACCTCCCAGACGCAGAGGTTGTTGCCGAGGCAGATCATGCCGTCGGGGCAGGTCTCGCCGCCCGAGCAGTCGAGCACGCAGAAGTTGTCGCCCATGCCGCTGAGGTCGACGCAATCGGCCATGGCGGTGCCGCTGCCCGGAGCCGAGCAATCGGCCGGGTCCATGCAGTTCTCGCCGCAAACACCGACGGTCGGCATCATCGTGTCGTCCACGATGCACACGCCGCCGTCGCACATCGCTTGCGGGTTCACGCAGTCGCCGTAGGGCCCCACGCCGGCCGGCTCTCGCCCTGGTAGCCAATAACGTGCCGGCGAAGCAGCATAGCGCATCAGCAGCTCGGCGCCGCCAGCGCAGTCGATGAAGCAGTCGTTGTCGCCCTCGCCGGTGAGGTCCTCGCACGCAACCTGGGACCTCGAAGCCTCGCCGGCGGCTGCGGGCAATCGCACATGCTCCGTGCAACCCGAGAAGAGCACGCGCCCGCGGTCGGCGTGGTGGTGTTGTCCACCCGGGACACTGGCCCGCGTCGCTCATGCACGAGGTGTTGTCGACCATGTTGTCGTCGGTCACGCAGTCGCCGTAGGCGCCCTCGCCCCAGGTTGCGCAGCCGTTGGGCTCGCCGATGCACAGACACTCGATGCAGCTCTGGCCCGGCAGACAGTCGCCGTCGACCAGCAGCATTCTCGCCCATGCAGCCGCCGTCGCTGCTGCTGCCGCTGCTGTCGGCGACCGTCGGATCATGCCCGAGCTTCTCCGAGCCGCTTCCGGATGTGCTGAGCGTGGTGCTCATCGTGCTGCTGGCGGTGTCGGTCTCGCTGTCGGTCACCGTGCCGGTGCCACTGTCGCCCGAGCCTCCGGTGCTCCCATCCCCGTTGCTGTGGCACTGCCGTCGTTGTTGCACGCGACGACGAGCGCCAAGGTGGTCGAAGCCAGGCTGACGGAAAGGCGAGTCCGCATCATCGGCCGATGCTGCTAGCGCCAGGCTGCCGTGGCCGCGCCAGGGTGCGCCGGCGGGTGGCGCGCCGCCGCGGCCGCAGGGCGCGTCAGGCGCTCGAGCGGCGAGCGCCTGCGGCCGCTCGCGGCGGCGCGGGCATGCTGCGCCAGCCAGCTCCGTGTTGCGACAGCGTGAAGGGCTTCGCGAGTGTGCCATCGATCGCGCGCAGCTGGCCCGGGTCCAGCGGCGCGCCCGAGACCAACAGCACCGGGCACGCGTGGCCGGCCGCGCGGACGCGCTCGGCGAGCTGCACGCCGCTCATGCCCGGCATCTCGAGGTCGGTGACGATGCCCGCCGGCGCACCCGGACCCGCAGATCGCCTGCCACGCCGCGCGACCGTCGGCGAAGCCGACCACCGCCAGGCCCGCGCGCCGCGCCGCGGTCTCGATCACCGTGCGCACGCTCTCGTCGTCGTCGACGACGAGCCAGCGACCGCGGGTGACCACGGCCGCGGCCTTCACCGGTGCGCGCGGGGACGCGTCGACGTGGACCCCGACCGCACGCAGGGCTTGCCCGAGGCGTTCCGTGCGGTGATGCGACCGCGATCGATCATGGTGCGCCAGCTGCCGTCGGCGCCGCGCAGGGCGCACGCGCGCCTCGTACTCGTCGACCTGGCCGTCGATCATCGCGTCGACGCGGGCGCGTACCGCCGCGAGGTCCTCGGGGTGCACGAGCTTGCCCCACGCCGACAGCGTCGGCCGATCTCGCCCTCGGCGTAGCCGAGCATCGTCGCGCAGCTCCGGGCTGTAGTCGATGCGCGCGTTCTTGAGGTCCCACTGCCAGGTGCCGACCGCCGCGAGCTCGATCGCGTGACGCAAGCGCTCGAGCTCGAGCGCCTGGCGGCCGAGCTGCGACGACACGCTCGCCGCGCGATCGGCCCCCTGGGCGCGCACGCGCAGGCCCAGCAGCAGCGACGCGACGGCACACAGGCCCGCGGCCGCTGCCGCGACGCCGTGCAGCCCCATCGCGACCGCCACGGCCCCGCAGGCGCACGCACCCGCGAGCCCCGCGAAGGCGCGCAGCGGCACCACGCGATCGACGGCAGTCGTCACGATGGCTCCCACGCTACGTGCCCATGCGGCCGTGGCGCGGTGAGCGACACCACAGTCTGCCCGCGAAAATCACCGAATTCGGTGGCCGAACGGCCATCGTCGCGCGTGGGTGCGCGGCATTGCCCTGGTTCAATGCGCGGGATCACCAGCACCGGGCACGGCGATTCCCGGATCACGCGATCGGCGGTGCTGCCGACGAAGAATCGCGCGACCCGGGAGCGACCGCTGGCCGCCATCACGATGAGGTCCGCGCCGGTGCGCTCGGCCTCGTCCAACACGCACTGCGCCGGGTGCCCCGGACCGACCGCGTACTCGACCGGCAGGCCCGCGCACAGCTGCTCCTTGAGGTGCTGCAGCGCGGCGAGCGAGGTGGCGCGCGCCTTGTTCTCGATCTCCTCGATGACGCCGCTGGGCAGCGACACCGGGCCGGTGTACATCGCGGTCGAGTGCATCGGCGGGGTCGCGTGCAGCATCACGATGGTGCCCTTGCTGCCGCGCGCCACGGTCGCGGCCATCGCCACCGCGCGCAGCGACGCGGGCGAGAACTCCACCGATTGCGCCCCGGCCGACACCGCGGTGCCCTTCTCGATGGCCTCGTCGCTCGCGGGCTCGAAGTCGACGGGAACGAGGATGCGTTGGAAGTGCTGGCCGTCCATCGTTGATTCGGGAGCGTAGCAGGCCCTCGACGCGGCGCGGGCCCACGGCGCCGCGATCGCGGGCGCACAGGCCACCGGCCCGCGGGCCCTGGGCCGTCGCGCACGGCCAGCCGCGCGCGGGCGCTCAGGCACCGCCGCGCTGGCGCGCAGTCGGCCGCGGCGCTGCAGCACCGGCGCGACCACCCGCCGCGCGCGGCGCGCGGGGGAACAGATCAGGTCGGCGGCGGCAGGGCGCGAGCCGGCCGGCGACCGCGGCAGGTACAGCTCGAGCGGGAAGCGCATGGCATCGTCGAGGATCGCGGCGACGACCTCGGCCGGCTCGAGCACGCGGCCGGAGAACGTCATCGCCGCCTGTTCGAACTCGCGTTGCAGCTCGGCACATGGGCGTGCGCACGGCGTCGGGGCAGACCACGGCGACCGCGACGCCGTGGCGCGAGCCCTGCGCCGCCGCCAACGAGTAGGCTCCGCACTGGCGTACTTCGAGGCGCTGTACAGGCCCAGGCCCGGATCGGGGCCAGCGCCGCGAGCGAGGCGACGTTGACGACGTGACCGCCGCCGCGCGATCACATGGCTGGCAACACCGCGCGCATGCCCAGCACGACACCCTTGCAGTTGACGTCGAAGTGGCGCTCGACGTCGTCGCGGCTGACCTCGCGCGCCCACGCCGGCCGCAGGTAGCCCGCCATGTTGACCAGCACGTCCACGCGACCCCACCGCGCGCCTGCCTGGGCCACCGCGGCGTCCCACTTCGCTGGCCTGGGTCACGTCCAGCGATGCGATCGCGACGTGATCGGGCTGGGCCAGCGACCCGCGAGCGACCGCAGCGGCGCGAGCTCGCGATCGCTGGCGAGCACGCGCTCGCCTCGCCCGGCGATGGCCTCGGCGAGCGCGCGGCCGATGCCGCTGGCGGCCCCCGTGACCAGGAAGACCCGCGGCGACATCACGACCCCGCGCGCGCGACCGGCGAGCCGAACGCGAGCTCGCCCAGGTGGAAGGTCGGCGACAGCCCCGGCGAGAGCGGATGGCGCGACAGCTCCGACGAGGGCGCGACGTTGGGGAAGTCGGGGTTGCGGCGCGACGGGCCCGCGAGCGTGGCCTCCTGCATCATCGAGATGTACTGGTCCACCGAGCCCTCGAGCGTGTTGCCGTTGAGCACGACCTCGGCGCCGGTGCGGCGCGCCCACTTCGCCACGCCCGGCAAGGCCGAGTGCCGCGGCGCGTAGCACTCCGGGGCCACGCCGTTCTCGCTGGTGACGAAGATGCCCTCGTCGGTGCGCGCGACGATCGAGTGGTTGCCCTCGGTGTGGCCAGGCGTGGGCACCAACGCGAGGCCCTCGCCGATCATCACGTCGCGATCGAGCAGCACCACGCGATCGCGCGGGACCCCGAGCGTGCCATCGGGGCAGTACCACTGCGCCTGGGTCGGCAGCAGCCCCTGGGCCGAGTCCCACTCGCGGCGCATGACCAAGAGCTTGGCGCGGGGGAAGAACGCCTCGCGTCCGGGCGTGCCGAGCCAGCCGCGGAGGTCCTGCGTGTGCAGATGATCGTAGGTGATGTAGTCGACCTGCTCGCGCGCGATGCCCAAACTCGCGAGGATGGCCGAGACCTCGCCCAGGGCCGGCCACACCCGTCGCGGCAACCACCCTTGGGCACCGCCCAGCGGCCGCGCCAGGCCGGCGAAGAACGGCGTCGCGGCGTTGCCGAGCCGATCGAGCGGCTCGCCGAGGATCGTGCGCAGACCGTGGGGCGTGTCGACCTGGATCACGAACAGTCGGTTGAGGATGTGGATGAACGGCAGCGGCGAGCTGCACGCATCGCGCAGGCCGTACTTGGTCGGGTACGGCACGCGCACGAGATCGAACGAGCGATAGAAGCGCAGCGGCGCGGCCGAGAGCAGGCGCTCGCGCAGGCCCTGGGCCGCCCGCACCACCGCGCGCAGGCGATCGCGCGGGGTCGGGTGATCGCGGGTGCCGACGAAGTCGTCGATCGGGACCAGCGCCGGGTCGTGCTCGTGCTGTGCCATCGCAGGCGCCTCGCGTCGGCGGTGCTGCACGCTAGGCCGGTGCCCGCGCGGACGTCAAGGCGGGGCGCCGGTTGCCGCGACTGCACGCGCGTGCCAGCATCGATGGTGATGAAGGGCTGGATCGGCTGGGTCCTGCTCGGGCTCTCGCTCGTGGTCGCGGTCGCCGGCTGGCGCAACGCCCAGCCCGAGCCCGAGACCGAGGCACAGTCGCGTCAGCACGCCTGCAGCACGCCCGGCTGCACCGTGCAGGGCGAGCGCCCCACGGTGGTGCGCACCGACGTCGCACGGCGGCAGTACCAGTGGAACACGTCGAGCGGTCCGGTGACGGTCTCGTGCAAGCGCCGGCTGTGGATCGCCGGCGCGTGGGAGTGCACCGCCACCGCCGGTGCGATGGCGCAGTGACGCGCGATCAGGCCGGCACGCAGATGCCGCCACAGTCGGCGCCGCCGTTGGCCGGATCGCAGCCATCGTCGGGGTTGTCGACGCACTGCTGGCCCTCGGGGCACTGCAGGTTGCCGAAGCCGCCGCAGAACGTCGGCTCGCTGGCGCACTCGCCCTCGTGCGCGACGCTGGTGCCGGCACCCGCGGCGTGGCACGAGTTGCTGTAGGTCTGGCCGTCGCAGCCGCACACCGGCTTGAACAGCGCGATGCAGACCTCGGGCCGGATCAGGCACTCGCCCATCTGATCGGCGGCGCCGCAGTTCTGCTCCGGCGTGTACGAGCAGAACTCGCCGTCGTCGCACTGCAACCCGGCGAAGCCGCCGCAGGCCTGTCCCTCGGGCTCGGGCAGCTCGATGCCGCAGACGTCGTCGGCGTCGCTGCAGCAATCGCCGAAGTCGACGCAGGCCTCGTCGCACCAGCAGTTGCCGCGACCCTTGCCGCCGCAGCGCGGCTTGCCGCTCTTGCTCAGGCAGCTGCCGACGAGATCGGCCTTGCCGATGCCGCCGCGATCGGCGTCGGCCTCGGTGGTGCCGCCGCTGGTGACGGTGCAGGCGGCGAAGAGGGGGAGCAGCAGGCCGAGCAGGGATGCGCGCATGATCGATGGACTCCGGAGCGGGGGGTTCGCGCGCCACCCCTTGCAAGGGGTGAGACATCGACCGACATTGGATTCTCGCCCGGAATCGCTGGACAATTCCGGCGTCGCCGGCGCCTGGTCCGTGGCCACGCGCGAGGCCGCGCGGCAACGGTCGTGGCCAGGTCGATCACGGCGCAGCGGCGAGCGCGACCTCGGGCAGCAGCCACGCGGTCACGCTCGCGAGCACGAACACGATCGCCGTCGCGATCACGATTCGTTGCCCCCGCGCGAGCCCGGCCGTGCGCAGGTGGGCAGCGACGATGGGCTCGCTGCCGCGGTCGAGATCCTGCCGCCCGCGCATCGCCAGGATCGCACAGGTGTTCGCGGCGGCCTGCAGCGCGCAGAAGCACGCCGCGGTCGCGAGCGTGACGATCACCGCACGCACCCAGCCGCACGGCGCCGTGCACCACGCGGCCAGGCCCAGGGCCGTGGTTGCCGCCGCGGCGCCCTCGAGGGCGCGGATGCATCGCTGCCTGGGCCCGAGGTTCCCGCTGCACTCGACCATTCGAGCGGTGTACGTCGGGCGCCTACCGGGCGGATCGATCGGTCGCGGCAGGCCGGGTCCAGCGCCAGGCCCGGTGGGGCGGCGGGTCGCGCCGCACGTCCGGGTCGAGGGTCTGCTTGGTGATGTCGACCAGCTCGCTGAGCGCCGGGTCCAGCACGAAGCCGCGCTTGTTGGTGGAGAACAACAGCTCGCCGCCGGGCGCGACCAGGCGCTGGCATGCGCGTACCAGCGCGAGGTGGTCGCGCTGGATCTCGAGCGTCTGACGCATGGCCTTGGACGCGGAGTAGCTCGGTGGATCGCACACGACGCGGTCGTACTGCCCGCGGTGCTCGACGATCCACTGCAGCACGTCCGCACGCACGAAGCCGTGTTCGCGCACGTCGAGCCCGTTGGCGGCAAAGTTGCGGCGCGCCCACTCGAGATAGGTCTGCGACAGATCGACGGTGGTCGTGCGCGCACCGGCGCTGGCGGCCGCGACCGAGATCGTGCCGGTGTAGCCGAAGAGGTTGAGCATGCGCTGACCCCGGCGGGTGTGTTCGGCGACCATGCGCCGCAGCGCGCGGTGATCGAGGAACAACCCGGTGTCGAGCCGATCGTGCAGATTGACCAGGAAGGTCCACCGACCCTCGCGCACGGGCAGCTCCTCGCCGCGCGCGTCGAGCCGGCCGTACTGCCCCGCGGCGGCCTGCGAGCGCCGCTGCTTGAGCACGATGGCCTCGCGCGGCAACTGCAACGCCGCCGCCGCGGCCTCGACCATGGCGCGCACACGGGCCTGCGCGCGCGCCGGATCGATGCGGCGCGGCGCTTGGTACTCCTGCAGATGCACGCGGTCGCCGTAGACGTCCACGATGGCGCGGAAGCCCGGCAGCTCGTCGTCGTAGAGGCGGTAGCAGCGGATGTCGTAGCGCTCGAGCCACGACCGCAGCCGCTCGCGGTTGCGCCGCAGGCGGGCTTCGAACGCGCCGCGATCGCCCTCGACGTCGGCGTCGCGCTCGGCCTGCGCATCGGCCTCGTCGGCGTCGTCGCCGTCGTCGCGATCGTCGTCGTCCTCGTCCGCGTCCACCTGCGGCGCCGCGATCGGCTGGCCCAGGGTGCCCGAGACGAAGCGACAGGGGATCGGCCCGTTGTCGACCGGTTGCGCGTCGACCGGCAGCCCCAGCAGCGGCAGCGGTGCCGCCTCGGCCACGATCAGCTCGGCGTGCCAACCGGCGAAGCGCTCGTGCATCGCGGCCGCGAGCTCGCGCAGCAAGGTCTCGACCTGCGCCGCGGTGCCCAGACGCTCGCCGTAGGGCGGGTTGCCCACCAGCAACCCCGGCGCGAGCGAACCCGGTTCGGCGCGCGCGACCTCGCGGCGCTCGAAGCGGATCATCGCGCCGACCCCGGCCCGCGCCGCGTTCTCGCGCGCATGGGCCAGCACCCGCGCGTCGACGTCGAAGCCGACCAAGGGCGGCATCGTGCGCGCGCGCGCAGCCTCGGCGCGCTCGCGGGCCTCGGCGGCCAGGGCGGTCCACGCGTCGGCGTCGTGACCGAGCCAGCGCGAGAAGCCGAAGCGCGCGCGCAGCAACGCCGGCGCCCGATCGGCAGCGATCGAGGCCGCCTCGATCGGCAGCGTGCCCGCACCGCACAAGGGATCGAGCAGCGGCTGGCCCTGCGCCGCGCGGGCGGGCCAGCCACCGCGCAGCAGCAGGCCCGCGGCCAGGGTCTCCTTGAGCGGGGCGGGGCCGTGGTCGCCGCGCCAGTGCCGGCGGTGCAAGGACTCGCCCGCGAGATCGATGCCGACGCTGCAACCGCGCCCGCGGACGTAGACCGAGATCCGCACGTCGGGCTGCTGCAGATCGACCGAGGGCCGCTCGCCGAAGCGCGCGCGCAGGCGATCGACGACGGCGTCCTTGACCCGGCGCGCCGCGAACTGCGAGTGCGTGATGACCTCGCCGCTGGCGACCACGTCGACCGCGATGGTTCCGCTGGGCGCGACGTGGTCCTCCCACGCCAGCTCATGCACGCCGGCGTAGAGCGCGTCGGTGCCGTCGACCGGGAAGTCGGCCAGATGCAGGATCACGCGCGAGGCCGTGCGCGACCACAGACACAGGCGGTAGCCGAACGACAGCGGCCCGCGCACGCGCACGCCGCCGGGTGCCGGCCGCACGACGCGGGCACCCAGCGCCACCAGCTCGTCGGCGAGCAGCGGCACCAACCCGCGTGCAGCGGTGACGAAGAAGCTGTGCGGCGTGCTCATCCGGCGGTCACGCCACGCGCACGCGGCGGTGACGCCAGCGCTGCACGTGCGGCAGCGCGTCGTCGAGCCAGTAGGCGCGATCGGCTTCGACGACGAGCAACTCTTCCCACTTCGCGCCCACGTCACCCCGCGCGATGTGGGGCTCGAACGCCCACAACCCCGGCTCGGGTCGCGCGTCCGAGCCCGGTCCGGTGTAACAGAACGGCGAGCCCTGGCGCAGCGCGGGCACCCGCGCGCGCACGGCCTCGGGCAGACGGTTGACCGCCGTCTGCGCCAACAGCCCCAGGCTCGCGCCCAGGCCGAAGCCCAGCAGCGGCCGCATCGCGACGCCGAGCGTGCTCTGGCGATACACGCGGTGGGCCAGCACGCCGAAGGGATAGTGGCGATGGCAGTTGCGCACGCCCAGGTCCGCGAGCATGTCTTCGACCGCGCGGTAGATCTCGGCCAGCGACTCGCCGAGGTTGACGCGCGCGAGGATCAGCGCACGGAAGCCCTCGAGTTCGTCGAGCAGTCGCTCGAGCTCGGGGTTGTCGCCGCACGAGAACGAGAAGCCGATGTCGGCCGCGAAGCCGTCGACCACCGGCGCGACGTCGAGGATCGCGGCCATGCCCCGCTCGAGCGTGCGGTCGGTGGGGAAGAACTGCAGCGGCTGCTTGAAGCCCTTGAAGCAGGTGCGATCGCCGAACCACGCGAACGGCTGATGGAAGAAGCCGCTCACGCCCTCGCGGCGCAGCGCGTCGCCCAGCATCGCCGCGGCCTGCTTCTCGCTCACGCCCGGCGTCAGCGCGGCCGCGGTCTGCTGCGCGCAGCGGTACGCCAGGCGCTGGACGTCGCGGAAGCGCTCGAGCTCGAGGCCGGCGTAGGTGCTGGCGGTCATGGGTCCGCGAGCCTGCCACAGCCGCGACGGGACCGCGGCCGGGGATCGACGCGCGCGACCTTGCGTCGGGTCACGCAGGCCCGATCGGGCCCGCAGACGGCAACGGCGGCGCATCCCAGCGCTGGGCCTCGAACAGCTCGGCCTGGACGAAGGCGCCCTCGCCGTGCGGATCGATACCGGCCTTGCGGCACAGCGCCGCGAGGAAGGCCGCGGGCTCGGGCAGCGATTCCCACACCACCGGCAGGAACACCGCCCGCCGCGCGCCCAGCCGCAGCACCACGCCGTGTTCGTGGGGACGCAAGCATGTCGCGATCGCGCCGACGCCGGTGACCGGCGCGCCGCCTGGCTCGAGCAGCGACGCGGGCGCGCCCAGCACCGAGATCTCGACGCTCGCGCACACGAGCTCGTCGATCGTCATCGGCACCATCCGCGGATCGTGCTGGCCCGACTCCACCGCGTAGCGTGCGACCGCATCGGCCAAGGGGTCGTTCGCCGCGAGCGTGCCGATGCATCCGCGCAGGCGCCCCTGCACGTGCCACGACACGAACACCCGCGCGGGCTCGCGCAGCGCGGCGTCGTCGGGCGGCGGGCCCGACTCCGCGAGCGCGCCGCGCAGGCCCAGGGCGCGCGCGAGCGCGGCGCGGGCGTGGCCCGACAGCCAGCGCTGCGTCGCCGCCGCGAGTGGACTCAACGGCAGCCCTGATGCATCGGATCCTCGATGCAACTGGCCGGCGCCGGGATCCAGTCGCACGCGGCGAGCTCGGCCATGCACGGCTCGTGGCGCACCTCGGCGCCGCGCGTCGCGAAGTAGATGCCGATGAAGTGTTCCATGAACTGGCCCACGTCGAACGGCAAGCCCGTGAGTCCCGGCGGCGGGAAGCCGTGCACGCCGTTGTACTCCGAGATGATGGGGTAGACGATGCCCGAGAGCCCGTTCTCGGTGCCCGGCGTGGGCACGGCGATGCGCAGCGGCGGATCGGTGCGCGGTGCGACCAGCGAGTCGACCGAGTCGGTCGGATCCATCGGCATGAGGTTGTGGCTGTCGCTGAGGTTGTCGACGTCGACCAGCACCGGGCCCCAGGCGTCGCCGCGGACGTTGGTCCACGGGATGCCGGTGACGACGCCCTCGTCGACGAGCAGACGGTTGTGGGTCTTGCCGTAGCGCGGGTCGGGCTCGTACAGCTCGATGAAGCCGCCGATGCGCGCGATCGAGGTGCCGGTGTTCGGCGGCACGTTGGGATCGCCGATGGTGGTCACGTCCATCACGTTGGTCGGCGGCTTGGTGAAGCTCTCGCCGTTCTCGCGGAACTCCAGCGGCTCGCGCGAATAGTGGCCGGCGTAGATCGCCGGGTCGGCGGGCTCGACCACCATCTGCGCGATGCCGACGAAGCGGCGCAAAAGCGGCGTGCCGCGCTGGAAGCCGTAGCCGTCCTCGAGCGCGACCAGGGGCCGGCCGCCGCCGTACTGCTGGCGACGGTAGACGAACGGCAGCACGTCGAAGGTGTCGATGGTGGTGACCGGATCGAGGTCTTCGTCGATGAGGCAGTCGCGCTCGTCGCCCTCGATGGTCGCGACGTCGCCGCCGCGGAACACGTCGACGACGATGTGATCGCCGCGATCGGCGGGCACGCCGATGCGGAAGCTGCCGGCCAGATCGCAGGCGTAGGTGCCCTCGGTGCCCTCGGGGCAGCTGCGGCAGCTGCCGGCATCGTTGACGCTGCAGTTGCTCGCGCCGCCCCAGCCGACGTAGTTCTCGTAGCCCGGCGGCGGCGCCATCGGCATGACCCGCGTGCAGCGGGCCTCGCCGCTGTCGACGTTGGTCACGCGCACGGTGTCGCCGGCCTCGATGCCGGTGCGGAACGCGACGTCGTAGCGCGTGTCGACGTTGCCGTTGGGCACCAGCTGGTAGATGCGCATGTCGCCCTTGCCGGTCGGCTCGCCGACGAACAGCGGGCCCATCATGCGCAGCATCAGCGCCTCGACCACGCCGCCCTGCTCGCTGCGGGTCGACAGATCGACCAGGCCGGCGCCGCCGGCGATGGGCGCGGCGGCCACGACCTTGGCCTCGATCGCCGCGAGCATCGACGACAGCAACCCGCCGAGGCTGGTGCCGCTGGCGAAGAAGGTCGCGTCGTCGCCACCGATGTCGATGGTGCCGTCGGCGTCGAAGTCACCCAGCAGCTCGGGCTTTCCGTCGCCGTCGACGTCCATCATCTCTGTGGTGCCGAAGCTGCGGATGAGCCGCACCAGCGTCATCCAGTCGAGCAGCGTCTGCCGCAGGTTGTCGCGGGTGCGGAACATGTAGCCGGTGAAGAACTCGCCGCCGACGTCGAGGTCGCCGTCGCCGTCCATGTCCTGCATGCGGTTCTCGGTCAGGGCGTCGAACGCCGCGCCCAGGCCGTAGAGCTCGAGCAGGTTGGCCGCGGTCTGCGTGGCCTCGGGCGGCAGCGTCACGCCGTGCAGCACCGCGTCGATGCTGCAGCCGGCGATGCCGAACTTCGCGTGCAGCGCCAGGCCCAGCTGCTCGAGCTTGTTCGAGGTGTAGCCGTGGGCGTACAGCACCACCGGCGCGGGCTTGTCGGGCTCGCGCTTGTACTCCTTCTTCGGGATCGCGCACCAGAACTGCACCTCGTGGCTGTCGATGCGCGAGCGCAGCGCCGGGTCGCGCAGATCCGAGGGCCACGCGCGCGCGTCGAGCGTGCCGGTCTTGGTCAGATCGAGCAGCCGAGGCGCGCGGAACTTGCCCGACACGTGGTAGGCGTAGAAGTCGTGCGACACGACCAGCTGGTCGACGTCGTTGATCCCGAAGCCGCTGAAGGCCAGCTGTGCGAAGGGCCCCAGCACCTTCTGCAGCCGCTCGGTCGGCAGGATGTACTTGTTGGCCGGATCGGGGATGCTGGGATCGAGCGGATCGGGCCCGTCGACCATCTGGAACAGCATGGTCAGCTCGTTGGGGAAATCCTCGGCCAGCCACGCCAGCTCGCCCTCGCCGTAGAGGCCGTCGCGCATGGCCACGAGCTGACCCGCGGCCTCCTGCGTGGTGAAGCTCCACGCGAACGCGACGTCCTCGACGCCGAGGTCGTAGTCCGCCAGCGCGTCGACCGCGGGCCGGATCGCGGCGGTCTGCGAGGCGTGGTTGACGTACTCGAACGGCGAGCGGATCGGCTCGCCGTCGGCGTCGACCAGGCGGTTGGTCAACACCACGGCGTAGGTGGTCTTCTCGCGCAGCGGCAGCAACGGCTTGAAGATCAGCGTGTTGGTCTCGAACTCGTAGAACGACACCAGGTCGCGGACCGGATCGAGCTCGGGGTTGCCGTCTTCCTTGGCGTAGGTGTTGGGGTGGTCGAGCACGCCGTCGAGATCGAGGTCCTCGCCCTTGTCGAGCACACCGTTGCCGTTGAGGTCTTCCTCGTAGGTCTCGAACGCGAGCGCCTTGGTGATGGTCTTGGCGTCGTGCTCCCAGTACTGGTGCGGCGTCCGCAGCAGCACCGGGAAGTTGCCCTCGCCGAAGTCCAGCGGTACCGGCTTGCCGAAGTCGGGCGAGCTCGGCGTGACGTCGACCAGGTAGACCGCGTCGTTGGCGAAGTCGTAGTCCTTGCCGTCGGGGCGGCGATGGTCGCGGTGACGCGCATAGATCGCATCGAGATCGAGCGGTGCATCGAAGCGCACCGTGATCGGCTGATACACGCCGAAGCCGGACAGCTCGTCGATGCGGCGGCGCGCGGTGTGCTCGAGCTCGGTCGAGGCGACGAGGCTCGCATTGACCCGCAGGCCGGTGGGCGAGCTGGGGTCGGGCCGCGTCGCGATGTCGTTCGGAAACGGGATCTCCGGCAGCGGCGTCCGGTCGAAGTCGAACACCACGGTCGGGCCGTCACCCGGCGGGGTCTCGAACAGGCCCGCGGGTGGCTGCGCGCAGGCGGGGCAGACGAGGAGCAGCGCGAAGGTCAGCGATCGTGCGGTCCGCATGGCGTTGGGTGCGCAAGGGCCCGCGCGGGCCCCCTCGGCGCGCCGCCATGGTGGCACAGCACGCCCGGCGCTGGCGAGCCGCGGTCGCGGCCGCGTCGCGAACGCTCGTGCGCAACGCGGTGATCCCCGGCGACCGCCCGCGCCCGTGCGGCCACACCTGATAGGGTGCGCGAGGCAGCGATGAGCCTTCCCACCGTGCATCCCGGTCGTCTCGCCACGCTCGTGCTCGCGCTCGCGCTGGTCCACCCCCACGCCGCGCGCGGCGACGAGGGCCAGTGGATGCCGCGGCAGTTGTCGGAGCTCGACGCCGACGCGCTCGCGCGCATGGGCCTGCAGCTGCCGCTTTCGCAGCTGCACGCGACCGACGCGGACGGCAACGAGACCGGCCTGCTCGCGGCGATCGTGAACCTCTCGGGTTGCTCCGCGGGTTTCGTCTCCGCCGATGGGCTCATCGCGACCAACCACCACTGCGCCTACGCGGCGATCCAGGCCGCGAGCTCGGTCGAGCACGACTACCTCGAGCAGGGCCTGCTGGCCGCGACCCACGCCGACGAGATCCCGGCCAAGGGCGTGACCGTGCAGGTGGTCGAGTCGGTCACGGACGTGACCGCGAAGATCCGCGAGGCCGCAGACGCGCAGCAGGACCCGGCCGCACGCGCGCTCGCGGTCGATCGCGTGCGCAAGCAGCTGGTCGCCGAGTGCGAGGCCCGGCCTGCGCGACGCTGTCGCGTGGCCGACTTCTACGCCGGCGCCGAGGTGCAGCTCATCGCGTCGCGCGAGCTCACCGACGTGCGCCTGGTCTACGCACCGCCGTCGTCGGTGGGCAACTACGGCGGCGAGGTCGACAACTGGATGTGGCCGCGCCACACCGGCGACTTCACGCTGCTGCGCGCGTGGGTCGGCAAGGACGGCGAACCGGCGCCGCACGCCGCCGACAACGTGCCGTTCCGGCCGCAGCGCTTCCTGCCGCTGGGCGCCCAGGGCGTGGGCCCCGGCGACTTCATCGCGGTGCTGGGCTTCCCCGGCAGCACCCAGCGCTACCAGAGCGCGGCCGAGGTCGCGCGCCACGTCGAGCAGGTGTTCCCCGCGCGCGTCGATCTGTACGGCGAGTGGATCGCGATCCTCGAGGCCGCCGGCGCGGGCGACAAGGCCGTCGCGATCAAGGTCGCGGCCAAGCTCAAGGGCCTGGCCAACCGCCACAAGAACGCGCTGGGCATGCTCGACGGGCTGCGACGCAACCGCACCACCGCGCGACGCGAGCAGGAGCAGGCCGAGCTCGATCGCTGGTGCGCCGAGCGGACCGCCGCCGCCGATCCGGCCGCGACCGGGTGCAGCGACACCTTCGCGCAGCTGCGCGCCGTGTCCGACGAGCGCCGCGCGGCCTTCGCGGTCGACTTCCTGGTCGACAACCTCGATCGCGGCGCCAACGCCCTCGCGATCGCGATCGACGTGGTGCGACGGGCGTCGGAGCGGCGCAAGCCCGACCTCGAGCGCGTCGACGACTACATGGATCGCAAGGCCACCGAGCTGTGGTCGACCCAGGCCCGACGCGTCCGCGACTTCGACCCCGCGGTCGATCGCGCCCTGCTGCAGAGCCTGCTGCGCCGCGTCGCCGCGCTGCCGGCCGCGGACCGTTTCACGCCGCGCACCGAGGCCGACGTCACCACGCTGCTGCGCACGCGCGTGAACGACGAGGGCTTCGTGAAGTCGCTGTGGGACGCCGACTGGGAGGTCATCGCGCGCGAGCGTGATCCCATGATCGCGTTCGCCCGCACGCTGCTGCCCGCGATCGAGGCCGCCGAGGCCCGCGACCGCGCGCGCGAGGGCATCATGCTGCAGGCCGGGCCGCGCTACTTCGCCGCGCTCGACGCGGTCCGCACCGGCCCGGTCTACCCCGACGCCAACGGCACGCTGCGGCTGTCGTTCGCGACGGTGCAGGGCTACAGCCCGCGCGAGGGCTTGCTGGCGACGCCGCAGACCACCGTGACGGGCCTGCTCGACAAGCACACCGGCACGCCGCCGTTCGCCGCGCCCCAGGCCCTGCGGGACGCCGCGCCCGCAGCCGCGAGCAGCCGCTTCGCCGACGCGCGACTGCACGACGTGCCGGTCGCGCTGCTGGGCAACGCCGACACCACCGGCGGCAACTCCGGCAGCCCGGTGATCGACGGCCAGGGCCGCTGGGTCGGGCTCAACTTCGATCGCGTCTGGGAGAACATCGCCGGCGACTTCGGCTACAGCCCCGAACGCTCGCGCAACGTCATGGTCGACGTGCGCTACCTGCTGTGGAACCTCGAGTCGGTCGCGCACGCCGACGCGCTGCTGCGCGAACTCGGGGTCGAGCCCGTCGGCGCGTCGAGCCCAGCAGGCGCGGACAGTGCTCCGGCGGCCCCGGCGACCGCAGAGCCCGCGAGCACACCGGCCGAGCTGGGCGTGCCCAAGACCCCCGCGCATCCGCGCCCGCTCGCGCCCGCGGCCGCGGCTGCGGCTGCGCCAGCGCGGCGCCGCCCGGCACCGCGACGATGGCGTTGCCATTCTGATCGCAGCCGCGGCATGGTGGCGACGTCGCCGCCCCGCGGTGCGCGGCGGCGGTCGCTAGAGCCCGTGTGACCCCTCACCGGGGTTGCTTGGGGTCCGCGGGCGAACCCGCGTACGATGATGCGATGGTGGCGGGCATCCCTTCGCGGGCCTCGAGGGTGATCACGGCATGGGGCGTCGCATCGACGCTCGGCTGCGGTGGTGGTGGTGGCAGCGGCAGCGGCTCGGCCGAGGGCGACGGCTCCGCGACCGACACCGCGAGCGCGAGCGCGACCGTCGGCACGACCGCGGGCAGCTCGGGGGACGCATCGGCGAGCGCGGGCAGCGAGGGCAGCGGCGGCGCGTCGTCGGGCGGCGCGAGCACGGCCGCGGACTCGAGCGCCGAGGGCTCGGTGTACTTCGACGTCGGCATGCCCGACGCCGGCACGCCCGGCGGCTGCGAGTGCGGCTCGCAGCTGGGCTTCAGCTACATCTGGATCGCCAACACCGACGACGGCTCCGTCGCGAAGCTCAACACCCAGACGATGATCGAAGAGGGCCGCTACCGCACGATGGCGGCGCAGCTCGTCGGCGAGACCGGCCCCTCGCGCACCTCGGTCAACCTCTCGGGCCGCGCGGTCGCGGTCGCGAACCGCGGCGGTGGCCTGACGAAGATCAACACGCTGGCAGACGACTGCGATCCCAACGCCAACGGCACGCCGGGATTGCAGACCTCGAGCGGCGCCGGCGACGTGCAACCGTTCATGGAGGACGATTGCGTCGCGTGGCACACGCCGTTCCCGTACGACACCCAGCGCCCGGTCGCGTGGGCCCCCGGCGTGCTGCACGAAGAGGACTGCTCGTACACCGACGAGAAGGTCTGGACCGCGGGTTGCTCGGTCGCAAACGGCGACGTGTGGGTCACGGTCAACCTCGTCGACGGCGACACCGGCACGGTCGAGCAGGCCATCGTCATCGACGGCTTCGAGTGCTCGTCGCTGTCGCCCTACGGCGGCGCCGTCAATGCCGCGGGCGATTTCTGGTTCACCAACCTGGTACCCGGCAACGACCGCATGGGCTTCGTCGATCGAGAGACCTTCGACTTCCAGGTCTACACCCCACCGATCACGCCCTACGGCATGACCGTCGATCACGCCGGCCGCCCGTGGCTGGCGCAGTGGGTCGGGGCGCAGAGCGCCTCGGCTGCACGCTACGATCCTGCGACCGACAGCTGGGCCATCGCCGACAACCACGTCGCGTACGTGATGTCGGGCATCCAGGAGGATGCGCAGGGCCGCATGTGGATGAACTACTGGACCTACGACGGCGGCATGTCCGGCGGCCTGACGTACATCGACGTCGAGACCATGCAGGTCGGGCCCGCGTTCGAGATCGCGGCGACCGAGCGGCGCGGCATCAGCGTCGATCTCGACGGCAAGATCTGGTCGACCGCGCGCTACGCCAACACCGCGTACCGCTTCGATCCGGACACGCTGCAGATCGACACCTATCCCATGCTCATCGGCCCGTACACCTACTCGGACATGACCGGCTGGGGCCTGCAGAGCGTCAGCTGCGGTCCCGAGGGCTGAAAACGGCGACGGCCGCACCGGTGCGAGCACCGATGCGGCCGCCAGCTCGGCCACAGGGGGCCGCAGCGATCACATGCAGATCGCGGCGCAGTTGTTGACGGCCTCGCCCACGCACTGGTCGTCCCAGGTGTCGGTGCAGCAGAAGTCATCGAACGCGCACACGCAGTCCTGCACCTCCATCACGTCGCAGCCGGCGCCCATCTGCGCCATGCAGCAGCTGCCACCGTCGACCGCGGGCTGGAACGCCACCGTCACGGTGTACGTGCCGGTCGCGCCGCCGTAGCCGTCGACGCCGATGATGACCACCTGACCGGCCGCCAGGTTCAGGGCGATCTGCGACTGCACATCCGGGCCGGAGTCGTCGTCGCAGGCCAGCTCGGGACCGTCGCAACCGTCGAGCGCGAACAGGATGGTGTCGAAGGTCGGGTTCTGGAAGGTGTCGAAGGTGTAGACGCCGGCTTCGCCGGCGGTGAACTCGAGCAGCGCCTCTTCGCCGCCACCGTCGCCGCAGCTGGTGATGTGGTCGTCGAACAGGCCGGTGTTGTCACCGTCGTACGAGGTGGGCGCCGCGTCGAGGCTGTCGTCGGGGCACACGCCGCCACCGGGCGCCTGCAGCTCCCAGATGCACACGCCGCCGATGCCTTCGTCGCAGAGCATGCCGTCGGGGCAGGTCTGGCCGGCGCTGCAGTCGAGGATGCAGAAGTTGTCGCCCATGCCGCTGAGGTCCTGGCAGATCGGCGCCGCGTCACCGGTGGCCGGCACCGGGCAGTCGCCGTCGGCCATGCAGCCACCGAGCCCGCACACCGCCTCGCTGCCGGCGGTGAGGCAGACCTCGCCGGCCTGGCACACCTCGGCCTCGGGGTTGTTCGCGCAGTCGCCGTAGCCGTCACCCGGCACGACGCCGGTGGTGCCGGTGCCGGCGGTGGGATCGGTGGTGCTGGTGCCGGCGGTGGGATCGGTGGTGCTGGTGCCGGCGCTCGTGGTCGCGTCCGTCGTGGTCGCGTCCGTCGTGGTCGCATCCGTCGTGGTCGCATCCGTCGTGGTCGCGTCCGTCGTCGTGGTCGCGTCCGTCGTGGTGTCGGTGGTCGAGACCGTGGTCGACGCGGTCGTCGAGTCCGAGGTCGAGCTGTCGGCGCTGTCGCTGGTGGTCAGCGTGACCGACGACGCGGTGTCGGTGTCCGAGTCCGAATCGTCGGTGGTCGAATCACCGTTGGTCGCGGAGCCGGTCTCGGTCGTGTCACCGGGGCAGCCGGTGAGCAGCGCAGTGAAGGCGAAGGCAGGAAGAACGGAAACAAGGATGGACTTGGTCATGGGATGGACTCGTTGGGGTCGAACTCGTGCCGGTTCCCATCGCGCGCCACGGGCGTGCGGGGACGCAGTCACCGGCAGGACGGGGGCTCATACCGCGGCTTGCGGCCATTCGACCGCGCGGCGACGTGAGCGGCCGCACCGACGGCCGATTCGCGGCTGCGCGGGGGCCTGCGCCCCGATTCTCGACGCGGGTTCCCACGCGGCGACGCGGCGTCGCCGACCGGCGCCGCGCACGGGCCTGCCGGCTCGCTCCAGGGACGGTGCGGCCCGTGGCGGCGTCGATCGACCGACGCGCACGGTGATCCACGCCTGCGCGACGTGACGTCAGCGCACCGCGCAGACCAGCTCGACGTCGAACACGACCACGCCGTCGTTGTCGGCGCAGGTGTCGTCGGTGCGGTAGCAGGTCAGATCGCCGCCGGCGAAGTCGAAGCTCTGGCTGTCGGCCTGCAGGTTGGCGAACGCGCTCGCGACCGAGCCGTAGCGCAGACCCGGCGGCGTGCGCAGCTGGTCGAGCAGCACACCGTCGGCGCACTGGATCTCGTAGAAGTAGCCGGTGTCGGGCGGATCGAAGGGCGGCAGCCACAGCGTGCCGGCGCTGGGCACCGGCGTGGCGACGTAGGTGCCCGCGGGCAGATCCGGCAGGGTGTAGCCGTCGGCCGCGGTGCCGCAGTGCGCGACCCAGTCGACCATCATGGTCTGTCGCAAGGTGCACTGACCCGCGTCGCTGCAGACCAGGCCCGGCGCGCAGTCGTCGGGCTCGGCGCAGCCCAGGCACTGCGTGCAACCCTGGCACGGTCCGCCGCAGTCGAGGTCGGTCTCGGCACCGTCGAGCAGGCCGTCGTCGCAGCGCGACACCGTGCAGGTCGCGGTGCAGGCGTCGAGATCCGAGTCGTTGCCGTCGTCGCACTCCTCGCCGAGCTCGATCGTGCCGTTGCCGCAGACCGCTGCGCCGCCGCTGCTGCTCGACGAGTCCGGATCCGCCGTGGTGGTGGTGTCACCCGCGGCGGTCGTGCCGGTGCTACCGCCGGTGTCCGCGCCCGTGGTGGTGGCCGCGGTGTCGCTGCCTTGGCTCGCGCTCTGCGAGCCCTGGCTGCCGATGGTCGTGAAGCCGTCGTCCTCGCGCGCGTCGTTGCACGCCAGCAACGTCGCGAGCCCCGCCGCGATCGCACCGCCGCTGCCTGGGTTGCTCCGCATGCGCCCACGATGATCGGCCACGCGGCGGCCGAGCGGCAAGCCCGTCCGCCGGCGACCCGCCGGCACGCGGGTGCCCTGGGCCCGGGCGGCGCGTGGGCGTGGGCGCAGCGGGCCCCTGCGACGGGCGCTTGCGCCGTCTGCGGACGCGGTCTAGCGTCACTCACCAATGAGTCACGTCGTGCGCCGACCGGGGCCGAGTCTGGTGGTGTGGCTGGCCGCGATCGCAGGCTGCCGCGACGGCGCGACCGGCCGCGGCGCCGCCGGTGACGAGGGCAGCACCGCCGCGGACTCGGGCACCACCAGCGACCACGACGACGGCGACGTGCCACCGGGGGCCGAGTGCGCGACCGCGGTGCCACGGGCGTTGCGACTGCTGACGCGCCGCGAGTACGAGCGCACCGTCTTGGCGCTGGTGCCCGTGGGCCCAGGCGGCGGCGATGCGATCGCGTGCGACGACGACGCGCAGTGCGAGCTCGCGACGCAGTCCTGCGTCGGCGGCGGCTGCCAGGACGATCCCTGCAACCTGCACACCTTCGTGTGGGCCGACCCCGGCCACGCACACGCGCAGGTGATCGTCGCGGGTGACTTCAACGGCTGGGCCGCGACCGCGGCCGAGGGCGGCTGGCCGCTCGCCTACGTCGAGGCCGCGGGCGCGTGGGTCGGCAAGCGCGTGCTCGAGGATGGCCACCACGTCTACAAGTTCGTGGTCGACGGCAGCTGGTCCACCGACCCGAGCAACGCCGCGCGCGAGCCCGACGGCGTGGGCGGCGAGAACTCCGTGCTCGAGCTCGCCTGCGCCGACGTGCCCGGCGACGGCGACACCGCGGGCGGCGACGACGATGCCCACCCGGCGCGCGGGTTCCCGGTCGAGAGCCGTGCGCCCGGCTTCCCCTTCGACGATGGCGTGGCCTCGGGCCTGGTCACGACGGTGCACGTGGAGCAGTACCTGCGGGCGGCCGAGCGCATCGCCGCGCGGGCGACCGCGGATCTCGGCGCGCTGCTGCCGTGCGATCCCGCGGCGTTCGATCGCGGCTGCGCCGAGTCGTTCGTCGCCGACTTCGGCACACGCGCGCTGCGACGGCCGCTGGCCGACGACGAGATCGCCGCCTACGCCGATCGCATGATGGCGCTGCCCGACGCCGCGACCGCGGCGACCGTCGCGATCCGGGTGCTGCTGAGCTCGCCGATGTTCCTGTACCGCATGGAGATCGGCACGATCGCCGACGACGGCACCGCGGTGCTCGACGGCTACGAACGCGCGAGCGTACTCGCGTCCGGGCTGTGGGGCGGGCCGCCCGACGACGCCCTGCTGCAGGCGGCCGCCGCCGGCGAGCTGGACACGCCCGCGGGCGTGCTGGCGCAGGCCCAGGCCATGCTGGACGACCCCCGCGCGCACGAGGCCCTGACCGCGTTCGCGAGCCAGTGGCTCGACGTCGAGCACGTCGCCGAGCTCGAGCGCAACGCCAGCTTCACGGATTTCGACGCCGCACTCGCGGCGCAGATGGCCGCCGAGAGCCGCGACAGCCTCGCGCGCCTGGTGCTCGAGGACGACGCGCGCTGGCACTCGCTGTGGCTCTCGCCCGACACCGTGGTCGGTCCCGGGCTCGCGGCGCTGTACGGCGTGCCGATCGAGGGCACCGCGCCGCAGCGCATCGAGCTGCCGCCCGAGCGCCGCGCGGGAGTGCTCGCGCAGGCCGGCGTGCTCGCGCGCTACGCCCACTCCGATCGCACCTCGCCGGTGCGCCGCGGCGTGTTCGTGCTCGAGCGGCTCTTGTGCCAGGGCGTGCCGCCGCCGCCGGCGGTGGTGCCGAGCATCGGCGAGATCGAACCGGGCCAGAGCGCGCGCGACGTGCTCGCGCAGCACACCGCCGACCCGGCGTGCAGCGGCTGCCACGAGCACTTCGACCCCATCGGTCTGGGCTTCGAGCACTTCGACGCGATCGGTCGCTGGCGCGACGACGACGCCGGCGCGCCCATCGACGCCAGCGGCTGGATCCCCGGGCTCGACGGCGAGGACCAGGCTGCGTTCGCGAGCCTGCCCGAGCTCGCGGCCATCGTCGCCGACAGCCCGACCGCGCAGCGCTGCTTCGTGCAGCAGGTGCACCGATTCACCGCCGGCGCGCTGGAGCGCGACGAGGACAGCTGCCGCATCGACGCGCTCACCACCGACTTCGCCGCGCAGGATCACGATCTGCGCGCGCTGTTCGCCCGCACCGTCGCGGCCTGGGCGGTCGCACCGAGGCAGCCATGATCACCCGACGTCGCTTGTTGCAGACCGTGGGCCCGGCCGCCGCGCTGGCGCTGCCATTCTTCGCGTCGATCTCGCCGCAGCGCGTGCGCGCGGCCGATGGCGTGGCCCAGCGCCTGATCGTGATGTACTTCCCCGACGGCGTCGCCGGCCCCAGCCAAGACGGCGAGCCCAGCCTGTGGCACCCCACCGGCGCCGAGCTCGACTTCGTGCTGCCCGAGCAGCTGCAGCCGCTGTCGGCCCGGCGCGAGGACTGCGTGTTCTTCCGCGGCCTGACCCTGGGCCCGACCGACAGCGGCAGCCACCCCGGCGGCGCGAAGAAGCTGCTGACCGCGACCGACGGCGGCAACGGCGTCTCGATCGATCACGTGCTCGCGGCTGGCGTCGGTGCCGACGCGCCGTGGCGCCACCTCTACCTCGGCGTCGCGGCCAACGCCGACGGTGCCAGCGGCGACAAGCTCATCAGCTACGCCAGCGCCGGCCAGAGCATCACGCCGCAGGACGATCCCCGCACCGCGTTCGAGCTGCTCTTCGGCCAGCCCGGCGGCAACGGCGGCGCGCAGGTCGACCCCGTCGCCGTGAGCGTGATCGACGGCGTGCTCGATGACATGGACCGGCTGCGCACGCGCCTGGGCACGGTCGAGCAGGGCAAGCTCGACCTGCACCTGCAGGCCCTGCGAGAGGTCGAGCTGCGCATCAAGGGCGGAGGCCCGGCCGGCGTCGCCGACTGCAGCACCCCGGGCCTGTCCGCGGATGTGCCCGCGGCCGAGCTGTACAGCCCCGCGCGCTTCCCCGAGCTCATGAAGACGCAGATCGATCTCATGGTGCTCGCGATGGCGTGCGGGCTCTCGCGCGTGGGCGTGCTGCAGGCCTCGCACCACACCAGCGATCTGCTCATGAGTCAGTTCCCCGGCACCGAGATGTACGACCCGGGCTACGACATGCGCAGCCACCAGGCCTCGCACTACGGCCCGGCGCACGATCCCGCGAAGAAGGAATTCGTCGCCTACGTGCAGCAGGTGCGGTGGTTCGTGGCGCAGTTCGCCTACCTGCTCGAGTCGCTGCGCGCGGTACCCGAGCTCGACGGCACCATGCTCGACCACTCGATCGTGCTGCTGTGCACCGAGGTCTGCGACGGCAACACCCACCTGCACGACGACATGCCGTTCGTGCTGGCCGGTCGCGCCGGCGGGCGGGTCGCGACCGGAAGGCTCGCGACCCACCAGGGCGTGCGCCACGGTGGCCTGCTCGCGGCGATCGCCCAGGCGATGGGCGCCGACATGCCGAGCTTCGGCGACGCCGGCACGCCCGCGATCACGCTGGGCTGAGCCGTGGCGGCGCGGCGCGAGCCCGCATCAGTTCTTGTTGCGCACCCACTTCACGAACGCGGACTGGCGCCGCTCGAGGTCGCGCGCGAGCTCGGGGTGCTCGTGCAGGGAGACTTGAGGTAGCCCCAGAACGCGTTCTCGCCGGTCGCGAGATCGGCGCCCAGGAGTTGACGCACGAGCGAGGCCTCGGCCAGCTCGAGCTCGCGGGTCTCGAGCGAGCTGGGCCGCGTCTCTTTGACCGTGCCGAGCTGGCGAGGCTTGGTGATCGGCACGACCTTGGTCGAACCGTCCACCAGCGAGACGTCGACGCGGTACGCCGCCGAGAACAGCACGAACTGCGTCATGCTGTGGGGATTGGCCGCCATGGGGTGGAAGTAGACCGCGACCGCGCGCTCCTTCGCCGGCCACGCGGTCGGGAACACCGGCGAGGTCTTCCACACCTTCTTGGGATCGAGCTGATCGCTGACCGCGGCCTCGGCCAGCTCGCGCGCGCGCTCGGGCGTCTTGACCGCGAAGTCGCCGGCGATCTCCTGCTCCTCGTCGAGCAGGACCTTGCCCGGGTTGGCGTTGTTCGTGGTCGAGACGAAGGTGAACTCGTCGCCGTGCGCCGGCGCGGCGACAGGCGGTGGCGTGGACGGTGGCGTCTGGGGCTCGCGGGCCGAGCACGCGAGCGCGAACACCAAGGGGAGGCAAGCCAGGCGCGAGCGCATGTTCGGCAGCGTGGCGGAAGTCCGAGACCGGCGCAAACCCGCCCGCGCGCGCGGGTGCGGCGGGCCACAGCGGCGATCGCGACGGACGTGCGTACGCACCCGTACGCATGCCGCCGCGCGATCGCGTACGTATCCCGGCCGATGCGGCGCCCAACGCCAGCTGGCTACGATCGGACGTGCTTCGAGGTGACGCCGTGCGACCGACGATCTGCGCGCTCGTGATTGCGACTTGGGCCACTGCCTGCCACCGTGGCAACGATCACGCCGACGATGCCGCGGACGGCGACGCCTCCGGCAGCGACGGCGGCACGGCCAGCGGCAGCGACGGTGGCGTGCCCGAGGGCTGCGCGGCCGAGTCGCTGCTCGACCCCGGACCGATGTACCTGCGGCGGCTCACCCACCGCGAGTACGCCGCGACCATCGTCGACGTCGTCGCGGCCGACCCCGACCAGGCGCAGGCGTTGGTCGCGACGTTCCCCCAGGACGTCGTCACCAGCAGCTTCGACAACGACGGGCTGCACCAGAGCATCTCGGTGTTGCTGGGCGAGCGCTACCTCGACGCGGCCGAGCAGCTCGCCGACGCGGTGCTGGCCGACGCGACGCGTCGCGATCGCGTGATCGGCTGCGATCCCGCGGCCGGCGAAGCGTGCCTGCGCGACTTCGTCACCCGCTTCGGCCGCCGCGCGATGCGGCGACCGCTGGACGACGAGGAGATCGATGCGCTGGTCGAGCTGGCGCTGGGCCAGGCCGAGCCCGACGCGCAGGCGTCGATCGTGATCGAGACCGTGCTGATGTCGCCGCGGTTCCTGTTCAAGGTCGAGCTCGGCACGCCCGACCCCGACCACCCCGAGCGCGCCAAGCTCGGTGGCTTCGAGGTCGCGACGCGGCTGTCGTACCTGCTGTGGGGCACCACGCCCGACGACGTGCTGCTCGACGCCGCGGCCGCGGGCCAGCTCGACGACGCCGACGGCGTCGCGACCATGGCCGAGGCCATGTTGGACGACGGCCGGGTCCAGACCGCGATGGCGCAGTTCGGCGCGCAGTGGTTCCGGCTCGACGACATCGCCGGCCAGGCCCGCGACGCCGCGTCCTTCCCCGAGTTCGACGCGGCGCTGCAGCAGGCCATGGTCGACGAGCTGCAGGCGCTCTTGCAGCGGCACATGTTCGGCGATGGCGAGGACTTCCTCGATCTGTACCGCACGCGCTCGACCGCGGTGAACGACGCGCTCGCGGCGATCTACGGCGTGACGCCGCCGGGCTCGTCCACGCTGGTGCCGATCGAGCTGCCCGAGGACGGCGAGCGCGGCGGGCTGTTCACCACCGCCGCGTTCGCGACCGCGTCGAGCCGCGCCGACGAGACCTCACCGGTGCAGCGGGCGGTGTACGTGCGCAAGCTGGCGCTGTGCGATCCGCCGCCCCCGCCGCCACCGGGCGTGCCGCAGGTGCAGCCCGAGGACGGCGAGTCGACCCAGGACGCGTTCGAGCGCCACATCGATCAGGGCGACAGCTGCGCCGGCTGCCACCTGCAGCTCGACCCCATCGGTTTCGGGCTCGAGCGCTTCGACTCCATCGGTCGACTGCGCGACAGCTACGGCAGCGGTGATCCGGTCAAGCGTGACGGCACCATCACCATCGACGGCACCGAGCACGCGTTCTCCGGCGGCGTCGAGCTCGGCGCGCTGGTGGCCGACAGCCAGGCCGCGCAGGGCTGCGTCGTCACCCACGCGTGGCGCTTCGCGCTGGGCCGCAGCGAGGACCCTGCCGACGAGTGCAACCGCGAACAGGTGCGGCTGCGCTTCGCCGACGCCGGCAACGACTTCCGCTCGCTGTTGCTCGCGCTGGTGCGCAGCGACGCGTTCCGCTACCGCCGCATCGAACCCTGATCCGATCACGGAGCCCACCATGAAGCTGCTCAGTCGACGAACCTTGTTGCGCGGCGCCGGTGTCGGCATCGCGCTGCCGGTGCTCGAGGCCATGCTCGACGGCCGCGGATTGCTGCACGGCACCGCGCGCGCCGGCGGTGCCAACCCGGCGCGGATGATCCTCTTCCACTGGCCGCAGGGCCTGCCGGTGGGCTGGGGCGCCGTCGACGGCGGCTTCTGGTACCCCACGAGCTACGGCAGCGGCTGGACCGTGACGCCGGGGCTGCAGCCGCTCGCCGACCTCGGGCTCGTCGGCGACATCAACGTGATCGACGGCCTGACCTACCGCCAGATCTCCAACCACGTCGGATCCCACGGCCACAGCGTCGCGTACATGACCGGCTACGCCGCGCTGCCCGAGTCGCCCGGCTCGGCCGAGCCGACCACGCAGGGGCCCAGCGTCGATCAGGTCGCGGCCGCGCGCATCGGCGGCGCGACCAAGTTCCGCAGCATCACCACCGGGTTGTACGACCAGGGCGAGGGTTGGTGGTCGTGGTCCGACGCGGGCGTGCGCGCGCCACTCGAGCTCGATCCGGTGCTGCTGTACAACCGGCTGTTCTCGGATCTCGAGCTCGATCCCGACGCTGCGCT
Source organism: Nannocystaceae bacterium (assembly GCA_046351635.1). Classification (GTDB taxonomy): domain Bacteria; phylum Myxococcota_A; class Polyangia; order Nannocystales; family Nannocystaceae; genus Xiheibacterium. Next base: position 49,605 of record JAXLYC010000002.1, on the reverse strand, counting down.
CGCGGCCGCGGCCCGCACCAAGAGCGTGCTCGACTTCGTCGCCGACGACATCGGTCGACTGCAGGGTCAGCTGGGCAGCGCCGATCGCAGCCGGCTCGACGAGCACCTCACGACCATCCGCGAGCTCGAGAAGCAGCTGGACTTCACGCCCTCGGCCGATTGCTCGCTGCCACCGCAACCGGGCGCCGTGGCCTACGGCGACGGTGACTGCGATGCCTACGCCAAGCTCATGATCGATCTGGTGGTCATGGCGCTGCGCTGCGATCTGACGCGGGTGGCGTTCGTGTCGCTGGGCCCGTCGCAGAACTACCGCACGTTCCCGCACCTGGGCATCCCGTACACCTATCACAACATCTGTCACTCCGGCGGCGCCAACGGTGGGCCCGACATCGACGCCGATGGTGGCGATCGCGACGCGCTGTACCGCGACATCGCGCTGTGGCACATGCAGATCCTCGCGTACTTCCTCGACCGCCTGCGCGGCGCCGACGAGGCCTCGAACCTGCTGACCGACGCCGCGTTCGTGGCCTCGTCGGAGTTCTCGAGCGGCGGGCTGCACTACGAGGAGTTCGTGCCGGCGATCGTCGCGGGCAAGCTCGGCGGCATGGCCACCGGCAACGTCATGGCCCTGCCCTGCAGCTTCCCCGAGGCGTGGCAGACCCCGCCGTGGTGCGACCAGCCCGGGCCCAAGTCCGACGTGTGCATCAACGACCTGTGGACCACGGCGTTGCGGGCGGTCGGCGCCCTCGACGAGGGCGAGATCTTCGGCGACCCGACGTTGCCGACCACCGCGATCCCGGGGCTGTGGACCGGTTGAGCCGGCGCGCTCAGTCTCGAAGAGGAAGCGGAGCTTCCTGCCGGAAGACTCAGTCCGCGTCCTCGTCGTCGTCGGGCTCGTCGTCGTCGTCGTGGGCCGGGCGATTGACGGCTTCCATCGCGCTCTGCGAGTCGTCGGACTCGAGCTGGACCCGCAGCCGCAGCGGACGTCCGGCGGCGTCGCGATCGAGCCAGACGTCGAACACGCCGTCGCCCCAGCTGGTGAAGAACATGCACGTGCGCGCGCCCGCGAGCTCGAGCTCGCCCGAACCGGTCTCGGAGCGCCGCGCCTGCGCGAGCACGACGAAGTGGTGCGTGTGCGGGCGGAAGTCGGTCGCCAGCAACCACCGGCGCTCGGCCTTGAGCTGCTCGGCTTGCGTGCCGCGGCGCACCGCCTCTTCGAGCGGCAGGTCGACCCAGCCGAAGCCCTCGCCGGCGATCTCGGGCGCGTCGAGGGCCTGGGCCAGCGCGGCGGCGTCGCGGCCCCAGAACACGAAGTCCGCGCGACCGTCGAGCGAGCCCTCGTCGGACCACGCCGCGATGGCCTCGGCGTCGATGAACATCAACCGCGCGAAGTCGACCGGCACGGCGCCGACGTGCTCGGTGCGCGCGACGTCGCGGCCCTCGCCGCCGCCGAGGTCGACCCACACCGCGCGCCAGCACTCGGCCCAGTCGCCGTCGCCCACGCGCTCGCCCAGCACCGCGTGTTCGCCGGCCGGCATGTCGCCTGCGGTGACGCTGGTCGCACGCCACGACCCGCCGTGGTCACCCCGCAGCAAGCCGGTGTCGATCACGACCGCGCGACCGCTTGGGAACGAGACCGTGCCGAGCCGTTCGATCACCATGACCCACGAGTTTGCGGCATGATCGTGTCTCGTGGCGAGCGCTGACGTCACGCCCGTGCGACCGCGCGCGCGCATGGGCCCCGAACCCGCGTGCGCGCCACCGGCGAGCGCGGGCGATCGCACGCCGGCGTCCTCGGGCGGCGCCCGATTGCCGCGCGGCACCGCCGTGGGTCGCTACCTCGTGCTCGACCCCATCGGTGAAGGCGGCATGGGCACGGTCAGCGCGGCCTACGACCCCGAGCTCGATCGCAAGGTCGCGCTCAAGATCGTCGCCGCGGATGCGAGTGAGGAGGACGGCGCGCGGCTGCTGCGAGAGGCGCGGGCGCTGGCCAAGCTGGTGCACCCCAACGTCGTCGCGGTGCACGACGTCGGCGAGTTCGAGCGCGGCGTGTTCCTGGCGATGGAGCTGGTCGAGGGCCTGACGCTGCGCGCGTGGATGGCCGCGCGGCCGCGGTGGCGCGAGGTCGTCAAGGTCTTCGTCGCGGCGGGACGCGGGCTCGCGGCGGCCCACGCCGCCGGGCTGGTGCACCGCGATTTCAAGCCCGCCAACGTCGTGCTCGGTCGCGATGGCCGCGTGCGCGTGGTCGACTTCGGGCTCGCGCGCTCGGCCCAGTCGCTCGCGCCCGTGCCGGCCGGCGCGACGCCGCTGCGCGGCAGCACCGACCTGGTCGTGACCCAGGCCGCGGTCGTGGGCACGCCGGCGTACATGGCCCCCGAGCAGCACGACGGCGGCACGGTCGATGCCCGCGCCGATCAGTGGGCGTTCTGCGTCGCGCTGCACGAGGCGTTGCTGGGCGTGCGGCCGTTCGTCGGCAACGACGAGGCGCAGCTGCGCGCGGCCGTGCACGCCGGCCAGCGTGTCGCGGTGGCCGAGCGCGACGTGCCGCCGGTGCTGCTGCGGGCCATCGATCGCGGGCTGCAGCGCGACCCGGCGTCGCGCCACGCCGACATGGCTGCGCTGCTGGTCGAGCTCGAGCGCTCGCTGCGACGGCGGCCGCGCCGGGTGCTCGCGGGCGTGGCCGCGAGCGCCGTGCTCGCGGCCGCGGCCATCGCGGCCTGGTCGCGCCGTGACCCGCCGGTGGCGGGCGACAGCGCGCCGCACGAGGCCGCGATCACGCGGGCGCGCGCCGCTGCGGCGAAGGCCTACTTCGTCTATCCACCCGCGCAGGCGCCGGGCGACGACACCGCCTGGCGCGTGGTCGCAGCGCTGGAACAGTCCGCCGAGCCGGACGCGCTCGCGGCCGCAGCGACCCTGCGCGAGGAGTTCGCCAGCACCCTGGTGCGGCTGGGCGATCGCTACTGGGACGTCGACGGCGGTCGCGCGTTCGCCATGGACTACTACGTGCAGGCGCTGGTGTTCGCGCCGCTGCACGAACGCGCGCGCGCCCGCGCGACCGTGACGCCGGGCGAGCTCGCGCTGCTGCGGCACAAGGCCGACGACGGTTCGTTCTCGCCAGCGGAGCTCGACGCGGCCGAGGTGCTCGTGATCCTCGCCGACGACGACGACACGCGGCGCGAGGCCGCGCTGGTGCGGCAGCGCGATCGCCCGGTCGCGCGCCCGCTGGCGACGCAGCGCGCGATCGAGGCGCTCGCGGGTCCGGCACCGACCCGCGCAGGCGCGGCCGCGCCGACCGGCGCGACGCCGCGAGGCAGCCCGGACGCGGCCACGCCGACCGTCGCGGACGCGGCCACGCCACCGGCATCGTCCGCCGCGACGCCGTCGCCGAGCCCGCGTGCGAAGCAGACCGAGGACGTCGCGACGCTGCTGACCAAGGCGCGCGCAGCCCTGCGCGCCCGCGAGGTCGAGACCGCGGAGCAGCTGTACCACCGCGCGCTGTCGCAGCGGCCCAAGGACCCGCAGATCCTCGCGGCGCTGTCCGAGCTGCACTTCGATCGCGGCGCCTACGGCAAGGCCGTCGACTTCGCCGAGCGCGCGGTCGCGGTCGCGCCCAAGCAGGCGAGCCTGCGGCTGCAGCTGGGCGACGCGCTGTTCAAGGTGCTGCGCTACGCCGACGCGCGCTCGCAGTACCAGGCCGCGGCCACCCTGGGCCACGCCGCGGCCGCGGGCCGCATCGCGCAGCTCGACGCGAAGCTCGGCGGTTGATCCGGCCTCAGCGGCGCCGGCGATCCGCGGCCATCATCGCGATGCCCGCGACGAGGGCCGCGACGCCGATCGACGTCAGCGCGATGCCGGCGGCCGCGGTGTCGAGTCGGAAGCGGCAGCGACCGGCGAAGTCGACGTCGTCGCCGCTGCAGCGCCCGCGGTACGGTCGCTCGTCGACCGCCCAGAGCGCCGCGCCGGTGGCGGTGGCGACCACGCCGACGCCGAGCACCGCGCCGCCGGCCGCGAGCAGACGTCGGCGCGCGCGCGCGAGCGACAGCGTGAGGTTGCCGTCGACGCCGGCGATGGCCTCGATCATCCGCGCGGTGCCGAGATAGCCGGGCTTGCTCAGCTCGACGCGGTGGCGACCCGGCGCCAGCTCGAGGCGCAGGGGCGTGCGACCGTGCTCGCGCCCGTCGACGCGCACGCTCGCCGCCGTGGGGTCGCTGGTGATCCGCAGGTGCGCGGGTGCCGGCGGCGCCTCGGTCAACTTCGCCGCCAGGGTCGCGACGGCATCGGCGAGCCGCTGCGCCAGCTCGGCGGTGCCGCACAGCTCGCACGTGGCGGTCGAGCTGCGCGCGAGCGCACCGGCGCCGGCCTCGTGCAGCGCCAACGCGAGCTCGAAGTTGCGATCCGCAGCGCGCAGCTCCACGCGCAGGGTCCAGCCGGCGTCGCCGCGTCGCGCGAGCGCACCCAGGCACGCCGCGGTGGTGCAGCCGTCGGGATCCGCGAGCGTCACGGCCGTGATCCCGGCCCGCCGCAGGCCCTCGTCGACGGCCTGCTCGAGCTCGGCGCGGACCTGCGGCTCGATCGGCGCGGTGCTCTCGAGCGGCGCGTGCACCACCTTCACCGGGCTCGCGAACGCGACCGCCGGAGAGAGCGCGAGCGCGAGCGCCACCGCCCACGGCGATCGTCGTGGGCCGCGCTCAACCACCGGCGAGCTGCTCGTGGCGATGCGCGACCTCGTCGGGCGAGAGCGCGCGGGTGAAGATCCGGATCGTGCCCAGCTCGCAGCCCAGCCGCTCCTCGCCGTTGGCGCGGCCCGCCACGAACACGCGCTGCTCGCCGAACTCGAGCGTCGAGCCGTCGAGGCTGCCGTCGACCGCGATGGCGTCGACCGGCGCGTCGCCGTCGACGAACAGCTGCATGCTCGCGCCGTCGAAGACGCCGTGGACGCTGACCCAGTCGTCGCCGTAGAGCTGATCGCGCTCGACGTACTCGTGGCGACCACCGACGATGGCCTCGAAGCGCAGCCGTCGCGCCGCGGTGTTCACCACCAGGCCGGTGCCGTAGTAGCCCTCGTCCGAGCTCTGCGGCACGTACACGATGGCACGCGTGTCGAAGTCGCTGCTGCCGTCGGTGATGCGCACGCGCGCCTCGATGGTGAGCGCGTCGGTGCCCGGCCACACCGCGGCGAGATCGGGACCGCGACCCACCGCGCCCACGCCGTCGAAGCGCGTCACGCCGCGCTCGGCGCTCGCGCCCTCGAGCTGCAGCTCGTAGCCGTGACCGGCGCCGTCGGGCACGACCGCGTCGTCGCCGAAGCGCCACTCGAGCAGCAGCGCGCCGCGGGGATCGACGAAGTCCGGCGTGGGCTCGAGGCAGCCCGGCACCGTCACCATCAGCCCCACGAGCAGCCTGCGCCTCACGATCGCGGGTCCTCGCCCAGCAAGCCCGCAGCCGCCAGCTGCGTCACCAGGGCCGCGCGCGAGGAGATGCCCAGCCGCGTGTAGATGTGATCGAGGTGGCTCGTGACCGTGCGGGGGCTGATCGACAGCCGCTGCGCGATCGCGGGGTTGGTCAGGCCGGCGGCGACCAACCGTGCGATGTCGAGCTGGCGCTCGGTCAGGCCCAGGGCGGCCGCACGCGCGATCGACTCTGCGGCGGGATCGCTGGGCGCCGGCGCGGCCGCGTCGGCGTCGACCAGTCGCAGCCGCACGTCGGGCCCGAGCTCGAGCACGTCGCCCAGCTGCAGCAGCGCGAGGTCGGTGCGGCGGCCGTTGACGAACACACCATTGGTCGAGCCCAGATCGAGCACGTTGACCAGGCCACCGGCAGCGCGGATGAGCTTGACGTGCTTGCGCGACACGCCCTCGTCGTCGAGCCGCAGATCGGTCTCCTCGCCGCGACCGACCACCATCTGCGCGGCGATGCGATGCACGGTGCCGGCGCCGGGCCCGGCCAACACCAACAGCCCGGGCTCGATCGCCGCTGCAGCCGCGGTCCGCGTGGGCTCCGGACGTCGCTTGGTCTTGTCGTCGACCATCGCCGCTGCTCGCGAGACTAACCGGTTTTCGTGCTGCTAGCATGGGGCATGCCTTCGCCGCGCGTTCTCGCTGTGCTCGTGCTGGTGTCGCTGGTGTCGCCCGCCTGCGGTGACGATGGCGCAGCGACGTCGGAGCCCGGGACCACAGCTGGCTCGACCACCGACGCGCAGTCGACCAGCAGCAGCACCGCGACCACGCTCGCGGACAGCGGCGGCAGCAGCAGCAGCGGCGGCGAGGGCAGCTCGAGCTCGGGCCCCGGCGCCGACAGCTCGAGCGAGGGCTCGTCCTCGACCGGCACCCCGAACACGCCGCCGGTGGCAGTGGACGACCTCTACGCCGTGTTGATGGACGCCGCGTCGCTGCAGGTGCCCGCCCGCGCGGGCGTGCTGCTCAACGACCTCGACGACGACGGCGATGCCATCGACGTCGACAGCCACGATCCGATGTCGAGCGCCGGTGGCACCGTCGACGTCGCCGCCGACGGCTCGTTCACGTACACGCCGCCGCTGGGCTACTGGGGCGAGGACGGCTTCGACTACACCATCGCGGACGGCAACGGCGGCAGCGCGACCGCACACGTGCGCGTGATGGTCACGCCCACGACCGGATCGTTGGTCGAGCTCACCGACGGCCGCGGCGGCTTCATGATCGAAGGCATCGCCAACGGCGAGCACGCGGGCTGGTCGGTCGCCGGCGGCGGGGACGTCGACGGGGACGGCCTCGCCGACGTGATCGTCGGCGCGCCCGATGCCGACGCCGGGGCCGGGGCCGAGGGTCGCGCGTTCGTGGTCTTCGGCCACGCCGGCGGCGAGAGCGTCGCGCTGGCCGACGTCGCGGGCGGTGTCGGCGGCTTCGTCCTCGACGGCGAGGCGCCGCAGGATCTGTGCGGCCTGTCGGTGGCCAACGCCGGCGACGTCAACGGCGACGGCCTCGCCGACGTGATCGTCGGCGCACCCGAGCACGACGCCATCGCCGACGCCGAGGGCCGCGCCTACGTCGTGTTCGGCAAAGCCACGACCGACCCGGTCGCGCTCGCGACGCTCGAGCAAGACGGCGCCGGCTTCACCATCTCGGGTTTCGCCGCGACCGACTGGGTCGGCTTCGCCGTCGGCGGCGGCGTCGACGTCGACGGCGATGGTCTCGACGACGTGATCGTCGGCGCGCCGCAGGCCAATGTCGGCGCGGTCTCCAACGCCGGGCGCGTGTGGGTCGTGCGGGGCAAGCCCGACACCGATCCGGTCGATCTCGCCGACGTCGCGCTCGGCACCGGCGGCTTCGTCATCGACGGCATCGCGACCGAGGACCGCGCGGGCGAGGCGGTCGCCGGGGTCGGCGACGTCGACGGCGACGGTCTCGAGGACATCATGGTCGGCGTGCCGCTGGCCAACGGCGTCGGCGGCAACGCCGGCCGCGCCTACGTGGTGTTCGGCAAGACCGACACCGCGCCCGTGGACCTGGGCGACGTGCTCGCGGGCAACGGTGGCTTCGCGATGAGCGGTGGCACCGCGCTCGACACCGCGGGCGACTCGGTCGGTCCCGCCGGCGATCTCGACGGCGACGGGCTCGCCGACGTGATCGTCGGAGCACCCGGCGCGGAGCTCGACGACACGACCTCGCTGCAAGGCCGCAGCTACGTGGTGTACGGCCACGGTGGCAGCCCGGCGCTGTCGCTCGCCGACGTCGCGATGGGCATCGGTGGCTTCGCGCTCGACGGCGAGCTGCAGGGCGACCTGTCGGGCTGGTCGGTCGGCGGCGGCGGTGATCTCGACGCCGACGGCCGCAGCGAGGCCCTGGTCGGCGCGCAAAATGCCGACTTCGTCGGCACCTACTCCGGCCGCAGCTATGCGATCTGGGGCCGCAACGACGCGCCCACGGCGATCCCGCTGTCGCAGATCGCCGCCGGCATGGGCGGCTTCGCCCTCGACGGCGAAGACGGCGGCGACGTCTCCGGTTGGAGCGTGGCGCACGCCGGCGACGTCTCGGGCGACGGCTTCGCCGACGTCGTGATCGGGGCCTACGGCGCGCCCGGTGGCGCCGGGCTCGGTCGCGCCTACGTCGCGTTCGGCGACGACTTCATGGGCCAGATCCCGCTGCGCGGTGGCACGGGCGACGACGTGCTCGAGGGCAGCGACCAGGCGGAACGTTTGGTCGGCGGTGCCGGCGACGACACGTTGCATGCGCGCGGCGGGCTCGACGTGCTGCACGGCGGCAGCGGCGACGATCTGCTGGTGCTGTCCGACGAGCTGTTCTTCCGCATCGACGGCGGCACCGGCACCGACGCGATCGTGCTCGACGGCAGCGACCTCGCGCTCGATCTGCCGGCGTACCCCGAGCTGGCCCTGGTCGGCATCGAGGCCGTCGATCTGACCGGCACCGGCGACAACGCGCTCTTCCTCGAGCTGCGAGACCTGCGAGCGCTGTCGCGCACGAGCAACCTCCTGCTCGTGCTCGGTGACGCCGGCGACCAGGTCGTGGCGGATTTCACCGGCAGCGGCCTGCTCGACCAGGGCTCGGCCAATGGGTTCCACACGTGGACCGATGGTCGCCTCACACTGCAGGTCGCCGACGAGGTCGAGGCCTTCGTCGCGCTGTAGTGGCCTGCGCGGGTATCGTGGCGCTCGCATGCCGACGGTCCGCCGCCACCTGGTCGTGTCCCTGCTCGCGTTCGCGTGCCGCTCCGACGACGCGCCCCACGCCGGCGACAGCACCGGCACGACCTCACCCGGCAGCACCAGCGTCGCCGACACCACCGCGGCCGGCAGCAGCGGCAGCGACTCGGGCGGCGGCACGCCGGTCGACGTCGAGGGCCTGGGCCACGGCTGCTTCGCGCTGCAGTCGGGCGACACGCTGCTGGCCGCGACCGGCGACGGCAGCGGCTTCGCGTTCGGCGACGGCGCGCTCGCGGACGCGGCCCACTTCCGGCTGCAACCCACCGACCTCGCGACCTACCTCTTCTACGACCAGGACGCCGGCTACCTCGTGGCCGAGGACGGACCGATCGCGCGGCAGCTGACGCTGCAGTCCGACGTGCTGCTGGTCGACGACAGCTACATCTCGGGCGCCGAGTGGATGCTCGAGCCCGCGCCCGATCTCGCCGGCGCGGTGCTGCTGCACAACCGCCGCAACGACCGCTGGCTCGGCGAGGGCGGTGCACTGGCGGAGGCGAGCGGCGCGCTCGCGCTGAGCTTGGTGCCGACCGAGGGCTGCGCCGAGTTCCCCGAGCTGTCGCTCGACGCCAGCGGCACGATCACCCGCACGACGTTCGACGACGGCACACTGTACGGCATCGTCGACACCCACTCGCACATCCTGTCGAACTTCGGCTTCGGCGGCGGCGGCATCTTCCACGGCGCGCCGTTCCATCGCCTCGGCGTCGAACATGCCCTGCCCGACTGCTCGCTGTTCCACGGCGAGATGGGCCGCAAGGACTTCTTCGGCTACGCCTTCGATTCCGCCGGCGCCGACGGTGCCGACCTCGGCGGGCTGCTGCCGGCACTGCTGGCCGGCGAGCTGTCGGTCGACAACCACGTCACCGCCGGCTACCCCGAGTTCACCGAGTGGCCCAACGGGCCCACGCGCTCGACCCACCAGACGCAGTACTGGCGCTGGCTCGAGCGCGCGTACATGGCCGGCCTGCGGCTGGTGGTGCAGCACGCGACCACCAACTCGATCATCTGCCACATGACCGCAGGCCAGGGCATCCAGCCGGTACGCTACTCGTGCGAGGACATGGCCGCGGTCGATCGCATCCTCGACGAGGTCTACGCGATGGAGCGCTACATCGACGCGCAGTCCGGCGGCGAGGGCAAGGGCTGGTTCCGCATCGTGACCGAGCCCGCGCAGGCCCGCGAGGTCATCGCGCAGGGCAAGCTCGCGGTCGTGCTCGGCATCGAGACCGCGGATCTGTTCTCGTGCCGGCTGACGCCGCGTGGCGACAGCCCGGTGTGCGACGCGACCTATGTCCGCGACCAGCTCGACGCGTACTACGCCCGGGGCGTGCGCGCGATCTTTCCGGTGCACAAGTACGACAATGCCTTCGGTCCGGGCGACGGCGATCGTGCGTTCATCGAGGCCGGCAACTTCTTCAACAGCGGCCACTGGTCGAACTTCACCGAGGACTGCCCCGCCGACATGCCGGCGCGCTTCGACAACGGCGACGTGGTCTTCGGCGGACTGAACATGCCGCGCGATCCGTACGACGCGCCCGCGCCCCTGGACTTCAGCGGCTTCCCCAGCTACCCCGTGGGCACCGCGTTCCCCTACGCGAGCCTGCTGATGGACCCGCCGCTGGTCGGCGAGTACTGCCAGAACGCCACGCTCACCGCCCTGGGCGAGACGCTGATCCAGGAGATGATGCTGCGCGGCATGATCATCGAGGTCGATCACCTGCCGCAGTGGTCCTACGTCCGCGCGTTCGAGCTGCTCGAAGCCGCCGACTACCCCGCGGCCGGGACCCACGGTGGCAGCTACGACGGGCGCATCTACGAGCTGGGCGGCATCAGCAAGACCGGCCTGGGCGAGTGTCGCGACCCCGCGGCCAAGGGCGCGATGACCCAGCGGCTGCGCGATCGCATCGACGAGATCGTCGCGCACGGCGGCTACCCGGCCGAGGGCTTCGGCTTCGACCTCAACGGCTTCGCCGGCGCGCCCGGCCCCCGCTTCGCCGACGGCGCGTGCCCGTCGCCGCAGGAGGATCCGGTGACGTATCCGTTCACGTCGTTCGCCGGCGACGTCGAGTTCACCGAGCCCGCGGTCGGCAACCGCAGCATCGACTACGCCAACGAGGGCTTCGTGCACATCGGCATGCTGCCGGAGCTGCTCGAGGATGCGCGCAAGGACGCGATCGCCGAGGACGACCTCGAGCCGCTGTTCCGCTCCGCCGAGGGCTACATCCGCATGTGGGAGCGGGCCCAGGAGCGCGCCGCGGCGCTGTGATCGCGGCTCACGGCGCCGGCCGGGTGCTGCGCTCGAGTCGTCGCAGCCACACCACGGCGTCGCGCGTGGTGCTGCCGCACATCGCCGGCTCGGGCCGCAGCGCCGTGCACACGCGCGGCCGCAGCGGCGAGCCGAACAGCGCGCAGCGTCCGTCGTGATCGAGCTGCGGGCAGCGCTCGCCGGCGGCCTTGGGTCGCGCCGCGGTCCCGTCGCGCGACGGGATCGGGCTCGAGATCGACGGCGCCGTGCAACAGGCGCCGCAACCGACACGGCACTGCATCGCCCGCGAGCCTACCCCCGCGCCGCCGCGCCGTCACGGCGAGGACAGCGGCAGCTCGCACGCCCAGCCATCGCGCGGCGCCGCCACACCGACCATCCATGACGCGAGCATACGCGTGATGGACCGGCAAACTTCCGACTTGCTACGCTGGGCGTCGTGGCATCGCTCGCCCTCGATGCAACCGCGCCCAGCGGCGGGGCCAGTGCACCGGCGGCAGGCACCCGCATCGGCCGCTACGTCGTGTTGCACGCGGTGGGTCAGGGCGCGAGCGGGCTGGTGGTCGCCGCGTGGGACGACGAGCTCGGCCGCAAGGTCGCGATCAAGCTGCTGCCGCCACGCGACGCCGCGGCCGGTGATCGACTGACGCGCGAGGGCCGTGCGCTCGCCCGGCTCGCGCACGCCAACGTGCTGCGGATCCACGACGTCGGCGAGCACGAGCAGCGCGTGTTCATGGTCATGGAATACGTCGAAGGCGCGCCGCTGCCGGCGCGCCCCGGCGGCACGATCGCGCAACGCCTGGCGCCGTGGCTCGCCGCGGGCCGGGGCCTCGCGGCCGCCCACGCCGCGGGCCTGGTGCACGGCGACATCAAGCCCGCCAACGTGCTGATCGATCGCGAGGGTCGGGTTCGCGTGGCGGATTTCGGCCACGCGCGCGCGGCGGGCAGCGAGCCCGATCCGGTGCGCGCGCCCGATCTGCTGGCCCGCGCCGCCACCACCAGCATCTCGACCAGCCGCAGCGACGCGCTGGTCGGCACGCCGGCGTACATGGCCCCGGAGGTGTTCGCCGGCGCGACCGCGGATGCGCGCGCCGATCAGTTCTCGCTGTGCGTCGCGCTGTACGAGGCGCTGTGGGGTGTGCGGCCGTTCGCCGGCGACGACGTGCTCACGCTCGCGGACGCGGTGACCCACGGCCGGCTGCGCACGCCGCCGGCGCTGCCGGTTGTGCCGCTGCGGATCCGTCGCGCGGTGCTACGCGGGCTCGCGACCGACCCCGCGGCGCGCCACGGCAGCATGGACGCGCTGCTGGCTGCGCTCGAGTGGGATCCGTGGCGATGGCCGCGACGGCTCGCACCAGTGGCCGCGCTCGCGCTGCTGTCGTGGGCCACCGCCCACGCGCTCGCGGGCGACGCGGCACCGCGCGACTGGTGTGCCGAGGTCGACGAGCGCGTCGACGCAATGTGGAACGACGACCGCGAGCGCGCGATCGCAGCAGCGTTCGACGGCAGCGCCGCGGCCTACGGCGCCGATGCGCTGACGGCCGTGCGGCCGGCGCTGCAGCAGTACGCGGAGGCGTTGCGGACCGCGCTGGGCGATCGCTGCCGCATGCAGGCCCAGGGTGACCAGGACGACGCCGCGCTGGCGGCCAACATGGTGTGCCTGCACCGGCGCGAGCAGCAGTTCGCGACGCTGCTCGATCTGTTCGAACGCGCCGACGCGACCGTGGTCGAGCACGCGCTCGAGGCGACCACGGCGCTCGCGCCGGTCGGCTCATGTGCCGACGGCCACGCGGCGCCGCGGATCGATCCGGCGCTGCTGCCCGAGCTGTCGGCGCTGGCTGCCCGCATCGGCCGCGCCGAGGTCGCCGCCGCGGCGTGGCACGACGACGTCGCGCTCGACGACGCGCGCCAGGCCGCCGCGGACGCCGTCGCGCTGGCGCAGCCGTGGTACGGCGCCGAGGCGGAGTGGCTCACGGCCAAGCTGCTCGATCGCGCGGGCGATGCCTCGGCCGCCGAGCAGCGCTTCCACGCCGCGTTCTCGGCGGCGCTGGCGGTCGATCGCCACGACATCGCCGCGCTCGCGGCGGTCGGGGTCGCGTCGGTCGAGGCCCAGCGCGGCGGCCACGACGACGCCCTGCGCTGGCTCGATCACGCCGAGTCGGCGCGCTCGCGTGCGCACGACGAGGCCGGGCGGCTCGAGCACGCGGTCACGGCCGCGCGGGCCGAGATCGCGTACCACCACGGCGACTTCGAGGCCGCGCGCACGGCCTTCGCCGCCACCCTCGCGCTCGAGCAATCGCGCCCCGACGACGGCGAGCGCGGCGCGACGCTGCTCAACCTCGGCCTGTGCGAGACCAACCTCGGTCACCCCGAGATCGGCATGGCCTGGCTCGAGCGCGCGCTCGCAGCCGAGATCGCCGACCACGGCGAGCACCATCCGGCGCTGCTGCGGCCGCTCAACGCCATCTGCCACGTGCACACGGATCTGGGCCACACCGCCCTTGCGGTCTCGGCCTGCCGCCGCGCCATCGACCTCGTGCGTGCGCAGCGACCCGGGGCGCAACCGCGGTTGAGCCACCTGTACAGCAACCTCGGCGAGGCGTGGTTCCACGGCGGCGAGCCCGAGCCGGCCGAGCACGCCTACCTCGCGGCGCTGGACAACGCGCTGCGGACCCAGCCCGACGACCACCTGCTGCTCGCGACGATCCACAACAACCTCGGCGTGCTCTACGGCCACCTCGAGCGCATCGACGACGCGGTCGCGCACTACCGCGAGGCCCACGCACGGGTGCTGCGCGCGTTCGGACCCGATCACCCCTCGACCGCGATGGTCGCGACCAACCTCGCGATGATGCTGGTCAAGCAGGCGCGCTACGACGAGGCCGAGGCGCTGCTGCACGGTGCACTCGCGGCCATGGCGGCGCGGCTGGGCGACGATCATCCCGACCTCGCCTTGTCCCACGCCGAGCTCGGCCGACTGCACGCGGCCAAGGGCGATCACGTCGCGGCCGTCGCCGCGTTCGAGCGCGCCTGGACGATCCGCACCGCCGCCGGCGGCGACGAGATCGAGCTCGCGGACACGGCCTGGGGTCTGGCCCACGCGCTCGCGGAGCTGCACCGCGATCGCGCGCGCATCGACGCATTGGTCGAGCAGGCCGACGCGCTGTACCGCAAGGCCGGCGGCGACTGGAACGACAAGGCCGAGGCGCTGCAGCAGTGGCACCGCGGACTCGCCCCGGTGTGGAGGCCGGCGTGACCCGGCGCCGCGGTGCGGGTTGGCTCCCGTGGCTGCTGGCCGCGTGCCACCGCGACGCGCCCGCCGACAACACGACCGCGACCACCTCTTCCACCGCGACCACCTCCTCCACCGCCGCCGGCGACGCCACCGCTGCGACCAGCGCGAACGGCAGCGCGGACACCACCGCGGCCGCGACCACCGGCAGCGACGGCAGCAGCAGCGGCACCACCGGCGAGCGCCCGCCCGAGGCCTACGCGCCGAGCCTGATCGACTACGGCGTGACGTGCAAGCTCATCTCGGCGGCGACCATCGACGAGCCCACCGCGAACGCGACCCACACGCGCTTCAACCTCCGCGGCACCGATCTGGGCATCCCCGCGATCGCGCAGTCGCGGCTGTACCTGTTCTTCGGCGACACGGTCGGCTACCGCGTGATCTGGGACTTCGGCGAGGACCCCGACGCGGTCGCGTACGTCGATCACGCCGCGGCGCAGGCCGACCCCGGCGTGCTGTGCGACGCGCTGACGTTCCTGGTCACGCCCGACGTGCCCAGCGTCGCCGCCGGCGTCGACCCCAGCATCGAGCGCGACTTCGCCGGCGCCGCGATGACGGCACCGCGGGGTCAGAGCGTCGCGCAGTACATCGCCCAGCCGGCCGGGCCGTTCCCGTTCATGCCCGGCACCTTCGAGGTGCCGACGGGCGCGCTGGGCGACGACGACGGCGTGTGGCTGTTCTACGCCGGCCTGGTCGAGACACAGCCGCGCACGCGCGCGACCCTGGGTTACCTCGCGCGCTTCTCCGGCGGCGCGCAACCTGGCTACGACATCGTGCGGCCCGTCGACGCCCTCGCCGGCGGCGCGCTGGGCGGCCACTTCATCCAAGTCGCGCCGGTCGTGCGCGACGACCAGGTGCTGTTGTGGGGCACCGGCGACTACCGCCGCAGCGGCGTCCATCTCGCGCGCGTACCGCTGGCGTCGCTCGCCGACGGCGCGGGCACGTCGCTGTGGGATCCCCAGGCCGTGGCGTGGCGCGACGCGGCCGCGCTCGCGCCGCGCGAACGCGAGGCCATCGCGCCGGTGTTCGAGAGCGAAGGCGTGGGCGAGCTGTCGCTGCAGTGGATCGCCGACGCGGGCGTGTTCGTGGCGCTGTACCAACGCGAGCTGCACGACGACGGCGGCGCCATCGTCGACAACCGCATCGTGCTTCGCGTCGCGACCCAGCCCGAGGGTCCGTGGAGCGACGCGCTCACGATCATCGACATGGCCGATCCGGCCTTCTCCGCCGCGCACTGCTGCGGCCGCACGTGCGAGGGCGAGCAGCTGCTGCACTGCCTCGTCGCCGGGCTCTACGGCGCGTACCTGCTGCCGCTGACGCAGACCACCGCGTCCGGCGATGGCTTCGTGCTGACGCTGCCGTGGCTGGTTTCGACCTGGAACCCCTACAACGTCGTGCTCATGACCGCGCAGATCGAGCTGCAACCCGTAGGGTGATCCTGGGGCCGGCAGGCCACGAGGCCGCAAAACGACCGGCCCGGCGACGGAAACGTGGTCCAGATCGCACGGGCCCCTGAGTGCGGTGAGAGTCCCTGGACGATGTCACAGAGCCGACACATTGCGGACGCCCGCGAGGCACCCGGCCCGGGCATGATGGACCAGCGATGATCGTCGACGCCGATCGTGCAGCCGGACCCGCGGTGACGCGGCCTGCGACCCGCACCCGCCGGGACAGCATCATCGATCTCGCCAACGCGGGCATCGAGACACCCCGCGCGGTCGTGCGCATGACGAACCACGAGCCCTCGCTGTGGGTCAGCGCGGTCGGTGCGGTGGCCGTCGCGGCGGTGCTGGCGGCGATCGTCGGCTGGCTGCTGCTGGCCGACCGCGGCACGCAGCCGTGGCAGGACGAGCCCGCGCCGACGAGCCGCGCGCAGCGCTGAGAGGCTGTCAGCGTATGCTGATGGCCTCTCGTCGCGACGGCGACCGGAAGGAGAAAGGACCCGCGACGGCTCTGCCGGCGCGGGAAGAGGAAGCGGAGCTTCCTCTTCGAGGCTGAGCCAGCGCGCTCGCGCCGCTCAGAAACGAAGGCCCGCGACGAAGCCGGGCCACACCCGCACGCGCCGGTCGGAGAACGTCTGCTCGTACGCGACCCAGCCGTAGCCGGGACGATCGACGCGGCCCTCGGTGCGGCCGCGGATCGCGAGCGGCACGACGTCGCCGTCCACTTGATCGACCATCACGTTGAGGGTCGGGCCGCCGAAGATCGCGAGGTGCTTGGCCGCCTGCCAGCCGACCATCAGGCGCAGCTTGCTCAACGCGCCGATCGCCGCGCCCGCACGCAGGCCCGCGGTCACGCCCCACGCGCTGAGGTCGACATCGATGAACACGCCGTCCTTGACCGGGATGTGGCCACCGAAGCCGCCGCCGAACTCCCAGGTCTTGCCGCGCTCGAGGTTGGTACCGGTGTGGCCGCGCTCGGTGCCGAACGGATGCAGACCTGCGCCGAAGAACGCGTAGGTGTAGCGCGCGGGCAGACGCAGCCCGACCTCGAGCAGCGCGGTGTCGCTGGTCGCGACCTCGAAGCGCACGCCGCCTTCGGCGGTGATCGGCAACAGCGCGAACGACGTGTCGGCGCGCTTGGCCCAGTTGACCAGGCCGACCTGGGCGCCGCGCACGTCGCCACCGATGTTGATGAGGCCGAACTGCACACCGCTGACCTTGGGCGCGTGGTTGACCAGGCCGGCCTGCACGCCGCGGAGATCGCCGGCGTAGTTGTAGCCGTCGCTGGTCTGCAGGCCGCGCATGACCCCGCGGGTGATCGTGGCACCCAGCGCCGCCGCGACGCCCTGCATGTCCTCGTCCACCACCGTGGCGGCCAAGCCGATGGCCATGCCGTCGACCTTGGCCGCGCGCGTCCAACCGAAGCCGAGGCTGAAGGTGTTGTGGACCTTCTTGCCGCGGTGCCGTCCGTTGATCGACAGCCCCGGCCACAGGCCGATGTCGAACGGCACGTGGACGTAGCCGTCGGACGCCACCGCAGGCTTCGCCGGCGGCGCCGTGGTGGTCGTGGTCGTCGTGGTCGTGGTCGTGGTCGACACGATCTCGGGCCACTGCATCGTCGCGGTGTCGGGCGCAGCCGCGGCCGCGGTGTCGCTCGGCGTCGCCGCGGTCGCGCTCGCGCGCTCGCTCGGTGCGGACGGATTGCTCGCCGCAGCCACGGCGTCCGCCGGTGCACTCGCGGGCGACGTCGCCGCGGGTGTCGCCGCCGGCGGCGACCGCGGCAGCCGGGCTCCTGACCGGTGCCTCGCTCGTCACCGCCGACGGCGCAACCGCCGGCTCCGCTGCTGCCCGCGCCGTCGTCGACGCCGCGAGCACTCCGGCCACCACCACACCTCGAATCATCGCGTCGTTCATCTCGCGCAGTGCAACACCGCGCGGCCCCGGCCGTGTCACCGCGACTTGTGCAGCGTGATCGCGACCTGCTCGTAGCCCGAGGGCAGCGTCAGGCGCTGCTGCATCGCCGCGGGCGTGCGCGCGAGTTGTTGCGCCGCGGCCATCACCGCGGCGACCGACAGACTGCGGCCGCGCGGCACGGTGACGAAGAAGAAGCGCTCGAACTGCGGCGCGTCGTCGAGCTCGTAGGAGTGATCGAGCGCGACCAGCCCACCGTCGGCCAGCCGCGGTGAGGCGGCGGCATCGTCGGGGAAGTGCAGCGTCACCGCGCCGCGACCGTCGATCGAGACGATCGCGCCCTGCTCGCGCTCGGCCGCGCCGTACTGCAGCTGCAGGCGATCGCCCGCGTGCACCGTCGCACCGTCGCGCAGCCGCTCGCTGCGTCCCGCGGCCATGCGATCGATGGTCAGCACCGGATCGCCCTTGATCCGCGTGAGCTCCGGAAGCTCGTCGCCGCCCGACACCGCGACCACGCCCTCGCCGCCGTCACCGCCGTCGACCGGCACCTGGTTCGGCAACGGCCCGCGCGCGAGCCACCACGCCGCCGCGCCCGCGGCCACGAGCGCACCCGCGGGAATCCACCAGCGTGCGCCCGTGGGCCGCGGGGCCGCGGCCTCGCGCTCGCGCCGCGCGAGTCGTCGCTGCACCTCGGCGGCGACCTGCGCCGGCGGATGCTCGCGCAGGATCGCCGCGTCGTCGGCCGCGAGCGCAGCCAAGGTCGCGTCGGCCTCGTCGCCGAGTGCGGCGCGGACCCGCGCAGACTCGGGTGGCGAGAGCTCGCCCAGCGCGAGCCGCTCGATCGACAGATCCGGCAACGACTTGCTCATGGCACGCCCCCCGCGACCGTGGCCTCCAGCGAGGCCTGCAGCTTGCGCAGCCGCTTGCGCACGCCCGAGACCGACAGCCCGACGATCTCGGCGGTCTCCTCGAGCGTGTGGCCGTCGACCAGGTGCAGCACGGCGATGGTGGCCGACGACTCCGGTTCGCGGCCGAGCACGCGATCGAGCAGCGAACGCGCCTGCACCTGGCCCGGCATCGCCTCGAGATCGGCGATGCGCGAGAGTAGTTCGCCGGCCGGCTCCGAAGGACGGCGGCGCTGCGACCGCAGCCGGTTGAGGCACACGTTGGTGGCGGTGCGGTACAGCAGGCTCGACAACCCGGCGTCGACCAGGGTCTCGTGACGGCGACAGATCTCGACGAATACGTCGTGCATGGCGTCATGGGCCGCGTCGGGGTCTCCGAGCAGCTTCCGGCAGCGCCGCAGGACCATGGGTCCGAAGCGGCGGTAGAGGTCTTCGACATCGAGGCCCAAGGTCGGCGCTCTGGCGGGATACAACACCAGGCCGCGGCCGAAACGTCACCCCCGTCGCGCAGCTGGTCGAGCACGTGCCTTGGCGCACGTTCGGCCGGCGTGCACCGGGCCCACCGCGGTGACACGACACGGCACGCTCGGTGTTCGAGCGTTGCTCCCGCCCGCGATGTCCCGCTCGCCCTCGATCCCGCGCGCGCGCGCCACCTTGGCCGCATCGCCCCCCACGCCCCGCCGGGGCTCGCCCGCGCCGTGGTGGTCCGTGCTGCTGTGGCTGTGGCTGGCCATGATCGCGGCACCGCGCGCTGCGGCGGCGGCCCAGGAGCCCGAGCCCGAGCCCGCGCCGGCCACCGAAGGTTCGGTCCGGCGCTTCGCCCTGCTCGTGGGCGCCAACGACGGCGGCAACGAGCGCGTGCGCCTGCGCTACGCCAACAGCGACGCCGAGGCGGTCGCGACCGTGCTGCGGCAGATCGGCGGGGTCCGCGACGCCGACATGATCATGCTGCGCGACCCCAACCCCGAGGAGCTCACCAGCGCCTTCGAGGATCTGGCGCAGCGCGTGCGATCGGCCTCGCGCGAGGGCAAGCGGACGCAGCTGATCTTCTATTACTCGGGCCACTCCGACGAGCGCGGCCTGCTGCTGGCGGGCGAGCGCGTCGACTACGCGACCTTGCGCGGACGCGTGCAGTCGATGCAGGCCGACGTGCGCATCGCAGTGCTCGACTCGTGCGCCTCGGGTGCGTTCACCCGCAGCAAGGGCGGCACGCGGCGGCCGCCGTTCTTGGTCGGCGCGTCGTCGTCGGTCGAGGGCCACGCGTTTCTCACCTCGAGCTCGGCCGACGAGTCGGCGCAGGAGTCCGACCGCGTCGGCGGTTCGTTCTTCACCCACTTCTTCACCACCGGTCTGCGCGGCGCCGCGGATGCCGATCGCGACCGCTACGTCACGTTGACCGAGGCCTACCGCTTCGCGTTCGACGAGACCCTCGAGCGCACCGAGGCCACGCGCGGCGGCCCGCAACACGCGGCCTACGACATCCAGCTGGCGGGCTCGGGCGATCTGGTCATGACCGATCTGCACAAGCCCTCGGCGACCCTGGTCCTGGCCAAGGACGTCGTCGGTCGCGTGTCGGTGCGCAGCGGCTCGGGTCGCCTGGCCGCGGAGCTGTACAAGACCAAGGACGCCGGCGCGATGTCGCTGGCGATCGAGCCCGGCAAGTACCAGGTCATGAGCGACGACGGTCACACCCGTCGCCGCGCCGACGTCGAGATCGGCCGCGGTGGGCGCGTCGCGGTCGAGGCCGAGGACTTCCGTGTGGTCCCGACCGAGATGGTCGCGCTGCGCGGCGACGCCTACGTCGAGGTGCCGTTCGACATCGGCTTGGTGCCACCGGCGAGCCTCAACGGCCGCGCGGCGCGGCTGCGCAAGGACCCCGACGCACGGATCCGCAACCGCGTGAGCGCGTCGTTCTTGTGGAACCGCGCCGCCCGGGTCGACGGCGCAGCGATCTCGCTGGGCGTGTCGGTGATCGACGAGGAGCTGCGCGGCATCCAGGGCGGCCTGGCTGCATCGATCGTGCGCGGCCAGGCCACGGGCTGGCAGTTCGGCATGGCCTTCAACCACGCCTACAGCCTGGTCGGCGCGCAGACCGGCCTGGTCAACAGCGTGGGCACCCTGCGGCGCGGCCTGCAGATGGGCCTGGTCAACACCGGCGGCCGCGTCGACGGTGCGCAGCTGGGCCTGGTCAACTGGGCCGGCTCCGCCGACGCGTCGATCGGTCTGATGAGCTTCACCCGGGACGGCGGCGTACACCCCGAGGTGTGGACCTCGGATCTCGCGTCGTTCAACCTCGGCCTGCGCTTCCCCGCCCGCTTCACCTACTCGGGCTTCGCCATCGGTGCGCATCCCTTCGGCCGCGGCGCGAGCTGGCAGTTCGGCCTCGTCTTCGGCGGCCACGTACCGATCGCCAAGGGTGCCTTCGTGGACATCGACCTGGTCAGCTACGTGATCCTCGAGGGCATGAAGGTGACCAAGCGCCCGGGCGCGCTCGAGCAGATCCGCATGCTGTTCGGCTGGCAGTTCAAGCCCCGCCTCACGCTCTTCGCCGGCCCGACCGTATCGGTGTTCGTGCATCATCAAAACGACGAGCTCGCGCGGCCGGGCTACGGCTGGAGCGTGTACGACCGCGTCGACGGCACCACCGCGGTGCAGCTGTGGCCCGGCTTCGCGGCGGGCCTGCGGTTCTGAGCATGCGAGCATGACCCCGTCGCGGATCCGCGCGACGCAGGGAACGCCCGCCGGGTACCTCCGGATGCCGTGCGCAGCGGCGTGTGCAACGCGGACGACCGCGCGGTGCTACCATCGCCGCCGATGATGCGCTCACCGAGGATCGGTGCCGCGGCAGTCGCCGTCCTGACTGCCGCGTGCTTCCACGAAGCCCAGCCGGCCGACACCTGTACGTCGGACAACTGCGACGACGATGGCTCCGGCGGCACGACCAGCCCGGGCGAGAGCAGCAGCGGGGCGAGCACGACCGCGACGAGCGCGACCACGCAAGACGGCAGCGAGGCCTCGACCACCACGACGACGCAGCCATCGGACAGCAGCGGCAGCAGCGGCGGCCAGGCGCTGTGTGGCGACGGCGAGGCCGAGGCGGACGAGCAGTGCGACGACGGCAACGCCGATCCGTTCGACGGCTGCCACGAGTGCATGCCGAGCCCGCAGCTGTCGTGGCGGTTCACGCAGGACTACGTCGGCGGTGACGACCGCGCCGAGAGCGTCTTCGGCGACGGCACTGGCGTGCTGGTCGCCGGCATGGGCGCGAACGTGGGCGGCGACGATGCCATCTGGTTGCGTGTGGCCGACGGTGACATCTCGCCGCCGGGCTTCTTCCACGCCGCGGATCTCCCCGACGTGAACCGCCTGTTCGACATCACGCGACGCGGCGACAGCTGTGCGATCGGTGGGGTCGTGACGCCGATCCGAGGCACCTTGCAGGTCGCGGGCAACTTCATCGACTGCGACGACGGCACGCCGCAGCAGGCACTGCCGTTCTCCGCGCCCGAGGCCGCCGGGACCGAGGACGCACTCACGGCGGTCGTGCTCGACGGCAACGGCGACGTCATCGTCGGCGGCCACCGCTTGCACGGCGGCGCCGTGTTCGGCTGGATCCAGCGCTTCGACCCCACCGGCGCGATGGTACTCGAGACGCTGTGGCTCGACGACGCCGTGGCCTTCGGCGCCGGCAGCCGCGTACAGGCGCTCGCATTCGACGGCGCGGGGCGCTTGTTGGTCGCGGGCACGAGCGGCGTCGCGCCGGCGCAGCATGGCTTCGCCGCGATCTATGACGCCGGTGCGCTGGATCAGGCCATGCGCCTGGGCGCAGACGATCTGTCGACCGAGGCGTCCGACATCGTCGCCACCCCGCAGGCCATCGTGATCTCTGGCTGGACCATCGTCGACGAGGTCGACCGCGACGCCATCGTGCAGTCGATCCCGGTCGGTGGCGGTGACGCGGTGACGTGGACGCTCGCGGGCCCCGACGACGACCGTGCGCACGGCGTCGCGGCGACCGACGAAGGCATCGCGGTGACCGGCGGCACGACCACGGCCCAGGGCGGACGCGACCTCTTCGTCGCGTGGCTCGACGCCGACCTGGCCGAGCGCGCCCGCGCAGTCTTCGATGGACCAACCCACGGCTTCGACGAGGGCCGCGACCTCGTCGCCGATGCCGACGCCGTCGTCGTTGCGGGCACGGTCGCGACACCGGGCGGCGGCGACATGTTGGTTCAGCGCTGGCTGCCGCCGCCGTGACGCATCGAGGGCCTCGGAGCCTGACAGCCAATGCTGACAGGCTCGTCGCGGGAGCGACCGGAAGCAGGGGAGGCGCGACGGCTTCGCCGGCGCGACGGGCAGGAAGCGGAGCGTCCTCGCCGAAGACTCAGTCCGTGCGCGCGGCCACGGTGACCGAGAGG
Organism: Nannocystaceae bacterium; assembly: GCA_046351635.1. Lineage (GTDB taxonomy): Bacteria > Myxococcota_A > Polyangia > Nannocystales > Nannocystaceae > Xiheibacterium. The sequence goes on along the minus strand of JAXLYC010000002.1, from coordinate 26,676 downwards.
CCGTCCGTCAGGGCGAGGTCGGGTCGGCCGTCGCCGGTGAAGTCGCCGATTGCGATGCGTCCGACGCCGCTGGTCGCGAGGTCGAAGTGTGACACGCACACGAACAGGTCGGGTTCGGGTTCGGGGCCGCCCCAGCCGATGGTGAGCGAGGGACTGCCGTCGGTGCCGACGACGTCGGTGTAGCCGTCTTGGTTGAGGTCGCCGCTCTCGGCGATGTAGACCGGCCACGGCCACACGTTCTGCCACCAGCCGGGGCTCTGCAGCACCGGGCCCGGCCACATCGTCACGACCGTCACACCGTTGATCGGCTCGATGCCGACGACGTCGTCCTCCGCGGATTGGTTGAAGTGGCCGGCCGCGAGCATGCGGTAGGGCGGTTGCGAACCGCCGGCGTAGAGCTCCGCCGCGTTGAACGCCAGGCCGCCGTAGATGGCGATGGTGGCGTACGAGTGCACGACGGTGTCCTCGAAGCCGTCGCCGTCGAGCGACGCCCGCGCCATCGAGGTGGTCGCGTCCCACATGTACTGCGGGTCGCCCCAGCCCTCGGGCCCATGGTTGGGCCACATCCACGAGGGGCCGCCGTCGGCGAAGCCGACCACGTCGGGGAAGCCATCGCCTTCGACGTCCGCGGTCTCGACGTGATAGACGGCTTCGGCCGGTGGCAGCGACATCGCGGTCCAGCTGCCGTCGTTCCACAACACCCGCGGGCCGACCGAGTTGTAGTCGGCGACGACGACATCCTGGTCGCCATCGGCATCGAGGTCGCGCACCGCGATCTCCGCAGCGTAGCTCTGGTTGTCGATGGTGGTGACCGAACCGTCGAGCCGCGCCAGCGTCACGCCGCTGGAGCTGCCGACCAACAGCCCGCGGTCCGCGGTGCCCAGGTCGATGAACGCGAGGCTCTCGGCGCCGCCGGTCGGGATCGGGATCGCCAACCCGAACGGCACCGACTCGCAGATCGGCTCCTGTTCGAGCTGGACGCAGGAGTTGTACTGGCACACCTGGCCCTGGGGGCACTCGTAGTTGCTGTAGCACTCGTAGTAGCAGCCGAAGTCCAAGCAGCAGCCGTCTTCGCCGCCACAGCCGTCGTAGTAGCACTTGCCGCCGATGCAGGAGTAGCCCGGCGGGCACTCGTAGTCGTTGACGCAACCGCTCGAGGTCGTGCTCACCGTCGTCGCGGTGCTCACCGTCGTACTCGCGGTGGTCGAGGGCGAGGTGTTCGAGCCGGGCCCCTCACCCTCCGCGCTGCTCTGGCTGGTGCTGCCGTCGGTGTCGGTCTCGCCCAGCGCGACGATGGGGCCGCAGCCGGCGATCAGCACCGTCGGCAGGCCGAGGTTCCAGAGCGAGGTGTCCAAGCCACGTCCAACCATGGCGTCCAGGATAGCCGGGCGCCCCGCGGGTCACCAGGGCGCCGACGGCGGCGTGGGTTCGTCTGCGGTCAGAGACCGTCAGCCAAGGCTGACGGTCTCGTCACGCCAGCGACCGGAAGCAGGGGAGCCGCGACGGCTCCGCCGGCGCGGCGGGGGAGGAAGCGGAGCTTTCTCCCTGAAGCGTCAGTCGTCGTCGAGCGCGGCCTCGAGCCGCTCGCAGATCGTGCGCAGGACCGTGACACGGGCTCGGTTTTTGTCGTTGGCCGGGATCAGCGTCCACGGCGCCAGCTCGGTGCTGGTGCGGTCGACCATGTCCGCGACCGCGTTCTCGTACGCCGGCCACTTCTCGCGGTTGCGCCAGTCCTCGGGCCCGATCTTGTAGCGTTTGGTCACCTCGGTCTCGCGCTCGCGGAAGCGGCGGAGCTGTTCCTCGGGGTCGATCTGCAGCCACAGCTTCACGATCACCGCGCCGTGCTCGTGCATCTGTTCCTCGAAGTCGTTGATCTCCGAGTAGGCGCGCATCCAGTCGCTGGTGGTGCAGAAGCCCTCGACGCGCTCGACCAGCACGCGGCCGTACCACGAGCGGTCGAACACCACCGCGTTGCCCTTGCGCGGCAGGTGCCGCCAGAACCGCCACAGGTAGGGACGCGCGCGCTCCTCGTCCGTCGGCGCGGCGATCGGCACCAGCGTGTACAGCCGCGGATCGAGCGCCGCGGCGAAGCGCCGGATCGCACCGCCCTTGCCGGCCGCGTCCATGCCCTCGAACACGATCACCAGCGAGCGCTTGCGGAACGACGGGCGCCGCACCAGCCGCGCGAGCGTGCCCTGCCAGCGCTCGAGCTCGATCTTGTACTCGTCCTTGGCCATGGGCTCGCCCTGGTCGAGCGCGCGCAGCACGTTCTGCCCGTCGATGGCAGGCACCGGGTGCAGCGCGGTCTCGGCCGGGGCAGCGCCCAGATCGTCGTTGACCATCGCGTCGAGCAGGCCGCGCGCGACCACCAGCGAACGGTAGCGTTCGTCGCGGCCGGGCACGACGATCCACGGCGCGAACTCGGTGCTCGACAACCGCAGCGCGCGCTTGGCCGTGTCGACCAGCGCGTCGTAGTGCTCGAAGCGGCGCCAGTCCTCGTCGGTCACGCGCCAGCGCGTGAGCTTGTCCTTCTCGAGCTCGCGCAGGCGCTTGCGCTGCTGCGCCTTCGACAGGTGGAACCACAGCTTGAGCAGCACGAAGCCCTCGTTGGCCAGCATGCGCTCGAACCGCGACGCGCGTTCGACCGCGCGATCGAACTGCGCCTGCCCCCAGTTGCCGTAGGCACGGCCGTGCAGCGGCGGCTCGTACCACGAGTCGAAGAAGATGCCGACCTTGCCCTTGGGCGGCAGCATCCGCCAGTAGCGCCACAACGGTGGCCGTTCGCGCTCCTCGTCGCTGGGCGCACCGAACGCGACCGTGCGGACGTGGCGGGGATCGAGCCAGGAGTTGATCTCCTGCACGGTCTCGCCCTTGCCGCCGCCGTCGAGGCCGGCGATGACCACCAGCACCGCCTGCTTGGAGTCGTCGAGCAAGCGCTGTTGCGCGTCGAGCAGGGCGTGGCGGACCTCCTCGACCGCGCGCGTGTACTCCGACTTGGGCACCTCGTGGTCGATCTCGGCCGACTCGAACATGGCCGGCGATCATGCCGCATGGGCCTGCGCCCCGCCAGGGCTGACGCTGCCTCAGGTCCCGGCCGAGGCGTCGCGCAGGCGCTTGACCAGCATGCGGATGACGCCCTCGGCGATCTCGGCCTGTTCGTAGAGGATCTCGTAGAACTCTTCGCTGGTGATCGCGAGCAGGTCGGTCGCTGACACGGCCGTGGCGGTGGCAGTGCGAGGTCCGGCGTCGAGCACGGAAATCTCGCCGAAGGCCTCGCCGGGCCCCAGCGATGCGGTCTCGCGGCCGCCGCGGCTGATGACCACGCGACCGCTCAGGATCACGAACAGCTCGTCGCCCGACTCGCCCTCGGCGACGATGGTCTGGCCCGCAGCGAAGCTGCGCTCCTCCGCCGTGCGGGCCAGCGCCGCGAGGTCCTCGGCCGCGACGGTGCTGAACAGCGACGTGCCCTTGAGCATGAGGATCTTCTCGAGCGTCGAGTGCATGGTTCGCTCCGGGTGGGCCTGGGCCAGCGCGCGGGCCAGCCGCGCGACCACGGGGTCGGGGTCTCGGACCGCCTCGGGCGGCAGCGTGCCGCCACAGGCGAAAAGCGTGCGCAGGGCGACCTCGCGCACGAGCGGATCGAACGAGCTGGCGCGCTGCGCCGCCACGCGCAGGGCCGTTGCGCCACCGCCGAGCCGCAGGGCGTCGAGCGCGATCGCGGCGACGAACGGATTGGCGTGCTCGCACTGCTCGACGAGGAACTCCTCCGCGGGCGGCGGCGAGGGCACCAACGAACCCGCGCGCGCCAGCTTCTGCGCGTCGTCGACGTCGTCGAAGAACGGCAGCAGCAGCGGTCGCAAGGGCGGCTCCATCACGGTGTCGAGCACCTCGAGCGCGCTGGCCCGGCGTTGCCCGCGATCGATGGCCTTGCGCACCCGCGACAGCGGCCCGCGCTCGTAGCGGAGCTCGAGCACGCGCAGCAGTCGGCGATAGGCGCGGGTGCGACGGAAGTCGAACTCCTCCTGCAGCAGCGGCGTGACGAACTGCCCCGGCACCGCGCGCCACGCGGCCATGTTGCGGTACGCGGCCGCGACCCCGAAGCGCGACCACGCCACGATGGTCGCGAGCGACTCGCGGCTCGCGCCGGCTCGGGCACGCACCGACGACATCGCTGCGAGCACGCGCAGGCGCAGGTGCCCGTCGGGCGCCTGCACGTGGCGCCGCAGCACCGCGTAGGTCCGCGGCGTGGGCGTCTCCTTGAGGATCCGCGGCAGCATCAGCCGCGTCGCGCGCGGCACCGCGGGATCGTCGAGCATGGCCGCGAGCGGCTCGACCGCGGCCTCGCCGATCGCGACCAGGGCCGCGGCCGCGCGCGTGCGAGTGCTGGGGCGGTGCAGCGCGTCGACCAGCAGCGGCAGCAGCCGCACGTCGGCGACGTGCCGCGCGGTCCGCAGCGCGGCGCGGCGCACCTCGGCGTCGGGATCGAGCAACAGCGTGCGCACCGGTCGATACGCGGCGGCGCCCAGCTCCTGCAACACCCCGCGCGGCCTCGATCCGCGCCTCGGCCTCGGTCGCGGCCAGCAGCGCCGCGAGCATGCGTCCGCCCTCGATCACGCCCTCGACGCCGCCGTGCACCAGCAGTGCCGCCACCACGGCGATGCGAACCTCTTGCGCGGGGTCGTCGTGCAGCGGCTGCAACGCCTCGAGCGCGTCGTCGCCCAGCAGCGACGCGGCGGCCCCGACCGCGGCCGCGCGCACGTGCGGATCGGGGTCGCGCAGGCCCGCGAGCGCGGCCTCGGGCTCCCCGCGCCCGATCGCCGCGATGCGCCGCAGCGCCGCCGCCCGCACCGCCGCGTCGGGCGCGTGCGCGAGCCGCTGCAAGACCGCGACAAACTGCGGGCTGGTCTCGCGCTCGAGCTGATCGAGCGCCAGCAGCACCGCCGAGGGCCGGCCGTACTGCAGCACCGACAGCAGCCCCGGGGTCGCGTTGGCGTCGAACACGAAGTCGTCGCCGTTCTCGGGCGCGCGCGACCCGATGGTGCGCTCGAGCGCGAGCACGTAGCGGCGCCGCACCACCGGGATGACCACGAAGCAACCCGCCACCAGCACGCAGGAGACCGCCGACATCAGCGGCACCGGCACGCGCGTGGCCAGCAGCGCCAGCGCCAGGCCACCGGCGCCGTAGGACAGCGGCTTGACCACCGCGTCGAGCAGCGCGCGCGTGCGGGCCTTGACCTCGGCGCGGAACGGCCCGTACAGCGCCTGCATGCTGGTCTCGTGCACGGTGTACTGGAAGCCGTTGTCGGCGAACTTCATCACCGTGGCGATCGACAACAGCGGCACGAACGGCAGCACCGCCGCAGCTACGCCGAAGACCGCAGGCATGACCGACATGCCGGCACGCACGCCGAAGCGCGCCAGCAGGCGCGGCGTCACGCCGACCTGGAACACCAGCGAGACCGCGCCGGTGACGGCGTAGAACAGCGAGAAGAACTGCGCCAGCTCGTCCTCGCGGAAGCTCGCGCGGGCGATGGCCTTGAACTGGTAGTCGCCGATGGTGAGCGCGGCGAACAGCATCAGGATGAACAGCGACAGCGCGTGGACGTAGCGGTCGCCCATCACCCGCGGTGGCGGACCCTTGCGGGTGTGCGCCGGCGTGGGCTCGGCGCGGGGGAATCGCCGCAGCTGCAGCGCCAGCACCGCGACCGCCACCATCAGGCCCACCAGCACGAACAGCAGCTGCGCGGTGCCGATGGTGCGCACGACCGCGCCCGAGACCAGGCCGATCGCGACCACGCCGACCACGCGCGCGGCCGAGATCGTGGGAAACAGCCGCCGCGCCGTGCGGGGATCGTGCAGATCGTTGGCGATGGTCCAAAACTGCACGATGAGCAGGTTCGCGACGACCTCGGACCAGACGTAGAAGCCGGGATAGATCCAGTCGATGTCGGCGCGGACGAGCACGTAGGTCAGCAGGTACGTCACCGCGGCCACGCCGACCACGATCACGACCAATCGCGCGCGCTCGATGCGGTCGGCGAAGCGCGAGTACAGCAGCACCGTGATCGCCGACGCGACGCCGTAGAGCACGAACATCCACGGCAACGCCGACAGGGAGTAGCGGCTCAGGAACAGCGTGTCGCGGACCGTGCGTCCGAGCACCAAGATGGCCGAGCCGCACAGCAGGTAGGCGAACAGCAGCCCCGTGCGCCGCCGTTCGCCGGACTTGATGCCGAGCAGCTCGAGCCCCTGGCCCAGCAAATCGAGCGGCAGCCGGACGCCCAGCCCGCTGACGATGGACCCGCGGCTCGTGCTCGCGCCGCTCAAGCCCCGCCCGTGCTGCCGCCGCTGCTGCCCGCGCCGCTGCTGCTGCTACCCCCGCTGCCGCCGCCGCCGCTGCTGCTGCCGCCGTCGCTGCTGCTGCCGCCGCTGTCGCCGCTGCTGCTGCTGCCGCTGCCGCCGCTGCCGTCGGTGCTCGCGACCCCGCCGCGGCACAAGCCCGCGAGGCACGACATCGTCGCATCGCAGCAGCTGCTGTCGTCGAGGCACCAGCGCGAGACATCATCGGTCTCGACGCAGGCGCCGCAGCTGAACGGGCCCGGCTGCGGCGGGTCGCCCGCGAGCGCAGGCGCGGCGCAGGAGCCCTGTGCGCAGGGCATGCCCTCGCCACAGCCGACCACGGCGTCGGTCGTGCTCGACTCGGCGACCGAGGTCGCAGTCGTGCCGCTGCCGCCCTCGCCCACGAAGGTCGGATCGTGCGGCGACGGCTGGTAGTGACCGGCCGCGCCGTCGTCGCGGCAGGCCGCGAGCGACAGCACCAGCGCGAGCCCGTGGTGCGCGCGTGGGCGCATCACATGACCAGCCCGCCGTCGACGTCGATGGTGCGAGCGTTGAAGTAGTCGCACTCGAGCACGAACTTCACCGCCAGCCACAGATCCTCGGGCAGGCCGATGCGCCCGACCGGGATCGCGGCGACCAGGGCGTCGCGGGCCTTTTGGTTCATGCCCTGGGTCATCGGCGTCTCGACCATGCCCGGGGCGATCGCGCCGACGCGGATGCCGTACTTCGCGAACTCGCGGGCCCACGTCACGGTGTTGGCCGCCATCGCGGCCTTGGTCGCGACGTAGTTCGACTGCCCACGGTTGCCGTGCCGCGCGACGCTCGACATGTTCACGATCACGCCGGGCTTGATCTTGTGCTGCGCGAGCGTGAACGCGAACTCGCGCACCATGTAGAACGCGCCGCTCAAGTTGACGTCGAGCACCGACTGCCAGGCCTTGCTGTCGAACTTGGCCAGCTCACCGGTCTCACGGTTCTCGCGGATCACGAGCCCGTCGCGGATGATGCCGGCGTTGTTGACGAGGCCGTTGAGGCCGCCCATCTGGCCGTGGGCCCAGCCGACCAGCGCCTCGCACTCGGCTTCGACCGCGATGTTGCAAGTGCGGGTGTGGATGCCCTTGGGCAGGGCCGCGAGGCCTTCGGCGTCGACGTCGGCGGCGACGACCTGGGCGCCCGCCTCGTGCAGGCGTGTGGCGAAGTGGGCACCCATGCCGCGGGCGCCTCCGGTGACGATGACCTTGCGCTGCGAGAGTTCCATGGACGGGCTCCAAAGCGCGCCCGCTCGGGCGCGCGGCGTGGCCGCACGCGGGCCCGTGGGCGCGCGCATGATACCCGTTTGCGGCCCGTGGGGTCGGCCCGGGCGACCGCCTGCGCCCTTGCGCGCTACACTGGCCGGTGGTGAGCGGCACACCGACGGGCACGACCGGCGACCCGACGCGTGCGTTCCGCGAGCGGGCGCGGCTGGAGGCCGATCGCTACGGCCCCGACCCGTGGATCTTCGTGCGCGAGCTGCTGCAGAACTCGCGCGATGCGGGCGCACGGCGCGTGCGCTTCGTGGTCGAGCAAGACGGCGCAAGCGAGCGCGTCAGCTGCCACGACGACGGCGAAGGCATGACCTTCGAGCATGCGCGGCGCTATCTGTTCTCGCTGTACGCGTCGAGCAAGGAGGGCTCGAAGAACCAAGCCGGCAAGTTCGGCGTGGGCTTCTGGTCGGTGCTGCGCTTCGAGCCGGCGTCCATCGTCATCCGTTCGCGGCCGCGCAGCGGCGAACCCTGGGGCCTGCGGCTCGACGGTGGCCTCGCGACCGCCGTGCGGGTCGAGCCGCGCAGCGAGCCCGGCACCGAGATCACGCTCGAGCGCCCGCGCGGCGACGGTCGGCTCGAACACCGGGTCTTCGACGCGGTGTGGCAGAGCGGGCGCTACCTGCACCACCGCGACGAGCCCGAGCTGCCGGTCGCGATCGACATCAACGGGCGCAGCGCCAACGCCGAGTTCGCGCTCGGGGCGCCCAGCACGGTGTTCCGCAAGCGCGGCCTGCGGGGCGCGGTCGGCCTGGGCCCGGCACCGCGGGTCGAGCTGTTCTGTCGCGGCCTGCGCGTGCGCGCGGCGGCGTGCCTCGAGGATCTCGTGGCGCCCGCGGGTCGCCACACCTCGCGCATGCGCGTGCTGTTCCCCGAGCTGCCCGGTGGCCTCGCGCCGCAGGCGTTGCTCGAGAGCGAGCACCTCGAGCTCTTGCTCTCGCGCGCCGACGCGCGCGACAACCGAGCGCTGCAGAAGCTCGTGCGCCTGGCCCAGCGAGAGCTCGAGCGCCTGGTCGAGCGACAGCTCGCGCACGCGCGACCGCAGTGGTGGGGCCGCCGCGCGTTCGAGGCCGTGCGCGCGGCGCTGCGCGGATCGATCGCGCTGCGCTCGTTGATCGGTGCCGCGGTCGGGGCCGTGCTCGCGCTGGTGCTCGCGCGGCTTTTGTGGGGCCTGGGCGCCGAGTCCACGGTCGAGCCCGAGCCCGGGGTCGCGGTCGGACCTGCTGGCGTGGCGGGGGGCATGCCGCCCCCGCCACGGCCGTACCGCGATCTGGGCGCGCGATACCGCGGGCCCAAGGTCGACGTGCTCTCGCCCGCCTCGGCCGAGCCGGTGGAGCTGCGCTACGCGCCGCCCGAGGCGCGGTTGTACCTCGCGGCGTTGAGCTTCTCGACCCTGGCGCGCGACGGCTCGCCGCAGCACGAGGTCGCCGCCCGCGCGGTCGGGCCCTACGTCGGTACGCGCTGCAGCGACGACTGCGTCGAGATCGCGCTGCCGTTCGCGGCCGACGCCGGCGCGTCGCGGATCCCCGTGCCCACCGGCCACCGCGTCGTCGACGGCAGCGCCGAGATCGACGGGGTCGCGCTCGCGCTGGCGACCACCGCGGACGGCCTGCCGCTGTTGGTGTCGGAACGCGCCCGCGAGGGCGTGCTGCGCTACCGCACCGCGCCCGCGCCCGACGTCGAGATCGAACCGCAGCTGCCCGGCGGCGCGGTGCTGCCGGCCGACCTCGGCCGCGCCGCCGCGCGGGGGGGGGCGCTGCCGGTCGCGGAGCGGTTCGAGTTGCTGCGGGGCGCGGTGCGCCGCGCGGTGCGTTACGACCACTCCGAGGGTGTGGCCGAGCGCCACGCGCTCGCGGCCAAGCACGGTCACGGCTTCATCGATCGCACGCTCGAGATCGGCGCGGGCGACTGCGACGTCCAGAACGCGCTGCTGGTCGCGCTGCTGCAGGCCGCGACCGTGCCGGCGCGACTGGCCGCGGGCTACGTCGGCGTCGACGGTCGCGCGATGCCGTGGCTGCACGCGTGGGTCGAGTGGCGCGCGGAGGACGGTCGGTGTCGCCGATGCCAGTGATCGCATCGCCGCCGGCGTGCCGACCCCGACGCCGCGCAGCGCGGGCGAGGGCGGCAGCATCGAGGCGGTCGACGCGACCGCCGACGACGGCGGCACGCCGCCGGTCGCGATCGGCCCGGCGACGCCGGCGGTCGGGCCCACGCCCGCGGCCGCGACCACCGACGCCGCGACGCCGGGCGACGACGGCGGCATCGAGCCCGCGCCCGCCGTGGCCGCGCCCAGCGAGTCGGCCGCGCCCGCGCCGACCACGACACCCGAGCCCGAGCGCGAGCCCGAGCGGGGCTGATCGCCGCGCTCGCGCGCTTCGATCGCGGCAACCCGTGGGTGCTGCGCGGCCTGCCACTGGTGTTGGTGGGCCTGTCGGTGTGGCTGCTGCTCGGCGGTCGCATGCGGCGCGCGACCCAGCTCGACGACAGCGCCGACCTGTCGCGCCTGCTCAAGGGCGTGCTGCAGCAACCCGGCGCCTTCGGTCACGTCGCCGCGCTGTTCCATCGCCCGCTGGTGCCGCTGTGCGGCGGCGCGTCGATCTCGCCGGCACCGCGCGCGCGAGCTGGCGGCGCGCGGTCGGCTGTACCGCACGCAGACCCACAGCGTACCTGGCCCAGCGAGCGATCCGCAGCGGCGCAGCGGTGCTCGACGACAACTCCAGCGAGGGCCGCACCGTCGCCGACGCTCGGCGCGGTCGATATCCCGATCGCTGGAGCGCCATGCCTCGAGCGCGCCCAGGCCGGTGAATGATCACCGCGGTCAACGCGGTGCTGCACGAGCGCGGCGAGGACTGGTGCGCGCGCACGGCCGACGACATCCCCGGGGGCATGGCCGTGCTCGACCTGGGCCCCCTGGGCGTGCGCCTGTTCGGCACCCACGTCGCGCCTGGTGTTGGTCGACGCCGACGACGCCGCCGCGGCGCGCGCTCGCGCTCGATCGCCGCAACCACGGCGCCGGCGTGCTGCTCGCGCTCGATCACATCGCCGGGCGCCTGGGCGTGACCGACCAGCGGCGCGATCAGATCCTCGCGGAGGTCGCCCGCGATGCGCTGCTCGAGGGCCTTCGGCCGATGAGTGGTGGCGGCGACGGCCTGGGTCGCATCGACGTCGGCAGCCTGCTCACGATCGACGTCGCATCCGAGCTGCGCAAGCTGTCGCATGGCGCAGCTGCAGGGCCCGTGGCAGATCCCCGCGGAGTTCAGCCGGGCATTGCGGCACGGCGCGCGCGAGGTCGACGTCGAGCTCGGACGCCATCGCGCGCGCGTCACCGACGACTCGCACGGGGTCCCGGCGGCGGCGTTGTCGTGGACCGCGACCCTGCTCGATCCGCGCTGCAACAACGCCGAACGCCACCAGGCCCTGACCGCGCTCGAGGCCGCCGGCGAGCTGGCGTTGCTCGCGACCGCGGGACTGCCACCGTCGCAATTGCTGCTGCGCAGCCGCGGCGGCGGCGTGCTGCACACGCTGTCGTGGGACGGTCAGCGGGCCACACTCGCGAGCCAGGCCGACACGGGCCCGGATCGCTGCGAGATCGAGCTGCACGCCGCCGGGCTCGAGCGCCGCGCGCGTGCCACGACTGGCTCGCCGACGCCACGCGCTTCGCCAGCGCCAGTGCGCGGGTCGACGGCAAGCTGGTGCCGATCGGCTTCGCCCACGCCTTCGCCCACATCGAGCAGCCGCCGCCGTGCGGCCGCATCGGCATCCCCACCGACGGCGAGACCGCGCACGCGGTTGCTCGAGCACGGCATGGTCAGCGGTCACGTCGATCCCCGAGGCTCCGTGCTTCGAGGCCGCGGTCGAGCTCGGCAGCGACTCGCACGACGGCAGTGCCGCGCGTCTGCGCGAGGCGCTGCAGCCCCTGGTGATCCCGCTGCGCAGCAGGCGATGGAGCTGCTGCCGCGGCTGGCCGCGCAGGCTGCCGCGTTGCCCGAGCCGGCGCGGGCCCGGCTCGCGCGGCTGCTGCTGCAAGGCGCGCGCAAGGCGCTGCGCCAACCTGAGGTCGCGCGCGCGAGGATCCTGCGCGCGATCGACGGCGGCGTGAACGCCTGGTCGATCTCGCGACGCTGCAGGCCGCGGCGCAGGCCAGCGGTGGCGAGGCCCTCGAGCCTGCTCGCGATCTACCCCGATCAACGCGCCGGCTTCGGCTTATCGGCGACGCAGTCGTGCTGGTCGCCGACGACCGAGCGCAGCCTCGTCGCCGAGCTGCTCGCGGTCCGCTTCCGCGCGCCCGGACACCCGCGACAGCCGCGGTCGGCTGTCGTCGCTGCTGCTGCGCGCGCGCGAGGGTGTCGGCGAGGGCCTGAGCCATGCGGCCCAACGCCTGCGCCACCTGTTCATGGGTCGGGTGCTCGAGGACGACGTGCTGCACGACGACGAGCGCGGCCTGCTCGAACAAGCTGCGCGCGCACCTGCACGAGGATCCACAGCGCAGCCGCGACGGCATCGCGATGTGCGCTGGCGCGGGGCCGATCCGCCGCACCCGCGGCGTGTTGCTGCTGCCGCGCCGCAACCCCATCGTCGCCGCGAGCGTGCGCGCGGTCGCCAGCGACCCCGCCTGGGCCTACCCCGCGTGCTTGGCCCTGCTGGTCCACCACGCCCGCGCGCCCGAGCGACTGCGACGCGCGTGGCTGCGCGGCGGCGCGAGCTCGTGAGCCGAGCCGCCGCGCCGCGGTTGACGAGCCCACGGCTTTCCGCGAGCTTCGATCGCGGCATGCTCCGGTTCCGCTGCTTGCTCCCGTCGCTGCTGCTCGCCCGCGGCACCCAGACCGAGGCTCCCGCCGCCGGCCCCATCGACGCCGGCGCAGGCCCCGTCCGCGCCGGCCCAGCCCCAGACCCCCGCGACGCCGCCGCTGCCCGACATCCCCGAGCACGACAGCGCCGCGATGGCGATCGAGGACACCTCGGCGCGCACGATCTCGCGCGAGGGCACGATGTCGGCCAAGCTCAACGGTCGCGCGCAGGACTTCCTGTTCCTGCCGCCGGGCTCGAACGCTGCCATCGCCAACGAGGAGCGCGGCGTGGCCCGCATCTTGGTCGGGGGCGCGCCGACCGACAGCGGCCGGCCGATGCTGCGCATCGTGCTCGAGGGCGCCCGGCTCGACCGCTTGAAGCTGCCCGCGACCTTCTCGGTGCCGACCGAGGTCGCGACCAAGCGCACGACGCTGGAACCGCCGCCGTTGCGCATGGAGTACGAGCTCGCGGAGCGCAAGGTGTGGATCGCACAACCCGGCACCACCGTGGTGCTGGAGTCGTTCGACGGCACCCGCCTCGCGGGCCGCTTCCACGGCACGTTGAACGCGCGCTCGGCCGTGATGGGTCCGCCGATCACGATCGAGGATGGCCGCTTCGACATCGCGGTGCGGCTGTCGGGCATCTCGCCGACGCCGAGCGCGACGCCGATCCGCTGAGCCTCGCCCATGTCGAGCACGCCGCCGCCGCGCCCGATGCAGCTGGTCATGCTCGTGCTCGGGGTGGCCGCAGCGGCGGGCTACGCCATCGGTGGCCCGACCCTGGCGGTGGGCTGTTCGTCGGCGGCGCGCTGATCGTCGCAGCGCGCGCGCTGGCACGCACGCGTGCGGCGCTGCGGGATCCGGAGCTACCCGCGCTCGATCGCCTCGCGCCGCAGCAGGCGCTCGCGGTGCTGGCTGCGACCCACGGCAAGGTCATCACCACGCCGTTGCTCGACCGGATCGAAGCCCTCACCCAGGCCGCCGCGGTCGATCCCCGCGGCGCGCTCGCGGACGTGCGCGTGCTGGTGCGGCAGTCGCCCCGCTCGGTGCCGGCGCTGCTGCTGTGCGCGCGGCTCGAGCTCGAGCTCGACGAGCCCGGCGCCGCGCGGACGTGGAGCCGCGCGATCGCGACGGCGCTGGACACCGGCCTCAATCGTCTCGCCGCGCGATCGTTCGTGGATCACGCGGCGCACCGCGACGCGCTCGAGCTCGGCGCGGAGCACCTGCGCGCCCTGGCCAACGCGCTGGGCCACAGCCACCGCAGTGCCACCGACGAGCCACCGGGCCGCGCGGCCGAGCTGGCGCGATGGTGCCGCGACCGTGCGGCCGGGGTTTGACGCGCCCCGCCGGCGCGACCACAATGGCCACCGGCGAGATGGTGGTCGCGAGCGAGAGCAGCGCCGCGGCGGCGGACGGCTTCGACCCGAAGTTCGAATCGCTGTACCGCAAGCACCACGCGTTCGTCTGGCGATCGGTGCGGCGCCTGGGCGTGCCCGACGGCGAGGTCGACGACCTCGTGCAGGAGGTGTTCGTGGTCGTGCACCGGCGCCTGGGCGAGTTCGAGGGCCGCTCGTCGATCACGACGTGGTTGTTCGGCATCGCCTACCGCGTGGTCCGCGACCACCGGCGCAGCGCCGCGGCACGGGCGCGGCGCGAGGCGCTGGCCTCGGTCGGGCGCCCCCCGACGGAGCCCGAGCACAAGCTGCAGCGAGCCCAGGCCGCGCAGCTGCTCGACCAGATCCTCGACGGCCTCGACGAGGACCAACGCTCCGTCTTCGTGATGGCCGAAGTCGTGCACATGACCGCGCCCGAGATCGCCGAGCTCACCGGTGCGAAGCTCAACACCGTGTACTCGCGTCTGCGGCTGGCGCGTCGCGCGTTCGAGCAGGCGCTCGCGGCGTGGCAGGCCGAGCACGCCGGGGAGGCGCCGTGGACGAACTGAGCGAAGCCGCCAAGCGGCTCATCGCCAACGCGATGCTGGAGGAGCCGCCGCCGGGCGCCGAGGACGGCAGCTGGGGCACCGTGGTCTCGCGACTGACGGTGGAGGCGCGCTCCGAGCCCGCAGCGGCGCACAGCGTGATCGCGAGCGCACCGGCGGTCGCGAGCCCGCGCCGGCTGCTGCCGATCGCGGCGGCGGTGGTGGTCGGCGGCGTCGCGATCGCGGCGCTGCTGTGGCCGCGCCCGCCGACACCGTCGTCGACGCCCGCGCCCGCGGTGCAGCCACCCGCGCCCGCGACACCGGTGGCGACGCCGCCGTCGAAGCGCGGCGGGCCGCTGCCGCCGAACATCGCGCGCCCGGGTCCGTCGCCGAGCCAGGTCGGCGCCTTGCTCGATCAGGCCGAGGCCGCCATCGCCGCGGACGACGGCGCCAAGGCCCTGGCCCTGCTCGAGCGCCACGCCGACGTCGCCGCGATGGACGACGCGACCCGCCGCATGGCGCCGCGCGTGCTCGCGCTGTGTGCCCTCGGCCGCAACGACGCCGCGCGCGACGAGGGCCGCGCCTGCTGGCGCTCGAGCTCGACTCGAAGGCCAAGCGCGTGCGCAACAGCTGCGCCGGCCGCCGACGCGGCGCTTCACTCCTCGAGCCGCGAGTCGAGGATGCGGCGCATGCTCGTGCACGCGACTCGCGAGCAGTCCGATGCTGTCGAGCCCGTGCTCGGCCACGTGCAGTTGGCCCAGGGCCGCGCGCATCGCCGTGAACAGCGACGCGGGCTCGAGCCAGCGGAACACCGTGGCCCGATGCACGCCGTACATCGCCGCGAGCCGCTCGCCCGGCAGCTGTGCGAGGTCGCGCTGGCGCAGCAGGTTGCGCTGCCGCGGCGTGAGGCTCGCGAGCCCGTCGCGCATGGCCTCGGGCAACGCCGCGCCGTAGGCCTGCCGCATGTAGTCGAGCTCGGCATCGGAGCCGTCGGCGACGCGATCGAACAGCGCCGCGTCGCCGCTGGGCGCGTCGATGGGCCGGGCCTTGCGCACCAGATCGATCATCACCCGCGTGGCCGCGACGCGGACCCAGCCGCGCAGGGGCCCGCGACCACCGTAGGCGCTGATCCGCGTGGCGCCGTCGGGCGCCGCGACCAGCAGTCGCTCGCGCACGCGCTGGCGGAAGTCCTCCCGGGCGCCGGGCTCACCACCGCGCATCCACGCGTGATCGATGTCGCGCAGGAACGCGGCGTCGAAGGCCGCGAGCGCCCGGCCATCACCGGCCGCGCACGCGCACGCGAGCCCGAGATCCTCGGCGTGCACGTCGGTCAACGCATCGGCGGGCTCGCAGTCGTCGTCGATGGCGGCGGCCAACGCGAGCAGGAACCGCGGCTGCAGCGGCTCGGCCACGCCTGCGCGTTGCCACAGCGCCGCCAGGGTCGCGGGCAGCTGGGCCTGCAGCCCCGGCCACGTCTCGAAGCGCTCCCGCGCGGTGGCCGCGAGCCCGTCGAGGAACCGCTGCACCAGCGCGTCGGTCACTGCGGACGCGATCGTATACCGCCCGGCCGAGAAAAAACGCGGCCTGCCGTGCGACGGTCCTG
This sequence comes from Nannocystaceae bacterium, assembly GCA_046351635.1. GTDB lineage: Bacteria > Myxococcota_A > Polyangia > Nannocystales > Nannocystaceae > Xiheibacterium. Next base: position 10,728 of record JAXLYC010000002.1, on the reverse strand, counting down.
GCCGACCCCCGTCTTGTCGTCCCCGAACCCCCCAAAAGGACGGTAAGACGACGATGAAGGCCCTCAAGATCCTCGGTTTTATCTTTGGCGCGATCGGTCTCGCGATCTTCGTGTTCTGGTTCGGCTGGCTGCGCGCACCCGCGGCCGAGGACGTCTGCGACAACGTCGCGAAGGTGATGAAGAAGGAGACCGGCACCGAGGTCCCCGACAGCTTCAAGAAGGAGTGCGTCGCGGTGTACTCCAAGGCGCCGGAGTTCGGCCGCGTGCCGTGGGTCAAGCAGCTCAAGTGCATCCGCGACGCCGAGACCGGCGCCGAGCTCGAGCAGTGCGAGAAGCGGCCCTGAGCCGCCGGCGGTCCACGGGCGCGGGGCGGGCGGCCCGGGCGCAGCCCCGCGGGCGTCCGTCGACGCCGATGGCCCCGGGGTCGCGCGCACGACTGGCGTGATCGAGCGAGCGCGCTACCATGGCGCGGCGCCGTGACCCAGGAGCAGCTCGCCAGCGCACAGACGGAGCAGAGCGCGGCGCGCGGCCCCGCCGAGCCCACCACCGCGGCACGCATCGGTCGCTACCTCGTGCTCGATCGCCTCGGCGAAGGCGCGATGGGTGTCGTGCTGCGGGGCTTCGACACCCGGCTCGAGCGCACCGTCGCGATCAAGCTCATCCGCGCCGACCGCGGTGAAGCCCGCGGCCCCCGCGACGAGCGCGCCCGTGCGCGGCTGGTCGCGGAGGCGCGGGCGCTCGCACGGCTGTCGCACCCCAACGTGGTCGCGGTCTACGAGGTCGATACCCACGAGGATCAGATCTACGTCGCGATGGAGCTGGTCGAGGGCATCGACCTGCAGCGGTGGTTGCGGCGCGGCAACGTCGGCTGGCGCGAGATCGTCAAGATCTTCGTCGCGCTGGCGGAGGGCCTCGGCGCGGTCCATGCCGCCGGCATCGTGCACCGCGACTTCAAGCCCGCCAACGTGCTCGTGGGCGCGGACGGGCGCCCGCGCATCGGTGACTTCGGCATCGCCCGCAGCAGCCTCGCGCCGATCACCCCCAGCGGCGAGCACACCCCCAGCGTCGAGGGCGACGACGATCTCGTCGACATCGAGCTGACGTCGCTGACCGCGGAGGGCCACGTCGTCGGCACGCCGGCGTACATGGCCCCCGAGCAGCATGCCGGCGCCGAGGTCGGCCCCGCCGCGGACCAGTACGCCTTCGCGGTCTCGCTGTGGGAGGCGCTCTACGGCAAGCGCCCGTTCGTCACCGACGTGCGGCGCCTGGCCGCGGCCAAGCGTCGGCCGCCGCGAGCGCCACCGCAGGGCACCAAGGTACCGCGATGGTTGTTCGACGTGCTCGCGCGCGCGCTCGACCCCGAGCCCAACCGCCGCTTCGCGTCGATGTCGGAGCTGGCCGCCGCGCTGCGCCGCGATCGCGGCCTGCGTCGTCGTCGCCTGGCCTTCGCCGCGGCCACGCTCGCGGGCGTGGTCAGCGGCGCGACCTTGATGGCCGCGCGCAGCGGTCCCTGCAGCGACGGCGAGCAACAGCTCGCGGGCATCTGGGACCCGCCCGGCCGCGACGCGGTCGCGGCGGCGTTCACCGCCAGCGCGCGGCCGTGGGCGCCGCAGGCATGGAACAGCGTCGCGCCCACGCTCGACGACTACGCGCAACGCTGGGTCGCCGCGCACCGCGATGCGTGCGAGGCCACGGCGCGTGCGCGGCGAACAGTCGGAGGCGATGCTCGACAAGCGCATGGCCTGCTCCTGCCGGATACCGTCGCGCGCTCGCGGCCACCGTCGAGTTGCTGCGCGCGGGCTCGGACGAGGCCGTCGATCGCGCCCAGACGGTGGTCGAACGCCTGCGCCCGCTCGATGCCTGTGCCGACGTCGCGAATGCTCGCCTCGGGCGTGGCCATGCCCGACGATCCCACGCTGCACGACGCGGTCGCGGCGGTGCGCGACGACGTCGAGCGCGCGCGTGGCCACACAGCGGGCCGGCTGGTGGACGCGAAGGCCCTGGCGCACGACGCCAGCGAGCGAGCGCGCGCTGTAGTTCGAACCGCTCGTCGCCGAGGCGCTCGCGGTCGAGGGCGCGGCCTTCGAGCAGCTCGAGCAGATCCCGAGCGCGCGCGGCCTACGAAGAGGCGGTGTGGAGCGCGTTGGCGCTGGGGCTCGACGAGGTCGCGACCGAGGCGGCCTCGGGCATGGTTTGGCTCGCGAGCGAGCGCGAGCGCAACTTCGACGAGGCCATGCGTTGGTCGGCGCTGGCCCACAGTGTGCTGCGCCGCGCCGGCACGCCCGCGAGCCTCGCGGCGCGGCTGGGCAACGCCACCGGCGCGGCCTACAGCAGCCGGCCTGCAGCAGGCGCGCGCACTTCGAAGACGCGCTCGCGCGCATCGCCGACAGCCCCTCGGATCGGCTGCTGGCCTTCGCGCTGGGCTCGAACCTCGCCAAGCTGCGCTACGACAGCGGCGATCCCCAGGGCGCGCGCGAGCGCTACGAGCTCGAGCTCGAGCGGCTCGAGCCACTGCTGGGCGAGGGCCACCCCACCGTACTGCGCGTGCGCGGCACACTCGCGGCGATCATCGATCACCTCGGCGATCACGACCTCGCCACCGCCATGCTCGAGTCGGTCGAGCAGGCGCTCGTCCCCATCTACGGCGAGCACTCGGCCGAGGTCGGCGTGACCCTGGTCAACCTCGCGCTCGCACACCACCGCGCGCGCCGCAACGATCAGGCGCTGGCGACCCACCTGCGGGCGCTCGAGATCTTCGAGCGCAACGGCGACGCGGTCATGATGGCCACGTCTCGAACAACATCGGCGACGAGTACCTCGATCGCGGCGTGCTCGATGCGGCCATGCACGACTTCGAGCGCGCGGAGGCGCTGCTACGGCAGAAGGCCCAGAGCAGATGATGACAGCGCTACATCGCTGCCGATGTACCATGCCTGCTCGACCTGCTGGCGCAATGCCGGCGACGAGCAGGCGCTGGCGCAGTTCGAGCGACCTGGCGCTACCTGTCGCCACGTCGATCCCAACTGCGCGAGGCCGGCGCCTGGCTCGAGGGCACGACCGCGTCGCTCATCGGCCTGGGCCGGCTGGACGAGGCGCTCGCGGCCGCGCGGCGCCAGGTCGCGTTCTACAGCGCACTGCCCTCGCGCTATCCCAACGACGTCCCGGTCGCACGCGGCGACGAGGCCAAGGCCCTGCCTGCGCTGGCCGCGGCGCCCGAGGCGCTGCCGAACAGCTGGCACTGTCGGAGACCCGCGCGGTGCACGACCCCGAGCTCGGTGGCCGACCTCGAGCTCGACTACGCCCGGGTGTTGGCGCAGCTGGCCGCGACCGCGAGGTCCGCGACGCGCTCGATCGCGCGACGGTCGCGGCCCGACGCGCGGGTCACCGCGGACACCTCGAACGCGCGGTCGCGATCACCGAAGCGCTCGCGCGCGGCGACACGCCGCCGTGGGAGTAGTCGCGCGGTACGATCCACGCATGCTCCCGACGCCGGCGGTTTTCGTGCTGCAGCTCGCGTGGTTCACCGTCGTGTTCGCGGTGCTGGCGCGACGGGTGGTGTGGCCGTGGTCCGCCCGGCTGTCACCTCACCATCGCGCCGCGTTGTGGATCGCGCCGCAGATGTCGCGCGCGCTCGGGTTGGGCTTGATGGTGCCGCACCTCGCGCCGGGCATGCCCGAGGCCATGGCGGTGCCCACCGCCATCGGTGACTCGCTCACCGCCACGCTCGCGCTGGCAGCCTTCGTCGCACTGCATGGCGGCCACCGGCTCGGGCCGCTGCTCGGCTGGGTCTGCATGATCGTCGGCATCGTCGACGGCGTGCACGCGCTGTCCACCGCCGCACGGCTGCAGGTCGCAACCAACCTCGCTGGCCAGTGGTACGTGCCCGCGGTCAACGTGCCATTGATGGCGGTGTGCCACGTCGCGGGCGTAGTGGCGCTGCGACGGATGCCGCGGGACCGAGGCGGCGCCGCCGGGCTATGATCCCGCGATGGCTTCGCACGCTACGCTTCGCACCCCCCTGCTGACCCTCGCGACGGCGCTGCTCGCCGCCTGCCCCGCAGACGACACCGGCGACGACGGCGGCAGCAGCGGGGTCGCCGACAGCAGCGGCGGCCACGGCAGCAGCGGCGGCCACGACAGCAGCGGCGGCCACGGCAGCAGCGATGCCGGCAGCAGCGAGTCGACCGGCGCCCAGACGCCGTCGATGCTCGAGCAGTGCGACGCGCCCAGCCCGTGCGATCCCTTCAGCCAGGATCCCGGTACGAGCCAGGACATGGTCCATCCCGCGCTCGAGTGCGCGATCGGCCAGGCGCTCGCGGCGATCGCCGACGGCACCACCGCAGAGCTCAGCGCGTCGTTCTGCGACATCGGCTGCTCCGGCGCCGACCTGCTGCTGCTGGGCGACGGCACCGCGTACCTGCAGTCGTGGAGCTCGACCGACGTCACGAGCTACGAGCCGGCGCAGCTGTGCACGCTGCAGCCCGCGTCGTACTTCGAGCCGTGCGTGGGTCAGCCCCTGATCAGCAACGGCTGCGTGAGCTTCGTGCAGTGGGTCACCGCGAGACCGTGGCCACGGTCAGCTGTCCAGACGCTCGATCGCGGCGCCGCAAGTCGACCGCGCGGCCGCGGCGATCCGGATCGTCGTCGTGGCACAGCGACGCGACCAAGGCCTGCTGCGCCGCGTCGGGCAGCTGACCGCGGTTGCCCAGCACGACCAGTGCGTTGCGCCGCATGCTCCGCCGGGCGCGCGGCGCAGCGGCGTATGCTTGGCCCACGCGCGCCAGGTCGCGCTGCCCATCGCGAGGATGCGCCAGGGATCCTCGGTGCGTGGCGGACCCTTGGGCGCGGGCAGCCACGCGGCCGCGGGCACGCGGGCCTCGCGATCGGGCGCGGCGTTGTAGGGGCAGACCTCCTGGCACGCGTCGCAGCCGAACAAGCGCGACCCGATCGCGCGCTGCAGCGGCTCGTCGATGGCGCCGCGGTGCTCGATGGTCAGATACGAGATGCAGCGTCGTGGATCGAGCTCGCCGGGCGCGACGAAGGCCTGGGTCGGGCACGCGTCGAGGCAGCGGGTGCAGCTGCCGCACGCGTCCCAGCGCACGCGTGCGAGCGCGGCCTCGGTCGCCGCGACCGCGTCGTCGCCGTGCCACGGCGCGGTCGTCAGCAATCCACCGAGCAGCACATAGCTGCCCAGGCCCGGCACGATCACGCAGCCGTGCTTACCCAGGAAGCCGAGCTCGCCAGCGCCGCGGCCGCGCGCTTCCTCGAGCAGCGGCTTGGTGTCGACGGCGACCAGGACCTCGGCGCCGGTAGCCGCTCGCGCAGCCGCGCCGCGACCACGTCGAGGCGATCGTGCAGCACGGTGTGGTAGTCGAAGCCGCGCGCGTAGCGTGCGATCGAACCGCCGTCACCGCGGTAGGGCACCGCCGCGACGAGCAGCGTGCGCCCGGCAGCATCGCCGCCCGGGTCGGCGCACCGCGGTGCGGCGCAGGAACTCCATTCGCCTCGCGTCCGTGGGCCAAGAAGTCCGTCAGCGACGCGCGCGCGCGATCGAAGCCGGGATGATCGAGCCGCACCGCGCCCAGGCGCAGCAGCCCGACCTCGGTCGCCACCGCCGCCAGCTCCGCGAGCGTGGCGGCGTCCAGCGGCGGCGGGCTCAACCGACCTCCGCACTCGGACAGTCGGGTGCGAGCGCACAGCGATCACACTTGGGCCCGCGCGCGCCGCAGGTCTCGCGGCCGTGCAGGATGAGCTGGTGCGCCAGCCGGATCCACCGCGCCTTGGGCACGCGCGCCATCAGCTGCGCCTCGATCGCGACCGGGCCCTGGCTGTCGACGAAGCCCAGCCGCGTCGCGACGCGCTCGACGTGGGTGTCGACCACGACGCCCGAAGGGATGCCGAAGGCGGTACCGAGCACCACGTTGGCGGTCTTGCGCGCAACCCCGGGCAGCCGCACCAGCGCGTCGAGCTCACGTGGGACCTCGCCGCCGTGCTGCGACACGATCGCCTGTGCGGTCCCGACGATGAACTTCGACTTGTTGCGGAAGAACGTCACGCGACCGATGAGCCGCTGCACGTCGTCGATCGACGCGGCCGCGAGCGCGGCGGGATCGGGGTAGCGCTCGAACAACCCCGGCGTGACCTCGTTGACCAGCTTGTCGGTGCACTGCGCCGACAAGATCGTCGCGACCAGCAGCTCCCAGCCGTTGCGGTGGTGCAGCGCGCACGTGGCATCGGGCAAGATGCGCTGAAGCCGACGCAGCTGCCGACGCAGGGTCTCGTCGTCGACGATGCGCGCGCGGGTGGACTTGGCTCGGCTCACGGCGGATTCCCTCGCAGGCGCTCGAGCAGGTCCCACATCATCCGCGCGGTCGCGCCCCACAGCGGCGGATTGTGGATCGCGAACTCGTGCATCTCGTAGCGGTAGCCCTCCCAGGTCCCGCGACCGGTGATGCGATGGATCGCGGGGTCGGCCAGCGTCGCGAGCGAGGGCGTGAGGATCGCGTGGACCTCGGGGCTGGTCGCGGTCGGCTCCCAACCGCGGCTCGCCTCGGCCACGAACGGCGTGATGAAGAAGCCCGTCGGCGTCGGCACCGGCGCGAGCCGACCGAGCAGCTGCGCCGCGCCGCCGGGTAGGCCGACCTCCTCCTGCGCCTCGCGCAGCGCGGTGTCGGCCAGGGTCGCATCGGCAGGCTCGGGCTTGCCGCCCGGGAACGCGAGCTGACCCGCGTGGGCGCGCAGGGCACCCGAGCGCTCGATCAAGACCACGCGCACGTCCGCGAGCGTCTCGGCGGGCAGCAGGATCGCGATCACGGCCGCGTGACGCAGTCGACCTGGGTCGGGCAGCGGTGCGTCGGTGGGATCGAGCTGCGCGCGCAGGTCGAGCCGCGGATCGAATGGGAAGCCAGCCTGCGTTCGCGTCGCCAAACTTCGTCGAGGGGCCGCCCAGAGTACACGGCCTTGGAAGTCTGCGCGCACGGTCGGTCGGAGATAGGCTTTGGCACGCAACATGGCGAAGCTCCCGCCTCCTCCCCCGGTCGGGCGCGCGGCGCCCCCCAGCGGCGACGCGTCCGCGCGACCGCAACCACCGACGGTGACCGCTGCGCCCAGCACCGACGATCTGCCGCGCGCGGTGCTCGAGCTGCCCGACGCGTGGTTGGTCGACGAAGGCGCAGCGACGGCCATGCCCGCCGCCGACACGCCCGAGTCGGAGGGCCTCGCTGCGATCGCGAGCGTCGCGTCCGCGAGCGCTGCGCCGCAGGGCTCGGACGCTGCGCCTGCGACCAGCGACGACGACGCGGCACCCGACATCGAGCGACTCGCCGCGGCCGCGCTCGCGTCGCAGGGGCCCGCGGCATCCGAGCCGCCGGCGCCCGAGCCCGCGCCGTCGTCGAGCCCGAGCCATGACGCACCGCGCGAGGTGGCGCGGACCGTGATCGCGCCGCCCGAGCCGGCGCCCCGCACGCAAGGCGACCGAACGTGCGGTGCCACCACCGAGCACGGGCTCGAAGACCGGCACACGCACGATCATCGGCATCGCGGTCGCAGCGATCGCGGCGATCGTCATCGCACGCTGCAGCGGCGGCGGGCCCTCGACGAGCAAGCCCGGCGGCGACGCGCTCGCGCGCGGATCGGCGGCCGGCGCCGCCACGGCGGCGCACGAAGGCGTCGAGCCTGCCGCAGGCGTGGCCGAAGGCGGCAGCGCCAACCCCGGCGGCAACGCGGGCGCGGGCGGCAGCGCCAACGGGGGAGACGACGCGGGCGCGGGCGGCAACGCCAACGGGGGAGACGACGCGGGCGCGGGCGGCAACGCCAACGCCGGCGGCAGTGCAGCCGACGGCGGCAGCGCCAACCCCGGCGGCAACGCGGCCGCAGGCGGCGGCGGGAACCCAGCCGACGACGCCGCAGCCGACGACGCCGCAACCGACGACGCCGCAGCCGACGACACGGCCGCAGCCGACGCCAAGGCCGACGCCGACGCGAACGCCGACGCCAAGGCCGACGCCACGGCCGACGATGCCGTCGTCGTCGGCGCGGACGACCCCGCGGCCAGCGAGCGCGCCGCTGCGAACAAGCCCAGCCGATCGAAGCAGGTCGACGCGGCCGCGTCGTCGGGCACACGCAGCGAGGAGGCCAACATGACCGCCGAGGAGGCCCTGGCCCGCGCCCGCGCGGCGTGGAAGGCCGGCAACGCCAAGGACACCTTCAAGTACGCGAACAAGAGCCGCTACAAGCAGAACTCCGCCGAGGCCAACGAGCTCGCCGCGCTCGCGGCGTGCAAGATGAAGCTCGACGACGCGGCCAAGTCGGCCTACAAGCAGCTCAGCGGCGATCGCAAGAAGCGGACGCGCACCGCGTGCCGCGACATGGGCGTGCGCGTGGGCCTGTGACGGCCCCGACGCTCACACGCTGAACGAGCTGCCGCAGCCGCACGACCCCGTCGAGTTGGGGTTGTGGAACTTGAAGCCGGGTCCCTGCAGGCTGTCGACGTAGTCGATGGTCGTGCCCATCAGGTACATGAAGCTCATCTGGTCGGACACGAGCTGCACACCGTGGCTCTCGAACTCGTAGTCGCCCTCGGCCTTGGTGTCGAAGTACAGGTCGTACTGGAACCCGGAGCAGCCGCCGCCCATGACCTTCACGCGCAGGGCATAGTCGGGCTCGATCTTGTCGGCCTCGCGGAACTCGCGGACCTTCTCGGCGGCGAGCTCGGTCAGCACCAGTCCCGCGGCCACGTCGGCGGTGGCGGCCTCGCCGGCACCCGTGGCGGGGGTCTGCGCGGTCTCGGGGCTCGATGCGGTGCTCGTCGCGTCCATGGTCATTGCTCGAAGCGCTCCTGGGAGCCGTCGGGCGCGGCTGGCGCCCGAGACTGACGTAACGTAAGATGCGCCGGAACCACGCGGCGGTCAAGCTGCCCGGCACACCGCGAGGACGACGAGGCTCGATCGCTGCCACCGTCGCGGATCGAGCGAGCAGCGGACCCCCGCGAAGGTGGCGAAGGCAGCGCGACGGGGTCCGTGCGTTTGACAGCCCAGAACCGTTTTCCTACCGTGACCGCCTGAGATCCCTCACCCGCATCGCGCATGCGCGAGACCCAGGTGGTGTCGCGCGCGTGCCGATCCCGTGGAGCCCCCCGGACATGAGCACGACGCGCCCCGCCCGCAACGCCACCGCCACCGTACCGCTGCTCGGCGTGGCTCTCGCCACGGCCCTCGGCCTTCCCGGTTGTGACAGCCGCGAGAAGGAGCTCGCGCGGCAGATGGATCTGCAAAAGGGCGACACGAAGAAGGCCGAGATCCCCGCGGCCGAGGTGCCGCCGCATCCGACGCGCGACAAGCTGATGCCGCTGCTGGAGAAGCTCTACACGCTGCAGAAGGTCCCGCCGGTCACGGAGACCGACCTGGTCGCGGACGGCACCTACAACTACGAGGTGCAGGCCGGCGTGGCCTCGGTGGTCAAGCTCGCGGGCGGCCTGTCCGAGGAGCAGAAGATCCGCGCGATCGTGATGGGCACTGCGGAGGCCGACTCGTGGGCCTTCCGCAGCGACGCGCGCCGCGACTACGCCGATCTCATCCACCGCGTGATGCGTGGCTACGGCGAGGATCAGAAGCAGCAGATCCTGCGGATGTACGGCCAGCTCAAGCTGCTCGAGTTCTTCAACAGCGAGGCCGCCGGCCCCGCGATCGAGGCCCTGCCCGCCGAGGTGAAGCCGGTGGTCGAGGCCATGCGCAAGCACTACGTCGACGACAAGACCAAGGTCTGGGCCGACTGGATGAACGTGCGCATGTACGCCCGCCGCGTGGTCGCGGGCGACCAGCCCTTCCGCAGCGTGCTGCGCCAGATCAAACAGGAGCTCGGCCAGGAGGAGCCGCCTCCGCTCAGTTGGGAGCAGTCGATGGACGCGCCGTTTCTGGCGTGGGCCAAGGACATCCGCGCCAACGAGGAGCTGCTGATCAAGCTCACCGATCTGCGCGAGCTCAAGGATCGCGAGGAGTACCTCAACGAGACCCACTCGCTGTGGGTGGTCGAGGGCTCGGCCAAGATCCCGGCCAAGGCCAAGGGCGTGAAGATCGATCCGGCGCTGGGCTTCGGCGTGCACCGCGAGGATCTCGGCGGCGGCTACAACGAGCTGACGTTCGTGTTCTCGAAGAAGCTCGCCGGCACGGCGCTCAAGAAGGCGTACGTGCGCTCGATCATCTATGGGCAGCTGCTGACCGACTTCGCGATGCTGTCGACCGCGGGCTCGGACTTCGCCGTGCGCGACGCCGACAACGTCATCGACTCGAAGACCGCGGTGGTGCCGGACAAGTACGACCCGCTGTACGCCCGCTGTGGCTCGGCCGCCGCGCTCGACACCTTCATCACGCACTTCAAGGGCAAGTACCCGTTTCTGGCCGACATGCCGGCCAACGGCAACGCCGACGCGGTGCTCAACGAGGCCCACAAGTGCGTGATCGATGGTGCGCGCGGCGACATCCACGTGCCGGCCAAGGACGACGACAAGGACGTCGAGGGGCCCGCGCCAGGCAGTCGCCTGGCGCTGTACCAGATGCTCGCGCGCTTCGAGAACGTCGACGTGAACCTGGCCAACATGGCCTCGGAGAAGAAGACCGAGGAGGACGCGGTCATCGAGGACGCCGAGGCCGTGCTCAAGCGGATCAAGGCCAAGGAGAACGAGGGCAAGGGCATCAAGTAGCCCGCGCTCAGCCGGTCTCGCCGCCGGCGTCG
>JAXLYC010000001.1:0-1574 GCA_046351635.1 Nannocystaceae bacterium | reverse complement strand
GCCTGCGCGGCGCGCGCGCGAGTACGCGCTCTCGCCGCAGCTCGCCGCGGTCAGCCACGTGTGGGAGCGCGGCCCCGGCGAGGACTGGCTGGTCGCGACCAAGGGCGCGCCGGAGGCCGTCGCCGAGCTCTGCCGCCTGCCCCTCGCCGAGCGCGCCGCGCTCGCCGCGCGCGTGCGGGCGCTCGGCGAGCAGGGACTGCGCGTGCGCGGCGTCGCGCGCGGCCACCTGCCGGCCGGTGCGCTGCCCGCGAGCCAGGCCGAGCTGCCGCTGCACTTCATCGGCCTGGTGGCCTTCGCCGACCCGCTGCGGGCCGACGTCGCGGCGGCCGTGGCCGAGTGCCGCCAGGCCGGCCTGCGCGTCGTCATGATCACCGGCGACGGTGCAGCGACCGCGCAGAGCATCGCGCGCGAGGCCGGCCTGCCGCGTCCCGGCGCGCTGCTCGATGGCGAGGCGCTCGCGCGGCTCGGTGATGCGGAGCTCGCGCAGCGCATCGACGCGATCGACGTGTTCGCGCGCGTCGTGCCCGCGCAGAAGCTGCGGATCGTCGAGGCGCTCAAGGCGCGCGGCGAGATCGTGGCCATGACCGGCGACGGCGTCAACGACGCCCCGGCCCTCAAGGCCGCGCACATCGGCATCGCGATGGGCGGCCGTGGCAGCGACGTGGCGCGCGAGGCCGGCGCGCTGGTGCTGCTCGACGACGACTTCGGCTCGATCGTGCGCGCCGTGCGCCTCGGCCGGCGCATCTACGACAACATCCGCAAGGCCGTGGCCTTCATCATCGCCGTGCACGTGCCGATCGCGGGTCTCTCCATGCTGCCGGTGCTGTTCCCGGACTGGCCCCTGCTGCTGCTGCCGGCCCATATCCTGAGCCTCGAGCTCATCATCGACCCGGCCTGCTCGCTGGTATTCGAAGCCGAGCGGGCCGAGCCCGACGTGATGCAGCGTCCGCCGCGCCGCGCCGCCGCACGCCTGTTCTCGTGGCCGATGGTGCTGCGCGCGCTGCTGCAGGGCCTGAGCATGCTCGCCGCCTGCGTCGCCGTGTTCATGCTGGCGCGCGCCGACCACGGCACCGATGCGGCGCGCGCACTGACCTTCGCTGCGCTCGTCACCGCGATCCTCGCCACGATCCTCACCAACCGCTCGCGCGCGCGCGGCGCCGTCGCGATGCTGCGCGAGCCGAACGCCGCGCTGTGGTGGGTGCTCGGCGGCACCACGGCCTTCCTCGTGGCGGTGCTGGTCGCGGCGCCGCTGCAGCGGCTGTTCCATTTCGCACCGCTGACGTCCGACGACCTCGCGCTCGCGCTGCTCGCGGGCATCGCCTGCCTCGCCTGGCTCGAGGCCGTGCGCTGGCTGCCGGTCAGCCGCCGCGCAGGGGATCGGAGCCGCTGACCGCACGGCGGCGCGCCCGTACGAGACCTGATCGACGCTGGCCGCAGTGCCGGCGTGATGCCGTTCAAGGGGCGCCCCGGCCGGTTCGCCTAGGATGCGGCGGATGCCCTGCCCTGCATACCGTTCCCATGCCCGCCGGTGGGCCGCCGCTGCGTACCTGCTGCTGCTCCTGTCCGCCGTGCCC